>NNSG01000003.1 GCA_002256485.1 Fidelibacterota bacterium 408169
TATATTAATAATATTAATATTTCATATAAATATTATTAATAATTAATCTACCCTAACACAATATAAATATGAAAAACTAATATCTGTTTCCGGTCAAAATAAATGCGTTATCAAGGTAACAAATACAACACTTGCAAATACCTAGATGATTAAAAGAAGTCGCAAATTAAATGTGGCTTTTTTTATTTGATGTACCTATTAAACAAGTAAAATAAGATACTTGTGGAGTGAAAAATGAATAAAAAGCCTCACAATTCAAAAAGAATCATTATTTTTAAGTGGATTTTAGTAACTATAACAATATGGTCTCTGCCAGCTCAAAATCAAAGAGAGGAAACCCTTTATAAAGAATATTGTTCTAATTGTCATGGTTTAGAAGGAAAGGGTAATGGTGAATTATCTTACCTTTTATATCCTAAACCCAGAGACCTAACTAGTGGTTTATTTAAAATTCGTAGCACGAAAGCTGGTCACCTCCCGACAGATAATGATTTAATAGCTACAATATCAAATGGAATGCCCGGGACGGCTATGCCTTCGTTTAATTTTTTAAATTCCAGTGAATTACAAGACATTGTTAATTATGTAAAAAAAATAGGCAATATTAACAATAGTAATTCAATTCCAATTCAAATACCAGATGAAATATCTCAAACAGATGAATTATTGAGATTAGGGAAATCAATATATTCTGAAATTGAGTGTAACAAATGTCATGGAGAAAAAGGAAAGGGTGATGGACCTTCATCAAATGTATTAGTGGATTCAAGGGGCTACTCAATAATTCCTAGAGACTTTACATCCGGTGTATATTTGGGCGGGGGAATGCCTCATGACCTATACTTACGATTTGTTGGTGGTATGGATGGAACTCCCATGCCATCCTATGGAAATCTGGCTGATGTATTGGGTAAACCAAAAACAGAAGAGAATAAACTGGCTTGGGCTCTTGTTCATTTTGTTAAAAGTCTTGAAACGCAATCAAATGATTTTTCACACAAACAACCAGAAGACGGAAAATTGGTCGCAGGAAAAACAAATCGTTTTAAAAAACCAGATGATTTTATGGACCTTACTTTCACCAAATGGAATCGTGCCGAAACCTATTCAATCCCTATTTCCCGCCTATGGCAAAGTGATAATGTGAATTACCAAATGGTGGATGTGCAGGCACTTTATAATTCAAGATATATTGCTATCAAATTGGAATGGAAAGATAAGTCCCAAGATCAAGAATTATATCGGGTTCAGGATTTTCAGGATGGGGCGGCTATTCAATTCTCTATTGATGGAACAAAAGGATTTCATGGAATGGGGTCTGAAGCTCATCCTACAGACATTTGGTTTTGGAAAGCAGAATGGCAAATGCGGGCGAATGAAAAAACGGATTCCGATATTGCGTTGGTCTACGCAAATCGGGCTAGTGATTCAGATGTAGAATCTTATCCCACACTTATGAATGAGATGGCCTATCAATCTGGAAGGGATGCAGGAAATATTAATTCAGAACCTGGGAAAGCATCTTCCGTTGAAAATGTTACCGCTGTTGGTCCTCAAACAGTCACATCTCTTCAGGAAAATAAGCAAAAAGTAATGGGAAAGGGTGTTTGGGATGGACAGAAATGGCAGGTTGTTTTTGTTAGGGAATTGAATTCCGATAGCGAACAAAAAGTGGATTTTAATAAGGGTGATATTATTCCTGTAGGATTTGCGGTTTGGAATGGCAGTGAAAATGACCGCAACGGACAAAAAATGGTTTCTACTTGGTATCAATTAGAATTAAAGGATTAGGTGAGTTCATTATGTCAGATAATAAAAAAAATATGAAGAAAAGTAATTCATCAAATAAATTATTTAGTCGCCGAGATTTCTTAAGAGTCGGTACTGCAGGATTAGGTAGTGCAGGTCTGCTATGGTCCATGCCCGGAAGTATGTTTTTCCTGAAAGGAAATCCTGATATAGATAATCCCCTTGCTCATTACCCAAATCGGGGCTGGGAAAAGATCTACCGCAACCAATACAAATTTGATGACTCATTTACATTTATCTGTTCTCCTAATTGTACCCATGAATGTCGTTTACAGGGGTTTAATAGAAATGGAGTAATGATCCGAACAGAACAAAATTACGATTCCCATAAAATAAAAGACTTATATGGTAACCAATGTACCCATGCTTGGAATCCCCGAGGATGTTCAAATGGATTCACTTTTCACAGACGGATTTACGGCAGTTACCGATTAAAGTACCCCATGGTGAGAAAAGGCTGGAAGCAGTGGGCGGATGATGGGTTTCCGTACCTTTCCCAAAATAATCGAGATAAGTATAAATTTAATTCTCGCGGAACCGATACATTGGTGAAAATATCCTGGGATAAAATTGAAAAATATATTGCCAACGGGCTCATCAATATTTCTAAAACTTACAGCGGCGATATTGGGAAAAAACGATTATTAGAACAAGGTTATCCTGAAGAAATGCTCACCCATTGGGAAGGTGCCGGGACACGCACTATAAAATTGCGGGGTGGTATGGGATTATTAGGTGTGATAGGGAAATATGGTGCTTACCGATTCAGTAATACTTTAGCATTGGTGGATCATCATGTTCGTAGTGTAAATAGAAAAGAAGCAAAAGCCGGCCGTAATTGGTCCAATTATACTTGGCATGGTGATCAGGCACCGGGTTTTCCATTTGTTCATGGACTCCAAGCATCTGATGTAGATATGAATGAAATGCGTTACAGCAAACTACTTGTTTCAATTGGAAAAAACTTGGTAGAAAACAAACGGGCGGATAACCACTTTGCAGCAGAAATTATGGAACGGGGTGGTAAACTGGTGAATGTTTCACCTGAATATGGACCATCTTCTTCCAAGGCTGATTACTGGCTAACCATTCGTCCCAACACAGATACGGCCTTACTTCTCGGTATATCCAAGATCATTATTGATAATAACTGGCACGATAAAAAATTCCTGAAAGAATTTTCGGATTTTCCATTATTGATTCGGAAGGATACACTAAAGCGGTTGAAACCGGAAGATTTCATTTCGGATTACAAAAATCAATTATCCGAGAATGGACCCAGTTTCAAAATCCACGGGATGAAGAAAGAGCAGTACGAGAAAATTGGTGATTTTACTATTTACGATAATACATCAAAAACCATCCAGCCGCTTACACGTGAAGATATTGGTGAATTTTTGAAAAAGAAAAAAATTGATCCAGCATTAGACTGGGATGGAAAGATCAAGAATAATGATGGCACAGAAATCGAAGTGTGTACCTTATTCTGGGCTTATAAGCATATTCATTTAAAAGATTATGACCTGGATACGGTAGTTGAAATTACTCATTCCAATAAGGAGTTGATCCAAGAGTTGGCGAAAGATTTAGCCACGATTAAACCTGCGGCAATTCATATTGGTGAAGGTTTGAATCATTGGTTTCATGCTGTGGAAAATAATCGAGCTTGTTATTTGCCGGTGATTCTTACCGGAAATATTGGCAAGCGTGGCGCTGGATGTCATACTTGGGCTGGGAATTACAAAGCAGGACTTTTTCAAGGCTCGGCTGAAGTTGGACCGGGATTTAAAGGTTGGGTAGCGGAAGATCCATTTGAACCAAATCTTAATCCGAAAGCAGGAGCAAAGGAATTAAAAATCAAGGGATATGCCCGTGGAGAAGAACCATCTTATTGGAATGTAGGGGATACTCCTTTGTTGGTGGATACTCCTAAATATGGGAAGAAATCATTTACTGGCGAAACGCATATGCCCACACCCACCAAAGCGATCTGGCATAACAATGTGAATTTGCTTAATAACGCCAAATATCATTATGAAATGGTGAAAAACACTAACCCCGGAATTGAAATGATTATCAGCCAGGATATAGAAATGACAGCCACTTGTGAATATGCGGATATTGTTTTACCGGCAAACAGTTGGGCAGAGCAACAGAATTATGAATTAACGGCATCTTGTTCTAATCCATTTTTACAAATCTGGAATGGGGGTTTGAAACCTGTCTTCGATTCAAAAGATGATGTGCTCATTTGGGCCAGTGTGGCTAAACAGTTGGGAAAAATTCTGAAAGATAATCGATTTGAAAAATACTGGAAATTTGTATTGGAAGGCAAAACGGAGATTTATATTGACCGTTTATTGGATGGAAGTAACACAACTAAAGGTTACACGACGAAAGATATCATGGATGGGAAATATGGAGAGCCCGGTTCAGCGCTCATGTTATTTCGAACCTACCCACGAATTCCATTCTATGAACAAATTAAAGAAAGCACTCCTTTTTATACACCAACAGGAAGGTTGCAGGCTTATAATGACGAACCGGAAATTATTGAATATGGTGAAAATTTCATCGTTCATCGAGAAGGCCCGGAAGCCACACCCTATCTTCCCAATGTGATTGTGTCAAACAATCCACTGATACGGCCGGAAGATTATGGGATTTCAATCGATGCCACTTCTGCGGAAGAACGGCAGGTCAGAAATGTAAAACTTCCTTGGGTAAAAGTGAAAAAGACGAAAAACTTTTTATGGGAAGACGGTTTTTCCTTTTATTGTCTGACACCGAAATCCCGCCATTCAACCCATTCAAGCTGGGCTGTAACAGATTGGCAGTTTATCTGGAGTAATCCTTTTGGCGATCCATACCGAATGGACAAACGTCAGCCGGGCGTAGGTGAACATACCATGTATATGAACTCTGATGCTGCAAAAGATATAGGTATCGAAGACGGTGATTATGTTTATATTGATGCGGACCCACAAAACCGTCCTTATCGCAATTTTGACGTGAAGGACTCTTTTTATAAAGTAGCCCGATTGAAGGTGCGTTGCCGCTACAATCCATCTTATCCTTATCATGTTATCATGATAAAACACGGTGCTTGGATGGCCACAGAAAAATCTGTTTTGGCTCATGAAACACGAGCGGATGGGCGGGCACAATCCAAAGATACAGGATATCAGGCCAGTTATCGATATGGCTCCCATCAATCCCTGACTTATGGATGGCAGATGCCTATGATGCAGTTAGACAGTTTGTTTCATAAGGGAAAAGCAAAAATGGGTTTCATATTTGGTTTTGAAGCGGACAACCACGCCATTAATACGGTGCCGAAAGAGACCTTGGTAAAAATAACCTTTGCTGAAAAAGGAGGGTTGAAAGGTAAAGGTAAATTAGACCTGGTTAAAACTGGTTTTACCCCAGCAAATGAAAGTGAGTTTATGAAGGAATATATTGCCGGTAATTTGACAACACCAGGTGGAGATGAATGGGACGAATGGTAAAAGATTACGATAAGGAAGATCCTTTTGAAATAAAAACGATGGAAATTCCAGGTGGAAATATCGCCCACCAAGCGCAGGTGATGGCTGAAGAATTTCGAGATATGGGTACAACGAAAGATGAATTAATGAACATGTTTTCGAATCCTTTTTATGGTGGCTTGCATATGGCTTTTTCCCAATTGGGAGAAGAATCCATCGGAAAAATTGTTAGTCAGGTTTATGAAAATATCCAGAGGTTAAATGTACAGGAGTTATATAATGAGTAAAGTATATAATTGGCAAATTAATCGAGATATGAGTTATCCCTATGTGGGAAAATATCCTGAAAGGCAATTTGCTTCCGTTTTCAACATTAATCGTTGTATTGCCTGCCAAACTTGCACGATGGCATGTAAAAGTACTTGGACTTATTCCAAAGGTCAGGAACTTATGTGGTGGAATAATGTGGAAACAAAACCTTATGGTGGTTATCCACAATATTGGGATGTGAAATTGCTAAACCTGATGCAGAATGCTCACAATCGTCAGGAAAAATCCATGACGTGGAATAGTGAGGGGAAATATAACGGTATGACCATTTTTGAAGCAGCGGAAAAAGAAAAAACAGAAAATGGACAATCTCGTGTTTTAGGTTATTTACCGGAAGATATTGAATGGACCAAGCCCAATATTGGTGAAGATGCATCTCCGCCAAAAATTAACAAAACTGATGAGATGGGTTTTATTAGCGAACCAGTAAAACTTCCTGAACACAAGAGTTTCTTTTTCTATCTCCAGAGAATCTGCAATCACTGCAGTTACCCTGCTTGTTTGGCAGCTTGCCCACGTAAAGCAATTTATAAAAGAGATGAAGACGGTGTAGTTCTTATTGATCAGGAAAGGTGCAGAGGTTATCGAAAATGCGTTGAAGCTTGTCCTTATAAAAAAGCTATGTACAATGGTCAGACTAAAATTACAGAAAAGTGTATTGCCTGTTATCCTCGTCTGGAAGGACAAGATGGTCATATTACGCCCGATGGTGTTTCGGTAGAAACACGGTGTATGTCCTCCTGTGTAGGGAAAATACGCATGCAGGGTTTGGTGAAAATGAATCAGGATGGATTATGGACCAAAGATGAAGAAAACCCGCTTTACTGGATGATCCATAAGGAAAAAGTGGCTTTGCCTCTATACCCCCAATTTGGTACTGAACCGAATATTTTTTACATCCCACCAAGATGGGTACCAAGGCCATACTTGACTCAAATGTTTGGACCTGGAGTAGAACAAACCATAGATAGGTATGCCGCTCCGTCCCGTGAGCTCATGGCGATTCTGCAACTATTCAGAGCCCAACGGGAAGTGATTTACAAATACCAAATAAAAAAAGGACCCAAGATTTATGAAAAAGAAATCACCCTTTCTGACGGTTCCCAAAAAAGATTGAATATTTTTAATGATACGGTTATCGGTTATAACGAAAAGGGTAAAGAATGTGTTAGGACTACTGTAGAAGAGCCAATGTATGAACGGCCTGCAAATCATTTTAACTCAATTTGATATGAATACAATTACCAAACAAAATTATTTAGAAGCACGTTCAACACTTTACGGTGCAGTGTCCGCACTATTTTCAGATCCAGAGAGCCAAAAATTTGCTATGTTGTTTACTCCAAAAATTCAGAGTTGCGTTTTGGATGCCTGCTTTCAATTGGAAGAAGAAAATCGGGAAGATTCCACTTTATCAAAGTCATTCCAAAAATTGATAGCAAAACTTGATATATCGCAAATAGAAAATATCAGGAGTGAATTTGTGGATGTATTTGGCCATACTCTATCTAAAAAAATAGCGCCCTATGCATTGGAGCATCTAAAGAATTCAGATGTGTTTTTTCTTACACAAAAATTAGCAGATTTGAATGGGTTTTATCAGGCATTTGGGATGGAAGTTGAATCCATCGAAAGAGCAGACCATATTTCAACTCAAACCGAATTCATCTCATTCTTATTGTTAAAGGAGTTAATAGCTCAAAAAGATGAATTAGTTGAAGAAAAAGAAGTATGTGAAAAAGCATTTTATGATTTTGGCCATGACCATTTTTCAGATTGGGCAAAAATGTTTGCAGAAAACTTGGCTGAAAAAATAGATGGCGAATTTTTCAAATTGGCTGGTATATTTTTACAAGGGTTTTTAAAAAGTGAAGTAATTTATTCGCCTCCATTCAATAAATCAGAAAATGCTTTATTGGATTAAGTTTGATCTTAAATATTTATATTTTAATAGTTATAAACAATAGCATAATTTTTACTTTTACCCCATAAGGAATTTTTTAAAAACAATTGACTTAGCCAATTGTTTTTGGCTAAACCCAAATATAAAGTTTAAAGGCCATATTATTAATACCGAGACCTAAATACTATTCAACCCTATTTATAATATAAACAGTTTGATGGGATTTGAATAATATTTGCCTAAACTAGAGAGTAGAAAAAGTCAGCAAATTTTGAAGAATTCAACCTACCAAAATGTATAGTATGAAAATTGCCGGAATTATTTTAGCTGCTGGATCATCCTGCAGAATGGGGAATCGGAATAAACTGATGATTGATATAAATGGCAAAACAATTCTGGAAACTGTTATTTCTACTACTTTGAAAGCGGAGGTAAACCCGCTTATTGTAGTATTGGGAAATGATGCTGATCAAATTCAAAAAACGTTGGAAGAATATCCTGTAAAATTCGTTAAAAACTACAAATGGGAAACGGGAATGTCTTCTACAATAAAAGCTGGAATTGAAGCGCTTGGAGATGATATAGAAGGCTCAATGATTTTATTGGGTGATATGCCGGGAATCAATACAAAGGATATAAAGTCATTATTGATTAAGTTCTGTGAGCTTGATAATAAAAAAATTATTTACCCGGTAAAAAATGGTCAGCAAGGAAACCCAGTTATTTTCCCAAAATCATATTTCAATGAATTAACTCTTTTATTAGGAGATCGCGGTGCGAAATCCATCTTAAATGATGAAAACTCTGTTGGAGTTGAAATACATTCACAAGGGATATTAATCGATATTGATACGGAATCTGATTTAAAAAATTATTTACTAAAAAATTAAAATTATGGCATTTAATAAAAATATTTTCCAAACCATGAATGCCCTGAAGGAAGCCAATGAAAGTTTTACCATAGCTACAGTCATTATAGTAAAAGGGTCATCCTCGGGTAAAACAGGAGATAAAGCTATCTTCGATAAAAATGGAAAGCGAATACTGGGTTGGGTCGGCGGCGGTTGTGTTGAAAATCGTGTGGCTCAAACAGCGTTAGAAGCATTAGCAGACGGGAAACCGCGTATCATTGATGTAAATCTTGAGAGTGATAATATGGAACTTGGCATACCTTGTGGAGGCATTATGACCATTTTAGTTGAACCCCATAAAAAAGCACCTGTATTGCTCGTTAGAGGAATGGGGCGAGTAGTAGAAACTCTAGCCGAATTTGGACATAAGTTAAATTTTCGTGTTCTGGTACAAATTCCCGAAGATGAGCAAAGTCGTTTTAAAAATGCAGATCAAATTATTACGGATCCTTTGGATTTAGAATCAATAGATGAATCAATTGATTATTTCATACTCGCCTCACATTACAGGGATGATCATGAACAAACATTTTCTGCATTGAAGGCAGGGATTCCTTATGTTGCAGTGGTCGCCAGCAGAAAAAAAGCTGATTTAATTTTGGAGTATCTGAAAGAAAATGATATACAAGAAGAAGCAATGAAACGGTTTCATTCACCGGCAGGGCTGGACTTAAATGCGAAATCTGCCGAAGAAATAGCGTTAAGTATTCTTTCAGAAATCGTAATGCTGAAAAACGGTGGTTCAGGACAAATATTAGGTAATTAGATGGAAAAATATCCTTCCATTTATCTGGATAATAACGCCACAACACCAATGGACCCTAGAGTGCTTGAGGCAATGCTGCCTTTCTATAAAGAAAAATTTGGAAACGCTGCCAGCATCCATCACAGTTTTGGACACGAAGCAAAAAAAGCTATTGAAAATTCACGGAAAATTCTGGCGGTTGAATTGAACGCCAAGATTCGGGAAATTGTTTTCACCAGTGGAACTACGGAATCCATAAATCTCGCAATTAAGGGTGTGTGTGAGAATGAAACGGGAAAAAAGAATCATATCATTACCCAAAATACTGAGCATAAAGCTGTTTTGGATACATATGACTCAATGAGAAAGAAAGGTTGGGAAGTGACAATTCTACCTGTGGGTTCAGATGGCTGTGTAAATCCTGATGATGTGTTGAGTTCTATTAAAGGTGATACATTATTAGTTACCATCATGCATGCGAATAATGAAATAGGAACTATCCAGCCAGTAAAAGAAATCGGTGAAATATGCAGGGAGAATTCTATTTATTTTCTCGTGGATGCTGCTCAATCTTTCGGGAAATTAAACATTGATGTGCAAGAAATGAATATTGACCTACTGGCCGCATCAGCTCATAAAATTTATGGGCCAAAAGGAATTGGATTACTGTATGTAAATCAAAAGAATCCCCGGATTAAGCTGAAATCGCAAATAGATGGTGGTGGGCATGAACGGGGTTTTCGTTCAGGAACACTTCCAGTTGCGTTGATTGTTGGATTTGGAGAAGCAGTAAAAATTGCCGGAGAAAATCAGAAAGAAGAAAACAGACAATTGTTAAAATTTAGAGATAAAATGATTAATGAAATTACGGCTGTTCATTCAGATACAATTGTAAATGGTAGTAGAGTTAATCGCTTATCGAATAATATCAATCTATGTTTTCCAAGCATTGATGCAGAAACAATAATAATGAAGATGAAAGGTGTTGCTTGTTCAACGGGTTCGGCTTGTAGCAGCGCAAATCTTGAGCCTTCTCATGTTATGAAAGCATTGGGATATAGTAATGAGTTAGCTCTTTCTTCTGTTCGTTTTAGTATAGGGCGATTCAATACTGAAGATGAAATTGACAGTGCGATCACAGAAATAAATAAAACCGTATCTTTAATCAAGGGAAATTCCCCAGGACATAGATTATTAAATGTCTAATTATTCTTTAGTAAAGGCTCTTCATAATTTTGCAGATAATTTGTAAATTTAGCATCAAAGAAAATATCTCGAAGCTGAATAACCTACGTCTGTAAGTAAACAGTTAAGGTTTGAAGCCGGAACGGTCCAGACGGAAACATCTGGATTAGCTCCCGATCCCCGACATTATTATGTCGGGGTGAATTGGAAAGAGGATGGCAGAAAATTTAACACAATCCTACCCTGATAATGGTACGCTGAAGCAATCAGCATTGCCTATAATAGATCAATTCGGTCGGTCTTTTACCTACGTTCGTATTGCCTTAAATGAACAGTGTAATTTGCGATGCATTTACTGCATGCCTGAGGAAGGTATAGACTTTCGCACGGAAGATAAGCTGTTGACTACTGAAGAAATTTGTCGATTTATAAAAATTATATCAAAGATGGGTGTATCCAAAATTCGATTTACTGGTGGAGAACCCTTGTTACGAAAAGATTTGCCTAAACTTATTCAATTTGCAAAAGGAACACCAGGTTTAGAATCAGTTCATTTAACGACAAATGGACTTTTACTTTCTAAACAAATTCAAGAATTGGAAAGGGCAGGATTGTCAGGAATCAATATAAGTCTAGACACATTAGATTATGAAAAATTCAAGAAAATTACACGCCGTGATGGATTGGATTTAGTTTTGGATGGACTTGAAAAAGCTATGCAATCAACCATCAAATCAATCAAATTGAATGTAGTAGCTATGCGAGATTTCAATAATGATGAAATCATGGATTTTGTTGCCTTAACTAAAGATAATGATATTACAGTTCGATTTATTGAACTTATGCCGTTCGATTCTCACCAAATATGGAAAACGGGAAAATTTTATGGAGCCGACCATATTGTCTCCGACTTGGAAAAACAGCTTGGTGAATTGAAAAATGTGGCTGGCTCACCAACGGAACACCACGTATTTAAAATAGACGATTACAAAGGGAAAGTAGCAGTAATTCCAGCTTATTCCCGCAGTCTTTGTGGAGAATGTAGCCGAGTTCGAATTACAGCTGATGGGAAATTACTAAATTGTTTATATAGTCAAAGTGAAACAAACCTCCGCGGCATGATACGTTCTGGAGCTTCAGATGAAGAAATTCAAGATAAAATACGAAAGGTCATGTGGAATAAATTAAAAGACGGTTGGGAAGCACAGCACTATGGAAAAGAACATAGAGAATCCATGACTCAAATTGGTGGGTGATAAAATGGAAAATAATTTATCAAATAGTTGGTATAATAGTATTCCGAAAGTTGAGTTGCATTTACATCTTGAAGGAGCGATTCCTTCTGATGCATTGTGGACTCTTTTACAAAAATATGGTGGTGATTCAAGTGTCCAAGATATAACGGCACTGAAAGAAAAATTTATATTTAGAGATTTCCCACATTTCCTTGAAAATTGGGCATGGAAAAATTCATTTCTTCGAGAGTATGAAGACTTTACTTTTATATCAGAAGAAATAGCCAAAGATTTGTTAAATCAAAATCTAAAATATCTTGAAGCTTTCTTTTCACCAGTAGATTTTGAAATGAGTGGGCTTCATCCAAGTAAAATAGCTGAAGCAATTCGAAAGGGTCTATCAAAAGTTCCAGGAATAGAAGTATCATTAATTGCAGATTTAGTTCGAGATACAAAAATTAAAAAAGCAGAATATTATCTTGATCAAATATATGAAGTAAAAGAGTTGGGAATTATTGGTATTGGGATAGGTGGAGCAGAACATGATTTTCCACCAAATCGTTTTAAAAATATATATGAAAAGGCTCGCCATTACGGTTTTAGGACAACGGCTCACGCTGGCGAAGCTACAGGAGCGAGCAGTATTTGGGCAGCAATTCGTGAACTTAAAGTTGATCGAATTGGTCATGGAACTCGTGCTTTTGAAGATGAATCATTATTAGATTATCTTGCAGAATACCAAATCCCTTTGGATATGTGTCCAATTTCAAATGTTAGCACCGGGGTGATTGCAAAAATTGAGTCCCACCCAATAAAAAAATATATTGATCATGGAATTATTGTAACAGTCAATACGGATGATCCTAAAATGTTCAATAATTCTTTAGCTGAAGAATATATGAATCTTAAAAATATTTTTGGATTATCACGGAAAGAAATTCAACTATTGATTCTTCAAGGGATTAAGTCATCGTGGCAATCAGAAAGTAAAAAAAATAAACTAATTAATAATTTTCAAAATAATCCAAATTGGATTCAAGATTAGTAAAAGGAATTATGTTATGAAAGAATTTTCACATTTAGATAAAACAGGAAACGTTATGATGGTGGATATAACTGACAAAGTTCCTACGACTCGTATGGCAAAGGCTGAAGGGAAAATTTCTATGCTACCTGAAACAATTTCAGCCATTCAAGATGGTGCGCTTCCCAAAGGAAATGTATTAACCACGGCTAAAATTGCTGGAATTCATTCTGCAAAAAAAACGGCTGAAATGATTCCTATGTGCCATCAATTGAATTTGTCATTCGTGGATATTGAATTTGAAATAGAACAAGATGCTATTGGAATAAGATCTACAGTAAAAACAAAGGAAGCCACAGGCGTAGAAATGGAAGCCCTGTCCGCTATCTCCGGAGCTGCACTCACTATTTATGATATGTGCAAAGCGGTGGATAAAACCATGGAAATTGGTGAAATTAAATTGGTAAAAAAAGTGGGCGGTAAATCGGACCATGCATCGGAATACAGACCCAAAGTAGGCGTGATTACTCTGAGTGACAGTGTAGCCGCTGGTGAATCGGAAGATAAGTCCGGCGTAATTTTGGCCGATGGATTTTCGGATTCAGGATGTGAAGTTTCGGAAAAAATCGTCTTGGAAGATGGTTCTGATCAATTGGTACCCACTATTCAAGAATGGATTGATTCGGATGTTGAACTTATTCTCACCACAGGCGGCACTGGATTAGGTCCAAGGGATTTAACCATTCAAACGGTAGAAGCATTATTTGACTCAAAATTGCCGGGAATTGAGCAAGCGCTCCATGCTTATGGACGTGGGAAGGTTAAGACAGCCATGCTGTCTCGATTGACGGCAGGAGTGGTGAATGGGGCCATTGTCATTTGTTTACCGGGGAGTCCCGGAGCGGCAAAGGATGCACTGCAGGTGTTGATCCCGACTATATTTCATTCGTTTCATATGATGCAGGGAGAGAAACATTAAAATGGGAATGTTGGAGTATTGGAATTTTGGAGTAATGGGAACTTTGCGGAAGTTTTACTTGCCCGCCGTCGGCGGGAACTTCCGCAAAGTTGAAATAATATGACTGATTTAATTCTTCCAATTCTCTTTCTGTTTGTCGCCTTCATCTACTCATCCGTGGGGTTGGGTGGAGGGTCATCCTATATAGCATTGATGGCTATTTTTGGAATCAGTTATCATATTATTCCTACGACATCTTTAACTATGAATTTGGTGGTAACATTTATAGGTATGATTAATTTTTGGAGAAATGGATTTGTAAAGTTGGATTTAATTCTACCATTCTTAGCAGCATCAATTCCAATGGTGTATTTAGCCGGAATTATGGAATTGCCAAAAGATATTTTTCAAATTATATTACTTTTTACGTTAGTAATGGTTGCAGTTCGGATTTATATTTTTCACCATTTACGGTTTTCTTTCCAATTAACCGGAAACCAAAAATGGATTTTTATTATTTCTTTGGGAGGATTACTCGGATTTATAGCTGGTACAGTAGGTATAGGTGGAGGTATATATCTTGTACCACTAATTATTATGTTTAGACTTGGTTCAGAAAAGGAAGCTGCTGCTGCTGGGGCAACTTTCATTTGGGTAAATTCACTGGTAGGTGTTATTGCTAGAGCACAAATTGGCACATTTGATCCACAGTTTATTTTGCCCCTGGCTGGAGCGGTATTATTAGGTGGATTTGCAGGCTCGTATATGGGGGCAGTACGATTTACTGCTAAAACCATTCAACAAGTAATGGGCGGAATTATTATTTTGGCAATTATGTTTTTGATCAAAGGGATTTTATGATACCACTTTCAGAAGCAAAATCAATAATTGAAATACAAATTTTCAAATTAGGAACTGAATCTGTTCCCTTATCTGATGTTGGGAATCGTATTTTAGCCCAAGATATTGTGGCCACATTTCCATCTCCACAATTTGATAATTCTGCTATGGATGGATTTGCCGTTCGATCGGAAGATACATATGGTGCCAGTAAAGAAAATCCAATAACCTTAAATATGGCGGGAATCAGTTCTGCAGGAATGCCAAGTGAAGTTTCTCTTGGACAAGGAGAATGTATCCAATGTATGACTGGTGCTAAAATCCCAGTTGGAGCTGATTCGATTATAATGGTAGAAGACAGCAGTGGATTTTCCGATTCGAATTCCGTCCAAATAATGCTTGAAGCTTTCCCTGGGAAACATATTCGAAAAATGGGGGAAGAAATCAAAGAGGGGGAAACTTTAATAGATAAGGGAACGCTCATTACACCGAGCGAAATTGGTACATGTGCAACTTTTGGTTACGATATTTTGAATGTCTCTAAAAAACCCAAAGTTGCGATTTTTGGGACTGGAGATGAATTGATTGAACCTGGAATTAATTTAGAAGAAGGTGAAATTTATAATTCCAATTTATATGTGTTTGCGGAATTGGTGAAAAAAGCGGGCGGTAATGTTGCTATGAGTAATGTGATTAAAGATGACAAAGATTCCTTGCGCACATTTTTATCTGAAGCATTGAAAACCTGCAATGTGATTATTTCTTCCGGCGGTGTTTCCATGGGGAAATATGATTTCGTTCGAGATGTTTTTATGGAATTGGGTGTTGAAGAACATTTTTGGAAAGTAGCTCAAAAACCTGGGAAACCGCTCTTTTTCGGAACAGGGAATTCTACACTCATTTTCGGTCTTCCAGGAAACCCTGTTTCGGCTTACATTGGATTTATGGAATGGGTTTGGCCTGTTTTGAAGTTAATGATGGGGCAGAAAGAGGTCAAAAAGCTTACAGGGATATTGCGTAAACCATTTCCTAGAGAAAAAGTAAAATATAGATTTTTATTTGGTGAAGCATGGTTAGAAAATGGTCAATTGGTATGTCAGCCTTCAACAAAAGTCGGATCACATATGTTGACTTCCTCATTAAAAGCCAATTGCATTTTAGGTACAAAAGAGGGAGATCGTCCATTGCAACCAGGTCAAGAAATAGTCGTAAATATTCTTCCATGGAGAACAATTGAATGATCATTACTCCAATAGAACTTCAGAAACAAAAAAATGATTTTACAATTGTAGATATTCGTTCTGATCAACAGCGAAATGAATTTCCATTAAAGGGGATAGATACCGTGATAGCCACTGAAAAGGGAATTCACAAAATCAGTGGTAAAAAGGTTTTAGTCTGTCAATTTGGTATTGTGACTGAAGGTATAATACTGGAAAACGATATGGAAAATACATTCAGCTTATTAGGCGGCGCCCAAGCATGGATTGAATTTCAATCTGATAAAGAAGATTTAAGTCAATGGTCACGACAAACGGTGTTGCCGGAAATTGGAATTGAAGGTCAAAAAAAATTACTTAATGCGACAGTAGCAATCATTGGGATGGGTGGATTGGGATGTCCTGCAGCACAATCGCTTATGTCTGCAGGTGTAGGAAAATTGAAATTGATTGACGGGGACATGGTTGAACTTTCTAATCTCCATCGCCAACCTTTGTATGGAGTTGACGATGTTAACCGATTAAAAGTTGAAGTAGCTAAAGAACGATTGGAACAATTAAATAAAAATGCAGTCATTGAATCAATCGATGAATACTTTAATAAAGAAAATGGTTTGAGTATTGTTAGAGATTCTGATATTGTTATTGATGCTACAGACAATATTCAAACACGTCAATTGATAGATAGATTTTCAAAAGAGGCGAATGTGCCCATGGTTTATGGAGGCTTGTTTCGTTACGAAGGACAAGTAGCAGTATTGAATGTGAATGGGAGCCCCGGATATAGCGATTTATTCCCTGATCCACCATCGAACGGAGAAACATGCGAAGATGCGGGTGTATTGGGAATGCTACCTGGAATTATTGGAAATATTCAGGCATTGGAAGCTGTAAAACTTATTGTCGGTATGAAACATAACTTAAATGGAAAACTTCTTATCTATGATGGGCTTACACATAACACACAAATTTTCCAATTATGATAAAAATAAATATAAAATGTTTTTCTCAAGTGAAATATGCTTTGGATACAGACGAACTCAGATTAGAATTAAAAAATGGTACAACATCCGTTGAATTAGAAAAAATGATTCGGGAAAAATCCAAAGGGAAATTAGATGGTATCTCTATGAGAATAGCAGTAAACCAAAAATATATTCCCAATGACATTAAACTACATGATGGTGATGAAGTGGCATTCATTCCACCCGTTCAAGGTGGATGATAATATGTTTACCGCAAAAGTTGCAGAAAGTACAAAAGAAAATAATGGACAGGATTAACGAGATTTCAGGTTGAAATACAACAAAAAATATTATTCTAATTGTCTTTTTGGCAAAGAATATGATTAAAATAGACATAGTTGATAGACCCTTAGAATTTTTCCCCAATGATGACTCTCGCCTTCAGGATGGCGCAGAACTTATTTTTAATGGTCGTGTTAGAGCAACGGAACATGGTGATTCAATCACCGCTTTAGAATATGAACAATATGAGGGTATGGCAGAAAATGAACTTTTCCAATTAGCTGAAGAAACATGCAAAAAATTCCCTATTCACGATCTATTTTGTAAACATCGTGTTGGCAGGGTAAATGTGGGCGAAACGAGTCTTCATGTAGCTATTTGGTCCAAACATCGTCAGGAAGGTATCGATGCGATGTCATGGTTTATAGTCGAACTCAAAAAACGAGTTCCGATTTGGAAATGGGCGATTATGGAAGATGGGTCACGTATTCCGAGTGAATGTTCGCACGGATAATTATTACATATTAAATTCCGCTCCTTAATGCTTGGCTTTTCACAACGATCCCTAGCCAATCTTCTTTTTTGGGTTACCCAGAAGAAATGGTTTCTTATTTCCTTATTAGTGGGAACGGCTCTTTTTTTATTGCCTACACCCAACGGATTGACTTTAGAAGGGTATCGAATTATTATTATAGTCATCACAGCACTGATGATGATTATAACTGAACCAATACCCTTACCTGCAATAGCTATTTATATCCTCGTTATGGAAGTGTTTTTAGGTATTGGCAGCCCTGAAGAGATTTCCCACTCTTTTATGAATGATGCTGTCTTTTTTATTATGGGTTCACTCATGCTTGCTGTAGCGATTGTTCAACAGGGCTGGGATAAGCGTATTGCCTTGGGTATTATTAGGTTGACCGGGAATAAAACCAATAATATTGTGTTTGGATTTACTGCAATTTCGGCCATTTTGTCTTCATTTATTGGTGAACATACTGTCGCTGCCTTAATGCTCCCTATTGCCATGACATTAATAAAATATACATCTAAAGATAGTGAAAAAGTCACAGGGTTAAGTGCAGTTCTTTTATTCGCAATTGCATATGGTGCACTCATTGGTTCTATCGGTACACCATCGGGTGGTGGTCGAAACGTAATCATGATGGCATACTTAAAAGATCATGGCTTATCTATTTCTTACTTGGGCTGGATGATGAAAGTCTATCCTCTGGTTTTGATTTTGATACCCATTGTATCCTGGATACTACAAAAGAGTATTGTTCCGGAGTATCTTCGCTTAGATACTGGTGTAAGAAAATTAGTTGTACAGGTTTCAAAATTACCGGAACTGACAGGAAGAAATACTATAGCCGTATTTATATTTTTTCTGGTTTTTCTGGGGTGGGTATTTTTGAGTGAATCATTGGGTTTGGGTACTATTGCTTTATCAGGTGTTTTGTTGTATCTAATTGCAGGATTTGTAAAATGGGAAGATTTGAGTCGCAACACTCATTGGGGTGTCATTATATTATTTGGTGCTACTATATCACTTGGTGCAAATATTAAAAATACAGGAGCCGCTTTGTGGCTGGCAAACCAAGTTATTAATGTTTTCGGTTCAATCATGGATATATTCCCGTTTGCTACGGATACGATTATTGTTATTATGACAACCATATTAGCAAATGTATTATCCAGTTCAGCAACGGTGGCTGTATTAGGGCCCATAACGTTGAATTTAGGTAGTGATGCTTTGCATTTGGGTATGGTTACTGCTATTGCTTCAGCCTTCGGATTTTTTACAGCAGTTGCTGCACCTGCATGTACAATCGTTTATTCCAGTGGATTAGTAAACGCAAAAGATTTTCTAAAAGCTGGATGGAAAGTGGGGGTTGTGTCCATTATTATAGTCATTTTATATGCGAACACTTTTTGGTCAATATTTTTTTAATTAAGCGTTAAATTGGAATCGTTATGAAGTTTCTCATCGCAGTCGGCAGTAAAGAATTTTCCGAACCAACACTCAGAGTGGGATTGCAAGTTGCAAAAGCATTTAAAGCTGCTGTAACAATTGTGTATGCTGGCCCAAAAATCAGTGAGTTTTCTACCTCACAAGTACGATTTACTCAAGAGCGAATGGAAGAGTGGGAATTTGATCGTCCCGGAGTAGAAGTATTGGAATGGGCATTTAACTTTTTAGCGGAAAATGATTATATTACTCCCACATCGATTGAAGCTGGTTTTCCAAAAAATACTTTAGTTCAGACTGGAGGAAATCGATGCGAAGTTTATCTGCAGGGGACTATATGTAAAGATGTGAATTTAATTTTACGTAATGGAGATATTATTGCTGAATTGAGAGATGAAGTTCGGCGAGGCGGTTATGATGTAACTATCATTGGTGGGAGCCAGAAACGGCGAATGGCTCATGACCTTATTCAATATATTAATAGTTCTATTTTTGTGGTAAATAAATACGATCAGCATCAAGACTACAATCTACTACTACCGGTGGACGATTCAACACATACTCCAAAAGCTGTACAATATGGAGCAAGAGTTGCACAAGCATTTGATGTAAAAGTAAATCTCATTACTGTTTCGAAGACGGATTCTTTCGGTGAAGGATATACGAAAGCATCTCAACTGGCATCTAAAATGATGCGGCGGGCGGGCATTGCACATGAACATCGTTTTGAAACCGGTGACCCAGTTGACGTAATCAAGAAAACTGCCGGAGATAATCATATTGTCGTCATGGGTGCATCTACAAAGAATCCTCTCTTTAAGTTTTTTACAGGCAGTAAGCCCTTAAAAGTAATGGAAGACTGCCTATGTCCTATCCTTATTGTAAAATAAAAGTCCCAACAGTTTTTTGCTGAATACATTCATTTATTGGCTGACACAAAAACGGTGGCTGGTGTTTGCCATCATTGTCGGTATTTTAATGTATAATATATCTGCTCCTGCAGGATTATCAATTGAGGGGTATCGAACCCTGATTATTGTAGTGATGGCTATTATACTAATTATTTTTGAGCCAATACCTCTCCCGGCAGTTGCAATGATGATTCTCATCATGCAGGTTTTACTGGGGATTGATACTCCTAACGGTGTTGCGAAATCTTTTATGAGCGATGCTGTTTTTTTTATCATGGGTTCGCTTATGCTTGCTGTAGCAATAATCAGTCAGGGATTGGACAGCCGTCTTGCATTGGGGATTATAAAGCTCACTGGTAATAAAACCTGGAAAATCGTTATTGGTTTTATTGCAATATCTGCATTTTTATCGTCATTTATCGGTGAACATACTGTTACAGCTATGATGATGCCGGTTGGATTAACATTAATAAAAAACTCCGGTGTGGATAATCGCAGCACTGCAAAGCTGGCTGGACTCATATTATTTTCAATAGCGTATGGAAGTGCCATGGGCTCAATCGGGACTCCTTCGGGCGGCGGTAGGAATGTTATCATGTTGGGATATATGAAGGAGTTTGGTGTTGTAAATATTTCATATTTGCAATGGATGAAATATGCTTATCCAATTTTATTGCTTGAAATTCCACTAGCTGCTTTAATTTTATGGTATACATTCAAACCTAGCCAATTAATACTGGATTCTGCAGTTAGAAAACTAAAAATACACGTCACTAAAAGGGGTTCCGTTAGCGGTAATGAAATATTGACGATACTCATTTTTGTATTTGTATTTCTTGGCTGGGTTTTCTTTAGTTCGAAAGTGGGGTTGGGAATTATTGCACTGATTGGTGTTTTTTTGTATATGTCATTTGGGTTGATTCGGTGGGAAGATTTAAACCGTAATACAAACTGGGGGGTTATCATCCTTTTTGGAGCGGCAGTCTCTCTGGGGCTCCATATGAAAGATACCGGCGCTGCATTTTGGGTTGCAGATACTGCTATTAATTGGATGAAAATGATCAGTGATGATGTATCCATTATAAGATGGTTTGTTGCTGTAGTATTGACAGGATTGTTAACCAATTTATTAAGCAACGCTGCCACTGTGGCGGTCATTGGCCCCATTGTATTAAATATGGGGGGCGATACACTTGTAATGGGTTTCTCTACAGCAATAGCATCTGCGTTTGCTTATCTTACTGTTGTCGCTTCTCCTACGTGTATGATTATTCATTCCAGCGGTTTAGTTGATAAATCCGATTATTTACGCGCAGGATGGAAAATGTTTATTATGTCTGTTTTTGTATTATTTTTCATATCCAATTTTTGGTAGTATTCAACTATGTTACATGAAATCGCTATAACTATTTTTATTTGTCTGGCGCTAATTGCCCTTGTGGTTCCGCCTGTATTATTTCTAGTCTGGTACTTTGTAGATAAGCGCCAAAGTCAGCATTCCATACTGCGCAATTTTCCATTGTTAGGAAGAATTAGATATATATTTGAAATGATGGGACCTGAATTACGCCAGTATATGTTTGATTCAGATCATGAGGGGAAACCATTCAGCCGTACCGATTTTGCTAATATTGTAATTGCTGGAAAATATTTGAAAACACTAATTGCCTTTGGATCAAAGAGGGACTTTGATAAACCCGGGTGGTATCTGAAGAATTCTATGTTTCCAAAGCTGACTGAAGAAATGCGAGTGGTGTGCGCACCGAAAATCAAAACAAAACGTTATGTGGGAACTGAAGGATTATTTTCAAGAAAGGAAAAATTGGAAGAAATTGACGTTCAACCCTGGTTGCTTAGTGAAGAAGATGCAATAGTCATCGGCTCAAAATGTAAAACACCCTGGAAAGTATATGGGCCCGTGGGTATGAGTGCAATGAGCTATGGGGCATTAGGAGAAAATGCAATCAGCTCCATGAGTTTAGGTTTAGGCAAAGCGAAAGGATCTTGGGTTCATACTGGTGAAGGCGGATTGGCGAGTTATCATCTATTGGGCGGGGGAGATGTTATAATGCAAATCGGCCCCGGATTATTTGGTGTCCGAACAGAAAATGGTGAATTTTGCCCGGATAAGTTCAAAGATAAAGCGGAAAATCCACAAATTGCCATGTTTGAATTGAAATTAGCTCAAGGGGCAAAAATCCGCGGTGGACACGTCGAAGGAAGTAAAGTCAATGAAGAAATTGCAGCTATCCGAGGTGTAACTCCCTGGAAAAATGTGGATTCTCCTAACCGCCATCATCAATTTCATGATGTACCAACTTTATTCAATTTCATTGACAAATTAAGAGATATTGGCGGTAAACCCATCTGCATTAAAATTGTCATGGGTGGTCCTGATTCTGCAGATGACTTATGTAGAGAAATGGCTGAAACCGGGCGTGGTCCCGATGCCATAACTGTTGATGGAGGGGAAGGCGGATCCGGTGCGACATATCAGGAAATGGCAGACACCATGGGATTACCAGTTAAGTCGGGAATTCTCTATTTGGATAATGCTTTAAGGAAATATGGTGTAAGAGATAATGTAAAAGTATTCGCCAGCGGAAAATTATTCAGCCCGGACAAAGTGGCAATCGCCATGGGTATGGGAGCTGATTTGGTGAACATAGCTCGAGGAATGATGATTTCTGTTGGGTGTATTGGAGCGGAAAAATGTCATACAAATAAGTGCCCTGTGGGTGTTGCAACGACGGACACAGATCACCAAAAAGCATTAGTTGTGGATGAAAAGCAATGGCGTGTACTTAACTATATCATTACTCTTCGAAACGGCTTGAACTCGTTAGCAGCCGCATCAGGGTTGAACAATTATACTGAATTTAATAGAAACCATGTCGTTTATAAAAATCTGCATGGCCACGTACAATCAATGGCTAATATTTTTCCTTATTCAAATAATGAATATTAAATTCCTATATCCATTTAGTTGAATGATAAGTGAAAAACGTGTAGTTTAATGGCTTGGTTTTGTAGGCAACAAACCTAATTAAAGGAGAATATCAATGGAATTCATAACACCAATATTTAAATGGTTACACATTATCGCAGGCGTTCTTTGGATCGGGTTGCTTTATTTTTTTAACTGGATCAATGGACATGTGGCTGCCACCATGGATGGAGATACAAAAAAGAAAGTGATCCCGGAACTTATGCCGCGTACACTCTACTTTTTTCGGTGGGGAGCAGCGTGGACATGGATTACTGGATTGGTCCTTTTATTACTTGTGTACTGGATGAGTATGAATGATTCCATGTTCAGAGAACTTGGCATTGGTGAAGAAGCCAACAAGTTTAAACATGCTGCATATCTCCTTCCATTCATAATGGTTTTTGTTTATGATGCATTTTATAAAAGTCCATTGGCTAAAAATACGCGTGTTGCTACAATCACTAGTTTTCTGGGTATTGCAGGCGTTCTTTGCTTATTGATCTGTGTATCTGAAATGACGTCGTATCGTGCATATAATATTCATTTGGGTACCATGTTTGGCTCCATAATGGCGTTTAATGTATGGTACAGAATTTGGCCGGCGCAACAACGAATTATTACTGCCATCAAGAATGGTGATGCGCCGAATCCGACAGATGCGGGAATGGCCGGTCTACGTTCCAAACATAATACATATATGTCTGTTCCTTTAATCTGGACCATGATCAACGAACATACCGTAGGTGTGTCACATTATCTTGGTGGCTATGGTGTATTACTTATTATGGTTGTTTTGGGCTGGCATTTAGTTTTCCAGCTTTATAAAAAATCAGCCAAAATCCAAGGATTTTGAATAAAATAATTTAATAACTGTAACCAAAAAACCCTGCCGAAGCAGGGTTTTTTGTTGGAGGGTGTTTTTATAGGGCAAATCTAATTCTTGAATTCTTTTACTTTGTTTTACCTTTTTAAATCTTTGTTATGTTGATATTTAAATTAACTTCCGTGCCAGAAATTAATAACAAATAAACTAAAAACAACATATTTCATGCAGAAAAAATTAAAAATAAATTGGCTTTATATTTCATCGTTCGGTATCATGTTTGCCGCTTTATCTTGGCTTCAGGAGGCGGGCGTATTATCCAATACTTCCGGTTGGTGGAAGGGTGGACTCTCTGTATTTTGCGGTATTGTCCTTTATTTGATTGTACCTTCCAAAATTGATAATTGATTAAGTGAAACACAGCACAGCTGTTTTTTACTTAATACTTACCGGCCTCTTGTGGAGTTTGGCAGGTGTTTTAATCAAAAGTATTCCCTGGCCGCCTCTAGCCATTGCCGGATTGCGCAGCGGTTTGGCAGCATTAACTATGCTGGTTTATCTTAAGCGGCCCACGATTACATGGTCTAAATATCAAATCGGTGCGGCCGTTGCCTATGCAGCAACAGTTACGTTATTTGTCATTGCTAATAAACTCACTACCGCCGGTAATGCTATTTTGCTTCAGTATACGGCTCCGGTATATGTTGCCTTAATGAGCTATTCATTTTTGGGAGAGCGCTCAACAAAAGTGGATTGGTTGGCGATTATTTTTATGTTATCAGGTTTGGTACTATTCTTCCTGGATGACTTAACCACTGAAGGGTATTTAGGTAATGTATTTGCAATTGCAGCTGGAGTTGCTTTTGCTGTTTTTACTGTATTGCTCCGTAAACAAAAAAACGCATCGCCAGGTGAATCCATTTTACTGGGGAATATACTTACGCTTATTATTGGACTGCCTGCAATTATGACATCTGTAACGTGGGAAATTCAACCATGGATTTTCACGTTCATCCTGGGAATATTTCAATTAGGTATTCCCTATATACTATTTACAATCGCTATCAAGCACGTCTCTGCATTGGATGCAATCATTTATCCCACCATCGAGCCCATTATTAATCCGATTCTTGTTTACATTTTTATTGGAGAAGCATTAGGACCCTGGGCTGTGTGGGGCGGTGCGCTCGTTTTAGGAGGTGTTCTATTCCGGGGGATTGTTCAAAAAAGATAAATAAAAATAAATAGTAATCATTACTGTTTAGTTTTAAATTCACAATACAAAAATGAGATATTCAAAACAAAGAGAACTGGTACACGCAAGTATTATGTCGAGTAAAGATCATCCAACGGCAGATAGGATTTTCAGTGAAGTAAAAAAAGAAATTCCAAAAATCAGTTTCGGCACTGTTTATAGGAACCTTGGCCAATTAGTCGAACATGGTTTTATTCGCATTATTCAATTAGACGGCATTACTCATTATGATGGAAATGTTGATCCCCACAACCATTTTATTTGCAATGAATGCAATCGTATTTATGATTTTGAATTAGATAATGAAGATTTTATTTCCCAAGTAGAAGTAAAAAATCATCATCATGTATCCGGGTATCAGTTAATGGTTACGGGTACATGTAATAAGTGTAACATAAACTAAAATAAGGAGTTTAAACATGATCGTAACAAAACAAGCACCGGATTTTAAGGCAACAGCTATTATGCCGGATAATTCATTTAAGGATATTAGTCTATCAGATTACAAAGGTAAGAAAATTGTACTGTTCTTTTATCCATTGGATTTCACATTTGTTTGTCCAACAGAAATTATTGCATTTGACCATAGATTGGAAGAATTTAAAAAGCGTGGAGTACAGGTTTTGGGCTGTTCAATAGATTCTCATTTTAGTCATTGGGCGTGGAAAAACACAGATATAAATGATGGCGGAATTGGAAATGTTCAATATCCCATCATTGCTGATTTAGATAAATCTATTGCACGTGACTATGATGTGCTCCTTGGAGCAACACCTGCGACTGTATTGACTGAAGAAGATGAAGTTGATACAACCGTGGGTGGTGATAAAGCATTGCGCGGATCGTTTTTAATCGATGAAGATGGTGTTGTTCGCCATGCAGTGATCAATGATTTGCCTTTAGGTAGAAATATAGATGAAATGCTGCGTATGGTAGATGCGCTGGATTTTCATACAAAACATGGTGAAGTTTGTCCTGCAGGATGGACTGAAGGTGAAGAGGGTATGAAAGATACAGCTGAGGGTGTTTCAAGTTATCTTTCTTCCCATTCTGATGAGTTATAATCTAAATAGCAGATAATCAAAAAAGGCCGCAATAGCGGCCTTTTTTTTAGGAAAAAGTTTTCAAGAATTTGGTTATTCCCTTGTAAAGAAAAAGTCTTAGATTTCCCCCTGCGTGAGTAACAATTTTTTCAAATTTCATTCGAGGTAGTAAACTAAATGTCAAAATGGAATAAAACCCGTTTCGCTGAGCATATGACTGACAACTGCAGCCGTGAAGTAGCTAAAGTCGGAAATGCCATAATCAATTTCAGTGAAAAGCACGCTGATGAAATATCTTGGGGACGTGGATCAGATCATGGGACTCTAACATTTCGCTGTAATTCTGATTTTGGTGTTTTACCTTTATTTCATATGACAAGTTTAGGGTCACTGAATATTCAAGTAAATTTTCTACGAAGTAAAGAAGTTCCGAAACAAGTCATGCTGGACATGGTCCGTAAACTGGAATCAAATTTTCTTCGTGAATATGATTCAATTATGTATGATGTAGATACATTTGAGCCAATGAATGAACTTTTCTTTACGTCTACTCAGGTGGAAAAATTCTTAAATACAATGGAAGGGTGCTGTTACAGGCTAAGACAATAACATGCAAAATTCACTTTATCTGATTGGAGCCCTGTTGGCATTAACCAGCGGGGCTCTTTCTTTTTATTTCTACGGTGTCTATAAAGGGTTTTTATCAAGGAAACAATGGTGGATTCCTTTGTTTTGTCAAATTGATAAACGAACATGTATTGATATTGTTGATACTCCATATGGTAGTATAGCAGGGGTTCCAAATGCCTTGAGCGGCACTGTTTTTCTTTTGGTATATGCTTCTACTTTATTTGGTTCTTATTTAGGCAATATTCCAGTAAGTATACCTTTTCTAATGGGAATGTTTACAATGATTATTGGTCTATACCTCGTTTATGGATTGGTTAAACTTTCTACAAAATGTATGATTTGTTTGACTGTTCATATTTTCAACCTTATTATTTTCGCTCTACAACTAATTCGCCTTTAATCTGCAATATGCCATAATTTCAAATTTTTATTGTTACATATATAAAGTACTTTATATATTAAAGTATAACTTAATAAAGGATTTATTATGACTTCGGATACACTTCAGGGTGATTTAGCGTATATAAAGAAGATTGTACAAGAAAGCAGGAAAAATATAGGTTTAAGTGGTGATCACCTCATCGTGTGGGGAATCCTTGTTTCCATTGCTTTGTTTGTGACTTGGGCAAATCATTATTATAATTGGGGTGCAAACGAATGGCTTCACTGGGTTTTAGTCATAGGAGGCGGATGGCTATTTGAAATTATATATGGTAGGACTGTAGATAGAAAAATACCTGTAAGAACTTATACTGATAAAATAGAAGGATTTATGTGGCTTTCTATTGGAATAACATTGACTATCCTAGGGTTTTTGGGCATAGGAACAGACGCAATTCGTCCAGAGTATATTTCTCCTATATTCTCCACAGTTCTTGCTATTGGTTATTTTACATCAGGTGTTATTTATGAAGTTAAATGGATTAGAAATCTTGCATTTGGTTGGTGGGGAGGAGCTATAATTATGTTTTTATTTCCCGGATCATATCATTTATTATTTATGGCGGGTATGATGATTGCGTTTCAGGCTATTCCAGGTTTTATTATTCAAAAAACGTGGGCAAATGATTAAGTAAATAATGTCTGATTTTGATTATAAACAATTAGATGATATCATTCATTCTCGAATTCGGCTTGCAATCATGGCGTTGCTTGTATCGGTTGAATCTGCCAACTTTGTTTTTATTCGGAAAAAAGTAAATGCAAGTGATGGAAATTTAAGTGTCCACATTCGAAAACTGGAAGATGTAAAATATGTTTCGTCCACGAAAAAATTCATCGATAGAAAACCGGTAACGACATACCAAATAAGTAATCTTGGACGAAAAGCATTTGAGGCTTATGTGGATCGTTTAAGTGGATTACTACAAAATGGATAAAATGAAATATTTAATTTCTCTTTTCCTGACAATAATATTTGCAATGGGACAACATCCTATAAGTGTAACGG
Organism: Fidelibacterota bacterium 408169; assembly: GCA_002256485.1. GTDB lineage: Bacteria > Fidelibacterota > Marinisomatia > Marinisomatales > TCS55 > UBA2126. Next base: position 27,969 of record NNSG01000003.1, read on the forward strand.
GGGTAATTAAAGACGAAATGGGTAATGGTCTTGCCTATGTAAATGTATATTTTATGGATACTCTTGAAGGGGCAATGTCCAATAAAAATGGACATTTTTTGATTCGAACACACACCCAAGGAAAACGTGTATTGCGGATATCACATATTGGGTTTATGGAAAAAGATGAAATACTTATTGTTGATACATCATCTATACATATGAATATTGTTCTAGAAAAATCCTATATGGAGATGGACCCTATTTCTGTAAGTGCTGGTTCTTTCACTATGGCTGATGAAGAAGGACAAACGCTTACCAGTTTAGATGTGGTTACGACGGCGGGAGCTGCTGCGGATATTTTCCGAGCTGTCCAAACATTTCCAGGGGTGAATCAAGTGGATGAAGGTGCGGGGATGTATGTGCGTGGAGGCGATGTTTCTGAAACAACAGTCATATTAGATCAAGCGACCATTAGTCATCCCTATAAATATGAATCAGATACGGGCGGATATTTTGGTATGATTGATCCATTTTTATTATCAGGGACTTATTTTTCTACCGGGGGTTTTTCAGCAAAATATGGAAATATATTGTCGGGTGTGATGGCCATGGAATCTTTAGATATGCCGAGTAGAAGTTCTATCACGATTGGTGCAGGGTTGGCTGCCATATCAGCAGGAGGCTCTTGGGTCTTAAAACCGGACAAGCTTGCTATCCAATTCTCCGGGAATTACTCAAATACAACTTATTTATTCAAGCTCAATGGGGGAGAAGAACGATTTGATCAAGTTCCTACAAGTTGGGATGGCAATGTGAGTACAATTTGGAAATATTCTCCATTTGGACAAATTAAATTTTTCCACTACTCAAATGTGGATGAAATTGGTGTGAATACAGAAAGCCCGACCTACAATGGTCTGATGTTAAATGACAACCATACACAACTTTCTAATATGCAATTGAGACATTTAACCCAAAATGGTATTATGATAAAGTCCAGTTTATCCAAAAACCAGTTTGGGCAGGGATTGACACTCGGGAATATCGATAAGGAATTGGATGATCACTTATTGAAATGGCGAACAGATATTTCTATTCCAATGGAAAATAAAATGACATGGAATGCTGGATTCATTCTAGATGAATTAAAAACATCCCTATCTGCTACTTTTCCAAAAGATCCCAATGATTTTAGTCCTGAAGCTGAAACAGAACATTTTAATGTAGATTATGAAAGTATGCATTATGGGATTTATTTAGAAAATGAATATCAATGGTCACAAAAAATTTTTATGACAGCCGGGATAAGAACAGACATTTTAGATCAACCAAAACAACAGGTTTGGGACCCCAGACTATCATTGAATTACAGGCTTTCTGATTCCCAATTTTTAAAAATAGCAACTGGCATTTATCATCAATATCCAAAAGCACAATATCGAGATGTGTGGGTAGGGAATCCGGATTTAATGGCGATGTCTGCGAATCATTACATTTTGGGTTATGAGTATAAATCTGATTTAACGGATTTTAAAGCAGAGTTATATAAGAAAGATTACAGTCAATTACTTTTAGATGATGAAACGGTCAATTATTCCAATGATGGGGAAGGATACGCCTATGGAGCAGATTTCTTTCTGAAAGGAACACTTCCGTTCATATCTGGATGGATTTCCTACAGCTATTTACAATCTAAAAGAAAAGAATTAGACCATTTAGAATTAGTTGCTACAGACTATGATATTAATCACAATATCACCGCCGCTCTCAAAACACAATTTAATACATTAAATAATGCAGGGTTGACTTATCGATATACAACAGGTAAACCTTATACCCCGGCGCTGAATGAGTGGAATTCAGAAAGGTTACCGGCAATGCAGCGGTTGGATTTATCCTACAGCCGATTGATCCCAATCGGGACGGATGGTTTATTGGTTCTTTACCTATCAGTCTCAAATTTATTGGACAAAACAAATGTATATGGTTATTTCTATTCACCAGACTATTCTGAAAGAACAGAATTAAAGAGTACACATGGGCGAAATATTTATTTTGGATTCAATTTGAATTTGTAGAAAGGAACACTATGAAATATCACTTAATTATTTTGGGATTTCTTGCAGCAATGCTTTTGGGACAAAACCCAGATGAATATATTATTAATGGAAAAGCCAAAATGCATACAGCTGTTGAGCATTGGAATGAACAGGAAATGATGAGTGCTCGAGCTCATTTTGAAAGGGGAATGAATTTTGGTGAAAAGGAATGGCTATTTCGGTATTACATTGCTTATTGCAATGACCAATTAGTCCATTATTACCAATCCAAGGGTGATAAAAAAACAGCAGTAAAATATTTGAATGATGGTATTAAACATTTGAATGAAGTAATTAAACTCAATAAAGAATTCGCCGATGGATATGGATTATTATCATCTATGTATGGTGAAAAAATGGGTATCCAGCCATGGACAGGTATTATCTATGGATCACGCTCAAGTACATTGATAAGAAAAGCCATTCAACTAGAACCTGAAAATCCAAGATTGTATATGATTCAAGGAACATCCGCAATGTTTACTCCTGAGAAATGGGGTGGAAGTAATGAAGAAGCAAAAAGATTGTATCTTGAAGCAGTAGAATTATTTAAGACGGATAACCCATCACCCCTTATGCCGGACTATGGAAAAAGTGACATTTATGCATGGTTGGGGCAATTAGAATTAAAGATGGGTCACCCGGATGAAGCAAAAATGTATTACAATAAAGCATTGGAAATTGATCCAAACAATAATTGGGTAAAGAAACAATTATTACCAAGAATCAAATGAAGTATGTGTACATATATCTATTTTTGACAGGATACGTTTTTTGTCAAACCGGGAAAATAAATGGTACAGTCCGTGATGCTGCAACTCATCAACCCCTTGTTGGTGTAAATGTAATTGTAAATGGAACTGATTTAGGTGCTGCAACAGATATGAACGGTTTTTATCGTATAAAAGATGTACCGGTTGGAAGTTATAATATTCATGTTTCCATGATTGGCTACAAACCAGTGAGACGTGCAAATGTTCATGTCGTAACCCAGCGAAGTACAAGTGTTAATTTTGAATTGCATTCACACGTTTTGGAAGGTGAAGATGTAGAAGTAACAGCAACCTTTTTTGAAAAGACCAAAGATGCTATCACAAGCAGCAGGACTGTGGATATTGAAGAAATAAGATCAGATCCGGTCGGAGCTTATGATATTATGGCCATGATGCAGGCGTTACCATCGGTAGTATCCGGATCGGATCAAACCAATGAAATTATTGTAAGAGGTGGTGCTCCGGGTGAAAATTTATTTGTGATGGATTTTCTGGAAATCCCCTATCCCAATCATTATCCGGAACAGGGAAAAGGAGGCGGACCTGTCACAATGGTGGATACTGAATTCATCGAACGAATAGATTTTTATGCAGGTGCATTTCCGGCCAGATATGGGGAAAAATTATCTTCAGTTATGGATGTGACTCTTCGTGAAGGAAACAGGGAAAAACATCAAATTCAAACTGATATGAATATGGCAGGGTTTGGTTTAACAATGGAAGGGCCAATAACAAAAAAATCATCCTATTTATATTCATTAAAAAGATCCTTCCTGGATTTTGTTATTTCTTCAACTGGTATGCAGGCTATTCCAACATATTGGTCCAGTCAGGGGAAAGTCACCTATCATATTTCTCAAACACAAAAAATGTATTTGAATTTTATAGGAGGTTTGGATGAGATAACCATCGAAGGCGAAAATAATCCACAATTAAGAGGAGCAGAAAATGTGGATTATGCATCACATCAGGCAACATTGGGTCTCACGTACAAAAACCTATTTTCAAAAAAAGGATATTTCATTACATCTCTGGGACAATCTTGGATAAAGCTTGATGCGGATGCATATGAATTAAATGATCAATTAAAGCGGGATTTTTATTATAGACAGAATGATTTGGAAAATGATTTTTCATTTAGAAGTGAATTGGTGTATAAGTTTTCCGATAAATTGGAAATGAATACTGGCGTCACTGCTAAAACATTAACATTAGATTATGATAATTGGTTTGAAGACAGGCCAGTAAAAATTTATGGTTATTCATTGTCTTTGGATGATCCACCTGCAATGATCACTGGTGAAGAATTTTATACCACATATTTTGAAAATCCCAATACCATTGTAACACCACTGGATACAATAGGTATACTGGATACTCTAAAAAGTAATGCAATTTTGGATTATCAAAAATATGGAGGATTTCTCCATTTCAACATTATACCTTTACCATTCCTGGAACTTTTTCTGGGCGGGAGGTACGATTACATTTCATTTACCGAAGAAGGTAATTTTTCTCCGCGTTTTGGTTTGAAGTGGAGTTTGTCTCCGGTATTGAATTTTAATCTGGCTGCTGGTCGATATTTTCAACCACCTTTTAATATTCAATTAAACTCTGAAAGAGGAACACCTGAACATTTGAAGAATTATTATGCAGACCAAATTGTAGGGGGAATAGAATATTTTCCGGAGGCTGATACACGGATTACACTTGAATATTATGTGAAAGATTATGCGGAAATGGTAACCTTCGAAATGCTGGAAGGTACAGATGGGAAAGACAGTTTAAATTTTTATAATCTTGTCAACGGCGGTAAAGGTAGATCTCGTGGTATTGAATTATTCCTACAGAAAAAATATTCAAAAAATTGGTATGGATCATTTGCCTGGTCCCATTCTATTTCTGAAGGAGTTGATCCGAGAACAAATGAATATTACCCATGGGACTATGATTATAGAAATGTGATTAATCTTGTGGGTGGTTATAAAATACGCTATACTGAATTTGATTGGTATGCATCTTATAAAGAAAGCATTTGGGGCAAAGCGTTGTCATGGCTGCCATTTATGCCAAGCGATGAATATGAAATCAGCATAAAATATCGATACATGGGTGGGAGGCCATTTACACCGGAGCATTATGACCATCATACTAGAAGTTGGTATGTTCTATCTGATGATCCGTGGAATACTGAACGATACGATGCCTACATGCGGTTCGATATTATGCTCCAGCAGCGTTTCAACTTTAAGAAAATGAATCTTGTGGCATTTTGGGATATTGCGAATGTATTCAATCGTGATAACCCATGGGAAACCATGTATCTTGAAGATGGCACAACGGATATGGCGTGGCAGTATAAAACATTTCCTGTGGGCGGAATTATTTTGGAATTCTAATGGGACTTTATTTATTCTTCATATTTGCAATTCTCACATTGTTATTTGCTATTACAATTTATATAACGGGTAAGAATAAGCGGGAGGATACTTACACAGATCTGGAAACAGAAGAATGGTATTGCCCGGAGTGCGGATTTCATGTTCAAGCAGGGGATAAATGCATTTATTGTGACACATCAAAACCCTGACATTTCTGTCATTATTCCAACTTACAATCGGGCTCATACATTACCTCGAGCAATAGACTCTGTACTAGCTCAATCTCAAAAGCCACGTGAAATCATTATTGTCAATGATGGATCAACCGATGAAACAAATGCAGTTTTAGCTGATTATCCCGGGCTTTGTGTTATAGAAACCGATAATAATGGTGTCAGCGCCGCCCGAAATGTGGGCATTGAAAAATCAGAAGGAGAGTGGATCGCATTTTTGGATTCTGATGATGAATGGCTATCAGATAAATTGGAAAAGCAATGGGACGCTATTTGTAATGATGATAAACTAATTTGCCACACAGACGAAATTTGGATTCGCAATGGAAAGCGGGTAAATCAAATGAAAAAGCACCAAAAGTTTGGCGGAAGGATCTATGAAAAATGTTTACCCCTTTGTGTAATTTCGCCTTCATCGGTTATGATCCATAAATCTGTATTTGATGATGTAGGATTTTTTGATGAATCGTTGGAGGTTTGCGAAGATTATGATCTGTGGTTACGCATCTGCGCTAAATATCCTGTATTATTTATGGATGAACAATTGATGGTCAAAAATGGCGGTCATGAAGATCAACTTTCTAGAAAACACTGGGGAATGGATCGATTTCGTGTGAGAGCATTGGAGAAAATGGTCAATTCCGGATATTTAAATAAAGATCAGCACAATGCTACGATCGATATGATCATACAAAAATGCGAGATCATCATTAACGGTATGAAAAAACGAGGGAAGGTTTACGAAGTCCAAGAGTGGGAAAAGAAGTTGGAAAGATACAATTAAGCAGAGGACTTAACTTACTCGTTTTAACTTTATACAGATGAAAATTTTAATAACTACCATATTAACATTAAGATTTGTTTTCGGACAGGATCCACTTCCCAAAAGTTTAACTGCAGAAGAGAGAACACGCCTCCACGAGATCGGTATGAACAGAACCATAACTGATCCACCGGATAGTGTTGTTTATGCTCCTGCAGAATTTGATTCTGTTGCTGGAATCATCTTTGCATGGGAAAGTTATTATGACCTCCTGACGAGCCTCATCAAAGAGGTAGCCGAGGAAGATACTGCCTGGGTGGTCTGCGATAATGCCAATGAGATCTCTTCAGTTTCAAGTACTCTTACCAACGCCGGAGTGAATATGGACCACGTGGTCTTCCAGCAGATCGCTACCAATTCCGTATGGATCAGGGACTACGGCCCCTGGTGGATCTATCAGCCCGATGGTTCACGAGCCGTGCTGGACCTAGTGTATAACAGACCTCGCCCCCAAGATGATGATTATCCAGAGAACTTGGCAAGCTTATGGGGAATTGATTATTATGGGTTGGGACTGGTAGAAGCCGGAGGGAATATGCTACTGGACGGCACAGGGCAAGTTTTTATATCTGACGTAATCTTTGATGCCAGCCAGGGATTTGATCCAGATCTCACAGTTGAAGAACTGGAGGAATATTTTGATGATTATTATGGAGTGGATAAGGTCATCATTACTGATCATTTGCAGTACGACGGCACGGGGCATATTGATATGTTCGTGAAGGTCATCAATGATTCCACGGTCATTGTAGGTGAATATGCATCCTTATCAGACGGTGCTGGGAATAATTATAATATCTGCAATGATGTGGCAGCACAGATCGCCAATGAGACCAACGGTAATGGCCGACCCTATACTGTGGAACGAATGCTAATGCCGCCGTACAGCGGAGGGATCACCTATACATATATAAATTCACTCATCGTGAACAAAAAAGTGTTTGTGCCTATTTACGGATTCTCCACTGATGCCGATGTTCTTGCCCAATACGAACAGCTTATGCCCGGCTACGAGATCATTGGATATGATTGCAATGATATTATTCCGGCAAATGGCGCCATCCATTGTATTACTATGAAAGTTCCGGCCATGCTTCCACAAACAACCTGTGCTGAAAATTGGAATTTGGGTGACCTGAATTCAGATGGGTCCATTGATATATTTGACGTGTTGTTGACTGTGGATATTGTGTTGGATGTAGAAGATCCGCAACCATGTGTTGAATTCGCAGCAGACATGAATGCCTCCGGGGATATCACATTCTTCGATATCATACAGATCTTGAACATCATTCTCGATCTGTAATTACTGATCGATCTCCCCTATTATAGGAGAGAACTAAAGAGGGGTAATATTAATTTATTTTTATTATACCCCCTTATATTTTCCCTATTACTGGGGGAAGTGAATTAATTCTTATATTAAATTGTAAATACTCTAATGTGGTATAAATGAATAAGATTGTATTACTCATCTGTCTTTTTACACTGGCCAAGGCAGAACCCAACTGGGAAAAAGTCCGCAGCGAAACTGTAGAACTGTTTCGGCAATACCTTCGGATTGATACAAGTAATCCTCCCGGTGATGTGCGGCGTGCGGCAAAATGGTTTGGGGATATCTTCGCAAATGAAGGGATTCCGTATGAAACCTTCACTGTACAGGAAGATCCAAGGCGAATGCATGTACTGGCAGAACTTCCGGGTATGAACCACGAATTAAAACCACTCCTCTTGCTCAACCATATGGATGTGGTTCCTGTTGACAAAGATTTTTGGAGCGAAAAACCATTTGACGGTGAATTAAAACATGACATTGTTTATGGCCGGGGAGCACTGGACATGAAAAGTTTGGGTATCATGGATTTGATGGCAATGGTGCAGCTCCATCGGGAAGGGTGGCGGCCGGAAAGAACCATCAAATTTTTGGCTGTAGCTGATGAAGAAATATTGGGACCATTAGGTGCATCTTGGATGATCAAAAACCACTGGGATAAATTGGACCCGGAATGGGTATGGGACGAAGGAGGAATCGGATCGAAAGACTCTTTCCCGGGAGCCACTGCTTTTGCCATAGCCGTTGCCCAGAAAAAATCCTTCTGGGTGGAAATGGTTGTTGAAGGCAAATCGGGTCATGGCATGCGACCATACAAAGATCATGCAAATGAAGTACTAATTAAGGCTCTATCAAAAATCATTTCCTGGAACACACCGGTGGAAGTGAATCCGGTTATGGATGAAATGTTTAATCGTCTGGGTGAAAAAATCGGCGGAGGAAAAGGATTTGTAATGGAAAATTTGGACAATGGTTTGGTTCGATATTTTGCCGGAGGTGCAGTTGCAGGAACAAGTGTGTCTACCAATGCAATGCTCCGCAATACAGTTTCATTAACCATCCTTGAATCGGGGTACAAGACAAATATTATACCTGAAAAAGCAACTGCAACCTTGGATATAAGGTTATTACCCCACGTGGAACCCGATGACTTTTTAGATGACCTTAAATATGTAGTGAATGATAACAGAGTCCAATTCATAACAAAACGCAAACCGGAAAACAGATATGTTTCTGATTGGAATACAGATTTTTTTCATATACTTCAAGATGAGTTACAAAGGGAAAAACCGGATGCTGTGGTAATGCCCTTTATGACAATTGGCGGCACAGATTCTCAATTTTTCCAGGCCAAGGGAGTAAATACATACGGACTATTACCTGTGATGGTTAATGAAGCCGATATTCAATCTATTCACGGAATTGATGAACGAATTTCTGTGGACAATTTAATGATGGGAGTGCGTATAGTATATCATACCATAAAACGGAGTTGTGGGCCAAATGAATAAACCGCTCATCTTCGAACCTATGACGGCGATTACTGATCTGCTCATTTTTGGTCTGGGTTTATACTTCGCCCGGGAAATTTATAGTATTTACGCCACCAAGCTCATGAGTGTGCATTTACATTTTATGCTGGTGTTTTTCTTTATGGGACTGGCAGGATTATTCGGAGCCCTGACTCATGGCATTGGTCCACATCTTCCTCAAAGTATTCATACATTTATTTGGAGAATTACCCTTTACTGTATCGGTATTACAACATTTTTTATGCTCATGGGCGGACTCTACCACGTGGTGCCTTTCATAACGATGAATTGGCTGAAATGGCTACCTTTATTAGGTTTAATCGTTTTTATGATACTTATTACACGAAATGATGATTTCAAAACTGTGATCCGTTTTTATGCACCGGCTATGCTGGTATTATTTCTATTAATGCTCTATTCTTATCTGAAATTCAACAGCGACGGCACTGGTTTGGTTATGGTCAGCATTGTTGTGGCATTAACCGGAGCGGCTGTGCAGCAAAGCGGATTTGCTTTCCATAAACATTTTAACCATAACGATATATATCATATCATTCAAATGGGAGGGATGTATTTATTATATAGAGGAGTAATATTATTAACATAACATCTAAATAAATCTCTTTTTCCTTAAAGAAATACCCTTCAACTAAACTATATTCCCACCCGTTTTTTTAAGAGGAAATTGTGGAAATAAATGTAAAAGAAAAAAATTCGTATTCCCGGGAAATGTCCGTCCAAGTCCCTTGGGCTGAACTTGAAGAGGGATTTAATAAACACGCCAAAAAATTTAGTAAAAAAGTAAATCTTCCTGGCTTTCGTCCGGGTAAGGTACCCATGAAGGTTTTGATGAAACAATTCAAGCCGGCTATGGAAGCGGACTTTGTGGAGGATGCCTTAAATTTATATTATTTACAAGCACTCAAGGAAAAAGACCTTATACCCGTAAATAAAGCAGCAGTGGAAAAAGTAGATTTCCACCATGAAAGTGATATGTCTTTTACAGCAAAATTTGAAGTCGAACCAAAAATCATTTTGCCCAAACTCCGGAAGCGGGCATTTAAAGTACAAAAAACAAATTACATTTATGATCAGGAAGATATTGACCATGTCATCCGCGATCTACGACGCAACCACGCCACAATGGAAACGGTAGAGACCGGTGCAGAAGAAGGGAATTTTATTTTAGCAGATCTCCAAAAACTGGATCCCAGCGGTGTACCCATTATTGGAAAAAAACTGGAAAAACAATATTTAAAAGTGGGCGGCGGCGTGATCAAGGATGAGAATCTGGACAAGCTCAAAGGTGCCAAAGCAGAAGATAAAATCCGAATGTATCTTACGGAAAATGAACAAGGCGAAAAGTCTGAATACGAAGTTTCTGTGATAAATGTGGAAAAAGAAGTGTTACCGGAAATCAATGAAGAATTCATAAAGAAAGTCGATCCCAATGCCACAACAGAATCTGAACTCCGAGCAAATGTGGAAACACGCATTAAAGATAATTATGAACACCGAAGCGAAGAGGCATTCGAGCGTCAATTATCCGATGCGTTAATCGAAAAAGTGAATCCGGAATTTGCACCCTCCATGGTGGAATCGTATCTGGAGCATATGGTGGAAGACATTAAGCAATCCGGTCAAGCCGGCGCAGAGGAAGTGGATGAAGCCAAAGTGCGGGAAACGTATCAATCGGTTGCGGAACGGAACATGAAGTGGTTCTTGGTACGCAAAGCTGTCATTAACGAAAATGGACTTGAAGTGACCAAAGAAGATGTTCAGACAGAGATCCAGAAATTGCTGGACCGCTCGCCTGATCATAAAAATGAGATCGAAAAATATTATAAGAAACCCAGCAACCGTACAAGAATTGAGGATGATTTAATGGAAAAGAAGATATTAGATTACCTCCATCAATTTGCTAAAATAAAAGAGGTGGATGTGAAGACGAAGGACCTCCGCCAGCAGGAAGCGCACACACATGACTAAACAACAAAACGAAATTGCACAACTCATTCCCATGGTGGTGGAGCAGACCGGCCGCACCGAACGGGCTTATGACATTTATTCACGATTGCTCAAAGAGCGTATCGTCTTTTTGGGCACACCGATTGACGATAATGTTTCTTCATTGATCATAGCCCAGTTTTTATTTCTGGAAGCGGAAGATCCCGATAAAGATATTTATCTTTATATCAATTCTCCCGGAGGATATATCACCTCGGGGATGGCCATTTTTGATACTATGAATTATATCAAGCCTGATGTAGCCACAATTTGCATGGGACAGGCATCCAGTATGGGTGCGTTTCTTTTGGCCGGTGGAAAGAAAGAGAAACGCTCGGCGCTGCCCAATTCCCGAATTATGATTCACCAGCCATTAGGTGGAGCAGAGGGTCAGGCCACCGATATCAAAATTCAGGCCGATGAGATTATTCGTCTCAAAAGTAAGCTGAATAAAATTTTGGCTAAACAAACTGGGCAAAGAATTACCAAAGTTGAAAAAGATTCAGATCGCAATTATTTTATGAGCGCCGATGAAGCTAAAAAATACGGTATCATTGACTCTGTTTTGGCATCCAGGAAATAAAATGAAAACTGATCCGGCCAGACACTCCGAAATTGCTCGAGATCTTATTCCGGATGCGCCTGCACCGGCGTCCAAGCATAAAACTCTTCCACGTCCCTCGGAAATAAAAGGATACCTTGATCAATACGTTATTGGCCATGAAGATACAAAAAAGTCTGTGGCGGTGGCTGTCCATAACCATTATAAACGTATTTTTTATAATGACGTGGATGATGGTGTAGAGATTGAAAAAAGCAATATTCTTATGATCGGTCCCACGGGGACCGGGAAGACGCTCATCGCCCAAACGTTGGCTCGATTTTTATCTGTGCCTTTTGCTATTGCAGATGCAACATCCCTGACAGAAGCCGGTTATGTGGGTGAAGATGTAGAAAATATTCTAGTACGCTTACTTCAAGTAGCGAACTACAGTATCAATTCCGCCGAACAGGGTATTGTGTACATTGATGAAATTGACAAGATTGGCCGTAAGTCACCCAGCAGTTCCATAACGCGTGATGTGTCGGGAGAAGGTGTGCAGCAAGCAATTCTGAAAATACTGGAAGGGACGATTGCCAACGTACCTCCGAAAGGCGGGCGTAAGCATCCAGAGCAAAGTTTAATTCCGGTGAATACGAAAAATATTTTATTTATTTGCGGTGGATCTTTTGAAGGGATGGATGCCATTATTTCCCGGCGTATCGGTAAAGGGGAAATAGGATTCGGAGGCAGCAAAAAACGTAAACTCGCTGAAAGCCAGGGTGTTTTAGCTCAAATAAAACCAAAGGACCTTATTGAATTTGGCTATATCCCGGAATTAATTGGACGCCTGCCGGTAATCACAACGTTGGATTCTTTAACTGAAGCAGAATTGTACGAAGTGATGATATCGCCAAAAAATTCATTGGTAAAACAATACCAGAAACTCTTCCGTATGGAAGGGATTGAATTGGAGTTTCGGGAAGACGCTCTCAAGACCGTCATTACAAAAGCGTATGAGCATCAAGCCGGCGCGCGTGGATTACGTTCAGTTTTGGAAAAAGCCATGATGGATATTATGTATCATATTCCCGAAATGGATGGTGTTCATAAAATCATTATCACAAAGGATGTGATTGAAAAAAATAAAGATCCTCTTTATCGACGACGGAGGAAATCGGCATAGATTATTTTCTATTCGTAAGTACTTCCTTATTTCATTAACACTAGTTTCCTGGTTTCCAGGAAATTTCCGCTTTCCATTTTCAATAGATATACACCGGAGGACAAATCGTTCCCTTTTTGGTCCCGACCGTTCCAAGTGAGTTTATACGTCCCTGGCTGGTATGTATTTGTTTGGGACATAATTTCCCGACCCAATAATGAATAAATAGCAAAAGAAACGTCTAAAACTTCCGGTACGGTGAAGTCCACATTTGTAACAGGATTGAATGGATTTGGATAATTAGATGACATGGAAAATTTAGTGGGAATAATTCCCTCATTTTCCGTACTTAATTCAGTTACAATAAACACACCATCAGTAATTTCATTTTCTAATAAATATCCAAAAATATCTATAAGATTCGCAGTTCCAATCGAAAGATCAATATTCCCTGCTGGAGCAGTACTGTCGACAAAAACATTTACTTTAAAAACAGGTCCATCATCAACTGCGATTGAATCACTGGTATAAATTCCGGTTAAAATAATGGCGTCATTCGTAAGATTGTAAGTCAAATTCATGTCTGAAGTACGTTCAGTTGTTTGAACGATAGGAGTCCATTCGCCGTCACCATTTGTATCTTCGTAAGGTTCTCCCAAATCATAGTCACCATTGTTATTTTGATCAGTATAATATTCTTCAGCAGGGAAAAGATAGTCAGGAGAATCTTCTAATTTTACTACCATTAAGCGAATTGGAATCGTGTTGTCAAAATTGACAGGAATCAGTGCAGAAGAACCTGCATCTGCTGTGATAGTATCGATATAAATGCTTTGATAAATAGGATAGGTGAGATATGTACTTGAATCGATCGTAAAGCAAACCTGACTACCATAAATATCACTGGAGTTTATTTCTTTCAAATCCAAGTTTACTGTCAAGTCTATACCTGTATTTGCAAAAATAGTTAAAGTCAAAATTTCACCATTACCTTGAGGAATGTTTGGATTTACTAATTCAATATGCTCACCATCAAAAATGATGGAATCTGCACTTGCACGACCCGTAGTTTCAACTGCTTCAATGACTAAAATATTTGGATTTTGATCCAGCTTAAATGTCAATTCATTAATTGGAGTATTATTAGTCATTGATATAGAAATATACCCAATAGCGTATGCATCTCCAAATCCGACAGCATTCATTGATCCTATCTCCACATCTGTGAATGATAGATCAAAGGACATAATTGAATCAGAGTCAGAAATATTAGTAAAAGCAACCATGGATGGATCAAAATAATAACTAACTGTGCTAGGTGTGGTACAATGTGTGAATGCATGGTTATTTGTAAATCCCGGATAAGGATCTCCGCCATCGCTGGCATTATTGTTTTCCAAATGAAATAATCCATCGGCTTGTTCAAGACCAACGCCATAATGCGGTTCATCATTATTGGGTGTCCAGCCTGATGTTTTTTCATTATCAATATGCCAGAACAACATACCCGGTGAAGGCATGAGGTTATCTGTACCTTTTTTCTGTCTGTTTTCGACCAGCCAGTATTCACTGTTATCATAAGGGTTATCGACCCTATAGATTAAATTGTTTGAATAGGACTGTTCCAGAGGTACACCTGTTTGCTCTGTAGTTAGCTCGACAACATTTGACCAGCCCAATTCAGTTTTACACCAGGCATTCATAGCTGATGGATACCAAGGAGAAGAACCAGATGTCCCCCAAGAGCCGCTTGCCATAAGAGCTAATTTCCCGGCTCCTGCCGATGAATAATCTGTATCATATAAATCTGGTAATCCGAGAATATGACCAAATTCATGTGCTAAAACGCCAATAGCTACAATATTACTACCTTGAATTTCTGGATTAATATTATAGTCATTTATAAGTACTCCATCGTAATTAACAGAATTGTTGCCCATTGACCAACGATGAGACCAGATGTTTGAACCATCACCTTGTTCAGCACCAATGCCAGAATGAACCAAGGTAACACCATCCACATCTCCATCACCGTCATTATCAAATTGTGACCAGTCAAAACCGGCTGCTTCAGCTGAATCCACCATAGCTCGGACTAATTGACGTACTCGCGTTCCATAATTTGCACCGTCATGTCCATAATAATCATGATTGTGTGGAGCAGTAAAAACGCCAACAACCGATGACACAGGGCTGAATTGATTATAAGAAATTTCTTCATAGAATTCTCTGAAACTGCCGGAATTTGGCTGGTCAGGATAGCCATAACCTTCTTGGTTAAAAACATTATAAATATCAGACAATGAATATATGGCATTTAGATCAGGAAACTGGAAAAAAATGACGGGAATTTTAAATGTATCTGTTCGCGCAAAATTTAGATTGATATTTGATTGATGTACCTGTCTATTCTCTGCTATGGGTTTTAAATATTTTTCAATAAAAACAGGTGGCTGATTCTGACCAACAACAGAATTACCCGGAATAAGAAATCGTCCGGAAATTCCTTCAGCGAAAACCCACACGTTTCTATCATTTTTTGTTATACTCCATCCATCTAGAGTTTCATGCCAACTAGCCCATTCATCTCCTTTAATATAAGATTCAAAAGATGTTCCGTCAGGTTGATGAAGTGTAATAATCCCAGGATAGGCGCTGATTGCCCATAAAACGTTTGTTGAGAGTATTATTATAATTGATCTTTTAATCATTGAAAATTCCTTTACAAGGTTAATTGTTGTTTTTGTCTTTCATTTCTGTTATAATATTACATTCCTTTACCATTGTATTAATTTAACAATCTCACAATCAATTTTGTAAGATAGTTATTCAGAGAATCTATGGAAAGCGCAATAAGATATAATGCATTTGATGAGATCATTTATCAAATTTAATTTTATATTAAGTATGTAAGTAATTTTAATTTAACTTCGTATTCAATATAGACAATCAAATAATTGAAAAAAAAATGAATAAATACATTTCGGCACTAATTTTAACTATATTAATTGTATTTCAGATTCCATTGCTTGCACAGTCAGACAGAGTTGCAGGTAAAATCCGCGGTAAAGTTTTTGATAAAAATTCAAAAGATCCACTCATGGGTGCAAATATTGTTTTATTACCTATTTCAACAGGTCGTGGAGCCATGACAGATGTAAATGGGTATTTTGTGATTCCAAATGTACCTGCAGGGAGTTATGATCTAAAGGCAACATATATCGGTTATGCACCTTTACAGTTTAATGGATTAACCATTGTTCCCGGGCAAACACTCGAGCTCGAATTCCCATTAAATGTGGAAGCAATAGAAGGCCAGGAAGTAACCGTTTTTGCAGATGCAAGTGAAAGTATTGTGAAAGTTAAAACTGTAACAACCCAGTTAAAATTAAGTGGTGAAGATATTAATAAAATGCCTGTAAGTGATTTCCAAGGTGTATTGGCAAATTCCGGAGGTGTAACTGAAACGGAGTCTGGTAGATCAAGAGGAATCCATATAAGAGGTGGAAGAAGTGGTGAAGTTGCATATTTTGTTGATGGAATTCAAACGAATGATCCTGTAGATCGCTCCCAAGGGATTGAACTGGATAAAGAAGCAATTGACAATATTGTTATTTCAACCGGCGGTTTTTCAGCTGAATACGGTGAAGCTATGTCCGGAGTCGTAAATATTGTTACGAAATCAGGAAAAAAAGATCGTTATTCAGGAATGGTCATTGTGGAAACAGATGAAATATTTAGTCAAGAAAATATTCTAAATACAGGTTATTCAAAATATAATATTGGTATTGGCGGACCTGTCCCGGGGTTTAGCAATACTATGTCCTTTTATACATCTACTTCATTATTGTCTGGAGATATCAGAAATCCACGATTTGTTAAAATCAAGCATAGCGACTATACCTTACCCCAAGGAACATTTAAGGTCGTTTATTCTCCGTCATGGACAACAATGAATATGACTCTTGCGGGAAGTTATTCGAAAGAATCACGTAATAGTTATTCTCATTCCATAAGCAAAGGGAGTTGGTTGGATGATTATTATCAAACAATTGAAGGTCACAGAAGACTCAGTTTACAAATTCAAAATGTAATAGGGGATAAATCTGCTTGGAGATTAATGGTCTGGTTTCATGAGCCTTATAATGAATTTGGTTCCAATGGAAATCAAAGTTACAAAGATTTTAAATATATTTCCACACGGCTTGATTGGGTGGATTATGCAGTAGCCAAAGGATGGTATGACCCTAAAACCCGGCAATGGAATGATATTACGGATGAAAGTGGTCTTCCTTTAATTTCAAGTGAATATTTTACATTCGATCAAATTGCTGGTGCTACAGAATCAAATCCATTAGCTGTATCATCCTTAAATCCAGAATATCAGGCGTTTTATTATTATTATTTCAAGGAAAAAAATCAATATAATATTTCTTCAGGACTATGGACGAGTGAATCAGACCGTACGAATGCATACAACGAAAGATGGCATAGCTCAGACTATTGGTACATACCGGCATTTCAACAGGATAATTCTATTTTTTATGATTCTAATGATTCTACATCAAATCAACGGGTTTTTGATGATACTGATTATTCAGAATATTTGTTAGGAAATGAAGAATATAAACGGACCCATGATTTATGGGGATATAATGGAAATATTCATAATGGCTGGTATTGGGACAGAGATTTATTTAATGTTTTTACTTATGGACCAGGAAGACCACGGAGTCATAGACAGATTTCTTCACATAAGGGAATGGAATTCCATTTGAGTTCGCAGTGGTCATTGAGAAATCAACTAAAATTTGGGTTAATGGTAAAAAAGAGTGCTATGGAGTATATGGATATACAATTTGCCAATCAGAACCCATATTTTGATTCATATAATTATGAACCATTAGCCGCCGCATCTTGGTTAGAAAATTCCTTTGAATATGAAGATTTTATTGCCATGACCGGTGTTCGCTGGGATTACTTCAATCCCAATGCAGATGCAATTGATAACACTGATGTTTTTGATGTGGATGGAGATGGTGATGTAGATCGCTCACCTGCAGGTATCAAATCTCAATTTAGCCCAAGAATGGGTTTGAATTTTAGTGCTTCAGATAAAACAGCTTTGTATATGAATTACGGTTACTTTTTCCAAATGCCCGAATATGGTGAAATATATCAAAATATTTATGCTGATTTAACAAGTGGTTTACCCTTGATAGGAAATCCGGATATTAAACCGGAAAAGACTGTTCAATATCAATTTGGCTTGATACATAAATTTACTGATAAACTTGGCTTGGAGATTACAGCTTACTATAAAGATGTATTAAATCTGCTGGCAACGCGGACAAATACTGCTGTTTTTAATGGAACGATTGCTACTGTAACAACACAAGAGATGGAAGATTTTGCAAAAATCAAAGGGGTCGACTTTAAATTAAAGTTTAACCAGTTTTATAATTTATCTGGAGATATTTCCTATTCATATCTTTCTGCAAAAGGGACAGGATCAAGTAATAGGGAATTTTATTATCTCTACATTTATGAATCTGATCGCCCATTACCCTCAAAAGAATATCCTTTGGAATTTGATGTAAGCCATTCGTTGAAAACCAATTTGAATTATTATGTTCCACCTACAAGCAAGACGATAAGAGGCCTAATGTTGGGAAATTGGAACTTTAATGTTCAAGCCAATTTTTCGACGGGACCTCCTTATACACCGCAGGATCAATATGGTAAACCGCTCGAATTAGGATCCAAACGTATGCCTGGGACAAAACGTATTGATTTGAGGATTGAGAAATATCTAGCATTTGTTAGTATCTATCTTGATTTACGTAATGTATTCAATTGGAAAAATACGACGTATGTTTATCCGTTCAGTGGTGAGCCCGATACAAATGGTCGACCACCGGTTTTCGAGCGGAATAGCTATTTAAGATATGTTGGGCAAAAAGATCCAGAGACTGGAAGAGTTTTTCAATCACCTGAGGAAGCATACGATGCTCATTTGACTCTTTGGAAAGAATTATTGGAAAATCCTTACAACTATTCTTCACCCCGAATTGTTCGATTAGGTATTAGTCTTTCATTCTAAAAATAGAGAAATTTTAAAAATATGAAACGATTTATAATTTTATTCATTGTAGGATGTTGTCTTTTGGGAAGTGTTTATGGACGATTAATTCCAAGTATGGAAAAAGTGTATATCAATCCTATGTCAAAAACAATGGATTTAGACATGGTTCCGGATGCAACGCTGTCATGGGTTGGCGCTGGGTTTTTTACTCAATATACATTAAGTAATACTGGACAAAACGGAGTATTTGAACCACCTCCGGGTTGGGCAGGATATGATGGTATGTTTCCTCTTGGTTTTGGTGCTTATAATGGACGGACGGGTGAATTTCCAAAAGGTACTAATCAATTTTATGTTTGGGGCGCGGGCTTATGGGTAGGTGCTAAATCTGAACATTTTGATACACCGGATGATAAATCTGTTATTGTTGATGGTAATCGAATTAGCAATGTTCGAGTGGCTACGACTGCATATTATTCTGAAATGTCTTCCATTTCCAAATTGTGGCAATCTAACCAATCGATAAATGCTATAAATGACGGGAAATTGGAAGAAAATGAAGGTGATTTTCTTTTTGGACAGAAAAATAAAGCTATAGAAGATTATCAGGATCCTTGGTCATTTTTTGTTCCTCAATTGGGCGATTATTATTTACCTGAAGCAGATACAATATTTCGTCTGGATTATAAAAGAATAAATACCTGGCGTCGCCAATTTTTGGAATCAACTTCCGGAAGTTTGGATTCAAATTTAATCTTACTTAATCCTTACCGTCAGGACGAAAATGGCAACATTCATGGCGATATTATATCTGATGAAGATACGTATTGTGTTTATGGGGATTATGTTGAAGAATATGATGGTAAATTTCTTTGGACTAGGGGGTATGATGTTTTAGGATTGGGTGTTCGAATAGAGCAGCGCACTTATTCTTGGACAACAGATGACTATTTATATATTGATTATAAAATAACAAACATGAACGATTTTCCTCTGGATAGTGTATTTGTGGGATATTTTATGGATAATGATGTTGGTTATGCAGATGATGATTTAATTGGTTTTGACCGCAGTTTGAATTTGGGATATTCTTATGATTCAGATTTGCAAGAAACCGGTTGGCCTACATCTGCGGGTTATGTAGGTTGTGTTTTTGTTGAAACACCCGTTGACTCAATTGGCGATCCTGCAAATGGCATTCCTCCGGCAGGAAACGAATTAAATGATTGGCAAATTGGTTTAACCGGATTTCAAACATGGATTCGTTCGGATTTAGGTCAGAGTGAAGGTCACCCAGGTGATGTAGATGATGATGAAGTGGACCATTTGAAATATTTTCAATTATCACTTGTAGATAGTTTTGAAGTGTTTGAAACACCGCAAGATGTTAGACAACTTGGTACGAGTGGACCGGTTATTCGTTTAGAACCCGGAGAAACAATTAGCACTACAATTGCAATTGTTGCAGGAACATCTTTATCGGATTTAAAAAATAATACCCTTGCTGCTGTTCAAAAACATCAATCCGGATATATTGGCGCTGAACCACCGCCTTCACCAGCATTATCAGTACAACCTGCTCATGAAGCGGTCTATTTGTCTTGGGATAGTTTTCCTGAAACGGTTATAGATCCTTTTACCGGTAAAATTGATTTTGCAGGGTATCGTGTGTATAAATCAAATACTGGATTACAAGACGACTGGGATTTGATTGCTGACTATGATCTTGCGGATGATAGTTCAGAATGGTCTGGAACAATGGAATATTCAGTAGGTATTTCAAATGCAATTGGGAATTTTATCGGACCTATTGGTTCTGGAGATATAAATGCAATTTCAGCTATTGAAGAAATTAGTGACCGTTTTGTGGAAAGTAAGTATTCGATAGAATTTATTTCTGATCAAATAGAGGTCGATGGTGCTACTGTAGACACGTTGAGAATGGTGATTTATAATATTACAAAAGAACAGTTGGTTCAACCAAATATAGCTGCCATGACTCAAGGTCAAGGATATCGGACATATGCTATTTTTGATAGTTCAGCAATGAAAGCTCAAAGTGGAACATTAACAGATATAGACTTGTATCGTTCAGGATACTTTATTTATTTGGATGGTTTTTATGTTCGTATAATGAATGGTGAATATCAAGATTTAGATCAAGATGGTATTATAAGTGAATCAGAAATCCAACAACAATCTCTTGACCCTCAAGTCGGTGATATATTTATAGTCAATTCATTTGGTGCGAAAGATATCGGAGATCAAACCGGTTTAAATTATACTTTAATAGACGATGATGATCTTATTGATGGGATGACTTATTATTATTCTGTTACTGCTTATGATAGGGGAGACCCAGCAACCGGTATTCCAGAACTCGAAAGCAGTGTATATCAGAATATGACAACTGTTTCACCTCAACATATGCCACTCGAATTAGCCGGTAAACCTGAAATTTCTGACGCAATGCATGAAGGACCTTCTACTAGTGAATTCCAAAAAGCAATTCTACAATTTGAAAATCTAAAAGGACATAAATATAATATTAAATTTTATAAAAATGATCCCACATTGGACCAATTTGAAGCTGACTATGGAATTTTGTTTGATTCAACCGAAACTAATATTGGAATTGCAGATCAACTTTCGTCTATTATATTAAATGAAGCATATGTAGAAACACTTGCGATTGCAACTATACATGAAGACGATGCTATAAGAAAATTAGGTGTTGTTGTACCGGGGTCTGTTATGTTAACAGCCGGATCAAACGTTTTAACAGATCAAGAGAATGGTACCCTCCAAACGGTTATAGGCACAGATACGATCATTGTATTTATTGATTATGCAAATGCAATCATTAATATTCCTTTAAGCGAAGTTGGATTGTTAGGAGAAAGCAGTGTTTCAATTCAATACCAATATAACCCAACGATTTTAGTAAATACCTCTGATAATGAAGAAACCGGGCAATTAAAACCGGGTGTTATATATAGTGTTTCAACAAATACTTTGGCAGAAGATGGGTCAGTGCTTGCATCAGACCATGGATTTATTTTCCGTGTAACAAATCCCCCAATGGCTATTGATTCTGTATTTTGGAGTATTACAACAGATAGAACAAGTATTTTTCGTATTGATGTTTCTCCAGGGCAAATTGATCCTTATGATTATTACATCACTTTTTACGGTGAAAATGACTCACTTGATGCTCCAATTTCAGCTTGGTCATTTTTAAAGGAAAAAAGTGGAGATACTAGTTTTCGGAGTCAGAAACTCCCCATAAAAGTTCATAACAGGTCACTCAATGAAGAAAACACATCCTTTAATACAACTCGGATTTTAGAAAAAAACTTTTTATGGTGGATATTGGATGAGGATGCAGGAGCCAATACAAAAAATTCTTTCAACATAATTTCTCGAGAAGCCATGGGTGATTCATCTGTTAGTCCCAGTGCTTTTTCTGTAAACTTTTTACCCTTTGATGAAAATGTGGTAGGTGGAGATGCCTTATCTCCTCCTAATTCAATTTCTTCCAACCTGCCTGATACGTTATTTATTAATACTTCACGCCCCATAACGACTGGAGATAAATTCAGTTTTTATACTGTAAATATGCTTGATAAAGTTCAATCCGCTTCATTAGACGATATCAGGGTCGTACCCAATCCATATATCATCCGAGCTATTTGGGATAAAAATCGATTTAACCAACATATTGATTTCAGGCATTTACCTTCAGAATGTACAATTAGGATTTTTAATGTTGCCGGCGAATGGGTTGCAACGCTTAAAAAAGATGGAATTGTGGGTAAAAATGAAGTTAAAGATGAAGAAGGAACTTTAAGTTGGGATTTAAGAAATTTTGAAGGCTTGAAAGTTGCAAGCGGTCTTTACTTATATCAACTTAAAGGTACGTTATTTGGAAAATCTGTTACTCATGAAGGTAAGTTCGCAGTTGTATTGGGACCATAAATATGATAAATAAACACAAGAATAAATCTATTTCGTTGAAAATTATATTCGGCATTATTTTCATATCGAATTTTATATTCTCTGGACAGGGAAGTGCCGGAGCTAAATTTTTACAAATCAACAATGGTTCACATGGAATGGCTAATGGTGGAAGCCTTATTGCCAGGCCGGGTTTATTGGAAGCTGTTTATTACAATCCTGCTTCCATTGCTTCCATCAAAAATGCTCAATTTTATGCAACACATATTGATTATTATGTTGATTTAAAGTTCGAACAGGTTTCATTCGCATATAAAACTCCATTCGGTTCTTTTTCTGTAGCACTTTTTGGTTTGTTGTCTGGCGAGATGGAGGAAACAACTGAAGAAAATCCAACTGGAACAGGGCGAATGTTTACCGCCAATGACTTGGCCGGACAATTTTCTTTCGCCAAAAAATTTACCAATAAGTTTAGTGGTGGTATTACTGCTAAATATATTTCACAATCTATTGATAAATTAAGTTCATCAGGCTTAGCATTTGATATGGGTGCATTATACAAAACAGGAATTCTCAATCATTTGGTTATTGGATTTGCGTTTAGAAATTTTGGTAGTGATATGCGTTATACTGGTGAAAATTTGCAGCAGTTGACTAGTTTGACAGATAATGTATTTGAGGATGAAGATGTGAAAATTGAATTATCTTCCGAAGCATATTCATTGCCAACAGCATTCGAATTAGGCTTTTCAATGGAGTTTAGCGCATTAATTCCAGGTGAAATTATTACCAGTGCTTCCTTGCATAATATTGTAGATCAGAGTGAATATTTTTCTTTTGGAATTGAATATCATTATTTTGAATATATGTATGTTGCTTTAGGTCATGGAAACATGACAGCTTTGATTAATTCAGATTTGAGCGATGAAGATCTAAATGGAAATATGCGTGGAATTAGTGGCGGCGTTGGTCTAAATTTAAAACCTGTATTTAATCAAAGCATCTGGCTTACTTATGCTTTTGAAGGGCATAAATATTTCAATCCAATACACTCATTTGGAGTGACGATACATCTATGAGTTTGGATAAATAAACAAGAAGAAGGAGTAGAAAAATGAAAAAACAGTTAATTGGTTTAATAATGATATTTGTTGTCGGTGCTCTTTTTGCTCGCAACAATGATTATTCTCCATCAGAGTCAAGCCTTGAACCTGCTGATAAATCAGAATATTCAATGGTCGTGCGGGAAGGCATTTGGCAGCATAATTTAGGTGTTCATTATGATGATCAACGAAATCAGCGGACAATAATGGATACAATTACCATCTATTACGACCCTGTTTCTCCTGACAGCTATAGTGATTTTATGGCTGGTTATCAAACAACAGGTGATGATTCTATTATAATGCGTTTTCATTTATTAACATCTGGTAAAATAAATGAAATGCATGTCATGAATGAAGCAGGTGGAGCAGTCAATTGTTGGATTTATGGTCCAGCATATTTATGGGTTGATGAAGATGGTGATGGCGTAGAAGATGTAGGCTGGTCTCAATATCCCGGTGATCCTAATGTGGGACCTAATGATGAATATACTTCTACTTTACAGGAATTAACTCAATTTCCTACACCAACAACTTTTCATACAAGTGTTCCAGCAAATCATTTTGATACATCGGGTGATTGGGACCCATGGAATGCTCCTGCCGGAACGGGTTGGAATGTGATGGATTTTGTTGCTTTTTTTGGCGATGGTGTTTTGATAGAATCGGGAACCGGTTCTGGTCAATTAGATGATCCGGATGATCGCCTGTATATATGGGCAGGTTATAGTGGTGCTGCAACGATTTATCAAGATGGCGTATCTCATTATGTATCTGAAGAAGGTCCCGCACCAAGCCGCTCAACTTTGCACTCTCTAGAACCAGGTGGAGCATGGTATATGATTTGGACAGGAAACGATGACTGGTATGCTCATATTTTACAAGTTGTTGTTCAATATGATGCTGTTCCTCCCATGGTAGAAGAAATGGCAAATTTGAGTGATACATTCCGTGAAACCAGCACAATCTGGGCAGATGTTGTTGATTTGGATGGTGATGCCTTCGCATGTACCCTTAATGTTTGGATCAATGATGCTTCCGGTCAATCACCGGTTGAACAAATTCCCATGATGCAAGATGCTGATAATACGGATCGCTATTATGTAGATCTTACTCTGGATGAAGGAGATACAGCAACTTACTTTGTTCACGCAAAAGATGTAACCGGTCGAGAGTTTAGCGGCAATACCGGGAGTTTTGTCCGCGTACCTGAACCAATTTCACTGCAAAAGACTTTAGTGGTTCAAGAAGGGACAATCGATTCGACCAATGCAACAGCACCCTATAGTATTTATGCAGGTGCCAATGGGTTAAACCCAATCCTTCTGGGAAATCATCAAACAGCATATTATATCTGGAATTCAAGTGATCATGATGGGATTGATAAATCAGTCGTAAATTATCCAAACTTTGAGCTAATTGTTAAATATGGATGGGGTAATACGTCCATGCCTACAACGGGCAGTGATTTAGCTGGCTATGGTGAATTTTTTGATAGAGGTGGCCGTATGCTTTTCTCTGAAATGGATTATTTCTATTCTACAAATTTGCCCGAGAGTGGAACATTTTTAGCGGGAGATTTTGCCTATGATTATTTTGGTTTAGGTACCTATATAAATGATCCCAGTGATGGAACTAACGGTACAGGTGATTTAGAGATGACTGGCGTAACAGATGACCCTGTTACAGATGCTTGGAGTTCTTCTGCTTACGGACCTTTGGATTATGAAGCAATAGGATTTTCAAACTGGGGTGATTTTGTATCTGCTAATGACGAAGATAATACTGCAAGTATTTTCACAGGTACAACTTCATTTAACTCAATGGCTGTTCGGTACAATGGTATGGGAAAATATGCACCATTTAAAACAGTGTATTTTGCATTCCCAATTGAAGCAGGAGCTGATTTTTCGGCATTGCTTTCAGATTCATATGATTGGTTAATGGGAACTGGTGGACCATCGTCTGCACCTTCGGTTATTTCACCTGCAGATAATGATACAGTTTCAATTAATTCCGGAAATATATTTACAGACACACTCTCTTTCGTCTTTATGACGGGTAGTGTTTCAGATCCTGATGGAGATGTCATAGGGTATCGTGTCGAATTCAGTGATAACCTAGATTTGGAATTGCCTGCAACGTCTGGAAACAATGTTGAAATTGCATATTCAGATCTTGCTGATATTCTAGATGTTAATGCATCTGTAACAGTTACATGGTCTGTTATTTCAACTGACGGACTTGATGAAGTAGAATCCGGTTCTCGTACCTTGACATTGGAAACGGGTTCATTAGGAGTTAATGATGATGTAATGCCTAATAAATTTGCACTTTATCAGAATATTCCAAATCCATTTAACCCGGTAACCAATATACGGTTTGAAATTGGAAAACAGTCGAATGTTACAATCAAAGTTTATAATTTAATTGGTCGTGAGATTGCTGTATTAACGAACCAATCTTATGCATCGGGACATTATTCATTGGTTTGGGATGGTAAAGACAGCCATGGTCAGCAAGTATCAACCGGTATGTATTTCTATGAAATAACTGCTATAGATGCTGCAAGCTCATCATTGGTTTTCAGAACAATGAATAAAATGATTTTAATGAAATAGATTTCTATTTCAAAAATCAATGAGGAAAGACTCCACTTCAGACGTATATGAAGTGGAGTCTTTTTATTTCAACAACATTTAGAGAATAAAATGAAAAATCTACTGCTAATTACATTTTTAACAGTTCAATTGGTATTCAGTATTAATAATCCGATAACGTTAATAAATAGCGATTTAAACGATGGCACAATTAGTCTGGAAGATGCCATTGAATTAAAAACACGAGTTATTTTACTTCCTGAATCATTACCTCTCCATTATCGTTTTACTCATATAGACAAGTTACGTTGTGGAACAGATATAATGTCTGAAGCAAAAGAGTATAAGAATTCATTTCCATCTGATTTAATTAATCGTATGAATAATTTTTCACGAACATCTAATAATCCAAATACAGAATATTATTATACACCTGAAGGAAATTTTCGTTTAGGTTACCAAACATCTGGGTCAGATGCACCCAGCCAATACGATGGTGATAATAGTGGAGTACCTGATTATATCGAAGACATGGGTCAATATTTTGAAAATGCTTTGGTTTTTCAAGTAGATACACTTGGATTCAATAATCCTCTAGATTATACAACTGCATCCCAATTTGTAGTTACTGTAGAAAACTTGGAAGGTGTATATGGATATGTTCCCGGAAACAGTTATCATCAGATTTGGATGGATAATAGCTTATCTGTCAGGTTTAATAAACTGACTTCAGCTCATGAACTTCACCACCTAAGTCAACACTCATATACCGTAGGCAGTTCTTGGTACAAAGAATGTACTTCAATGTGGGTTGAAGAAGCGATGTATGATGATCTCGATGGGTACAATGGATACGAGCAAGCATTTCAGCAAAATCCACCATGGAGTTTAGACTATTTTCAATCGGGTGGATTGTATCAATATGGATCAATTATATGGAATTTGTATATTGAACAAAATTATGGTCGAGATGCAATACGGACTATATGGGAAAAACCCTACGGAAATGCAACGACTGCAGCTAATTCATTTTTTAACGACCAATCTTCATCATTATCTACTGAATTTATACGGTTCAGCGCGTGGAATTTCTTTACAGGTTATAGGGCGAATGGTTCATATCCCGATGGTGAGCATGAAGAAGCAGATAATTTTACACCGGCTTCATATACTGCGAATGGAAGCGGGAGCAGTTATACGTTTAGTCCTGGTTTTGAAGATCAACCGGATCATTTGGGCTGCAATTATGTAAAGGTAAATAGTAATGCAGGTTCGGGCCATCTACTTATTACGTTTGATGGCGAATCAAACACAGATTGGTATGTGAAATTATTGACAAATCAAAACAGTAATTATAATGGTTTGGACATGTCTATTGATGAGAATGGTTACGGATTTTATGTATTAAATAATTGGGGTGATTATTCCGACGTGACTATTTCTCCCATGGTTTTAAATACATATGGTAATAATAATGTTTATACAGTAAGTACTGAAATTGTTCAAAGTATGGTCAATATAGAATCTATAATAACTGAAACATCCAGTGGTGACAGTTATGCTGAACCAGGAGACACGGTAGAGGTTGTAGTTACAATGACCAATTATGGATATACACTTAATAATGCTATACTTGAATTATCTCCTCCAAACAGCAGCGATTTTACAATGCTTTCGAATACGGTAATATTTAGTAGTATTAGTACAGGAGAAACTGTTTCCAATAGCAATTCTCCTTTTATATTTGTCATTGACGAATCTATAGAAAATGGTATGGTTACATTTACATTTAGTTTAACCGAAGATGGGAATGATATATTTGATATGGACTGGGCAATGAATGTTGGTATCCCCGGAATCATATTTATAGATGATGATGATAATGATATCCTGACTCCAATCGAAAATGTTTTGGTAAATTTGAATCAAAGTTATGAAGTTGTAAATCGAGATAATATTTCGTTGTCTGATCTCCAGTTAGAGTTAAGAGATTTAATTATTTGGAATACAGGCTCTGTAGAAACAAATGCCTTAGAAGCAGATGATCAAGCTGTCTTGATTGACCATTTGAATAATGGAAAAAATCTGTTTTTATTAGGTAATCATTTAGGCGAGCAACTGTCTAATACAGAGATATTAAATGATAAATTACTTTTAAGATATGCTGGGAATCGAAGTACAGCATGGCTGAAAGGGACTCCTGGAGATCCAATAAGTGTCAATTCAACGAATTGGATATTATTATCACTTGATTTTTCTGGAGTTGATTCACTATCGACGATGGGAGACCCAAGATCTTCAGTCACATATTATTTCAACGGTGATGAAGATCATGGTGCCATGATGAGATATTCTTCTCAAGAATATCGAGCTGTTTTGTCAAATTTTGATTTAGCAGATATAGACGATAGTAATAATGGATTTTTGGATGCTGAAACAGTGATTGAACAAGTATTGAATTATTTACTTTCAGATGTTGTATACCCAGAACAACCAGTTTTATTAAGTCCCGAATTGATGAGCAATCCTATTCTAGATGCTACTTCTGATTCCGTCGAGTTTACATGGAGTCTTGGCGGAGGAGATGGTTCAACTCAATCATTTTTCTTGTCCGAAAATGTTGATAGAGTAGATCCTGTAATTAGTTATGATATTTTATCGAGTAATTCATTTATTATTACATATGATGATTTATACGACATTTTTGGTTATGTAGAAGATAAATCAGTTTACTGGGGAATCTATACTTCGTTAAATGGCGAAGTGACAGTAAGTGAATTGAGAGAAATAATAATAACGGTTCGTGAAGAACTTGGAAGTGAAAATGAACTAAATATTCCAAAATATTTTGCCTTGAACCAAAATTACCCCAATCCATTTAATCCCATTACCAACATTGATTTTGAATTACCTAAAGCTGCACGAATCCATTTATCAATTATTGATATTGATGGTCGGGAAGTCATGTCAGTAGTGAATAATGTAAATCTCGAAGCAGGTCATTATCATTATACTTTAAATTCAACAGGATTACCTTCTGGGATGTATTTTTACAAGATGGTGGCAGTACCAGCATCAGGTCATACATTTACAGCTACAAAAAAACTTGTGATACTAAAATAATAATCAAATGAAAAAAAATAAACACATCTTAATTGCAATCACTATCCCGTGGATTTTATTTGCTAATTCAATTACACTTTTTCCAGATACATTAAATACTACAATTCAATCTGGTGATATAAACACTGAAACTGTTTTGATCACTAACAATAATTCGTTTCCAGTGACTCTTAATATTAGTATTTCTGATCAACCTCATACTAATCGTGCATTGCCATTGCAAGCTCAATTCTTTGAACCCGAAAATGAAGCTCTTGTTAGGGAAATGGAACCAGATATCCAGTATCAGGATGAAAATGGAAATTGGGTAGATGGAATCCGTTGTGGAACTGCACCGACACCTACCAATGTGTTGTCATTAGTACAAAACGAAATTGATAATAACAGACCCAATCGTTTACTAATCCGAAACCTAGTAAATGTCCAGGTTGCATGGCATGTTATACACTCCAGTGCCGGATCTGGGAATTTATCGAATGATGTAATCGTTGATCAGATTGACGTTTTAAATGATGCCTATGCACCGTATGATATATTTTTCACCTTAGTAAGTGTTGATTATACGATGAATGATAATTGGTATAATGATATGAACCAATACGAAAGTGTGTATAAGCAACAGTTGAATATTGATCCCATTCATCACTTAAATATTTATTCCGGAAATATGCCTGGATTGTTAGGTTGGTCATATTTACCGTATCAATGGCCGGAAGGAAGTTATATGCATGGTGTTTGTATCCTCTATTCAAGCCTTCCTGGTGGAACATCATATCCATATAATGCCGGGGATACCGCTACTCATGAAGTCGGCCATTACTTGGGATTATTGCATACATTTCAAAATGGCTGTTCTGCAAACAATGACAATGTGAGTGATACACCCCAAGAAGATGATGGTAATAATATTTATAATTGCAATAATACAGATACGTGCCCAAATGACCCCGGTTCTGATCCAATTCACAATTTTATGACGTATACAGATGATGCCTGTTTGAATCAATTTACTGTTGGTCAAGGTGATCGGATGGAAGATATGGTTTCTACTTATCGCCCAGGCTTATTGGAAAATCCTATAGGACCGGAATGGATTTATACCTCAATAAATGAGATTCAGATACCGGGAAACAGTTCTATAGATTTGGATATTATGTTTGATAGTGCATCACTGATTGGCGGTGATTATTCAGCTATAGTATCTTTTCAAGAAGTAGCTTTGGATACAACTATTTTACTTCCAACTTATCTCCATGTAGCAGGTATCTCATTTTTGGAATTAAATACTGAAACTCTAATTGATACTTTATTTCCCGATGAATTCTCCAATAATTATTTGGAGATGACTTATTCGGGTTCGGATTCACTAATCTATCAATTTGAAAATAATATTTCTTGGGTAAATCTTTTTGGTGGTGATGGTATTATGGTTAATGGCGAAACAGAATTCATCACTTTCAATTTTAATAGTTTATCCATGATTCCAGGTATTTATGAAGGCGATATGATTTTGACTACAAATATGGGTTCATCATTTTTACATCTACAGATGGTAGTAATTGAACCTTTAGGGTTAGATGGCGAATTAATTCCGTTAAAATTTTCAGTAAGTAAAAATTCTCCCAATCCATTTAATCCGATAACTAAATTTCAGATTGATGTTCCAGTACAAGGACCTATGCAGGTTTACGTTTATGATATTTCCGGGAAGGTGATTGCAACATTAATGAATACAGAAATAGACCCAGGATTTCATACTATTAAATGGAATGGAAAAAACGACTTAGGTGCACAGGCTGCTTCAGGCGTATATATATTGAATGTACACTTGGACGGTCAGTACCGTTCACAAAAGATGTTATTGGTGAAATAAGACTTTTACCGTAACTTTCCTCTCAGGAGAGAAAAATGAAAAGATTAACAATACTATTAATACTTATTGTGGGATTTGCCTATGCATTGGATTGCCCTGCAGATTCTGCTTATCATACAGATAATCGCACCTTGCTACCTGATGGTACACCGAATCCTAATTTTGGACAGGTCATTGCCACAGGTCTGTGCGCTTGTTTGGGCTTCGAAGCAACTTTATCGGGTATGCCTGAAGATTCAACAGTAACCTTAATTGTAAAAATAGTTGACAATGAACCTATTCGTGGTATTCAAATGGATGTATATCATGATGCTGGGCTTCTTCTTCATCATGGACCTGAACCGTATGAAGATTCAAATGGAAATGGTTCTTATGATGATGGTGAAACGTACACAGATTTAGATGGTAATGGTGAGTGGACATCTCTAGCATTTGGTTCTATTCATAAAGGAGAAAAACTGGAAAATGTTTTTGATGAAAACGGCGATCCCGAAACCAGTTCAAATGCAATTCAGTTGTTAAGTAACCAAATAAATAATTATGTAAAAGTAATGGCGTATAGTACAAACCGTTCCCAAACAGCAGGTGATGGCGAGGAAGGTGTTCTGTATAAACTTACTTTTAAGACACCAAATGGACACGAAAGCTTACCTGCCACTATTACATTTTATTTTGATAATGTAAAACTTCCCGGCACTTCTATGGCTCCAGACCTTTTGGATGTTACATGCAGTTACCCAGATGTAAGCAATGCGATTACGTTTAATTCTTCTGAAATGGGTGTAGATAATGATGCACTTCCGACTGTTTTCAGTTTAGCGCAGAATTATCCCAATCCCTTTAACCCAAGTACACGGATTGCTTTTGACTTACCGGAAGAATCCATGACAAAACTAGTTGTGTAT
Organism: Fidelibacterota bacterium 408169; assembly: GCA_002256485.1. Taxonomy (GTDB): domain Bacteria; phylum Fidelibacterota; class Marinisomatia; order Marinisomatales; family TCS55; genus UBA2126. Next base: position 60,484 of record NNSG01000003.1, read on the forward strand.
AATCTCTTGGGCCAGCAGGTAAATGTACTTACAAACCGGCATTTAAGTTCCGGTCATCATGTGTTGGATTGGAACGGACTAGATGCCAGTGGTAATATTGTTGCATCAGGAGTCTATTTTTATGAACTCCGTGCTGGTGATTTTGTGTCCAAGAAAAAGATGCTCTTACTGCGCTAAAACAGTTTACCTTTACAAAATTCTTTCTAAATTCCCCTGTCCTTGAGGTCAGGGGAATTTTTTTTATGCGCATAAAAAACATCATATTCATTAGTTTGTTTGTCTCATCATTATTGGGACAGGATCAATACCGCTCAATTCAACAAGCCCAGGATGACTGGCAGGACTTCACCAAATTCCAAAAACATGAGCTCTTATCATTCTGTGATTTTCTTTTGGAGGAAGAATTCTATGAGAGATCCTTATTAAGCTTATTCCAATATTTGTATCGATATCCTCAAGATAGCCTGGAAACTGCGATTTATTATTATATTGCTCAAAGTTATGAATTTTCAAACAATCCCGATCTTGCACGAATGTATTACGATAGAGTACAAGAAATGAGTGATAGTACGGATATGGTTTTTCGAGCAGCAGAATATCGAAAATTGTTCATGATGTTGGAAGCTGGTAATTATGATGAAATATTGAAAAGGACAGAGCTATCAGATGATCCTTATGACCTCACATTCCGCGGGTATGCCTTTTTCCATAAACTAAAATGGATCGAAGCAAGGCAGTCATTTTTGGCAGCTGAAGAACAATTTGATCATCGATACTATTCCAAGCGATTAGCCCCCATGTTTAATGCAATTGATGCTTCAGCTAATGTACCTTTGAGGAATAAATGGTTGTCTTTGGCAGCATCATTGGTTCCCGGTGGTGGACACGCTTATTTGGAGCAATGGGAATCAGCTAGTGGTATGCTTGTTTCAATGATGCTTATTTCATCGATGATCTCAAACACGACTCTTACTCAATCTGAAAAATTATCATTTGATCAATCGAATCAACATGTTATTCCATTGTCAAATGGTATAAAAACAGAAAATAATTCTTTTACACTTCAACGGGGATATACACTTCCAGGAAATATAATGTTATCTACTGAAAATGCTAAAATTCTTATACCACCAGTGATTGTTGGATTGGGGTTTTACATAGGAAGCATTTGGAAAACATGGACAGATGTAGATAAAGCTAACCTTGCTCGCGTGGAGCGATTTGTTGGTAGAGCAACTGATAAGATAGGAATTGATCGGTTTATGGACTTCCCAGAGCCAGAATTAATTACCCAATAAAAAGTTGAAATATATACGATATAGTTATTGACACAGTACAACTTAAAGAATTAATTTTACAGGCTTTGCACAGCGTGTGTAAAGTGTATTTGTTTTTTGATAATTTGGTATGCGTGACTTGTCAGTGAATTTGAGAGATAAAACGATAGTACAGAATCAAACATACAATGGAGAGTTTGATCCTGGCTCAGGACGAACGCTGGCGGCGTGCTTAACACATGCAAGTCAAGGAGAAAGGTTCCTTCGGGAAACGAGTAAACTGGCGAACGGGTGAGTAACACGTAGGTAACCTGCCCTAGAGACTGGGATAACTCCGCGAAAGCGGTGCTAATACTGGATAATGCAGCGGGTCCTTCGGGACATTGTTGTTAAAGCTGGCTTCGGCTAGTACTTTAGGATGGGCCTGCGCCCGATTAGCTTGTTGGTGGGGTAACGGCCTACCAAGGCGATGATCGGTAGCTGGTCTGAGAGGATGATCAGCCACACTGGGATTGAGATACGGCCCAGACTCCTACGGGAGGCAGCAGTGGGGAATTTTGCGCAATGGGCGAAAGCCTGACGCAGCAACGCCGCGTGACCGATGAAGCTTCTAGGAGTGTAAAGGTCTGTCGTGAGGGAAGAAAAATCCGGATGTAAATAATGTTCGGACGTGACGGTACCTCACAAGAAAGCACCGGCTAACTTAGTGCCAGCAGCCGCGGTAATACTAGGGGTGCTAGCGTTGTCCGGAATCACTGGGCGTAAAGGGTCCGTAGGCGTTTTGCTAAGTTGATTGTTAAATCCATCGGCTCAACCGATGATCTGCAATCAAAACTGGCAGAATAGAGTTCGAGAGAGGAAAGTGGAATTCCTGGTGTAGCGGTGACATGCGTAGATATCAGGAGGAACACCAATGGCGAAGGCAGCTTTCTGGCTCGATACTGACGCTGAGGGACGAAAGCGTGGGGAGCGAACAGGATTAGATACCCTGGTAGTCCACGCCGTAAACGATGAGTACTTGATGATGGAGGATTCGACCCCTTCGTTGTCGTAGCTAACGCGATAAGTACTCCGCCTGGGGACTACGACCGCAAGGTTGAAACTCAAAGGAATTGACGGGGACCCGCACAAGCGGTGGAACATGTGGTTTAATTCGATGCAACGCGAAGAACCTTACCTGGGCTTGACATGTAGGTGAAAGTTCTGTGAAAGCAGAACCCTCTGCGAGCTTGCTCAAAGACACCTTCACAGGTGGTGCATGGCTGTCGTCAGCTCGTGTCGTGAGATGTTGGGTTAAGTCCCGCAACGAGCGCAACCCCTTTCCTTAGTTGCCAGCACGTTATGGTGGGGACTCTAAGGATACCGCCTGGGACAACCAGGAGGAAGGTGGGGATGATGTCAAGTCAGTATGTCCCTTATGTCCAGGGCTACACACGTGTTACAATGGCAAGTACAATGGGTCGCCAACCCGCGAGGGGGAGCTAATCCCAAAAAACTTGCCTCAGTTCAGATTGGAGTCTGCAACTCGACTCTATGAAGGAGGAATCGCTAGTAATCGTGGATCAGCACGCCACGGTGAATACGTTCCCGGGTCTTGTACACACCGCCCGTCACGCCATGGAAGTCAGCAGTACCCAAAGCCGGTGGCCTAACCTTCGGGAGGGAGCCGTTTAAGGTAAGGCTGGTAACTGGGGCGAAGTCGTAACAAGGTAGCCGTACCGGAAGGTGCGGCTGGATCACCTCCTTTCTAAGGAGTAATCCCGAATTTGTTTCGGGATATGGTCGAACTTAAATTCGACGGTCACGCATACCCTTATTTTTTGGGCTTGTAGCTCAGTTGGTTAGAGCGCATCCCTGATAAGGATGAGGTCCGTGGTTCAAATCCACGTAAGCCCACTATAGAGTAATTGTCACAGATATTTGGGGCTATAGCTCAGTTGGGAGAGCGCCTGATTTGCATTCAGGAGGTCGTCGGTTCGATCCCGGCTAGCTCCACCAAAGGTTTTTTTAAAAAGAAGAATTATGTTCCCAAGTGGAGCACAATATGTTTTTTGACAATGTGGAAATTGACGTGGTAGCGTTTCTTAACGACACAACTTTGGTAAAGTTATTAAGGGCGTACGGGGAATGCCTAGGCACATGGAGCCGATGAAGGACGTGGTAAGCTGCGAAAAGCCTCGGGAAGGAGCAAACATCCTTAGATCCGGGGATTTCCGAATGGGGCAACCCAAATCGAGTCATGTCGATTAACTCCTGTCTGAATATATAGGACAGGGTGAGACAACGAGGTGAACTGACACATCTAAGTAACCTCAGGAAGAGAAACCAAAAGGGATTTCCTCAGTAGCGGCGAGCGAACGGGAAAGAGCCTAAACCGCCAACGTGCCAAGCTTACAGGCGTTGCGCTGACGGGGTTGTGGGATCGATTCAGAGTCTGCTGTAACAGACTCGGCAAGTCAAAAAATCTGATATTAATTGAATGGTCTGGAAAGTCCAACCGTAGAAGGTGATAGTCCTGTAAGTGAAAATTGAAGATCTTGTTGGAATTGACACCCGAGTAACACGGGACACGAGAAATCTTGTGTGAATCTGCCGGGACCATCCGGTAAGGCTAAATACTCCCATGTGACCGATAGTGAACTAGTACCGTGAGGGAAAGGTGAAAAGTACTCCTAACGGAGAGTGAAATAGAACCTGAAACCGTATGCCTACAAGCAGTCAGAGCTCCAGTTATCTTCGGATAGCGGAGTGATGGCGTGCCTTTTGCATAATGAGCCAGTGAGTTACTCGTATATTGCAAGGTTAAGACTATAAGGTCGGAGCCGTAGCGAAAGCAAGTCTGAATAGGGCGTTGAGTAATATGCGGTAGACCCGAAACCGAGTGATCTAGCCATGGTCAGGATGAAGTCCCGGTAACACGGGATGGAGGTCCGAACCCACCAGCGTTGAAAAGCTGGGGGATGAACTGTGGTTAGGGGTGAAAGGCCAATCAAACTCGGAGATATCTGGTTCTCGCCGAAATGCCTTTAGGGGCAGCGTCATGTTAGTATACCGGGGGTAGAGCACTGAATGGGCTAGGGGGCCTACAAGCTTACCGACCCCAATCAAACTCCGAATACCGGTATTATAATGCATGGCAGTGAGCTCATGGGGGATAAGCTTCATGAACAAAAGGGAAAGAACCCAGACCATCAGCTAAGGTCCCAAAGTCGATGCTAAGTGATAAAGGATGTCAAATCGCCCAGACAGCTAGGAGGTTGGCTTAGAAGCAGCCATCCTTTAAAGAAAGCGTAACAGCTCACTAGTCGAGGGGTTTTGCGCCGATAATTTCCGGGACTAAGCATCGCACCGAAGCTATGGACTTTGACATTTGTATGTCAGAGTGGTAGGCGAGCGTTCCATCGACCGTCGAAGGTTGACCCGTGAGGGCAGCTGGAGGAAATGGAAATGAGTATGCTGGCATGAGTAGCGATAAAGCCTGTGAAATGCAGGCTCGCCGCAAGCCCAAGGTTTCCTGAGTAAAGTTAATCTGCTCAGGGTTAGTCGGACCCTAAGCCGAGGCCGAAAGGCGTAGGCGATGGAAAACAGGTTTAATATTCCTGTACCAGTGCAACATTGTTTGAACTAAGGGGGGACGCAGAAGTGAAAGGTCAGCCCGGTTTTGATAGTCCGGGTTTAAGTGCGTAGGGAGTCCTGGTAGGTAAATCCGCCGGGACATTAATCCTGAGACACGAATAGGAGAGCCTAGCTCATAAACTGACCCTAATCATGCTGCCAAGAAAATCCTCTATGTTAGATGCTGCGCTGACCGTACCGTAAACGGACACACGTGGGCGAGGAGAGTATCCTCAGGCGCTTGTGAGAATCCAGGTTAAGGAACTCGGCAAATTAGCCCCGTAACTTCGGGAGAAGGGGTGCCCTTATTAGGTGAAAGACTTCGCGTCCGGAGCCGAAAAGGGCCGCAGTGACCAGGCTCAATCGACTGTTTACTAAAAACACAGGTCTCTGCTAAGTCGCAAGACGACATATAGGGACTGACACCTGCCCGGTGCTGGAAGGTTAAATGGAGGGGTTATCCGCCAACTGGCGGAGAAGCTCTGAAATGAAGCCCCAGTAAACGGCGGCCGTAACTATAACGGTCCTAAGGTAGCGAAATTCCTTGTCGGGTAAGTTCCGACCTGCACGAATGGTGTAACGAATTGAGCACTGTCTCGACCTGGAGCACAGCGAAATTGAAGTGTCGGTGAAGATACCGGCTACCCGCGGCAGGACGAAAAGACCCCGTGAACCTTTACTACAACTTAGCATTGGATTCTGGTTCTGCATGTGCAGGATAGGTGGGAGGCTTTGAAGCTCGGACGCTAGTCCGGGTGGAGCCAACCTTGAAATACCACCCTTGTATTGCTAGAACTCTAATCCCGACCCGTGAATCCGGGCGAGAGACAGTGTTAGGTGGGTAGTTTGACTGGGGCGGTCTCCTCCCAAAAGGTAACGGAGGAGCTCAAAGGTTCCCTCAGCACGGTCGGTAATCGTGCGTAGAGTGCAAAGGCATAAGGGAGCTTAACTGCGAGGTCGACGGACCGAGCAGGTGCGAAAGCAGGACTTAGTGATCTGGTGGTTCCGTATGGAAGGGCCATCACTCAACGGATAAAAGGTACTCCGGGGATAACAGGCTTATCTCCCCCAAGAGTTCACATCGACGGGGAGGTTTGGCACCTCGATGTCGGCTCATCACATCCTGGAGCTGGAGAAGGTTCCAAGGGTTGGGCTGTTCGCCCATTAAAGTGGTACGTGAGCTGGGTTTAGAACGTCGTGAGACAGTTCGGTCTCTATCCGCCGTGGGCGCAAGATATTTGAGGGAATCTGCTTCTAGTACGAGAGGACCGAAGTGGACGAACCTCTGGTGTACCAGTTGTTCCATCAGGAGCACGGCTGGGTAGCTATGTTCGGACCGGATAAGCGCTGAAAGCATATAAGCGCGAAACCGATCCCAAGATAAGATATCTCTAACTTAAGTTAATAAGGCTCGTTGTAGACTACGACGTTGATAGGCTGTAGGTGTAAGGCCAGTAATGGTTTTAGCTGAGCAGTACTAATAAGCCGAAAGGCTTTACCAAATTTTTATCGTTATGAAACAACCCGTCAATTTCCCATAGTTTTTTTAAAAAGAATTTTCCGGTGATTATGGCACAGGGGAAACACCCGTTCCCATTTCGAACACGGCAGTTAAGCCCTGTTGCGCCGATGGTACTGCGCGGGAGACTAGCGTGGGAGAGTAGGTCGTTGCCGGGAATATTTAAAAACCCTCCATATGGAGGGTTTTTTATTTGTGATATAAATCAAATAATACATGAATTGATTTGGGTTATCCTGCATATATCAGGTAAATTGTATATAGAGGTTCTTATGAAGAGACTACTTAATACGGTTTTCTGCCTGATAATGATCATGATAATTTCAGGCCACAAACTCCAAGCTCAATCTACTGTTTTGGAACCAGAACCGGGTTTCACTGAATATGCAACATATTATGTCAGCAGCTTTGATTTACAGACAGGAGCATCTAATTTTCAATTGTTTCGTTTCAGGCTTCACTCAGATAACTACCCTGTTTATTCTAAAATACTATTTAATGCATCCATGATTTCTCCCGCATTGGGAATTAATTCACAAACAATAATAGTTGAATTGGAAACAGGCCCTATGCAAATGAATGCAGATCTCATATTAGAAAATCAGGATATGTCAACTACCACAACTCAATTAATAGATGTAGCAGGAAATTCAGTTCCTTTAACTATAAGTATAAATGATATTATCGATCCTGGACAGTTTGATCAAATATTAAGTTCTGTGATTACGACGGGCAGATTAGCAGATGGAACATATACATTTGAAGTTCAAGTTTATAGTGGTTTAACTGAAGACAATCTTACTCTTACTGATTCTGAAACCATCAATATCGTGGTTGAATCACCTTCATATATTAGTTTGGAATCGCCTGGTGGCGCTCTTGAGGATACTTCATTAACTGAAATCTATAACACATATCCATTGTTTATTTGGTCTCCACAATTCTGCTCTCAATGCGAAGCTGAAATCAGAGTGTCCGAGTATATTAGAGGGGTTCATTCATCGATTAATGATGCAATTGAAGATGAAACAATGCTGCCATTTGATCAATCAGCTGGTTGGGAATTTGTAGGTAATATTACCAGTTTTCAATATCCTGTTTCAAATGCACGTTTATTAGAACATAACAAAATTTATGTGTGGCAAGTTAGAGCTTCATTACCAACAACGGTTGGAGAAGAAGAAATTATTTCTCCAATTAATGTCTTCAAAATTGGTGATATTGGTGGTACGAATCCTGTTCCTGCAGGTGTAAATCCTGTTCTACAAGTACTTGGACAAGCGTTATCATCTGATCAATTTAATTCTTTATTTGGTGCCGGTGGTTCCTTAGAAGAATTTACTCCCACAGCTAATATTACGATTAATGGTACTGCTGCAACAGAGTCAGATATTATGTATTTGATCAATCAGGTCATTAATCAAAATGCTTCAATTACTAATATTACAGTGGAAGAATAATGAATACTGCAAAACATATGTTTATTTTTCTACTGGTGTTACTTTTATTTTCACCTTTAGAAAGTGCAGCAAAAATTGCTGTCACCACTAAAGTTTCTGGGACTGTTGATTATGAACAATCTGGTAGTAGTGGATTCTCTGCTTTGAAACCGGGGACGATTTTATCCAATGGCGATAGAATAATTACAGGAAAAAATGGTTTTGCAGCTTTAATCTATATTGATGACAAATCCATGGTGAAAATTACAGGTAATACTGAGGTAATCATTAAAGGTGCACGATCAACGGGTTCTATTGCAAAACAAGTCAATATTGATCGTGGAACACTTCGAGCGCAAGTGAATAAACAGCGTAAGGGTGAATTTGTTGTTCAAAGTTCTACATCTGTCGCATCAGTCAAAGGAACTGACTTTTGGATGATTACAGATCCGGAAACTGGAGATATGCTCATTGGGCTGGAGGGATTAGTTAATCTGACAAACTTGATAAGTGGTGAATCAACTGATGTTGGTGCAGGTAACACTGGAACATCATCAACTGACGGTACTGTGGAAACATCTGAAACAAACCCTGATGATGTTCCATCTGATCCAGATGAAGGTGAGGCACCTGGAAATCAAATTGAGATTGAGATGGAAGGCCCAGATGGGGAAATAAAAACTTTATTGATTGATATTCAATAAAACGTCTTCCGCTTCATAAATTACCATGAGGTAAAACATGAAACGGATTCAATTAACTGCACTTATATTGATTTCCAATCTTTTTTCAATTGGGAGTTCATATCTATTCCACGAACCGCCAGCAAGCGTTCGAGTTGGTACAAATCTTTCACTTTCTGTTACACCTATTTCTGATTATAATGTTGTTGAAGCAAAAGGATATTATAGAATAAAAGGAAATTTAAATTTTCAGGAAATGTATCTTCAGAAAACGAATATTTCCTGGAAAATGGAAATTAATGGTAGATCACTTTCTGAACAGGGATTCGAATATTGTTTCATATTTAAAATGTCTGATGGTGGTATGCTGGCTTTTCCTGAAATAGATCCATTTAAGAATCCACATGAAATTGTTGTGATGCCCATGATTCTTCCAGTGGAAATAAATGAAGTTGATGAATCGTTGTTTACAAAAAAATCAGTTGTTGCTGATATATTAATTTTATCACCAGAACTTGACTCTGATATAAATCCTACTGATGCAATCATTGCAGTAAGTTTGTTTAATATTACGGATGTTGATTCTAACAGTATCAAATTAGTTGTAGATGGTAAAGATGTAACTGCTGATGCAGAAATCAGCGGTGATGTTGTTACATATATACCCAAGCGAATAAAAAAGGGAATTCATTCAGTAGAGTTAACCATGTCAAAGATAAATGGAACACTGATAAAACCATTTTCTTGGACATTTACAGTGCGGGGCGGTTTGGCAATGGCTGGAAATGTTGACTACAGAGGTGATATTTCTACAAAGTATTCGAATGAATATGTAGGTGAAAGTTTTTTAAATGTGGGGGAAATAAGAGGAAATGCTGAAGTATCTGTTGAATTTGGTAAAATTAAAACAAATTTCAGGCAAACAACTAGAGACAACCCTTATAGACAGCCTTTAAACCGTTTTTCGACTGCTTTGCAATTCGGAACATATTTAGATATTCGAATGGGAGATTTTTATAGATCGATTTCTCCTTATACTTTGGATGGAAGTAGAGTGAGAGGATTAAGTATTGATATAGATCTTAAATTAGCTAGGTTAGAAGTTATTCAAGGTCAATTAAATAGAACGATTCAGCATTTAAATAAAACAGATGGTGCTTTAGTGCTTCCTACACATTCAGGTAATGTTGATACCCTTGGGCAACTTTCATTTTTATTGGTTAGAACAGGATATACATTTGAACGTGAGATAACTCTTGCTCGATTATCTGTTGATCTTTTTTCAAAATTTAAAATGGGTGTACATTTTTTAAAAGCCATGGATGATATTAATTCAGTTGATAAAGATATTTCTGGAGTATCTTTTAGTGTGGACAGTTCTGATATTGCAATTAATGATAGCATATATAACATTCCAGTTGGTACGTATACTTTTAATTCATTTAGGAATTCAGTAGAAACAGTGGGTGGTACCATCAATTTTCCTGATAAACATTGGGGTGGGAGAACACCAGAAGACAATATTGTAGTTGGTCTAGATTTCGGTACTATCTCGGATAAGAAACGGCTTAAGTTTGATTTTAGTTGGAACTTCAGTATGCATAACAGAAATATCTGGGATGGACCCATGTCATTGGCAGAAATGGATACTATTATAGATGATACTGCTGATGGATTTATTGCACAATCTTACGATGATGAAGGAAAGATTACAACATCCGGAATAGATACATTGGAAATACCTATAGATCCTATCAATATTCAAAATTTGTTTATTTATAATATCAATACCACACCACTTGTTCCTTATGACTATTTGGGAGCTAAAGAATTTCCAATTACAACCTATATAAATATGCCATCATCAGCATTTCATTTTCGATTAATGGGCAATTACAGGTTTAATAAATTCACAGTGCTTTACAGACAAATTGGACCGGAATTTGTATCGTTAGCAAATCCATATTTGACGACTAATATTAGAGAGTTTGCTTTAACAAACAGAATGGCATTGATTGAAAATAAATTATTATTAAGTGCAACTTATAAATATAAAGATGATAAAATATTGCGAACAGTTGAAGAACCCTTAAAAACAAATACATTTGTGGCTAGTTTAACATTTATGACGGGTGCCAATGCACCCACTTTTGTAGTCAACATTCAAACTATAGGAAAAAATAATAGTAAAACTGAACTGGAAAGAGTGGGTGAAGAATTGCAGGATTTACGAGAGGATTCACGAACAAACAATTCATTCTTTTCGGTAACATATCCATTCTCAACGGGTAATGTAAAACATAATCTAAACCTGAATATTAATAGTATTGTTAATGAAGATCAGTTAGTACAAGATAGAAAAAAAGATTATTTTTACCCGAAATCTGATTCGAAAACAATTTCTCTGGCTCTCTCTACTAGCTATTCAATTCCATTGCGTACAGTAACCAATTTCAGCCGGACCTCCATTCAAGTTCCTGTGCAATCCGAATTAGGAGATGTGATCACAAATGAATTGATTTGGACTTCGATAAGTACAAATGGTAATTATGCATTTTGGAGCAATAAACTTAAAGTCAATAGCGGATTAACTTACTTGTCAAATAAGGGTACAACTCCAATTTCTTTATATGGATTTAAGAGTGGAGTAGATATAAAAGTCTTAAAAGGAATGTATGCTTCTCTTTCAGGACATGTTCAAATGCGAAATGATGACAACGGTTTATCATTAAATACTTCAGGGTTTTTATTTTCATTTAGATATAATTTCTAATTCAGATGGATAATGTTATAAAATATTTTAAAAGCCGTTGGATTGGGTTCGGTCTAACACTTCTTTCCATTATTATTGTGTGTCTCTTACATTGGATTGGTGTATTTGATGTGATAGAAATGAAAACATATGATTTTCGTTTTCATCGAGTTCGAGGCCCTCTTACCGGATGGACAGCCATGGATTCATCATATGCTGATATAGGAACAGATATTGTTTTGATAGAAGTAGACGATGAAGCTTGGCGGCTCGTTCCGGAACAATGGCCCTATCCTCGAGGGACAGTTTGGGGTAGAGTGATACGAAATCTTTATCAAGCCGGTGCTAAAGTGATTGCCTTTGATATTCAATTTGATTCCCAGGAAACAAAATCTGGACAGCTGCACGATTTTATAGATGAATTAGATCAAGAAAGAATTTTAAATATGATACCCCAATATGGCGATACGCTTTTAGCCGGTGAAATAGCAAAAGCAATACCTTCTTTAATACCTCGTCATGGGGATCAATTATTAGCTGAAGCAATAGCGGAAGCAAAAGCTCACGGAACAGAAGTGGTCATCAATGTAAAAATGGTTACTGAACCTAACCGTCAGCCACCGCAATATATTTCATATCCTATTGAAAGAATAATGGCTGTAAATCCAGAAACAGGTTTAATTAATGACCAAATGGATGATGACGGATTTTCACGTCGGTATGCCATTGCAGGATATATGGTTCATGAGCCGGAAAAAGCGTATTTAACATTGGGTATGAAAGCAGTGAAAGCATTCGCAGATTTGCCAGACACAACTGTTCCAAGGTACGATCCAGATGATCGTACATGGACGTATGGTCCTTACTCAATGAATGCATATGGGAGAAGCAATACATTCTTTGTGAATTATTATGGCCCGGCTTCAGGTTACAGATTGCAGACGGAAGAAAATATTCCGCCATGGGGAACCTTTCCTCGATTTTCAGTTGCCCATGTAATTGATACCGAAGATATTGACCTGCAAAATCCAAAAGAAGATGTGGACTGGATGACACAATTTCTACCAGGAGAAATTCCTGAATGGATAATGGCAATTGAAGATCCCATTGACAGAACAGCAACGATGGAAGCCTTGGGTCTTGGAGCAGATTTTGATGTAACTAAAACGCCCTTTTATAACAAGATTGTCGTTATCGGCGTAGCCGTCGAAGTTATTCATGATGTAAAATCGACACCCTACTATAATTATTTAGGTGTTCAGCAGCTGACGCCAGGAATGGAGACACACGCCAACGCGATCCAAACTGTACTGCATAAAAACTTTATTAGTACGTTCGGTGGTGCTGTAACAGATTTATCACGTCATGGTTTTCCTATTTCTCATTTTTTGCTTATTACATTGTTGGCGCTGGTTGCGTTTTTTCTGCTGGATTATGTGAATCCAATCATCGCTGCTGTATTGGTATTTATTGAGGGTATTATTTACTATGGAATAGTATGCGGTGCGTTTATGAATGATTACTGGTGGATGATTAAAGCTTTAATTGCATCAGACAGTATTGCATTACCGGGAATTAACGAGAGTTATGTTTTGCCCATGGTTGCGCCCATAGTAGGAATTGGAATTACATATGTCAGTAATATTTTATATCGATTTTTAAATGAACAGAAAGATAAGAAATTTTTGAAGGACACCTTTGGCGCATATATTTCACCAGACTTGATTGACCAAATGTATGAAGAAAAGCAGGAACCCAAATTGGGTGGAGATGCAGGTTATCATACAGCATTCTTTTCGGATATTCAGAGTTTTTCAGCATTCTCGGAAGTGATGGAACCGGAAGACATGGTGAAATTAATGAATGATTATTTAACTGAAATGACCACGATTCTTTTGGAATATCATGGAACTCTTGATAAATATATTGGTGATGCAATTGTCGCATTTTATGGAGCACCTGTTCCAGTTGAAGAGCATGAATTGTTAGCTTGTAAAACAGCATTAGCTATGGAAAATAAAATTGTAGAGTTACGTGAAAAATGGAGCCATGAAGAAGATAAACCAGATATTGTGCATAATCTCCGACATCGTGTTGGGTTGAATTCTGGTCCTATGGTTACTGGTAATATGGGATCAGAAATGCGTATGAATTATACCATGATGGGGGATACAGTCAATATTGCTGCTCGGTTAGAAGCATCTGCAAAACAATATGGTGTGTATATCCAAGTGGCAGAAAATACGTATGAAAAAGTGAAAGATGAATTCGAATGGAGAGTCTTGGATTACGTTCAGGTAAAAGGAAAAACAGTTCCGGTACACGTCTATGAACTTTTGGCTGAAAAAGGTCAATTAGATAATGAAACAACCAAAATGATTAGTATTTTCCATGAAGGACTTGAATTATATAATTCACAAAAGTGGAATGATGCCTTGAATAAGTTTACAGCATCAGCAGAGTTGGAAGATGAATTTCCCACACGACCCACAACGCCAAGTAAAGTATATATTTTCCGCTGCAATCATTTTATAGAGAATCCGCCAGATAAAGACTGGGACGGAGTTTGGACCATGACAACCAAATAAAATGGTCGAACACAATAAAGTTAACCATCGTTTTGTGCGGCAATGCGGGAAATACGAAGCGTCATTAATGTATGCTGTAAAAGGGGATATTTTAGACTTTTATCATATTTATACCCCAGACCCTTATCGTCGAGGTGATGTGTCTACTTCAATCCTAAAAAACGCATTTGAGTATGCCCGCGATAATGGTTACCGTGTGGTTCCATCCTGCCCATATATCGCCGGTCTTTTTTTAGACCGTTTTCCGGAGTACAGAGATTTGGTGGATGAGGGTGAATTCCCCTTTGCTGAAAAATCATAAACAAATATCATTTCAGACAATCATTAGAAGTCGGTAATTTTCAAGTCTATTATGACTGAAAATCGCGGAAACATTCTCTGGGTCGATGACGAAGTTGACCATCTAAAACCTCATATTCTTTTTCTGGAAGATAAAGGGTATACTATGTCCAAAACCACCAATGGCCAAGACGCCGTTGCCATGGTTGAGCAAGATGCCTATGATTTGGTATTATTGGATCAATATATGCCCGGGAAAGACGGCATGACCACTCTTCGGGAAATAAAAGAAATCAAACCGGGGCTTCCTGTAATTCTGATCACCAAGAGTGAGGAAGAAGACCTCATGGATGAAGCTATTTCAGAAAAGGTTGAGCAATTTCTCATTAAACCGGTAAATCCAACACAGATCTTTATGGCCTGTAAACAAGTGTTGGAACAATCAAAAATACGGGAAGAACACGCAACCAGCGGGTATTTACAGGAATTCCAGAAAATTCAATTCCGTCTCCAGGAAGATATGTCCGCAGACGACTGGTGGGATGTCTATTCTCGTTTGGTGAAGTGGCAATTAGAATTTGATGACCATCCCGATATCAGTTTAGGAGACATTCTTGCAGAGCAAATACAGTCTGCTAATAATGAATTCGTCAAATTTATTGAATCTAATTACCGAAATTGGCTTTCTATAGAAGATCGTCCCGTCTTATCCAATGATATTTTTAAAACATTCGTTAAACCAGAAATTGAACAAAATCAAAAAACATGTTTAGTGGTGATTGATGCACTGCGTTTTGATCAATTCAAGGCAATTCAGGATTTTCTAAATCCTTACTATGACATAAAATTTGATTACCAATTTTCATTGCTACCTACAGCAACACCTTTCAGCCGCAATGCCATTTTTTCCGGATTGTTTCCCGATGAATTTGTTAAGCGATTTCCTGAACAACTCTATGATATGGAACATCATGCTAAAAGCTTAAATAGACACGAAGAAAAAATGCTGCGAACAGCAATGAATAAATCAGGATTGAAGGAAAAAACACTCGGTTATGCAAAAATAAACACAGCTGATCAGGGGAAAAAATTCCAATCACATTATTCTGAAATAAAAAATACGGATGTATTGAGCATTGTTGTCAATTTTGTAGATATGCTGGCCCATATGCGTTCTGAATCAGATGTATTAAAGGAAATGGTTCCGGATGAATCCGGATACAGAACGGCCATTCGGACATGGTTTGAACATTCTTGGCTTTTTGCACTTTTGAGAGATTTAAGTCAGGATGGTTTTACTGTTATTATGACGAGTGATCATGGAAGTACGAAAGTATCAAAAGGCGTCTTGGTTGGAGCTGATAAAGAGACATCAAAGGGTGTACGTTACAAGATTGGCCGGAACTTAAATACCAATGAAAAAAATGCTATGATTATACGCAGACCGGCAGATTATCGATTAATCGACTTAATACATCACACGACGTATCTCATCGCAAAGGAAAACGTGTTTTTCCTTTATCCAAATCAACAACATAAATACGAAAGTCAATTGAAAGACAGTTTTCAGCATGGTGGAATTTCGTTGGAAGAGATGATGGTGCCTGTGGTTACCTTGCGTAGTAAAGCTTGATTTATTTTCCATGTTAAAACATTTTTCAATTAAACTCGACAGTGTATCTGCTACACAACATTTTGCAGCTTTAATGGCTTCAAAAATCAATGAACCACGCGTTATTGCTATGTCAGGAAATCTTGGAAGTGGGAAAACGACATTTACACAAGGCTTTGCACGGGGAATGGGAATTGAAGAAAAAGTGGGTTCACCTACATTTAAACTTGTGAGTGAATATCAAGGTAAATTTCAAAAATTAAATCATGTGGATTGCTATCGACTTGAAAATGAATCAGAATTTTTTAATATTGGAGGTGAAGAATATTTAGATCAAGAAAATGCTATCACTATTATTGAATGGTCAGAAAAAATTGAAAAAATTATTCCGAGAGATGCGCTCAAAATTGAATTTATTCGTGATCCAAAAAATGCTGATGTACGTACTTTAAAAATAGAAGGCTGGGCACCATGAATATATTAGCCATCGAAACATCGACTGAAGTGTGTGGAATCTCATATTTTGAAAATGATGAAATGGAAGAAATTGAAGAAGAAGAAATCCCCCGTAAACATGCTACAACACTTCCTATGTTTTATAAATCGCTTCAGGATAAAGCGAATTTTGAATTAAATAAATTAGACGGAATAGCCGTTTCCATCGGCCCCGGATCATTTACAGGATTAAGAATTGGTTTGAGTTATGCAAAAGGACTTGCATATAGTCACGATCTACCCATT
Source organism: Fidelibacterota bacterium 408169 (assembly GCA_002256485.1). GTDB lineage: Bacteria > Fidelibacterota > Marinisomatia > Marinisomatales > TCS55 > UBA2126. The sequence continues at coordinate 76,989 of NNSG01000003.1, forward strand.
ATTCCCGTCCCCACATTGGAGGCAATTGCTCTTAAATGCAATCATGATACTCCATTTCATGTCTTATTATTTTCACACAGGGATATGATTTATCACCAGTCCTTTTCTGCTACGGGTCTATCTATATCAGAACCGAAAGTGAATAAATGGGATGATTTAGAATTAATTGTTGGTGATGAAACTTTATTCCATGTGAATTGTGATACATTTACCAAAAGTAAGTCACATGCAATAAATGTACATGCTACTGCAGAAAATATTGGAGAATTAGCATTAATTAATTTTAACGATTGGGTTGTAAAAAAACCGTATACGTTGGTTCCGAATTATATAGCACCATTTGAAATGAATAAACCGAAATGATCAGACGTGCTGGTTTAAATGATGCGGATGCAATTGCTGAAATTGAAATGAGAGTTTTTCGACATCCGTGGAAGAAAAATCAAATTATACAGGAATTAAAACAGGAATACGGTAAAAAGGTTTATGCAGAAATAGAAGAGGAATTAATTGGATATATAATGATTAGAGTTGTAAATAATGAAGCCCAAATTATGAATATAGCCATTGACCTTCCGTATCAACACCGTGGCTATGGAAAAAAGTTGCTTCAGTATACTTTGGGTGAATTAGGTACTGAAACGGATGTATTTTTAGAAGTGCGCGAATCTAATTTGCCGGCGATTAAATTATACAGTGAATTTAATTTTGAAGAGATTGGCGTTAGAGAACAATATTACTCTGATGGTGAGAATGCAATAGTAATGCATAAAAAAGCAATTGAATATGGCTTGGTTTAAACGCAAAGACGAAAAAATTAAAGAACGGGATAAGAAATCTATTCCTGATGGTTTATGGGAAAAATGTCCATCGTGCAATGAAATTCTATACCGTCAGGAATTAGAAAAAAAACATTCTGTCTGCAGGCATTGTGAACATCATTTTCGTGTTTCATCACGTCTGTATTTAGATATACTACTTGATAATGGCTCATCAACAGAATTATTTCCGGGAATTGAATCGTCTGATCCCTTAAACTTCAAAGCAAAAAAGAAATACAAAGATCAGATAAAAATAGCCCAGGAAAAAACACGCCACGAAGATGCAATTAAATGCTATACGGGTTCAATTCATGATAATAGTGCTGTGTTAGCTATAATGAATTTTGGATTTATCGGGGGAAGTATGGGATCTGTGGTGGGTGAAAAAGTATCCCGTTCAATTGAATATGCCCGGGAACATAAATTACCCTTAATAATCGTATGTACTTCCGGTGGGGCCCGCATGCAGGAAGGGGCACTCTCATTGATGCAATTGGCAAAAACAAGTGCAAAATTAGCACGATTTTCTGAAGAAGGGGGATTATACATTCCTATTCTAACTGATCCCACAACGGGTGGGGTAACAGCGAGTTATGGGATGCTGGGCGATATTATTCTTGCAGAGCCTGGTGCCTTAATCGGTTTTGCTGGTCCGCGAGTTATAAAACAAACCATTGGACAGGATTTACCTGAAGGATTCCAGCGGGCTGAATTTTTACTGGAAAAAGGATTTGTTGACCATATTGTTTCCAGAGAAGAGATGAAATCAACTCTATCCAAACTTATTCGGATGCTGACATGAGTAAAATAAACATTTTAGTAACAAATGATGATGGTATTTATGCTCCGGGAATTAAAGCTTTGTGGGAAGCCATGTCAGAAATTGGACACGTAACTGTTGTGGCACCTAATAGAGAGCAATCTGCAGTAGGTCATGCCATTACACTAAGTGACCCACTGCGTGTTGATGAAATAAATCGTAGTAATGGTTTTAAGGGCTTTTCTGTGGACGGCACTCCCTCCGATTGTGTAAAAATTGCTACACAAGCTTTGTTAGAGGTTGAACCAAATGTTATAATTTCAGGAATAAACCTTGGTTCAAATACTGGGACAAATATTATTTATTCTGGTACTGTGTCCGCTGCGACAGAAGGCACAATGCTGAAAATTCCATCTGTGGCAATAAGCTTGAATTCATTTGAATCAAGAGATTTTGCTGGTGCAAAAAAAGCAGCAAAAACAGTGGTCTCTCATGTTTTGAAAAAAGGATTACCAGAAAAAACGTTATTAAATGTTAATGTACCTGCAATTCCCGAAAATGAAATAAAGGGATATAAAATTACACAACAGGGAAACGTAGCCTTCAGAGATCGGTTTGAAAAACGGGTTGATCCCAAAGGAAGAGTTTATTATTGGATGACAGGTCAAATGTTTGATCCGGATGAAGAACCCAATATGGATCACAATGCAATAGTGGATAATTTTGTAAGTATTTCACCTATTCATTACAGATTAACGAACCATGATTTTCTTGATGAATTAAACGGCTGGGATTTATCATGAATAATATACATCATGGGGGTGTTGTTATTTTGGACTTCGGATCTCAATATACACAATTGATAGCTCGGCGTATAAGAGAACAAAATGTGTATTCTGAAATATTACCTCCAGACACTTCCTTGCTGGAAATCGAGTCTAGAAGACCAAAAGCTGTTATCATTTCAGGAGGACCATCCAGTGTGTTCTCAGATGATTCGCCTGATTATGATGTTGATTTATTTAAAATTGAAATACCTATTTTGGGGATTTGTTATGGATTACAGTTAATTGCAAAACATTATAACGGTAAAGTAGAACTGGGCACTAATGGTGAATACGGTTTTGCTAAAATCCATCTCAAAAATTCAAATGCCTTATTAGATGGAATTGAAGACGATTCTCAAGTATGGTTGAGCCATATGGATAAAGTGACCGAAATACCGGAAGGATGGTGTGTATTGGCTGAATCATCAAATGCTGTCGTAGCTGCTATGTGTTCGCCGGATGGGAAACGGTATGCAACGCAATTTCATCCTGAAGTAGTCCATACTACTTATGGTAAAACAATCATTAATAACTTTCTTTTTAAAATATCAGAGTGTGACACAAGTTGGACTCCAAGTAATTTTATTCATGATCAAGTTGAAAAAATTCAAACGCAAGTGGGAGGTAGCCACGTTTTATGCGGTGTAAGTGGCGGAGTGGATTCTTCTGTTGTTGCTGCATTAATGCACAAGGCAATTGGGAATAGATGTACATCCGTGTTGATTGATCATGGTTTACTGCGTAAAAATGAAGCTGAACAATGTGTATCTGCTTTACAAAATGGTTTGGGAGTAAATATCCAATCTTTCGATGAATCTGAAAAATTTCTAACCAAACTTTCCCAAATTGAAGAACCAGAACAAAAACGTAAAATTATTGGTAAACAATTTATTCGATCATTTGAGGATATTGCCGGTAGGCTAGGGCAATTTGATTATTTAGCTCAAGGAACACTCTATCCTGATGTTATAGAAAGTGGTGTGAGTCATGGAAAATCTGCTCATGTAATTAAAAGTCACCACAATGTGGGCGGCCTCCCTGAAGAAATGGAATTTGACCTCGTGGAACCATTACGGGAATTGTTCAAGGATGAAGTCCGCAGGGTTGGCAGGGAATTGGGATTGCCAGAAGATTTAGTTAATCGCCATCCATTTCCAGGTCCGGGATTAGCGGTTCGGATTATTGGTGAAATAACAAAAGAACGTATAACTGTTCTTCAGCAAGCGGATGAAATTTATATGAATTGCCTCCATGAAGCCGGTATTTATGATGATATTTGGCAGGCTTTTTCGGTCTTAATTCCGGTGAAAACAGTTGGAGTTATGGGCGATCAGCGGACATATGATAATCTTCTTGGCTTGCGAGCCGTAACGAGCAGTGATGGTATGACTGCAGACTGGTACCGCATGCCGGAAGATGTATTATCAACAATATCAAATCGTATCGTAAATTCTGTAAAGGGAATCAATCGAGTGGTCTATGATGTGACGTCGAAACCGCCAGGAACAATTGAGTGGGAGTGAAGTTATTGGGGAATGCATATTGATAAATGGTGATTGGTAGTTAGAAAAATGGTTAAAGATATATTTTTAAATATGATAAAAGGGGTTAATTGAAATTATGTGCGGAATAGTTGGGTATTTTGGAAATAGAGATTCTGTACCTATTTTAATCAATGGGTTAAAACGCCTTGAATATAGAGGATACGATTCAGCTGGTTTGGCTGTTATCGGCGATGATCAATTACATTGGCTAAAAAAAGCCGGAAAAGTTTCTGTTATAGAATCTGCAGCAGATGACCATGTATTAAATGGTACAGTTGGCATAGCTCACACACGCTGGGCAACTCATGGTGAGCCTAATGATGTTAATGCTCACCCCCATTTGGATCAGACAGGAAATATTGCATTGATTCATAACGGAATTATTGAAAATTATAATGTCATAAAACAGGTACTGGAAAAGGAGGGGGTCACATTTCAGAGTGAAACAGATTCCGAAATTCTGGTGCAATTGATCTCAAAAATTTATTATAAAGACGGTCTTTCTTTTCCGGAAGCTGTACAAGCAGCACTTCAGGAAGCCGTGGGCGCTTACGGCATTGTGGTCATTTGTAAAGATGAACCGGATGTCATGGTGGCTGCCCGCCATGGAAGTCCATTGGTCCTTGGCATTGGTGAGGGTGAATATTTTATTGCTAGTGATGCTTCGCCCATCGTAGAACATACCCGTGGTGTTGTGTATCTTGATGAAGGTGAAATGGTTGTATTACAAAATGACGGTTATACCATTTCACAGATGAAAGATAAAAAAGTAGTCACAAAAGATATCTCTCTAATTGAACACGATCTTGAAGCAATTGAAAAAGGTAATTTTCCTCATTTTATGTTAAAAGAGATCTACGATCAGGTAAATACAATTACGGATACAATGCGCGGTAGATTACAGGTTGAAGAAGGGAATGCTTTTTTGGGAGGGCTTGCTGATTATATACCCAGAATTGAAAAAGCTAAACGATGCTACATTACTGCCTGTGGTACATCATGGCATGCCGGGATTATTGGGAAATATTTGCTGGAAGAATATGCCGGCATTCCTGTTCACGTAGAGTATGCATCAGAATTCCGTTATAGAAGGACAATTGTAGATAATGAAACAGTCGTTATTGCCATCAGTCAATCAGGGGAAACAGCTGATACATTGGCTGCAATAAAGAAAGCGAAAGAACAAGGTGCATTAACTCTCGGAATTTGCAATGTTGTGGGTAGTTCCATCGCCCGCAATACGGATTGCGGTGTGTATACACATGCGGGACCGGAAATCGGCGTTGCGTCTACTAAAGCGTTTACAGCCCAAGTTACGGTGCTCTCCATGCTGGCTCTGCTTTTAGGCCGGAAAAAAGGCTTGTCTAAACAACAAGGTATAAAACTTGCTAAAGCATTGGCGGAAATTGGAAAAGATGTTGAAACAATTTTATCTGATACTTATAACATAGAAGACATCGCAGAAGAACATATGCAAGTGGATAATTTCTTATACTTGGGCAGGGGTGTAAACTTCCCCGTTGCTCTGGAAGGCGCGTTAAAACTGAAAGAAATTTCTTATATACACGCAGAAGGATATCCTGCCGCAGAAATGAAACACGGTCCCATTGCATTGATTGATGATAATATGCCTGTTGTTTTCATTGCTCCCCACGATAAGACATATGATAAAGTATTATCCAATATCCAGGAAGTTTATGCCCGTAAAGCACGTATTATCATTTTGACAGATAAAAAATCCAAGGACTTGGAAAAGCTATCTGATTATATTATTAAAATCCCACAATGCCACCCACGTGTTTTTCCTATCTTGGCATCCATCCCGCTGCAGTTATTGGCATATCATTTAGCAGTCCTTCGGGGCTGTGATGTGGACATGCCCAGAAATTTAGCAAAATCGGTGACAGTGGAATAGATCGGTATTGTAGTGTTTTATCACCTCTTGATAATATAGATTTCAATTCATACCGACCCTATTTACAATTTACGATAGTTATTAAAAGTGGAAATCTCTGGTCAAGTAAACTGACCAAAAAACAAAAGAAAAACTATCAAGTCGTAAAAACCCTTCGTAAAGAAGGTTTAACCTATAAACAGATAAGTGATAAAATGAACGAAATGGGATTGTCACCTATTCGAACGAATAAATTCTCTCCATCATTAGTTCATTCACTTGAAAAGAAAATGGAAAAAAGGATAAATTGACTGACACGAGTGTCTCAACCTACATTGGGAGAGATGAAACTTGTTTTTGACAGTCATTTATTGAGATAAATATTAAATTTGGGTGACCGAAGGAGTCCATTATGAAGAGATTAATACTTATTGTATTACCATTATTACTGATTGTTGGTTGTTCCCAAAAACCCATAGATGAAACCACCTTAATTGAAAAAGATGGGGTGATGTATCTACCCGATTCTGATGAACCATTTAGTGGTGAAGTAATAGGTTTATACCAAAGTGGAGAAAAATCCTATAGTGGATTTTATGGGAATGGTAAAAGAGTCGGTATATATACTTTTTATAATAAAGATGGTAGTCTAAAAGAACCAATAGATTTAAAAACCCTATCTGAAAGAGATGGATTAAGATACGAAATCAATTCTGATGAACCATATAATGGAAAGGTGTATGAAAATTTAGACAATGGAATTATCAATAATTTTTTAACCAATGGTGAATTTTCATATCCCTTCACTTTTGTTTCATTAGATAGTCAAATATTCAGAGGTGAAATTATAGGTGGTGGTATGTTTGAATTTACAGGAGAAGGGATTGTGTTAAATTCAATTTATTATGACTCTGACAATGATACACTCAAGAATTATTTCATTGAGGATAGGGAATTTTTACTCACTTGGAATAAAAAAATAGGTAGACATTTGTCATTTAAAAATGGGATAAAGGATATAACAATATCTTCTTGGTTGTATGATAATAATTTGAGTGAGGTATTGTCTTATACCAATTGTGAAATTATTGATGACTATTATTACAAATTTGGAGAAATGGGTGGTAGACAAGTTAGATATTCGAAAGGAATCAAACGATTTGAAGGATTTTTAAAGGTTGGGAAAGAACATGGTCTACAAACAGAATGGTATGATACTGGACAAAAGAAAAAACAAGAATTTTATAATGGTGGTGTAAAAGATAGTTTATGGATTACTTGGTATGAAAATGGTCAGAAGGATTTTGAAGGTCATTATAAAGATGGAAAAGAAAAAGGTCTTCATATAGAGTGGTATGAAAATGGTCAGAAATCTATAGAAGGTAATTATCAAATTGGATTGAAACAGGGAGATTGGAAAAGGTGGAATTATAATGGTCAAATTACAGGTGAAGGTTCTTTTACGAATGGAACTGGAAAATGGACAGAGTGGAGTTTCCATTATGATGATGATTCAGATGGAAAATATAAAAAGGGTGATAAATTTTTTACTTTAGAGGAAAATTATGATAGGGGATTTCTTGATGGAAAATATTCAGAATGGGATGTGAATAATAATGGAAGAAAGGAAGTTGAAGGATTTTATAAATCGGTCTCTCTTAAATCTGTGGGAAGGATTTCATGTAAAGTTGGAAAATGGACTTGGTGGAATTATTATGGTGTAAAAAGGGAAGAAGGTGAATACTCATCTAGGTTATTTTTACCAGATAAAAAAACTGGAGTTAAAATTGGTAAGTGGATAGAGTGGTATGAGAATAAAGAAAAGAAGTCTGAGTATAATTATGATTTGGATGGTAAGAGGGATGGGTCTTGGATAGAATGGTATGGGAATGGAAATAAGGAATTAGAATGGAATTTTAAAGAGGGAAATCCCATTGGAAAACAGTATTGGTGGTATAAAAATGGACAGAAGAGGAATGAAGTAACTTACAAGGATGGTGAAATAATTTCTGAAAAATGTTGGAATAAATATGGTAATGAAAAAGAGTGTAACTAAACTCCAAGTCCCCACAACTGAATCACAAAAAGGTTCTACAATCACCCCTGATTATAAACTCAGATATTGTTAAACTTGAAGAACACTATAATACCAAACCAATTCGTCACGGTTGAATGAGTTCGGTAGGTAGTAGAGGGTTGTCAAATCCCCAGATTTTTAATGAACCCCACTTTCGTGGGGTTTTGTTTTTCATATAATAATATTTTGTAAATTGGGTATGAGATGAAAAAACTATATTTATTACTTCCAATCTTATTTCTGATTTATTGGGGTTGTGAAGATGAACAGGATACAACTCCACCGACAGTATCCATCTCTTCTCATAGTTCTGGTCAAACAGTGAATGAAATTGTTACCATTACAGTAACCACACAGGATAATGAAGGAATCAGTAAAGTAGAGTTCTTTGTAGATGATTCTTTGGTATTAACTGATACTGAATCACCATACCAATATGTTTGGAATACCACTGAGTATGAGGATGGTGAACATATTGTAAAAGTCATTTCATATGATAATTCTGATAACTCAACTGAATCCCAACCGATTATGTTAAACATTGATAATCTTAGTTCAAGTCCACAATCGAGTCAAATAACATCCATTGTATTTAACAATGGTGGATTTACTATTACTTGGAAAAAATCAACAGATGAAGATTTTAATTCTTACCAATTAGAACGGTCAGTTGAATCTGAAATGAATGATTATGAGGTGATTTACACAACTCAAGTGATTACAGACACTTCTTATGTAGACAATGATATAGACCCATTGATTTATCAGTATTATCGAATCATGATTAGTGATACTCTTGGTTTACAGACAAAGAGTCAAATAGTATCATCTTCATTAGACTCTATCCCGACACCGATTGATGTTACTTTGGTAAATTATACACTGGATGAAATGACTGTGACTTGGGAAGAATCAATTAATGGTGATTTTAAGGATTATAAACTGATGTATTCACAGACAGAAAGTGGTGATAAAGATACTCTTATAATCTATACTGATAAATCAATCACATCTCATATTTTAACTGAATTCAACCCTACACATGATAATTGGTTTTGGGTATCTGTTTCAGATACACTTGGACAGAGTAGTATTGGAAATGGAATGACGAATGAAATTGATAGTCCTCCAACTCCATCAGTAATTGATTCAATTAATTATGAAAATGACTCCTTTCATATTTACTGGACACAAAATAATGATGATGATTTTCAATCTTACAAACTATATGAATCATTTTCAGAGGATATGAGTGGTCACACTGAAATATTTAACACAAATAACATTAATGAAATAAGTTATATCGTTACAGGAATTAATGAAGAAGGATTCAGATACTATCAATTAGTAGTTGAAGATGTTTGGGGATTACAAAGTGAAAGTAATATTGAATTTTATAGACCTCTATTTGTTATGATGTTTGGTGGTAATGATAATGATGAAGGTAAATCCGTTCAACAAACCACTGATGGAGGATATATCATTACTGGGGTTACAGGGTGTTACGATAATTGTGATGTCTGGTTAATCAAGACAGATTCACAAGGAAATGAACAGTGGAATCAGACTTTTGGTGGAAGTGAAAGTGATAAAGGTGAATCCGTTCAACAAACAACAGATGGTGGTTATATCATTACTGGTTCTACATCTTCTTTCGGGAATGGTAATAGTGATGTCTGGTTAATCAAAACAGATTCACAAGGTAATGAAGTATGGAATCAGACCTTTGGTGGAAGTGGTGGTTATTCAGTACAACAAACCACAGATGGTGGATATATTATTACAGGAAAAACAGTTTCTAATTATATGGGACTTGATATTTGGTTAATCAAAACAGATTCACAAGGTAATGAAGTATGGAATCAGACCTTTGGTGGGGATTATGGTGATAGTGGTAATTCCGTTCAACAAACAGAAGATGGTGGATATATTATTACAGGGTATATACATTTTAACGGTCATCATGTTTTTTTAATTAAAACTGATTCCAATGGAAACGAAGAATGGACTCATACATTTGTTAGGACTTATGATATTGGTAATTCCGTTCAACAAACCACAGATGGTGGATATATCATTACTGGTTCTACTCATTCTTTCGGAGGTAATGACAATGATATTTGGTTAATTAAAACAGATTCACAAGGACAAGAAGAATGGGATAAAACCTTTGGTGGAAGTGATTATGATATAGGTTATTCCGTTCAACAAACCACAGATGGTGGATATATCATTACAGGATTGACAGGGTCTTTCGGAAATGGTAATCGTGATGTTTGGTTAATCAAGACTGATTCTAATGGAAATGAGGAGTGGAATCAAACATTTGGTGGTAGTGAAAGAGATATGGGTTATTCCGTTCAACAAACAGAAGATAATGGATACATTATTACAGGATATACCAATTCTTTTGGGAATGGTAGTTATGATGTCTTGTTAATCAAAACCGATTCACAAGGAAACACAGAACCATACGGTGAATAATATTTTATAAAAATGAAAAAACTCTACCCATTATTATGTGTATTATTTTTGATTTATTGGGGTTGTGAAGATAAAGAAGAAGAACCAACATTGATTGGAGACTGGGCTTTTGCTTTTAATCTAGATTCTTGCATAGGCAACTTTTATACCGGTGATGTCATTTCATTTAATAAAGATGCAACATTCCTTTTGAGCCATGCATCACAAGGATATGTAACAAATGGCACTTGGAGTTTATCACAAGATTCATTAGTTATGGATTATGGATATGATTATGAAGAGGAATCAGAATTAGGTTGTCAATTTTGGGATTGTCAATTTGATAATACAACGCTGACTTTAAAACCATTCCCCCCATTAATGGGGGGGGACGGGGACTGTGGACATTATGGGGGTGAATGGTCGTCTTGTATTTCCACCTTCACTAAACAATAGGATTTAACCAAAGGAGGATAAAATGAAAAAGACATTATTGCTCATTACATCAATAATAATCACTACATCTATCGTATTTCCGCAATCATGGAAGTATGAGTTAGATGAAAGAGATGGTTTATACTATAAAGAAAACAGTAAAACTCCTTTTTCTGGTACAAATTACAGAAAATGGGAAAATGGGAAAATTAAAGAAAAGATTGGTTTTAAAAAGGGTTTAAGATATAAGTATTCCATGTATAACAAAAATGGAAAAAAAATATATGAAGATATAATAAAAAATAATATTAGAGAAGAAACTGAATGGTATGAGAATGGAAAGAAAAAGAATCATGAGTTCTTTTTATTGCAAGAAGAGGGTGGTTCTATTAAAACTGGTAAATGGACTTATTGGTATGAAAATGGACAGAAGAAAGAAGAAAAAACTTACAAGGATGGGAAACTAGATGGATTATGGACTGAGTGGTATGAAAATGGACAGAAGTGGTATGAAGGAACTTATAAAGATGGATATAGAGATGGAATATGGACATCTTGGTATGAAAGTGGGGAGAAGTTTGGTAAAGGAACGTATAAAAATGGTGAATTAAATGGATTATCTACTGGTTGGTATGAGAATGGACAAAAGAAATTAGAAGGGACTTACAAGGATGGGGAAAAAGATGGATTATGGACTTATTGGTATGATACTGGTGAAATAAAAAGGGAAGGTATATTCAAAGAAGGAAAAGAAATTGGAATATGGACTTCTTGGGTTATAACTGATAATGAATTTGGTTGTTTTATTGGTTTGAAAATCAAATCAGATGATATTTTAAACTATAAAGTCCTCAAAACGATTGAAAAGATATCCAATACCCTCAATCCCAATGAAAGTTTATTCAGTATAATTAATGAAAGTTTCTATCAGAGTAATGAGGGTTTTTTAGAAATAAAACAAATGTTTAATGATTCAAGTAGTCTAAAATTATCCGAAATAGAAAAACAACAGATTATCAAACATACTCAACAAAGAGAATCCATAAGGAATGTGTTATTATCATTAGATAATAGTTACACAACGGTTCTTATAAACACAAATACAATTTCTCTGGATAAAATAGAAAGAATTGAAGAAACTGTTGAACGATACGAAACTGATGATATTGATATAGATATTTATGTCCCGTCAATAATCCAAGTAGAAGGTGATATTAAAAGTCCTAGTGTTTTACAGTCCATTGAGAAAATAAAACAATTTCTAAAGAACAATTATGATGTTGAATATTCACTATCATTATCCGACCATATTAAAGATTTATATTCTACAGTGTTGGATTATGACCCGGATTTTAAGGTAATACCTGAATCCAGAGATAAAATAAATAACTTATTAACTCTGTACTCTATGTCTGGTGACCCCGATGATTTTTCACATTTAGTGGATTACGATTATACAAAGACAAATATTCTATTTTATTTACCAGACAAATCTGAATTAGAGAAAAGTAAAATGGTATTAGAGTTAATGAAATTTATTTATGAATTAACATTAATCGAGAAATTCAACATTATTACTTACCCTAAAAAATATGAATATTTCTAACCTTCCTTATCTCAACCCGAAAATTATCCAATACCATCACTCTCACTTATCATCAGTCATTTTGATTTACTCTTAAAAATTGTATATCAAAATCTCTGTATTCTTCAATTATAGGTTGGTTCAGTATTTCATCTCGTTTCAATCTTTTTTTAATAATACTATCAATCGTGTTTGGAGATTTTCCAACATTCATTCCCATTTCAACCAATTTTCGGTGTATTCTTTTGTATCCCAATCCTTCTTCTTTGAGATTAAAGATTACTCTATGTAATTTTTCCCTATCTTTACTCAAGGGAACATTATATTGTGTTGGTGATAAAAGATGTGTTTTAGTATAAAAGACATATACAAGAAAGGGTATAGAACTATCAAACTTAAATCCACAACGGTCGAGTAGATAATGTGGGGTGAAAGGGTTAGTCATTTCCATTTTTCCGTCAAAAATGTTGGAGTTTAATAAAAGGGAGAACTAAAATGAAAAAAACATTAGTAATAATTATATCACTCTTACTTTTCACCACCGTTTTATTCCCACAATCCAAAGTAAACATAAACAATCTTGTCCAATATGGTGATAAGTGGTTTAAAGAGAACGATGATAAACCATATACAGGGATTGTATTTGATATATCCAAAGAAACTGGAAATAAGATTTTAGAGGGTAAATATGTGAATGGTCTATTACATGGTAAATATAATGAGTCCTGGGACAATGGGAACAAGAAAGTTGAGGGGATATATGAAAATGGTCTATTACATGGTAAATATAATGAGTGGTGGAATAATGGGAATAAAAAAGTTATTGGTACATATGAATCGGGAATGATGGTAGGAAATTGGAAATCTTATTACGAAAATAATAATTTAAAGAGTGAAGGTGATTACCTAAATGGTAATGGAGACGATTATGATAGGGAGTCAGGTCTTCCAAGAAATGGTATGAATGGGAAATGGATTCTTTGGTATGAGAATGGACAAAAAAAGTATGAAGGAGTCTTGAAGTCAAATACTGAACGAGGATTATCTGTTCCTGATGGGAAATGGATTAGTTGGTATGAAAATGGTCAAAAGGAAAAAGAAGAAAATTATAAAAATGGTCAAACAATTGGTTTATCGACTGAATGGTATAGTGATGGACAAAAAAAATATGAAGGGAAATATACTGATGATAAACGAGATGGACTATGGACTTGGTGGTTAACTGATGGAAATGTAGATAATGAAATATTATATGATATGGGTAATTATTTATATAAAACTATTTACCTATACTATTATTGGGATAATGGGAATAAGAAAGTTGTTGGTTCAGAAAAAAGTGATGAAAGACATGGATTATGGACTTGGTGGTATGAAAATGGACAGAAGGAACAAGAACTTTCCTACAAAGATGGAGAAAGAAATGGATTATGGACTTGGTGGTATGAAAATGGACAGAAGGAACAAGAACTTTCCTACAAAGATGGAGAAAGAAATGGATTTTATACCAAATGGTATGAAAATGGACAGAAGAGTTATGAAGGAAGTTTTACTAAAGATGAAAAACTTGGTTTATGGACAATTTATGATGAAAATGAAAAAGTAAAAGAGACTCAAAACTACATAGGTGGGAAGTTAGAAGGTAAATCAACTATATATTTTGAGAATGGACAGAATAAAGAAGAATCGACTTGGATTGATGGAAAACAAGATGGATTACATACTCAATGGTATGAAAATGGACAGAAGAAGTTAGAAGGTAATTATTTTAACAATAAACCAAATGGACAGTGGTTATATTGGAAAGAAAATGGTCAAAGTAGTGAGATAAGAGATTTCAATAATGGTGAATTAGTAAACGGATGGACTTATTATTATCAAAACTACGAAAATGGTAATAAAAACATCATAGGGTTATATAAAAAAGATGAAAACGATAATTGGATTAAGGATGGTTTATATACCCAATGGTATGAAAATGGACAGAAGAAGAATGAAGGAATTTACAGGGATGATAAAGAAGATGGGTTATTTTCTTATTGGTTTGATAATGGAAAGAAAAAAGAAGTAAAAACTTACAAAGATGGGGAAATAGACGGATTATGGTTATTTTGGTACGAGAATGGACAAAAGAGAAATGAAAGACATTATAAAGATGGGAAACCAGATAGTTTATGGACTTATTGGTATGAGAATGGTCAGAAAAAGACACAATATACAAGGAAAGATAATACAATAGTTGGGAAAGTGATAGATTGGTACGAGAATGGACAAATAAAATTTGAAGGGTCAATTTTAGAAGGGAGAAGAGTTGGTTTACATACTTGGTGGTTTGATGACGGAAAGAAAATATATGAAGAAACTTATAATAATGGAGAAAGAGAAAGTAAATTTGTTTATTCGGAACTGTCAAAGAAAGGTAAAAAAATAGAAAAAAAATTAAAAGGAGAATGGATACCAGAAGGAGGAGATGGTTCGTTTTTCATCTCTTTAAAAAAAGATGGTTCTATGGACTTATATGACGATGGTGAACTTGATGAAGGAGAAAGTGGTATCTGGTTTTTAATTGAAGATGGGGATGATTTATTTATTACAGGAAAAGAAAATGATTCCAATTCAATGAACATAGATAAGATTATTTTGGTAAATAAAAACCAGTTTGAATTACATGGTGATAGGAAGAAACAAATCTTCAATAGAAAAAAATGAAAAATCATAACTCCAAAATGAAACTAACCTACTTCATACTCCCCCTTCTCATACTCATTTCGTGTGAACTCACAGATGGTACTGATACAGAAGAAGTTGAAGATGTGATTACTATGGTACTTGACCCAAGATTAGACCAAGATGTAAATGGGTATTACCACCTTGAATTAAATCAATCAACCTTTCAAACAACTCACAGACTTTCAGGTCACGTCTACATGAATGATGAACCACTTGAATTATTAAAAGTGTATTGGGAAAGTTCTCATTATTGGTTATTAAACGATACACTTGGTTATTTTATTCACAGAGGATTAACGGACGATTTAGAATATGTCAGTTATGATACCACTTATATCACTGGGTTTAATGATTTTGTTGTTCCTACCATCAACTGTTGTCCTACTCTTTCCAATATTGAAACCATTCTTTCTTAAATGAGTATGTATCTTTGTATATCCCCAACCTAATTGATGAAGTTTGTCTATCTCTTGGTGTAAATTTTCTCTATCTTTTGAAAGTGGTTTTAAATATTCAGAAGGAAAGAACTGATGAGTGGTAATTACATGGTTAAAAACAAGAAATGAAATACATCATTCTTATAACTCTGTTCTCCAATCTGCTTTTTGGCCAAAACTGGCTCCAACAGCGAATTGTAGCAGATCAGTTTGATAAAGCTTTACAGCATTATGATGATGGACGTTACGCCACAGCGGACAATATTCTCCAGCGAATCTTGAAAAAACCTGCAGGAGAGTACCAACTACCCGTTAATCTATTGGCCATGAAAACCAGTTTAGCTTTGGATAATTTAGATGCTGCCAAGAATTATGGAAAATCGATCCTCACGAAATATGGCCAACATGATTATATTTCAGAAACGATTATGGTTTTAGGCGATATTTTTATTTCTGAAGGAGATATGGATGGCGCCTTTAGGATGTATATGCATTCCAGGCAATTAAGTGATGCTGAAGAAATTGAAAAAATTGATACACGATTAATTAAAACAATTCAAATTGGCATTTCACAAAGAACAATCACTGAACAAATGTTGACAGCATCGGGCGATAATGAAACAGTAGTGAATCTGGCTCATGCGTTCACTTTTCTCCAAAAAGACAACCCAGATGAATGCGCTTATGCATTAAGTAAGATTAACCCTGCATTTATACCGGAATCCTATTTTGAATTATATGAAAAATTGCTTATAGCCTCGTATCAACCCCCAGTGGAAACATTTACATTTGGCGTTGTTTTAGCACTGTCCGGTAAAAATTCTGAATCAGGGAAATCATTTTTGAAAGGTTTGCATCAATCAACGAATCGTCCTGACCAGCAGGTTAAAATAGCCTATCAAATTGAAGATAATCATAGCGATCCATTGGAAACAGTCAAAGCAACCCAGCGCTTGGCAAAAAACAGGCAGTTGCTGGGCATCATTGCGTTATTGAATGACAATGAATCCTTGGCAGCAGTCAATTCACTTCAAAACAGCGCCATACCAATAATTGTACCCGGAGGCGGAGAAATGTCATTCTCAGGCTTGAGCGATCATGTATTTCAATTGCAATCTGACTGGTCGACCCAAGGGCGTTTGGCAGCTCGCTGGATTGGCGAATATTTGGATAAGGACAGTGTTGCAGTAATAATACCATCGGACGAATTCGGTAATGCTGTCATAGATGAATTTTTGCGAGAAATGGATGCATTAGATAAATCGGTTATTGCTGTGGAAAGATATACAGGAAAACCTGAAAATTTAAAAAAGCAGTTTCAATCACTACGCCAAATAGCGTTTAACCTTATTCCACCTGATAATCCATACGATGAATTTCTGGGAATGTCATTCGATAGTCTTGATGCATTGTTTGATGTGAATACTGACGATTACTTTGAATTAACAGAAGAGAAAAACGATGATAAGATAGAGGATTCTTCCAAAGTAGTGTTATCGACAATTCAAGCACTTTATATTCCTATTCACCCAGATCATTTAAAATATATTGGAACGCAATTACCTATGTATAATTTGAATACACACCTTATAGGAAATTTGGCATGGAATCAGCCGGATATTTTAGTCCAAGATAATGTGGGTCCCCATTTAGAAGGAATGACTATCCTATCCCAAAAGAATGCTTTCAGTGAGGATAATTCTCCTAACCAAAATAAAAATGATGATTTTTTATTTGGCAATGATTTGAATGGTTTTATAACAACTATTTGCAATTCCGGAATAACAAACAGAACTGAATTTATCACTAAATTAGAACAAACAGAGTTCGATGGCATTGTTTATGACATTGCTTTTTTGCCTGAAAACCATACCAATTCAACCATGCATATACTCAAATGTGAAAATAGGACATTTCTCCCCTTCGGTACCTTTAGTGCAGATACAGTTCAATTCCACATTGAACAGCGTCCCTGATTAATTGCCAGTATCTAACACTTCATTCCTTGACTTAAAATCATTTTTTAATCACGATAATTTTCGGGCTGGATTTTTCCTTGGATCATCTACATATTCTTGTGAAAAAGACAGGAAACAACTCGCTGAACAAATTGGATTAAATAGTGAAAATTTAGTTATTCCAAAGCAAGCTCATGGCCACAAAGTCCAATTTTGTAAAGCTTCAGGAGAATTAGCAGATACTGATGCAATAATTTCTAATTCAGAAAATATTGTATTATCAATCCAAGTGGCGGATTGCATTCCATTATTTATTCTAGAGAAAAAATCGAAAATTTTTGGATTAGTCCACGCCGGTTGGAGAGGAACTGCTAAAAGGATTGTTTCAAAAACCATTCATGAGATTAATAAACATGGTGGATGTCAAAAAGATATCATGGCATTAATTGGACCGTCAATAAAACAATGCTGTTTTGAAATTGGTCCTGAAGTGGCAGACGAATTTTCCAATGATTTCCTAGTTAAGGGAAATGGCGACAGATCATTTTTGGATTTACAAGGTGTCGTGAAAAAGGAATTAATGAATGCCGGAATTAAAATTGAAAATATAATTGATCTTGATGAATGTACCTGTTGTCAGCCTGAAAAATACTATTCGTATCGCCGGAATGGAAATCGTGCTGGTAGAATGATCGCGATTTGCGGATGGGTGTAGTCTTTTAATTCCAAATAGTTCCCTCTAAATTATAAGCTTATTATGGATATTATTGATGCATTAATCTTGGGTTCTTTGCAAGGAATGACGGAATTTTTGCCTGTCAGCAGTTCCGGCCATCTTGTATTAGGACAACGCTTTTTGGGTTTATCCCTACCTGGAAATTTCTTTGAAGTTTTGGTTCATTTAGGAACACTTTGCAGCGTGCTGGTTGTTTTTAGAAAAGAGTTACTGAAATTGATTATATCTATTCAATCGACAGAAAGTAAACTCATGCTGTCGGCACTCGTTATCGGAACGTTTCCAGCAATATTGATTGGATTAAGTATGAAAGATAAAATCACTCAACTGTTTGAAAACCCGATAGCTGTTTCTTTCAGTTTGATTTTAACGGGAATTTGGTTAGTGATGACAAAATGGTTTATTAATAAGCAATCGAACATTAATCTGAAAAATGGATTCTTAATTGGTTGCGCTCAAGCAATTGCAATTATTCCCGGAATTTCCAGGTCAGGATCAACAATCGGAGTTGCCTTGTTATTGGGAGTCTCCCCCGAAAAAGCAGCACGATTTTCATTTTTACTAGCAATTCCAGCCATTGCCGGAGCCGGATTATTAACGGCTCTTGATGTAAGCCCCACGAACGTTGCCAGTTTTTCAAGTGATGTTATTATTACAGCATTATTTAGTTCTTTTCTGGTGGGTTGGGCTGCCCTTTCTTGGTTATTAAAATTAATATCAAAGGGACAATTTCATTGGTTTGGGCTTTATTGTTTGGCTATCGGAATTTTAACATTAAGCGTTTAATAAAGACATGATCGGATTCATTTTTATTCTCTATCTCATTTTCCTCATTATTGTAGGAATTTGGACGTATAAACTGAATAAAACGCAGGAAGACTACCTTCTCGCCGGTAGGAAACTAGGACCTTGGGTGACGGCATTCTCTGAGCGAGCTTCCGGCGAATCGGCTTGGTTACTATTGGCTCTCCCCGGAGCTGCCATAGCTGTGGGATTGGGTGAAGTTTGGACTGTGGTTGGAATTACAATTGGGATTATTACATCTTGGTTTTTGATTGCAGAAAAACTTCGTATCGAAACTGAAAAATATCAAGCGTTAACTATTCCGGAATATTTGCACCGCCGATTTGAGGATAATTCCAACATCATTCGTCTTTTTTCCGCATTAATCATTGCTTTCTTTTTTGCATTCTATGTTTCCGCTCAATTCCATGCATCAGGGAAAGTGTTGAAAACATTGTTTGATTTTGATGCAGTAACTGGTATTACCATTGGTGCAGCCGTTATTGTTTCGTATACGCTAATGGGTGGATTTTTTGCTGTTGCTTGGACGGATCTTCTCCAAGGGATTTTGATGATTGGAACATTAATCATTTTACCGATTGCTGGTTTTATTGAATTACAAAGTTCCCAGATGTCACTCGCTGAAAGTTTATCCCAGGCAGGACCTGACCATTCATCCTTTACAATGGGAAAAGAAGGGTTTGCCGGTTTAGCTGTCGTTTTAGGTGGGTTAAGCTGGGGATTGGGATATTTGGGTCAGCCGCACCTTCTCATTCGTTACATGGCCATAAAAAAACCATCAGATATAAAACGAGCAAGAAACATTGCAATCCTTTGGGCACTTCCGGGTATTACAGGTGCTTTTTTAACCGGTTTGATAGCATTGAATTATTTTGGACCAGATTACTTTACACATGTCGATGTGGAACAGGCCATGCCATTGCTGGCCCAAGAATTGCTGCCTGCAATTGTTGCCGGATTATTTATTTCCGGTGCAGTGGCTGCCATGATGTCTACGGCAGATTCACAGTTACTGGTGTCCACATCTGCTATTACGGAAGATTTCTTCCATCAATTCCTTGGCAAAGAAATATCCAATAAAAAACTGGTTACCTTGAGTAGAATTACAATCGTTGTTCTTGGTTTTTTCGCATATGTGATCGCAATTATCTCCGAAACACAGGGTAAAAATATATTTGGTGTTGTAAGTTATGCATGGAGTGGTTTAGGCTCTGCATTCGGCCCTGCATTGGTGTTGACTTTATGGTGGCAGAAAACAACACGAAATGGAATTATTGCCGGACTTTTAACCGGTTTTTTTACAACAATTATTTGGGCAAACATTGATGTTCTTCATTCTGCTGTATCAGAAAGATTTGTTAGCTTTGTACTGGCATTTTCAGCTGTAATCATCTTCAGTTTGTGGGAAAAGAAAAAATGAGAGAGCAATCCTTAAAAGAGATTTTTAATAAACTGAATAAAGGAGAGTTGAATCAAATATACTTTTTAAAGGGTGATGATTATTTCCTACAGGAATATTTTATTAAAAAATTGGAAAAATGTATTTTTGGAGATGATTCTTCTCATCGAGAATTATTAATGCCTGATGATCTGAGTTCCCAGGAAATTATGGACAGAATAAATCAGGTAGATTTGTTCAGCAGTCAAAAATATTTTATTTTACGCAATCCGCAGCAGATCAAGGGAAAATCTCAAATTGAATTAATACAATTTTGTTCGAATCCTACTCCAAATCATTTCCTAGTTATCATTATGGATGATTTTTATTCATCACTGAAAATTTCAAAAGAACTGGAGAAAAAATTAAAACCTGTTGATGTACGTAAACCGTTTGATAATCAATTGAGTTCTTGGACAAAACAATTTTTTGAAGATCATGATATTGATGCTCCACCCAGTGTTGTGCAAACAGTACTGGATATAGCAGGAGATTCTGTTTACCATATAGCGAATCAAGTGGAAAAAATATGTTTAGGACTTGGCGATGAGGATTTACTTACTCCTGAATTTGTTCAAAAATTCAGCGGCTGGAATCGCGAATATCAAAAATGGGAATTTCTAAATGCAGTGGGGCGAAAAGATCTTGCAAAAGCACTAGTGACAGGTAATGATTATATTTCCAGAAATGATATGATTTCCCTGCTTCCCAGCTTGACAGCGCTTTTTCAGGAGATGCTGTTTATACGGTTGAATAATGGAACTTCTCAATCATTCAGAGGTTATATCCCACTAACCAACGGAGTTAAGAATAAACTACCTGAGCATGCGAAAAAGTATACAAAATTTGAAATCGAGAATGTCCTTACCCTATTGGGTGATGTCGACAGAAGTATAAAAACGACCAGTGAAAATGATGAATCACTCCTTACCCGATTCCTCTTCAATGCCATCGTTGAACATGCCTGAAGAATTTCGTTATACGGACGAAGAACTCATTGCCCGTTTTCAAGATGGAGATGAGCAGGCGTATGTGGAATTGGTCAATCGCTACAGAGATCGATTAATGTCCTTTATTTTCCGTTTCGTTAATGATATGGAAAAAGCAGAGGATATTGTGCAAGATACTCTCATGAAACTGTACACCCATCGTCATTTCTACCGCAATATTGCCAAATTTTCTACATGGATTTATACAATTGCAGGCAACCTCGCCAAAACGGAATTACGCAGAAAAAAACGACATAAAGTGACCCACTTGAGCCATATGGGGACAGAAGAACGTGAATATCAACTACCATCGGTTGAACCTGAAACAGGTGAAACTGCTCAATGTCATTTTGCTGAAAAGGAAATTCAAAAAGCTATTCAGGAATTACCACTCCATTTCAGGACAGTCGTAATTCTTCGAGATATTCAGGAACTTTCTTATGAAGAGATTAGTAAAATCGTCGACGTTCCTCTGGGAACAGTAAAATCGAGAATAAATCGTGCAAGATTACAATTACAACAAGCACTTAAGGAATTTAGATAAACAAAAGGACAATCATATAGATGGACCGTTATCAGTTTGAGGATTTAATATCCGACTTTATAGAAAATAAATTATCAATGCACCAGCGTAAGGATTTTGAAACTTACCTGGATGAAAACCCTGAAGCTACGCAACAGTTAGACTCTGTTAAGCAAGTCATAGCTTCCATGAAATCAATGCCTGAAGTTTCGACTTCAACTGATTTCATGAAAAATCTAAACAAACGCATTTTAGCAGAAAAAGAAGCTCAATCCGTTGTTAAAACAACCCGATCATTTTCTGGATATACACCCATAATGGCCAGTTTATCCGCTGTTGTGGTTGTTGCAGTTGTTCTACTGGGATTAGAATTCATACCTGAAGCATCTAATCAAGCAACATTTTCTCCCACAATGGCTGAAGAACATGTTGATGAATTACCCGTTGTTCCAACTCAAACGAATGATGACTTACTTGCTGAGAGTGAAAATGATTCTACAAACATTGATGAAGATATACCTAATACAACCGATTTTAAGGATAGAATTCAATTAGTTGGAGACCGGCGACCGTAATTTATTTAACCACTTTGTAATTGTTCCTTAAAGACCTTCCAGATATCCTCGCTGAAGATGTAGTTTCTAACAGCGAGGATTTTATTTACAGATGAACGTAAACAGATTAGCAACCGCATCCATATTAGCATTCGTTTGTTTTATACTATTTGTTTATCCTGATCCACAAGGTGATTTATACACCATTCTACGTTATATAGTTTTCGGATTGTTAATCGTTATTTTATATCAATTTTCCACATCAGATAATGATATATATGAATTGGAAGAAGAAACAAAAGAAGAAATAAGTTCATCTGTCAGCCGCGGATTAGATATTCGTGATGATATACATGATCAATACGAACAGCTATTACAAATGGTATTTAGTATGGTTATGGCTATTAATGATAAATATAAAGCTTCATTCTATATGCTGGATGGCAGCGGAAGTCAATTGAAAATCCAATCTGCAACAAAAGAAGGATTTAAAGGATCAATTCCTACAGATAATGAAGTTATACAAACTATACTGTTACAAAAAGAGGCCGTTCTTTTCCAGCAAACAGACGTTCGTAAACCTTGGGAAGGATTATTCGAAAATGAATCTTGGCGAGGAAGTGAATGTGTAATGGGTGCGAGAGTACTATATAAAAATGCACCTGTTGGGTGTATTTTAGTACAGACGGATCATTTTTCTACGATACAGGAACGAGACCGAAATTTGCTCACAAGTTTAGGACGGTTTGTTTCTTTAAGTATGGTAAAACTAGATAATATTGAAAAATTATCACTGGATAATTATTTTCATTATCAGATTGCTAATTTACTTAACTCAATGGATATACAATCCGAAGTCCATGGACTATATGAAAAGGTTCGTGATCTTTGTCGAACTTTTTTTAATTATGATAAATTGACAGTTTCAGTAAAACTTCCAGACGGAGAACACTATAAAGTTGTTTTAGAAGACGGATACAATGGTGATGTTGATAAGGAAAAAATATATTCTATAAAACGTAGTATTCACGGCCGAGGATTTCGCACACATGAAACAGTTGAATCAAGTGATATGAATGTAGAATTTTTCGAAAGCGGCCGCTTTGAAGAAGGTGATTTTGAGAATCATGACTTCAAAACACTTTTGACTGTTCCTGTAATTGTCCATGACAGTATACTATATAGTATAAGCATCGAAAAACAGGCTTCAACTCGTTTTAGTGATTCGGATAAAAATGTGTTGGAGTTACTCGCATTAACATTTGGCTCAATTGTTTCCTGGCAGCAGCAATACTGGAAAATGCATGAAAATGCTATGCACGACGGATTAACAGGACTTTTAAATCATAAAGCATTTATAGACAGATTTAAAGAAGAAATCAACCGGGCAAACCGATATCAACACAGTATTGTTTTTGCAATTTTAGATCTGGATAAGTTTAAACGCATCAATGATTCTTATGGACATTTATATGGTGATTACGTCATTCGAGAAGTTGCAAACATAATTAAGGAAAAGGTCAGGAATATTGATGTTGTCGGGCGTTATGGTGGTGAGGAATATGGTATTTTACTTATCAACACAGATATTGAAAAAATTGTTCCTGTCGCTCAAAGAATCATAGAAGGAATTGCAGATTTTCCATTTACGATGGATAATATCGATGTGCGCATAACGATCAGTTGTGGTTTATCTGAATTTCCAAAGGATACTGTTAACTTGAAAGAATTGATAGCTAAAGCAGATGAGGCCATGTATACTGCCAAAGCAAAAGGAGGAAATCTTGTTGCTGAATTTTCTGAAATTGAATCGATACCAAATAAATCGAATTCAAATATTTGATTTTTAATCCAACTATGATAATGTTTAAATCCAAAACTTTTTCCATTATTTTATTCATGCTTATAGCTGGCTGTTCCCAACTGCCAGAGCCAAGCATTGATCAATCTGCATCGAAAATTGTTGAAGAGAATCAAGAACCGAACCCAGAAGCTTTAAAACATTTTATGGATGCACAATTGTATATCAGTCAAAATAATTACCCAATGGCAATCATTGAATTGCAAGATGCACTCAGGCTTGACCCCTCCACTGGTACCATCCATATATCTTTAGCAGAATCGTATTGGAAACTCGGCAAAATAGATCGAGCAGAAGAAAATTTAAAAGCTGCAATATCATTAAACGAAAAAGATATTGATGCCAGAAAAATGCTTGCTGAACAATATATCATCCGCCATCAATATGATGAAGCTGATGAACAATTTAATGCTCTTCGAGGAATAGAGCCTCATCAGGCAAACCATGTATTAGCACAAGCTGAATTAGCTGCTGCACGGCTACAGTGGGACAAGTCTATCAAACTCTTCCGTGAGGCATATGAAATTGATAAAGCAATGATAAACGCTTTGGAAAAAGCAGCCGAGTTAGCTTTGAGAGCGAATAAATTGCAAACAGCCAGAGAAATATATACACACTTAGTAAAAATTGATGGCCGTAATGTAGAGTATTTATCTGCCTATGCTGATTTGATCATTATGGATGAACGCTATGAAGAAGCGACAGAAGTCATCGAGAAGATTATGGATGTTGAAGGGTATAGCAAAGACAGGTTGTTCCAATCGGGTATTATTTTTTATCAAAAGAAACAATTAAATCAAGCACTGAAATTTTTTAAACAAGCTTACAAAATTGACGATCAGAACGGGAATATTTTGCATTTTATTGCCACAGTATTTCTTGAACAGGATCAACCTGATTCAGGTAAAGTTTATGCCAATAAACTTATAGAAATGGATGGTGAAGATCCTCGGGGTTATGTAAATAGTGCTTTGGCAGATATGAATAAAAATCAATTTCAGGAAGCAATCGAAATTTTAGTACAAGTAGCTGAATCGTTTGATCAAGAATATGGAATTCAATATCTCCTAGGAAATGCCTTTTATCAGCAGAAGAAGAATGAAGAGGCGCTTATATACTTAAACAGAGCGTTAAAGATATCTCCTAAATCAAGAAATATTCTTCATATCTTGGCTATTATTAATGATTCCATGAAATTATGGACCGAGTCTGATGCACTTTATGAAGAATTAATTGACAGTGACAGTACGGATGCACAGGCATATAATAATTATGCTTATAGTTTAGTCGAAAGAAATGAGCGTTTGGATTTTGCTATGCAAATTTCAATGAAAGCCATTACACTTGCTCCTAAAAATGCAGCATATTTAGATACCCACGGTTGGATTTTATTTAAACTTGGAAAAGTAGATGAAGCCTTGAATTATATTCAGTATTCAATAGAATTAGAAGATGATAATGCTGTGGTTCTTGAGCATTTAGGAGATGTTTTTATGCATTCGAATCGTAAAGAAGACGCACTTCAATTCTATCGCAAAGCCTATAAATTTGACAACAATAATGACAAGCTCAAGAATAAAGCATTTCCAGATTAATATATTTTCCTTTGGACTTGTTAGTATGCTCATCCTTAATAATTGTGCGTCTACTGATCAGCAAATTACTCCTACAATTAATTTGGGACAGTGGATGGGGAAATACTCTGTTTGCAGGGGACAAGGAACATTGGTTTCTACAGGACCCGTCAAGGGTAGGCTATCTTTTAGCTATACATGTTCAGGTGAGAATATATTTATCCACTTTAAAGATGTGTTAGGCAGGAAAACCATGATGATGATTGTGCGGCCCAATTCTGTTGAAGTGTGGGATATAATGCAAAATATACGGTTTTCTACAGAAAGTATTTATCTACGATTCCCCTTTTTTGAGGTATTAAAACCGAGGGATCTTATATCTATATTTTGGGGAATAGAGCCTAATAATCTACTCAACACAAATACAAATAATTCCATGACTGAATCTAAAATTGATATTAGATTTTCGAGTGATGGGACAAGTCTGCAGGCTGTTTATATAAAGATGATAAATGAAAAGCAATCGATTGAAATGACATTTGAAGAAAGAGAATTTGGAAGCGCATACCCACATTTAATAAAACAAATTCCTGAATCCACACCACACGCACAATTATGAAATCAATTTCAATCCTCATTCCCGTTTATAATGAAGTAGAATCCATTAGAGAATTACATGGTGAATTAACACATGCATTGTCAAGTAATGATCATTATGAGTTGGTTTTTGTAGATGACGGAAGTTCCGATGGGTCTATTGACCTTCTTAATGAGCTTTCTAATGCAGACGTCCACACAAAAGTGATTCAATTTTATCGTAATTATGGCAAAGCAGCCGCCTTGGCTGAAGGGTTTAAATATTCTTCCGGAGATTACGTTGTAACAATGGATGCTGATTTGCAGGATGATCCGGCAGAAATACCTAATCTCGTTGCAAAATTGGAAGAAGGGTATGATCTTGTTTCCGGCTGGAAAAAAAACCGTCATGATCCGTGGACAAAGCGCTGGCCGTCAAAGTTGGCAAATTTTGTTACCGGGATGATGACAGGAGTGAAAATTCATGATATGAATTGCGGATTGAAAATTTATAAACAAGCAGTTGTAAAAACGTTGGATATTTATGGTGGAAGGCATCGTTATATTCCGGCTCTGGCAGGACAGAAAAAATTTAACGTATCCGAAATTGTTGTAAATCATCGAGCAAGGAAATTTGGTGAAACGAAGTACGGTGGCGGACGATTGTTTCATGGATTCTTTGATTTGTTGACAATACTTTTTTTGAATCGTTACACACAACGACCCTTACACCTATTTGGATTATTTGGTTCTTTCTGTGTTGTGTTTGCAATTGTACTGGAATGTTATGCTTTATATTATAAATTCTTCTTAGGTCACCCTTTTCAAAAACATTTTGCTCTGATAGTATTTGGAGCCATGGTTTTTGTGCTTGGTTTGTGGTTCTTTTCAATTGGCTTAATAGCAGAAATGATCACAGCAAGTCAACAGGGGAAAGAAGACCGAGTTAAAAAAATAATTTAGTATTTCACATGGATATTCAATACAATTGTCGACAGTACAAAGGGACAGTTCCATGTAAACCTCACAAAGAACAAGGTGTAGAATGTAGTTTAATATGTGAATTTTATGAACCAACAGGTGGAAATATTTTAATTATAAAATTAGGAGCGATGGGTGATGTGATTCGTACAACACCGCTTCTTTTTCGAATAAAAAGAGAATACCCCAATCATCGAATATTTTGGCTGACTCACTTTGTAGATGTTCTGCCTGATATCATTGATGAACCATTGAACTTCTCAATTGAAAGTATAACATATTTGAAATCAATAAACTTTGACTTTGGAATTAATTTAGACAAAGAACCGGAAGCTTGTGCATTAATGGAGCAATTAAACATTAAAGATAAATACGGATTTGGCTTGATACACGATATGCCTGCACCTATAAATGATTTGGCCAATCATAAATTCAAAACAGGTATTTCTGATTCATACAGCAAAGCGAATACACAACACTATCTACAAGAAATTTTTTCTATTTTCGGTTGGAAATATAATGGAGAAGAATATCATTTACCGGGGACAAGATCAAACACGACTATTGATGCTATCAGTAAAAATAAAACTTACATTGGTTTAAATACAGGTTGCGGTGAACGATGGACTTCCCGACAATGGCCTTATGAAAATTGGACAGACCTCATCATAAAATTACAAAAAGAAGGATTTAATGTTTTACTATTGGGTGGTAAAAGTGAAGATTTGCGAAATAAAGAGATTTCGAAGTTAACGGGCGCAGAATATACCGGGTTTTTCCAATTTGACGAGTTTATTAGCCTCGTAGATAAATGTGAAATCGTTGTTTCAACAGTAACAATGGCAATGCATGTGGCTATTGGATTAAAAAAGCCACTTGTCCTTTTGAACAACATTTTTAATTCAAATGAATTTTATTTTTTTAATGATTCTATAATTTTAGAACCAGAAAGAGAGTGTGAGTGTTATTACCGCCCAACCTGTGTTAATGAAATCAGTTGTATTGCTGAAGTCACAGCAGAACAGGTTTTTACAGCCATTAAAAAACTCCGTCTGAAGTGAATATTGTATTAGTAGGTACATTTCCTCCCTTCAGAGGAGGAATATCTAATTTTTATCATACCCTTGCAGAAAACCTTACAGACAACCATTCCGTAGCAGCTATTAATTTTTCAACACAATATCCGAACCTTCTTTTTCCAGGTAAATCTCAATATGTTGAGGATATTGAGCAAACACGTTATCCTTCCGAAAGAATATTGAGTACAATAAATCCATTTACTTGGGTCAAAACTGCCAAGAGGATTATAGAATTGAATCCGGATTTGATCATATTCAAATATTGGATGCCCTTTTTTGCTCCATCATTTGGTACTGTACTTAAGATAATTAAAAAGAAAATAGATGTTCAATCTCTCGTTATATGCGATAACATTATTCCCCACGAAAATCGAACATTTGATGAGACGTTGACGAAATATTTTTTTAATAATGTTGATTCATTTATAGTAATGTCAAAATCTGTCGAAAATGATTTGCTATTATTTTATCCAAACGCAAAATATATGTATTCACCACATCCATTATTCGATTTATTTGGTGACCAAATTCCTAAAAACGAAGCCAAATCTCAATTAGGTATATCAGAAGAAAAGGTCATTTTATATTTTGGCTTAATTCGAAAATACAAAGGATTGGATATATTAATTGAATCTGTGGGGCGATTAAAAAATGAACTTCAGGATTTTAAGATTTTAGCAGTGGGGGATTGTTATGATGATCCGGAATATTATGAGAGACTAATTAAAACCCATGACGTAGAAGATGTCTTTGATTTAAGGTTGGAATTTGTACCGAATGACCAAGTCAATAAATACTTTTCAGCAGCAGATGTAGTCGTTTTACCATATAAATCTGCCACACAAAGCGGCGTTGTTCCCATAGCATATCATTTTGATACACCGGTTATTGTTTCTGATGTAGGTGGTTTAAAAGAAATTGTTGATGAAGGGAAAACAGGTTATACAGTACAACCAAATTTTGAAGATGTTGCTGATGGTATTCTTACATTTTTTGAAAAACAAATGAAGCTGGATTTTCAAGCTGAAATAGAAGAATACAAACAACAATTTTCATGGAATGTATTCGTTGAAAAGCTGGAAAATTTAATTTTAGCATGAATCTTCCTTTCGTCTATATCATTGTATTGAATTGGAATGGTAAGAATATACTATCTGACTGTTTAAATTCATTAATGAGTGTGAAATATGACAATTATAAAGTATTACTGGTTGATAATGGGTCTTCGGATGGGTCAGTTGATTATGTTAAAAATGAATACCCGGAAGTAGAGTTATTAGTACTTGAAAAAAATTATGGTTATGCAGGGGGGAATAACCTCGGCTTCGATTATGCAAAAGGCAAAAAAGCTAAATTCGTCATCTTTTTAAATAATGATACAATTGTAGATGAAAATTTTGTTGAACCATTACTCGTACCGTTTAATGATCCCAATGTTGGGCAGACTGTACCAAAAATCTTTTATGCGGATGAAAAAGAAAAAATATGGTATGCAGGAGGTAGGGTAAATCTCTGGACTGGGAACATATTTCATGAAGGAATACGTGAATATAATAATGGAAGATTTGATCAATCAAAAATAACTGATTATGCTACAGGGTGTTGCTTTTGTGTGAAAATGAATGATTTTGAAAAATTGAATGGATTTGATGAAACTTTTTCTATGTATGCCGAAGACACCGATGTGTCGCTGCGCATACAGAAACTAGGAAAAAAAGTCATGTTTTCCCCGGAATCAATTATCTGGCATAAAGTATCTTCATCCATTGGAGGAGAATTATCTTTTAAAAAAATTATACGAAAATATAGAGGATATTTAAAATTATACCAGTTACACGCAACTCCATTTCAATGGATAACTACCGTAATATGTAGTCCGTTCTTGTTATTGACTAACATTATTAAATATTTTCGGCTTCGCTTTTTCGATTCATAAAAACCATTTATCCATATTATATGACTGATATTAAACGTTTTCAAAAACCCAAAGATAAAGATTTTTTATTTGCTTGGCATTTTCAACGAAAAATTTCTGGTTTAGCAGCGGTAGGACTACAAAATACATTCATTACCCCAAATCAAATTACAATGTTGAGTATCTTGGTTGGGTTGGTCAGTTTTTATTATTTTTTTCAAGGTGCTGCTAAAAATGATCTAATAGGAATATTATTATACCAGTTATCATTTTTACTGGATTGTGTTGATGGTGACTTAGCTCGATTACGTGGAAATAATAAAGTCAAGTTGAGTGGAATGTATTTTGACTATCTGAGGGCATTACTATTGGAACCATTATTACCGATTTTTTTAGCAATTGGATTAGTGATAAATGGATATTCAGAATTATTGGTGTTGATGTTAGTTGTTGTCTGCTATTGGCGCTGGGCACCGCAATTTGCAAGAGAGCATATTGTTGTACGCCAATTGTCACGTAATAAAGGCCTTGTTGAAAATACCCAACTATTCCAAGATATGAAAAAAGGAATTGGAAAAGGAAAAATGTCAATTGCCGTGATCATTTCCAAAATTATTATTATGTTTTGGGGATTGCCCATTGGGCTTATGAACACCATAACTGTTTTGGCATTTATTGGAGTATATTTTATTTCTGCCGTTCAATACGATGAAATAAAATTTACGTATCTTGTTTTATTGGCTGTATTTTATTTATTGCATTTTTTGAAAGCATCAATGAGTGAATACAAACAATTAAACAAATTTTGGAGATGATGAGAAATGATTAATAATTCATTTTGGAAAACGAGAGCTGAAAATTATAATAAAACCAGTTGGGTAAAAGATGATCATTTATTAGATGCCTATTTATCACTTATTCCACAAAATTGTGTTTACGAAAACATTTTAGAAGTCGGAGTTGGGACTGGCGCTGTTGCGAATAAGGTCGTGGACATGATTGGCCCGTTAATTGGTCTGGATAAGAGCAAAGAAATGATGTCAAAAATAGAACATGATGGTATCACAAAAGTAGTAGGGGATGCCCACAACCTCCCCTTTGATGATAGTCATTTTGATTTCATTTATATGCGGAATGTTATTCATTATCTCGAGGATCCATCAAAAGTTTTTGATGAAATTTCACGATGTTTAAAAAATGAAAGTAATTACCTGTTTTCTCAAGTCATTCCATTTAGTGATGATATTTCCGATGAATATGATGAGTTAATTGGTAGGGATATTCATTATCCAACTCACAGTGAAATAACGAAGCTTTTTTCTGATTATGACATTTTGAATGAGGTTGAATATGTACTAGAGGCACAAAGTATTATGAACTGGTTAAGAAACACTTGCCAAGATAAACAGAAACAACAAAAGATTATGGAACAACACAGGAATACGTCAGATTCATATAAAAAAATGGTTAATTATAAAGAGGAAAACGATGATATATTTGTGGATATAAAGCATCTTTTTGTATTAGCAGAAAAACATAAGTATTAATAAAAACAAATTCAGTTTTGAGTCCATTTATTTATTTTTCTTTTTAAACGAGCACCAATCTAAAATCTTCCTACTTTTACATTTTTTATTTCAATTTTCAAAAATAATTATTCTAGATGACTATCTTTTTTACAACGAAAACAATATTTGATGAAAAAATTCCTTTAGAAAATAATTCTGAACATTTTGCAATAATTTGTCCGAACCGGTTTATCTCAAAGCGTTCTCCGTTCTTTTTTCTTAAAAAAGGAAATTCTAGATACAGACCTAGCCGGACATTCTTTGAATGAAAGCGATCGTAATAAAACCATTCAATAATTTCAAATCTTGATTTGTTAATAAACTCCGTCAAATCCTTTTTATTATAATAATATTGGTAGAAGATTCGATTCTTATTCCTAAATGATGGTTTTAATAATTTTAGTAGTGGCATAGTAAATAGCCTACGTACAGTACTTCTATAATAATTTTGATATGGCACAGAAATAATCATTATGCCTTCTTTTTTAAGAACTCTGCGAGCTTCCAAGAGTGAATTTTCTGGCCCTTCTTCAAAATGCTCAATTACCCCCATAGATAAATAAAGATCAACTGATGAATCTTCTATGGGTAATGAATCAACATTGCCTACCTTTACAGTTATTTCTTTATCATGCTTTTTAATTTTATCTAAAGAAGATGTAATAAAATCAACCCCAATAAGTTTTTTGTATCCTAACCTTCGCAGGAAAAATAACCATCTGCCAAGCCCACAACCGCCCTCTAATACAACACTATCTTTATTAGAATAATTTTTTATTGCTTCAAGAAGTTTAGGGTAGTCATTGTTAGTAATTTTAGCTTGTACTTCAATTGAAGTTTTTTCCCAATAATTTTCCCAACTCGTATCTGTGGGCAGTAAATACCATTTTATTGACATTAGCTAGTATTCTTTTATCATTTTTTGTGTGGGGTTATATTCATTAATGAATTCTTATATGCTCATGAATACCAAAATTAACACGGTCCTTGATTAATATGTATTTATCTTTTTCTGACGTATTCCCAAGGTTAAAATTATGATCTGAATTAATTAGAGTTTTATTTTCAAATGTCAACCCCTCTGGGTATTGTTTCGCTAAAATATCTTTTATTGTGGTTACGCATGTACGTGGCAGATGAAAAAAAATAAGTGTATCATTCATTTAGGTGTATGCCTGATTGATTAATAAATTTAGATTAGTTCAAAGATAGAGAATTCATATTTCACACAATAATTAAATTTAGTCATATTTACATGCTGACACATACACAAAGAAGGCTAGTTAATGTTTTATTAGGTTCATTTGAAAATGCTTTAGTGGAACCATTTTTAAATCTGAATGCTATTAAAATAAATCCTATCTTTTTAGTTGGTCCTCCAAGGTCAGGTACAACTGTTCTATATCGCTGGTTTACTTATTATCTTGATGAAAAAATAGCATACATTACTCGTTTGGCCGACTTATATCCGGATAGTGCATTTTTGTTAAATTGGATTGGATTAAAAATATTCAAAGAAAAATTAGAAATCCAATCGCAGCATAGATATGGACAAATAAAAGGATTTACTGCATTGGCAGAGGGCAATAGGCTGTGGCCGTGGTGCGAAGAAAGCTTGGATGGTCAAGAAAAATATAATTCTCGTTATTTGTTTGACAGAACAGATTATCAGAAGGAACAATCTATTACACCAATTGTTTCTTATTTCTTGCAAAATGTAATTCGAAAGCTTTGTTTACTTATGAAAAGTGAACTTCTGATTAATAAATCTGTTCATAATACGATACACATCATGGAATTAAAAAAATTATTCCCCGACGCAAGATTCATTGGTATTATTCGAGATGGGAGATCCGTGACAAAATCGTTAATCAATGCTCGGAAGGATATTCAGGGAAATTCACGGAAATGGTGGGGAGTAAAACCATCAAATTGGGAAAAAATTCGGTTATTACCGCCACATCTTTCCTGTGGAAAACAATGGGAGGGACTTTTGAACGATATGGAGAACCAATTAGAACAACTTCCAAAAAATGATTTTATATATGTACGTTACGAAGATTTTTTGTCAGAACCTTTTATGGAACTTGAAAAGATTTATAGTCATTTTAACTTGAAGTTTGATTTTACATCAATTCAAAAAGATAGCTTAAAAAAACCAATGGACTATAAACAATTTTTTACAAAAAAAGAATTAATTGAATTAACTGAAAGCATTTCAAAAAAATTATTAAAATGGGGATACAATTGATTATCCAATCTTTAGTTTTAAAGAAACAATGAAAACGATTATAACTATAAGTATTTCATTTATAATGTTTTTTGTGTACTGGTTTTCACAATTAGTTCCAAAAAAGAAAAAACTGTGGGTTTTTGGTGCATGGAATGGAAAAAAATATGGAGATAACAGTAAATACTTATTTGAATATATTAATCTTAATGGAACTGAAATCAGGCCCATATGGTTAACACAGAATAAACAAGCATATGATTTGATTAGTTCTAAAGACTTTGAAGTCTATTATACATATAGTTTTAAAGGATTTCTTTTTTCAATGATGGCAGAAAAAACATTTGTTTCGGTTGGTATTAAAGATGTGAATCGATATGTAGTAAATAGAAAAGATGTGATAATGATGTGGCATGGTAGCACGCCAATTAAAAAAATTGTATTTGATGATACAATAACTCGTAATAAACAATCATTGATAGAAAAGTTAATCTTTACTTTTTTTCCTTTTCTTGGCTCAACCCATTTAAAAGGTCTTGTGATTTCAGGTTCTGTTGAATCTTCTAGAATTTTTCAAAGTGCATTTGATGCAAATGAAGAACAAGTGATTTTAACGGGTTTCCCAAGGAATGACTCATTTTTTAATATAAGTCAAACTGCTCCACTATTAACTGAATTAAACAATTCAAAATTGACGAATGTTATATATATGCCAACACATCGCAAAGAAGGAAGGGGAGAATTATCTGATCTTTTTAACTATAATTTCGATGAATTAAATCAATCTCTTGAATCGCTAAATTCCAAACTATTTATTAAGCTTCATTATTTTCATTTAAAGACACACACTTTCAAAAATTTAAGTCATCTTTATTTTATAACTGATGATGACATTGAACAGGATATATATACTGTGTTAAACAAATTCGATATTATGATAACGGATTATTCAAGTGTCCACTTTGATTACCTTCTTACAAAAAAACCAATTATTTTTGCACCATTTGATAAAGAAAAATATATAAAAAATGATAGAGAATTTTATTTTAATTATGATGAAGTAACTCCAGGTCCACAGGCTAATAATTGGAAGGAAATATTGGTATATATTGAAAAATTTATTCAAAATCCAAAACTATATGAAGAGGAAAGACTCAATGTCATGAACAGATTCAATCAATATACAGACTCACAAAATTGCCAAAGAGTTTTTTCTGCCATTAATAATAAAATTTAAAGATAATGTTATCTAAAATTCCATCACAATCCGGTAAAATTGCCAAAGAAGCCACTATTTCATTTATTGGTATGGGTTTTGGTGATTTTACCAGATACTTATTCACAGCAGTACTAGCACGGTTTGCAGGTGCAGAATTTTTGGGTATATTTTCTTTAGCCAGTTCTGTAACCCGCATAGGAGAGGTGTTCGGCATAGCTGGAATGAATAGTGGTGTAATGCGCTTTGTCAGCCGTCTCGATAAACAAACAGAAATCGATGAAATAATACAACGGATTCTTTCAGGATTAAAACTTGGATTGATGTTTGGAATTGTAATTATGATTCTTCAAATAGCATTTGCAGATTGGCTGGCATTTGAAGTTTTTAATGGATCTGAGCTGCTTAAAACTGTAATAATCATCAGTGCAATATCATTACCATTTTCGACAATAATGACTATTTCTGCTTTTGCTACACAAGGTTATAAGTTACTTAAATATAAAGTTATAGTATTAAATATCATCAGACCTTCAATTATGTTAGTTTGCGTACTAATAAGTATTAGTTTTTTTACAAAAGAAGCTTCCATCAAATATCCATTATTAATTTCAGCAGTGTTTAGTTCATTTGCCGCAGTAATATTTTTAAGAAAATTAACAAAATTAAAAATGAGTCAAATTTTTTCAGGTGGTATTGATAAAGAATTGCTGCGTTTTTCCTATCCGCTCATGTTTGTAACGATTTTGGGGACGTTCTTGCATTGGATGGATATCATAATGCTCGGTTATTTTACTGATACAACGACTGTTGGTTTATACCATCCAGCTGCACGTACAGCTGGTTTATTGCGAACAGTTTTATTGGCATTTATGGGTATATTTGCACCCATGATGTCTGAATATCATCGCCAAGGCTATATTGGAGAAATGGGTAAATTATATAAATTGACTGTCAGATGGATTATTAGTTTGTCATTACCACTGGCCATCATTTTGATTCTTTATTCGAAAAAGATTATGCTTTTATTTGGTGTAAACTATTTAAGTGCATCAAATGCATTGATTGTTTTAACAAGCGCAGCATTTTTGCAAACAATCTTCGGCAGTGGGGGACAAACGTTAACAATGTCTGGTTTTACAAAAATTAATTTAGTCAATTCAATTATAGTCGTTTTAATCAATATCTCCTTGAATATTATATGGATACCACAATTTGGAATTGTAGGTGCAGCATCTGCAACATTTACGTCGTTTCTTTTGTTAGGTCTTTTACGAATAATAGAAGTTCAATATTTAATTAAACTAAATCCATTCAGTTTTAAACTGCTAAAACCAATTATTGCAGGAATTGTAATGATATTAGTATTGAATTTCATTAAGCCCTTCGTAATGCCCATGCATACTATTTTAACCTTAATTAGTGTGATAATTATTGGATTCCTGACATTTTTTGTGATGCTTTGGTTAATGAAATTTGATAGTGATGATAAAGAAATTTGGTCTGGCATTGGTATGATTACAAATCGAAGGAAAACTTAATGGAGTTTAATTGGAAGCACCCTTATTTTATTTCGGTAGTTGTTCTGGCAGGAATAATTTGTATTTTATTTTATAACGTTATTTTCCAGGGAGAGTTGTTTGGTTCACCAGATACACTCGCTCCAAAGTCTTCAAGTATCATTTTACAGAAGAGTTATGAAGAATCCGGTGATTTCCCCTTATGGCAGCCATGGATATTTTCAGGGATGCCCACAGCAGAAGCCTTTTCATTTATCAGCCAATTATACTATCCAGCAATAATCTTAAGTTTATTATTCATCAAGGGATTATTTGCACAATTAATTCATCTATTA
The DNA here is from genome assembly GCA_002256485.1 of Fidelibacterota bacterium 408169. Classification (GTDB taxonomy): domain Bacteria; phylum Fidelibacterota; class Marinisomatia; order Marinisomatales; family TCS55; genus UBA2126. Next base: position 114,419 of record NNSG01000003.1, read on the forward strand.
TTTACCGGTATAGGTGTTTATGTTTTACTACGCTATTTAAAATGCTCCAATTTTACTGCATTCCTCGGTAGCACTGCATTCATGCTTACACCATATATGTTAACCATGATTGTCTTTGGACATGGCAGTCAAATGATGACGGCGGCATATATTCCATGGATAATGTGGATGACCATAAAAATCATGGATAAACCATCATTTTTTAATGCCGGACTATTGGCGATTTTAATGGGGTTTCAACTCCAGAGGGCTCATGCTCAAATTGCTTATTATACGTGGATGCTGGTTGGTGCATATGTTTTATATATGCTGATTGCTAATTTTAATAATCAGGGAAAACGGAATAGTACTATTATCGGTTTTAGCAGTTTTACTGGTGCAGCTATTCTGGGCATTGGTATCGCACTGTTAATTTATTTACCTTCCATTGAGTATACTCCTTTCTCCATCCGAGGAGGTGGAACCGGTGGTGGGGCCGACTATAATTACGCAACCAGTTGGTCATTCCATCCAAAAGAAATGTTCACATTTCTATTACCATCCGCTTTTGGTTTTGGTGGTCAAACCTATTGGGGATTTATGCCTTTTACGGATTATCCAAATTATATGGGAATTATTATTTTACTATTGGCCTTCTATGGATTATCAACTAAACGAAATCATTTAACGTGGTTTTTATTCGGAACATCCATTTTAGCCATATTCATTTCTTTTGGTAAACACTTTAGTCTGATTTATGATCTATTCTTTGACATTTTTCCCTATTTCAGCAAATTTCGAGTTCCGGCAATGATTTTGATTCTTCTCCAATTTAACGTCGCTGTATTGGCAGCAATAGGATTAGATGCATTAACTGAATTGAAAGAAAAGATAAATCCTCGTTGGTTTTGGTTAACATCAGGAGCAATTGGATTTTGGTTGATAATTCTTGTAATGGGATCCGGAATGTTGGAATCTTCTTTGCAATCCAACTTTACTCAACCGAGGTCACAAGATCCGAATGCAATCCGAGCAATCAATAATTTGCGTCTTGAAATATGGAATAAGGATGCATGGTTATTAGTTCTTTGGGTAGGATTTGGGCTTGGTGCAGTGTGGATGTGGATTCATCGTAAAATAAATAAGAATACATTTTTAGCTGCAATTACTGTAGCAGCAATTATAGATATTGGACTTGTAGACTGGCGAATTATTCATCCAGATCGTAGATCAGGTCGTTCTGCATCAACTATGTCATTGAAAACTGTAGATCGATATTTTGATGTCGATCCAGTCATCAATTTTCTACAAAAACAGAATAAGGATTTCAGAATTTATCCAGTAGGAAATCTATTCGGAGAATCCAGATTCAGAGCATTTGGACTGGAATCGGTGGGCGGCTATCATCCTGCAAAATTAAAAATAACAAATGATTTCATTCAAAAAACAAAAAATATCAGTTCCTTTCCGTTGATGAAAATGCTAAATGTCCATTATCTGATCAGTCCCCAATCCATTTCGATTCCGGCCGTGGAAGAAGTGTTTAACGGTAAAATGAGGTCTGGAAGAGGTGTTATTTCTGCAACCGTATATGAATTGAAAGAAAAACTTCCCAAAGCATGGTTTGTAGAAAAAGTCGAATCAAAATCAGATGAACAACTGTGGCGGTTGATTAATGAAGCGAATTTCAAACCGGAAGAAATTGCTTATATCAATTCAGATATTGGCGGAGCCGGAGATTATTCAAAAGGAACTATTACTAATATTGAAAGATCAATTCATTCGTTAACGATAAATATATCATGTGCAGAAAGTGGATTTCTAGTAGTGAGTGAGGTCCATTATCCATTGCGCTGGAAATGTACAATCGATGGTCAACCGGTAGAAACGATCGAGACCAATAAACTAATTAGAGGAATATTGATACCTAAAGGGGAGCATTCTGTTGAATTTATTTATGATCGTTCTTCATTCAATAAAGGAAAAATGATTTCAAGAATTTCTTTTATTATCGCATTGGGATTTATAGGTGTTGGAGTTTATTGCAAACGGGCAAAATCATGAAAATATATAAACATTCTACAAACATCAAAGGAGGCTTAATTTTACTGGGAGTGGTCTTGATTTCATCCCTGTTGATGTATTCACAATCCATTGTAAATAAACTGCGAAACGATAACAGGGAGATAGTCCAACTCTATGCTGAGATCATCGCCGCTACAGTCAAAGATGAATCGGATGCCAATTTGAGTTTCGTTTTTGATGAAATCATCAAAAAAGTACAATTTCCTCTCATTTATTCTGATCGAAATCATATTCCGATTTATACCAAAAACTTACCTGAAGATTTAAGTAAGGATGATTTATTGCAACACCAAAAAACGATGTCAGCCCAAAACAAACCAATTTCATTAGATTTTGTTGATAGTAATTCAGGTAAATATTTAAATATTGGATTTTTGTACTATGGTGATTCAAACCTCATCAAGCGCTTGCAATGGCTGCCTTTTCTTGAGATAGGAGCCGTAGCCATTTTTATCATTTTGGGATTTGCTGGTTTTTCTTTAATCAGAAACAGTGAAAAAAGACATATTTGGGTAGGGATGGCCAGGGAAACAGCTCATCAATTGGGAACGCCTGTTTCTGCTTTAATGGGTTGGGTAGACATTATAAATAATAATCCTCAAAAAATTAATGACGTTTTGGATGAAATGTCTACAGATATTAATCGTTTAGAACAGATTGTTGACCGCTTCAGCAAAATGGGATCAGAAGCAAAAATGGCGGAATTTGATTTATCAAATGTGATTGAAAATGTAAAAATATATCTCGAGCGACGTTTACCCTCAATTGGAAAAAATGTTCAAATAAATAATAAAGTAGAAAAGGGGTTATTATTAAATGGAAATAGTATTCTTATTTCCTGGGCATTAGAAAATATCATTAAAAATGCAATTGATGCTATTGATCATGATCTAGGAAAAATTGAAATCGAAAGTACGAAAGTAAATAACACCATTTTTATCACCATATCTGATAATGGCCGAGGTATTCCTCATAAAGACAGGAAAAATGTATTTCGTCCCGGCTTCAGCAGTAAAGCTAAAGGGTGGGGGATGGGACTGTCACTGGTAAAAAGAATTATTGAAGATATACATTCTGGAAAAATCGAGGTTAAAGAATCGTCAAAAACGGAAGGAACAACAATACAGATTTCAATTCCTCTATAATGCTTTTTGAAAGGCGTATATTTTTTCGGTAATTTTCCGAACAATATTAAGGAGTTTAAATGGATTTTCTTTTTGCATTAACAGCACCCGAAGGGCAAGGCGGCGGTGGAATCGCAGCGTTTCTACCTTTTGTTCTAATTATGGCTGTCATCTATTTTCTGATGATACGGCCCCAATCAAAGCGTCAGAAAGAAAAACGCCAGATGCTTGAAAATATAAAAAAAGGCGACCGTGTTGTCACCATCGGCGGAATTCATGGCAGTGTTGCCGGAATTAAAAATAATGGCAAGGTTGTTGTTTTGAAAGTAGATAAGAATATAAACATCACTGTGAATAAAACTGCAGTTGCCGGACTTGCCGGAAACGTAACAGAAGAAGATACTCAGGTGGAAGCCCAACCGTAATGGCTTTATTGGACATCATTCAATATGGTCATCCGATTCTACGTAAAAAGTGTGCGAAAGTCACCGATTTTGAAGCACTTCCAGAACTGGTGGACAATATGTTTGATACCATGTATGAAGAAGAAGGAATTGGTTTGGCAGCAAATCAGGTTGGTGTTGATTTAAACCTGATGATTATTGATGTTTCACATACTGAAGAAACGAATGAAATTCACACATTAATAAATGGTGAAATTATAGACAGCTGGGGAGAATCAATTTTTGAAGAAGGATGCTTATCAATTCCAGATGTACGTTTGGAAGTGAAACGCCCGGAATTCATTAAATTAAAATATCAAACAATCAATGGTAAAGAAAAAGAAGATGAATTCTCAGGATTATTAGGTCGTGCAATACAGCATGAAATTGATCATTTAAACGGTGTCTTCATCGTTGACAGAGTGAGCCCACTTACTCGTATGCCGGTGAAAAAACAATTAAAAAAAATTGAAAAAGAATCTAATATGAAAAAAAGATCAATAAATCGTAAGGAATCATTCGTTTTATAATCCAAATATATTTCCAATATTTTGCCCAAACCTTTCGGGGGTTCCTGGAAGGTTTGTTTTTTTAGGAATCGACAGATGAAAATTGTTTTTATGGGAAATCCACAATTTGCTGTTCCAAGTTTGAGAAAACTTGCAGAATGCAATCATGATATTATTTCTATTGTTACAAATCCTCCAAAACCTGCAGGGCGTGGTAAAAAATTAATTCAATCTCCTATTGCTGTATGTGCAAAAGAATTAAATCTTCCGATAATTGAAGCCGATGAGCTTGAATCTGAAAAAATATTACGTACTTTACACGAGTTGAATGCGGATGTATTTGTAGTGGTTGCTTATCGGATACTCCCAAATAAAGTGATCGAAATTCCACTAAAAGGCGCCATTAATTTACACGGTTCTCTATTGCCGAAATACCGCGGGGCAGCTCCGATTCAATGGGCATTGATTAATGGTGAAACTGAAACAGGATTAACAACCTTTATCATTCAGTCTAAAGTAGATAGGGGAGATATTTTACTTCAGAAAACGATTACAATTGACCCTGATGATAATCATGGATCTCTGGCTGAAAAAATGAGTCACTCCGGAGCAAAGTTGTTGGTTGATACACTGGATCAATTCGAAAGTGAAAATATCGATCCGTATAATCAAGATGATTCATATGCATCATTGGCGCCAAAGATAACACCATCATTAATGAGTATTAATTGGGAAAATTCAGCCAATGAAATTCATAATCTTATTCGTGGTTTAGCTCCATTTCCCGGTGCAAAAACTCTATTGGATAGTAAGAGTATCAAAATATTGAATTCCAAATTTATTGAAGAAAATTCAACACAAAATTCAGGCGAGATCTCTAATATTGCAAAAGAATACTTTAGTGTACAAACCGGTAAAGGTCAACTGATTGTATTGGAAGTTCAATTAGAAGGGAAACGCCGTATGAAAGCAGGTGATTTTCTACGTGGAGTAAAAATTGATATTGGAAAAAATTTAAACTGATGGATCCGCTGCGCAGGCACGCAGTTAATGTTCTGACTCTTTTTGATAAAGAGGGTGCACAATTAAAACGCATTCGTGATTTATATTGTAAAAAAAATACTATCAGCGGTAATGATCGCCAGAGATTAACAGCGATGACCAATGCAGTAATCCGATGGAGAGGGCGCTTGGATCATTGGTTATTTGGACTATTGAATAAACCCAATCGAAAAATACAACCTGAACTAAAAAACGTATTGCGATTAGGAATCTATGAAGTTGTAATGGATGAAAAAGTTCCGGATTACGCTGCTGTAGATGCTTATGTTGAAATTGCGAAAAGATCGTTGGGAAAAGGGCAGGGGAAATTGACAAATGCCCTTTTAAGAAAAGCGACTCATATACATAAAAATGACAAACCGGAAAAGTGTACAATATATGACTGGTACTCATTTCCTGATTGGCTATGGGAAAAATGGATAAACCAGTTTGGCGAAGAAAAAACAAAAGCCTTAGCCAATTATTATAATTCAGTGCCCCAAATTGATATCCGTAGGAATGAAGCAAAATTGAGCCATGAGGATTTACAATCATTTTGTATTGAAAACAATATTGAGATTGAACTTTGGAACAATTCAGACATCTTTTACAAAGTTATACACAATTTGTCTGGATTAAAAAATTTGATTGCTGCCGGTAAAATCAAAGTTCAAGACAGGGCTGCGGGAATGGTTGTAGAATTATTGTCTCCAAAACAAGGAGAAACCATTTTGGATGTATGTGCCGCACCAGGATCAAAAGCGAATTATATTGAGGAATTAATGGATGGAAGAGGTAAACTATATATTTCAGATAATAGTTCTATTAGAATGAATAAATTTGAAACTGAATGCAAAAATATTGTTGTTGACGTAAAAGATGCTTCAAAAGATAATTTTCCCTTAGCAGATGCTATATTAATTGATGTCCCATGTTCTGGAACTGGAGTCATCGGCAACAAACCGGATATACGTTGGCGTCGGTCACTGAATAATATTCGAGAATTTGTCGAGCTGCAAATGAGCATAATAAATCATATAAGTTCGTTTCTTAAACCGGGCGGTAGGATGGTGTATTCAACGTGTTCGATTGAACCGGAAGAAAATTGGGGTGTGGTGGATGCATTTCTTAAATTAAATGCTAATTATTTCATAGATAAGGAAACAAACATCATTCCAAACAGTTGGCTGGATGAGAGAAGCGCACTTGCTCCGTTTCCATCAATGAGTAATACGGATGGCATGTTTGCCGCCAGATTGATTAATGAAATTAAATAAAAAACTAAAACAATATAGTTTAGCATTTGGTGTTGTATCTCTAGGTGTAATCATGTTATTTGAATTCATTATTATGCCAGCGTATACACGTCATGATAAAGGTCAATACCTTGTGGATGTAAAAGGAAAAACACTGGAAAACGCCATTTCCATTATTGAAGCTGAAGATTTTCGTGCTGTTGTGAGTGATACATTGTATACCAATAAAGTTGCTTCGGGAATTGTTGTCGACCAATATCCAAAACCACATATAAAAGTAAAAACAGGCCGAACTATACGTCTTAAAATTTCTACTTCAGAAAAATTAGTTTTGATACCAAATCTAATTGGGCAATCATTGCGAAGTGCAGAGATTACCCTCCAACAAACAGGATTGCGTATCGATACAGTGTATTCTGAATATAATCCGGAATACCCAAAAGGAACGATAGCATGGCAATATCCTAAAGCGAATGATACAATGAAAAAAGGATTTGGAATTCAGATTACTCTAAGTAAGGGCTTACCACCTGATTTTTATCAGGTTCCCAATGTGATCGGTTTGAGCTTGAATCAGGCGAAAGAACACCTATCTAAAGCGCGGTTGAAAGTAGGTAAAATTTCGTATCATGAAGATCAGGACTTGGTTCCTTATACTGTTTTGGATCAATCAATTAGCGAAGGGACTGTTTTAGACAGGGCCATGAAAATTAATGTGGTTGTGAGTGTATTGGATCTTCAGGATATCTTTAATCAACTGACCACAGAACCTTAAATGATCAGTTCAGCAGAACTCAGTCGCAAGCTGATTCATCTTTTTAACTTAATCATTCCCATTTGTTACTTTTATTTCATTCCGGATAAGAATCAAATGGCAGCGATAATGCTCGTATTTGCAATAGTGTTTATTATCATCGACTTTGCGAGAATGCGTACTGTATTAGTTAAAAAGATCTTTAAACAATTTTTTGATACAATGATGCGAAAACATGAAATCAGCGGCCGATTTACGGGAGCGACTTGGGTACTGATAATCGCAGTTCCAATCATTTATTTTTTACCAAAGGAAATTGCAATATTGAGTCTTGTATTTATGTCAGTGGGTGATATTGCAGCTGCAATTATCGGTTTATCATTTGGTAAAACTAAAATGGGGAAAAAATCATTAGAAGGCTCTATTGGGTGCTTGACTGTTTGTATTTCTGCTGCACTTTTACTCAATCTTGTTCCTTTGATTGTTTCAATTAGCGGTGCCGTAATGGCGACGGTTTTTGAAGCGTTACCCATAGACATTGACGATAATATTTTAATCCCAGTTGGCGCAGGAACCACCATGGCTATTGTGAGTTCTTTTATCGTATGACATTTTTATCACCGACATTATTGTGGGGTTTGTTGGCAGCTTCTATTCCAATCATTATCCATTTGATCAGTCTGAGCAAGACCAAAGAAATGGAATTTAGTTCCATACGGTTTCTAGAGGAAATGAAGCACGAATCCATCCGCAAATTGCAGATAAAACAATGGTTATTAGTTATATTAAGAACATTGATAATAACAGCTTTGGTACTCATGCTTGCTAGACCGTCGACAGAAGGATTTATTTCCAGTTGGTTAAGCGGCGATGTAGAATCTAGAGCAGTCGTAATTATTGACAATTCGGCAAGTATGTCACTAGCCGGTGAGAAAGAGTCGCTTTTAGAAAATGCAAAACGGCAGTCCGAACTCCTTATTAGGAAACTGGATGAGAATACACAAATTGAGATATATCAATCAAATCCAATGAAATTGATTTTTAATGGAAAACAGGACCGAATCCAACGTATCAGTAAAGCCATTAGTACTATTCCTCAATCATCAACGGCAGATAAACTTTGGTCAGTCATTCTAAAAGCACTTGAAGCAGCTGAACAGCATGAAATCAATAAAGAGTGTTTTATTTTCAGCGATTTACAATCATTACCGGATACCATTACTGTCAGCCGACTGAAGAGTGAATTTATTGAATGGAAACTCTATTTTATCGGGCAAGAAACAGCTCAAGATAATATTGGTATATATGAAGTATTGCCTTTAAGCCAAGTCAAATTGCCTGATCATTTAATGAAGCTGAATACTCATGTTACAAATGAAGGCAAAATTGATAAACGAAATGTTCCTATTGAATTATACTTGAATAATGATCGGGTGGGACAGGTTGTTACTTCCTTCAGTCCTGAGAAAGCAAAAGAATTTCTATTTCAAGCCTACCCCGGGAAGAGTGGAATAATAAGAGGTAAAATGACAATTCCGGCAGATGATTTTATTTTTGATAATACACAATCATTCGAAATATCTATTCCAAATCAAATTTCCTGCATGTTGATTGGTGAGTCTATTGAAGATGTATTCCTGATTGAAGAAGCCCTTAAATCTATTAGTGGTGAAAATGAGTATATCTTCTTGCATAGAAAAATTATGCCATCCATTGAAAAACTTTTTCTGGATGATACAGATGTACTGATTTTGAACAGACCCCATAGGATTTCCAATAAAGCATTGGACGATATCCAGCGATTTACTACCCGAGGCGGTGGTTTAATTTTGATACCAGATGTTAGAGGCGAACAATGGTCTACAGATGTTGAATCTGCATTAAAATTACCCATTTATATTCAAACAAAAGATGTGGGAACAGAATCTTTTTTTGCAGTTGAACAAACCGATTCAAAGCATGGACTTTTTGCAGATTTGACGGTACGTAAAATGTCTGGAGAACTCCCGGAAGTGTATAAATATACCCAGGTTAGGCCGCGTTTAAATCAGAATGTTATTTTATCTATGCATAATGGTGATCCGTATTTACTCGAATATAAACTGATTGGGGGTAGTGTATATTATTTTTCATCCCCTATTGGATTAGAATGGAACGACTTGGCATTGAGGGGACTATTTGTACCGTTATTACATCGTATGCTTATTCTTTTAGCAACGGATGAAAGTAATACATTACCAATTTATGCAGGAGAAACAAAAGAAATAAACGTACCCAAAGAACTGTTAAACTCTAAATGGGAGGTGTATTCTCCATCAGGAAAACAGACATTATTAATCCCGGATTATAACAGGGAATTGTTGCTGTTTGAAAAAACGGAAGAATTAGGATCTTATGAAATCTATGCAGAAGGGGATTTTTTTACTGCATTTTCAACTCAATTAAATCCCAATGAAAGGCCGGTAAATAGAATTCCCGGTCAATTGATTGTCAATACTATCGGACCAGCACAAGTACACTATATTTCTCCCGGAGAAAATACAACAGATGTTCTGCAAGACTTACGATATGGAAAAGCACTGTGGCGGAATTTTTTGATTCTAGCTATTATTTTAATGTTATTGGAGTCGATAATTGGTCGTCCGAATACGCACGCTTTGAAATCAAAAGATTAATGCAAGATCTTGAGATAAAACTTGAAAAAGCACTATTGGTTGGAGTCATCCATGGAAGCGGGGATGAGGATACTACAATTGAACATTTAAACGAATTAAAATTATTGACTGAAACAGCCGGGGCAGAGGTTGTTGGCCATATCACACAACGTCTGAAAAAATTAAATCCGCAGTTTTTGGTCGGGAAGGGTAAGGCTGATCAAATAGTAGGGCAAGCAAAGGAACTTGATGCACAACTAATCATTTTTGATGATGATCTTTCTCCTGCTCAAGCAAAGAATTTTATGAATCTTTCCGATGATTTGAAGGTGATTGACCGTAGCGCTCTAATCTTGGATATATTTCGCCAGCATGCAAGATCACGAGAATCAAAGACCCAAGTCGAGCTGGCGCACTTGAGATATTTACTCCCTCGCTTAACACGGCAATGGACACACTTAGAACGCCAAATAGGTGGTATCGGAACGCGCTCAGGTATGGGTGAAACTCAAATTGAAATCGATCGCCGTTTGATTCGTACTCGCATATCTATATTGAAAAAGGAATTGGAAAAGATCGATCAAGAACGGACTGTCCAGAGTAAGGGTAGAAAGACATTTTTCCGCAGTGCTCTGGTTGGGTATACGAATGCAGGAAAATCTACACTAATGAATGCTCTTTCCGGAGCAAATGTATTTGTGGAAGATCAATTGTTTGCTACACTGGATACAACCGTTCGTCAAGTTGAAGTGAGTGATTCTCAACAAATATTATTGAGCGATACTGTTGGATTTGTACGCAAGCTACCTCATGATTTAGTGGCAAGCTTTAGAAGTACATTAAAAGAAGTGGTGGATGCAGATCTTTTATTGGTCGTTTTTGATGCTTCATCGCCATACGTTTTGGATCATTATAAAACGATCAATAACGTCCTTGACGAAATAAATGCCGGGGATAAACGAAGCTTGATTGTTCTAAATAAAATCGATTTGGTCGAAGACATGAAAATATTGAATCAATTGAAACAGGAATTTCCTGAAGCCGTTATGATTTCAGCATTGGATAAACTGCGGTTGGATGAATTGCTTAAATCTATTGAATCCATCATGAATGAAGATTTTCAAACTGTAGATATAGACATTCCATTTACGAATGGAAAAATAATTTCAGAAATTCAGGATGAAATGGATGTGCTTGATCGTGAATATTACGATGAAGGTGTGCGTATGACGATCAAAGGCTCCAGTAGCAAAATCCAACAGATTTTAAGTCAATTGGCATAAAAAAATCCCGACACTTTCGTGTCGGGATTAAATCTTCCCGCATTGAGTGTTTTTCAGGATCATGTTTAACATGAGTGGTGACCTCCCACCAACAGCAAACTTCCTTTATCCGCCAGTTGGCGGAAAGGCCTGTTTTTTGCCGACAGAGTTAGCCTCCAAGGGTAATTATTGAAGATCCTGAATAACGTGTCTCAAGCGGGAATTGTTAAAAAGCTACTCTAAATTTATCCGATCTATGGGACCGGTAACAAGGGTTAATCGAAATCTTTTTTGGGTGGGGATATTTTATTTATCTGGGTAAAGATTTGATTCGCCTTCACTTTTAGCAATAACTACAGCTCCAATGCTGTCACTGGTTACATTTACCATTGTTCGAAACATATCCAAAGGTCGATCTACCGCTAGCATGGTTCCAACAATAATACCCACTTCTGGATGATTAGCGAGTCCAACTGCATCTAACACAACAAAAATCATTACCAATCCTGCAGACGGAATAGCTGCAGCACCCACCGATGCTAAAAAGGCAGTCAAGACTATTACGAACTGCTGTACAATATTTAAGTCAAAACCGATAGCTTGGGAAATGAATAAAACACCGGCACACTCGTATAATGCAGTTCCATCCATATTGATAGTTGCACCCAATGGTATTACAAAACTAGTTGTTTTATTCGAAACACCCACTTCATTTTCGACACAATCCATTGTAACAGGTAGAGTCGCTCCGGACGAACTGGTAGAAAATGCAGTCATAAAAGCCGGGGCCATGGCTTTAAAATGCTTGATTGGATTGATTCGCGTAAACAGAAAGAAAATAATTGGCAGGGTAATCATCCAATGAATCAGCAAACCAGATACGATTGTAAACATATATAACCCGACTGCTTTAAATAAATCAAATCCAGTGGTTGCAACAGCTTTTGTTATCAAACCGAAAACGCCAATGGGTAAAAGTGCAATAATACCATGTGTGAGTTTCATCATTGCCTGAAAGCCATAATCAAAAAAATGAGTTAGCATTTCCTGCGGTCTTCCTGTTAATCTCGTAATGGCGAACCCAAAAACAATTGACCAAAAAATGACACCTAACATATCGCCATTAGCCATAGCTGCAATCGGATTCAGGGGAATCATACGAATGATGATTTCCCCTAAAGAAGACGGTTTTTGCAAAGAGCTTGCATCAAATGACTGAACGGATCCGGAAATTTCAACACCTATACCGGGTTGTATAATATTTGTTAATATCAATCCTACCAAAATAGCAAAAATTGATGTTACAAAATAGTATGTAAATGTTTTAGCTCCCATTCGTCCCAACGTTTTACTGTCGCCTAAACTGGCGACACCTGAAGTAATGGAAAATAATATTAATGGAACAATAATCATTTTCAATAAGCGCATGAATATGGTTCCCAACGGAGCAACAAAGAGAGCATCCTCTTTAAAAATCAGTGCAAAGATTGTACCCAAAGCCATGGCAATTAATACACGCCAATGGAGTTTCAGTTTTTTCATATTTTAATGATGATGTTAGTTAATATTGAAAAACAAGTCAATTATTTTCAAATGCAGTTTCATAAGGCGGTGAATTTAATAGGAACTAGTCATATCACAAATGATCAATCTTCAGTTTTGCGTTTTGCATCTTCATAGGATTTATAATAGGAATCACCCATTTCAGAAAAGAATCCCGTTCCGGGTTTTTCTTTTATTCTTTTGAAAAAAACTTTAGCGACTGTATCAAATAGATCTTGAACATTCGCCAGGGCAGAACCCAATTGTTGTGATAATGATTTATTTTTCAATCTGCTCTAATGCCAGTTTTAAATCATTTGTTGGAAGATTGCAGGCGAAGTTTTTGCAGACATAAGCTGTTGGTTTACCATCCAGCATTGTTTGCGAATCTGTCCAAGGAGCGATAGCAGATAAATTTCCCCCTTTTTTAAAAAGGACAACTCGATTCGGATTGTAGGATTGACTTATTGATTTTAAGAAAGATTTAGTTGCTTCAGTATCATCTCCAACCACCACAACTTCCTTTGCATCCAAACTGAACATAAATCCCGTAAGCATGTTCGTATGTCCTGTTGGCATACGTAACACATCCTGTTGAAATGTGCGGATTGTTTTCTCTGCTTTTTCCAGCCAGTCCATATTACTGGTAATACGGGCTAATCTATTTAATACTATGACAGCAACCGAATTACCGGATGGAATTGCGCCATCGTAAGCTGTGATAGCTCGAACGATTAATTCTTCGGTATTATCACTACCCAAGTAAAAGCCACCGGCATCATCATTCCAGAAATCTTCCACCATTATGTTTGCCAGTTCTATAGCAGCAGATAAATTTGCAGGATTGAAATTGGCTTCATACAATTCCAACAAACCCCAGATCATAAACGCATAATCATCCAGATGGGCATCAATCGATGATTTTCCGTTGCGGTGATGTTTTAGCAGATGTCCATTTTTCGTTCTCAATTCGCGCAATACAAAATTTGCAGAATTTTGAGCGGTTTCTGCATAGGTTGGATCATCCAATGCAATATTACCCCTGGCCATGGCTGCAATCATGAGCCCATTCCAGTCTGTGAGAATTTTGTCATCTTTTAATGGGTGAATACGTTTTTCACGGACGTCAAAAAGTTTTTGACGCCAGTGTTTAATTTTTTTATATAATTCGTCAGGAGAAATATCCATGGATTCAGCAGTATATTTAATTTGCTTTTCTAAATGCAGAATATTGTGTCCGGACTGCTGCCCGGATGCTTCATCATGATAATTTCCTCCGGAGTGGATATTGAAAATTGTATTGAATATAAAACCATCTTCTTTGCCAAGAACATCAGTAATCTCCTTGTCTGTCCAAACGTAGAATTTCCCTTCCTCACCTTCACTATCCGCATCTTCAGCGGAATAGAATCCGCCCTCTGGGTTTGTCATATCCCTCAATACATAGGTAAATATTTCTTTGGCTGTAGATGCATAAAATTCATTTTGAGTGATTTGGTACGTTTCCAAATAAGCCATTGCCAGCATGGCTTGATCGTAAAGCATTTTTTCAAAATGGGGGACAAGCCATTTTTTATCCGTTGAATAACGATGAAAGCCAAAACCGATTTGATCATAGATCCCGCCTAATCGCATATTTTTTAATGTTGTTTCCACCATAAGCAGTGCATTCTGATTTTTAGTGCGATGATAGTAACGGAGTAAATATATCAAATTATGGGGTGATGGAAATTTGGGTGCTTTACCAAAACCGCCCTTGTCTTGATCAAAGCGTTTTACAAAATCAACATAAGTAGTCTCCAGTATTTTGGGATTAAGTTCTTCACCTAATTTTCGTGTATTAGATCGTACAAGATAGGATTTCACCTGTTCAACTGATTTGTATATTTCAGCTCGTTTATTTGTCCATGCATCATTCAAAATGGGTAAAAGCTGAAGCATTCCCGTGCGTTGACCTCGGCCATCTTTTGGAAAGTAAGTTCCTGCAAAAAACGGTTCTTTTTCCGGTGTCATGACGATGGTTAAAGGCCATCCGCCCCGGCCGGTCATTGCTTGACAGACCGACATATAAACATGATCAATTTCCGGTAGTTCTTCTCGATCCACTTTAATACTTATAAACCAATCGTTCAGGAGTTTAGCCACGCTGTCATCTTCAAACGATTCATGTTCCATCACGTGGCACCAGTGGCAAGTGGAATAACCGATGGATAGGAAAATTGGTTTATTTTCTGCTTTCGCTTTGGTAAATGCTTCTTCACCCCAAGGGTACCAATTCACAGGATTATCGGCGTGTTGAAGAAGATAAGGGCTTTGTTCGTTTGCTAAACGATTCAATTTATGTTCACTTCCTTTACCTGAACATGCTGAAATAAATAGCATGCAAAGGATGATATATATTGTCTTGACTTCATGCATAGCACTGTTGGAATTTGCAGACGATAAAATTAATTTCACAACCAGAAGATGAATCAAACGCCGATAAAATATGTTATTCTTTTCTCCGCCCTTGTGGCTCTAACCGTATATTTTATAATGAAGAATGCACCTACATTTCAATTTCATTCCGTACGTGATGATTTTTTAGGCTGGCATTTTGCCAACAATCCCACCACCGCTACTTGGATAGGTATACACGATTACGATGGTGAATTGCCGGACATTAGTTCCAAAGGACGTGAAAAAGAACGAGATTATTTACTTGTAATCAAAGAAAAGCTTGAAGCAATCGATGGTGGATCGCTAAATGATAATGACCGTATCGACCGCGAGATTTTATTGGATATGATTGAATCCAGCTTTTTTAATATGGATGAACTGCAGAGTTTTTCATGGAATCCCCTGGAATATATGTGGGTATTGGGATATGCCTATGAAAGTTTGTTGGCCTATGATTTTGCACCAATAGAAGAACGGGCGGAAAATTTGTCCCGGCGGTTTTTAGCCACATCTGAATATTTAGCCCAAGCACAAGAAAATCTGGTTGAATTTCCCAATCCTCATTTGGTGACTGCCATAATGCAAGCCAAAGGCTTGGTGGGTATGTTTGATTCTACAATCCCAGAAATGGCAGAGCAACTAAAGGATGATTATCGAAAGAATTTTGAACACAATGCTGGATTGGCTAAACAAGCTCTAGAAGAATTTATTATATTTTTAGAAAGCCATGAGGATGATGATTCATTTCGGGATTTTAGAATTGGCCGTCAGCTTTATAATAAAAAATTATTTTTTGTTATAAAAGAGGGGATTACTGCTTCCGAAGTTATGGAACGAGCTGAACGTCATTTGCATGTCGTCCAGAATGAAATGTTTGAATTAGCAGAACCATTATATACTGAATGGTTTGGAGAAACACCGTCTATAGATAGTCATGAAAATAAATTGAAAATGACTCGCAGAGTTTTGGATAAAATTGCTGAAGACCATGCTCCTCGTGATTTGGTTGTGGATGCAGCCCGTGAGACCATCGCAGAGCTAGAGCAATTCATTCGTGATAATGACATTTTAACATTAGACAATTCCAAGCCGTTGGAAATTCGTGAAACACCTGAATATCAAAGGGGTGTGAGCGGTGCTTCTTTGCAATCGCCGGGACCATTAGAAAGTAATTTACCTACATTTTATAATGTATCTCCAATTCCCGTAGATTGGACAGATGAACAAGCCAATTCATTCCTGGAAGAATACAATACTATTTCCATGAAAATACTGTCCATCCACGAAGCGCTGCCTGGGCATTATGTACAACTCTATTACGCCAACCGCCACCCTTCGTTAGTGCGAGCATCATTTGGCAGTGGAGTCATGATTGAAGGCTGGGCTCATTATACGGAAGATATGATGGTGAAGGCTGGGCTGGGCGGAGGCGATCCACGTTACAGTTTAGTGGAAA
Organism: Fidelibacterota bacterium 408169; assembly: GCA_002256485.1. Lineage (GTDB taxonomy): Bacteria > Fidelibacterota > Marinisomatia > Marinisomatales > TCS55 > UBA2126. Next base: position 130,963 of record NNSG01000003.1, read on the forward strand.
AGAAATGGAAGCTTCGGGGTATCGCCAATGCAATCATTGATCAAAAAATCCATGCAGAACGTATGACAGAACAGGAAGCGTTGGATTTGATGATTAATGAAACGTTTCAGGAAGAATCAGAAGCCAATGGAAAATGGCGACGAGCCCAATTAACATCTGGGCAACTTTCCACATATTTCACAGGATATATTCTCTTTTTAGAATTATTGGATGATTACAAAAAACAGGAGGGAGATGATTTTGTTTTGAAGAAATTTCATGAGGAATTGCTTTCATTCGGATCAATTCCCATTCGCTATATACGCGAAATGATGATTCATTAATTATGTAAAACGTAATTATTTAAAGAAAATACACTATGAATTACGTTTTACATATTTACGTTATATAATTAAAAAATGACCTATTTGACTATCATCCTGCTCTATCTCTTCACGTTGATTGGTGTGGGGATTTACAAATCCAAAAAGATCAAAACTCACGCTGACTTTTCTGTGGCCGGGCGTAGCCTTTCTCCCTGGGTTTTGGTAGGAACCATGTTGGCAACTTGGATCGGGACTGGTTCCATTTTAGGTAATGCTGGTAAAACCTATGAAACGGGAATGGCAGCATTGATTTTGCCTATTGGGGGTACATTGGGCATTATATTACTGACGAAAATTGCAGGAAAAGTCCGCAGCTTTGAAAAATTCACCGTACCGGAAATCATCGGCGACCGTTACGGTTCATCAGCACGATTATTGAGCGTAATTGCATTGGTCATGGCTTACATGGTTATTGTAAGTTACCAGTACAACGCTGGTGGTGCTGTCATTTCTACCATCTTTACAGATGAGCGCGGCGTTTCCCTGATTTCCGTTGAAATGGCTACGGTTGTTGCTGCTGTATTTATTATTGCATATACAATGTTGGCGGGGTTGGTGAGCGTAGCGTACACTGATGTGGGAAATGGCATTATTATGACTATTTCACTGATGATTGCATTTCCCATTCTCTTGTTCAAAGCCGGAGGCTGGAGCGGGATGGAATTCGCTTTTGCAAATATGGGTAAGAATCAGCATATGCAGTTTTTCGGTGTTTATTCCGGAATGGACATTATTAACTTTTGTTTACCACCATTTTTGCTGGTATTGGGTGATGCAAATATGTACCAACGATTTTTTGCCAGTAAAGATGTAAGAGGCGCCAAGTCCGCAACGAAAATACTTGTATTTGCAGTCGTAATTATCGAATTGCTCATTATTGCTTCAGCTTGGGTGAGCTCCTCCATGATCCCTGATGCAGAAGTAGGTAAACATGTCCTGATCTTCGCAGCCCACCAATTGTTGCCACCATTTTTAGGTGCTATTATGATGACAACGATTGTTGGAATCATTATTTCAACAGCAGATTCATTTTTACTGGTTCCGGCTACCACACTTATGCGTGACATTTATTTGAATTATATTAACCCAAATGCATCGGAAAAGAAAATTGTTCTGTTGAGCCGGCTTTTGGTACTGGTACTGGGAATTGTTGCTTTTATTGTTTCAAAAGGATTTGCGGAATCGGAAGGCTTTTTTGAACGGGCACTTTACGCTTATACGATTTACGGTGCGGCTATAACGCCTGCTTTAGTAGCGGCATTGTTTTGGAAGGAAGCCACAAAAGAAGGAGCAATTGCGTCTATTATTTCTGGAACAGCTATGACGCTGTTATGGAAAGAAGTTCCGGCCTTGTGGACGTGGCTACCTGCAGGAATTTATGGCTCAGTGGATGAGGTACTTCCGGCCATTTTCTGTTCTGTCATTGCTTTGGTGGGAGTGAGTTTGCTGACGAAAGATTAGCTAAATCGTCTTCGCTAATGGCGGATTTTGTGTCTGGGTTAAATCCGGTTTGGGGCCCAGGTTGCGGCTGTAGTATTCAAAGGTCAATCCCGTCCCTTGCCAATTATCCACCCGGTTAATGATCTTTATATCACCTGTAAATTTAGAAGACTTACCCAGTTTTACATGTCCTGTGATAAAGCGAATGCCATCTCGCTTCTTGGCCCAACTTAAATAAACACGTTTCAAGATTTTAGCATAACCGTTACCTAAATACTTGTCCATGATAACAAATGCATAGGTATAGAGGGTGTTGCCTTCACCAAAATTTTCGTCCAATCGTGCCCAAGGTTCAGATGATAAATCTTCAATTGCTACGCCAATAATAAAACCGATGATCTCACCGCGGTATCGGGCAATGAATGGTAGCGAAGATGGTTTATTAAAATATTTATGGATAGTGGCCTTGGAAAGAACAGCTTTTTCACCGTATTCATCTGACAAATGTTCAGAAATACTAATAAGCTGTGGATAGTCATCTTCGCCCACGTGCTGTAAAAGTTCGACTTGAAAAACACCGGATGAGGCGATGATTCGAGATTTAGAGTGGTGTTCAATTTCAAGTGTAAGCTGTTCCATTATCGGTTAGGTACCTATAAGTAAAAATGTCAGCATATATTGGTAAGGCAGATCTTTTTGATGATCAGTCAATATAAAACCAGCCTTTCCAAGTTCCTCAATCACTTGTTTGGGTGATAATTTATGTTCATCAGGCGGACCCACGGGTAAATCACCTTTCCTGAAATCCACGATAACTAATTTACCGTCAGGTTTAATTTTCCTTTTTATATTTTTAAAGTAAACCACTCGATTTTCAATATGGTGGTAAGTATTGCAGATGAACACAATGTCAACTGGTAAGGGAATCTTTGGGTCATGAAATTCTCCTAAAATACTTTTGAGATTCTGTCTGCCTTCTTTTTTGGCGCGATGATTCAGGTAATCAACCATGTCTTTTTCAACGTCAACGCCAATTACTTTTCCATTGGGAACATATTCTGCAAATCGCATAGGAAAATATCCAGTTGCTGAACCAATATCGACAATGATATCGTTCGGTTTGATTTCCATGGATTGAATGACTAAATCCGGTTGCTGCCATTCATCTCTCTCGGGATTTTCAAATATCTTCGCCCATCGTTCAGCATTGTTAAAACTATGTTTATTGGATTGATGTTTGTCATCATGTTCCTGAGCTGGGAGAAGTGTGGTAAACAAGAGAATTAAAAAGTATTTGATAATCTTTTTCATTGTTGGAATCCAATAATTATTTCACAAAAGGAGCTTTGCAATTTAACGATGAAAATAGGGTATAAATCTATATTTGAAGTGTGATAATTCAAAATTACTGGAGTAAAAATAATCTCAACTTGACTAAATATAAAACATTTGAGTTTCTTCAATCATACTATTCCTTCAGTACAAAAGAAAAGTTGATGTTCGTACTTCGAAGTTTGGGTGTAGGATAGGTAAATTCGCCGCCAATGGAATCCTTCAATTCCCGACTTTCAAATCACATTACAGCAAAGCAGTCTTGGCTTTGCGTGGGGCTGGATATAAACCCGGAAAACCTAGCGTTTGAAAATCCATCATTAGATGATTTAAAAATGCATACAAAAAAGGTCATAGATGCCACCCGGGAATTCGCAGCTGCCTACAAACCGAATCTGGCTTTTTTTGAGCGCTGGGGAAGCGCCGGTTTTGTCTGGCTGGAAGACACAATGGAATATATTGGCAGCAAACATATTACAATCGGCGATGCAAAGCGTGGTGACATCGGACATACGGCGACTCAATATGCTGAAAGTCTTTTTGATCATTTTGGGTTTAATGCTGTTACCCTGAACCCCTATATGGGACGGGATGCCATTGACCCCTTTATCCAAAATTCTGAAAAGGGTGTTTTTATTTTATGTCGAACATCAAATAAATCCGGCGGTGATCTCCAAAATGTGGAAGGAAACGGCCAAAGACTCTTTGAAACGGTCGCCGAATATTGTGCCGGTTTGAATGAACTTAACAATGTTGGTTTAGTTGTAGGTGCCACTATTCCTGAAGAAATTGATACAATTCGCAGTTATGCACCTGAATTACCTATGCTTATTCCGGGAATCGGAGCGCAAGGTGGGGATTTGGAAGTAAGTCTCACAGCTGGGAATACGAATGGTGCTGCATTGATTAATGTATCCCGAGGAATTAGTTTTGCCGGAGATCAAAGCAGAGAAGCGATTCACAATAAAGCAAAATACTATGTTGAAAAAATGAGGGAAATCATAAAATAATCATTGTTAAAAAAATCTTAAATCAAATATCAAAATTCAGAAATCAAACATCAGAAATCCATTTAAAATCATGAATGACAAATATATAAACATTTTCAAAGAAACCGGCGCATTACTTGAAGGTCATTTTGTCCTGACATCCGGTCGCCATAGTGCCACATATTTTCAGTGCGCCAAAGTGCTTCAATATCCACAACATTTATCTCATTTTTCTGAATCAATTATTGATTTTTTTAAGGAAATTGAAATCGACGCTGTCATATCACCAGCTGTTGGCGGAATAGTTATCGGTACAGAAGTGGGACGACAGTTAGGAGTAAAAACCATTTTTGCTGAAAGACAGAATAGTATAATGACACTCCGCCGCGGATTCGAGATTAATGTTGGCGAAAAGATTTTAGTAGTGGAAGATGTCATCACTACCGGCGGTTCAGTGAAAGAAGTGATGGATTTGGTAGAAAAATGCGGTGGAGACGTAGTTGGAGTTGGAGTCGTTGTTGACCGCAGCGGAGGAAACGCAGCTTTACATGAAAATCAATTTGCTGTCACATCACAGACGGCTGTGAGTTATTCACCGGATGACGTGCCGGAAGAATTGGAACAAATACCAATAGAAAAACCAGGAAGCAGGAGTTTAAAGTGAAACAATTAACGCTCGTATTAATAGGACTATTATTTATGAATGCATATACAAAAGAAGAAAATGTAGCAGTAATATCAACTCGGTTTGGGGATATGGTATTAGAATTCTATCCGGATGTTGCACCAAAACACGTGGAAAGTTTCAAGATCCATGCTCAAAATGGATATTTTGATGGAACCACATTTCACCGAATTATTCCTGGATTTGTTATTCAGGGCGGTGATCCCAATTCAAGAGATGAGGACAAAATGAATGATGGTCAAGGCGGCCATGCTGCTAAATTTTATGGTTTTGGAGACGAAGCGATTGACTCCACATGGACCTTACCAGCAGAATTTAACGAGCTACCTCACGTTACAGGCGCATTATCCATGGCTCGAACTCCGGATGAAAACAGCGCGGGGAGTCAATTTTTCATTTGCGCTGCTGCAGTACACCAACTTGATAATCAATATACTGTATTTGGTCAGGTTATATCCGGGTTGGATGTGATACAACAGATCGTAAATACACCTCGCGATAATCGTGACAATCCTAAAGAAAAAGTAGCAATGAATGTATCCATTATGCCCAGGAGTAAAGCACTACAAGAATGAGTTTATCGGTTGGATTAGCCTTGGGAGGTGGAGGCGCCAGAGGAGCTGCACATATTGGAGTACTTCAAATCCTCCATGAAAATGGAATTCGATTTGACAGCATTGCAGGGACAAGTGCAGGATCCATTATCGGTGCCATGTATGCCAGTAAACAGGACCCAAAGTGGATCGAACAGCGATTCCATGAATTCTTAAGTTCAGATGATTTTCAAGCCATGGGAACTCATCGTATTCAGGAAGATCATAACCCGGATTCGGCCATGGGACAAATGGCTAAATATGTTCGAGACAGAATTGTACTCGTCATGTCTCAACAAAAATCGTTTATCATCAAACGAGAAAAACTTGAACGGGCTATCGATTTTTTAATCCCTTCAAAGCGCTTTGATGATTTAACCATTCCCCTATATGTAACAACGACGGATCTTCACAGTGGAGAGCAAGTATTATACGATCATGGAAATCTGATTGATGCCGTTGTCCAAAGTTGTACAATTCCAGGCTATGTTCAACCTACAGAACGTGGAGAGCAAGTCCTTGTGGATGGTGCGGTAATCGATCCAGTTCCTGTTGAAGTAATGAAATCTCAAATGGATTATGTTCTGGCAATCAGTATTACTAAAAACAGTTTACCTGATATGAAGAAAAAAAATATTTATGAAATTTTAACTCGAGCAGAACAGATTACATCCAGATTTCTGGCCAAGTCAAAAATGGAAAAAGCAGATTTTGTAATTCATCCAAGCGTTGGTGGTCTTCATTGGTCGCGTTTTGATGAATTTGACACCCTCCTGACAAATGGACGTGATGCGGCAATTGTATCTTTAAATGAGTTAAAAGTGGACTTGAAACGTAAAAACAGTATATTTTATAACTTGAAACAAAAATTGGGGATAAAGAGTTAAAAACACTATTTTCCCCGCCGAATATGAAACGAAATAAACACATTTTAATCATTTTAGCCCTAACAACGGTCATTTGGGGACAAATGAATCCCGTGACTATATCGGCATCGGTCAGCGAAGCTGCCCGAGCCGGAGAAGTCGTCTATGTGGAAATGACCGCAAAGATGGAGCACGAATGGCATATTTATGCACTGCATGATGCAGGTGAAGGTCCCATTGCCACCGTTATTACCATAAACGGTGATTATGTTTCCAGACAAGGTAAGATTGATGAACCGCAACCCATCGAAAAATATGACGAAGGGTTTGATACAATTACGCGCTACCATGAAGGCACGACGCGCTATACAATACCTGTTCAATTAGACGGCAATATCGATCCTGGTAATATTACTTTAACGGCCACCATTCTTTATCAGGTGTGTAATGCGTCATTATGTTATCCGCCAAAAGAAGTCACAGTGGAAGTTCCTGTAGTTATTGAGACGGGAGAGCCGAGAAAAGATCATATCCAATTTGTTGCAGCATCCATCACTGACGCAAGTGGGAATATTGATCTCGATGCTGCTATCAAACAGGGTTTTTGGCCTTTTGTTATTTTGGCTTTATCCATGGGATTTTTGGCACTTTTAACACCATGTGTATTTCCCATGATTCCCATCACAGTTTCTTATTTTACCCATCAGGGAGAACTTGAAAACCAGAATCCCGTCAAGCAAGCTTCTGTCTATGGAGTAGGTATTATAGGGACATTTACTATTTTAGGATTGTTATTAGCCATAACTCTTGGTGCATCCGGGGCAAATCAATTGGCAGCCAATCCGTGGATTAATTTATTCATTGGAGCATTGTTTACATATTTTGCCTTATCGCTGTTTGGAATGTATGAAATCCAGCTCCCGTCCAGTTTACGCCAATTAGTTCAAAAGCAGGAAGGAAGAGGCGGTTATGTGGGCACATTGTTTATGGCCGTCACGTTTACATTAACATCATTCACGTGTACTGTGCAATTTGTAGGCCTGCTGTTGGTGGCCGCCAGCCAGGGACAGTGGTTTTGGCCTGCATTGGGTATGATCATTTTCAGTGCTGCGTTTGCACTACCATTTTTCTTTTTAGCGCTTTTCCCTCAATATTTGGCGCGAATGCCAAAATCCGGCGGCTGGCTTAATTCGGTAAAAGTGGTCATGGGGTTTTTGGAATTAGCCGCTGCATTTAAATTTTTCAGTAATACAGACCTGGTTTGGAATTGGCAGTTTTTTACGAATACTTCCGTTCTGGCTGTGTGGACCATTCTCATGTTTTTTACCGGTTTATATTTAATGGGTAAAATTCAACTTCCCCATGACACAAAACTTGAAATATTAAGCGTACCGCGAATGTTGTTAAGCATTTTCTTTTTGACATTTTCACTCTATTTAAGTTCAGGGCTTTTTGGCCGGCCAATTCATGGACTTATTTATTCATATCTTCCTCCGAAACTTTCTGAAGAAGTTGGTAAAATATCTGAAGTAAACGGTGGCGAAGAATTTCAATGGTATACTGAATTAGATGATGCGTTTGTAGAAGCGAATACAATTGGTAAAAATATCTTCTTGGATTTTACGGGTTATACCTGTACAAACTGTCGGTGGATGGAATCTAATATTTTTACAAAGGAAGAGGTAAAAGAACGGTTTCAAGATTTTGTACTGGTTCGATTGTATACGGATGGGGGAAATAATTACAGGGAAAAGCAGCAATACGAAATTGATCGATTTGGTACAGCAGCATTGCCGTATTATGTCATTTTAAGTCCGGAAGATGATGTTTTAGGTAAATTCCCGGGTATGACACGAAATTTGGATGAATTTTTAAAATTTTTGGATAAAGGAATAACTGGATAAAATGAATAATAATTTTACATTTTTTATATTTATTAGCTTATTGACAGTAGGATGCGGATCAAGTGAAAGGCCAGCTGAAAAAAAGATTTCTACAGAATCACTAAACATTCATCAACCGCCTTTGCCGAAAAATGCAGTTAAAGTGCCCAATTTTACATTATCAACAACTTCAGGTGAAATTGTGAAAATGGATGATCTTTTAGGTAAGGTTGTTTTAGTGAACTTCTGGGGAACATGGTGTGGTCCTTGCCGTGCGGAAATTCCGGATTTTGTTGAATTATATAATAAACATCATGATCAGGGGTTAGAAATTGTAGGTATTACACTCACATCCGGATCCCCTGAAAAGATTCAAGCTTTCGCCGATCAATGGAATATGAATTATACTGTATTAACTGATATACAAGGTAACGAGACTCAACAAGTAACAGCAGATTATGGAAGAGCAACCGGAGGCCCAATTGTGGGTATTCCCACAACATTTCTTGTAGACCGAAATGGCTATATCGTTAAGCGATACCTTGGCCCACGGTCTGAAAAGATCTTTTATAACGATATTAAACCCTACCTTTAAACTTTAACTTTCTGAATGTTATTATTTAAACGATTTAGCTGGGCAGTTTTTCTGCTCATTTTCACTACTGTATCTTTTCCTGAAGAAGATTATTTTCAGCAATTCGTCCATTATACCATGGATGTAAAACTGGATATTAATGAGCATACGGTTGGTGGCCGCACTATTATAAACTACACAAACAATTCACCCGATGATTTGAACAATATGTATTTGCATCTATTGCCCAATGCGTTTCAGGAAGGATCAGTAAAACATAGAGAATATTTACAAAAGTTAGGTCGAATGGGTCGAGCAGCTAAATTTGTAAAGGGAACAGAAGAATATTATAGTAGAGTGGATGTTTCCAGGTTCAGAATTATGAAAAATGGAGAAACATTGTCAGACACTTTTCGTGTAGATGATACAATCCTTTCTGCTGATTTAACAAACTCGTTGCAACCGGGGGAATCGTTAACTATGGAATTTGATTGGGTCCATCTTGTAGGCGAACAAGTTGAAAGAGCGGGGCGTGTGGGTGATCAATATAATTTTGCTCAGTGGTATCCAAAAGTGGTTGTCTATGATGAAAATGGTTGGCATAATCTTCCGTTTCATGCAGAAGGTGAATTCTACGGAGAATTTGGAACGTTTGATGTAACCATGGATGTACCGGGGTGGTACATTGTTGGATCATCGGGAGTTCTAACAGAAGGTGATCCCGGTTGGTCTGAAGTGACAGTTGATACTTCTCAAGATTTCAACAAATGGTTAGAGGAATTCAAGGAAAATAAAGCTGAAATTGATTCCACATCTCGTCGCATAGTTTCCTTTCATGCTGAACAGGTCCATGATTTTGCATGGATCACATCTCCAAATTTTCTTTATGAACATGGTTCATGGAATGGAATTGATGTTCATGTTTTGTTTAATGAGAAAAATGGTAAAAAATGGACCAAAAAAGTAACGGCTCGTTCAGAAAGAGCATTGGAATGGCTAAGTACAAAATTTGGTATGTATCCCTATCCCCAAGTAACAACCACTGATCGATTAAAAGGCGGCGGAATGGAATATCCCATGCTTGTTATGAACGGCAGTGAAAGCGAAGGATTGATTGTTCATGAAATCGGCCATATTTGGTTTTATGGCATTTTGGGGAATAATGAAGTAACAGAAGCATGGTTGGATGAGGGGTTTACCACTTTTCAAACAGGGCAATATATGCTAAATCGTTACGGTTCCCAGGGCTTTGATTTGGAGGGTTCGAAACGATATAAATCCTTTGAGAAAAAGTATGGTAAATTCAATAAAATGCTTGATAGTTATCAATGGTCCACAATACGTTTCCAAACAAGCGGTAAAGATGAGCCCATTAGCCGAAAATCCTATATGTTTAATAATGGTGGTTCCTACCGATACAATGCATACACAAAACCATCATTGATGCTAAACGAACTGAAATATGTTTTAGGTGACTCTATTTTTTATCTCGGTACGCAGGAATATTTTAAACGGTGGAATTTAAAGCATCCAAATGAAGAGCGGTTTGTTTCTGCGATGGAAGATATAAGCGGTGAAAAACTGGATTGGTTTTTCAATCCCTGGCTCCATAATACTCGAATCTTGGACTACGGAATCAAAAAATGGAAGAAAAAAAGACAAGATGATGGAACGTGGCAAGTTGATGTGAAAATTGTAAAGATTGGTAACAGAGAAATGCCCCAATTGCTGGAAGTAACCATGGAAGACGGCAGTAAAGAACGCATTTGGTGGAAAAATTTTCAATGGCGGAAAGAAGATACGTTTACGTTTAATGTAAAACAGAAACCTAAATCAATCGTGTTAGATCCTGATGTTCAAACATTGGATATTGATCGGCGGAATAACTTCAGCGGACGTATGGCAAAATCAATTCAATTCAATTGGATTGATACCAATTATAATCCCCGCAACAGCTATTACATTCGATGGATTCCAACGATAATATATCATAAACTGGATGGTTATTCACCTGGTATCAGCCTTAATAAAAAATATGGATATTGGGAAAACTTAAACTTGAAAATCAACTATGCACTTGAATCACAAAATGTGTATTGGTCCTATATTGGCAATCGAAAACCTGTGCATAGTTTTAGGGGATTTTCAAGATCGGTTCATGCCTATAATTTAGGTGGAGTTAGCGGTTATGGCGTTGAAATCAAAAATCATTTAAACGAAGCATTTGCTGATTTTTTGACTAATTACACATCTGTTGGTCTTTATGTCACGAATGCTAAAGATACTTCATTAACTAATTTATACGATCCCGGTCAAGTAGCCGTTATATACGGTAAATACAGTTTTTCCGTAAAAAACATAGTTGATGTTAATATGGACATTGCCACGACTCCCGGTTCTGTTTCCCACTGGTCCTTCACACGATTTAATACCACGATCGCATTTGATTTCAGTAAGAAAAATTATGGTATTCGTAATCGATCCATCTTGGGCCATATTATCAGTGAATCTGGTGTTCCAGCCCAGGAACGTTATACAATCGAAGGCGCCGGTTCTGGTGATTTATATGCTAAACCATTTTTGCAGGATGAATCATCATTTTACGGCAATACTGATTTGAGAAATCATTATCATTTGCCCGGAGATGCTAATTTGCGAGGCTATTATGGAGAGGGATTAACTGGTTCAGAATCCGTGATTGCGAATTCATTTGAAATTTTTTATAAACCATCCTTTAAATTATTGGATATTGAATTAGCAGCGTTTATTGATGACGGTTGGGTCTGGGGAAGTAAATATATTCAAGGAGACGGTGGATTTAATGGTGATTATTTAATTGATGCCGGTCTGGGATTACGTTTAAATAAATCCATTTTAGGAAAAGATTTTTACCTACGATTAGATGCTCCATTCTTTATTAAAAATGTTCATGACAAAGATGGCGGTTACGGAATAGATTTTGACAAATGGTTATTTAGTTTTTCAAAAGGAATATAGTTTCAGCCACAAAGGCCCAAAGTTTTAACAGAAAACTAAATTCAATTCCATTTTGAATATTAAACGCAATCGAAAGCATATGTATTACATCCTAGGCTTGATGATGCTTATGGGTTGTGATGATCGTATACCCCAAGAAGTTCAAAAAGCATACATCACCCTCCAAGGACAGGACAGAATTGCAGTAGTGGATATTAATGGGGGAGACATCATGCATTATGTAGATGTAGATTTCACCAACACCGGCGATATGCCACACTATATTGTCATAGATGAAACCCATAATTATTGGTATTGCACACTTATTGCCAATGGCACTATTTTGAAATTTGATTTAAAAACGGATGAATTAGTGGATTCAGTTTTTGTTGGAAATATGCCGGCATTAATGGAATTGGATGAGCAAAGGGAATATTTATATGTTTCCCGATTCATGCCCATGATGGGAATGAGTACATCTTCACAACTTGTTCACAAAATCGATGCACAAAATATGACAATCGTTGGGACGGTAAATGTCGGTGCTGATTCTCCTCATGGCATTGCCTTAAGTTCAGATGGAAGTACACTTTGGGTAGCAAGTAATCAAGCGTCACATTTTTTCAAAATTGAAACAAACAGGTTTGGTGAAGAAAATTACCAACCAGATAATTTCCGTATAGGATCAGATGTCCCATCATCCTATGAAATTAATGATGGATTTTACAATGCCCTGGAACTCGAATTAAGCCATGATAATACAAAACTTTTTATCAGCTGTTCCAATTCTAATGAGATTAGGGTTTTTGATACTTCTACAGGAGATAGTTTGGATTCATTTTCTGTTGGAATGATGCCTTGGCATTTTCAGCTATCTAAAGATGATTCGCAATTATTTGTTGCAAATCGAATGGGAAATAGTATTTCTATTATAAATATACTTACTGAAGACATTTCTAATCTTGATGATTTTTCAATGGATATGATGCATGGCTGTGCTTTGTCAGGAAATGATGATATATTGGTTGTAACTTCTTCCGGTAGCGGAAATGCTTATGTTTATGATACTAAAAAAGAAACGTTATTATACACAATTAAACTTGGAATTGACAGCACAACGGATCCATTGCCAACGGGTGCAGCAGTCGTTCAATAGACTGTGTTTTCCTGTTCTATTATTCTTTTTTATCATTTCCTGTAATGATTTAGGCAAAGAGTCGCCTCTTCCGGTACGCCCGTACCAAACCACATTCAAAGTAGAAGATTTCAGCTCTGCTAATGAATGCCGAGACTGCCATCCTAACTATTACGAAGAATGGTCTGCTTCAATGCATGCTTATTCTGTGACAGATCCGGTTTGGTTTAAACTCCAGCAGAGTGAACAGGAAACTCATGAGGCAAAGGGAGTCATTCTGGGCGATTTTTGCATTCAATGCCATAGTCCTATTGCTGCATTGACAAATGCTATAACGGATCATAAAAATTTAACACCTGAAGTCATAAGTACTTTACCTCCTCAAATTCAGGAAGGTGTTACTTGTGATGTGTGTCATTCGACAACTCATTTACCTGAATCCACGGATATTCAGACTGCCGAACAAAATTTTGAAACAGCAGATTTTAAATTATACTTGGATGGAACACGATATAGTATCATTGATGATCCACAAGATAATTCATTTCATAAATCCGAATTCCATGAAGGATATGATCAATCTGATTTTTGTCGCAACTGCCATAATCTAACGGTGAATGGAATGGATGCGGAAGTTACAAATTTTGAATGGGAAGGGACTTCGTTCGAAGCAATGGGATCGGAATGTCAAACGTGTCATATGCCAACTTACGAAGGGTATGCTGCAGAAGGTGGACCATTACGAGAGAATTTACACCGCCATTATTTTCCGGGTGTAGGGACATCAATTGTTGCAGGATCTGAAAATAATGGGTTACTTTCGGCTATAACAGAAATTTTGGATGGTTCAGCGGAAGTGAATTTTTTTGAACCAATTGCTGATACAGTTTTATCAAATGAATCTCTTAAAATTAAAATTATCGTTAGCAACAATGCGGGACATCATTTTCCATCTGGAGTAACATTTACCCGGCAGCTCTGGTTGGAGGTTAATGTTAGTATTGATGGCGACACCATTTTTCAATCAGGACATTTGAATGAAAACGGTGATATATATGATTTTTACACTGATCCAGACAGAATAGTGGATCCCCAGCTAAATGTTTTTAATACCGTTTTGTATGATGCCCAAGGCGATTCAGGGATTATGAATGTGAGTGTAGAAGATATGGTTTGGATGAATGATTATACTCTACCGGTAAGCGGCTCCAGAACGGTTAATTACATTATTGATTTACCCACGGTTCCTCCGGAAGGCGGATCATCATTGGATATTTCTGCGCGCCTTCGTTTTCGTTCATTCCCGCCTTTTTTGCTGCGACATATAAATCTAAACGAAGAAGTTGATCGGTTACTCATTTGGGATATTGATCAAATTTCCACTTCCGTAGTTTTTCAATGAAAAAGATAGCAATATTAATTATAATCCTTAATATTATTTTTCCTCAAGGTTATGTTCGTGATGTTAGCCCTTTTACAGTTAATGTTGATGGAATAGAGGTTCAGCAACCCTTCTCAGGCGGGCTGAATCAGCCCGATCCCCGTTTTATTGATTGGAATGAAGACGGCACTCTTGATTGTTTTGTTAATGATCGGGACGGTTATTTGCAGTATTGGGAAGGATTGCCAGCAGTCGTACCTGATTCAGGTATAATGATTCCACAATTTGAATTAATCACAAAATCATTTCAAAATATAAATGTAGGTACCTGGTATGCTTTTCATGATTTTGATATCGATGGTGACATGGATCTTTTAACACACAGTGTTAATACAGATAATGTAAGTTATTGGTCCAATGAGAATGGAGAGTTTGGTTTGGTTTCAAACGAATTGCTGGATATAAATAATGAACCGGTCTACGGGGGACAAATTGTTATTCCTGCACTTGCTGATATTGATGAAGATGGCAATATGGATTATTTCATTGGCGATATTTCTGGCCGATTAGCATATTATAAAGGCCATGGTTTGTCAGAAGGTTTACCCCAATTTGAATTAATCACAAGTTCATTTGAAGATATTCAGATTGTATGGACACCAGACCGCCACGGAGCGAATGCAATAGAATTCTTTGATTTAGACAATGACAACGATCTGGATTTGATATGGGGTGATTTTTATCAACCGGGTTTATTTTACTTAGAAAATTATGGTACGTCTACAAATCCTGATTTTGAAGAATCATTAAAGGTGACTGATTTTCCTCAAGGAACAGATTTTGAATCTACGGGTCATAATATTGCCCGAGTTGCTGATTTTGATAATGATGGTGATGGCGATTTGGTAGTAGGTGTCTTATCCGGAGCATATGGAACAGAATATTTGGATAACCTTTATTATTTCCAGAATAATGGTTCTCCGGAAAATTGGAATTATGAAATGATTACATCACGACTAATGCCGGGATTGGATTTTATTTCCGGAAGCAAACCTGCTGTTTCAAGTATTTGTAATTGGGGTATTTTGAGAATTTGGATTGGGAACGATTTCAATCCAGAAAACACTGCTTGGTCAGGAGGATTATATTCACTTGATGCAGATTATAACTCAGAAGATTATTTAAATTTAAATTTTGAATCCGTATTCCAAATTGGATCAAATTTATCTCCAAGTATAATGAATGATCCGATTTCATCAAATAATTTTCCCACGAACAAGAATTTATTTATAGGTGAATTCAATGGTACAATTTTTAAGGCTGATGAACAAATAGATTTATCTGATAATTGTAATATTATTGAATCAGGACCGAATTTTTTAAATATTGATTTAAGCGGTCGGGCCACACCGACCTTTGGTGATATTGACCAAGATGGAGATAAAGACTTGGCAGTGGGAGATAAGGATGGCGTCATACATATTTACTGGAACCAGGGCAACGCTGATTCAGCTGTGTTTGATTCAATATCGTACTTGAATATTGATATTGGCGATAATGCATCACCGTGCGTTTTAGAGAACGGACAAATTATTGCAGGAAATGAAGAAGGTGAATTGTATGAGATCACGTATTATGACAGCGGAGAATTAGTTGCCGAATTAAGAACGGATATACCTTACATTGGTCGCAATTTGGCTCCTGCTGCATTATATAAAGAGGGTCAAAGTGAACCGGATTTGATCTTCGGTACTCAAGCAGGCGGACTTCAGTATCTTCGTTACGATTCAACTGCTGTTGGAATTGAGGATGAATTTTTACCTACATCATTCACTGTGAGTCAACCATATCCCAATCCATTTAATAATCAATTTTCATTTATGATAGCTCTTGAGAAACGTCACAAGGTAGACATTCAGCTAATAGATATAATCGGACGTAATGTACAAAACATTTTCAATGGCGAATTATCTATAGGTAAACGGAATTTTAGAATAAAAACTGAATTACCAACAGGGATTTATTTCCTCAAAATTCATACAAATGAACGATTACTTATTCAAAAAATATTATTACTAAAATAATATGTGCCCCTGCTCACATTTTTCAGTCATAAAAGTTTTATGAATTGAATATCAATTCACTTTGAGTAAATTCGTGGGTATTTTCGTTTCCAATATAATGGCATTAAATCACCATTTATTATTCACCTAATGAGGAGGCATGCATGTCATTCGCTAAAAGATTGAGACGCATCACAGCAATAATTTTTGTACTTTCTATTGTGACGGCACAAAGTCGCGATGAAGTCGTAGAATTAACACACCCCGTAACAGGATCAATGATTGACACAAATTTTGTTGATGTTGAAATAGCAGTCGCTGATTTTTTTACAATCGGTTCTCCAGGTTGTCTGGATTGCGATGGTTATATCCAAATTACTATGGATGGCACAGAAGCTGGCCAATTTACTTCAGATGCTGCTGTAACTGTCACGGGCCTTTCTGAAGGTACGCATTTTATTGAGGTAGAAGCTCTGGATCCCTCCGGAACCAGCTTTTCTCCCGCCGTTTATGATTCAGCAACCTTTACAGTGGATATGGTTTCTATTCCTAATATTTGTCCACCACGCAATTTGTCCGTTGTAGCTGGTGATGCACGCAATTTTCTAGATTGGACAGGTCCAATTGCTATGTCAAATTTGAATCCTTTTCCATCTGCACCTCAATCTGTGGATTACCACACAGGCAGCACGGACGGTTCCTCACTAATTCAAAATAGTTTAATGATGGCGCACGGAGGTGGTGCAGATAAAGAAGCGGGCTGGGCAATTTTTGATTTGGGTGGAATGAACCCAAGTATTCAGGTGGATTCTATTATTTTCAATTATTATGTAAATACGACAAACTACCCTTGGTGGAGTGCAACTGCAGTAGATCTAGATCCATTATCAGCCACAGCTTCGGACTTGCATACTGAAATATTGGCAGGTTCAGATGCCGGGACTGCTTATCTATATCGTAATGAACCTTCAACTCATGCACCTGGATGGTATTCATATGCACTGACAAATGGTGCTAATGATGATCTGGAAGATGATATTCCACAGGGATATTTTGTTATTGGTGTAATGGATCGAGATGGATCAACAACATATTTTTTAGACATTGATGGTTGGAATGAAGCCAATCCACCCAGCTTGGATATTCACTGGAGCGCTCCCGGTGGAAGACTGGGTGTTTATCATGCACCGTCTATAGCTGACGTTCCTTACAGCGATAAAGAAATCATGGACTATAAAAATGCTGTTAGTTTGGGATTGACTCCTCCAATTAATTTAACTGACATTAGTTCATTTGAGATGGAAAGTATTCCAAACCTAACACCGAGAGATGTTATCGATGGCTGCGGTGATTTTCAAAACTATTCTGTGTATACATCAGATGGCACAGAGGTTGCTACGACGGATACAAATTACTATATACATGAGAACCTTTCTAATGGATCTGAATATTGTTATTATATCGTAGTTAATTACAGTGAAGGTGCTTCATCTGCTACTGCAACTGTATGTAGTACTCCTGAAACATTTATTCCCGGAGCGATAACAAACCTGAATGCAGTTGGGCTGGATGAAGAGATTGCCTTAACATGGACGGATCCGTCTATACCGCAATATGATTTCTATGATAATTTTAACAGCGGCATTTCTCCCACTTGGACAGTAACAGATAATAATGGATCTGGTATTACATGGGTATCAGGAGAAGATGGTCCCGGTAGCTATAGTTTGAATGAATTTGACGGTCTTTTTGCTATCGTAACATCTTATACAAATACATTTCCTAATACGGATCTTATTTCGTCTAGTATAGATTTAAGTGGTTTTTCCTCCGCAATGCTTTATTATACGTATAGTTACCAAGATTTTGCCGGTAATCCAACAGATAGCGGATCGGTATATATCTCCGGTGACGGCGGATCAACATGGACGTTAATGAATACGTATACAGTGGATACACCTCCTGACTTTAATGATGTATTGACCGATTCAGTTTCGTTGAATAGTGTTGTGGGTAATTCTGATGTTAAATTAAAATTTCATTATGAAGTTGAAACGGGTGAATCATGGTTTTTTGCTATTGATGATATTATTGTTATTGGTACGGATACATCCGGTTCTCGTGATATGACCGGATCAACAATTGAAACTTATGATGAATATATTCCTGGGATTTCATCAAGTATGGAATTTTCAATTAATATTCTGTCACCGGATTTTGCATATAGTGACTCACTTTCTATAACCTTTCCCACAGGCGTAACTATTTTGGACGCGGGCCCGAGTGTATTAGGATTTGGTTCAGAACCCTATGGCCCGGAACCATATAATGGGATTGATGGACAAACAATTTCTTGGGGAACAAATGCCAATGATGGTGCGGGTGGAATATTCGGTACACTCACTGTTTGGGCTTCTTTAGCATTCGATAATTCATTATCCGGACCATTGACTGTGGACTTTCATGTATCGGATGATTGGTATAATTCACCTGTGGACATAGATGGTAGTTTTACTATTGATGAGCGTATCCTGGTTGATGGAGACTTGCTCGGATATAATGTTTATATCGATGGTAGTTCAACTCCTCATAATTCATCAATGATTGGGGAAAACTATTATTTAGCTGACGGATTAACTAACGGACAATCTTATACAGTAGGTGTTACAGCTGTTTATTATCCCAATTATGAGAGTGATACAGTGAGTGTAACCGCCACCCCGACGTGGTTATATGGAGATGTGACCGGAACTATAACTGATCCGAATGGAACGCCTTTGGACAGTGCAATTGTATCAACAGGAGATTTTTCAGATACAACGGGTAGTGACGGGACTTATTTTCTGGGAGGTCTTGATCCCGGTGTTCACACACTAAAAGCATCTCGAGCCGGATTTGATTGGGTAGAAGCAGATGTAACCATTATAGCCCAAGATGCTGCAGTCACAGCTGATATTGTATTAATTCCATCCTTGATGGTATCAAACGGACTAGAAGCAACAGCAGGGGATGAGACAATCCATTTAACCTGGAATAAACCAGGTTCGGTAACCGATGTTGATTTAACAGGAGAGTGGACTTTGTTTTATGACTGGGGATGTTCAGGCTCTCCCGGTAGTGTTCCTGTGGAATTCACAGAAGATGGGGGATTATTGGTTTATGGAGACTTATTAGGTGGATGGGTCGCAGAGAATAATACAATTGATTTAAGTGAAGGCGATGGATGTGCAGCGGCTACATTTGAGTATAATGCCTATTTTTATTTTGATTATTATACAACAGTATATTACATGTATGTAGAGGAGGACGTGTTTACGGGAATGATCACCTCCGGTTACGGTGGACATGACGGAGATAATTCCGGAATCAGGTTAACTGCATCTATGCGTGAAACAGATGCATTGGATCAAAGGTCAATTTCCGATATACTGGATGTTATCATAGGCGCAGAAAATATTGCTGTTAATTCTGATGAAGCCAGAATACTTAAGACGATTTTTAATAATGATTTAAGCAGCGCGTCAACGGTCCAAGCCCGATCAAGAGAAGATAGTTTAATAGGATACAATGTTTATCAAGTGTTAAGCACGGATGATACATTAGTTGTAACAACAACCAGTGGAGATGATACAACCGCTACAATAACAGTTCCGGCAAATTATGTGGAATATTGTTATTATGTAAAGGCTCGCTGGAATACGGATAATTATGGTGTATTAGAATCAAAGCAGTCGAATGTAGCTTGCGCAGTTCCATTCAGATCAGGTGATATAGATTTCAATGATGCAGTGGATGTGTCTGATTTGTTGTCTGTTGTCGATTATGTATTAGAAGTTGCAATTCCAACAGAAGATCAATTTCGCGGTGCAGATGTAAATTTGGATGCGGCTATTACCATCAATGATGTTGTATTGATTGTGGATCTTATTTATGGAACAAATGCCCGCACAATCGCTTCGACAGACTTACCTGTTTTGGTGGATCTGTTAAGTGCCGATCAGCAGTTGCTGGTTAATTTGGATTATGAAGGTTTAACCAGAGGACTCCAGTTTACACTGTCAGCAGACGCATCCCTGGAATTTGGATCACCTCTGCTGTCGGTGAGTGATGCCGGAACCATGGTTGCATCAAATCGAGCAGAAGATGGAACAGTCACCGTTGTAGTGGTCAATACGTCAGGGGGAACAGTAGAACGAGCTGACGATGTATTGGTACGTATTCCTTATACATTTACGGGAGACCGCAAGGATAAGACAGTGGTTGAATTAAAAGATCTTAAGGCAGCGGGAATGGCTGGAGAATCACTACCGGTAACGATACGTGAGAAGCGAATTGACATAAGTGTTGTTCCATCAGTATTTGCTTTACACCAGAACTATCCGAATCCCTTTAACCCGGTAACGGAAATACAATTTGATGTACCGTTGGAAAGTAAGGTAAAGCTGACGATTTATAATATAATGGGTCAGGAAGTCAGGACTTTAAGCAACAGTACATTGGAAGCGGGTTTTCACAGTGTACGGTGGGATGGAACAAATGGTTTGGGAGAGCAGGTAAGTACAGGATTGTATTTCTACCGTTTGTCATCCCCGGTATTTACATCCACCAAAAAAATGATAATGATGAAATAATTCTTATTTAAAATTGTTTTGATCATTTCAAAGCAATTTAGTATTATTATTAAACGGTCTCGATTTTATTCGAGGCCGTTTTTTGTTTGGAACCAATGTGTAAATTCCGCATAGAATTTGAACAAAAGAACTCAATCATAAAACAGGAGCATTCATCTTGAAACGATATTTAATAATCTTCACAATAATACTGTCTAGCAGTTGGGCACAAAATTCCATCGCCAGCCAGTTTAGCAATACATTTGCTGATGTGGCTGAAAAAGTCAATCCATCGGTTGTAACCATCCTGGCGAAAAAAGAAATAAAAAGAAATTCTTATCATCGAAATAATCCATTTAATGACTTGTTTCCCCAAGATAATTTTAATCAAAATTTTCAAGCACGCGCTTTAGGCTCCGGCGTCATCGTAGATATCGATAATGGTTATGTATTAACCAATAACCATGTAGTTGAAAACATGGATGAAATAACCGTGAAGCTCATTGATAAGCGTGAATTTGAAGCGGAAGTTGTGGGGACAGACCCCAAGTCGGATTTGGCTATTATCCGGATTGAAGCATTTGATCTCATTGCTGTTGATTTAGGTGATTCTGATAAACTGCGCGTGGGTGAATGGGTATTGGCCATTGGCAGCCCCTTTACAGAAAATTTAAGTCATACTGTCACCGCCGGAATTGTAAGTGCTTTGGGGCGCAGTAATATCATTTCCGGGGACAATTATGAAGATTTTATCCAGACAGATTCCGCCATTAATCCCGGAAACAGCGGTGGTGCATTGGTGAATTTGGACGGAGCATTAATTGGTATAAATACGGCAATAGCCACCGGGGGATTCGAACGCTCCAATCGTGGTGTAGGTTTTGCGATCCCTGTGAATATGGTCCGGAAGGTCATGGATGACCTCATTAACGAAGGACGTGTAATACGAGCCTGGCTGGGAGTATATATCCAGGATTTGGATGATGCCACTGCGAGGGCCATGGGTTTGGATACCAGGGATGGGGCATTAATTGGTGATGTAGTCAATAACAGTCCTGCGGAAAAAAGCGGAATTGAGATTGGGGACATCATAACAACATTTGATGGTAAAAATATTAGTAGTTCTGCAAATTTAAAAAATATTGTATCCAGCTCAAAACCGGATAAGCGCTACACCGTGGAGTTGCTTAGGGCCGGGAAAAAGAAAAAATATTTTATAACATTGGAGGAACTACCGGAAAATCCACGCACTTTGGCCAGGGTAGAATCAGAAGTTGAAAGTGAATTAGGCTTTCAAGTGGAAGATGTAACAGTCCAGTTATTACGGGAATATGAAATCAGTGAAGATGTAGAGGGTGTTGTTGTAACTCATATTGATAGAAGAAGTGAAGCATTTTCAGCTGGCTTGCGTCCGGGAGATGTTATTACCCGAGTGGGCCGACAAAATGTAGTTTCAATTAAGGATTTTTATAAACTGATCGATTCAGAAACCCGGGGAAATACTGTCCTGTTTTTGGTGAAGCGAAAAGATATATCCCGGTTTTTAACGCTGGAGATGTAAAATACTTTAACCTATAAAGAATACCTCCACAACCTTCCAAAGATTTTTCCACCAAAAAACAGGCGGGCAGGCAACCCACCAACCTTTCAAAGGTTTCAAACCTTTGAAAGGTTATTGGATTGCTATGAAAAGTCAAAAAGTTATATATCCATAAAACTTATTTTATATATTGTAATCATTATTAATTCTATATAAAATCCCTTAATACCATAAAGTACTTGTTATGTGGATACAGGATTTAACACGAACTATTATGGATAAGTTAGTATTAATAAAAAAATTAATTATATCACCGTCGGTTGTTGACGGTTGAAGGGATGCCTATGCATTTTGTGATTCGAATTTTTATTTTAATATGCTTTATTATGCCACATCTTTTTGGGCAATTCACCACCTTATCTGGCACTGGTAAACCAACTGTAGCTATCCTTGATTTTGAAGGGCGAGGTGTCAGTGTTCAAGAAGTCCAGACCCTTTCCGAGCGCATGCGTACCGAAATCGGCAATACCAATGCCGTACGCCTCATCGAACGTAAAGCAGTGGATAAGATTATGCAGGAGCAAGGGTTTCAGCAATCGGGCTGTACATCGGATGAATGTGCGTCTGAAGTAGGTGCTTTACTCGGTGTTCAGTATATGATCAGCGGCGCAATTGGTTTGATGGGCAGTACATATACCATCGATGCCAAAATGTTTTCAGTGGAAACAGGAGAAACCATCCAGACTAAAAGCATTTCCCACGAAGGTGATATTTCAGGTTTATTGCTTGAAATGGAAATAATGGCCTGGGAAATCGTGGGACTGGAAGTCCCCGGGAGACTTCGTCTAAAACGTGGAGGTGAATCGGATAAGCAAACGGTGGCTGTATTGGATTTTGAAGGTCGAGGCATTTCCGTTATGGAAGCACAAACGCTTACAGACCGCTTTAATACTGCCATGGCAGGGACAAAAAAAGTGATTATGGTGGAGCGCGGGACTATGATGGATGTATTGGACGAACAGGGATTTGAATCTGACGGATGTACATCGGATGAATGTGCCGCTGAAGTGGGTGCCATGCTGGGCGTGCAATTCATGATCAGTGGCGCCATTGGAAAACTAGGGGACACGTATACTATAGATGTAAAGATGTTTTCTGTTTCTACTGGTGCGGCAGAGAATATGCAGAATATTACGTATCAGGGTAAAGTGGATGGGCTCATTGTAGAAATTGAAACATTGGCTTGGACGATTCTTGGATTGGAACCACCCAAAGAATTAGAGAAAAAGCGTCGGCAATTTGCCGGGGGTACGTTTGCTGCGGAAGAAAAGAGCGGAAGCAACTGGTTGTTGTGGACAGCATTGGGATTAGCCGCGGCTGGCGGTGGAGCCTATGTACTTTTGGGGTCGACTGCAGCAGTAGCGGATGTCCCGGAAGTCGGCAATCCACCTGATTTCCCAACGGTGCCGTGATGAGGATTTCCCAACTAACCTTTCAAAGACTTTTTTGTTCTTTGAAAGGTTCATTACTGGAATTAATACCCGCATCTTTTCAAAGGTTTTACTTAAACCTTGCGAAGGTTCTAAACCTTCGAAAGGTTAGAATCCAAACCTTTGAAAGGTCTATCAGGGAAAACCATTGAAATGTTATTGATGATCGTATAATTATGAAAGGAAACTATTACCACATTTACAATCGCGGGATTGATAATCGGCCAATCTTCTTTAATGATGATAATTATCATTATTTTATTCGGCTGATGAAAGAAAACCATAAGAGATACAATATTTCGATTCTTGTTTATTGCTTGATTCCCAATCATTTTCACATACTTGTGCAGCAAAAATCTGAAATAGACGTTTCTCGTTTTGTTCAATCATTGAATAATGCCTTTGTTCAGGGTATAAATAAACAATTGAAAAGAAAAGGGACGTTGTACGAGGGAAGGACTCAGACAAAATTAATCCAGGATGAAGATTATTTAATGCATGTATGCCGCTATATTCATTTGAATCCCATCAAACATAATTTAGTGAAAAATATTTCAGACTGGGAATTTTCAAATTTTCAGACGTGCATCAATGGTGAAAATGATGAATTAACGGAAATGAATTTTATTGTGGAATTATTCGGCTCCAGAGACAGCTACAAGGAGTTTGTAGAGGATTATATCCCGATAATGGAGGAAAAGAGTACAATGAAGGAGTATGTTTTAGAATGAAAAATTTTTTTAATAGCGCAACCTTTCTAACCTATCAAAGGTTCCAAACCAGCATCCAACCTTTCAAAGGTTTCCCGCCAAAAAACAGGCGGGCAGGCAACCCAACCCAACCTTTCAAAGGTTTCAAACCTTTGAAAGGTTTTTGGAGAAGGGAAACCTTTGAGAGGTTCAAGGGTAGTGCAAGTTTCAAACCTTCGCAGGGTTGGATTATAAGGTTTGTTTTTATCTTACTGACCCAAGTGGCCTTTTCCCAAACCACCTACGTCCCCGATGATAACTTTGAGCAAGCCCTCATTGACCTGGGTTACGACGACACCCTGGATGATTATGTGCTAACAGCAAACATCTCTGGTGTTACCAACCTGGATGTCAACAATAAAGAAATCAGTTACCTGACGGGGATTGAAGATTTTACAGCCTTAACTCAGCTACACTGCCATTCTAATCAACTAACCACTCTAGATATCAGCGCTAATACCGCCTTGACCTACTTGCGCTGTGAAAATAATCAATTAACCAGTCTGGATGTGAGCAGTAATACCGCCTTAACCAACCTTGGGTGCCATTCTAACCAATTGACCAGCCTGGATGTGAGCAGTAATACCGCCTTAACCAGCCTTGGGTGCCATTCTAACCAATTGACCAGCCTGGATGTGAGCGCCAATACTGCCTTAACCCAACTGGAATGCTATGATAATTCATTGACCAATCTGGATGTAAGCAACAATACAGCTCTAACCTACCTAAACATAGGTGATAATCCTTTGGGCAGCCTGGATGTAAGCGGCAATACCGCCTTAACAATTTTGCAATGCTATAATAATCAATTAACCAGCTTGGATGTAAGCAACAATACAGCTCTAACCTACCTAGAAGCCCAGAATAATTCATTAACCAGCCTGGATGTGAGTGCTAATACAGCCTTGACCTACCTGAACTGCAATAGTAATTCATTGACCAGTCTGGATGTAAGCAGCAATACGGCTTTAACCCAACTGAACTGCAATCATAATCAATTAACCAGCTTGGATATGAGTGCTAATACAGCTTTAAACATGCTGAATTGTCTAAGGAATGAATTAACCAGTCTAAATGTGAGTGCTAATACAACATTAACCAGTTTGGATTGTGAACAGAATCAATTGACAAGCTTGGATGTGAGTTCAAATATAGCCTTAACCTACTTGGAATGTGGAGCTAATCAATTGACCAGCCTGGATGTGAGCAACAACACTGTTTTACCTAAACTGTTTTGCTATGAAAATCAACTAACCAGCCTGGACGTGAGCAACAATACAGCATTAGAAGAGTTGTATGTAAACAATAATCAATTAACCAGCCTGGATGTGAGTGCTAACACCGCCCTGACCAATTTGGACTGCTATGATAATCAATTAACCAGCCTGGATGTGAGTAGTAATACGTCTTTGTTCAACTTGCAATGCGGAGAGAATCAATTGACCAGCCTAGATTTGAGTAGCAATACAGCTTTAGGCGGTCTGACTTGCGGTAGTAATCAATTAACCAGCCTGGATGTGAGCAGCAATACAGCCTTAACCCACTTGGAATGCCAATATAATCAAATAACTGCTCTGGATGTGAGTAACAATACAGGATTGAACATTTTGAAATGTCAAACTAATCAATTAACCAGCCTGGATGTGAGCAGTAATACAGCCTTAACCCAATTGCACTGTAGTAGTAATCAATTAACTTATTTGAATATGAAAAATGGACTTACAGATCAACTGTCGTCTTTTTCCGCACAAAACAATTCTCTTACTTGTATTGAAACCTTGGATCCCGTTTATGCCACCGCGAACTGGACCTACGCCAATGAGAATATCGATGCAGGTGTAACCTTTGACGTCATCTGCGGGGCGGAAGCACGCACCCATTGGTATGTTGCAACCACCGGTTCGGATAATTCCGGCAGCGGCACCCTGGCGAGCCCCCTGGCCAATATCCAGACTGCCATTAATGCTACCACCGATGGGGATACAGTTTCTGTTGCAGCTGGCACCTATGTAGAGAACATCAACTTCAACGGCAAGAATATTGCTGTCATTGGGGCGGATTCCTCCAATACCATTATTGATGGGGATAGTAGCGGAACAGTAGTTGTGTTTAGTGGAACAGAAACCTCAACAGCTCTACTTAAGAATTTTAAAATTCAAAATGGTTATGATGATTCAAACGATGGCGTAGGCGGCATTTACTGTGCGGATGGCGCGAATCCAACTTTAGAAAATCTGATCGTTTCAGATAATATAGATGACTTTGGTGGTAATGGAGCAGGAGGTATTTCTGTTGCTCCAGGCACTGGAGACACATTAAGAATCATGGGATCCGTTATAAGAAATAATAGTGGAATTTGGGGTGGTGGCGGATTACTTATTCAAGGAGATCAAACTGGAGTAACATTATTGACAAATGTATATATTGAGAATAATACATCTAATTCTGGTGGCGGGATAATGATCGATGGTGGGGTTGCGATTCTTGATTCTGTTACAATAATGAATAATACAGCTGGTTCGGGGAATATTACAGGGAATATAGGCGGCGGCGGCATTGATATTTCTAATGCCACATTATATTTGTTAAATAGTACTATAAATAATAATTCGTCCGGGTCTGATGATTATGGCGGCATCAATGGAGGCGGTATTGGTGCTTATAATTCCACATTGACTATTGAAAACACAACTCTGACCGGTAATACTGCTACCGGAAGCGGCGGCGGTATTTATTCTGAAAATTCATCATTTACATTGGATAGTGTCACCGTTTCAAATAATACAGCCCAAGTAGATGGTGGGGGTATATGTGCCATTAATGTAAACCTGGTAATGAAATCAATTGACGTTATAAATAATTCTTGTGTTGGAAATGGTGGCGGCATGTACTATAAAGGATTTACTGAAAAAACAATAATTTCATCCTCTAATTTTCTTAGTAATCACAGCACAGGTAATTCTGGTGGAATCCATATGCACCAGGCATATGGAGGTTCTGATGTAATATACCTAAATACATTAATTGCAAACAACACGAGCGGTGGTGTCGGAGGTTTCGGCGGCTATGACAGTTGGCCATCTTTTTACAATGTTACGATTGCAAATAACCATGGTTCAGTATCAGGAGGCTTAGATCTAAACAACGGATCAAGGACAAAATTAACCAATGTTATTGTACATGATAATTCTCCCTATAATATCAGAGTATCCACTGATAGCAACTACAGGGATTCGTTAATTGTTAATTATTCAAATATTAGTGGCGGTGTAGATGGAATAAACATTGCAATAAGTCCAGTCGAAATAATTTGGGGCACCGGCAATATCGATTCCGACCCTCTTTTTGCGGACACATCGAATGGAGACTATACCCTGCTAGCTAGCTCACCAGCAATTAATGCTGGTAGTCCTAACGCTTTCTATAATGATGGTGATGGTACCCGCAACGATATGGGTTACACCGGCGGGAATGGGATTGTATTAAGCACTACGGAATTTGAATTTGGCTATGTTGCGGTGAATGACAGCAGAAGTAAAACACTTACCATTACCAACACAAAAGATTCCGATATTTCTGTTTCCGGCGCATCCTTTGACGATGCCCAGTTCAGCGCCAGTACATCATTTCCAGTGACCGTTGTCGCCTATTCAACAGCAGATATCACTCTTACCTTTACGCCCTCTGCCACTGGTGCCCACGCCGGTACACTACAGCTTTCGTCTGATAATATTCCCGGGGATGCTACCTATGGCGAATTCGCCCTTTCCGGAAACGCTTTTGACTTAAGCGACGGTGTGGTGGAGGTTCCTGGAGAGGTGCCCACCATCCAGGAAGCGATTGATGCGGCTAGTAATGGGGATACTGTTTTAGTAAGTGCTGGGACGTACTACGAAAATATTGAAATCAATGGCAAGTATATTGCTTTAATAGGTGCAGATAGTGCCACCACCATTCTTGATGGCGATAGCACTAGTGGGGTTTTGAGCTTGGGTTACGATAATGGCGGCGTATCCTTAATTAAAAGGTTTACGATTCAAAATGGGAATCGCAGTCCTGGTGGAGGTATAGTAATCAATCACAGCAATGCTGTGTTGGATGAATTACTTATTCAAAACAATGAGTCTACAAATAATGGCGGGGCCATCATTGCCTGGGACTGGGATGGATCCCTAACCAATTCTATCGTCCAGAACAATTATAGTGGAAATGAAGGCGCTTTGAATATAAGTAGTGGATCAGACCTTTCCATCTCTAACGTAGAAATAAGTGACAATACTGCACAACAATCTGGCGGCGGTATGTTTATAGATAATGAATCGTCTGTTACCATGGACAATGTTGGATTTTGGTATAACACTTCTTCAAGTGGAGATGGAGGAGCTTTTCAATCGGAAGGTAAACTATTTGCAAGGAACTGTGAATTTGCCGGCAACACTGCAGGTTCGGGAGGTGCTGGAAAATTGTCGTATAGTACTAATCCGGAATCGATGTTTGTTAATTGTCAGTTTAGGTCAAACACTGCAGAGTCGGCAGGTGGTGCTGTTTGGTGTATGAATACAAACACATTGTTTTTTGCTTGTCGATTTTTATTTAATAGCGCTGGAAGCACAGGCGGTGCAATTGCGGTTACCAATGGCCAAACTCCAAATATCATCAATACCACCATTGCCGGCAACACAGCTAGTATAGATGGCGGAGGTTTATACTATAATATTCAATCTACTTCTGTAGCAAAAATTGAAAATTCCATTATCTGGGGAAATTCGCCTGATATGATCTCTTTTGAAGATAACCCCGGAACTTATAATGAAAGTTATGTCTCAATTCATTATTCGGATATTCAAAACGGTCTGGCTGGAATAACAAATCGTGAAGACCATTTCCTGACCTGGGGAACAGGTAATATATCTGAAGACCCGCTTTTTCCAAGCGGATGGGAAACCAATGGCAATGTGAGTATTGAAGCGGGGTCGGGGTCACCAGCGATTGATGCCGGTAATCCCAATGCTTTCTATAATGAGGGGGGTGGTACTCGAAATGACATGGGTGCCAATGGGGGTAACGAAATTTATATCAGTTCCGAAGATGTTGATTTTGGAAACGTTGCGACTACAGGTACATGTTGCACACGAAGATATATTTATAACCTTAACCCTAGCGACCTGGAGCTGACTTCATACTCTTCATCAGATGGAATTTTTTATGTCGCCAATAATCAGGAAATTCCAATCGATATAAAGCAATTTGAAAAGTTTGGTCCTAATTTTGGTTTGCATAGTTTATCTGCTGGCGAATACACTGGGGAAATTCAAATAAACTTTGCCAATGAAAGTCAGAATAATGGAACATTTTATGCAACTGCTATGGCCTATGACATCCCTGCCGGCGACATTCACGTCCCCGCCGATGCACCTACTATTCAGGTGGCTATAGATATTGCGCAGAGCGGAAAAACGATTGTGGTGGCACCGGGAGAGTATTTTGAGAATATTATAGCAAAAAGTGATATATCCCTTACATCATCTGGAGGGCCCTTACAGACTATTATTAATGGAAATAATGAGGGAGTTGTTATAGAGGGGCATAATGACATAGCTTACAATTTTACATTAGATGGTTTCACAATTACAGGTGGAAATGGCGCATACTATGAGCATGGGGCATCCGCTATGTATTTAGAAGCTGGCAGTACACTGAGAAACCTCATTATTACTGGAAATACTGGATGGGGAAATGTCAGCCAGTTCCATCCTAGAGGCACACTCATTGAGAATGTTGCTATTTTTGACAATGTAAATTCTGGAACCTTAAACTCTAATGCAGCAGTTTACATTCATGGAGACGGTAATGATGGCGAATATTGTGTTATAAAAAACGTAACGATTGCGGGCAATGAAGGTATGTTCGGCATTTTTTATGGTGGTCAAGATAATACACATGATTTAGTCATTTATAATTCTGTTATATGGGGCAACAACGATTATGAAATTGTTTACGGTGGTGGTTTTTCAATTCCAGATTATGGAATACACGTAGAATATTCACTGATTGAAGGCGGTGAAAGCGCGATAGAGTACGAGCCTAATACAAATAACGGATGGGTAGCAAGCTCTAATGTACAAGTTTATTGGTCTTCAACTGACATCACATCCTACCCCTATTTCAACGACCCCGATAACGGCGACTACAGCCTGTCTTCCTATTCCCCTATGATTGGCGCCGGCGCCAGTTCTTATTCTATTGACGGCGTCACCTACGAAGCACCGGATACAGACATCCTGGGCAATGCCAGACCCAACCCCGCCGGCACCAATCCCGATATTGGCGCCTACGAAAGCAGCGAAAGTGCAGCGGACTATAACCCCCACAAGTATGTTGCCACCACGGGCAGCAATAGCAATTCCGGAGTAATTACAGATCCATTCTTAACCATACAATACGCCATTGACCAGGCCCAGGATGATGATATTATTCATGTGGCTGCGGGGACTTACGTAGAAAATATTAACTACAATGGAAAGAATATTTCTGTGATTGGTGAAGACCGGGAAACGACGATTATTGATGGGAATCAGAACGGGAGTGTGGTTTTATTTCACGGCCAAGAAGATAGTACTGCTTTAGTAAAAGGTTTTACAATTCAAAATGGTTCAGGTTATTACAGTAATTCAGATGCGCAAGGTGGCGGTATACATATTCAAAGTTCAAACCCAACATTAGATGATTTAATAATTTCGAATAATATATTAGATGCAAACACAGGTTCTCCAAATGGTGGTGGAATTATGGCATATAGTTCAGACGGTCTATCAATTAAAAATACGATTATAAGGGACAACATTTCCTGGAATTCAGGCGGTGGAATAAATATTCATAATTCAACTGCCGATCTTGAAAACGTATCCATCATTAATAATCAAACGGATAATCAGGGTGGTGGAATTTATTCCTATGGTTCATACTTGAATCTCACCAATGTATTGATAGCAGATAATTATTTGCGGAATGATGGGTCTGGATCTGCAATTTATAGTTGGAATGATGGTGATGCGTCTGCTGGATCTCTTACTATAATCAATTGTACGGTTGTGAATAATACTGGGGGTTCGGATGAAATATTGACAAATCTAAACCCTGCACCCATTATTTATAATTCGATTATTTTTGGTTCACTGGGTTGGGGTGCTGAATATGAGCTGTATTATAGCTACTGCGAGCAATGTGACAACCTTATTAATTATACGAATAATCCTGGCAACATAGATACCTATCCCGCATTCGCTGACACCGCCAACGGCGACTACCATTTATCTGATCTTTCTCCCGCCATCAGCGCCGGGACAGATACAATTACCATTGCCGGTGTTTTGTATAGCGCTCCCACTACAGATTTAGACGGCAACCCCCGGCCCAATCCGGCAGGCACGTCCCCGGACATGGGCGCTTACGAAAGTGATAAGGGGGTAGACCCCAACTACGCCGGCCCGGTGTGGTACGTGGACGGCCCGGCAGGAGTGCCTTACGGCAATGGCGGCCCCGGGGCGCCTTTCACCACTATCCAGGCGGGGATTGATGCCTCCAGCAGCGGAGATACAGTTTCTGTAAAAGCCGGCACTTATGTAGAAAATATTAACTTCAATGGCAAGAATATTGCTGTGCTTGGTGAAGACCGGGAGACGACTATCATTGATGGGAATCAGGCTGGTAGCGTGGTTACAATTGAATCGGTGGCCACCGCGAGCCTTGAGAACCTAACGATGCAGAATGGCACTGGTACGGATATGATAAACAATGGCGAAATGTGGGGTGGCGGAATTTTTATTAAATCATCTGGCGTTGCAATTACCAACTGCGTAATTAAAGATAATACTGCTATTTCTGGTGGTGCAGGTATATATACTGACTATTCTTCAACGCTCCTAATGGATGGCTGTGTAGTAAAATCAAATGGTATTATAACTCAAGGTTCTGGTGCCGGGATAAATACACACAGTTCTACAGTAACTATAAGAAACACTCTTGTTGCAGATAATCAGGCAGTCCAAGGTGGTGGTGTATATTTTTGGACCAGCACACCTACACTTGATAAGGTGACTATTATTAATAACAGTGCCAGTGATGTTGGCGCTGGTGTCTTTTGTGTTTATGATTCAGATCCAGTTATAACAAATTCCATTATTCGAAATAATAACGGCCCACACCCAATATACCTTGCTGCGGGTGACAATAATGATATTAGTATTGGATACAGTGATATTTCTTATGGTATAGATAGTATCACAGTAATTGGCAGCTCAACAGTTACAGATCTTGGTGGAAACATTGATGTAGATCCCATGTTTGTGGATACCGCCAGCGGCGATTACCATTTGCTGGCTACTTCACAGCTAATCAACGCCGGTCACCCGGATTCAACAGACAGCGATGGCACGGTTGCCGATATTAGCGCTTATCCTTATTTAAACAGCTACAGTGGTCCCACCTGGTATATTACTGAGGGCGGAAACGATACCACCGCCACCGGTGCCAGCGACGATCCCTTCCGATCTATTCAGGCCGGGATTAATTTTTCATCAGACGCTGACAGTGTGACTGTTGCGGCGGGGACTTACGTAGAGAATATCAATTTCCGGGGCCGGAATATTAAGGTGGTAGGTGCAGATCGAGAAACGACGATTATTGATGGGAATCAGAATGGTCCAGCTGTTAAGTTTAAAAATCAAGAAACTTATTCATCTTTTCTTTCCGGCTTCACCATACAAAATGGTAACGCTTACGAATTAGCCTCAAGTGGTAGCTCGGAATATGGTGGGGGTGGAATTTATTGTGATGGTGGATCATCTCCCATCTTAAGTAATCTCACATTAAAGAATAATAATGCATCTGGTGAGGGGGCTGCTCTTTATTGTCACTCAGGAAGTAGTCCCAAAATAAATGACATAGTTATAACAGAAAATGCTCAGAATAATAATATTTCTGCTATCTCTTTCAAAGCCGGGTCCAACCCAAAAATATCTGGCTCACTTATATTTGGAAATTACGGTGGAATAAACGCCTCTGGTACATCGAGACCGGAGATTACTTCGAGTAATATTATTGATAATATAACTGAGGGTAATTTAAGCCTAAGTATTGATACAGAATCGGGAAGCGCCTTAGTAATTACTAATTCTATCATTCAAATTAATGGATCAATAATTGGAGAAGACAGTATTGACGTAAGCTACTCAATGACAAATGATTCATTGTTGTTCTCACTTACAACATTTTACACTGACCCAATGTTTGTAGACACCGCAAATGGCAATTACCACCTGCTGGCTTCTTCCCAGCTGATCAACGCCGGCCACCCGGATTCCACAGACAGTGATGGTACTGTTGCTGACATTGGCGCCTATCCTTATCTCACAGATAATACGGAACCTGTGTGGTACATAAATACAACAGGGAATGATACAACAGGAACTGGTACTTCTGTTAATCCTTTCGCTTCCATCCAGGCCGGGATCAATTTCTCATCGGATACTGACAGCGTTACCGTGGCCGCGGGCACTTATGTGGAGAATATCAACTTCCGGGGCCGGAACATTAAGGTAGTAGGGGCAGACCGGGAGACGACGATTATTGATGGGAGTCAGGATACAACATTTAATCATGGAACAGGTGTAGTTTGGTTTGATTCCCAAGAACCTGTTACAACACTGCTTAAGAATTTTACAATTCAGAACGGTACCAGTGAAACTGGCGGCGGTATCAGAATTTTTGTTGCATCCCCTACATTTGAGAACCTCATTGTAAGAAACAACTTAGCTGGGGCTGGCGGAGGCGTTTATATCCAGACTGGTAACCCTGTGTTTAATAATGTCCACTTCATTTCAAATGATGCCAGCGTAAGTTACAGTAGAGGTGGATCAGTAATGATAACAGGTGGGTCATCGCCAGTATTTTTTAGATGTTCTTTTGTCAATAATAGTAGTGGTAATGGCGGCGCTGTATTTATAGATGAATCAACACCGGACTTTGTAAATACTACCTTTCATGAGAATAGCCCTAATAATATGGTACTTAATACCGGTTCGATGGATGCCGGGCATGCGATAGTGGATATTTCGAACTCAGTATTTGTTAGTAATAGCGCTGAGCACATTATATTTTTGGATACCAGTGCACCAGTGAATCAAATAAATATTGAATACTCAAGCATTCAAGGCGGCCAGGATAGCATTATCACCAACGATAATGGGACCGTCACCTGGGGTGATGGCAATATTGATGTAGATCCCATGTTTGTGGATACCGCCAACAGCAACTACCACCTGCTGGCTTCTTCCCAGCTCATCAACGGCGGCCACCCGGATTCCACCGACAGCGACGGCAGCAGGGCAGACATTGGCGCTTATCCTTATTTAAACAGCTACAGTGGTCCCACCTGGTACATTACTGAGGGCGGAAACGATACTACTGCCACCGGATCCAGCGATGATCCTTTTCGATCTATCCAGGCCGGGATCAATTTTTCCAGTGATGCTGACAGCGTCACCGTTGCGGCAGGAACGTATGTGGAAAATATCAACTTCCGAGGCCGGAACATAAAGGTAGTGGGTGAAGACCGGGAGACGACGATCATTGATGGGAACCAGAATGGGAGTGTGGTTACATTTGAGAATGGGGAAGATTTTACTGCGGTGTTGAGTGGTTTTACGATCACAAATGGTAGAGCTCAGGGGAGTTATCCATATGATCAAGGTGGAGGTATTTTTTGTATGGGAAGCGACCCCGTACTCACAGATCTTATAATAAGCAATAATTCAGCATTATTAGGCGCTGGAATTGCATGTGAGAATTCATCAACACCCACAATAAATAATACAGAAATAATTAGCAATACTATTATTGGTGAACAAGACGGCGGTGGCGGACTTTTTCTGCATGGCTCATCCTCCCCCATAATTGAATATGTTTTTATTAGTAATAATTTTGGTGGAAACAATGGTGGCGGGTTGGTTGCAAAAGCTGGGAGCAACCCCATTCTAAAGCACGTAACTATTGTTGGAAACTCTGCTACTAATGCGGGTGGTGGGATTGCTTGTTATACAAATTCGAACCCGATATTGTCTAATGTAACCATTGTTGGAAACACAGCCGAAAGCAGCTCTGGTGGTATATCTATTGGTGATAACAGTGCGCCCGTATTGACGAATACGGTGCTTTGGAATAATTTTCCGCGGGAAATCAGTTTTTATCCAGACGACGATCCCAGCTCAATTGAAATAAATTATTGCGATGTACAAGGCGGCCAGGATAGCATTATCACCAACGATAATGGGACCGTCACCTGGGGTGATGGCAGCATCGATGTGGATCCCATGTTTGTGGATACCGCCAATGGCGATTATAGTTTAACAGCCGACTCCCGTTGCATTGACGCCGGCCACCCCGATTCTACAGATGCGGATGGCACTATTTCCGATATGGGCGCCTATTATTACGACCAGGCCGGTCAGCCGGTACGGGTCAGTAACCTTATTACCACTCCTTCAGCGGACAATGTTTCAGTTAAATGGAATGCAAACAGCGCTGCCGCATCCTACAATATTTACAGATCCATTGATGGGAGTGCTGATTTTTATTCCTTAAGTCCATACACTACAGAATCAGACACATCGTACGTGGATGAGACCGCAGCAGACAATACGACCTACCATTACCGTGTGTCTGCCGTAGACAGCGAAAGCGATGAAGGGATCCTGGCTTATTCAGAACACGGACGTACCGGCCCCGATAGCACAGCGCTCTATATGCCGGATGTGTACCTGAGCCGTACCACACCGCCGGACCTGGACGCGGGGACAAACTTTACCCTGGAAGGGTTTTTCCGCTTCCTGGAGACGCCAGTGGAAGAAAGGAAGTTTATTTTCCTGGGCTGGGAAGTCTCTGTTGCCACGTTCCCTGATGAAGCAGGTACTCTATTGCGCCTTATCCACAATGAAAGCTCCTATGACGGGATTGTTATTGGCGATACTTCCTGGCACCACCTGGCCCTGGCTACAGACGGCAGCACAACTACACTATGGGTGGACGGCTATGCTGCGGCCCAGAGCACAGCTGGTTTCAATGTAAATGGCGGCTGGTTGCAGCTGGGCAACCCTGGTGCATCAGCGCAAACCATTGAGATGGACGAGGTCCGGCTTTCTAATGTGACCCGCTACAGCGCCGGGTTTATTCCTGTGGCGATAACAAATGATGAAAATACTTTGGGCTATTGGCGCTTTAACGAAGGTTCTCTTGATGCGGATTTTCCAACTGTGTACGATCTTTCCGGTAACGGATTGCACCTGGAGCTTGATGGGGCCGGCCAGGCAGCATGGAACCCGGATGCGCCTGTAAGGACCGATACAGAAAATGCAATTGCCATAAACGAAATTATGCAGAATCCTTCTGCCGTCAGTGATCCCCTGGGCGAGTGGGTTGAAATACAAAACCGCTGGTTTACGCCCGTCCATTTAAAAGATTTTATTTTGGCTGATGACGGCACCGATAACCACACCATTATAACCGACGTTGCTATACAGTCTGACGGTTTTGGTGTTTTCGGTCTCAATGCCGATACATCCACCAATGGCGGGGTAGACGTGGATTATGAATTATCCGGGTTTTCCTTGGGAAACAGCACCGATGAAGTGGTTTTGAAATTACCAGACGGCACCGAACTCGACCGTGTGAATTATGATAACGGCGTTACCTTTCCCGATCCGTCCGGCGCATCCATGGAACTCATTGCGCCCCATTATAATAATGCAGTCGGCACTAACTGGACCGCTGCTACCGGTTTGTATGGCGATGGCGATCTCGGTTCTCCCGGCCGCCGTAACGATGCTTTTTCCGGTCAAATCGTTATGTCTGATTCCACCTTTAATTTCGGAGGTATTGTCTCCGGTGAGGATGTGAGCGATACATTGATCATTTCCAATATGGGTGTTCGCCGTCTCATGATAGACTCCATTACCGTTTCCCTCCCGGAATATTCATTAACACCTGCAACTGCCGTATTGGAGATCGGCGATTCGATAGAAATCCTTATTGCTTATGCCCCCAACGCAGCGGGAGTATATAATGATCATGTGCGCATTTATAGCGATGATCCCGTGAACTCCTTGGTGACAATTCCCCTTTACGGCGTCGGCATCAGCGATGTACCGGATATTATTGTAATGACAGCCGATGATGACAGCTTGTCTGCTTATGGATTTCCCTATACTCGCATCGGCTCTCCCCGGACATTCACTTTTGATGTTATCAATATTGGCGCCGAAGACTTGGAAATTGATGAAATTGTTATTTCAGGCGATGACAACGCTTTCAGTGTGGACGTAAGTTCCCTGAACCTGGAACTCTACGACACCACCGCTGTTACAGTCACATTTGATCCGCCCACCAACGGCACCTACAACGCCACTCTGTCCCTTACCAGCAACGATCCCGATGAGGCGTTATACACTATTGCGTTTGATGGTGTTGCATCACAATACATCATTTTTTACGTCCCCGACGAAATTGCCACGATTCAGGCTGCTCTTGATTCCGCCCTGGCGGGCGATACAATCCATGTTTCGTCTGGCACATATGGAGAAAATTTAACGTTACCCTCCAACGATTTGGTCCTCCGGGGTGCCGGAGCTGATTCCACATTTCTCACCGGTGGTGATTCATCCCTTGTTCTTACGGTCGACGGCGGTCAAAGTAATTCCACGATTATTTCTGATTTAACCATCCAAAACGGCAGCGGAACAAATGGCGGAGGAATGCTTATTGATAACGGTTCAAGCCCCCAACTGAAGAATATCCTTTTTTATGATAACAGTGCCGCTCATGGAGCCGCTCTGTATATAGATGGATTCTCTGGCCCGAACCTGGATCATGTAACATTTGTTATCAATTCTGCCAGTGTGGACGGTGCCGGTGTCAGTGTTGCCGGTGGTTCGACTGTTTCCATTTCAAATAGTATTTTCTGGGCCAATACCGGTTCGGCAATAGAAGTTCTCTCTGGAAGTGAAACGACTACATATTCCATCGTGGAAGGCGGCAATGGCGGTACAGGGAACCTCGATCAGAATCCACTATTTGCAGCCCCTGCATCTGCCGACTTTCATTTACAATGGGGTTCTCCGGCTATTGATAGCGGCGATCCTGTTTCAGATTCTGATCCCGATGGTACCAATACGGATATGGGTGTTTATTACTACGATCAGTCTTACCAGCCGCCGAATGCACCGACAGGATTGGCATTTACTCCGGCTGCAGCAGATGTCACACTCCAATGGACAGCCAACCCGGAAGTGGACCTAACCGGTTACATTATTTACAAAGGTCTTTCCACCGATCAATTGGATTCTCTGAATGTGGTTTCTGCCCCAAACAATACCTATTCCGATTTGAATATTGATCCGGCTGCTGTTTCTTATTATCAGATTGCCGCTGTAGATACATCTCAATTATTGAGTGAACGATCAGATATTCTTACCGTATCTTATCCTCTCATTGCTACAAATGAATCACAGATCAATTTTGGCAGTATATTATTTGGAACACAGGGTGTGCAAATTATGTCTGTCCAAAATATGGGTTCCATGGATCTCACCATCGACAGTATTTATGTGGAAGATCAAGATCATTTTATTGTGAGTGTTGGCGGGCGGGTTTTGTTACCCTCGTCCGGTACTCATATAAAAGATATTCGTACTCTTTCATTATCAGCACCAGAAAATTCCGGGCGAAGCCAAGACAACAATTCACCAAATTTGGATAATAGTATTAAAGGAAATGACGATATAAAACGTGCAAATCTTGAGGAGTTTAGTATCCTTCCCGGTGACAGCCTGGAAATAACAGTTTCTTTCTCAAGCCCGGATACAGGTTCGTATACTACAAACCTCTTTGTTTCCAGCGATGATCCAGTTGGTAATAATTTACTTTCCGTTGAGCTGGATGCTCGATCAGTATCTCCGGAAATTTCCCTGACCAAAACCATGTCTGTTGTGACGTTTAAAGGAAATGATATTCCCTTCAATATTGCCATTAATAATCCGGGTGGTTGGCCATTGGATTATGATGTGGAAGTAGACGCGGACTGGTTTGGTTTTCAGTGGATGGATGTCAATCAACCATCAGGTCAGGTGCCCGGTTTTACCACCGACGACTTGGAGATTAATGTAGCCAATACGTCCAACATTGACCCGGGAGCCTTGCAGGGATTTGTTTATTTCAACACCAATACCGGTGGTGATCCAACAATAATCGACCGCACCGATACCATTAGTGTATATATGAACTTGTTGGCGGACGGATCCCAAATAACGGAAGGCAGCGCCACCATACCATCCGGAAATGCATCGCCCATTGATGTAACAGATGATCAATCGCAGCCTATCGGTCTTGTCCTTGATTTTCTCAATTCCCAGGGTGGTACTGTAAGTGTCACCCGTATCGATGCCCATCCGCCTTCTGATGACACAACACCCTACACAGATCCATCGAGTACCATAACCGATCCCATATTTGCCCGGAAATATTTTGAAATATCAGATGATTTTTCTGCATCATTCACTGTGGATGTTGCTTTTGATTACAAAATTATTCCCGGAATATTGGATCCCACCAAACTGCGTCTGGCCAAACGCGTGCTGAATGCTGGTGTAGGCGAAACTTGGAATATTATTTCATCCTCCCAAATGAATATTGATGAAACAAATGGATATGTAATTGCATCCAATCAAACATCCTTCAGTCAATGGGCGATGCTCTCCAACGTGGGAGAAAATACATTTATCGACGTCCAGGCGCCGGTGGTTTCGGCCACAACTGTTACACCCACATCACCAAGTATTCTAGGTGATATTACTGTTGCAGCGCTCATTAATGATGAAACCGGCGTTGATAGTGCCAGTTTATATTTCCAAATGGGTGGAGCTTCAAATTATACTGACGTATTGATGACCGATGATGGCAGTGGCAGTTTTTCTGCAGTCATCCCCGGAGCGAATTCCACCATAAATGGGTTATCTTATTATGTGAACGCCAAGGATGTGTTTGGCTATTCAGGCACAAGTGATACCGGTTCTATCGCTATACGCTTTCCCGATGGCGCCCTCACATCTTCCATGTCCGGCAGTGCATATCAAAATGGAATTCCCAGAGATAAATGGCGCCTCGTATCTACACCGGCGCAATTTGATGATGCAGTAATCACAACTGTTACAGGATTACCCGCCCCCACACCCACAACGTGGAATATATTTTCATATAATGGATCAAACTGGGTCGATGCTGCATCAATGGACCTTGGTTCAGGATATTGGATCTACCAAATGGTAAATGAGATACAGATATTTCCCGGTAATTCTGGTGTATCATCAGATCTAACCGGATATACCATGACACTCCAACCCGGTTGGAATGTGATTGGTTCGCCTTATACTTTTCCGATTAATATTGCATTGAATCAAAGCACATTTTATGGTCCCATTACCTATGCAATTGCCGGTGAATCCTGGACAGCTGTGGAAACAGAATTAGCACCTTGGAATGGATATGCTGTCTATAACCGAACTGCGGATGATCAGATTATCCTATTAGATCCTTTATCAGATTCAGGATTGATAAACGCGCGGATGGAAGTGGAATATGATTGGTCAGTACAATTAGTTGTTTCATCCGGTATTTACAGTGATAGGATCAACCACTTTGGTAATATCGTTGGAGCGGATCACGGTTTGGATATCTATGACAATCCGGAAATACGTTCACCTGGAGATTATATTAGTCTTTCCTTTAATATAGAGGACCAGCCCCAAACACGCTTTACAACTGATTACCGCAAATCTGATGATGAAAATGTTCAGGTTTGGGATATTGAAATCGAAAGTAAAGGTCTTTCCCATAATGCAGTATTAGAATGGGTCATTGAACGTGAAATTGAAGATCAGAAAATAGTTCAGTTGGTTGATCTCCAATCCAAGACCGTTATTGATATAGCTCAATTAAGCATTTTAGAGTTGGGTAAATTAAATAAACATTATACCCGTAAGTTAAAAGCGGTAGCGGGCTATCCGGATGATGTAAATGAAAAAGTAAGTGAAATACTTGCATCCATCCCGGATGCATTTTCACTTCAGCCCAATTATCCAAATCCATTTAATCCGGTAACGAATATCCGTTTTGGTCTTCCCGAACCACGAAACATTCGCTTAACGGTGGTGAATATTCTTGGTCAGGAAGTCCTAGAATTATCTAAGGGCTGGCAAGACTTGGGATTTCACACAGTTCAATGGAATGGTCTTAATCAATATGGAAAAAATGTGTCTGCCGGCATGTATTTTGCAGTATTAACGGATGGGAAGTCTCTTCGAGTTCAGAAAATGTTACTC
The DNA here is from genome assembly GCA_002256485.1 of Fidelibacterota bacterium 408169. Classification (GTDB taxonomy): domain Bacteria; phylum Fidelibacterota; class Marinisomatia; order Marinisomatales; family TCS55; genus UBA2126. The sequence goes on from NNSG01000003.1 coordinate 173,060, forward strand.
CTCAAATAATCTTTCAAAGGTTTTGAACCCTTCCAAACCAATAACCTTTCAAAGGTTTCAAACCTTTGAAAGGTTGGTTGGGTTCAAAACCTTTGAAAGGTTAATACGGGTTTTTTTCTTTTCTCCTTCTTTGTTTCCATCTGATTAAAACATTAATTTCCCGCCCTCTAAATAGAGTCATCATGATTAAAAAAGTAAATCCTAAAATTGATTTCGTAAAACTCGAGCATGAAATTCTTGAGTTCTGGGAAAAGAACGACATTTTCAAAAAACGTGTTGCGGCTAATAAAGGAAAACCCAAATGGTCCTTTATTGATGGTCCTATAACGGCGAATAATCCCATGGGTGTCCATCATGCCTGGGGTAGAACACTGAAGGATATCTATAATCGATATAAAGCCATGACGGGACACGAACTCCGCTACCAAAATGGATTTGACTGCCAAGGATTATGGGTGGAAGTGGAGGTGGAAAAAGAACTGGGCTTCAAGTCCAAGAGGGATGTGGAAGAACACGGAATTGAAAAATTTGTTAACCTCTGCAAAGAACGTGTTCGCAAGTATTCCTCGGTTCAAACTGAACAATCCAAACGCTTGGGTATGTGGATGGATTGGGATAATTCTTATTTTACCATGTCCGATGAAAATAATTATACCATTTGGGCATTTTTAAAGAAGCTGTTTAATGAAGGGAAAATTTTTCGCGGATCTGATTCAGTTCCATGGAGTGGCAGATCGGGAACGTCCTATTCACAAATGGAAATTGTAGAAGGTAGGAAACTTGTAGCGCATAAATCCGTATTTGTCCGTTATCCATTAAAAGATAGAAAAAATGAACACCTCTTGGTCTGGACAACCACTCCCTGGACGCTTTCGTCAAATGTATCTGCTGCTGTAAATGGTAATCTTGATTATGTAAAACTGCAAGCTGCGGATGGATTCATTTATTATTTTGCCAAGGAGAACCTGGAATTTCAGCGATTAGAAAAACAATTCAATGAAAAGAAGCAGTGGATTGATGGCATCCCCAAATTGAAAACAATTTCTCAAATTTTCAAAGAGCATGGTGGATATGAAATTCTTGGTTCTGTTAAAGGAAGCGAAATGGTGGGTTGGAAATATGAAGGTCCCTACGATGAACTGCCGGCCCAGCAAGAACCGGGAGGATATCCCTTTATTGATGATGATTTAAAAGCAAAAAATGCTAATGCTGTCAACCAGCATTCTGTCATTGATCCGGGGAAAGACAATATCGGTAATGATATTGTTGTGGCAGGGGAAGGAACCGGTATCGTCCATATGGCTCCCGGCTGTGGAGACATCGATCATAAAATTGGGAAAAAATTGGGATTGGTAAACTTGGCACCTCTGGACGATGAATCCAAATTCATCGATAAGTATGGCTGGCTTGAAGGAAAAACAGCTACAGATCCGGAAACGACAGTAGCCATTATTGCTGATCTTAAAGAGCGTGGATTTCTATTACATGTGGAAGATTATCCACACGTTTATCCCCATTGCTGGCGATCGGGCGATGAACTTGTGTTCCGTTTGGTGGAAGAATGGTACATCAATATGGATTGGCGGAATAAGATCAAAAAGATTGTGGATGAAATCGAATGGATCCCGGAATGGGGACAGGATCGTGAACACGAATGGCTGGATAATATGGGCGATTGGATGATTTCCAAAAAACGTTTCTGGGGTTTGGCGTTACCTATTTGGACATTTGATGATGATTCATTTTATGTTGTAGGATCGAAAGAAGAATTGAAAGAATTAGCCGTTGAGGGATGGGACGAATTTGAAGGAAATTCACCCCATCGGCCCTGGATTGACAAGGTGAAGATTAAACATCCGGAAAGCGGTTTGATCGGCCAGAGAATTGTAGATGTGGGTAATCCCTGGCTCGATGCAGGGATTGTACCATTTTCAACTATGGGTTATACCACGGATAAGGACTATTGGAAAGAATGGTTCCCTGGAGATTTTGTAACCGAATGCTTTCCTGGTCAATTTAGGAATTGGTTTTATTCACTACTGGCTATGTCAGCAGAATTAGAGGAAACTGCACCCTTTAAGACTCTACTCGGACATGGATTGGTCAAAGACGAAACAGGCCGGGATATGCATAAGTCCTGGGGCAACGCTATCTGGTTTAATGATGCTGCAGAAAAGATGGGCGTTGACGTCATGCGCTGGATGTATGCCACGCAAAATATTGAACACAATTTATTATTTGGTTATGGCCACGCTGACGAAGTGAGAAAAAAGCTCATTCAGCTTTGGAATTCCTATTCTTTCTATGCCACCTATGCGTCGGTGGATGGTTTTTCCCCGAAAGGCAGGGAATTAAATGACAATGATTTAACTATCCTGGATAAGTGGATACTGTCCAAAATGCATTCGTTAATTAAAGAAGCAACCGATCATTATGATGTATTTCGGGTGGATAAATTCATGCGGTCATTCGAGCGATTTTTAGATGACTTGTCAAATTGGTATATTCGCCGTAATCGTCGCCGCTTCTGGAAAGCAGAAGATGATTCGGATAAACTGACTGCCTACCAAACGTTGTATGAAGTTCTTTTCACTACTATACGCTTGCTTGCACCTTGCTTACCTTTTGTGTCTGAAGAGATTTACCAAAACCTGGTGCGCAGTTCCATTGGCGATGTTCCGGAAAGTATCCATTTATGCGATTTTCCTGTTGCAGATGATACGTGTATAGATGAATCGCTCATGAATCAGGTTGACGCCTTGCGCAAAGTAGTTGAGCAGAGCCGTTCCGCTCGTAATAAAGCAAACTTGAAAATCCGTCAACCTTTATCAAAACTTTGTTTTGTTGTGGAAAATGATGATGTTGCATCGTTTATTGAAGCTAACAGCAAAGTCATTTTGGATGAATTGAACGTAAAGGGTATGGAGCGTGTAACGAATATTTCAAAACTCATCCAATATGAAGTAAAACCAAATCTTCCATTTTTGGGTGAACATTATGGCAAGCAGATGCAAGAAATACGAGCTGCCATTGCTGCAATGGATGTTGATAGTATTATTCAAACATTAAATAGCGGTAGTGGTGTAAAACTTGAACTGACAGAAGAAAGTATCGAATTAAATAAAGATGCTTTTTTGATAAATACGAAATCTGCTGAAGGTTTCACGTCAGAAAAGGATGGGGGGATCACAGTTGGATTAACAACTGAATTGACAGAAGAACTGCTTCGAGAGGGCATGGTCAGGGATCTAATTCGCCACGTGCAAATTATGCGAAAAAATGCTAATTTCGCTGTTGAAGATCGCATCATAGTTAATGGGTTGATTGATGGTCCTTTAGGAGATGCGCTTGAAGATTTTAAAGAATTCTTTTGTAATGAAACGTTGACAATTAAATTGACAGGTAAAACGAATGAAGGTGAATATGAATCAACATTTGAAATTCAAGATCAATCGTTAACATTAAGCATAGAACGAACACATACTAGGAAAGGATAAATTGTGGCTAAAAAATATTCAAAAGCTAAATTAAAAAAATTTCGAAAAACTATTCTTGCAAAAATGGATGAAGTTTCTCACGATATGGAAGATATTAAACACGACATTATGGATAAAGGAAATCCCAAAGCGGGTCTTTCCCAGGATTCTGTTTATAGCGTCCACATGGCCGATGCCGGCTCCGATTCTTTTGAGCAAGAAAAGAACTTCATGTTCATGAGCCGGGAAAGTGATTATTATAAAAATCTTTCTCTTGCATTAGAACGCATAGACAATGAAGAGTTTGGTGTATGCAATATTTGTGGGGGGCTCATTGTAGAAGAACGAATGATGGAAGTACCCAATGCAACCAAATGTGTTGAATGCAAAACAAAGGATAAACTGAACTTAAAATGAGAATTTTGCTGGTGAGCGCCGTGGTTGTGGTTATAGACCAGATCACGAAAGCGCTTACACGCACTCACCTTGATTTGTACGATTCTGTACCGGTCATTACGAACTTTTTCCACCTGACGTATGTTACAAATGACGGTATGGCATTTGGCATAAATTTCCCGGGAGGAATATATGTTTTTTCAGTCATTTCGATTATTTTGACAGCTATAATATTCGTTTATCTTTGGAAAGAACAGTATAGTCATTTTCTCATGCGATTATCCTTGGCACTTATATTAGCAGGTGCAATTGGTAATTTGATTGACCGTATTCTTTTTGGTAAAGTGGTTGATTTTTTTGATTTTATGATTGGTAACTACCATTGGTATATTTTTAATGTAGCTGATTCATCTGTCACAATCGGTATGGCTGTTTTCTTATATTTTTCTTTTTTTGTTCAACCAAAACTACAGATAGAAACCACTTCTTGATTACGAATAATCGCGTGATTACAGGTGATGAAAATATGCGCCTGGATCACTATTTAGTTGAACAATTGCCTGATGTTTCACGTACACATATACAGAAGATGATTAAACAGGAAAACATAACAGTCAATGGAAAATTGGAAAAAGCGAATTATAGACTCCAAGTGGGGGACTTAGTCATTGCAAAACCATTGGAAATAGAACCTGAAATTGATTCAATTATACCTGAAGATATTTCCCTAAATATCCTATTTGAAGATGAAGATATTATTATCATTAATAAACAAGCTGGTGTAGTTGTCCATCCCGGCAAGGGTAATTATACCGGAACACTCGTTCATGGATTAAAACATCATTGTAAAAAACTATCGACACTGAATGATGTTTTGCGTCCCGGAATTGTCCATCGCCTCGACCAAGAAACGTCCGGTGTTATGGTTGTGGCAAAGACGAATAATGCCCATAGCAATATTGCTGCACAATTCCAGGATAGAACGGTTGAAAAGACATACATTGGGATTTCTTGGGGAAGATGGATAGATAAAGAAGGCTGTATAGATGTTTCACTTAAACGTAATCGAAAAAATCCAACGACTTTCTGTGTCGATGAATCCGGGCGTAATGCTGTTACACATTTTAAAGTACTCCAAGAATTTCGGTATATGAGCGTTGTAGAGTTTTATCCAAAGACAGGCCGCACTCATCAAATTCGTATCCATGCGATGCATATGAATCACCCCATAGTACATGATGAGAAATACAACGGTGGTGTCAATCGAACCAAAGGGTTTTTACCGGAGGTTCAACGTGATATTAAATTATTAGTGAAGAAATTGGGCCGTCATGCTCTCCATGCTAAACAGTTATCTTTTAATCATCCTGTGTCGGGTGAAAGAGTTAATTTTACTGCAGAATTGCCACAAGATATGCAGACTATGATAGATCATATGCAAACCCATTATGGCTGATTTAAATAAGCATATTACCGATTTCATTGAATTCATAAAGCAGGAAAAAGGGTTTTCTATCCATACCATAAAATCCTATTCTAATGATTTAAACCGTTTTGATCTATTTATGAAATCGTATACAAACAATCCTAAATGGACAGTCGACAAAATTGATCGTCAAACGATTCGTCATTTTTTGGGTAAAGAATATGAAGATGGTTTTAGCAGTAGAACGGTAGCCCGAAGACTGGCCTCTATCAAGTCCTTTTGTAAATATATTCACACAAATGGTGTTATAAAAACAAACCCTTCTACAAATGTCAAAACACCCAAAACACCCAAAACACTTCCAGTATATATTAGAGAAAAATCCATTGAAGACTTGATGAATAGTCCGAAAGCAGATACACTGATTGGCATTCGTGATCGGGCACTTTTGGAATTGTTTTATAGTACCGGAATGCGTTTAAGTGAATTAGTTAATTTAAATTTGGGTGATTTTAATAGTGATCAGCAATGTGTTCGGGTTTTTGGAAAAGGACAGAAAGAGAGATTGATTCCTTATGGTAATCGTGCCAAAATTTCTATTGATAATTATATGGTAAAAAGAGGTATAAGTATTAAAACGGGTGACATCAAAGAACCATGTTTTATAAATTCAAAAGGTATGAGGATTTCAACAAGAACGGTCCAACGGCGTGTGAGTATGTATTTACAGCAAATTGCGGATGGATCGTCTTTGGGTCCCCATACTCTTCGCCATACGTTTGCTACCCATATGCTTGAACGCGGTGCGGATATCAGGGCATTGAAGGATTTGCTGGGCCATAGCAGTCTTTCATCGACACAAGTGTATACACACATTCAACCTGAAAAAATGAAAGAAATTTATAAACTGGCTCATCCTCACGGTGAATAACAGGAGCTATCATGACTACCACAAGCAAAAAATTAGGATTGGATAAAATTGGTTTAACGGATGTGGACAGGATAATTAGAGATCTTCCTGTCGAAAGCTTGATTGAAGACATTCTTTTACATAAAGAAGGTAAAATGGGAATGAATGGTGCAATCATGGTTGACACAGGGCGGTATACCGGGCGATCTCCAAAAGATAAATATTTTGTAGATGAAGATTCATCGAATAAAAATCTTTGGTGGGGACCGGTGAATGTCAAATTGGACGAATCTATTTTTGATGAATTGTATGAACAGGTTGTGAATTATTACAACCACGCTGATGACTCCAATACCTATATTTTTGATGGTTTTGCCGGTGCAGATCCAAAATACAGATTGAATGTAAGAATGATTGCCAAAAAAGCTTGGCAAGTTCATTTTGCACATAACATGTTTATTCGTCCTGAAAAAGGTGATTTAGATGAATTTGAACCTGACTTTACGATTATTAATGCATCTGATGTGTATAACCAGAAGTTTGAAGAACATGGAATGAATTCAAAAACATTTATCATTTTTCACATGGCCAAACGTATCGCAATTATTGGCGGAACAGAATATGGCGGCGAAATGAAAAAAGGTATTTTTTCTGTCTTGAATTACATACTTCCCTTAAAAGGTGTATTAGCCATGCATTGCTCGGCAAATGTGGATAAAAATGGTGAAAATCCTGCAATCTTTTTCGGGCTTTCCGGTACAGGTAAAACCACATTAAGCACAGATCCTGAAAGGCCATTAATCGGAGACGACGAACACGGCTGGTCTGATGACGGTATTTTTAATTTTGAGGGTGGTTGCTATGCAAAAGTCATCGATTTAAATCCCAAACATGAACCGGATATTTACAATGCAATTCGCCATGGAGCATTACTGGAAAATGTTGTCTATGATGAACGTACCAGGATCATTGATTTCAGTGATGGATCGAAAACAGAAAACACACGTGTTTCATATCCGTTGAACTATATTGACAATTCTGTATTTGGCCAGGGCAAACCTGCCATGTCTGGGCATCCAAATAAAATCATTTTTCTCACCTGTGATGCTTATGGTATTCTACCCCCGGTTTCAAAATTATCTCCTGAACAGGCCATGTATCATTTTATTAGTGGATACACTGCAAAGGTTGCTGGAACAGAACGGGGAATCACAGAGCCTGTCGCCACATTTTCACCTTGTTTTGGCGGACCCTTTTTAACCCTGCATCCATTGAAATATGCTGAATTACTACGCGAGAAAATGAATAAATACAATGTACCATGCTATCTGGTAAATACAGGTTGGGTTGGAGCAAATGCCAGTTCAGGTGCTAAACGGATCAGTCTGCCCATAACTAGACAAATTATACACAAAGTACTTGATGGTAATATTGAATCAGCAGAGTGTGTACAAGATCATTATTTTGGTGTTCAGATTCCAATACATTTGGAAAATATTGGTGACGAAATTCTTTTACCTACGAATGCCTGGAAAAATGTGGATGAATACCACAAAACAGCTAAAAAATTAGTAGAAAAATTTCAGAAAAACTTTAAACAATATAATATTGATGATCCTGCTGTTCATGCAGCAGGTCCTGTCATTAATTAAACGAAGGTTATGCAGAGCCTTCAAAACCTTAAGGAGGAAATTCATGCTCATTGAATTCACAGCTCGACATTTTCACGCTCCCGATACTTTACGAGAATATGCAGAACAGGAAGTACAACGGGTTCACAAAATATTTGATCGCATTACACGGTGTCAAATTATTTTACTTCATGAAAATAACATGTACACTACGGAAATTAATCTATTTATGCCATCACGACATTTGAATATAAAAGAAACAACAGATAATGCAACCAAATCAATAGACAGAGCTGTTGATAAAATGATAATTCGGGTAAAAAAGATAAAGAAAAAGATGTTTGCCCATTAATTCATTTTTCAAGGATTGTGGCTTTTTTATTATCTTATTATTAACTCAAGACTCTTGGAGTGCGTTGGGGAAGAAAGGTAGATTTTTGCCCTAATAACAGGAATAATAATACTATTATGAACCATTATTTATTTACATCCGAATCTGTGACTGAAGGACATCCGGATAAGGTCTGCGATGCCATTTCTGATTCAATTTTAGATAATTTACTTACACAAGATCCCAATTCAAGGGTTGCCTGTGAAACACTGGCTACAACCGGATTAGTGGTTGTTTCAGGAGAAGTGACAACGAATGGCTTTGTTGAAGTAGAGTATGTCGTTAAGGAAACCTTGGCCGAAATCGGTTACAATAATGAAGCCTATGGTATGGATGATGAACAAGTCAAAGTTATCTCCAGTTTAGATGCCCAAAGTCCGGAAATTTCTCAAGGCGTTGATGAAGGATCAGGTTTGCATGATGAACAAGGCGCAGGAGACCAGGGACTGATGTTTGGTTTTGCTTGCAATGAAACACCTGAATTAATGCCCTTACCCATCCATCTTGCTCACAGACTAACAGAGCGACTGGCGAAATTGCGTAAAGATGGAACAATGCCTTGGATTCGTCCTGATGGCAAATCACAGGTAACTGTGGAATATAATAGTTCCGGACCTGTTAAAGTGAGCAAGTCAGTTATTGCTACACAGCACGATGATATGCTTGATGAAAAAGGTTCAAAAGAGAAAGAGCATAACTTTGTAGAAACTGAAGTGGTCGATCAGATTATTAAACCAGTATTGGATGAATATGGTATTGCCTATGATAATTCATTTATTGTGAATGGAACAGGGCGCTTTGTTTACGGCGGTCCAGCCGCTGACACTGGTTTAACCGGCCGTAAAATTATTGTCGATACCTATGGAGGATACGCTCCCCATGGCGGCGGTGCTTTTTCTGGTAAAGATCCATCTAAAGTAGATCGATCTGCAGCATATATGGCTCGATACATTGCCAAAAATATTGTTGCAGCAGAATTAGCGGAAAAATGTGAAATTCAGTTTTCATATAGTATAGGTGTGGCTGAACCAACTTCGTTTTATGTAAAAACATTTGGCACTGGAAAACTGGATGATACAGAGCTGACCAATGCGGCCAGAGAATTATTTCCTTTAAAACCAGCCGGTATTATTAGACACCTTGATCTGAAAAAACCACGTTATCTTGCAACTGCAGCTTATGGCCACTTCGGACGTGAAGATGATTTGTTTACATGGGAAAAAACGGATATGATTAATGAACTACATAACATTATTTAATTTGGAGTAAATGTGAGTAACACTATTTTTGAAAATTTACCGTATAAAGTTGCTGATATTGAATTAGCCGAATCTGGTAGGAAAGCTATTTCTATTTCAGAAAAAGAAATGCCCGGATTAATGACTGCGAAAGAAAAATATGGTTTAGAAAAACCGTTGGCAGGATTAAAGTTGACCGGTTCCCTCCATATGACAATCGAAACAGCTATTTTGATTAAAACATTAAGAGAACTGGGTGCAGATATTCGTTGGGCATCGTGCAATATTTTTTCTACTCAAGACCACGCTGCTGCAGCCATTGCAGATAGCGGTATTCCCGTTTTTGCTTGGAAAGGTGAATCGTTGGAAGAATACTGGTGGTGTACTATGCAAGCATTAACATTTCCTGATGGAAGTGGACCTGATCTAATTGTAGACGATGGAGGTGATGCTACACTTCTTATTCATAAAGGATTTCAACTTGAAAATATTTTATCAGAAACAGGTGAAATTCCTGAAATCAAAACAACCATTGAAGAAGAAATTGTCATCGAAAAATTATTAAGGGATGTATTGGAAAAAGATAATCAGCATTGGCATAAAATATCGAAAAACATCATTGGTGTTTCAGAGGAAACAACCACAGGTGTACATCGCTTGGAACAAATGGCAAAAGACGGAACACTTTTGTTTCCTGCCTATAACGTGAATGATTCTGTAACAAAATCCAAATTTGATAATATTTATGGATGCCGAGAATCATTGGCTGACGGCATCAAACGAGCCACAGATGTTATGATTGCCGGTAAAGTAGTCATTGTGTGTGGATATGGAGATGTAGGAAAAGGGTGCGCTCAATCCATGAAAGGTTTTGGAGCTCGTGTAATTGTTTCTGAAATCGATCCAATTTGCGCCTTACAAGCTGCCATGGAAGGATATGAAGTCAAAACTATGGAGCAAGCCTTACCAGAAGGAGATATTTATGTGACTGCAACCGGTAATAAGGATATCATCACATTCGACCACATGAAAGAAATGAAGGATCAGTCCATTATTTGTAACATAGGTCATTTTGATAATGAAATCCAGATGGACAGGTTAAATAACGATTCTTCAACTATAAGAGAAAATATTAAACCACAGGTGGACAAATATACCTTTGAAGATGGTCATCAGATTTTTATTTTAGCTGAAGGACGATTGGTGAATTTAGGATGTGCTACCGGACATCCAAGTTTTGTTATGTCCAATTCATTTACAAATCAAGTATTAGCACAAATGGCATTGGCTGAAGAAAAACCTGAAGTCGGTGTATATGTTCTTCCAAAGATTTTAGATGAAGAAGTGGCACGGTTGCATTTAGATAAACTGGGAGTAACATTAACTAAACTGTCAGATGATCAGGCTAACTATATTGGAGTAAGTAAAAATGGTCCTTACAAGAAAGATGGATATCGTTATTAATCCTTTTTCATCATTTTTTGTTCAAAAAATCCACATTAAAAGATGTGGATTTTTTTATAGTAAGAATGCTCAAAATGAATGAATTTCCCATTCCCATATGAAGAGCGTTAACAATCCGAGGTCGACGATTTTCCGTCTAAAGAGATTTATCTCTATTTTGGCGATAGGGATGTGTTTAATGTATATGGGTGCCTGCGATTTTCAAAATCCATCAGATTTTGAGACTCCCACATGGTTTATTGATTTGAAAATCCCTCTCGTCCAGGAAAAGTATACACTGGATGGGATTGTAGATAATAAACAAATATTTTCCACAGATGATTCACTGGGAATGCAGTTGATATTTGAAGATACACTTCCTAAAACATCCATTGATGCGTCCTATTTGGAAGTGGAAGTGGGAGCAGAAATTGAATATGAAGGAACTCCTCAAAATTCACCCAGTCTTACAGTTGTTGTAGATACAACAATTGATGTGACTATTCCATTTACTCCTGGTTTATTGACGGATATAAATGGCATTCCTTTTACAATCCCTCCAACTGGTGATCAACAAATAATTGCTTCAACTTGGAACGATATTGTGGCGGCATTTGATACAACATTTCCTACAGTAGAGATTCCATTACCTTCGATTGATGAAAGTGAATTACCTGAATTTATTACAGAAGTCTCTGGTGTAATGATCCAGGCAGACGGTAGCAGTGACAGCAGTTATTTCTTCTCATCCATTACAAATGATGGCATGTTAACAGATATCACTAATGCACGATTTTCAATGTTTACGGGTTCCAGCATTTCGCCTGATACATTAGCGGACCATGAACAAAGTACAGTGGTAAAAGATGAAACATTTTTACGTTCAACATTAATAGGTGATCAACAGATTAAAGATGCTATCAGAATACTATTTGATTTTGATGTGGCTTCTCATCCAAATAATACAGATACCTTAACGGTCTTTGATGGAGATTCTGTTCAGGTAAAATTTTCAATTCGTATCCGCATTGCTGGTGTAGATGAAGCAGTCGTGGAAATTGCGGAATATGATATGCCCACTGAACTTCCGCCAGTTACATTTCCATCTACTGTGGAGATTTATTCAGGTATCTTCAAAACTGGGACAGCGTTTGGTATTAATGAAATTGCTATTTCTAATCTGAAGAGTACCTATCCATTTTATATGGACTTCATCATGAATTTCAGGAATTTTCTACCCCCGTCCGGAAATACAGATTCTGTAAAAGTAGATACTGCTTTGTACAAGGATTATTCTACATACAGTAAGACGTTTCCAATCGATGGGTATACATTTTCAAATCCTGCAGGAGCGGACAGCGCATTATCGGAATTGGTTATTGATCTAACAGCCCGATTAAGAGCACAAACTGCATTTATACCACTTGATGGTTCAGAATTAGGGAATATGACAATTAATGTGGAGGTTCAAGAACTTCATTTCGAATCGTTGGAAGCCAATATTATTGAATCCTTTCCGCCATCTACTCAAAATATTGCCGGTATGCCTTCGGGATTTTCCGGTATGGCATTTACTGCTGTGTCCTTTGAATTTGATATGATTAACTCCATAGACCTTCCAGTTCAGTTGGATGTGGATATGATTGGTTATAATACTATGGGAGATTCATCCATAGTGGAAGTCCGAGCGACGATTGCCAAACCCAGTGATTATGGATCGGACAGCACTCGTACTATAATCCGTATGAGTAAAATTGGTACAACGGTTTTGAGTTATGCCACCACGGATGCAGCAACATGGTCAGACAGCATTACGACCCCTCCTTCAGAAGGCACATCTACAATCGTTGATTTACTTTCGTTCAATCCGGCAATAATGATCATCCGTTCTGTCGCTCGGATTGATGGCCGAGGAACCATTGTCGGCGGAGCGACGATTGGTGGACAATATCGTATGGTGGCTCCCTTCGAAGTTAGGATGGATCCAATGACATTTATTTCTGTCACGGAAACGCCGATTGAGGAAATGGCTCATGATGTTCGTAACAGGATAAGATCTTCATTATCCTATGCCGAATTAACCTCTACAGTCATTAATAGTATCCCGGTTGGCGGTGAAATTTCAATCTTACTATCCAATAAAAAATTATTTCCACTGGATTTAACTCAAGAAATGTTGAGTATTTTTAGAGACAGTTTAGCAATCCAGGAGCCTGGTTGGAGCTCAACGGATAGTTTATATTATATGAATACATGTACAAGTCTGAATCCTGATTCATCAGCAGAAGACTTATATATTTTTTCAGTTATGAATGATTTCAGCAATTGTGTGGATGGCGTAGTGTACTTGGTTAAATACAATCCCATGGGAAAAGATACTGTAATTTCATACGTAGACACTCTCTTGAAAGTGATTCTACCCGAACCGACTGGATTTTATAGCGACACATCCACGATTGGCCATCCCGGTCAGGTATCGGCTCCAGGTGTCACTTCTTATTCAAGCGTTATTGATACCAATCGCTTATTTTTATTAACAGATTATGGTGAACATTATACTGCTCCAAGATTTCATTTGAATGGTACGAATGGTGAATCCGTTTACCTGACTTCAAAGGATTATATTGATATTAGTACATTTTTAATCTTTCGTTTGATAAGTACAGGTATGATGAATGCAGCTCCCGATGAAATTGTGATACTTTATCCTAACGGTGGGGAATCACTTACATTAGGAGAGGAATACACTATAAAGTGGAAAACATATGGATCTGTATCTTCGGTTGATTTAGCCTATGCAGCAGGTAGTAATCCTGCGGAAGATGATTGGAATGATATTACTAGTGGAGAAGTCAATGTTGATTCATTAACATGGTCGCCGGTATCAATTTCGGACAGTATTCGTATTCGTGTTCGTGATCCGGATTCATTCGATGAAAAAGCTGGTAAATATATAACAGAAGATATCAGCGGCTGGTATTTTTCAGTTTCAGGTGGCATGAATTCAAAAATTACAAGTTTAAGCACGGGAGATGATTTGAACGGTAAGGGATTTAACAAATGATCTTCCGCCGTATAATTATTATCTTATTTCTTATGTTGGGATTTGCTTTTAGTCAGTCTAAACGGGATGCCCGTTCTATAGCCATGGCCGGAGCATATTCAACCATCGCTGATGGAATTTTTGCTGTGGGTTACAATCCAGCTATGCTTGCTTATCAACAGGATAAACCGTTTATGTTGCAGCTATTCGGATTGGATTTCGGTATTGTAGGAAACTGGCTTTCTCTTTCTAATTTGAATGCAATCAGTGGAGATACATTGTATTCTAAAGGAGAAAAACCAGGCAACCTTAACTTTGATAATAAAACAGCACTGCTCCAAGAATTAGAAGAAGGGGGTGGGATGAATTATTTTCAGGACCTTCATTTACCCATGCCTGTAATGAATTTTTCATCAGGAAATATGGCACTTACAACCAATACGTTGGTTTTACAGAATTATCGTTTTCCTTATGGTTTATTGCAATTGGTTCTGGATGGAAATGCAGATAACCCGGACATAGATATGACCATGCACTACGAAGTAATGGGTGTGACTGAATATGGTTTTACCTTTGCAATACCATTTGAACAACTTTCCGTTGGTTTCACATTTAAATACCTCCAGGGACTGTTTTATTTTGGAATTGATCCTGACTCTAGTTCAGCCAATTTAGTCACAACGGATAATGCCCTTTATGGACAAGGAGTATATTATTTTCGTCAGGGGATTGGTGGGTCAGGAATTGGAGTAGACATTGGATTAGTATCCAAAAATATAAATGGTTGGCGTTTTGGGTTTTCCATTATCAATGCTCTAGGTTCCATAACTTGGAATAAGGAAAACTTGACCAAAGATATTTTAGATGGTGCTGACAATATTTATGGAAATAACGATGACCTTTTTCATTTTACTTGGGGAGGTCAGATACTAAACGACAGTATGGCTGTCCGCTATGTTTATACAATTGATTCTGTAAATGCGAATACATTATCAAATTCAAATTTGTTTACCAATAATGATCCGGATGAACAGATTGTTTATGCTCTTGATAAAGATGGTAATTTACCAGAATTCAAAATGGATTATCCGTCGATATTTCGTCTAGGTATGTCATATAATATGGATGATATTTTGATAAGTTCAGATATGTGGACTGGTTTTACTAATACAATGTTTTCCAATAAAGGCTGGCGATGGTCCATGGGAATTGAAACAACAAAATTTGAGTCATTTCCTTTACGAATAGGTTACGCTTGGGGCGGCAGTGATTTTCAGGAATTAGCCCTTGGTTTTGGATTCCATAAAGGACCGGTTATTTTTGATTTCGGATTTGCCTTCAGAAACGGTATATGGATTCATTCAATGAAAGGAATCAATTTATCTACCCAACTAACCATAACAAGTTTTAAAAGCAGGAAGAAAAAACCGGAAGCTGCCAATAACGGTCCGACTCCAGAGCCCATTGAAGAACAAACAATTGAAACAACTGATGAAGAAGTGGAAGCAGAAGAAACACCTAATGAAGAACCAACGGAAGAATTACTTCCGGACACTGAATAGAAGCAGTACCCCCCCTGAAATAAATACAATATTACCCAACCATGCAGACAGCATTGGATCCATCACCCCGTTTATTCCCAAGGATTGTCCAAATTTTATAAAGGCATAATAAGAAAAAATTACAAGAAAACTGACTCCACCTCCAAAAGCTAATCCGCTTTTCGGTTTCATGACAACGAGCGGAATACCAAAAAGAACAACAATCAGATTCGTAAATGCAAAGGCCACTTTAAAATGACGTTGAACTTTCCAACGAGTGGCATCCACACCGTTACTTTGTAAATATTTTATTCTTGCTTTTAATTCTTCAAAGTTTAATTCGTCAGGATGTTTATTTCCTTTCGTTATATCGTCCGGTTCAAAATCAAAATTCAATAATGTATCCCGTTTAGAAATTATAACATTTATTTCTGATCCATTTTTATCAAAATTACGTAGTGAATAATCGGAAATTGCCCATGATTTTAGTGTATCAATCCACGTCATTTTTTTTGCATCCATGCGTTGCTGAATAAGGCTGTCAGCAAAGGTGATCATAGTTATACCTTCCGCTTTATGGCTATGGGACTGGTATTTTGTGATGACAATATGCTGGTATTCCTGTTTCTGCATAAAAATATCTTTAATCGTTTTCTTACTTCTCCTCCGTGGTTTTTTCTTCATGTATTCTTTTTCTATCTCCCCGCGCATTGACATCCCCCAACTAACAAATGTATTATCGAACTCAAATGATATGAGACTCACTGCGATACTAAAAAGGAGCAAAGGTGCCGTTAAGCGGTACAAACTGATACCTCCTGATTTCATTGCTGTCCATTCATTGCGTTTGGCCATCAAACCAATACTAAATACAGATGCGATCATCATGGACATGGGTAGAGCGATATTGATAAAATAAGGCAAGCTGTAACCGTAATATTTAAGTACAATACCCCAAGGCATTTTATTATCAATATAACGGTCGAGATTTTCGATGAGGTCCACAATTACAAATACACATAAAAATCCCAACAATGACAGAATCAGAATGGAAATAAATTGCCGCAGAAGATATAGATCGAGTTTTTTCATTATTTCAGGTATGGAATTTCTCGATTTAATTAGCTTAAAACAAGGATGTGGAAAATAAAGATGAGACATTGCAAACATGAAGTTTGTCGGTTAATTTCCGTGCCTTATGCAGCGTAAAATACTTTTTAGTTTATTAATTCTAGTAGCTGGAGCGCTTTTATTCGCTAACAGTAAAGGAGAAGCAATAGTTTCATTCGAACCTTCGATTATTAGTCTTTTACCACCGCTGACGGCCATTACGCTGGCCATGGTAACTAAACAAGCTCATTTATCTTTATTCCTGGGGATTGTGATTGGCGCTTGTTTTATCACAGGTGGGTTATGGTCAGGACTAACCTCCTCTTTGGATCATTATCTGGTCAACTCCTTGGCCGGGAGTGAAAGTCACACAGCTATTATGATGTTTACCATGGCTTTTGGTGGATTGATTGGTGTTATGTCTGCAAATGGTAGTTTGAAGGGAGTACTCCAAGCTGCATCGAAATATGCTACCAATAATTTTAGAGGGCAGCTTTTAACAGCATTAATGGGATTAGTTATATTTTTTGACGATTATTCTAATTCACTTTTAGTTGGAAATATGATGCGGCCTTTTACGGACAAAGTTAGGGTTTCAAGGGAAAAACTGTCATATCTTATCGATTCAACTGCTGCTCCAGTCGCCAGCCTTGCTGCGGTAAGTACTTGGTCAATTTTTCAAATGAGTTTACTCGATACTCCGTATGTGACCTATGGGATTACTCAAAGTACATATGTTACATTTTTGCAAAGTATACCCTATTCATTTTATTGCATTATAGCTATCATATTTCTCTTCCTTACTGTGGTTATGAGGAAAGAATTTGGACCCATGCTGCATGCAGAAACGCGGTCACAAACGACTGGTGAAGTATTATCAAAAAATGCAAAGCCAATGATGGATAAAGAATTAGTTGCTACGTTGGATGCCAGCGAAACATCTCACTGGAGTAATGCAGCGATTCCTATTGTTTTGGTATTGAGTATTACTATAGGTGGTTTATTTATTACCGGTTTACAAGATTTAGCCCAAGGAGTTGAAAAGTCATTCATTAATATTATTAGTGCATCCAACCCAAATACTGCTCTTATATGGGGTTCGTTTTTTGCTGGGTTTATAGCCATTGGTATATCTGTTTTCCGTGGATTGCTTAGTATAAGCGATGCTATGGATGCCTGGATTAATGGTGCGCGATCCATGGTGATGGCTTGCGTTATCCTAGTC
Organism: Fidelibacterota bacterium 408169; assembly: GCA_002256485.1. GTDB lineage: Bacteria > Fidelibacterota > Marinisomatia > Marinisomatales > TCS55 > UBA2126. The sequence continues at coordinate 190,890 of NNSG01000003.1, forward strand.
CTCGCATGGACGATAGGTGATATTTGTGCAGAAATCAAAACAGCCGAATATATCGTTGATTTGACAAAAGATTTCCTGACACCTGCACTGTTGCCGCCAGTCACATTTATTACAGCTGCTTTGGTTAGTTTTTCCACAGGATCTTCTTGGGCAACCATGTCAATCCTTGTTCCGGTAACAGTACCCATGGCTATCCAACTTATGGGTGGCGATAATAATGCAATCGTTCAAACACCTATTTTTATCAGCACATTTGCAGCAGTACTTTCCGGATCAGTGTTCGGTGATCATTCATCGCCAATTGCTGATACCACTGTACTTTCTTCTACTGCATCCGGGGCAGATCATATTGATCATGTCCGCACCCAACTTCCTTATGCACTCGTTTGTGCTGGAATTGCACTTGTAGCCGGATATTTCCTTACCGGCATTGGTATGAATGTTTTTATAAGTATTTTTGTTGGAATTGGATTATCAGTAGCCATACTTAAAATTTTTGGAAAAACAGTTCCAACCAACCTCTGATTTATTGCTGAATAATATAGATTCCTTTATGGCAGCTTTTGCCAACTTTATGTGGGGGCCCGTGTTGCTGGTGCTACTTGTTTTTGGCGGTCTTTTTTTTACTATCTATTGCCGGTTTACACCATTCTTTTATTTTAAACATGGATTAGACATTTTACTCGGAAAATATGACCATGATGATGATCCAGGAGATATTAATCATTTCCAGGCATTATCCAGCGCTCTGGCGAGTACGGTTGGCATGGGGAATATCAGTGGTGTTGCCATCGCAATAAGCATGGGTGGACCCGGTGCACTTTTCTGGATGTGGGTCAGCGCTATTGTAGGAATGTCTACGAAATTTTTCACGTGTACCTTATCTATATTATTTCGAGGAAAAGATGACAGGGGAAATGTGCAGGGCGGACCGATGTATGTGATTGAAACTGCATTGAGTTCCAAATTCAAACCTTTAGCCATTATTTTCAGTATAGCCGGGTTGGTTGGTTGTTTACCTATATTTCAGGCTAACCAACTTACTCAAACGATTCGTGAAGAAATTTTTAAACCCGGAGGTTTGTTTTCTGCAAATGTTGTAATGGGAAATATTTTAGTTGGCATTATGATTGCTTGTATTGTTGCGATTGTTATCTTTGGCGGTATCAAACGTATCGGATTGGTAGCCAGTCGATTGGTACCCTTTATGGTGGTTTTATATTTGATTGCGGGAATTATGATTATCATAAAGAATTTTACAGATATACCCAGTGTATTTGGTTTAATCTTCCATGATGCTTTTACTGGCCACGCTGTTGTGGGTGGTACTGTTGGACAAGTAATCCGTACTGGCGTGCGCCGGGCTGCTTTTTCCAATGAAGCCGGATTGGGGACTGAAGCTATGGCTCATGGTGCTGCAAAAACAAAAGAACCTGTTCGTGAAGGTTTAGTAGCCATGATCGGGCCATTTATTGATACAATAGTTGTTTGTTCTATAACAGCATTTGTGATTTTACTTTCTGGCGTTTGGGAAATGGAAGACTTGAATGGAGTAACCATGACAACGACAGCGTTTACACATGAATTGGGCGGATTGGGAAAAGGAATATTATTAGTGTGTATACTTATTTTCAGTGTGACGACCATGTTCAGTCAATCGTATTATGGTACAAAATGCACTGGTTACCTTTTTGGTACAAAATGGAAAAATTCATATAAAAGTATTTATATTTTATCAACAATCATGGGTGCTACTGTTTCGCTGGGAATGGTGATAAATCTGATTGATGGGATGTATGCTGTTATGGCTTTTCCAACAATGATCTCAACCTTGATATTGGCTCCCAAGGTCATGGTAGAAGCCCGCCGCTATTTTTCTTCACTTTCACCTTGATTTTCCTCACGTCGAAGTCCCAGTATATGAAATTTCGAAAAAGTATCTTGAGAAAAATCTCGATTATATTTTTTACTCGAATTTGAGATACTTCTTCGCTCCACTCATCAGTAAGACTAAAATAATTGTGTAAATTCTCCCATGGTAGATAAAGTAAAATCTCGGGGTGATCTCCTTACAGAACAACAAAACATAACTACAATTAATATTGATGCCAAATCTATTCCTGAAATCCTAGAGATTATTAATAAGGAAGACCAATCCATTGCAGAAAAAGTATCTAAAGCAATCCCCGAAATAACCAAAATAGTTGAATTAACTACGACTGCAATTCGTAATAACCATCGGGTAATTTATATTGGCGCTGGGACGTCCGGCAGAATGGGGGTTTTGGATTCTTCAGAAATGCCGCCGACATTTTCAGCACCAACCGATTGGTTCAATGGAATTATCGCCGGGGGCAATGACGCCTTACGTCAACCCATCGAGGGTGCGGAGGATAAACCGGAAAATGCCATCAATGATTTAAAAGAATTTGGATTACAAACAGGGGATGTAGTTATCGGTATCAGCACCAGCGGCGCGGCGGCTTACGTGAAACAGGCTATCGATTACGGTAAAGAACTGGGTTGCGGTACAGCCTATATTATATGTACACCTAAACCATATTTTGAAGTAGAAGCGGATGTAGTCATTAAAGTTGAAACAGGACCTGAGGTCATCACCGGTTCCACTCGAATGAAGGCTGGGACAGCCACAAAACTTGTTTTGAATATGATCTCCACCACAACCATGATTCAATTGGGTAAGGTCTATGGAAATCTCATGGTGGACCTTATGGCTGTGAATGAAAAACTTGTTGATCGGGGTACCCGTATCATTTGCCAATTAACTGGCCTGAATTATACCGACGCTCAAAAAGCACTTTATGCTTCTGAAAAATCTGTGAAAAAAGCAGTGGTGATGGTAAAGAAAAATTGTTCTTTAAATGATGCAAACAATATGTTATATAAAGTTAATGGTTCATTGAGACGTGTTATAGAATAAGACTATTATGTCTAATCCTCTTATTACAAATGATGCCATTGTTTTAGGAATATTGATTGGAATTCTATCCTTTGTATTTATAACATCAAAAAGCAATATCCCGTTTTGGAAAAAATTCTATAAATATATTCCTTCATTACTTCTTTGCTATTTTATTCCCTCTATTTTCAATTCACTTGGAATTATATCTGGTGAATCTTCTAATTTGTATTTTGTGGCTTCCAGGTATTTATTACCAACGAGTTTAGTCCTTCTCACTATCAGCATTGATCTCCCGGAAATAATGAAATTAGGACCGAAAGCTATTATCATGTTTTCCACTGGAACATTTGGTATCATTATTGGTGGTCCTTTAGCAATATTATTGATTTCGTTTTTAGCGCCCAATGTTATTGGCGGCGTTGGACCTGACGCTGTGTGGAGAGGATTAACTACTGTGGCTGGAAGTTGGATCGGAGGCGGAGCGAACCAAGCGGCTATGAAAGAAATTTTTCACGTCGGAGATGATATATTCTCATCAATGATTGCTGTAGATGTGTTAGTAGCAAATGTGTGGTTGGCGTTTTTATTATATGGAGCAGGGATCCATAAGACCTTGGATTAAAAATTGAAGGCGGATACCACAGCCATCACAGAGCTAAAACAAAAAATGGAAGATTATCGATTTCGAATTTTGCGTATTCCGGACTTGACAGATACGATGAAGATTATGAGTGTAGGATTTGGTGTTACAGCTTTAGCTCATTTTGTGTCAGATTTGATAACGCCATGGATTTCTAAATATTATCCTTCCCTATCAAGATTTAGTCTTACATCGGGATTTTTTTGGCTTATTGTCATTGCAACTACAATTGCAATTGGTTTATCATTTACTAGAGCAAGAGAATTAGAAGGATCAGGAGCGTCACGATATGGTAGTTTATTTCTTTATATATTGGTGGCTACAATTGGAATGAAAATGAATATTATGGCCGTATTTGATAATCCGGGTTTATTTTTGATTGGATTTGTTTGGATGATTATCCACGCTATTTTGTTAATAGGCGTCGCTAAAGTAATTAAAGCTCCTTTTTTCTTTTTAGCTGTAGGTAGCCAGGCAAATGTGGGCGGCGCTGCGTCTGCACCCATTGTCGCTTCAGCATTTCATCCGTCTTTAGCAACGGTTGGTGTTCTTCTTGCTGTACTTGGATATGCTGTAGGAACGTATGGTGCTTGGCTATGTGGAGTAATTATGCAATTAGTAAGTATAAATTGAATGTTGAGACAAATTATGAAATTAAATTATACATCATTTGGCAGCATCAATATTGATGGTAAACACTATGACATGGATGTGGTAATTGACGGTGGAAAAATTGTCAAACGGGAAAAAGGCAAAAGCCGTCTGTTGAAATCAGAATATGGACATACACCATTAACACCCCATGAAAATATTCCTTGGGAGTGTACTCAATTAATTATTGGTACTGGATTTTACGGCAGCTTACCAATAGCAGATGCCATGAAGGATGAAGCTCGTAATCGGGGTATAGATTTGAAAATCATGACAACAGCTAAAGCATGTAAATATCTTGAATCTAAAGGTGAACAGGCGAATGCTGTACTACATCTAACCTGTTAAAAGTGGAATTTGATTCTCTAAAGTGAATACTCTCGCTCTTATTGGTATTTTCCTTTTTTTTTCTGGTCTACTCATTTTTGGTATAAAGCTCATGGCCTATAATCGGAGGAAATACATCACGACTGAAGAGACTGAACCGTTATACCAATCGGTTGGTGGAATGAATATGTACCGCATACTCGCCATTGTTCTATTGTTAACCTCTTTAGTCATTATATATTTATTCGGTGATTAAATGAATAAATTTTTCCTAATTATATTATTTTTCACAGGGAATTTATATGGAGAACAAAAACCCATTAATCCACATCCGAATATGATTGGTCATTGGGAAGGATATGGTCACGAAATCGTCAGTTGGAGTATAGCAGACAGTATCTTTTTTTCATTGGAGATTTTTCCGGATGGACATGTAGAAGGTACTGTTGGTGATGCTGCATTGAAAAATGGATATATGTGTTTAAACAATTGGTTCGTTAGGAAACTTGGCAATCCTCAATATCTAATTGGTGGAGACTTGGAAGGGAATATAGTTGAAAAGGAAAATATTTACAGGAAAAAACTTAAGTGGCTTATTCTTGATTTTGTTGATGGTCATTATGAAGGCGGGTTTCATACCAGCGGAACATTTACTCATCCTTGGGCTGGAAACAAACATTGGAAACTACATATGCAAATGACTGGGGTGGATGTTTTATTGAAAAAGAAAAGTAAATAAGAAAAGGTCTTTTATTACTTATTATGTTTTTATGGTAATTATATAATTTTCTAATTATTTTAATGTGTGATTTAGACAATCAAATAACAATAATAAGATCCTGTAGGATCTTAATGTAGGAGGAAGCATGATAAAACGAATAGTGATTCTATGCATAAGTATATCCGTTTTGGGTATTCTTCACGCTCAATACAATCCAGATAATAACGTCGTCACCATCTCTAAATATTATTTAAATGATGTAAGAGAAGTAGAAGATGGATCAAATGACGAAAGAAAGGAGGTCCTAAAAGAATACGCTAAGAAGATGAATCCGCTACAAGACAAATTGATCAGTTCAATGCATTTGGGGCATTATTGGTCAGGGAATTCTGATGAAGTGGTCATTTTGAATGAATGGGCTTCCATTGCTGATGCAGACGCTACAATCAAAAATAGTGGTGAAACACGAAAAAAAGCATGGCGAAAGGATGAAGATAGAGAAGAATTCATGAAGAAATACAATAAATATTGGGTCGGAAAACATACAGATCTTCAAATTTTAGAATTGAATATGGATCGACTCAAAAGATCTTCTCGAAAACATAAAGATGATACATTTGTGACTGTGGTTGAATATACTCTTGTTCCAATTTCAGATGTTGAAAATGGTTCAGCTGAAGAACGTGAAGAATTACTGCAGGCGCATTTTGATAATATTGTTAAAAAAGATGACACTATTATCAGTTATATGCAATTACAGCATTATTGGTCTGGGACAGCCGGCGGGCCTAATGGATGGCCGATCATTGTGATTACAGAATATGCATCTATCGAAGATGCATTGAATGAAGATAATTCTGATCTTTGGGAAGCTGCATGGCCAGATGAAGAAGAACGAAAAGCATTTGGTGCAAAGTTATTCCCTTATTGGGGGTTTGGTAAACATAAAGATATTGGCTTACATACCAATTGGGTTGATTTGAGTAAATAAAATAATGAAATAACCTGAATCAAAAAAACCCCGCAACTGCGGGGTTTTTTGATTCATATAAAGATTTCAATTTCATTTAATAAATACTGTTTATTATTACTGATTATTTCTTATAAAAAACCTAGATTCAATCATATAATATGATTAAAAAAACATTTACGTTCTATTTATTATTCCAACTCTGTTTTGCTTCAGAGGGTGAAAAAATTACATTCACCAGTGCCAATCCTTTTTCATTCTTTCATGTAATTACCGATATTGAAAATCAGGAGTCTCAAGACGTTTTTGGCATACTTCGGATGCCAGAGAATGTAGAACATAAAAATTTGCCTTTGGTCATTGGCGTTGCTGGCAGTTTAGGTTGGGGAGAGCATAATTTCGAATATTTGCAAATGTATCGAAACATGGGTATAGCCACATTTGAATTACAAAGTTTTCAAAGCAGGGGAGTATCATCTACGGTGGGTGAACAGGTTTCCGTTACAACGGCTATGATGATTCTGGACGCATTCCGTGCGTTGGAAAAATTGGGTGAAGATCCTCGAATAGATAGGGATCGTATTGCCATTACCGGCTGGAGTTTAGGCGGCGGTGTAACCCTATTCTCCGCATGGGAACCATTAAAACGCGCTATAAGTGCTGACGTATCTTTTGCTGCACATCTGGCATTTTATCCGCCCTGTTTCATTGTGCCTGAAATCATGGAATTTACCAATGCACCAATCCATATTCTAATCGGTGAGTTGGATAATTGGACCCCAGCCGCAGCATGCGGAGAACTCGTTCCGCTCATGCAGTCGGCAGGCTCTGATATTGATTTGACTGTCTATGAAGATTCCCACCATTCTTTCGATCGCTCCGCAAAACCAGTTATTGACGAACATGGATATTCTTTTTCAGACTGCAGATTTATGATGCGTGAAGATGGAGCGGTGCTCATGAATTTTATGGATATTCCCATGACAGCTCCCATTTTGCAAAAGGTGAGTTTTGCATTTTGTGCGGAACGTGGTCCAACATATGGAGGAAATCCAACTTCAAGAAAAGAAGCGTTTGAGTTTGCTAAAGGGTTTATGAAAGAACATTTATTAAGCTCTGAATAATCATTATAGAATAGACTCATATTATGAAAAAATGGACGAGTTATAATTCCAAACTGGCTGATGAAAACTTTGACGCTATAATCATTGGATCAGGTATGGGTGGTTTATCTACCGCAGCTCTTCTGGCTCTGAATGGTAAACGCGTTTTAGTACTTGAAAAACATTTCAAGATCGGTGGCTGGACCCACACATTTCGCCGTAATAATTTTGAATGGGATGTGGGTCTACACTACATTGGTGAAGTACATAACAAATGGTCTGCTGTTCGAAAACTGTTTGATCTCATTTCCAATTCTCAACTGAACTGGTCCCGAATGGACGATAATTATGACCGAATCATTTTTCCTGATAAACATTACAATTTTGTGGCTCCACGGGAACAGTTTGTAGAAGATATGATTGGTTATTTTCCAAAGGAGGAAAAAGCCATCCAAACGTATATGAATTATTTGGACGAGGCAGTAAAAAGTGCCAGACCATATTTTGCCAACAAAGCTCTGCCAAACGTATTTGCAAATATTACTTACCCTTTCATGACGGGAAAATTCTTCAAATATGCTGATAGGACGACCTTTGATATCATTAATAGTTTATCTGATAATCCAGAACTTCTGGGCGTACTTTCTGGACAATGGGGTGATCATGGACTGCCTCCTAAACAGAGCAATTTTTTTATGCATGCTTCTGTGGCTCGGCATTATCTTGATGGAGGAAATTATCCTATTGGCTCCTCAAGGCGCATTGCTGAAACAGTATCCGATGTAATTGAAAATAACGGTGGAAGTCTGGCCGTCAACACAGGTGTGAACAAAATTGTTGTTCATAAGGGAAACGCTATTGGCGTTGAACTGGAAAATGGTGATGTACTGGAAGCACCTGTGATTATCAGCAGTGCTGGTGTTGTGAATACGTTTGACAAACTTTTACGGGATGAGAGTTCAGGCAATTCACTTTTACCTGACCTTGAAAGTATTGAACAAACAGAAAGTTATGTCTGTTTGCATCTGGGGTTGAATAAATCTGCAGAGGAATTGAATTTGGGTAAAACAAATCTTTGGATTTATCCCGGGTATGACCACGATCGCAATGTTCAAGAGTTTATTAATAATCCTGAAAAAGAATTTCCAGTGGTTTATATTTCTTTTCCATCAGCAAAGGACGATGCCTGGGATAAAAATCACGACGGATATGCCACAATAGAAGCGATCACACTCGCCAACTGGGATTGGTACGATAAATGGCAAGACCTGCCTTGGAAGAAGCGGGGAGAGGACTATGAAAAAGAAAAGGAAATACTATCACAACGCATTCTTGATGTTGTAAATAAATACGTTCCCCAAGCAAAGGATGCTTTGGTATTTTCAGAACTTTCAACTCCCTTAACGGTTAATTCTCTAGCGAATTATCAAAAAGGTGAAATGTATGGCATCAGCCATACTTCAAAACGGTTTCATCAAAAATGGTTGCGACCTCGTACTAAAATTAAAAATCTGTTTCTTACCGGCCAAGATATTACCACTGTGGGTGTTACGAGTGCTCTCTTTTCAGGATTATTAACGGCTTCTGCCGTTTTGAGAAAAAATCTTTCATCAATGTTGAAGTAAAGAAATAGAATCGCTTTTATTCAATTCTCAATATTTATACAATACATATTCTCTGTAATTTCTCTACCAATTATTCTATCATTCTAACATTCAATCAACAAAATATAAATCCATGATCAATAAATATATATTCAGAGAATACGATATCCGTGGTAAGGTAGCAGAAGATTTCCCACCTGACGTAGTGGAGAGTCTGGGCAAAGGATTCGCCACCTTAGTTAAACGTGCCGGTGGGCAGGAAATCAGTTTGAGCGGTGATGTGCGCCTCACAACTCCGGATCTCATCGAACAATTCAAGAAAGGTGTCCTGTCTACAGGTGTGGATGTGATCAATATTGGCATTTTACCTACTCCCGTGAATTATTTTAGTATGTTTGAATTGGGCGTTTTCGGCGCAATGCAAATTACCGGTTCTCATAATCCACCTGAATTCAATGGTTTTAAAATGTCTATGGAATGTAAAGCAGTATTTGGTGAACAAATCCAAAAGATCCGAAGACTAATTGAAAATGGTGATTTTGAAACAGGAGAGGGGAGTGAGGTTAGTTATAACCTCAAGGAAAAATACACTCAAATGATTTTGGGTAAGATTAAAATCGAACGAAAGCTTAAAGTGGTTATGGACTGCGGAAATGCAGCCGGAGCTATTTTGGCACCAGATATTTTTAAACATATGAATGTGGAATTAACTGAATTATTTTGCGATATCGATGGTACATTTCCAAACCACCATCCCGATCCGACGGTTAAGGAAAACCTGGTAGACCTTATTGCTCTTATGAAAACGGGAGAGTTCGATTTTGGTGTAGCTTTTGATGGAGATGCCGACCGTGTAGGCGTGGTGGATGAAACGGGTGAAATCATTTGGGCGGATCAGCTTATGTCCTTATTTCTTCCTGAAGTAATCCAAAAAGAAGGTGATGAAATTTTATACGACGTAAAATGCTCTCAAGCGTTGGAAGAAATGATTACCAAGCATGGAGGCACTCCCGTTATGTGGAAAACTGGACATTCATTGATAAAGCAGAGAATGCACGAATTGGGCTGCCGATTTGGTGGTGAAATGAGCGGGCATATCTTTTTTGCCGATGATTATTATGGCTATGACGACGCGATTTATGTTGCTGCCCGAATGGTGCAAATGTTGAGCAGGAGCAATAAAACACTTTCTGAAATGGTAGCAGAACTTCCAAAATATTATTCTACTCCTGAAATGCGGTTGGAAGCTGAAAACGATGAAGAAAAATTCCGTATTGCTAAAGAGGCTGTTGCCTATTTTAAAGAAAATTATGATTGCAGTACAGTGGATGGAGTGCGCATTCGTTTTGGAGATGGCTGGGGCTTGGTGCGTTCGTCAAATACACAACCAGTGATCGTATGCCGCTTCGAAGCAGACACACTTGTACGTATGACAGAAATCAAAAAACTGGTTATGGGCAAGCTACAGGAAATAGGTACATTAAAACTGGATGTCGGACACTAAATCATTCACTGAACTGCTGGAATTTATCCGTTCAGAAACAGACCGTCATCTTGGCAATCTGGATTTACCGGAAGAACCGGCGTATTTATACGATCCAATTCGATACGCATTAGCTGGAAAAGGCAAACGACTACGTCCAGTGCTGGTGCACTTATCCGGCCGTGGATTTGATGCGGATCCGGTTGATCTCATGCATGCTGGGTTGGCTGTTGAACTTTTGCATAATTTTACACTAATCCACGATGACATCATGGATCATGACGACACTCGCCACGGCAAACCGACTATCCATAAAAAATTTGGAACTGAAGCGGCAATTTTAACGGGTGACAGTATTTTTACACTTGCCCAACTAATCATTGGAGACATTCAATCCAACACCGTCCATGCATTGCAAGCTTTTAATAAAGCATCGTTAACAGTTTGTGAAGGGCAATCTTATGACCTACAATTTGAAGGAGATGCAACCGTATCACTTGATCAATACCTGGATATGATCAGCAAAAAAACCGGTGCTTTGTTAAGCCTCTGTGCGGAATTGGGTGGTATATTAACTGAAAAATCAGATGATGTCTGTGCAGAACTTCGCTCATACGGTCTCAATCTCGGTTGTGCTTTCCAGGTCCAGGATGATATTCTGGAAATATTCAGCGATGAAGAAAATCTAGGTAAAAGTTTAGAAAGTGATGTGGCTGCAGATAAACAAACTATATTAGCAATTCTGGCCAGAAAACACGATGGTTGGGATGAAATTACAAACAGTGATGCAGATATCTCTGAAAAACGGGAACGAATGCGTTCATTTTACATTGAAACAGGAGTCGAAGCACGAGCACGAGAAATGAGCCAAGGATATATAGATAAGGCAAAAGATTCCCTGTCAGTATTTGGAGGTGAGCATAAAATTGCAATGGATCAATACACCGATTTTGTTTTAAATAGGACACATTAATGGAAACACACCGACTCGATACGCAAAACATGAAAAAAGCTATTTACGATTTTCCTGATCATGTAGTTCAGGCGATGGAAATAGGGAATACTTTTACTCCGAAAAATTTATTTAATGATATTCAAAACATAGTTGTGGCCGGAATGGGTGGTTCAGCAATCGGCGGTGATGTTTGCCAGGCTCTTCTATTAAATGAATTAAACGTACCTTTATTTGTAAACCGCAACTATACTTTACCAAATTGGGTAAATGAGAACACACTTGTAATCTGTTCGTCTTATTCCGGTAACACGGAAGAAACTTTGTCTGCGTATGAGGACGCCAAAACAAAAGGTGCACACCTTTGCGGAATTTCCACTGGGGGCACACTCACTGAAAATCTTACGACCAATAATTCTGATGTCATCATGACACCTGGAGGACTACAGCCTCGAGCAGCGCTTGCTTTTTCTGTCGTACCTATGCTGTATTTGCTCAAAAGTCAAGGACTGATTGGTGATTCTATTTTTGATGATATTTCGAAAACAGTTGAATTACTTAACATCCAACGCGATAACTATGCAGAAGAAAATACAGAAAACTCAACATATACTTTAGCTAAATCTATCTATACAACACTGCCCATTATTTATGGTTCATCAGCAACTACATCTGTGGCAGCACTGCGATTGAAAGGTCAGTTCTGTGAAAATGCAGACATGCTGGCATACCATAATGAACTTCCGGAAATGAATCATAACGAAATAGTTGGTTGGGAAAATAATGCTGATTTATTTAAGCATATGAGTGTTCTTTGGCTCACCGATTCCGACGATAATGATCGTGTAAAATTAAGACAAGAAATCACAAAGCGAATTATAAACGTGAAGAATAAGAATCAATACAACATATCAGTAAAAGGACCATCAGAAAGAATTCGTCTATTTCACATGATCCATTTCGGCGACTGGGTAAGTTACTGGTGTGCAATTCTACATGGTATTGATCCATCCCCAGTCGAACCAATTATGCAATTAAAAGCAAATTTATCTTTAACATAAAATTAGGTATTGATCTTGGCAGAATTCGAAGTATATATTGTCATAAGGGTTTTCCACATATGATAGCAGTTAAAGTACATAAAATTTCATTCCATCCTCCCAGTCGGAGTTATGCTGTTATCCTCAAAGAAATTGATGGTGAACGTCGGCTACCTGTCATTGTGGGTGCTTTTGAAGCACAATCCATTGCATTGGCATTGGAGTATATGGAAACACCTCGTCCACTGACTCATGATTTAATCGGCAATATAATCAAAGGGATCGACGGAAATTTAAAAACGGTCAAAATCACCTCGTTAAAAGAAGGTGTTTTCTACGCTCGACTAGAAATTAAAGTGGATGAAATTGGCGATCGATCAATTGATGCTCGCCCAAGTGATGCCCTGGCAGTTGCTTTACGTCTCCAATCCACCATTCTTGTTTCTGAAAATGTTATGGCTGAAGCAGCCATGATGCCAGATATTGGAAAAGAAGAAGAGGAAGGACTTGAATCAGCTGATTGGGCACCATCATTGAATTCCTTGGAAAAGAAACTACAGGAAGCAATTGATGGGGAGCAATACGAACGTGCAGCAGAAATCCGCGATCAAATTAATGATATAAAAGCTTAATCTTGGAGAATATCCAAGGCATTTTGCGCTGCTGACTGTTCTGCAGACTTTTTTTCCATCCCAATCCCAGACGGATATATTTCATCACCTATTTTAACATGAACCTCAAATAATTTCTGGTGATCCGGACCGGATACATCTGAAATTAGAAATTTTGGATTATCATAATTTTTTGCATGGCAGTATTCGATTAACAGACCCTTATAATTCACCGATTTCCATGCTTCTGTTCTGTGCTGCCAAATTGTTTTCATAATGAGGTTCTTGGCAGGTTTTATACCACCATCCAAGTAAACAGCACCTATTAAGGATTCGTATAAGTTAGCTAATTGTTTAATGGCAACTTTATCATTATTCAAATTCACAGTGTGTTCTACATTAAAATTATCCAGAAGATTCAACAAGGAACCCATGGATGCTAAAAATGAACGTTGTACAAGGGAAGAACGTTTTTGAGTCAGTAATCCTTCATCTCCTTCAGGAAATTCCTTCATCAATTCTTCACTGACAATAATATCTATTACTGCATCTCCAAGAAATTCAAGACGCTCGTAATTGTACTTTGGGTTTGCGCTTTTGGAACGGTGGGTAAATGCTTGATAGAGATATGTATAATCTCTAAACGTATAGTCTATTTGCTTTTCGAGTGAAGTGTATGTGGAAGATTTTCTAAAAAATAGTTGTTTTAGCGACTTAAACATCGCCATACTAATCGTTCCATGATCGAAACACCAATACAGCATTGTGGCCGCCAAAACCAAATGCATTCATCATCACAGTGCTGCATTCCAAATCTTGTGATTTATTTGGTACATAATCCAAATCGCATTCCGGGTCTGGAGTTGTATAATTAATCGTGGGGGGAATTTTATTATCTTGAAGTGCTTTTACGCAGGCAACGGCAGCAATGGCACCACTAGCGCCTAAAAGATGCCCCGTCATTGATTTTGTAGAGCTCACTTTCAACTTTTCAGCATGAGTACCAAAAACAGTTCGAATTGCAGCCGATTCAGATTTGTCGTTGAATGGTGTAGATGTTCCGTGAGCATTGATATAATTTATTTCAGCTGGTTGAGCTTCTGCATCAGCAAGAGCATGTGTTATAGCTTTTACCGCTCCTGCGCCTCCTTCAGCTGGTTGAGTGATATGAAATGCATCATCCGTAGCCCCATAACCTGCAATTTCTGCCAGAATGTTGGCACCCCGCGCCTGAGCGTGATCCAAGGATTCAAGTATAATCATACCTGCACCTTCGCCAAGTACAAAACCGTCCCTGTCCTTATCAAAGGGTCTACTGGCTTTTTCCGGATCATTATTATGAGAAGCTGAAAGTGCTTTCATATTCCCAAAACCGGCAATGGTCATGGGTGTGACCGATGCTTCACTTCCACCGGTAATCATTAGATCTGATTCACCATATTGTATTTTACGAAATGCTTGACCGATTGCATCAGATCCGGAAGAACAGGCAGAAACAACAGTGTAATTTGCTCCACGTAATCCAAATTTAATTGCAATCTGTCCCGCAGCAATATTTGCAATCATTTTAGGTACAAAAAAAGGAGAAATGCGTCGAACTCCTCTTTTCTGTAATACCTTATGTTGGTCTTCTAGGGTTTGAATACCACCCACACCACTACCGATTACTACACCAAACCGATCGAGGTCAATTGTATTTAAATCCAATCCGGATTTGGTAATTGCCTCAGTAGCTGTTACCAGGCCATAAATGGAAAATGGATCAAGCTTCCTAAGTTCTTTTCTATCGAAATAGTCTTCTGCATTGAAATCTGATAATTCGCCCGCAATTTTAACACTGAAATCTTCTGTGTCAAAATACGTAACCTTCTGAATTCCACTCTTCCCGGCTAAAAGTCCGGACCAGAAATCGGCAACGGAGTTGCCGTTGGGAGTCAAAGCTCCTAAACCGGTAATGACGACTCGACGTTTAAGCATTATTTATGATTTGCTATCGATATACTCTACAGCTTTTCCGACAGTCGTGATGTTTTCAGCGTCTTCGTCGGGAATTTCGATGCCAAACTCTTCTTCGAGCTGCATAATTAGTTCGACAGTGTCAAGAGAATCGGCACCAAGATCATCCATAAAATGTGCATCTTCTGTTATTTGACTCTCTTCAACGCCAAGTTTATCCATGACGACTTCTTTTACTTTATCCAGTGTTGCTGACATGTGTTTCTCCTTTATTAAGTCATAACAATACCGCCATCAACGGCGATCGTTTGTCCAGTTATATAACCGGACTTATCCGATGCGAGGAATAATGCCATATGTGCAATATCCTCCGGATTTCCTATCCGGCCCAGTGGTATTTGATTTTTCAAATCCTCTTTTACAGTATCGCTTAATTCATCGGTCATATCCGTAGCAATATAGCCCGGTGCGATGCAATTGACCGTTATCCCTCGAGAGGATAATTCTTTAGCGGTTGATTTTGTTAGCCCTATCAGACCTGCTTTGGATGCGGCATAATTGGCTTGCCCTGCATTACCGGTTAGACCCACGACTGAGGAAATATTAATGATCCGCCCCGATTTCTGCTTCATCATGGTTCGAGTCACTGCCTTAATACCGTTAAATGCACCTTTCAAATTTATATCCAGTACTATATTCCAATCTTCATCTTTCATACGCATGATCAATCCATCCCTTGTAATTCCAGCATTGTTGACTAGTATATCCATTTGACCATATTCTTCTACAACTTTTTTAATCAGTTCAGAAAACTTTTCTGATGAAGACACATCACAAGCTGCTGCAGATGCACTTGGAAGAGAATCTGCTACTGCTTGAACATCATGTTCATTACGGCTCACGCACACCACATGAGCACCTGCATTCGCAAAAACTGTGGCAATGGATTTCCCTATACCCCGGGAAGCACCTGTAACCAAAGCAATTTTACTTTGCAGATCAAGCATTTCCTATTTGCTCCCAGTTTTCTACACCACTGGTTACCAACGAACGATCTATCCGCTTGCATAATCCTTGAAGAACTCGACCCGTACCTATTTCCATAAAATGATCAACTCCATTGGTAGCCATATTTAAAATAGTTTGACTCCATAAAACAGGTCTTTCTAGCTGCGAGATCATTGCATCCTTAATTTCATCAGTTTGTGTGATCGGATCAGCAGAAACATTGCTATAAACAGGAATCATTGAATCCATAATTTCGATTGAATCTATCATTTCTGCAAGCTGTTCCCTAGCACTTGTCATCAAGGGTGAGTGAAAAGCACCGCTTACCTTCAAAGGTATTACCATCCTTGCGCCTTTTTCCTTAGCTGAATTCATCGCTGAATTTACAGCATCTATTTCGCCAGATATAACAACTTGACCCGGAGAATTAAAATTAGCAGGAACGACAATTTCAGTTATATTTTCAGTTATATTTTGCACAGATTCATCATCCAATCCAATGATAGCTGCCATTGTACCGGGTTGCTCTTCGCCTGATTTTTGCATACTGTTGGCTCTGACTTTTACGAGCTTCAATCCTGTTTCAAAATCATATGCTCCTGCGAGAGCATAAGCTGAATATTCTCCTAGACTATGCCCTGCTGCACTTGTAGGTTTTATTCCATTTTCCAAAAGTATTTTACCAATAATGACAGAAACGATATACAAAGCAGGTTGTGTATATTGTGTTTGTTTAAGTGTTTCTTCCGGACCGTTGAACATAATATCCTGAATATCAACACCTAGAATTTCATTTGCTGTTTCGAAGTAAGATATTGCCAAGTTCGAATTTTCAAATAGGTCCTGACCCATCCCTACTTTTTGTGATCCTTGCCCAGGACAAAGAAAAGCTAATTCCATTAAACATTCCCCCAGCGAATTAACATACTACCCCAAGTAAATCCTCCTCCAAAGGCAGCTAATAATAAAAGATCGTCTTTAGCCAACCGACTCATTTCTACAGCTTCATCTATTGCGATTGGAATAGTTCCCGCTGTTGTATTTCCGTAACGGTTTATATTGACAAATACTTGATCTTCATGCAGTTCACAACGCTTTGCAGTTGCATCAATAATTCGCTTATTTGCCTGGTGAGGAATAAATAATTTTATATCATCACCACTTAATCCATTTTTATCCATAATCTCTTTGCTGACATCAGCCATATTTTTTACAGCAAATTTGAAAACTGTTTTACCATCTTGCATAACATAGTGCATCTTTTTATCGATAGTATCTTTGGAAGCTGGTTGAACACTTCCACCTGCTGGAACATTTAAGTATTTACTTCCACTCCCATCTGTATACAGAATTGAATCCAATACACCAATGTGATTATCACTTTGTTCTAATAGAACACCCCCTCCACCATCACCAAAAATTATGCATGTGTTTCTATCAGCATAATTGATGATTGAGCTCATGGTATCGGCTCCAATAACAATAACATTTTTATATTTACCCGATTCGATCATTTTAGCTCCGGTTTCCATGGCGTAAACAAATCCCGTACACGCTGCAACAATATCAAACCCCCAGGCATTTACAGCGCCGATTTTATCCTGGATCATTGCAGCCGTCGAAACGACAAGATAATCAGGAGTACTGGTTGCGACTAAAATTAAATCAATATCTTCTGCTGATTTACCGGAACGAGCTAAAAGTTGATCAGCTATTTTCTTTCCCATATCGGATGTGGCTTCACCTTCTGCCACAAGGTGTCTTTTTTCAATACCTGTTCGTGATCTGATCCATTCATCCGTAGTATCTACCATTTTTTCTAAATCTTGATTAGATAAAGTACGTTTGGGCAAATATCGGGCTGTGGCTGTTATTTTAGCTTTCAATGGGAATTATTCTCCAAATGATCCGCCAATCCGATTTGAATATCTGTAATTAGTTTTTCATCCACACATTTTTTAGCCAATGATATAGAATTTTTGATAGCCTTGGAATTTGAACTGCCATGGGCAATTATACATACTCCATTAACACCCAAAAGTGGAGAACCGCCATGTTCTTCATAATCATATTGGCTGTTTATAGATTTTAGAACAGGAGAAAGTATTTTAGCTCCCATTTTATAAGACAGTTTTTCATCAATCTTATTTTTCACCATTTCACTGAACAAACTGATCCAGCCTTCAGCAAATTTGATGAGTGTATTTCCAACGAATCCGTCACAAATGAGAACATCCGCTTCAGATGTTAAAATATTTCTGCTTTCAACGTTTCCAATAAATGACGGGAATTCCTTTTTTAATAAATCGTATGCTTGACGGTATAATTCACTCCCTTTTCCCGGTTCAGTTCCTATGTTAATCAAGCCAATCTTGGGATTCTTGATTTTTTCCACATGATCCAAATACAGAGATGCCATAATAGCAAATTGCATTAAATGGTGGGGTTTTGCATCGGGATTTGCACCAACATCACATAAAATTTTACCACCTTTGTCCGTGGGAATATAAGCACCCAATGCGGGCCGTTTAGCACCTTCAATCCTACCCAATGTTAATATAGCCGATGAAAGAACAGCACCTGTATGTCCGGCACTAACAAACGCATCTACAATGCCATCTTTTAATAATTCGACACCTTTCACCAACGATGAATCAGGTTTATCTTTTAACACCCTGGATCCTTTATCATGCATTGTTACAACCTGGGTAGATGGTATCAAATGAATGTGGTTCGGATGAGGTGTAGGAAGAAAATTCTTTAATAAGTCATCATTCCCAACAAGGTATAATTCCAGTGAATTATCAACCTTTAAAGCATCGAGAGCACCATGTACAGCTGCCTCGGGTGCGAAATCTCCACCCATGGCATCTAATGCTATTTTCATAAAGGTATATTAATCCGTTGCTGAAACAACAGGACGACCGCGGTAATATCCGCAATTGGGACAGGCGCGGTGGGGTAATTTTGCTTGACTGCACTGTGGGCAGTTAGTTGTTTGCACATGGCCCGCTTTATAATGTGTGCGGCGTTTTCTGCCTCGAGCTTTAGATAGACGTGTTTTTGGTAATGCCATATTTACTCCAAATTTTCCATTTTTATATCAATTTATATTTTTCAAAACTTCCCAGTTAAACGATTGTGTTTCCTGCATACAACCACAATCCATTTTATTCTTGTTGCATCCACAAGAAGAACATAGTCCTTTGCAATCTTTTGTGCATAGTTTTTTTAAAGGCCGATCCAATAATACATATTCTGCAAGAACCGGATTAATATCTACTGCATCATCTTGGTCAGTAAAAAAGATAACATCATGTTCATCATTATTAATGAGTTTAACATCACTAGTTAATAAAATCGAAAACTCAACAGTCTGTTTTGAGTCAAAATCGATCAAACATCGATCACAGGATTCACGTATTGAAACAGTCATAAATCCTTTTAAGTAATACCCGTTTGGTGCGTGTTCAGAATGAATTGTGCACGTTATTTTATCCTCGGTAAAGGAGACCTTATCCAAGCCCAAGGAAGAACTGGAAATTTCAAAAAGCTTGTTATTTAGACCGACGTCTAAATCGGTACGAAATATCTTCATTTTTTAGCGCGGGAAAATACCTCTTTTCGAAGTCTGTTCATAAGGTTAATTCTTGTTTTAAATAGTCTTATTCAGTTGAATTTTCTTCGCTTGAAGTTGTATCATCGCCCGTATCTGTTGAATCATTATTTTCTACAGTGTCATCATCGTCTAATGAAAAATCATTTTCATCATCATCTTCAAGATCATCTTCGTCTTTCCGTTCCAAAATATTATCATCATCAGATTTCTTCTTGAAAATGATAAACATGAGTGTTTCTCCTACCGAACAGATGGAAAGAACATATCCTATGGCAGTCAAAATCAACAAGAAAAGAAAAACAGCTAATAAAACACCTGCGACTGTTTCTGTACCGGATATTGAAGCCAAATCAGCATTGGTGGGTGTTAAAACACAACCGGATAGATTTGCACAGCATGCGCTGGTGCAACTAGAGAAACAAGCTGTTAAGCTATTACAAATGCTTGACGGGCAAACAATATTTGACGCATATGCAACTATATTAGCCAGTTTGGTTCCCATAAACCAGTCACATCCAAAAAAGCTGTTTATTAGATGATAACCAGCTATCCAGAATTTTACAAATATAAATCCTGCGAGCGCTCCAATGGGAATGAGCACATGATGATAAAGTATAACTCTCCAAGGTTGTGACCAGGTAATTGAGTAAGAATTGAATACAGTACCCATGGTATCTTCTTCGTAAGCGGCAATAATAGCTGGAGCATAGAGGAATGAAACAACAAATACAACAGCTGTATAAATAGTAAAAATTGCACCAAAGAAGTATAAGAGATATGGAATTACGAATAAGAATTCGCCCACAAATGGAATTTTACCCAACAATGCAAACACGGCTGCAAGTCCAAAGAAAAAGATCAAAATAAAGGCAAAAGATACAGAAGTAAAAACAACCGGATGCCAATGTTTCCTGGTGTATTTCCATGCATCACCAGATGAATAGAATTCGTCCCCTTTCAGTTGTTTAAACGTAATCCTGGAAACAGCAGTGCAACCAAAATTAATGGACAATAGTAGTATAATTGAACCAATCCAATATATTAGGTATGCATACCATGGACCGGGATTACCATATAAACATGGATATAGTCCATATTGGCTCCATGTTTCAGAGAATGTGTAGCCGGCCAAAGCAAAAGAAATGTAGGTTAAAATAAGGTAGTTAGCATAGCCAACTAATAGAGCTTGTACAAATACAAGAATCTTTTTTCCGCTCAAGGCTAATCTGGGAGCGCGAAAGATATCTCGAATGTCAAAATGTAATTTCATTGGATCCACGGTTTTTCTCCTTCTTTATTCTTCATAGCGGACATAATCCACCCAAGTGGATGTTCCGCGTGATTTTGAAATAGATTGTGCAACTGTGAGTGCCGTTGGACGGCTATCATAACTTCCCACACGAACTCGAAACCAGACTTCGTCTGTTTCCTTAAAATAGGCTTTCTGGATATACGCATCAAACCCATTGTCTATCAATTCTGCTGCTATAATTTCAGCATCAGCTAATAATCTTTTTGAAACAACTTGGATTGTAAACCTGCCTTCATTTTTTGGAATTTGCAAACCGCGTTGAATAGGTTTTGGTTTTGAAGGTGCAGAAGTTTTTACTTCAACGTCTTCGTTTATTTTTTCAATATTTTCCATTGCAGGGGCAACTTCTGTTATCTCCGGGACTTCAGCAATTGTATCTTCGGAAGCTGTTTCCTCCTCAAACCACTCTCTATCATTATCATCTTCATACCATTCAGGCTCAGTCTGTTCGACTGTATTAATCGGAACTGCTTCACCTTGCTCTACAGAAATTACAAATGATTGTAACGCCAATTCATCGCCGTATTGGACGACTTTTACTTCCAATATATAATCACCGGGAGCGTCAGGAATAAATGAAACAATCGAATGCTGATCATTATAGCTAAAATTATCTATTCCCAGCATTGAAGCATCAGGTTGTTCAGTGACGATCCAGATATAGTCCAAATCATCACTATCTTCAGAGATTTCTGCATTTAGTGAAATAGCTTCGCCAGTTCTGCCGGTTAATCCTTCTTTCCCACATGCTGTGATGAGCAAAGTTGAGAAGAGCGCCAAAACGCAAATGTTATATATTCTTGAGTTAAACAGGAAATGTCTCCTTGTCAGTAATCCAGAATTTCATTGGAAGTAAAGAAATATGCAATTTCTTTTTGAGCATTCTCATTTGAGTCTGATCCATGCACAGCATTGTTCTGAATGCTCTCTGCAAAGTCTTTACGAATAGTGCCATCAGAGGCTTCAGCAGGGTTGGTTGCGCCAATCAAGTTGCGAAATGAATTAACTGCATTTTCTTTCTCTAATGCCATTGGCATACATGGGCCTGATATCATAAAATCCACCAAATCGTTGAAAAATGGTCGTTCGTTATGGACAGCATAAAATCCTTCAGCTTTTTCCCGGCTCAATTGCATCAATTGTGCAGCTTTAACCTTAAATCCTGCTTCAATAATTCTATCCATTATTTTTCCTGTAAAACCATTGCCCACTGCATCAGGTTTTATTATTGCTAATGTTTTATTACTCACTCAAATCTCCTTCGATTTTATTTAATATTTATTGCATCTGCCATTGTTGTACCAATATCTGCGGGACTTTTTACAACTAGGATTCCTGATGCTTTAAGTGCAGTTACTTTTTCCGCTGCAGTTCCTTTGCCACCGGCAATGATAGCTCCGGCATGCCCCATGCGTCGTCCCGGTGGAGCCGTTTGTCCGGCGATAAATGCCACAATTGGTTTTTGTAAATTATTGTCTATGACCCACTGGGCGGCTTCTTCCTCAGCTGTACCGCCAATTTCACCAATCATGACGATACCTTCCGTTTCATCATCCTCAGCAAAAAGTGATAACATGTCGATAAATGTTGTCCCAATAATTGGATCACCACCAATACCGACAGATGTGGATTGCCCCAAACCTGCAGCCACAAGTTGATGAACAGCTTCATAGGTCAACGTTCCAGATCTGGAAATAACTCCAATAGATCCTGGATCATGAATAAAACCGGGCATTATCCCCACTTTGGCTTTACCGGGTGAAATAACACCAGGACAATTAGGTCCTACGAGTCGGGTTGAAAGATCTTTGATCCTATGGTTCACTTTTACCATGTCTGCTGCTGGAATTCCTTCTGTAATACAGATAACCAAGTTTAATCCTGCTTCAGCCGCTTCAATAATGGCACTTGCAGCAAAAGCAGGGGGGACAAAAATGACAGATGTGTTACAATCTGTTGTTCTTTTTGCATCTGCGACTGAATTAAAAACGGGTACTCCTAGCGCTTCTTGGCCACCTTTCCCTGGAGTCACACCTCCAACAAGATTGGTGCCATATTCCTTAATCTGTCTTCCGTGAAAAGATCCTTCATTTCCAGTAATGCCTTGAATGATTAAACGTGTATCATCACCAACTAAGACACTCATGCTCCACCTCCCGTTACAGCTGAAACTGCTTTTTCAGCGGCATCAGCTAAACTGGTTGCAACAAGAAATTCCAAGGACGAATTTTCCAATAATTCAGCTGCTTGTTTTGCATTGGTCCCTTCCAGTCTTACAACAACAG
The DNA here is from genome assembly GCA_002256485.1 of Fidelibacterota bacterium 408169. Lineage (GTDB taxonomy): Bacteria > Fidelibacterota > Marinisomatia > Marinisomatales > TCS55 > UBA2126. Next base: position 214,095 of record NNSG01000003.1, read on the forward strand.
GTATAGAGACATTTACAGTCTCCATGGCATCAATAACACCTTGAGCAACACGATCACAGCGGACAATACCGCCAAAAATATTAATCAAGATTGATTTTACATTAGAATCAGAAAGAATGATCCTAAAACCATTTGCCACTGTTTCTGCATTAGCCACACCACCCACATCCAAAAAATTTGCAGGCTCACCACCGAAGAGTTTAATGATATCCATGGTTCCCATGGCCAAGCCGGCACCATTGACCATACAACCAACATTTCCGTCTAATTTGATATAATTTAAATGATATTTTCCAGCTTCCAATTCAGCAGGGTCTTCCTCACTTTCATCTTTATAATCCAGCAGTTCTTTATGGCGAAACAATCCATTATCATCGAAATTCATTTTTGCATCCAAAGCCATGACATTATCAGCACTTGTGACAACAAGAGGATTGATTTCCAAAAGAGAGCAATCGTGATCTATATAAACATTCCAGACAGCTAAAAATATTTCAACAGCTGAATCAATTTGCTCACCAGTCATATCCAAGGCAATCGCAAGATTTCGAGCTTGGTTTTCAGTAAGGCCCTCATCTGGATTAACCCATTCCTTAATAATCTTTTCAGGCGTTTCAGCGGCTACTTTTTCAATTTCCACACCGCCTTCTGTTGATACCATAAAAACGTATTTTCGTTTAGCTCTGTCCAGCACAATACCGGCATATAATTCACGAGCGATATCAACACCTGCTTCAATGAGTAGTCGCTGAACTTTTTTACCTTCGGGACCTGTTTGATGAGTCACAAGGTTCATCCCTAAAATTTCATTAGATAATTTCTTAACCTCATCCTGAGAATGGGCTAATTTTACGCCACCGCCTTTTCCTCGTCCCCCGGCGTGTATTTGTGCCTTTACAACGACTGTTCTAACATTTAAGTTGTCGTAGGCAGCCAGAGCTTCTTCTAATGAAAAAGCTACCGCTCCTGACGGAACACTCACATTGTTTTGACGAAAGAGTTCTTTCGCTTGGTATTCGTGAATTTTCATTTAATTTCCATATCTAATTAATCCTAAACACTAAAATAATTATTTTCAGTCTTTATTTTTACGCTTTTACTATGGTTGTTCCTGCTTCACCATTAATTGCTTTCCGGACATTATTAATATTTGTTATGATTGCTTTTTCACCATAATGTTTTAGAAAATATATTGCTGATCTTATCTTTGGCCACATACTGCCTATTTGAAATTGGCCATCATTTTGATATTGTTTTGCTTCCTCATCCGTCATTTGATGAATTGGTCTTTGATTTGGTGTACTGAAATCTAAGTACACTTGATCCACATCCGTAATGATATAGTAATCTTGAGCGCGAATTACTCGACCTAACTTTGCAGCAGTTAAATCTTTGTCAATAACTGCATCTAATCCTTCCAAGTTGTTATTTTTATCATTAAACACTGGAATTCCACCGCCACCTGCAGCCAAGACAATCGTTCCTGCTTCTACTAATGTACGGATACTAATTCCATGCATAATATAATCAGGATCAGGTGAGGGTACGACTCTTCTCCATTCACCTGGTTCCTGTTCCTTGATCGTCCAGTCAAATTTTTTGGACATTGCCTCTGCTTCATGCTTTTTAAATCGTTTACCAATAAATTTTGTTGGGTTTTTAATAGCTGGATCATCTTCATGAACTCTAACTTGGGTAATGATTGTAACAACTTCACGGTCTACATTTTCTTTTCGAAGAGCATTTTGAAATGATTGCTGGATCATATATCCAATTGTACCTTGAGTTCCTGCAACACAGACACCTAAAGGTAAAGGTGGAACTTCTTTGTGAGTCAGATCCATTCGCAAAAGTTCGTCTCCAACTTGAGGACCGTTTCCGTGGGTCAAACATAGATTATAACCATGACGAACAAATTCCATTATTTCAAATAAACTCTCTCTGGTGTGAGTGAATTGATCTTTAATTGTACCTGCTTCTCCTTTGGGTGAAAGAGCATTTCCGCCTAAGGCGATAATAGCAATTTTATTCATTATAAATATGATTGTAATACATCTTGAATATTCGGACTCCCTTTTTCCCTGAGTTCGTATGTAACTCGGACGTTGGGATGAGAAATATCAATAATTCTTCGCAAGTCAATGGGCGTTCCAATGATTACTAAATCGCAATCTGTATTGTTGATCGTATCTTCCAAATCTTTTACTTGCTCTTCTCCATAACCCATGGCTGGAAGTAATGCACCGATTTTCGGATATTTTTCAAATGTTTCAATCAATTTACCTTTAAGAAATGGACGTGGATCTACTAATTCTGATGCACCAAAATTGTCTGCGGCAACTGTACCAGCGCCGATTTTCATCTCGCCGTGGGTGAGTGTTGGACCATCTTCAACAACCAAGACTCTTTTTCCGGTAATCATATCCGAGTTTTCTACAGTAATAGGAGAATCTCCTTCAATAATGACAGCGTTAGGATTCATCACTTTAATATTATTTTTTACTGTTTCAACACCTACAGGGTCAGCAGTGTCAATTTTATTTATGACTATTACATCTGCCATTAGGAGATTTGTTTCCCCAGGGAAATAGGACAATTCATGACCCGGGCGGTGTGGATCTACAACAACAATTGAAAGATCCGGTTTATAAAAAGGTATGTCATTGTTTCCGCCGTCCCAAAGAATAACATCAGCTTCTTTTTCAGCTTCTCTAACAATAGCCTCATAGTCAGCTCCTGCAAAAACAACTGTACCTTGAATAATATGGGGTTCGTATTCTTCCATTTCTTCTATGGTGCATTCGTGTTTTTTCAAATCTTCAATAGATCCAAAACGTTGGACACCTTGTTTGGTTAGATCTCCATACGGCATTGGGTGACGGATTGCAGCAACTTTTTTCCCTGCATTTTTTAAAACTTCCGCTACTTTACGTGTGGTTTGACTCTTACCGCATCCGGTCCTAACAGCACATACAGAAATCACCGGTTTAGTAGATGTGATCATTGTTTGCTCACCACCCAAGAGCTTGAAATGTGCTCCTATGGCTAATACTTTGGATGCTTTATGCATGACCGTTTCGTGTGAAATATCAGAATATGAGAAAACCACTTCCTCAATACTATGTTTCTTAATTAATCCTTCAAGTTCACTTTCATCAAAAATCGGAATTCCATCAGGATACAATGGACCTGAAAGAATACTTGGGTACAATCTTCCTTCTATATCCGGAATTTGTGTTGCTGTAAAAGCAACAACTTGGTATTGATCGTTATTTCTGTAGACAACGTTGAAATTGTGAAAATCGCGCCCTGCAGCGCCCATGATAAGTGTTTTAATCGGTTTCATTTTTAATCCTTTTATTAATGTTTTAACTGTAATTATTATTCTGAATAAAATGATTGAATTCAGCTAAAACCAAAACGTTGTCTATAAAAAAGGATATGTTTAATAAATTTTGTCATTTTTATCTATAAATTTTGATTTCGAATACATTCAACTGAGTATGCATACTAATCTTGTTTCGGGATTACCACTCTACCAGTTACCAAAAACCAATCATTCTTCATCCATAAAAGGATAACGATAGTTCTTTGGCGGATCAAATGTTTCTTTTATTGTCCTCATGGAAATCCAGCGAATTAAATTAAACATAGATCCAGCTTTATCATTCGTTCCGGACGCGCGGCTGCCGCCAAAAGGCTGCTGACCCACGACTGCTCCAGTTGGTTTATCATTGATATAAAAATTCCCTGCTGCGTGCGTTAGACGTTTGGATGCATCTTCAACTGCTTTTCTATCTTGCCCAAATACACAACCGGTGAGTGCATAGGGTGATGTTTTATCTACCAAATCCAATGTTTTCTCCCAATCCATTGGTTCATATAAATATATGGTCAAAACAGGCCCAAAGATTTCTTCACACATGGTTCGAAATTTAGGATTGTCCGTCAAAATGGTTGTTGGTTCAATAAAAAAACCTTTTTCATCATTATACTGTCCACCGGTGATAATTTCAGCATCATCTGCTTCTTCAGCAAAATCGATAAATTCAGTTATGGAATCAAAAGCGGTCTGGTCAATGACTGCATTCATGAAATTTGAAAAATCTTTCGGATCTCCCATTTTGATAGTGCCGACTTCAGCAATATATTTATCTTTTATGTCTTTCCAGACATTGGTGGGAATATATGCCCGAGACATGGCAGAACATTTTTGACCCTGATACTCAAATGCACCTCGAATCATTGCCGAGACTAATGCATCGATATCAGCTGATTCGTGGGCAATGCAAAAATCTTTGCCACCCGTTTCACCCACGATCCGGGGATACGTTTTATATGTCTGGATATTTTCACCGATGTGTGACCACATCCCTTGAAAAACCTTTGTTGAACCGGTAAAATGAACACCGGCTAGATTTTCATTCTTCATGACAATGGGACCAACTGTTGAACCGGCACCGGGAATAAAATTGATGACGCCATCAGGAAGCCCTGCTTCTTTAAATAACTGCATGATAAAATGAGCACTATAAACGGCGCTGGATGCCGGTTTCCAAAGAACCACATTACCCATAAGCGCTGGAGACATAGGAAGGTTTCCAGCGATAGATGTAAAATTAAATGGTGACACAGCAAAAATGAATCCTTCCAATGACCGATGCTCCAAGCGGTTCCACATTCCGTCCGGGGAATATGTCGGTTGCTGCTCATATAATTCTTGGGCGTACCAACAATTAAAATTCAAGAAATCAATAAACTCGCACGCAGAATCAATTTCTGCTTGATACACATTTTTACTTTGCCCCAACATAGTAGCTGCATTGAGTGTTTGCTCTTCATGACGTTGAAGGATGGATGCCATTTTCTTAAATATAGCCGCCCGCATTTCCCAGGGTGTTTTAGACCAGAAACTCCAGGTATCCATTGACGCTTCAATAGCCATCTTCACTTCTTTTTCACCTGCTTTATGATAATGACCCAAAATATGCTTGTGGTTGTGAGGCATAACCATTTTACCCATATTACCGGTTTTGATTTCCTGTCCACCGATAATGAGAGGAACTTCAATTTCTTGTAATTTTAATTCTTGAATTCGTTTTTTCAGTGCAATTTTTTCCGGTGAACCGGGAGCATATGAGAGGATTGGTTCATTAACGGGCTTTGGTACGATGGCTTTTGCATTCTGCATATTAGACCTATTGATAAAATAATATTATGGAAAATTATAGACTGTAAATTTACCGATATTAGTGTCTGTGAATCAAGGAAGGGAGTAGGTGAATTTATGGTGTATAGAAGATGGGTGATCATGTATAATACATTCTTCAATTTAATTAATATTCAGACTGTTTATTTCATCTAATAGTTTTTCCATTTCTTTCTTATCCACTGCCGTCACCAACGATTGCCGTAAGGAAGACGCATCAGGAAAGCCTTTGATATACCAACCGAACTGCTTGCGCATAAGATTAGTACCAATATGCTCACCTCGAGATTCCAGCAAAAGATCCAAATGGCGTTTACACATGGCAATGCGTTCCTCAGTACTTGGAACAGGCGGGAAGGAAGTGCCATTTAATAAAGCAGTTATTTGCTTAAAGAACCAGGGATTTCCTAGAGAAGCACGCCCTACCATAACAGCATCACAGTTTGTTTCTTCAAACATGCGAACAACATCTTCTGGTTCTTTAATATCACCGTTTCCAATGACAGGTATTGAAACAGCTTGTTTTAATTCGGTTATCCATTTCCAATTAGCACTGCCTTTGTAACTTTGCTTTGTGGTACGAGGGTGGAGGGTAATGGCTTTTACACCAATTTTTTCAAGCCGGGGTCCTGCTTCAATCGCTACGATATTGGACATATCCCATCCGGCTCGCATTTTTACTGTGACAGGCAGTTCAGGGACAGCTTCTACCACAGCAGATGTAAGATCATCCATCAAGCATAAATCTTTTAACGCTGCTGATCCTGCTCCTTTTTTGGTCACTTTTGGAACAGGACAGCCATAGTTGATATCTATAATATCCGGTTGAAATTGATCTGCCACCTTTCGAGCTGCTTTGCTCATGACGTCAGGTGAATCTCCAAATATTTGTATACCAATAGGACGTTCTTCTTCAGTAAATCGGATCATATCAAGGGTCTTTTCATTTTCCCGAATAATACCGTGGGCGGAGACAAATTCAGAATACACGACACCAGCACCCATTTCTTTACATAAGATACGAAATGAGTAATCCGTTACACCAGCCATGGGAGCAAGAAGAATAGGGGTTTCAATTTGAATATGACCGATCTTCATGGCGGAATTTATAAACGGAGATCATTTACTCAATCTAGGAAAAAAATATCCATCAATTATTATTGGAAAAGCAAGATTAATTCCACTAAATTCGCCGGCAAAATTATACATAAACAGGAAGAATATATTATGAGTAGAATGTGTGACGTAACCGGGAAAAGACCTATGTATGGGAATAATGTGAGCCACGCTCACAATAAATCCCGTCGTCGGTTTAATATTAATCTTCAGAAGAAGCGCTTTTGGCTCCCGGATGAAAAACGCTATGTAACCCTGAATGTATCCACGCAAGGCATGCGCCTGATTGATAAGAAAGGAATTACTAAAGTTGTAAAGGAAATGCGAACGCGTGGTTTAAAAGTATAAAAGACTTCATTACCCTCCCTAAAAAAGAAAAACCCTCTTGTTTTCAGCAGAGGGTTTTCTTTTTTAACCTAATCTACCTGATTAGATCAATCCAAGGTTTTCCTATGTTAAATCACCACAAATAACATCTTTGATGTGATAATGTGATATACTAATTACCAATCACCAGTTACTACTTACCAGTTCAACTACTCTTGTTGTCGGCGGATGAATGCGGGTACGTCAAGATCATTACCATAGATAACAGGATTTGTATCATCGAAATGGAATTTTGAGGCTGTTGGTTGTGTTAATTCAGGTTGAGTGCCTTCTTGTTCATTCGTCATCTTTTGGTTAAATAAGGGTACATTTTCCTGCTCTGCCAAAATTCGAGCCTGTTTTTGTTTCGGCCTGATAATAACTTCCCTATCTTCTTTTTCCACTTCTTTAGGTGCTTTATGATTGAATCCCGTGGCAATGACAGTTACACGTATGTCATCAGACATTCTGGGATCAATAACAGCACCAAAAATGATATTAGCTTCGTTACCGGCTTCTTCAAAAATGATAGATGTTGCTTCATCCACTTCCATGAGTGTCAAATCAGGGCCGCCTGTAATATTCACTAATACACCTTGAGCACCGCTTATAGATGCACTATCCAATAAGGGACTGGAAATGGCCTGCTGAGATGCCAGAACAGCTCGTTCTTCACCAGAAGCAACACCTGTTCCCATAATGGCTTCGCCCATATTTTTCATAATGGTTTCCACATCGGCAAAATCCAAATTAATTAGTCCATGGACATTAATTAAATCGGAAATTCCTTTTGCTGCTTGATGCAAGATGGAATCAGCCAGTTTAAATGCTTCCACCACAGTTGTTTTGTTATCCACAATGGACATGAGTTTCTGGTTTGGAATTGAAATTACCGTATCGCAGGCTTTCCGCAAATCAGACAGACCTCCCAGTCCCCGATTCATGCGCTTTGGGCCTTCAAAATTGAAGGGGAGGGTAACAATCCCCACGGTCAGGATCTCAAGTTCGCGAGCCATTTGGGCAATACTGGCAGCGGCTCCCGTTCCGGTTCCACCACCCATTCCTCCAGTGATGAATACCATATCGGCTCCGCCAAGTATTTCTGTGATTACTTCCCGATCGGCTTCGACGGCTTCCCGACCCACATCAGCTTTTGCGCCGGCACCAAGGCCTTTGGTAAGGTTTTTGCCAATTTGGATTTTGTGCTTTGCCGCATTGTTTTCCAAGTCTTGGGCATCTGTATTTACAACGATGAAATCAACGCCTTGCATCCCGGCCTGAATCATGCGGTTCACGGCATTTCCGCCGGCTCCGCCAACGCCAATGACTTTCAGCTTCGCTTTCTGTTCTGCTATACTGTCGAATTCAAATAACATAGGGTTACTCCTCTGGTTTGGTGGTTTGGTATCTGTTTTTCATTCTTAATAGAATCCTTTTATCCAGCTCTTCAGCCAGCTAACGGCTCGCTCAAAGGTGGGTTTGATGGGCATCGCTGCCGGTGCCAATTCTTTTTTAACGTCCATCCAATGCAATAACCCGATGACTGACGTGTGTTCTGGGTTGGAAGCAACATCAACAGCTCCGCTAATATTTTTTGATATTCCGAGACGAACTCGCATATTTAATATTTCTTCTGCAAGCGGTACCAAATTTCGCAACTGTGCTCCTCCGCCAGTAAGGACAACGCCATAGGTCAATTTTTCACGGATATCTGCTCGATGAATTTCTCTGGCAATCCATTGCAATATTTCTTGTGCTCGGGCTTCTACATAACGAGAAAGTTCATGTTCAGAAACTTGTCTGGCGAGCCCGCCATTTTTTACCTGTAAGTCAAATTCCAATTCAGTCGAGGACATGGATGCTTTTGCCGATGCATATTTTTTCTTGATTTCTTCCGCTTCTCCAATGCCGACTTGAAGCATAACAGCAATGTCATTCGTAATGCTATTGGAACCAACTCCCATTACGGCAGAGTGGCGAATTCCATCATTATGATATACTACAACTTCCGTTGTATTTCCGCCGATATTGACCAAAGCAACGCCCAATTCTTTTTCATCACTATCCAATGTTGTGAGACATGATGCCAAACCCTGAAACACAAGACCATCAACCTGAATTCCCAATTCCTCGGTGCAATTGACCAGGTTTTTAGCCGCTGAACTTGGAACGGTAATCAAATGTACTTTTGCTTCCAACCGCCGCCCGGACATTCCAACCGGATCTTTAATATTATCCATGGTATCAATAACATATTCCTGGGGAAGGACATGCATTATATCTCTGTCCGAAGGGAGAGAAAGAGCCCTGGCCATTTCCATAACGCGAAAAACATCATGTTCGGTTATTTCATTTTCCACCGGTAAGGATGAATGTTGGTTCTTTTGAATGGCGATGGCACCTTGGGTATTGATACTGCGAATATTTTCACCCGAAATACTGACGACAGCTCTATCCACTTTATGGCCGGACATTAATTCTGCATCTTTGACTGCAGCTTCGATGGAGTCCATCAGTTTATCTCGATGAATGACTGAACCATTTTTCAATCCAGCAGAAGGGGAACGGCCAATACCCAACAGTTTCATTCCATCTGATTCGTTGGATTTTTCAGCAACAGCACAGGTAATAAAAGATGAACCAATATCCAACCCAACTCTGATCGTTTGAGACGAATTCATATTAATTCCTTTCATACCCTTACCTTTACAATCACTTGCCGGTTATAACGTAAATCCAAAGAAGAGAAATTGTACAATCCTCTTTCTTCAGGTAATGATTGCTCGAATGAATTCAAGATTTGGATTTTTTCCTCCATACGCTCATTTCCCAAAATAACTTTTGTAGGATAATTAGCTAATATCAATACAAACTCATCATTGCTATTCAGAGTAACCTCTGAAAGATTATCGTACATATGTGGAAAATGCTTAATGATGTAATCAATAAGAGCGATAGATTCTGATACTTTCTGCGAAACGGTTTGATGACCGATGGGGTAGAGTTCCCGTGCAGTATTAAACCCAGACATGATAGGAATTATTTCTTCACCAACGTTCCCTAATTCCGGTAAAACAACACCTTCTCTATCGATATATAAAAGTGGGTCCATATTCAGTAATGCAACAGGATGTCTTTCCATAATTTCAACAATAATTTTGTTAGGAAAAGATTTGCTAACTCGCGCCGCATGAACAAAAGGGTGACTTTCCAATAACAAACTCATATTACGTGTATTTATGTCATACATAGACATTCCTAACACGGGTGCGAGGGATTCTTTGTATTCATCCGCTGGGATAATAAAAGCACCTTTGATTTCAATATTTTCCAAGTGATTCAAGCCAGTGTAGGTTGACCAGTTAAAAGCAAAAACTGTTAATGAAAGTACCATTGTGGAAAGGGAAGCACCCATTAAAACACGGAAATTCAACTTCTGTTTTTTCTTGCGCTTACTCATGGTGTAAATACATCCTTTTCAAACCCAAGTGTTTTGATTTCCAACTCCAGTAAAATATCAAATTTTTCTTTTACTTCTTTTCTTGCAATCCGAATCAATTTTGCAATATCACTTGCTTTGGCTGATCCATGATTAATAAAAAAGTTTGCGTGCTTTACAGAAATTTCAGCATCTCCTCTGCGTGTACCTTTAAGTCCTGCTTGATCGATTAAATATCCCGCAGCAAGATCAGGTTTTGGGTTTTTGAAAACACTGCCGGCTGAACGAAATCGCAATGGCTGATTGTCTTTTCTACCCTGACTTGCTAGACTGCGTTTTTCCTGGATCACTTCAGAGGTAGCTTCCTGCATTTCGAAATCAGCACTAATGATTATTTCATCTTCTTTAAATGTGGAGTGGCGGTAACTGAAATCAATTTCACTCGTAGCATATTCTTTTAATTCTCCTGAGGGTGTCATGACTTCAACTTTTTGCAGACAGTTGGAAATTTCTCCACCATACGCACCTGCATTCATAATCAACGCTCCGCCCAAAGTACCGGGAACTCCAATCATGCTTTCCAGTCCACTCAAATTTCGATTGATACATTCTTTGACCATCCTTCCAAGCATGACGCCCGTTTCCGCATGGACATGGTTCTGATATATTTCTAATCGTGTAAATGATTTTCCAAGGGTGATGACAATTCCATTAAACCCTTTGTCGGCAACTAACAAGTTCGAACCGGAACCGACAAAATAAACTTGAATGTCCCATTCTGTTGCAAAGCGCAATATGTTACCAAGGTCATGTTTATCTTTTGGAGTTATATACGCCCATGCTGGTCCTCCAATACCATAGGAGGTATGCTCGGACATGGGTTCACCCTCCAAGAGTTTGCCTTTAACTGTTGCTTTCAATTCTGCTATACGATCCACTTAAGCAGCAGCCTCCAACGATTTTAAATGTTCGAAATATGATTCTGAATATCTCCATATTGTTCCGGCACCGATGGTTAAAATCATGTCACCCGGCTGAACAATATTATCTAAATGAACGGCCAAATCATCCAGGTTTGGTACATAATGTACATGTTTATGTCCCATCTTACGGGCAGCGTTGGACACCATAGCTCCGCTAACTCCGGCTATGGGTGTTTCTCGCGCAGGATAAACATTTGTAACGATGAGTACATCGCTCGCGTTAAATGCTTTGGCAAAATCTTTATAAAATTCCTGTGTTCGAGTATAAAGGTGGGGTTGAAAAACAGCAACAAGCCTGCGATCCCAACCATCCCTAGCGGCTTGGAGTGTTGCTGCAACTTCAGTGGGGTGGTGAGCGTAATCGTCAACGACCATAATATCATTGGAAATACCTTTAATTTCAAAACGCCTGCGCACGCCATGATATTCTTGTAATCCCTTGGCAATAACATCGATTTTCAGTCCCATTTCCATTCCTACGGCAATGGCTGCCAGTGAATTAACAACATTATGTTCGCCGGGCACATTCAGCTTAATAGTTCCATTTTCGTGTTCATTTTCCCACAGCGTATACACAGTCTGGGATTCATTGTAGCAAATATTTGTTGCCCTGATGTCTGCATCGGCTCCTAATCCATACGTGATAATTGGGCGTTTAATCTCTTGGATAATTTCCATAAGGGCCGGAGAATCGGCGCATGCAATTACGGCGCCGTAAAACGGTGATGCATTGGCAAATTGAATGAATGTCTGCTGTAAATCCTCCAAGTTTTCATAACAATCGGTGTGTTCAAGTTCGATATTTGTAATGATGCTGATCGTCGGACGTAGGGCCAGAAAACTCCGATCGTATTCATCTGCTTCCACCACAATAATATTACCGCTGCCGAGTTTAGCATTTGAATCGATCGTCTTAACCAATCCGCCTACGACTAGCGTGGGATCTAAATTCCCTTCTGATAAAATAGTACCGATCATTGAAGAGGTTGTTGTTTTTCCGTGCGTACCACCGATGCCAATACTTGTTTCTTTTACTGCAATTAATTCGCCTAGCATTTCAGCCCTGCGTATCACGGGTATGTTTTTTTCATGGGCTGCTACAATTTCCGGATTATCTTTGTGTACAGCACTGGAATAAACTAATACATCCGCATCCGTTAGATTAATTGCATTATGGCCCATGTGTACATCAGCACCGAGTCGGATCAGCTTTTCGATAATAGGTGATTCCATTATGTCTGACCCACTTACATCAAAGCCGAGGTTGATCAGCAATTCAGCTATACCGCTCATACCAATTCCACCTATGCCAACGAAATGGACTTTATTTACTTTGCGGAACATCAGGGATGTACCTTTTTTAATATGTGATCCACAATATCGTTAACTGCATTCGGTTTGCTTAATTCTTTAGACTTTGAAGACATTTCATTGAGAGTTTTTTCATCATTCATTAATGATACTATTTTTTCAGAAATCTTTTTTGAATCTAATTCTGCTTCAGGGATTAATTCAGCTGCACCTGCATTCACCATTGATTGGGCATTATGTGCTTGATGGCCTGCGGCAGCGGAGGGTAGGGGTACTAAAATTGACGGTAGACCGCAAGCAGTTAATTCAGCAATTGTCAACGCGCCTGCACGAGAAAAGGATAAATCGGATAATGCATAAGCAGATTTCATGTCATCAATAAAAGGTAAGACCCTTACAGAATCAGAATCGAATTGTTTATATTTTTCAATATTGTTTTTCCCTGTTTGCCATAATAGTTGAACATCTTTTAAATGCCCGATCATTTCTTTTGTACACCGGTTTAATGCTTCTGAGCCCTGACTTCCTCCAAACATAAATAACGTTTTTTTATCTGTATTTAAGTCAAATAATTGAGCAGCTGTCATGCGATTCCCCTCAGCAATGTCCCACCTGACAGGGTTGCCGGCGAAAAAACAGTTTTTTTTTTAACATGGTTTTCTACTTCTGGAAATGCAGTAAAAACTGTTTCAGCATTTTCAGCAAAATGCCGTGTTGTGATTCCAGGGTATGAATTCTGTTCCTGAATAAAATAAGGAATATTCATTTTTTCAGCAGAATGAAGGGGAAGGGCAGAGGCATATCCGCCAGTTGCTATTACAGCATCCGGATTTAAATCTTTGAATAATTTATTGGTTTTTATTTTTGAAGCAAGCAGTCTGCCAGGGAGTAATGCATTGCGTCCCAAAGATTCTAATGAAATTGATCGTTGCAATCCACGAATAGGAAGCAATGTAAACTCAACATTCATCGCGGGTAATTTTTCAGCTTCCATACCAAATCTTGATCCAACGTAATGTAAGTTGACATCTGTCCGTTTTTTCAATTCAGCACCTATAGCCAATGCAGGAAATAAATGTCCACCCGTTCCACCTCCAGCGACGATGAATGTTTTAGCCATAAATGCGTTTCCTCCAATTAGAATCACTGCCCACGGATCGTTTGGATTGACTGATATTTAATAAAATACCCAAGCAGGCTAAATGAACAACAACTCCTGATCCGCCATAACTGATTAGTGGCATAGCTAATCCTGTTGTTGGAACGAGGTTTGTAACCACAGCTGCATTAATGAAAGCGTACAAGATAAAACTGCAAGAAATGCCCAAAGCCAGCATAACTCCGAATATATCAGAACTTTCCTTGGCAATATGAATTCCTCTTTGGAAAATGAACATGAATAATGTTAATACGAATAATGTTCCAAATAGACCTGTTTCTTCACCCACAATTGCATAAATGAAATCTGTGTGTGGGGTGGGAAGGAAGTGATTTTTTCCAAAGCTATTCCCTAATCCCAATCCAAAAAGCCCTCCATTGGCCAGACTTATCATGGATTGATTAATCTGTAGCAAGTTATCTGCACTTACAGTATCAGGATTCACAAATGTCTCTATCCTGCGACGCATATAATCCCAATTCATAATAATAATTGCAAGAAACGTCATGGATACACCAGCAGTGGCCATCATATGCATTAGTTTGGCACCACCCAGAAAAAGCATCACAAAGGAAATAATTAAAATCATAGCAGTTGTACTCAAATCCGGCTGCAGGGCTATGAGCATCACTATGGAGCCAATTGCCATGATACAGATTAAATAACCGCTATAAAAATCTTTTATATGGTCCCGTTTTTCATGTATAAATGCAGCCAAGAAAATGATTAACGCTACTCTAGAAATATCACTTGTTTGGATTGAGAATGGACCTATATACATCCAACGCGACGGTCCGGATGTTCCTTGAAACATGTTCATGATTAATGTCAAGATTAATAATCCAACTGAACCACCTAAAATATGTAAAGACCAGTCTTTAAGTTTGCGATAATCAAACATCATGAAAAAGAACATGAAAAATACACCGACGAGAAGTCGTTTTAAGTGGGCCTGTAAATATAATGTGTCCGTTCGACTGCTGGTAATTGCGAGAGAACGAATGGAACTGGCACTGAAAAGCATAATGGTACCGAAAATGCAAAGTAAAACAATCGCACCCAGCAAATATTTGTCATACTTTTTTACAATAATATTCAGGTAACTCACACGCATTCCTTTAATCCTTGTACCAATACCCGAAAGATATCACCACGATGTTCGAAATTGTCGAATTGATCAAAACTAGCGCAACCCGGAGATAATAAAACAACATCCCCGGGTTGTGCATGAGAATGAGCGATCTCAACAGCGGATTTAAGACTTCCGCAAGAACGCAGTCTTACCGCATCCCCTAAAACCGTTGCGATCGTTTCTTCTGACTCACCAATTGTGAGCACTTCTTTCACATTGTGGGTATGTGGGTATAGTGAAAGAAAATCTCCACCTTTATCCCTTCCGCCCAAGATGAGTAGGATAGGGGTATTGAAACTGTCCAAGGCAACCTTTACTGCATCAACATTTGTTGCCTTTGAATCGTTTATATATGTAACACCGTTGATCTTTTCAATGTGTTCAAGCCGATGTGGGACTCCGCAAAATGATTTCATCACATCTGCAATTTTGGATGACGCAATGCCCAGCAATGTTGCGGCAGTAGCTGCTCCGAGGTAGTTAGAGAGATTGTGCTTACCAGGCAATGCGATGTCATCCAGGTTGATCAGCGTGGCGTGCTTTTGATCATAGATTTTGGTTGCATTTAACTTAAATATACTTTTGGGATCAGATTGTAAAGTGAAGGGAAATTTTTTAGCATTAGCTGGAGAGATGCGCTTTGCTAACACATCATCATCCGCATTGAAAACCAAAAAATCTTCTTGGGTTTGATTAGACCACATATTCATTTTAGCTGATATATAATCATCCATATCTTCGTAGCGATTTAAGTGGTCAGGGGAGAGATTCAGATATAGTGAAATGTACGGTTTGAAATGCTGAATGAATTCCATCTGGAAACTGGAAATTTCTAAAATGTGAACTCGATTAGGATAAGGGTTTGATAAATCATGACGGACACTATCCGAAAAAGGATTTCCTACATTACCTGAAAGTTTAGGCTCAATCTCATCGGATTGACACATTTCATTCAGCATATGAACAGTAGTTGTTTTGCCATTAGAACCTGTTACTGCTATAATAGGGGCAGTGGTAAACCAGCTGGCAAATTCGATCTCACTGACAACGGGAATATCTTTAATCATAGCATGTTGAATGATTTCAGCATCTTTGGGAACTCCCGGAGAAATAATCCAAAGGTCAGCATTATAAATGGATTTTGTATGGCCATTTATTTCACCCTCAATCTTGTAATCTTGTAAATTGTGTAATGCCTGCTTGACGTCAATTGAATTTGAGTTGTCACTAACAAAAACTGTTGCACCTAAATCATTTGCCAGTTTTGCTGCAGCAATTCCACTACGAGCTAAACCAATAACGGCAACACGTTTACCTTTCAAATCAATTGTATTTTTATTGGATATTTCCATTTAGAAAACAACGAATATTATTTTTAAAATTCCTATAATTATGACAATACAGATAATATATAAAATTATTTGCAGCCATGGATGATGTCCTTCATCTTCGAAACTTTGCATCAGCGAATTTTGAAAGTTGTGAGAGAAAAAAGTGCCAGTAATAAACCAATGATCCAAAAACGAACAACCACTCTGGATTCAGGCCAACCTTCTAATTCAAAATGGTGGTGTATGGGCGCCATCTTAAACAATCGTTTTCCTTCGCCATGTTTGTTTTTTGTATATCGGAAATAAGTGACTTGGAGCATTACTGAAATAGCTTCCCAAACAAAGACACCACCAATTATGAATAGTAATAATTCTTTCTTAAGCAAAACAGCAATTGTTCCCAATGCCGCGCCCGTTGAAAGAGAACCTACATCACCCATAAATACTTCAGCTGGAGACGCATTGAACCAAAGATACCCAATACAAGCCCCAGTAATGGCAGAAGTGAAAATAGTCAATTCTCCTGCGCCGGGAAGGTAAAGAATATTTAAGTAACTGGAAAAATCTACGCGACCACTCATATATGCTATAGCAGCAAAAACAGTAAAACAAATGGCCAATAATCCAGCAGCCAAACCATCCAGTCCATCTGTAAGGTTTACAGCATTTGATGTTCCGGTGATTACTAAAATGATTGCCAATGGATAAAAATATCCAAAATCTAATTCCAGGTTTTTGAAAAAGGGTACGCTGGTCACACTTTTGAATTCTGCAAAGGCTGGATTATTAAAAATCCAAACACTGATGATCACACCCAAAAGTAATTGACCAATGAGTTTATAGCGGGCTACCAACCCCTTTTTCATTTTCTTTACTACTTTCAGGTAATCATCTAAAAATCCGATAACACCCATCCACACCAATGCTAACATTACAATCTGGATATACACATTCGTTAGATCCGTCAGGAGCAAAGTTGGGATGAGAACTGAACAAATGATCATCAGACCGCCCATAGTCGGTGTTCCACGTTTTTTCTGATGGCTTTCCGGACCATCATGTCGTATTTCTTCACCAATTTGATATTTATGGAGCGTGCGAATAATCCAAGGTCCAATGACAAATGTGAACAATAAAGCAAGGATGGCTGCGGCTGCAGCGCGGAATGTGATATATTGAAACACATTAAACGGAGAGAATACATCACGGAAAGAATAAAGAAAATGATACAGCATCAGTTTTTTGCCAATCCTTCAATAATTGTTTCCATGGCCATCCCACGAGATCCTTTTACCAAAAGTTTATCCCCTGCTTTTAACCAATCTTGCAGTGTTGTCAACAAATCTTGTTTCGAATCAAAATGTTGATGAAACATCGAATTATTCAACACTTCGTCAGTCGCAGATGTCTCTATCCCTGTTGAAAAGACAGCATCTAATTTTCTTTCAATGCAATGTTCTCCCACTTGGCGGTGATGATTCATAGATCCTTCTCCAAGTTCAAACATATCCCCAAATACCAACACTCGACGTCCGTTACCGCTGAAAGCTTTCAGGTAATCAATTGCTGCAAGGGTAGACGTCAGATTTGCATTATATGTATCATCTATAATGGTTAAATCATTTAACTGTTTTACTTCACAGCGTCCTTTAGGCGATTGGAATGATTTTATTTTTTTCCGGAAAATATCCCAATCAATCCCTAAATGAATTGCGATTGCAGATGATGCAATGACGTTTTTTACAAAAGATAAATTGTGTGAACCAGTAACAATCTCTTCAGCATCAATTGTTAAGGATATTGTACCATTTTCTTCATGGTGTATATCTGCAGGAAAATCACATTCAGGTGTTAATCCATATGAAATGATTTTACCTTGTATTTCAAGTTTTCGAATATGTTCATCCGCCATATTTACGAAAGCTGTTCCATTTTCTAAAGCATTAAACAGTGCGCCTTTCGTTTTGGCTACTACTTCAATTGATCCAAATCCTTCTAGATGTGCAGGAGCAATATTTGTTATCAAACCATGAGTGGGTTCTGTGACATCACACAAATAATCTATATCTCCTGGCTGATTGGCACCCATTTCAATTAAGGAAACAGTATGGTGAGGCGCCAATTGTAAAAGTGTTAAGGGCAATCCAATGGACGTATTAAAATTCCCTGATGTGGCGTGAACATTTTCAGCAGTTGACAAGATATGCTTTAATAATTCTTTTGTGGTCGTTTTACCATTTGAACCGGTAATCCCAATCACTGGAATATCATATTGTCGCCGCCATTCACGTGCCAAGTCGCCCATGGTTTTTAAAACATCTTCTACAACAAAAAAATCCATCCTATTGGAAAAGGATATTTCACGTTCAACAATGCTTGCTACAGCCCCATTATCTCTGGCTTGTTGAATAAATTGATGACCATCCACCTGTACACCATTTAAGGCAATGTACAAATCACCTGTGATACATTCACGACTGTCAGTAGTAATGCCGGTAATGGGGAATGTAGGCTCTTTGCCTGTAAGTTGTGTTATTAAAGCACTGAAAGCTTCAGGTTCAGGCAGCGTTATTCTCACAAAACTCCTCAATAATTATTATATCTGAATAAGGATGGCGAACACCCTCAATCTCTTGGTATGTTTCTCGTCCCTTGCCAAGAATTACGAGGACATCATTATGTTTTAAATTTTTTAATGCTGTTTTAATCGCCACACCTCGATCTTCAAAAACATCGTATTTATCAGACGACAAACCGGCGATTATTTCTTTATTTATATTTTCTTGCTTTTCATATCGTGGATTGTCTGGTGTGATATAAAAATAATCAGAAAATTGCTCAACAAGCCTGCCCATTATAGAACGATTGGCTACATCTCGGTTACCGCCGCAACCGAAAACAGTGATTAGTCGGCCATTTTCAGGTACAAGATTATAAATTGTGTTCAGCACTTTTTCATACGCATCTGGAGTGTGAGCGTAATCCACAATAATGGGCGCACCATTCGGCGATGTAATTGCTTCCATGCGTCCTGAAACAACTTTGCAGGAATTGATTCCTGCGGCTATTGTTCCCATGGGGATACCCATGGCAAGTGCCGCGGCGGCGGCGGACAATATATTTTCTTTATTAAAATCACCTATAAGCTCGGAATTAATTTCAACCTCATGTTCGCCTGCTGAAATTGTTCCGATAATTCCACGCAAAGAGGAATGAACGACTTTGAAATGAACATCACTATTATTCTTAACAGACGTTTTTATTACAGGTGCTGTACTTTCTTCGATTAATCTCTGACCGTATTCATCATGGGTATTTATTATGGCAGTGGCAGACAAGGGAAGTGATTTGAATAATTTTGCTTTGGCATGATAATAATCTTCCATTGTGCCGTGATAGTCCAAATGTTCCGGAGTTAAATTGGTAAAAACGGTTGTGTCAAATTCTACATCTGCAACGCGATATTGGTGAATCGCATGAGACGATACTTCCATGACTACATGAGAAAAATCGTCATCAGCAAGATCCCGTAGTAGTTTCTGTAAATTAATAGCATCCATTGTCGTTAATGTTTTACCTTGTTCATGATTTTCAGCAAAAACGCCTAATGTCCCCAATTGAGCTGTTTTACATCCTGCTTCATTTAATATAGATGCAATGAGCGTTGCGGTGCTGGTTTTACCATTTGTTCCGGTAATACCAACAATGTGCAAATCTTTAGATGGATGTCTGTAATATTCCGCCGCAACAAATGATGCAGCTTTTCGAGGATTTGATACTTTTATCTGCGGAACTGGAAGCGATCCCACATCACGCCCATTTGTTATGATGGCTGAAGCGCCATTTTCCAATGCTTCCGGTATATAATCATGACCATCGGACGTAGTCCCGTGGACAGCAATATAAAGATCGCCGGGCTGCACATTACCAGAATGAAGTTGAATATTTTTTATGGGTGTAGACGGAATATCTCCATTTGCAGCGATAAATCCTTTGACGAGATTGTTAAGTGTTGGTTTCATTTTAAACCTATAGTGCATATAGATCCATGTGTGACAATAGTTCCCGGTTTCGGACTTTGCCAAATGACTTTTCCGGACCCTTTAAAATTAGTCCTCATTCCAATTTGTCTTAATACTGTGCGAGCTTTGCGCAAACTCATCCCGCGAACATCCGGCAGGTATGTATCTCCATTTGCTTTTTGAACGACAGGCACAATTGACATGGCATTGGATAAAACCACTGGTTTAGCCACGGTGTTATCCGAGGTATGTGAGAGGGGCAGACGCTCTTGGACCAACATATGGTCTTTTTCGATAGTCTGTGGTTTGAGAAGGCGAATGGAATCATCCATATTAATGATCCGTTCAATCACCTTATGAAAGACAGGAGCAGCACCATAACCGCCCCAGTGGTATCCAATTTTTGGTTCATCTAAAATAATAACCCCAACAAGTTGGGGATCGTCCGCCGGAAAAAAACCGACGAAGTTGGAAATAAATTTCTTATTTGAATAGTTACCGTCAATGAATTTTTGAGCCGTCCCGGTTTTGCCTGCTATAGTCCAGCCTTTGATGGCCGCTTTGGTACCCGTACCCGTTTCAACCACCCGGCAAAGCATATCCGTCATAATGTCCATAACATCCTTTGAAGCTACTTTACGAATAACTTCAGGTTGTTCTGTATAAACAATTTCGCCTAAAGGTGACACGATTTGCTTTACCAGTCTGGGCTTAAGAAGATATCCTCCGTTAGCAATGGCAGCATAAGCCATACCCAACTGTATGGCCGTGACTCCCACTTCATGTCCCAACGAAATTTCAGCCAGAGAAATATCACTCCAATCTGAAACGTGTCTTAATGTACCTGGGTGCTCTCCTGCAATATTAATGTTCGTTTGCATTCCAAAGCCAAGATCCCTACTATAACGATAAAGATTATTAGTGCCCAAAGTTTCAGCAATTTTGATAACACCTACATTGCTGGAGTTTTCCATTATTTGAGGCATGGTCAACAGTCCGAAATCTTCCCAATCTTTAATAGTGCGCCCTGCAAAAATATAGCTACCATTTTCACAATTAAATTCCTCCCACAAGGAAACGGTGTTTTGATCAACCGCAGCGAGAATAGGTACTATTTTATATGTGGATCCCGGTTCAAATTGATCGGTAATTATTCTATTTCGCTGCCATTCGACTTCACCGCGTCCGGGGTAATTCGGATCAAAATCAGGCACAGAAGACATGGCAAGTATTTCACCTGTTTGTGGGTTCAGAATAAGTCCTAAGGCAACAGTTGCTTCGGTTTTATCTAGCTGTGCTGAAAGTTCTTCTTGGAGGATAGCTTGATATTCAAGGTCGATAGTCATTTGGATGTTCGCGCCGTCTATGGGGGACTGTTGAGGTAGATTGGTTTTGAATATTGATTTTCCACGTCCGTTCATTTGACGTACAACCCATCCAGCTGTTCCAGCGAGATAGCTGTTATATTTTTGCTCTACACCGGAGATGCCTTTATCATCGAGGTCCACAAAACCCAACGCTTGCGAGGCAATGTTCCCGTGGGGGTAATAGCGACGTGATTCACGTTCAACGATTAAACCCTTCGGTTTATTGATGAGCAATTTTTCACAATGTGACTTCATCATATTTCGTTCTAAATATTCAAAACTGTTCGAAGAATTCAGTTTCTTCAAGTATGAATCTTTGTCTCCACCCAAACAATCACTTATTTGTTCTGCAAATTCTTCTTTATCCTCTATTTGTGTTGGATGGACTCCGAAAGAATAATGAATAATATTGCGAGTGAAAGACACATTATTGCGATCATAAATATTTCCGCGGATTGCTTTTAATGGTTTTTGAACCATACTCTGGTTTTGCCCTTTTAAACGTAGTTCTTCACCATCTATTATTTGAATTTGAAATAACCGAAGGGATAAACCAATCCAACAAAAGACAATAATTCCAGATGTAATGATAACTCTAGGTCGAAATTTCAAATAGGTTTTAGTCAAACGAAGTCTCTACCAATAACGGATCCACATGTATCATGATGGATTCTGGTTTTGCGACAACCATACCCAATTCTTTTCGGGCTACTGATGTAATTCGATCCACACGATTTAATCGTGAAATATCACTTTTTAATTCTTTTACAGAATTATTTAATTCAGCAAATGTGGATTTTTGAATTTCAATTGCCATATTGGTTTCGTCAATTTCAGTATATACCCATAGGTAGACGATAAGTCCGCCGATGGAAAAGACTGTTACGAGAAAAAAGGACAGAGTTTGTAAAAATTCCTTATGTCTGTTTATACGTTTCTTCTTACGTCGTTTTGCCATTATATCCTTTCTCCGGCTCGCAATTTTGCACTTCGCGATCGGTTATTTTCTGTTTGTTCTTCTTTGGTAGGCTGAAGGGGTTTCTTGGTTAAAACTGTGAACTTTTTTTCTTTCTTTAAGTCTTTAAAACGGTGCTTAACCATACGGTCTTCCAGAGAATGATAACTTATAATGACAATACGTCCACCCGGCGTTAGAAATTCAATAAATGAATCCAAAAAATTTTGTAATCGATCCAATTCGCTGTTTACAGCAATGCGCAATGATTGAAAAATACGTGCCAGTGTTTTTTGACGGTTTTTAGGCGGTGTACTTCTTCTGACTGCTTCTTTTAAGTCTTCGATTGATTCAATTGAATCCATATCTTTTACAGACTTCGCAATGCGCCGTGAAAGCCTTTCCTCACCAAAATTATAGAAAATATCAGCCAAGTCGTCCGCTGAAGTTTGATGAATGAGTTGCATAGCAGTTTGTCCGGTAGTAGAATCAAATCGCATATCAAGATCACCAGTATTTTGGAAACTGAATCCACGATTTGAATCCAATTGATAAGAAGAGAGACCCAGGTCTAATAGTATTCCGTTCACCCTAGTGATGCCTTCTTGTTTAAGTAAGAGGGGAAAAGTGTTGTAAGAGTGGTGGTGGCAAGAGAAGGCACCGCTGCCAGACAGTCGTTCTTTACAGATTGCCAGTGCCTTCTCATCGCGATCAAGTCCTAACAACCTCGCTGAATCCGAGAGTGCGTTCAGGATGTATGTGGCGTGCCCGCCGAGACCTACAGTCCCGTCGAGATAAATTCCCTGCCGATCTGTGATCAGCAAATCCAAAACTTCGTCCACCATTACAGGAATATGAAAGTGTGAAGTTTCCTGCAAGATATCCGGTATCATTAGAGTATAATTCTATCTGCCAGCGCATCATATTCTGATGAGTTCATTTCTAAATTCTGTTTATCCACTTTCGCTAATTCGCTTGGATTCCAAATTTCAATTTTATTTACCATGCCTATGATAAACGCATCTTTTTTCAATTTTGCATAATTCAATAAGTTAGTCGAGAGCATAATACGACCTTGTTTATCGAATGACACAGTCGAAGCGTAACGGACTGTATTGCGAATGAAAGACCTGTTGATACCTGAAATAGCTGAAAGATCTTTAAGATCATCTTCAATAATTTGCCACGCAGTGAGGGGATAGACCCAAATACATGGATCCATTCCTCGAGTAATCACGAATGTTTGATCATTTTCCGGTGCAAGGCTTTGGCGAAATTTAGCCGGTATATTGACGCGGCCTTTGGCATCAATAGTGTAGGAAAATTCTCCCGTAAATGTATCTTGATTTATAGTCATACCCACAAGTTGGTTAATTGTTTACCCACAATTACCCACAATATATTCTATTCTACCCACTTTTGTCAACTTATTTTATTAAAGTATTTAAAATAAATGCATATTTATTGACGACAAAATGCTTCAACCAACGGTTGAAGTGAATTGGGATTTAAAGTAATCCCTTAACTATCTTTGGGGGAGGTAGTGCTTTACTGTTAGTGTGGACGGTATGGCAAAGAACTGTATTTCAGCAGGATGTTTGTACTGCCCAAGTTCTTTCACTTCGAGTCCATTGATGAATAATGAAATGCCCTCTGTCTGGTTAAGTCGAATATAAATTTGGTTTTCAAAAGACAGGCTTTTTTCTTCTCCGGCAGTTAGGATATCCGTTTGTGCTGCAATTGTGTCAGCCCTCATGCTGTACCAGATTCGTTCTGTTGTTAACATTTTCAGTTTTAGAGGAGGTTCGACAGCCATAGCAACTGTTTGTGATACAGCTTCCACATAATCATTGATCAATTGATCATTTGTGATAACATTCGGATTTTGAACAAGAATAATTTCTCCATTTTCAATTGTAGCAGAGCTGCCTTCTTTATTTATTTTTTTAATAATGAATATTGCAAACAGGAAGACAATAAGTAAAACCCCACCTTTAATCAAATCCTGGCGTATTTTTGTAGGTGGACGTGCTTGGGTCGGTGCTTTTGATGTCGGTTCCGTTTTTGCAGGATTAAAATCAATCTTTTCTGTCTTTTTGAAAGATCGTTTCCCTGCTTTGCGTCCTTGATAAATATCAAGTTGGTGTAGTGCTTCTTCAGCATCACCACCAATTTCAGTAACATATGCTCTCATAAAAAGACGGACGTAAGGAAGCGGTAAAACTTCAAACTGGCCATTTTCTATGGCAAGGAGATATTCAATATTGATTTTGGTACGAGAATGAATCTCTTCTAAATCAATGTTCTGGGATTCTCTAAGTTCTTTTAATTCTGTGTAAAATTCGCTCATGATTCAATTAAGTAGATAAGAAAATTAAACGACTCTATGATACCCTAACAATAGAATTGTCATATTTTTTACAGTGACTAAAAAATGTTGCGAGAGGAAAACCCATTACATTGTAAAAACATCCATCTATTCGATTTACGTTTACAGAAAACCAATCCTGAATTCCATAACTCCCAGCTTTATCTAAAGGCTTGTAAGTTTCAATATAATAGTATATAACAGAATCACTTAATTTGTTAAATGTAACATTAGTCTGTTCAAAAAATGTGTCACTGATTTTCTCATTTAAGTGGTTTAATGACACACCTGTATAGACGGTGTGGGTGCGACCAGAAAGAGACTTTAGCATTTTATAACTTTCTGTTTCATCTTTTGGTTTCCCCAGAATTTTATTATCCAAAACCACAATCGTATCTGCTCCAATAACAAAATGATCCGGATATTTTGCTGCAATATCCAACGATTTTTCCCGGGCATAATGCTGTACAAATTCCTCATTATTTAGATCAATATTAAACTCTTCATGGACGCTACTCGGAATCACTTCAAATTCGATATCGATCATGTCTAATAGTTGCTTCCTCCGAGGTGAAGCTGAAGCAAGGATAATTGGAAATGGAAGCAAGTTAATTCTCAAATTGAATTTGATTATTATCCCATAATGCCACTTCAATCTCCCAACCGGTGGGATCTTTGATATACCAAGCTAGTGATTTTGGCCAGCGTATCGGTCCATCATACATAACGTCAATCTTTTCTCTTTTAATTGTTTCTTCCCATTCTTGCTGATTATCAATCCGTAGTCCAAAATGTGCTAAATAGTGAATAGATTTCTTTGCTGACTCAAACCGATCTAGTAAAGTTAAATCCTTCTGTTCGTAGATACAAAGTAATGCACTTTCTTTTTGAATAACTCCCCAAGGTTTTTCATCCTGAATTCCCTTTTCTACAAGAACAAAACCGAATACGTTTTGATACCACTTTACTGTTTCATTGAAATTACTAACGCTTAAGTTTAAATGATCCAGTTGTGTTACGCTCATACTAAATTCCTTTGCTACTGAAATTTCGCCAGTTTTTTAATTACTGAAACAGTTTTTTCTCCATCATCCGCTTTTAATCTATATAAATAAACACCATTGGCTAATCGCTCACCATAGGCATCCCGTCCGTCCCAATCAATATAATTGTATCCACTGGAAAACGATTCATCAGGAATGGATACCACGCGACGTCCACTCAATGTATAGACATTTATAGAGACAGTTGCTGATGATGTAAGTTCAAAAGCAAATTGTGTCGTTGTTGCATAGGGATTTGGAAAATTCAAAATATTTAATACTTGAAGTTTCTGGTCCGACAATATTTGAAACGTGATTTCTTTTTCTGCAGGGTTATTGGCATTATCCCACGCTTTAATGTGGAGGGTTAGAGATTCTTCATTTTCATCGAATGGAATAGATAATACTCCTGTCGTTATACTGTTTTCATCATAAATAAACCGATTGGACAGATTATTTTTTGAATCATCACTCAAATCTGTAATCATAATTTCATGGCCAACCTCTCCGGTTACATTAATACCCAATGGATCGGAAAGTCGAACATATACACCTTCATCACTTATTAAATGATCATTGTTGCGCAATAATTTTCCTGTTTCAGTTTCAAACGATATTATGGGACCTTGTGAGTCTTGGACGGGTGTTCCGCTGGTCAGGTAAATATTTTCTAACATTCCTAATGCTTCAACAGGTGTTTCAGTTTCCAGTTGAACATATACATTGCATTGTGCCGGAGTAGTAGAATATGAAATATCTTTTGGAATACGCATACGGGCGCTGAATTCATTCCCGGTAATTGAAAATTGTCCTTTGAATAAAATGGGGCCAGGGAGTGTGTATGAAATTTCCTGTGTGGTTGAATTTATGTTATACTGCCGTGTGATTTCCCGTTCCGCATCCACCAAACGGATAATGCCGCTTCCACTTGCAGTTGTAGAAATAGTTTGATCGCCGTACACCCGTGCAGTATCCAGGGATTTTAATGTGTCGGGATTAATATCCGTTAAATTAACAGTCATACTTGGAATGGGTATGGGCATGGCTGGATCACCAAATAAATGAAATAATTCACCACTGCTGTTCCCATCCTTTACAGACTGCAAGACGATTCCAACCGGTTCATCGGTCACTTCATTATCCGGGAAAATCGCTTTAAATATTTTTGTAATATAGAGCGCATTGGAGAATACACCTATGGCTCGGCTGGTTGTAATGATCCCGGCAGCGCCATCCATGGGTTGGCGGATGAGTTCTTCTGAAAATGATTCAGAATCTAAAAAATCAAAATGTCCCCATGAACATGTTCCGGCGATCCAAAGGGGTAATTTCATTTTAGTTGTAATTCGGTTAACATCACCTCGATCCTGCACCAGCAGTTTCTCTTGAGCCCATTGGTGTGCGGATCCGTGACCTATATAATTGATGATGGCTGTACCTTCGCCGATAGTTTCCATCAGTGCATCTGTTGCATCCGGTTTTATAACGCCATAGGAAGAAGGATCGTTCACTTCAGGATACTCCAGCATGTATAACTTATTGACCTCCACCCGTGGAGAAACCCAACCAGCAACAATTTCAGAATTTTGGGTATGGCTTTTTCCGGTTGAAATGGAACCACCTTCACCGCCATCTTCCGGCCGGGCGCCGTCATCGGCAACAAGTGTAATGCGTTGCCGCCAATAACCGGTAACCGGATTCAATTCGTGCTCAATTAGCTTTTCTATATAATCTTCTACTTCACTGGCTGATTTTGCAGGAAAGCGGCCCAAAGCCAGATCGGGTATACGACCGTTTATCGCTGCCAAACGATCATCCACAGCTCGATTTGAAAATGCTCCTGAAATGATTGTAGGAACTTTGCTTTCGGATTCACCTGTAATATTTCTGTAATCATAATCCGTATCGCCCAAGAGCAATACACAATATGGCTGTGGGGTGGACCATTCTTCCTGTGTCCACTGCAAAAAAGATCGTATGGCTGTGGGATCTTCATTCCCGCCGGAGAATTCATTATAAATATCCTCAATTGAAATATAGCGCGAACTGCTACGATGATTATTTAACGGTTGTGCGGCACTACGAAATTCTTCAGGACCGATGATAAGATGATCCACGCCTTGGTTTTGATTTCGTAATGAAATAAAATTGCTGTTATTCATTAATTCCAAATCTGTAATAGCATTGATATCGCCTTCATCAAAAACAATAAATCTCGATAGCGTATCAACAGGAAGATCAACGGCCATTATATAATCATCACCGGATGGTTCACTGATTATATTTTGAGGATGGATAATTTCAGTAATATCCCAAACATTCGGTGCTGAAGATCCTGAAAAAGTAAAAGCGACTGTATTGCTGTGGATGGGAGCATAAAACTCAAAAGGGCTATTATCCATTTTGAGCATTCGACCATAATCTACTGTTGCATGATCAAAATAAGGCAGGGAATAACTGCTGGAGGAAGAGGTGTTATCAAGATAGATGAGATTAACACCATCCGTCAATTCAGAACCACTAAGGGTGAATGACTTGCTCTGCTTACTCAATCCTGTAAAATTAAAATTTTCCCTTAACACATTTCGTGAATTCAGAAATATGTCAATGATGTGTCGAGGATTAGCGATGAAATCGATATCCGTTGAACTGCCACGCACAGCGATGTTGAAATGTGCATCCACAGACGATTTAATATCGTTTAGAGTATTCACTAGTGTATAACTGGCTCCCCTGCCAAAAGGCGGACCTGTCCAAGCGATGCCGCTTTCAAATGGGTTTATAACATCATTCTCAATATGAACATACGAAGTTGCATAATCTAATGTAAGGCTAGGTGAGGGGGGTGAATCCAATGTTGTTACACGGTTTCCTCTTAAGGATGAATCATCCGGTATGAGCAGCCAATACGTATTTTCTGTAAAATAAATATTTTGATGATACTTTATGTCATCCACATCCAGATCAAATCCACTTGCACCTCGACCATAAAATACTAGTTTGTCATTTGCATCCAACACCCCATCGTCCTCACCTGAAAATTGGAATGCTGTCTCCACAAGATTTTCTATCATGGGTTTATACGTGAGTGTATTAATGATGGTTGCACTGCGATCTCTTCCCAATGTTGAACCTGTAAATAGCATAAAACTCCGGGGATCATTTTGCTGAAAAGAACTGCTTAAATTAATTATATCAGAACCGCTGATGGAGGCCATTTGGTCGTCGGTTATTTTAAATTTTATCCATGTTCCATCCGGAAGTTCTGAACTCCGTTTCAGTTTTCTTTTTTGGGATTGAAACCAGTTTTGTGCAATATCCCAATTCAAGATACGCTGATGTAAAAATGAATGAGCATTTTTAGATGCCCGGATTGTTTTTGTCTGATTTTTATTAAAAGATATATCAATAATAAAATTTTGATAATAATAATTGTTAGTTGTCAGTGGATTGATCTCAAGTGTGGCCGTTTCAAGTTGGCGGACTTTTTGGCGGTTAATCCACTTTACACCGGTATCTTCAGAATTAACATTGAATTCCAATTTTCGTTTATTATATGATCGAATGTTTAAGCTTGGTAAGTCATCAGATGGTAATCCAATCAGTAGTGTAAGTGGTTCCGGTTTCTCACCGGGAATTAAATCAAAAGTGATCTCAATGGATAATTGATCTGGGGTGGAAGTGAGAGTCCGCCAATCGGTACCTGCTTCTAAAAAAGATAAGCATAAAATGTATATGATAAATCGGAGGCTTGATTTCATGGTTAAATTTAGTGAGTTTGCTGTGTATTGAAATTGAATAATGATTGATGAAATGTGTAAGTTTATATACAGAATTCGTACGTGAAAGATCAAATTCTGTTCCAATTCAATTTTATAAATTAGGAAAATCGTATGTTTGACCTGGAAATGATTAAACGTGTATATAACTCTTTATCTGATCGAGTAAGTGCTGCCCGAGAAGTTATCGGTCGTCCATTAACATTTTCAGAAAAAATTCTCTATTCTCATTTATTTTACGACAAACTTGAAAAATTTGAGCGAGGGTCATCATACGTCGATTTTTCTCCTGACCGTGTAGCAATGCAAGATGCAACTGCACAGATGGCTTTACTGCAATTTATGATGGCCGGAAAAGAACAAACGGCTGTTCCATCTACGGTTCATTGTGATCACTTGATCCAAGCAAAAGTGAACGCCGATCAGGATTTGTCAATAGCCAAAGACATTAATGGTGAAGTATATGATTTTTTAGAATCTGTCTCCAATAAATACGGTATAGGATTTTGGAAACCGGGTGCGGGCATTATCCATCAAGTTGTTTTGGAAAATTACGCATTTCCCGGCGGTATGATGATTGGTACTGACAGCCATACAGTTAACGCCGGCGGACTTGGAATGATTGCCATCGGCGTTGGCGGTGCAGATGCTGTGGACGTCATGGCTGGAATGCCGTGGGAATTGAAATTTCCCAAATTCATCGGTATCAAACTTACCGGTCAGTTGAGCGGCTGGACTTCCGCAAAGGATGTTATTTTAAAAGTAGCTGGTATCCTTACTGTGAAAGGCGGCACAGGAGCCATCGTTGAATATTTTGGGCCGGGAGCGGATAATTTGTCCTGCACCGGCAAGGGTACCATTTGCAATATGGGTGCAGAAATCGGAGCCACCACATCTATCTTTGCATACGGTGAACAAATGGCGAAATATTTATCAGCCACTGGTCGTGAAGATGTGGCAAAATTGGCGGACGAAGTGGCAGAACACCTCCGGGCAGATGAAGCTGTTTTAGAAAATCCTGAAGAATATTTCGACCAAGTAATTGAAATTAATTTGTCAGAATTAGAGCCCTATTTGAATGGCCCTTTCACGCCGGATAAAGCAACACCGATTTCAGAAATGGCAAAAGCTGCGAAAGAAAATGATTGGCCTACAGGAGTGAAAGTTGGATTAATTGGATCATGTACAAACTCATCGTATGAAGATATATCACGATCGGCATCTATTGCAAAACAAGCTGTGGAAAAAGGGCTTAAAACAAAAGCTGATTTCACCGTTACACCAGGATCAGAACTGGTGCGCTATACAATAGAACGAGATGGGTATATTGAAACGTTTGAAGATTTGGGTGCTCATGTGTTTGCAAATGCTTGTGGACCGTGCATTGGTCAATGGGACAGAGCCGGTGCTGAAAAAGAAGAAAAAAATACAATTGTTCATTCCTTTAATCGAAATTTTGCAAAACGAGCAGATGGAAATCCAAATACCCATGCTTTTGTCGGTTCTCCAGAACTAGTAACTGCTTTGGCTATTTCAGGTGATCTTACGTTTAATCCTATAAAGGATTCATTGATTAATGAAAGTGGTGAAGAAGTGAAATTGGATCCTCCGGTGGGTGATAATCTTCCTAAAAATGGATTTGCTGTAGAAGATATTGGTTATCAACAACCAGCTTCTGATTCAAAGGGTATTGAAATTCAGGTTAAATCGGATTCTGAACGGTTGGAATTATTATCACCGTTTGACTCATGGAATGGCGAAAATATAACAGGCATGAAATTGTTGATTAAAGCAAAAGGAAAATGTACTACAGATCATATTTCCATGGCTGGGCCTTGGCTGCGATTTCGTGGCCATTTGGACAATATATCCAACAATATGCTAACCGGCGCTGTTAATTATTTTACAGATAAAACAAATAGTGTAAAGAATCAATTGACAGCAAATTATGCACCTGTTCCCGATGTGCAAAGAGCTTACAAAGCAGCAGGTGTCTCTACTCTTGTCGTGGGAGATGAAAATTATGGTGAAGGATCGTCTCGAGAACACGCTGCAATGGAACCGCGTCATTTGGGTGTACGAGCAGTACTGGTACGATCATTTGCTAGAATTCACGAAACCAATTTGAAAAAACAAGGCATGCTGGCCCTTACATTTGCTGATAAAGCAGACTATGATAAAATTAAAGAGAATGATACGATTGATTTTGTCAATTTGGATCAGTTTTCGCCTGGAGAATCCTTAACGTTAAATCTGACACATGAAGATGGTTCAACGGATAAAATCGTATGTAATCACACATTTAATCAAACACAGATCGAATGGTTCAGAGCCGGTTCAGCCCTTAATCTGATTCGTTCACAACACAGTTAATAAACAATGAAAGTTCTCGTATCTGATCCTATTACCGAAGCAGGAATGGCTATTCTAAAAGAGGCCGATTTCGACGTAATTTATCTTCCGGATTCATCTGCAGATGAAAAAGCAGATGCATGTAAAGATGTCCATGGCTGGGTTGTTCGCAGCGGCACACAGGCAACGGCAGATATGATTAATAATGCTGATAATTTACAAGTGATTGGACGAGCGGGTGTTGGCACTGATAATATTGACATTGCCGCCGCAACACGAAAAGGTATCGTTGTAATGAATACGCCGAATGTGAATACGATTTCAGCTGCGGAACATACGGTTGCCATGATGCTGGCTCTGTCTCGAAATATTCCGGTGGGTCATGGTGGTATCATGAAAGGCCAGTGGAACCGTAATGCATTAGTTGGAACAGAATTACGCAATAAAATCCTGGGTGTAGTTGGATTAGGAAAAATTGGTAGAGAAGTTATTCAACGTTGCCGATCCTTCAACATGAACATCCTGGGATTTGATCCTTTCATCAGTCAGGACATGTTTAATGAAGCTGAAGTCAAGGTTGTTGATATTGAGACACTTACAGCTGAATCCGATTTTATCACACTCCATGTACCATTCAATGATTCCACAAAGGACTTATTTAATTTTGATCGCCTTTGCCGGATGAAAAATTCGGCTCGAATCATTAATGTAGCTCGGGGTGGTATAATTAATGAAGCAGATTTGGCAAAGGCGTTGAATGAAGATAAGATTGCAGGCGCTGCTATCGATGTGTTTATATCAGAACCCATTGGCGAGGATAATCCATTGGTAAATGCAAAAAACATTGTGTTGACTCCCCATTTGGGTGCCTCAACTTTGGAAGCAAAAGAAGGTGTGAGTTTAGCAGTCTGTGAACAGGTGAGAGATTATTTACTCCACGAAAAATTGGCAAATGCAATCAATATGCCTGTTTCTGATTTGGCTAAACTGAAATAGATACAACCCAACTTGGCATTGTCAGAACCCCTAAGCAAACTCCAAACTCAGTTAGAAGCACGTTCTATCCAAAAGGTTCATATTGAATGTGCCGGATCCATGGCGGAAAATATTTCCATAAAGCAAATTAATTGCTGATCTTGCATTCTTTTTCATCAAACCCAAAAAGTAAAATAATTAAAATA
Source organism: Fidelibacterota bacterium 408169 (assembly GCA_002256485.1). GTDB lineage: Bacteria > Fidelibacterota > Marinisomatia > Marinisomatales > TCS55 > UBA2126. The sequence continues at coordinate 247,208 of NNSG01000003.1, forward strand.
GCAGGCGCCGGTATTGCTGGTATGTCAGCAGCCATTAATATTAAAAAAGCCGGGCACGATGTTGTTGTCTATGAAAAACAGTCCATGGCAGGAGGGAACCGACACGGAGATTATGAAGGATTTGATAATTGGATATTCAATGATTCAATGGAGAATTTTATTATTTCACACGGTTTTAATTTCAAAAATTTACCTACTATTCCGATACACCAATTCACAGTTCATATGGAAAATAGAGCATCATTTCCAGTACAATCGCCCCAACCCTTTTTTTACATGGTAAAGCGTGGAAGTGAACAGGATAGTCTTGATCAACACATGTATAAACAATGCAAAAATGTAGGCGTTGAATTCAAATTTAACACACCGGCTCGAGGGGATTGTGACATTGACAGTACTGGGCCTTCAAAAGCAGCAGCATATATTAAGGGTGTTAATTTTAAAACATCTTTAAAAAACCAGGTCCATTTATTATTAGGGAAAAAGTTCGCACCGAAAGGTTATGCTTATTTAATAATAATAGATGGCCAGGCCACGTTGGCAACAGCATTTAAAAAAGTGAAAAATTATAAAATGGATCCTTTACAAAATTCTATTGAATATTTTACTTCCAAAGAGATTTCGATACCGAAAGAGAATATGTTTGGCAGCAGGGGAAGTTTTTCAATGAACACAATGAGGACTTTTCAAAGACCATTTAAGATTGGAGAAGCAGGGGGATTTCAAGATTTTTTGTTTGGATTTGGAATGCGAATGGCCATGCGTTCCGGATTGGCGGCTGCGTACCAGTTAACAGGTGAAGTAAAATCAGCAAAAAATATAATGAGGGATTTAAATAGGAAAAGAAAGATATCATTTATTAACCGCATTATTTTAGAACAACTAAATAATAATCAAATGGAAAAGATAGCTGATTTGTTTGTAATCTCGGATGAACCACTTGAATTATTAAAACATGCTTATAAATGGAACTTTAAGAAAATTCTGCGTTGGATAAGATTTAGAAAACGGTTTGAAGTACGCCCTGCTTAGAAGTATTCAATTATTTGCCATGGTTATTATTTTATCCGGGCTATATATTGGTATAAGGGATAATAATGTAATGCTGGAATTGAATGCCTTGATAGTTGGTGCGGGCATTTTTTATGCTGTTAATAGTGTAATTAAGAAAAGCAATTGATTGCATTGAGATTCACAGACTTATAAATTCGTTTTTGGAATTCGAGGAAATAAATGAATAAACTTTGGGATGATCTAAAACAAAACATGAAAGACTGGAGCTCCGTTGCTGTTGAAAAAGCTGAGGAGGTCAGCAAAATTGCCGTAGCTAAAACGGAAGAACTGACTAAAATCAGCAAGATTAAAATTGAAATTCACCAACTGCAGAGAGATTTAGCTAAAACGTATGAAAATCTTGGCAGACTGGTTTCTTACCATGCCAAGGAAGAGAATATGGTTAATTTTACCGGTAATAAGGAATTCTATAGCTCCCTCCAAAAAATAGAAGATATCCAGGATAAAATCACCGAAAAAGAAGCTGAAATTCAAAAAGTAAAGGATGAGTTTGATCTACAGGAAAGTGATATTGCTGCCACAGAACATAGTATAAAGGCTGAAAGCGAAGAAGAAGAAGTAGCTCAAAAAGAAGTACCTGATCCAGATAATCCTACGTCTTGACTAAATCAATGCCTCCCCAAGGACGTAAAGCTCTTGATCTATATTTAAAAGAAATAAAGAAACTTGAACCACTTTCTCCCCAGGAAGAAGTTGTTTTAGCACAAAAAGCCAAAGCAGGGGATACGATTGCTTTTCAAAAACTGGTTACTCATAATTTGCGATTTGTAGTTGCCATGGCCAAGAAATTCCAAGGACAGGGTGTACCCTTTGAAGACATGATTAATGAAGGGAATATGGGACTTATCAGAGCTGTAAATACATTTGATGAATCACGGGGGTTTAAATTTATTTCTTACGCGGTATGGTGGATCACTCAGCGCATTCGTACAGCCATCCAAAAAACCGGTCGAGTTGTTCGGTTACCATCCCACATTACTGAATCCATGGGAAAGTTATATCGCAAGTCATTAGAACTTGAACAAGAATTCGAACGGGAACCCACTACGGAAGAATTGGCAGAAATTTCCGATACAACCATCAAATGGATTGAAGACCTCGTTCAGGCATATTCCGGCCCTGTTTCACTGGATGACAGCAGTGAAGCAGACCGCCCTCTAATCGAATATTTGATTTCAAATGATCCTCGACCGGAAATGCAGTTAATGCAGGATTCACTGAAAAAAGAGATTAGGGGTCTTGTGAAGAAATTGAAAGAAAGAGAAGCCTTCGTTTTAACTGAATATTATGGACTTGGGGAAGACGAACCCAAAACACTTGAACAAATTGGTGAAACGCTGGATTTATCCAGTGAACGTGTTAGACAAATCAAAGAACGAGCTTTGCAGCGATTGCGGAAATCCAAGACATCGCAATTGCTAAAATTATACCTCGGTTAGCATTTGGTTTATATAGGTACAAAATCTTAAAATCCGGGTATTAATAAAATACGATAAGCCATGTTTGGCCGTAAAAAGACAATTCAAAAACACTATATAATTATTTCGCAAGATGATCGCGGTGTCCGACAACGTAATGTGTCGAGAAGGCGTTTATTCATATTTTCTGCGATGGCAGTTGTTATATTGGCCGCCATTTTCTTTCTGAGCGCAGACTCGTTAACACATGTTCTTTATAAATCAAAAATTTCCAAGATTAAACAGAATTATTCAATGTTATCTGTTACCTTGGAAAACCTCCATGATGAATTATCTGCCATGACGGATAATGTGAATTCCATAGAAGAAAAAGATAAAGCATTACGTACGTACGCTGATTTACCCCAAATCGATAAAGATATTCGGAAGCTTGGAATTGGTGGTGTCCGCCTGGCAGAAAATACCAGTATAGATGATGGACTTACTGACCGGATCAAATCATTAGAGATGGATGTTCAAAGTTTATCAAGGAAAGTAAAACTTGAATTATCCAGTTACAGCGATATTTACAATAAAGTCACAGATGATGTAGACATGATGCACGCCATACCATCTATTAGACCCATAGAAGGTGGTTACTTGAATTCCAGTTTTGGATACCGAAAAGATCCTTTAAATGGTAAAGTACGATTTCATTATGGCCAGGATATAACTGTTAAAACAGGAAATATTGTTTTAGCTCCAGCTAATGGTACAATTAAAGAAGCACGGTATCGAGGAGGGTTTGGTAAAGTCATAAAAATCGATCATGGCTATGGCTACACAACACTTTTTGCCCACCTTTCTAATTATAACGTAGAAAAAGGTCAAAAGGTGAAACGAGGGGATATTATTGGCAGATCTGGAAACACAGGTCGCTCCACCGCACCGCACTTACATTATGAAGTCCATCATTATGGCACACCACAAAATCCCCTGGATTACTTTTTCAGTGGTTATCTGCAGTAAACTGATTTCATCTCAAATTTCAGTTTTTTCTATCCATGCATAAATCTTACTTCATAGAAACATTTGGTTGCCAAATGAATGTAGCCGATTCTGAATTGGTAGAAGGGTTGTTGCAAAAAGAAGGATACCTACCAGCAGTCAATATTAAAAATGCTGATGCAGTTTTTGTAAATACCTGTGCTATTCGCGAGCATGCAGAAGAAAAAGTACATTCACAATTAGGTAGATATAATCTTATTAAAAAGCAAAATCCTGATATGATTATTGGAGTGTTGGGCTGTATGGGGCAAAATCTGAAAGATGATATTTTAGAAAGCAGACCTTATGTTGATATCGTCCTCGGTCCGGATTCCTATCGCAAATTGCCAGAAATCTTAAATCGAAAAATTGTAAACCAAAAGAGTATTGTAGATACAAAACTTTCCCGTTTTGAAGTATACAATGATCTGTTTCCCAGCCGGAAGAAAGGAATCAATGCTTGGATTTCAATTATGCGTGGTTGTGATAAATTTTGCACATTTTGTATCGTCCCTTTTACTCGCGGTCGAGAACGTAGTAGAAGCATTGCCAGTATTGTTGCAGAAACGGAGCAAGCTGTGGCAGATGGCTTTGTTGAAATAACATTGCTTGGTCAAAATGTAAATTCCTATAAACATGAAAATGAAGATTTTTCCAAATTACTGATGGCTGTGGCAGATATAAAAGGTGTGAAAAGAATTCGCTATACATCACCCCATCCCCAAGATATAAATTCTGAACTGCTAGAAGTCATGGCTACTCATGACACTATATGTAATTATATCCATCTACCATTGCAGGCCGGTAGTAATCGTATCCTTCAGCGAATGAATCGAACGTATACAAAAGAACATTTTATTGGTTTGGTAGATTATATTCGTGACGTACTTCCTAATGTGGGAATCAGTACAGACATCATAGTGGGATTCCCCGGTGAAACAGATGAGGAATTTGAAGAAACACTGGATGTAATGAAAAAAGTGAAGTTTGATTCTGCATTTACTTTTAAATATTCATCTCGTCCCGGGACAAAAGCATCTGAATTCAGCGATCATATTTCTGAAGAAGTAAAAAAAGAACGTTTACAACAGGTCATTGAATTACAGAAAAAACATACCTTAGAAAGGAACCGGGAAAGTGTAGGAAGTGTTGAAACAGTCCTTGTTGAAAAAGAAAGTAAAAAATCTTCAACTTATTGGGCAGGACGAACAGATTCAAACAAATGGGTGATTTTTGATAAAGGAAATGCCAAAATAAAAGACTTCGTTCCGGTATTGATTACAGCGGCAAAAGGCGTTAGTTTACATGGAGATTTGGTACACCAAGAAGAAGCGCACGCAGTATGAAACTAATTAAAATATTTGTCACTTTAGTCGCAATTGTCCTTGCTCTGCTTTTTTTAATGCAGAATACGGATAGTGTAAATATTAATCTAATTTTCGTTCAATATGAAGATGTGAAAGTTGCATTTGTAATGATTGGAGCTCTTTCTGTAGGATTATTAATTGGTTTCAGTATTGCTGTTGCGAATATACTTTCCGGAAAATCAGAATTACGTTCATTGCGCACCAAAAACCGCAGATTGTCTGATGAATTAAATGATCTGCGAAATGTGGCGATTGATGAAGGGATCTACGATCTGGATGACGGAGACGAGTAGCATTGAATACACCGCTTTTAATTGCTGTCATTCTCCTGATAGCCGCCGGAATAGCCGCAGCTATTTTTTACCGGCCTAAAAAACCCCGCCGTTTCGAATCACTCTATACCGATGCGTTAAACGCCATTGTCCGTGGCGATTCTAAAACCGCTATTAAACTCCTCAGGGAAGTTGTAAAGAAAAACACAAATCATATAGATGCATATTTACAAATGGGGGAAATACTGAGAGGAGAGGGTAATCCACACCAAGCAATTAAAATTCACCAATCACTCACTGTCCGGCCGAATTTAGATGATAAACTAAAGGTAGAAATTCATCGTTCATTGGCATTGGATTATTTAAGTGTGAATAATTTGATCAAATCAAAACAGGAAGCTCACTTTATATTCAAGTTGGAAAAAAAGAATATCTGGGCATTAGAATTTCTCCTGGATATTGCTGAAAGAGAAAGGGACTGGGTCAGCGCTGCAAAATTGTCAAAAAATATTCAAAAAATAACCCAGCAAAAGGATGCAGGAAAGTTGGCACAATTTCAAGTATATGATGGACTCGACAAACTCAGTAAAGATGATCGGGTTGCTGCTAAAAAATGTTTTAACAAAGCATTGGAAATCGATCCCAATTATGGTCAAGCCCACCGGAGGTTAGGAGATTATTATTCAGATGACAGGGATTTGATCAACGCAATCGATCATTGGGAAAAATTTGCTTTATTGGATCCGAGTAATGTAGGAAATATCTTTTCTAAAATTGAAACGGCTCTTTATGATTTAGGTCGTTATAGTGAAGTTGAAAAATTTTATAAGCGAATACTTGAGAAGAATCCTAGTAATCTTGATGCATTGTCTCATATGGCAAACGTACTTGAAGAAAAAGGTGAACGTCAGCAAGCATTGGAACTTTTGGATTCTGCCATGAAAAAATTTGATACATCTGTACGGGCTCACCTCATGAAATTAAAATTGAGTATTACGACAATACCTCCCCATGAATTGTCTCAGCAAATCGATAAGATTATCGAACTTGTATCGGGTAAAGAGGAAAGTGACTCACATTGAAGCAGTGGAAATTTTTTCCTATTTTCACCCTAATGTTTCTTACCGCACAAACCTTCGATAATTATTTCCAATTAATTGAAGAAGGGAGGATCCAGGAAGTCAGAGATCAGATTCCTGAACTAAAATCTAAATATCCCTATGAGCCGGCTATCCCATTTTTACAGGCATTATTAAATGGTAAAGGGGATTCATCCATTATTCAATTCAGACAATTCATTGAAAAATTCCCAGACAGCGAATATACTGATGATGCTGAAATGAAAATTGGTGAATATTTGTACGCCCGAGGATTGTATAGCCAAGCAAGTCGGCAGTTGAAAAAAATTCCCTTAAACTATAAAAAAAGTAATCATTTACAACGATCTGTAGATTTAATGGTTTCCAGTTTTCAAGCAACTGGTGAAGTAGACAGTGCAGTATATTATGTAAGCAAAATAAAAGTTCTCAATTCTGAACTGCAAATAGAACATTATGGTTTTGATTTAATAAAACCCAATGTAAAACTGCAAAAGCTGACAAGTAGAGATGCAGGCAAAACACTAGCAACCACTGGAAAAAATATACCCCAGCCATGGGTAGTCCAATTGGGTGCTTTTGGAAAATATGATAATGCTAGACGGTTGAAAAATATGATCAAGGGAACGGGATACCCTGTTGAGATTGTTGAAGTGATGTCAAATAAAAAGCGTCTGCATGCTGTGCGGGTTGTCAGGTTTGAGTCAGAACAAGATGCGGGTGAAGTGGGAAAATATATTAAAGCACAGTATGGTGTAAATTACAGGGTCTTAAATAGACCCAAATAAGATCTGGGAATGATTGGGCGGCTGGTGCCCTCCGCGGTCTTCAAAACCGACGGGATTTACACAATAAATCCGGTGAGTTCGATTCTCACGCGTTCCCGCAATAAAGGGCTCTCTGCCTGCAGACAGGAGACCCCAGACAATCCCGTAGAATTCGGAAATCGTTCTATTTTTAAGATGTTTTTTGTATAAACTTTATATTTGTTATTCATTTTTTAAAAAAACCAAGAATTCACATTCCCCAACCCATTTCTAATTATTTTTAGAATAGAAGTATAGAGGGTTATTTATTTAGCCAAAATATTGGATTATACTGTATTAATTAATATCAGATAAATTTATCTTATTATCTTGATTTATGTTTATTTGTATAATAAATTTCCTGTAGTCATTAATACAGATTATTTACATGGAACAAATGAAGACCCATATTAAAAGTAATATTAATGACCCAGTCTTTACGATTGGTGTTGCTTCAAAAATGTTATCTGTTTCACCGGAAACTTTGCGTATGTACGAGCGTGAGGGCCTTTTGATTTCCTATCGAACACGAACAGGAAGGCGTATGTATTCTCATGAAGACCTTGATTGGATTCTATGCATTCGCAACCAAATAAAACATAAAAAGTTGAATTTAGCAGGTATCAAACGTTTGCTGTCATTACTCCCTTGCTGGGAGATTAGTCCATGTGATTCAAATAAACATTTTGAATGTAATGCTTTTTTGATAAATGATAAAGTCTGTTGGCAATTAGATAATACTCCCTGTCGCAGTAAAAAACTGGATTGTTATAAATGCCCGGTGTATCGCATGGCTCCAAAAATAGACAATTTGAAGATGGAATTAGATATTTCATTGAGAAAGTCATGAAAAGCTTACTCACTTGCTTCAGCATAAGTTTTTTGATTGTTTTAGTTGGATGTCATCCCAATGAACCTGTGGCAAGTTTAGGTGATCCAAAAACATGTGAAGGATGTCATACGAATAAAGAATTACTTAAGTCATTACTGGAAGAAGATATATTAAAGAGTACACCTAAAATATTAGGATCTACATGAGGAGACGCAGGTTTGATTCCTGAGGTTCAGGAATACAAAAAATTCTACATTCAATTATCTGGTTCTCAAATGTCATTTGAAGATGTTGATCCAGTCCATGCAGAAGTTGGCTGCGTTAATTGTCATGGTGGACAAGAACCAGGATTATATGAGACAGCTCATGATACCTCATTTGGATTTAGACGTGATCCCTCTGAAATTCCGGAAGAAACGTGTAATCCTTGTCATTCAGACATTGTCTCAAGAAATACGCATAGTATTCATTCAAACCAATGGGGATATCAAAATAGAATTGCTGAACGGATTGGAGAAGCAAATTTTGAATCATGCCCGGAATCTGTTCAAAGCGGTTGGGAAGTCTCTTGCTATTCATGTCATACAACGTGTGGCCAATGTCATGTAAGCCGTCCAAATAGTAAGGGCGGAGGGCTAATTGAAAATGGACCGTATAGAAACCATAAATTTGCTAAAAGTGAACTGGAAAATTGTATAGCTTGCCATGAAACTCGAGCGGGTATCGATTTGACGGGGCTTATTACCGGTAGAGCAGATGTTCATTACGGTAGACAAAAATGCTGGGATTGCCACACCGAAGATATGCACGGTGACGGAACAGAAGAAGCAAATCCACCACAATCGCGGTATCATGTAGCCGGTTTGCCGACTTGTGACGGCTGCCATTCTGATGCATCAACTTCAAACACTTATCATTCTATGCATTGGCCGGTTGGCGGAGCAATCAGTGAGCTAGCCTGTTATGTGTGTCATTCTCAGCCGTATAAAAATTGTGGCAATTGCCACGTTGGTGGTGAAGGAACGACATCGGAAAACACTTTTAAAATCGGATATAATTGGCAGCCTGAATTACATAAAGGAAAATGGGTTGTGGTACGTCATATACCAACCGATGACAGTACATTCGTCAATTGGGGTGAACTTATCAATATGAATGATGAAAACCAGCGACCCAACTGGGAATATACGAGTCCTCATAATATAAGAAAATTTACAGTTCAAACAGATACTACAGGCGGAGTATCCTGCAGCCAAAACTGTCATTTGAGCTCGAGTATTCCGGATTCTATCCGGTTACTAAATACAAATAGATTTCTATTAAGGAGTGATTTACATGCAGATGAATCTGGTGCAAATGATAAAGCAACAGTTGATGATCATTTGCCAACATCGTGGGACCCATTGGATCCATAAAGAATGGAAAAATTTGCACATGATTCATAGCCTAGATAATCAATATAGAAAAAACCTGTAAAAAGAGAGGAAAATAAAATGAAACTAACAAAATGGATGGTTCTTTTGCTTTCAGTAAGCATGATGTTTTTCATGTTTGGTTGTGAAGATGAGAAAGAAGCAAAAGATCTTACTACATTAACTGAGTATCTTGTTGAGAAAAACTTGGATCTGCCTGATATACTTGATGGCTGGATTATAACTGCTTCAGCAGTTCACGAGAGTCTTGATGATTACTACGTAATTGATACACGGTCCCAAGAAGCATATGATGCAGGTCATGTACCGGGAGCTGTTTTTGCTGATGCTAGTACAATCCTTGATGTAGCTGCTAATAATGGTGGGAAAACAATTGTTGTCCATTGTTACAAAGGTATTGGCGCATGCAAGGTACTGGTCGCCCTTAGACTTAGTGGCTACCCAACTGCAAAAAGCATGAAATTTGGGATGAGTGCATGGGGACCCAGCGATGCTGGAGGTGATGCAGCTTATGATAAATGGACAGGATCTGTTTCCGACATAGCACTTGATTATCCCAGCGATTGGCTCATAACTGCAAGTACACCGGCAACTGATGTTGAGTATGATTATCCTGCAGTTTCTAATGAAGAAGTAGAAGATGGTGCAACATTATTGGCTGAAAGAGTTCAATATCTATTAACGGAAGGATATGGATATGCATCTGCTCCAAGTATTTTGACCGATCGCGAGCAATACTTCATCAATAATAAATGGGATGAAGATTCATGGAATCATTATGGGCATATTGCTGGTGCTCACCGTATCAATGACCTCGGTATTGAAAATGGTGGAATCAGTCTGTATGACCCGGATGCAACATGTGTAACCTATTGCTGGACAAGTCAAACTTCAGGTGTTGTTACTGCTTATTTGACTGTATTAGGGTATGACGCCCAAAGTTTGATAAAGGGTGCGAACGGTTTAATCTGGACAAATCTTGAAAGTCATAAATGGGATGCAACTAATGGTACACCTGGCGCAAATGCTCCCGGTGATTACGAATTAGAATAAGACGAATAATAATATCCATTTATGAAAAATAATGTTCACTAAATATTCAACAATGTTGATAAAATGAACAAGTTAATATAACATGGCTGGTTGTGGCCTCAATAAAATTGGTAAAAGTATGAGAAATTGTACATTCATGTTCCTGGCTTCCCTCCTTGCAATCTTACCACGAACTGCAATCTCTCAAACCAATTTAGAGGTCACAACCTCTGTGTTATATCCCCAATTAAGAACATTTGACGAGCAATCAACTTATTGGCGTTCAATGCTCAATTATAATCAATCTTTTAGTTCATTCAAACTTTCTGCACGGATGGATTATGGATCTGAAACGAATCGATATGTGAATCCTTTCAGAGTATATGAATTTAATCTTAATTGGGAGCATCACCCTTTTTCCCTCAAATTAGGTCGTTTTAATTATTGGTCATCTATTGCCAATGTTCGGGTAGACGGTATCCAGGCTGAAATTTTCACAAAGAAGTATGGAAAATTTGAAGTTTTAGGAGGATTTAAATCTGTTATTGATTTCAGTGATACCGCATACGTTCAATCAAACTTTTTTTCTGAGGGAGTATATACAAATAAAACACTTTTCCATTCTTCATGGAGTATACAAAAATTAAATCAATCTATAAATGTATCTTACTGGACTGAAGGAGAAAACGATACTCTCCGCCCACACATGGGCATGACTTCAAACTGGAGAGTATTTGGTATGAATATTCATGAAAATATTGCAATTGATTTAGAAAACAATGAATTGAATTTTGCACGGGTATCCATTAGTAAACATTTGAATAACCATCGCTTGAATTTTGGACTGCATCAAATTCGAATGGATGGAGTGACTCCCTGGCCCTGGGTAAAAAACTTGGAAATTCCCATGACTTATAGTGCAGGTTGGACTTGGATGATGAATTCAAAATTACAATGGATGCAAAAAATAAATTATCGGTCGGGTTCACATGGTACAGTATTTTACAATTCACAATTTTTCTTTAAGCAATATTATGTTGCATTTATCGCCGGTCAAAGAGATAACCAGTTCATCTATGGCGGTACAGTAGGGGTTTTACAACATGTTGGAAAAACAATGAGATTTGGCAGTAATCTCTCATTAAAAATATTTGATTACAATGATATTATTGAGCCTATAAATTCCTCCAGTGTGTATAGCTGGGTGGATTGGAATCTGAAGGAAAAATTAAATATCAAAATTTTTGGTAGATATCATGTTAACGCATATTATAAAAAGGATGGCAGAGCAGGAGCTGTCATATATGTTAAGATTTAATATACTTACCATATTTCTGATTTCATTTACTTTTGCCCAGGAAAGGGATCAGATATTTTTCCCCCATAATTACCATATTGAGGACGAGGAACTCACCTGTGAAGAATGCCATGGCGGTGTTGAACTATCAGTGTCAGTTAATGATCATAGTCTACTCCCGTTGATGGATGGTGTATGTGCTGATTGCCATGAAGATGCAGTGGATGATGATTCAGATGATAGTGACTGTGAATTATGCCATATACATGCAGATGATCCCCTCACGTATGCTGAAATTCCAACACGCAAAGGCCGACCGGCTTTTTCTCATAAAACCCATTTGGAAACCTATGAAGATTGTCAATCCTGTCATAGCGGAATTGATAGTGATGATGGAACAGAAACAGGCTATGTGTGGAAAGAAAAAGATTGCCAATCTTGTCATGAAAATCAAAAGCCAAAAAGTCATTTAGTTTCATGGAAAAGTGAGCACGGATTGGTCATGAATGATTTTAAAGCGGATAATTGCTCCTTTTGCCATGATAATAATTATTGTGACAACTGTCATCAATATGAGCAATTTACTTTGGATGTTCATAACAGTGACTATTTGTCCATTCATGGGATGGAGGCATCGGTCGGAGTATATGAATGTTCTACATGTCATAGCAGGGAAGATGATTGTTCTTCCTGCCACCGTTCCCAAAATGTAATGCCCATGAATCATAATTTTCCCAATTGGGCAGGCATATTTCTGCCAAAGGGTGGTGAACATGGTTCATTTGCATTAGAAGCTGCCGATGTCTGCCAAGTTTGCCATGAATCATCCGCTGACCCAACATGTCTACGCTGCCATGGAGAGACAAGGTGAAGTATAAATTTTTACAGCTGATTATTCTTGTTTTAATTTATTCTGCTTGTAATGAACCAGCGAATCCGCCCATTCATCCCGATGAATGGATCATATCGGGAGCAGAGAATTCTCATCCAAAAAAGATAGCTGAAAGCGGTATTATTGTTTGTAAAGACTGTCACGGCGGTTATGAAAAGAATGATTACTTTGGTGGTACAAGCGGTGTATCCTGTTATGAGTGTCATGCAGGTGGTCCCAGCGGTCATCCAGCTTGGAGTGAATGGATGAACAAAGATTCAGATTTGTTTCATGGTATAGCAGCTGATACAAGGGGGTTGGATGGCTGTAGGATATGCCATGGGGATGATTTAACAGGAGGAATTGTGGAAATGAGCTGCAATCTCTGTCATGCGTATTGAGGATAATAAATAGAAAGGAGTAACACAATGAAAATCATATTATTAATATTTCTCTCATTTTTATGGGCACAGGATTTCGAATATATTGGTATCAATAAATGTAAAACCTGCCATAAAAGTGAAAAAAAAGGTGCGCAATTTAAAAAATGGGAAGCTGGCCCCCATGCCCAAGCTTTTGAAACATTGAAATCGGAAGAATCAATTGCCATTGCAAAAAAAGCAGGATTGACGAAATCACCTTGGGAAGCAGATCAATGTTTAAAATGCCATTCAACCGGTTATGGAATGGGTGGATATGAAGTAAAAGATGCAGCCTTTTGGGAAGAAAAGACGGAAAAGGGTAAACCCACTAAAGCTGTAAAACGTATGGGAGGATTACAAACTGTTGGTTGCGAATCCTGTCATGGTCCAGGGTCACTGTATAAAAAGAAAAAAGTGATGACTGCAGTATATAAAGGTGAAACAGATGCCGTTTCGGTAGGATTATGGAGAATAGACGAAGGTACATGCAAACAATGTCATAATGAATCAAGCCCAACGTACAAGCCATTTGACTACGATAAGAGATATAATGAGATTCTGCATCCATATCCGGATGATATGGAATAGCAAAAAGCTTTAGGGGAAATACATGTTACGTTTTATCAAATGGCAGCTGCTGCTTACAGTATTTCCCCTATATATTATAGCACAGGATAATGAAACATGTCTGGATTGCCACGATGATGAAACAATGGAAATCGAAAGGAGGGGCGTTCCATTATCTCTCTATGTTTATGAAGCATTATTTGAGGGAACCCCTCACGAAGGATTTGAATGTATTGACTGCCATACTGATTTAGACGGGGAAGAGGATTTTCATGAATTCCGTCCTGAAATACCGGACTGCGGTACCTGTCATGAAGATGCCCAAAGTGAATTTATAAGCGGATTTTTCCAGCCGTTAATTGATAAGGGTTATACATCCATACCTACCTGTTCAGATTGTCATGGGAAGCACGAGATCTCCTGGCAAGGAGAACCACGGAAGGTATGCGGAGTATGCCACCAGGATATCTTAGATGATTTTTTCCATTCTGCCCATTGGGATACAGAATCGGAATCATCGGTTGTCACCTGTGTTTCATGTCATTCACCCCATAATAAGCAGGAAAAAGATTTATTTACACCGGGACAATGGAAAATACAGTTAACCGAGTCTTGCAGGGATTGTCATGAAGAAAAAGTTAAAAACTATGATTTAAGTGGTCATTACAGAGAAGTATTGACCGGTAACTTAAATGCTCCTGTCTGTTCAGACTGCCATGCGAAACATAAAGTACTATCACCTCGTGATAATGAGAGTAACGTTTCTGTTGCAAAATTGGATCAGGTATGCACTGAATGCCATACTGATTATGAAAAATCCATTCACAGACCAGCCGAGAATGATGACCCGAGGTTGGCAACGTGTGTTGTATGCCATACTGGTCATTCAACAGAAATGTTGGCAGATGCGAAATCTTCTGTCTTTGAATTAAACCTAACAGAAGTTTGTTTAACATGTCATAACGCTTCTTTGATTACGGGTGAAAATGATGCTCATGGAGCTATTCATCGTAGCCAAATTGATAAATTACAATCCAATGAAAATGCAGATTGTGGTTCCTGCCATGATTATCATTCCCAGGCACCGGATCATTACATGGATAATGGTTTGGAGAAGTCATGTGTTGATTGCCATCCTGAACAGCAAACTGAATACGAGAAATCATCCCACTTTATCGCTAAGGAAAAAGGACATGAAGAAGCACCGGGATGTATGGATTGTCATGGACAGCGCATTATTCAAAAACCCGGGGAAACACTTAAAGGTCAGTCTGTAGTAGAAATGTGCGGTAATTGTCATGGTGACAGATCTATGACAATGAAATTCCAACTTAATCCGGATGTTCTGAAGGGATATAGTACCTCTTACCACGGTCAAATGTATCAATTAGGTTACCAGGGTGAAGAATTTGCAACCTGCGTTTCATGTCATGACAATCATTCAATTCTTCCAAGTGAAAATGAAGCTTCAACTATCAGCCAGGCTCATATAATAGAAACCTGTGGTCAATGCCACGAAAATGTGAATATCAATTTTGTTAAATACCTGCAACATTATTCCCCCATGATTCATGATGAAAATCAAATATTAAGTGGTATTCATACATTTATGGTTTTCCTTTTAGGAAGTGTTTTGCTTGTGTTTGGTGGACATACGCTTTTATGGCTTATACGTCTGACGATTCGCAGAATTTCTGAAGGTCCAATTAAGAAGAAGCCGAAATCTGCATTTCGCGTACGCCGGTTTGGGAAGGTTGAACGACTTATGCATTTAGGTATTATCCTTTCTTTCCTGACACTGGCTGGTACAGGTCTTCCGCTGAAATATAGTCATACAGAATTTGCAAATTGGATTGCCAATAATATTGTAGGATTTAGGGCTGCAGCTATATTTCACAGATTTGCTGCTTCCTTATTTTTCATCATATTTGCTTTACATCTTGGAAAGGTGTTGTATAAGCGGTTTGGCGAGAAGAAAAAAGGTGTTTTTTGGGGACCGGATAGCTTAGTGCCTAATTGGCAGGATTTCCTTGATTTTTTCAATCATATTGCTTATTTCATAGGAGCAAAGAAAAACCCACCCAAATTTGGCCGTTGGACTTATTGGGAAAAATTCGATTATTTTGCTGTTTTTTGGGGGATGGGAATCATTGGTGCTTCGGGACTTACATTATGGTTTCCCGAATTTTTTACAAAGTTAATGCCCGGTTGGCTCATCAATGCTGCCCATATCATTCATTCAGAAGAAGCATTGCTTGCGACTGGATTTATTTTTACAGTTCATTTTTTTAATACTCATATGCGTCCCGGTGCTTTTCCCATGGATGAAGTCATTTTTACCGGACGGATGACTGAAGAATCATTCCAAGAAGAAAGGCCATTAGAATATGAAAACCTTTCAGAAAAGGAATACAAAGCTCGACTAACATCACCACTTCCTGTTTGGTTAAAACGGTTATTTTATATTGCCGGATATACCTTTTTAGCAATCGGTTTTATTCTGCTTATTGTGATTATTATCGGAACATTTTTCTCATAGAAAAATGAAGACTAAAATGTTCAAGGTGCTTGTAGTGTTAACAGGCGTTATTGCTGTGTTTATCATTGTTTTGTTTGCATCATTGGAATACACGTCAAAACCAGATTTCTGTTCTACATGTCATTTTATGCAACCCTATGTAGATGGTTGGAAAACTTCTACTCATTCTGATGTAACCTGTACAGATTGCCACTTTCCACCAGGGTTGAAATCCAAGTTGAAAGGGAAATTAACAGCTGCATCCATGGTGGTGAATTATTTTACAGGCGTGTATAAAAAAAGCAAACCATGGGCGGAAATTACTGATGAAAGCTGTTTGAGTTCAGGTTGTCATGAGCAAAGGCTTTTGGAAGGAAAAGTAGAATTTAAAGAAGGGATTATTTTTGATCATGAACCCCATGTAACAAAGTTAAGGCGGGAAAAGAAACTGCGCTGTACCAGTTGCCATTCACAGATTGTTCAGGGCGATCATATGACTGTTACTGAAAATTCGTGTTTTTTATGTCACTTTAAAAACCAACCGGAAGATGCGCCAATTGATGATTGTACATGGTGTCATGATGCGCCTGTGGGTACGAATCCTGAACTGTCTTATGACCATCGTTTTGTCGTAGAAAAAGAAATTGACTGTAAAAAATGTCATGGTTCTATGCAAGTAGGAGATGGGGCAGTACCTGTGGAACGGTGTAGTTCATGTCATGCTGAAATAGGTAAAATTGAACGCATCAATGAAGTTGAATATATCCATCTGAATCATGTCACAAATCATAAAGTGGAGTGCCAGAATTGCCATTCTCTCATTCAGCATAAATCCGTTTCCAGATCTGCTGAAATAATTCCCGATTGTCAATCCTGCCATGAAGATTCCCATCTCCCACAGTATTATTTATTTTCCGGGACAGGGGGGAAGCATGTACCCTCCCATCCAAATCCTATGTATGAAGGTGGTTTAAATTGTCAGGCATGCCATGTGTTTCACAGTGTAAACGGAAAAAATGGAGATTTAGGTCAGACTATGGAAGCCAAAGCTGAATCCTGTGAAATATGTCATGGTAAAGGATACGGTAAAATCCTCGATCAATGGGAAAAATTGATGTTGAAAAAAATGGAATCTACCGAATCATCATTGGTGAGTGTAAGAAGAGAAATGAAACTATCCAATGTTCAGGATAAATCCAGACAACATGTTGAATCTTTAATTGAAGAGGCAGGATATAATTATCAACTGGTTAAAGATGGGAATATCGTTCATAATGTGGCATATTCGGATGAATTACTATTATCCGTCCATCGGAATCTGAAAAGTGCATTGAAATCTCTAAAATCTGAAAAGATCATTCCGGATATATCTTCTTACGGAAAAATTGTACCATCTGAGTGTATCAATTGTCATTTTGGAATGGAAGATGTGGTCGTGAATGTTTTTGATATTGATTTTTCCCACAATATTCATCTCGTTAAAAATCGATTAGAATGCTCACAATGCCATTCAAACCGCACTCAACATGGTGAATTGCTCATGTCTAAAAGCGATTGCTTGTCTTGTCATCATACTCAAGATGAAGTGGATTGTGAAAGTTGCCATGAACTGCAGGCAAGTTTATATACCGGAATTACCGATTTGTCCGATGAGGAAATCCCGGATGTTATGTATGAAGAGGAGGTAACCTGTGCAGAATGCCATCTTGATCGCAGCATAATTTCTGGTATACAAGGTCAGCGTTCTTGTGTGGACTGCCATGAAGATGAATATGCTGACATGGTTTTTGAATGGCAGCAAGGAGTCTCTGAACGAATAGAAATATTGAATGTACAATTAAAACAAATTTCAATGAATACCCTTACCCGAGCAGAAAAACAGTCTTATGAAAGAATTGAAACAGTTATAAGTAGAATAAAAAAGGAAGGTAGTGGTGGCGTGCATAATATTGAATATGTTAACAACTTGATTGATAAAATGGAATCTGATTATAAATCAATTACCAGATAAATTGAACAATGATATCCTTAATCAGAATTAAGCTTATTCTTTTTATTCTTGTATTTATTTTTTTGATGCCAACCCTTGTAGGGCAGGTTGATGATGAACTAGATACAGATGCTTGTATGGATTGCCATGACGATATTATTCTAGATGATTCTATTCATGAGGATTTGGATTGTGGTGATTGTCATAGCACTGTTATTGAAACTGGAATTGATCACGGTGATGAGGGTGGGGCAAAATACAGAGATGTATGTAGTGACTGCAGCGACTGCCATGAAGATGCATCTGAAGAGTGGATTAAAAGTGTTCATGGAGTTTCCTTAATTGCTACTGAATCAGAAAAAGAAGCAGCGCACTGCTGGAGTTGTCACGGAAGCCATAATATTTTACCATCGGATTTAGAGGATTCCAAAACATATCCGTTAAACCTTGCCAGTACCTGTGGTGAGTGTCATGCAAAACCGGAATTAGTTGAAAAGTATAATATTCCCAATCTTCACCCTGTTGAACTTTTTTCAAAAAGTTACCATGCTATTGAGTTAGTCAAGGGAAATAATGAAGCAGCCACGTGTAATGATTGTCATAAATATCATGATATTAAAAAGGGAACTGACCCAACTTCATCCATAGACCATTCTAATATTGCAGAAACGTGTGGTGAATGTCATACAGGTATATACCAAGAATATAAATCTAGTGTTCACTGGGAAGCGCTGACGCGTGGCGAGAGGGAATCTCCCGCTTGTGTGGATTGTCATGGTGAACATGAAATATTAGGGTTAGGGCACAAAGATTCCCCTCTAACGAAAAGAGCCGCCGCCGAAGAAACATGTGCTCGCTGTCATCAAAATGAAAGGCTCATACAGAAATATGGTTTAGGTGAAGGAAAAATATCATCTTATCAGGATAGCTACCATGGGTTGGCAGTATTGAAAGGGAACGACCATTCAGCAACATGTTTTGATTGCCATGAAGCACACGCTATTTTGGATGAGAAAAATCCCCGTTCTTCTATTCATTCAATTAATTTGACGCAAACTTGTGCAAAATGCCATGAGGGAGCTACATCTACATTTGCTCAATCTTATACACATCAATCTGTTTTGATGGCTGAACGGCCTGTAGAATGGTATGTAAAAATCGTATATATTTATCTAATTATTATAACGATTGGAGGTATGATTCTCCATAATGGGATCATTTTCATTGGGCATGTTCGTACCAAATACAATCGTGAAAAATCAGAAGATTATATCCAACGATACACTAAATCACAGATAATTCAGCATTATATATTAATGTTGTCGTTTATTGCTCTAGTCATTACTGGTTTTGCATTAAAATTTCCCCAATCAATATGGGTCAAGGTTTTGACAGTTATTGGAATGGATGAAATATTGCGTAGTTTGCTGCACCGAATAGCAGCTGTTTTATTAATCGCATTATCATTTTGGCATATTGTTGAATTAATCATTTTAAAATCAGGGAGACAGTTTTTTGCTACGCTTTTACCAAAATTCAGTGATATAAGAGAATTTATTCAAACCATGAATTATTCTATTTTTAAAGATAAAAGAAAACCAGAATACTTTCGTTTTGATTACACAGAAAAATTGGAATATTGGGCATTAATTTGGGGTACAATTATTATGGTTGTTTCTGGGTTTATTTTATGGTTTCCGGAATGGTTTGGACGATTTCAATGGACATGGTTGATTAAAGTTGCAGAA
The DNA here is from genome assembly GCA_002256485.1 of Fidelibacterota bacterium 408169. Classification (GTDB taxonomy): domain Bacteria; phylum Fidelibacterota; class Marinisomatia; order Marinisomatales; family TCS55; genus UBA2126. The sequence continues at coordinate 266,978 of NNSG01000003.1, forward strand.
GTATTTCATTATTACGAAGCTTGGCTGGCAACACTTGCAATTATAATCTGGCATTTATTTTTTGTATTATTTCACCCAAAAGAATACCCAATGTCAATGACTTGGCTCCATGGCAGAATGAGCGTACATGAATACAAGGAAAAACATTTAAAGGATTATGAAAAAATAATGGGTGAAATTGAAGCTTTAAAAAACGGAGAATTGATATTAAATCAATGCTGTTATCAAACTAAAGAATATGTAAAACGCCATAATATAATAAATGTCTAAAAATGAAAATGAAAACCATCAAATAATCAAATTGATATCAAATTCATTGTCTATTTAATTCTCAATTATCAAATTGATAATAATATAAATATATATTTGTAATGTTATCATTTATAAAATAAAAATAGTTATTTATAAAACATAAATTTTTCTTTATACGACTCTACTAGTAGTTTTTGACGGTATTATAAAACACAATTAATAAATTTTAAAATATATATTAATGATATTAAGATCTTGATATCTTTTATATTTTAAAGTAATTTCTCAACATGTTAAATAAGTCTTAGTTAATCAAAGGTAAAAGGAGTTAATAATGAAGAAAAAGTTATCAATAATGCTCATCTTTACTGGTATTGTTTTTGCTCAAGACTATGTGGGAAATGAAGCATGTCTTGTTTGTCATAATAATGTCGGTTTGGGTGATATGACAGGGTGGAGAACCACCATGCACGCCAACGGATTTTCAGTTCCGCTTGGCGCAAATACTATGGTGGATTTAACTGGAATTGTAGCTGACGCGAATCAAAACGGTACTGACGATTTTATGGATGGTTTGAGTTTATCTGACGCATCCATAACATCGGCATTTGCTGATTACGGTACAAATGCACCTGTGTTGGGTTATGACAGTGGTGCGGATCAATATACTGTTACTATCGGTGATTTAACCATGCCTGTGATGCTGACCTACGGTGGTAGTGGTTTGTATAAACAGCGATATATCCTAAAAGTACCGTTGGCCGCAGGCGGGGAAACCGCGAGTCACTATGTTTCACCCGTTCAATACAATGAAAAGACCCATGAATATGTGGGTTACCATCCTGAAGCATGGTACACGGATCCAGAAAACGGAGATTACACGCCTCTATTCAGTGCTGCCACAGTAACAGTAACAGACATTGTAGCGTCGGCAAATACACAAAAGCGGAATTTTGAAAAGCAATGTGTAGGATGTCACTTTGATCACACAGTAATGACTGAAACCGCAGACGGCGAATGGGTAGCAGATGCTCCTGATGCAGGTGCAAATGATGTAGGAAGTAGTGTGTATGATGTTGATGGTGATGGAACACTGGATTTAGTAAATACCGGTTGTGAACGATGTCATGGACCCGGTTCTGCTCATAATGCATCAGGTCTTGCTGCTGACATTATTAACCCAGCAAATTTGACGGCAGATCAAGCAAATGACATGTGCGGATTTTGTCACTCTCGCGGATCAAGTTACCCCAACGAAACATTCCATTTTCCTTATGATGACGCAAATATGCTTGATTGGGAAGTAGGTGATGCTTGGGAAGATTACTATGTAGATCATGGTGGATATTATGGAGATGGTAGTGCTAGCGAAAGCGAAAAACAAAGTTCTAAAAAGCATCATCAGCAATGGTCTGATCTCTACGAAAGTGATAAACCAACGTTTGTTTATCATAAGGTTACGTGCTATGAATGTCATGATGTTCATAATCTAGAAAAGCATCAAATTCGTACAGAATTAGTTGAGCATGATAGTCTAGATGCCGAAATAATCGTTGCGACAGAGAATGATAACAATACCTTATGTCTTGCGTGCCATGCTACACACGGAGATTTTGCAGATATTGCTGTTGAAATGGTTGCAGATCCAATTACTTATGAAGCAGAAATTGCAGCAGTTGTATCAGCTCATACGAATCATGTATATGATCCTGTTGAAACCGGAGAGAGTAGATGCTCAAAATGTCATATGCCAAAGACGATTAAATCAGCGGTACATTATGATATCCATTCTCATACATTTGAAGCAATGGGACCTCAAAAAACAATTGCTTACGGAATGCCAAACGCATGTGCAGCAAGTTGTCATAGAGGTATTGAAAATGGAGCCACACCTTTATTTGGAACAGGTGCAGACGCTACATTGAAAGATTGGACAGAAGCGACAGATATTGCCTTAGCAGATTCATTACTTCATTACTTTGGACCAAACGGTACATGGTGGAATATTGATCAGATTCTTGCTACTGTTGAATGGGTAGACGGAACCATACCTGAACGCCATTCGTTGGGACAAAATTATCCAAATCCATTTAACCCGACAACTGTCGTACCATTCAAAGTACATTTGGCTGGGCAAGTAAAGATTGTTATGTACAATCTACTTGGAAAGGAAATCGTTGTATTGACTGATGAGCACATGACTCCTGGTGAATACAAAATCACATTGAATGCACAATCGATAGCTTCCGGTATGTATATTTATGATATGACAGTCATAAGTAGTGAGAGTGGTGATATGTATAAGGATAGTAAAAAAATGGTCTTCATGAAATAAATACCAGGATTTTATTGTTTAGTTCAACAAAAGCCCTCGATTTTTCGAGGGCTTTTGTTTATTCATTATTTTAAATGAGAAAATCGAATTATAATTATTAAGCAAATTCTTATGAAGTCAGAATTCACTTAACAAATCGTTGGCTGGTTTTCATTGGAGCTATTATGATTCAACTAGCCCTTGGAAGAAGCGAGGACAGATAATTTATATAATACTTGAATTTTAAATATATAATGATAATAAGGTATATATATCTTAAAAATTCCTTGCTTATTATCTCTCTGATAATTAGCTTTATAAAAGTTATATAAAAATATAGGATCAAATTGATAAGATTAAAAATATTTTGTGACAAATGTAAAACTTTACAATTCTTATCAATAAGTTATTTCGATTTTAAAAAACCCACTTTTTTTCTTGCCCTCAAAAATTCCCTCCAAAATTATTTTTTACCATTGATTTCTATAAAAACTTCATCGATTATGATTAAATGTTGTAATCATTAAATGAAGTTTAATTACTTAAATAGTCAGATAACCCAGGGAGTAGAACAATGAAAAAAGAGACAACTTATCAAGAACTATTAGAAGCGAGAGGTGTAAACCGAAGGGATTTTTTGAAATTTTGTAGTCTCATGTCAGTTTACCTTGGATTCTCATCTGCTTTTGTACCCAGAATCGTGAGAGCGATGGACACCAAGCCGCGGATTCCCGTTATCTGGCTCCATGGATTAGAATGTACATGCTGCAGTGAATCATTCATTCGGTCATCCCATCCAATCGCAGCTGATATCGTTCTAAATATGATTTCCTTGGATTACGATGATACACTCAGTGCAGCAGCCGGTCATCAATTGGAAGCAATACGCAAACAAATCATGAAGGATTACAAAGGTGAATATATACTTGCAGTTGAAGGGAATGCTCCTACAAAAGATGATGGTGTTTATTGCATGGTAAATGGGGATTCTTTTACAAATATGTTAAAGGAAACTGCCGCCGATGCCATGGCAGTTATTGCCTGGGGTTCATGTGCCTCATTTGGTTGTGTGCAGAATGCAAAGCCTAATCCCACCGGTGCAACTCCCATTCATAAAATCATAAAGGATAAACCCATTGTAAATGTACCGGGGTGCCCACCGATTGCGGAAGTTATGTCTGGAGTCATTACCCATCTTTTAACATTTGGGAAACTCCCTGAATTAGACAGACTGAAGCGTCCGAAAGCGTTTTACGGTACCCGTATTCATGATAAATGTTATCGCAGACCTTATTTCGATGCAGGAATGTTTGTTGAGAATTTTGATGACGAAGGAGCAAAAAAAGGCTGGTGTTTATACAAGATGGGTTGCAAAGGACCAACCACGTTCAATTCATGTTCAACAGTTAAATGGAATGAAGGAACAAGTTATCCCATCCAAGCCGGATATCCGTGTCTCGGATGCTCGGAACCGGGATTCTGGGATAATGGACCGTTTTACACACGATTAGCTGATGTTGCATTTTTAGGAACAAATACAAATGCTGATAAGATTGGTATGGTCGCTGTGGGAGCAGCAGCAGCTGGTATGGCGGCCCATGCTGTGGGAACGGCAATACAGAAGAATAATCTAAAAGATGAAACCGCAAAGAAAGAGGAGGGCTAAATCATGGCAAAACGAATCGTTGTTGATCCAATTCCAAGAATAGAAGGACATTTACGGATTGAAGCAGTATTAGATGAAAATAATACAATTCAAGATGCATTTAGCAGTGGAACCATGTGGCGTGGACTTGAACTTATATTAAAAGGAAGAGATCCGAGAGATGCATGGGCATTTACTCAAAGGATTTGTGGTGTTTGCACTACAGTACATGCATTGGCATCTATTCGGTGTGTTGAAGATGCCATTGGAGTTGATATACCAACCAATGCCCGTATCATACGAAACTTGATGAATGCAACACAACAAACTCAAGACCACTTGATCCATTTCTACCATCTTCATGCACTTGATTGGGTAGATGTAGTTTCAGCTTTGAGTGCAGACCCTAAAGCAACATCAGAACTGGCGCAAGCTGTCAGTCCATCCTGGCCGAAATCATCTGTTGGATATTTTAAAGATCTGAAGACTCGCTTAACTACGTTTGTAGAAAGTGGCCAATTGGGGATATTTTCCAATGCGTACTGGGGACATAAGGGATATCTCCTTCCCCCGGAAGCAAATCTAATGGCAGTGGCACATTACCTTGAAGCTCTGGATTTTCAAAAAGAGATTGTAAAAATCCATGCTATCTTTGGTGGAAAAAATCCCCATCCGAATTATCTGGTTGGCGGCATGGCGTGTTCTATTGATCCCGATAGTGACATGGCGATCAATATTGAACAGTTGAACAAAGTAAAGCAAATCATTGATGATACAAATAGGTTCATTGACCAAGTCTATATTCCAGATTTGATTGCTATTGCCGGTTTTTATAAAGGCTGGCTACATGGCGGAGGATTAGGGAATTTTATGTCTTATGGTGATTTTCCTGAATCTGATGTAGATGATTTTAGTTCATTACTTTGGCCCAGAGGCGCAATTCTGAATAAGGATTTAAGTACAATTCATGATGTGGATCCTCGGGATATGAATCAAGTGAAGGAAGAGGTGACACATTCTTGGTATTCCTATGCAGGCGGAGATGGTGCCGGACTTCATCCATGGGAAGGGGAAACAACACCAAAACCGGATGCAGTACCAAAGATGCCCTATAAACATCTTGATACGGAAGGGAAATACAGTTGGTTGAAAACACCCAGATGGAATAACAATCCAATGGAAGTGGGTCCACTGGCACGAGTGCTTGTAGCATACGCAAAGAAAGTCCCCATGATTGTGGATACAGTTAACTATGTATTAAAAACGCTTGATGTTGGACCCGAAGCACTGTTTTCTACCTTAGGGCGAACAGCCGCTCGGGGAATTGAATGCAAACAGACTGCTGGATTCATGACCCATTATTACGATCAATTAGTTGCCAATGTTAAAGCAGGTGATACACAGGTGTTCAATAATGAAAAATGGGATCCTGACCGTTGGCCATCAGATTGTAAGGGATTCGGTTATACAGAAGCACCCAGAGGTGCTTTAGGACACTGGATTCACATAAAAGAAGGAAAAATCGAAGATTACCAAATTGTTGTACCATCTACATGGAACGCTTCTCCAAGAGATGGAAATGGAAAATCAGGTGCGTATGAAGCCGCATTGAAGGGAACGCCTATGGCAGATCCCGAACAACCGCTCGAAGTTCTCCGCACAATTCACTCTTTTGATCCATGTCTCGCTTGTGCATCGCATATTCTGGATATGAACGGAAATGAAATCACATCTGTAAAAATATCGTAGGAGGTAAATATGGGACAGTTATACGAAGAACAATATGTTTGGAGAATGCCCGTTCGAGTTTACCACTGGATAAATGCACTGTGTGTGACAATATTATTCATTACGGGTTTATACATTGCTGCACCCGTTTTAAGTCCAAGTGTAGGAGAAGCAGTTTGGTATCATAAAATGGCATGGTTTAGATATATACATTTTGCAACAGCATTTGTATTTATTGCCAACTTTCTGTTTCGATTATACTGGGCTTTGTTTGGTGAAGATAAATATGGTCGCTTTGCGGGATTTAAACCATGGTCACCAATTTGGTGGGGTCAGCCATTTAAAGATCAACTGAGAGCATATTTTTTTCTTAAAAAGGAAGAACCAAATTATTGTGGACATAATCCTGTGGCTGCATTGACTCATTTTCTCTTCATATTTTGTGGGTCTTGGTTTATGGTCTTAACTGGATTGGCAATGTATGGTGAAAATAATCCAGGCGGTTTTACTGATTCGTTGTTTGGCTGGGTAGTGCTTATTTTTGGCAGCAGCCAGAGTATGCATACAATGCATCATTTAGTTGCATGGGTTTTCCCGGTATATTTGATTCTGCACATTTACGCAGTAGTTCGTCATGATATTGTCGATCGTTCCAGTGTTACATCATCGATTGTAACAGGGTATAAACATAAAGTTGAGGAATGTCCAGAGTACGCTGATTAAATCATTAATATAACTGGAATACAATTCAATACACTGTTTCGAGGATTCATAGTTTTATGGAACAAAAAATAAATGTCCTCGGATTGGGGAACCTCATTTTGGGTGATGAGGCATTTGGAGTAGAAGCAGTTCGGTACTTAGAGGCAAATAATGATTTCCCAGCCAATGTAAACATTATTGATGGAGGAACTCAGGGTGTATATTTACTGGATTATATAGAATCAGCAGATTGCCTATTAATATTTGATGCCATTATCCCCCAAGAATATGATTTTAAAGTATATGTTTACCAAAAAGAAGATTTACCTGCATTTATCCATCGGAAAATGTCTTCTCACCAAATTGGATTAAGTGAATTGTTATCTATTGCAAAACTTCATGGAAAAGTACCAAAGGAAGTTGCTCTCATTGGAATCCCACCAATAAGTATGAAAATGAATGTAGGTTTAACAAAAGAAGTGCAACAATTAGTACCAAAAGCTGTAGATAAAGGTAAAGAAATCATCATGCAATGGCTTGAAAAATGAGTTCTTTGGGGATTATAGTCCTTGTAATTGTATCAATTCTTTTTGGGTTTTTTATAAATGCAGTGATATATCATTCAAAACAGGGTGCGAAACTGGGTGGCCCTGCACCCGGCTTTTATGCTGAACTTTTAGATGGTTCAAAAATTGGATTTATAGAATGGGATCGACCTCCACAATCGCTTTTATTATGCTTTGTATCACCACGGTGTACAGTTTGCCGACAATTAGTTCCCTACTTGGATGAACTCGTTGAAAAATATCCCAAAACGAAAATGGATGTAATAATCGTTGGAATTAATGGAGATAATGCAGAATTCAAAAAATGGAAAGAATCTCTAAAATTAAAAATTAAAGTTGCAGTTGATGTAGATAATATTTCAAAAATGCGCTATGCAGTATACTCGTTACCTGCAGTATATAGAATTTCTTCCGGCGGATTGGTAAAAATGATACATACAGGATTTCGACCAGGAGATGATGTAATGTTCAAAAATCTTTTCAAGGGTATGGTTAAATGATTGGCTATTTAAATTCATTACTTCGATTAAAACAACGGCCACACATATATTAGTAAAATAGCAAATACAACTGCATTGATTATATGAGCACCCATGCATGGTCTGCAAAAGACTTTTAGTATAAATAAACCCCAAGCCAAATATAGGCTGAAAGCAAAAGAAAAAAGTGCTGTAAGAAATAATAATTCTATACCAACTACTCCAGAAAAAATATGTTCACTAATAGCCACGATAAATGCAGTATAGTAAAACATACCCCAAAATGCATTTGATTTTCCAAAAGTTCTTCCAAATGTGCTATCAACTATTTCATCGCATCTGCAATCATTCATACTGAGTATTTTGGGTATCCAAATTACATTTTCGGATATTCGTTTTTTATGAACTTGATAGAAATAATAAGAAATAACCCATCCAACTATTTGCAAACCAAAAAGGAATATACCTGACCATAAGGGAAGAGTTACATTCATTCAAATCCCCATGAGTTTAATTGCTATTCCTGAAATAGCAATAATTATTCCGGCCAAAGCATGCGAATATTTTTCCAGAAAACCCATTTGCAGGTTTACGAGTTTTTTAAAGACAACAATAACAACAAGAGTCATTGTTGCTACAGTGATAACCCCAAAAACCAATGTTACGACAACCAATGTCCACCAATCTCCTTGAGCTGCAGGATACATTAATACTGGGATAAGTGGTTCGCAGGGTCCTAATACAAATATGACAAACAACGCCCAAGGTGTTACAGATTTCTCATTACCATGTATGTGGGTATGCCTACCGAGATGATGATGTGAGTGATGATGTGTTTCTTCATTATGAACATGTCCATGAGAATGTTTTTTTGCCCTGAACCCAATCCGTAAACCCCAAGAACCATAGGCAATTCCAAAACCAATGAGTAACCAACTAGCAATATCACCTCGAACAGATTCAATTTCTTCCAAAAAACCAACAGTAATGCCTAATGCAATTCCTATTAGCCCAAGAATGACAGACCCAAGGACATGACCAACTCCGCACAGAATTGTGATAAAGATTGTTTTTTGAAATGACCACGAACGTGCTTTTCCAACCATAATAAAAGGAAGGTAATGATCCGGGCCAATAAGTGTGTGAACAAATCCGATTGACGCGGCCGTTAAGTATAGAATATTCAATTCCATTGTAAGTTTTTTAGTGTTTCCGTACTAAATGTATTTGATTGGTTATGTAATGTTTTTCAAATCCCATTGTCAATTACAATCTTTAACACGTTAAAACTCTATAACTTAAAATTATTCAACAGATTCTTGGTAACTGTTCTCCCACAGGCATATCTACAATGCGATTTGCCCCAAGGCTTGTTTTCATAGTAACTATTCCCGGATGTTCTGCAACAACTTCTCCAATAATAACAGCATCTTTTCCAAATTCATGATTTTTCATCGTTTCAAGAATAATGGGTGCATCATTTTCTGTAACTACTGCTATTAGTTTACCTTCATTGGCTACATACAACGGATCGATTCCAAGCACTTCACAAGCGCCTTTTACGTTTGGTTTTACGGGAATAGTATTATCAATTAAAGAAATTCCAACTTGCGAAGATTTAGCAAACTCATTCAATGTAGTAGCAGCACCTCCACGGGTTGGATCTCGCATCGAATGAATACCATGAGAAACGTTGAGCATATTTTTCACTAATCCATTTAACGGTGCTGTATCACTTTTTACCTGCGTCTGAAATGATAACCCCTTTCGACTTGTCATGACAGCCATGCCATGATCTGCCAATGTTCCGGAAACAATTATTCGATCCCCGATTTGTAAATTCCCAGATGATATATTCAAATCATGGTTCAATACACCAATGCCGGTTGTATTGATGAAAATCTTGTCACAACTTCCTTTATTAACAACTTTTGTGTCTCCGGTTACAATCGTTACACCGGCATTATTTGCCGCATTTTCCATACTGATTAAAATTTGGTGCAGATCTTCCATAGGGAATCCTTCTTCAAGAATAAATGCTACACTTAAATATAGTGGTTCAGCACCGCACATGGCTACATCGTTCACGGTGCCGTTAATGGCAAGTTCGCCAATATTCCCACCGGGAAAGAAAATGGGATCTACTACGAAAGTATCTGTAGAAAAGGAAAGACGTTCCCCCTGGAAATCCAATACTGCTTGATCTTCCATGGCTTCCAATGTTTTGTTGGAAAAGCGTGGAAGAAATAATGTATCAATTAAATCACTGGATAGTTTTCCTCCGGCCCCATGGGCAAGTTGTATGGTATCATGATCCATTATAGGAAGGGGACAGGTAAGATTTTCAATATTCATTTTCTAATCAATACGTTGATATTTATAATATGCTGAACAGGCACCTTCGCTGGAAACCATTGTAGCCCCTAATGGAGTTGTGGGAGTGCATTCTTTTCCGAAAGCAGGACATTCATTTGGTTTGTTTAATCCCTGGAGAATTACGCCGCTTATGCACAATTCCGGTTCTTCAGTCTGAATATCATCAACAGAAAATTTTTCTTCTGCATTGAATGATTTATATTTTTCTCGGACTGTTAATCCACTCATAGGAATTTCACCTATTCCGCGCCATTTTCTATTTGATACTTCATATATTTCTGCAATCAATTCCTGCGCAGTACGGTTTCCTTCCTTTTGTACAGATCGTAAATATTGGTTTTCTACTTCATGTCGGTTTTCTTCCAATTGTTTTACGACCATGAAAATTCCTTCCAGCACGTCTATTGGTTCAAATCCTGTGGCCACAATGGGTACAGAATATTTCTTTGCAATCGGATCATATTCATCTAATCCCATGACAGTGCAAACATGTCCGGCGGCTAAATAACCCTGAACACGATTTTCAGGAGAAGAAAGCAGTACTTCCATGGCTGGAGGTACCAGCACATGACTAACCAATTCACTGAAGTTAATGATTCCTTCTTTGGCTGCTTGATGAATCGCCATGGCATTCCCGGGGGCGGTGGTTTCAAATCCCACGGCAAAAAATACTATTTCTTTATCCGGGTTTTCTTTTGCAATGGTTAATGCTTCCAAGGGTGAATACACAGTTCGTACATCTCCACCTTCAGATTTGACCATAAATAAATCTTTATTGCTACCGGGAACGCGGAGCATATCACCAAAACTAGTGAAAATAACATTTGGTCTTCCAGCAATTTCAATAGCTTTATCTATGATTTCGAGAGGAGTTACACATACCGGACAACCGGGACCATGAACCAATTCAATCTCTTTTGGCAAAACTTGATCAATTCCATTTCTAATAATTGAATGAGTTTGACCTCCACATATTTCCATGATTACCCACGGTCTTGTAACAGTCTTATGTATTTCCGATAGAATCTGTTTTGCTATTTCCGGATCACGAAATTCGTCTAAATATTTCATCATTCTATATTTTTATCCTTCAATGGGTTACCAAAAATGTCCAAACCTTCTTCTGCAGAAGCCTTAACAAACTCACCCCAGGTTTCATACGTTTTCATGGCTTCATCTTCATCAATAATTGAAATTCCAAAACCGGCATGAACTACAGTATATTGACCAACCTCAATATCAGAGACGTATTCCAGACATGCTTTGTTGATTGTTCCTGCATAATCAATATTTCCCATTATCAAGCCATTTTCATCAAAAATTTCAACGACTTTTCCCGGTATCCCAAGACACATAATTTTATCCTTCTTTCGCTTTTTGTTTATAACGTGCAATCATTGCCTGACCCAACGATATTCCTCCGTCATTCATAGGTAATATTTTGTGAGAAAATATTTCAAATCCATTTTTCAGTAATGTTGGTACAACAGCTTCAAAAAGTACATGGTTTTGAAAAACGCCACCACTGATAACTACCTTTGACAATCCAGTTTCTGATTTAGCAACTTTTGCGATTTCTGTGATCAGATCAACTAATGTTTTATGAAAACGATTACTCAAAGTTAACATGGATTCACCATTTTGAACTGCATCTACGACTGAATGTATGATGGGAGATACAAGCATACGCCGAATATTATTTTTCATATCAATTTTATAATCAAAGGATTGAACGTCCAAATTATCTGAATTTTGCATGAATTCAATAGCAGCTTGACCTTCATATCGTATCGTTTGCAATCCGCCGCTTATAGCTGCCACAGCATCAAATAACCTTCCGCAGCTGGATGTTTGGGGACAGTTTACATTCTTATCCACCATTTCAATGATGGGTTCAGGTGTAAGGTTATCAAGGAAGGGCAAATCCGGCAGATATCCATATATTTTTTGCAAATATGCTACAGCTGTTCTCCAAGGTGCTTTAATGGCAGCATCACCCCCTGGAAGTGGCATTTGCTCAAAATGAGCAAATCGTTGAAATCCAAAATAGTCTCCAATCAGTATTTCTCCGCCCCAAATTGATTCGTCTGCACCATAGCCCGTTCCATCCATAATGATTCCAATTACAGGATCATGTAAATTATTTTCTGCCATGCAAGAGGCTAAATGGGCATGGTGATGCTGAACTGCAATTGTGGGTATTTCCGATTGATCTTTTGCCCATTTAGTTGATAAATATTCCGGATGCATGTCGTAGGTGATAAGATCAGCATTTGTTTCAAAAATCCTCTGTAAATGGTTAATTGTGTGGGTAAAAAATGAATATGCTTCCAGATTTTCCAAGTTTCCAATATGCTGGCTTATAAAAGCTTTATCATCTTTCAGTAAACAAACAGTATTTTTTAATTCACCGCCTACAGCAAGGACGGTTGGTCCATGTGATTTAACAAATATTGGAATTGGTATATATCCTCGACTGCGTCGAATTAACCGGAGATTATCATTTAAATGTATTACTACGGAATCATCACTGCGAAGGTATATGTCCCTGTCGTGTGTAAGAAAGAAATCCGCTATTCCTTCCAGCCGTGACAAAGCTTCATCATTTTCTATACATATAGGTTCTTCAGATAAATTTGCGCTGGTCATTACAAGTGGAGAAGCATCGTAGTAAAAAAGCATATGATGTAAGGGAGTATAAGGCAGCATGATTCCAATACGATCATTTCCAGGTGCTACTTCATCTACAATTGGAATATTATTTCTTTTTCTAAGTAAAACAATAGGACATTGAATTGACTCTAATGCCTTGATTTCATCCGAGTTGATTTCACAAAATAATTTTGCTTCTTCAAGTGACTTCACCATGATTGCCAATGGTTTTTCTTCACGATGCTTTCTTTTCCTGAGTTCTTTTACAGCCATGTTATTGGTTGCATCTACCGCTAAATGGAAGCCGCCTAATCCCTTGACAGCTACAATTTTACCATCTGCAATTTCTTTTACTGCTTTTTGAATAGGGTTAGTGGTATTTATTGATTTTCCTTTGTTATCATGAAGTGTGCAAGAAGGGCCACATTGATGACAAGCATTCGGCTGAGCATGAAAACGTCTGTCTTCCGGATTATTGTATTCGTCTTGGCATTCGGGACATTGTGTAAAATCTTTCATTGATGTAAAAGGACGGTCGTAGGGAATATTTTCGATAATGGTGTATCGCGGTCCACAGTTGGTACAGTTAATAAAAGGGTATAAATATCGTCTGTCTTCAGGATTAAATAATTCTTCGACACAATCAGAACAGACGGCAACATCCGGTGAAATCATAGTTGAAACTGATGAATTCTTTTCTGAATGCAATATTAAAAATTCCGTGTCTGATTGGTTAGGTATTTCAAGAGATTTCATATGAGAAATCATAGAAATTGGGGGAGCATTCCTTAAGATAGCTTTTGAAAAATCTTCTATCATAGAACCAGAACCTTGTACCTCAATTATAACTCCATCATCAGAATTGGAAACGGCACCTGAAAGGCCAAATCGATTTGCCAGATTATAAATAAATGGTCTGAACCCCACACCTTGGACGATTCCATTTATACGGATTTCCTTACGGATAATTTTATTAGGAATTTTTGTCAGGGTTTCTGTTTCAGCCATTTTATCCAATGATTCATGCCTTCACCAGTTTTTGCGGAGAGTTCGAAAAATTTCAATTTATGATTTACTTGAAGAGCGAAATCTTTGCATTTTTCCATATCAAAATCCACATAGGGGAGAAGGTCAATTTTATTGATAATGCAAATATCTGAAGCATCAAACATGTGAGGATATTTCTGTGGTTTATCTTCACCTTCCGTTACACTGATAATAACGATTTTCATCGCTTCTCCCAGATCAAAAAGAGCAGGGCAAACCAGATTCCCTACATTTTCGATGAATAAAATGGATTTGTTTTCCGGATCCAATTCTTGGATTGCATGCTGAATCATATGAGCATCCAAGTGGCATCCTGTTCCTGTATTGACCTGCACTACCGGAACACCTGTTTTGTCAATGCGTTCTGCATCCCGCATTGTTTGTTGGTCGCCTTCGATAACATTAATTGGAACATTACTTTTTAACTGTTTGATGGTTTTCTCCAGCAAGGTGGTTTTTCCGGAGCCGGGAGAACTGACCAGATTTAAAGCAGTAATATTTTTCGCACTAAAATAACCGCGATTACGTTCTGCCAATAGATTATTTTTTGCTAATATGTCTGTTTGTATTTCAATTGTATTATTATGATCATGATCGTGATCGCGATGCTTATGCTCATAGTTAGGATCATTGGGTTTTTGTATTACTGCATGTTCATCAGCGTTACCGCAACCACATGTTTCACACATAAGTTTTCCTCATTGTTAATTGAATAATTGTCTTTTTGAATTATTAGCCATCTTTTAATCAACGTTTATTGCTCTAATTTTTAAATCTTTTCCATCGATTATTTCAATAGAAATCCCTTTGCAATTTGGACATAATGTAAAAAATGATTCTGTATTAAATGATATATTGCATGTTTTACAATGTCCTTTCCCGGGTATAGAAATAATTTCCAGCTGTGCATTTTCTGCAGCTGTTTTGTTTTGGGCAGCTTTAAAACAAAAGGAGAGGGAATCCTCTAAAACACCAGCCAATTTGCCAACTTCTACTTCAATTGAATTTATTTTAACTGCACCATTTTGATCTGCTGTTTGGCAGGCAATTTCTACAATATTTATTGCTAGTGACATTTCATGCATAGTTTTATAATAAGACCTACTTGTCTTAACATATTGTAATTTTCTTTATTTAGCAAGGATTATGAATAAAATTATAATGTTGAAAAATTTTGCGAATCAGGGTAAATTTAATATAGGATAAATGAGTCTTATATAAGAAAACAGCAGAAAAATGAGCAAAATATTAAATAAAAATATACCAAAGCTTAATTTCAAGGATATTTCTAATAAATATACTGATCAAATGGAAACTAATGGAATATCCAGACGGGAATTCATCAAATTTTGTACAGCAATTGCTGCAACTTTATCAATGCCATATTCTTTTGCTTCTGAAATTGCAAAATCAATTTCATCATCAAAACGCCCCACAGTTATTTGGCTTCACTTCCAAGAATGTACTGGGTGTACTGAGTCCTTGTTGCGGGCTACACATCCAACTGTGGAAAATTTAGTTTTGGAAATGATTTCATTAGATTATTCAGAAACTTTATCAACAGCAGCTGGATACCAAGTGGAAGAGGTATTGCATAATTCTGTAGATGAAAATAAAGGAAAATTTATTTTAGTTGTTGAAGGATCAATCCCTTTGGCACAAGATGGAATATTTTGCAAAATAGGAAATCGAACAGCAGTAGAAATCATACAAGATATTGGTCCGAAAGCTGCTGCAACTGTTGCTATAGGATCATGTGCTTCTTGGGGTGGTGTACAAGCATCTTTTCCCAATCCTACAGAAGCGACAGGTATTGAGGAAATATATAAAATGTTTAATATAAATAACACTGTCATCAATTTGCCTGGATGCCCCGCAAGTCCTTACAATATTCTTTCTGTTATTTTATATTATTTAACGCTAAATAAATTGCCTGAACTAGATAAACAGAGTAGACCAAAATTTGCTTATTCTACGTTAATACATGAGTTGTGTGAAAGACGTCCCCATTTCGATGCAGGTCGTTTTGCTGAACAGTATGGTGATTATGGACATAGAGAAGGTTGGTGTTTGTATAAAATTGGTTGCAAAGGTCCTGAAACATATGCCAACTGTCCATCAATTCTTTATGGAGATGTTGGAACATGGCCGGTTAACACCGGACACCCCTGTTTTGGTTGCGCAGAGCATGGAGTAGGTTTTTCAAAACCAATGCATGAACAAGCTTCAATATTTTCAGCGACTCCACCTGTCGCATTTCCGGAAATTGAAGAGAATAAAGGGTTTGGGATTACTCCGGGTGCAGCTGCAGTTGCAGGAACATTAGCCGGATTAGCTATAGGAGCTGGAGCAATGGCTGCAAAACATCTTGGTAATAAATCGCAAGAAAATGAAGAGTAGATAGACTGAATTTATAAGGAACCGATATGACTATAAATCGAAGAGATTTTATTAAAGTTTTATCGTTTGGAGCTGCAGCTGCAACCGGCAGTAATACATTATTTGGTAATTCTACTATTTCAAAAACTTCCAAGCATACATTATCCAAGGATGCAGTTGGTATTCTTTATGATGCAACTCTATGTATCGGATGTAAAGCCTGTGAAGTAGCATGTAAACGAGTAAATGGTATGCCAGTAGAAAACTCTGAATGGGAAAAAATGCATGGTATTGAAGATGCATGGGATTCTGGTTCTGATTTATCCACAAAAACATTGAATAAAATAAAAATGTATAAGCATGGGTCTGCAACGGTTAAAAATAGGGAAAAAAATGGATTTTCATTTATAAAACGGGCTTGTATGCATTGTATAGAACCGGCTTGCGAATCAGCTTGTCCTGTTTCAGGATTTACCAAAGACCCAAAAACGGGAATTGTTGTTTGGAATGAATCATGCTGCGGGTGTAGATATTGTGAAATCGCATGTCCTTACAATATTCCCAGGTTTGAATATGATAAAGCAATACCAAAGGTTTTTAAATGTGAAATGTGCTCTCATTTGGTGAGTGTAGGAGGAGTTCCAGGCTGCTGTGATTCTTGTCCTTCGGGTGCATCAATATTTGGTAAAGTTGACGATATACTGGAAGAGGCTAGAAAAAGAATTGCATTAAAAGCAGGTGAAGAATATGCTTATCCTATTTCAACAGTCCACGACAAAGAAAAACAGATAAGGCCTACAGAAAAATATATAAATTATATTTATGGTGAAAATGAAGCCGGAGGTACACAATACATAATTCTTTCTGCTGTACCATTTGAAATATTGGGTTTGCCTAAACTACCAGAAAAATCCGCTGTTTCCACTTCAGAAACTATTCAACACACAATTTATAAAGGGCTAATTGCACCTATAGCTTTACTAGTTGGGTTGGCTTTTTCTGCTCACAGAACTACAAGAAAACATCAATTGGCTGAGGAAAATACGATTCATGAATAACCACAAACCAGTTGGTGGAAAAATTCTTACCAAACCTTTTATGGTATTAGCTTTCTTGGCATTAATAGCTTTTATTCTAATTATAAAAAGGTTTCTGTTTGGAATAGGCAGCGTTACAAATTTAAGCGATGGTTACCCTTGGGGTTTATGGATTGTATATGATGTACTAGTTGGTACAGCATTTGGATGTGGAGGATATGCTATTGCTTTGCTGGTTTATGTTTTTAATAAGGGAGAATACCACCCTCTGATAAGGCCAGCTCTTATGACCAGTGTCTTTGGTTATACATTAGCTGGAGCGTCTATTATACTAGATGTAGGAAGATATTGGAATTTATACAATATGTTTTGGCCAAAATATGCAAATATAAATTCTGTTATGGTAGAAGTAGCGATTTGTGTAGCATCTTATGTTATGATTTTATGGATAGAATTTTCACCTTCATTTTTTGAAAAATGGCGTAAAGGTGGTACACCAACATTTGTTAAAAGATTTATGTTTGTATTTATTGCTATCGGAGTATTGTTGCCAACGATGCATCAATCTTCACTTGGATCTCTAATGATAATTGCTGGAAACAGGTTATTTCCATTATGGCAAACAAATTGGCTGCCGTTATTATTTTTGATATCGGCATTGACAATGGGTTATGGAATGGTCATTTTTGAATCTTTATTTTCTTCCGTCATTCTCCATCGACCCTTGGAAATCTCAATGCTTAAAAAATTGTCAGCTGTTATGCAAAAATTACTGGTTGTCTTTTTGATTTTTCGTTTCGGAGATTTGATTTGGAGAGGGGAAATAAGTACTATATTTGATATTGGGTTTAAACAATCGATGTTTATTTTGGAAAATGCATTAATTATTATCCCGATGATATTGTTATTTATAAAAAATAAAAAATCCAGCCCAAGATCTTTATTTTTATCAGCATCTGCTGTATTGCTAGCCGGTACATTGTACCGTTTTAATACTTATTTGGTCGGGTTTGATCCTGGTCATGGTTGGCATTACTTTCCATCTGTATCTGAAATCATGGTTACATTGGGAATTGTCAGTGTGGAATTAATGGCTTATTTAGTATTTGTTAAAAAATTACCAATAATGCCAGCTATACAACATAATTAAACATGGTTAAAAGAGGCCCAAAATGGCAAAGCGAATAACAATAGACCCCGTCACAAGGATAGAAGGCCATTTACGTATCGATTGTGAAATCGAAAATGGTATTGTGACTGATGCTTGGTCTTCCGGACAAATGTGGCGTGGAATAGAAGTCATCTTAAAAGATAGAGACCCTAGAGATGCGTGGCTTTATGCTCAACGTATTTGCGGAGTATGTACCACTGTTCACGCCATAACATCGGTAAGAGCTGTTGAAAATGCACTGGCCATGGAAATACCTTTGAATGCGCAATATATACGCAACATCATTATCGCTGCTCATGCAATACATGACCATATTGTTCATTTTTATCATCTGTCAGCCTTGGATTGGGTAGACATCGTTTCTGCTTTAAAAGCTGATCCATCTGCAGCATCTAAACTTGCTCAAAGTTTATCTCCTTGGCCTAACAACGGTATTCAAGAGTTTAAAACAGTCCAGGAGAAATTGAAAAAATTTGTTAGCTCTGGACAACTTGGCATATTTTCCAATGGTTATTGGGGCCATCCGGCAATGAAACTTACACCGGAAGTAAATCTAATTGCCGCAGCGCATTATTTGGAGGCATTTGAATACCAACGGAAGGCAAATCAGATTGTATCTATTCTTGGTAGTAAAACACCTCATATTCAAAACTTGGCTGTTGGAGGTGTAGCTAATCCAATTGATCCTGATAGTCATGCTGCGTTTAATATGGAAAAATTGGCTCATATAAAAACATTAATGGACGAATTGAAAGATTTCATACGGAATGTTTATTTAGTAGACTTAACTGTGATAGGAGGGTTTTATGCGGACTGGTTAAACTATGGGACTGGAGTTATCAATTATTTAAGCGTACCGGATTTTCCTATGGATACAAAAAGTACAGTATTTGGTATTTCAGGTGGTTATTTCCCCAATGGCAATATGGATGAATTTCACAAAATTAATAGTTTTGATGATCCGTATTTCGGCGACGGTGTGAAAGAAAGTATTAAGCATTCATGGTATAAAGGAGACTGGACAAGACATCCCTATGATGAAGAAACCGTACCCGATTATACAGATTTTCAACCGGATGGTAAATATTCATGGGTAAAATCACCCACCTTTTACGGGGAGCCTGCCCAAGTAGGTCCGGTAGCAAATATCATGTCTATGTATATCAGTGGTCATGAACCGACCATAAAATATGCACTTTTGGCATTGGAAAAAATAAGCAAAATTGCTAACAAAAAAGTTGGATTAGACGCACTGCATTCAACTTTGGGGAGGCATGCAGCTAAATGCATTCGGACAAATGTATTATATGACATTTTAAATGATAATTACGATGCATTGGTAACGAACATTGCTTCAGGCAATTATGAAACTTTCAATACACCTGTATTTCCTAAAGGAGAACAGATGGGTTTTGGTTTTCATGAAGCACCAAGAGGAACATTATCCCATTGGATTGTCATTAATAACGGAAAAATTAAAAATTATCAATGTGTTGTTCCCTCTACGTGGAATGCAGGACCAAGAAACCAAGATGACAAATTAGGACCTTATGAGGCTTCACTTGTCGGAAATCCTGTGGCGGATGCCGACAAACCTTTGGAAGTACTGCGAACAATTCATTCTTTTGATCCCTGCCTAGCATGCGCTATCCATCTCCATGAGAATGATAAGACGAATGTTATTCAAATAAATGTCACCTAAAATTTCTGCTCATATTCTTGTATTAGGATTAGGTAATATTCTTCTTCAAGATGAAGGTGTTGGTGTCCATATCGTCAGAAAATTAGAAAACGATTATCGTTTTGATCCCCATATTGACATAGTGGATGGAGGTACAATGGGGATGGATTTAATTCCATATTTTGATCACAGGAAAAGAGTCATCATTATTGATGTTGTGAATTTCGGAAAAATGCCGGGATATGTTCAAAAATTAAATGATCATGAAATCTTGACTACCATAAATACAAAACTATCGGAGCATCAATCCGGTTTGAGGGATGTATTGAGTACATTAAAATTAATGGAAATTGAACCGGATAAAATCATATTATTTGGTATTCAACCAAAGTCTGTAGATATGGGATTAAAGTCGTCATCTGATCTCCAACCAGCGATTGAAAAAGTTCTTACTTTGATATTAAACACATTAAACAATTGGGGAGTGAATTATCAGCTTAAACATAATAATTGAAGTATGTAATTTTAGTAAAAGAATAAGGAAATTCTTATGAAGTATGAAATCAATATTAAATCCGCTGGTTAGTTGTTATTGGAGCAATTATGATTCAACTTGCCCTTGGAGCTATTTATGCCTGGAGTGTCTTTACAAAATTCTTACAGACTCTGAGGGTATATATATTTTTCAGCAAAAGAAACAGCATGGGTATTTTCAGCATATGGTATAGCAGGAATTGTTGGCCCTTTCATTGCAGGATATTTTAAAGATTCAGCTCAAATCGCCGGCGATCCGTCTGTGTGGATGATTCCATTTATGGTTGCCGGGATCGCTTGTCTAATCGGTTCGATAATTATGTATTTTAATAACCCTCCAGAAAAGATCATTATTAAAAAGATTGCTGTAGAAATTGCAAACTAAAGAGATAAAGTAAAAAATATAAATTAGGTTAGATAATTAAAGTTATATGATAATTGTATTCTATCAGTATAGAATAAATTATGAATCAAGAATAAATTTAATTGGAATCGAAACCCAAACAGCTACTGGTTTATCACGTTGATAGGCAGGTTTGAACCGGGTTTTTCTAATGGCATCCATTGCAGCTTCATTCAAGCCAGTATTTGGAACACCTACCAAAATTTCCATGTTTTTCACTCTTCCTTTTATATCAACAAATACATATACAATGACAGTTCCATCGACACCAGCTTCTCGTGCTAAATCGGGATATTTTATATTGTTTTTTATTGCTGCATAACCACCAATTGGTTCTGGTGGGGAATCATATGCTATAAATTTTACATTGGGTCCACTCGATGGAGGAGGAGGGGGATTCATTGTCAGTGGATTATATGAATCAAATGTAGTTTCATCAATTGTTAAATCTTCAGATAAATCTTCACTTTCAGATTCAATAGGGACAGTCGGTCTTGCTGGTGGTGGAGGTAAATCAATTTGTTGTGTAAGAGGTATATCGATTTGTTCGATTTCGATATTTGCAATTGATTCCAATTGAATTCTATTTATATGATCTCGTGGGATAAAAAATAAAAAGGATGTTATGAGAATCATTGATATTAACGTGGAATATCTAATTATCACTGGATAATTATCATGAAGGACTTTTGACGGTATATGATGAATATTCATGGCTGTTAATTATCTTATTAAAAGACCTTATTATCTTATATAAAATTACATTATTTAATATTATCAATTCAATGATTTATTGATAGAATAAATGGATTTTAAAATATAGAATTATTAATTCTATTATATAATAAAATTATAGAGTTTAATAGGTTAGTTTTATTCTTAATTTTGGGTGCGATAAAATGTCAAAATTTCCTGGTATAAAATCAACTGCGGACGGTGCAGCAATTGTCGTATGGGTTGAAACCCACATTACTCAAGGTGCATGCGCTTATCCAATTACATCATCAACGACCATGGGGTCTGGTTACCAAGCTGTCATTTCAAACGGCGGTACAAATATTTGGGGTGAAAGCATGGCTTTTATTGAATCGGAATCCGAGCACAGTTCTGCGTCCGCATGCGAGGGGTTTGCCCTTGCAGGAGGTCGTGTTACAAACTTTACTTCCGGACAGGGTTTGGTATTGATGAAAGAAGTCTTATACACCATTTCTGGAAAGAGACTTCCCATCGTATTTCATATTGGTGCTCGTGCCCTAACATCACACTCACTTAATGTTCACGCAGGTCACGATGATGTGATGGCAGTTACAGATTGTGGTTGGGGTATGCTTTTTGCTCGAAATGCCCAGGAAACAGGTGATTTGGCATTAATATGCAGAAAAACTGCAGAAGAAACACAAACTCCCTTTTTAAATATAATGGATGGGTTTTTGACAACACATACTATCGAAAATGTTTGTTTACATGAACCTAAAATGATGAATGAATTTGTTGGAAAGCCCCAAGATAATTTGATAAATATGATGGATCCGTATCACCCGATTATGTCTGGTGTTGTTCAAAACCAGGATTCATATATGAAGGGGAAAATTGCTCAAAGGGTTTACACAGATAAAATAGAAGAAGCTCTTATAAAAAATATGGCCGAGTTTTATAAACTTACAGGTCGCCAATATGGACTCATTTCAGAATATAAAATGGACGATGCCGAATTTGCAATCGTAGGAATGGGCTCGATGATTGAAACTGCGGAAGCAGCCGTGAACTATTTAAGAAAAGAAAAAGGAATAAAAGTAGGCATAGTCCATGTGACTTCCTTCAGGCCATTTCCGGGCAAACAAATTGTTGAAGCATTAAAAAATGTAAAAGCTATTTCAGTTTTGGAAAGAATGGATAATCCTTTAGCTGAAAGTAATCCCTTAACAATGGAAATAAAATCGTCATTTGCTGATAATCTAAAACCGAATAATAATGGACATATTATAATACCAAAAATATTTTCCGGATCAGCTGGATTAGGATCTAGAGATGTTCGCCCGGATGATATAATGGCTGTTGTGGAAAATATGCTCAAGAATGATAAAAAATATTTTACGATTGGCATTGATCATGATTTGGCATTATATACTGGGGAATCGACAGATATTCGATCAGAGGGTACATTTTCAATGCGAGGTCATTCTGTAGGTGGTTATGGATCGGTTACAACCAATAAAATTATCGCAACTATCGTTGCAGACCTTTTTGACATGTATGTACAAGCTTATCCAAAATACGGATCAGAGAAAAAAGGATTGCCAACAACATATTATTTAACCGTTAGTCCGGATAGGGTAAAAACGCACAACGAACTTGAATTTGTTGAATTTGTACCTCTGAATGATGTTAATGCGTTTAACTTGGCGAATCCACTGAAAGGACTTCAACCCGGTGGAATGCTCTTTGTCCAATCACCCAAAACTGAATCTAGTGAAATATGGTGCGATTTTCCAAAGTGGGCACGGAAAATTATACATGAGAAAAAGATAAAAGTAATGGCCCTGGATACAGTAAAAATTGCTCGGGAAGTTTCTTCCAAAGCTGATTTAATCCAACGGATGCAAGGCATTGTATTATTGGGAATCTTTCTGAAAGCAACTCCATTTTTGGAACGATCCGGAATTAGTGAAGATGAATTAATGCAAGGAGTTGAAAAATCATTAAGAAAGTATTTTGGAAAACGGGGTGAACAGGTTGTTCAAGATAATTTAAATGCTGTTAAGCGTGGTTTTAATGAAGTATTTGAAGTTAAACAGAAAGAAGAAGAGGCTGTACCAGTATGAGTTCACTTGTTTCTGAATTAAACAAAAAAAACGCATTTGAAATTTTAGATGTTGGTGATTTTAACGATAGAATCGTTGGGGCATATAATAATGGTACTGCTGAAGAGGGACTCCCCGCTGACGACTCAACTGCAAGAAGTTTAATCCCTGCAGGTACAGCGGCTCTTCGTGATTTTAGTTATATCGCACCTGACATTCCCGAGTTTACATCAGATAATTGTGTGGCATGTATGGAATGTGTTACCCAATGCCCGGATACGGCAATTCTCGGGAAAGCCATTCCAAAATCGAAATTAGAGGAAACAATTGGTAAGTTGGAATCCGGAGAAATTAAAGGATGGATATCTGATCAGTGGGCGGATACGAATAAATTTTCAAAGGTTCCCGAAAAACAAGGCAAAGAGCCGGCCAAGTTTGGGATTTTTATTGATCCCACAAAGTGTAAGGGGTGTGCTGAGTGCGTGGATGCTTGCGGTGACCACGAAGCATTAGCTATGATAACCAAGGTGGACAATACGATTCCAACATACCAAAAAGCATTTGACTTTTTCACATCTTTGGGAGAAACTCCTTCAGATTATATAAATGAAAGAGTGCTGGTAGATATGATGCTTGCCAGTGATTCCATGCTTTACACCGGTGGTGCCGGATCATGCATGGGCTGCGGTGAAGGTACGGCATTGAGAATGATGCTGGCCGCCACAGGTTTTGTTTATGGTAAGGAAAGTATCGGACTCGTGGCAGCAACAGGATGTAATACTGTGTATGGATCAACCTATCCCTATAATCCTTTCTTAGTCCCTTGGACAAATTCTCTTTTTGAAAATGTTTCTGCGGATGCTATGGGAATTCGAGCACGCTGGAACCAAATGGGTTGGCAGGATAAAAAACTCTGGACTATAGGTGGTGATGGTGCAATGGTAGATATCGGATTTCAATCCCTGTCACGAATGCTGGCGTCTGGCATGGATATTAATGTATTGATTTTGGATACTCAGGTGTATTCAAACACAGGAGGTCAAACATCCACTGCCACTTTCACCGGACAGGATGCGAAAATGTCTATGGTGGGAAAAGCTATTGGGGGAAAAATAGAAAAACGAAAAGAAATTGCAAATTTATGTATGATGCACCCGGATATCTTTGTTGCCCAAACGACTTCAGCCCATACAAATCATTTTTATAAAGCAATCATGGCGGCAAATGAATATCCCGGCCCCTCTGTCATTAATGTATATACCACGTGCCAACCGGAACATGGCGTTGCCGATGATATGGCAATGCAGCAAGCAAAACTGGCAGCAGATTCTAGAGCTTTTCCCGTTTTCATATATGATCCTACACAAGGAGAGAAATTTTCAGAACGACTATCACTCCAGGGTAACCCAGCCAAAAATAAAGATTGGTTTGTAAATCCAAAGACACAGGAACAAATTGATTTTATTTACTTCGCAAAAACCGAAGGCCGCTTTGCAAAACATTTTAATAAAGATGGGAATCCGGATGAATTAATGAAATCCAGTCAAGAAGAACGACTTGCAAATTGGCGCTTACTCCAAGAGTTGGGAGGTGTTATATAATGGATAAAAAAACATATATATTAAAAAATAACAAAGAAATAACTATTCGAGATTTGAACCTGAAAGATGTTTCTTTATCACATAAATTTTTTCAGGCTATTCCTGAATCAAAGAGAAAGTATTATCGCAGTGATGTAACGAACAAAAAACATTTAAAAGAAAGAGCAGAACAATCTGAATCAGGTAAAATTATACGGCGAATTGCATTGTTTGAGAAACAAATAGTTGGTGACGCCTCTTTGGAAATAGACTCAGATTCTTGGAAAAGTGGTACAGCATTTTTAAGACTTGTGATTGATCCAGGTCATTCCGGAAAAGGCGTACAATATGCATTAGCAAAAGATTTGTATGATATAGCCCATAATAAACACATTGAAAAAATCGTCGCTAAGTTTATGAGACCCCAGAAAGATTTAATGACTATCTACACCAATCTAGGATTTAAAATGGAGGGCGTTTTACCGGATTATGTACACGATTTAAAGGGAAAAGAACAGGATATGGTTATCATGGTTGCTTCCCTCGAAGATCTTCGTTCAGCTCATAGTTTCATAGGGGATTGGCTGGACAATGATCACAGTTCAGTTGGTGCAGGGGAGATGTAGCATCAAAATTCTTTTATTCTCATACTATAAAAATGGATAAAATTTCCATAACACATCCTAAAAAAGAAGAATTGGCTGCAGAAGGTGTTTTGAATTGGCCTATTTGGGAATGTGGTATTTCTGAATTTCCGTGGTCTTATAGTGATAAAGAAACATGTTATATTTTGGAAGGTGAAATTGAAGTGACTTCTGATGAAGAAACAGTCACAATTAAACCTGGAGACTTTGTGGTTTTTCCTGAGGGATTAAGTTGTACTTGGAAAGTAAGTACAGCGGTACGAAAACACTATAATTTTGGATGAAAATGTTAAATCTTAATTGGCGGATAAGGTTAATTATTGGCATTGGAATGATCATTGGTTCTGGTATAGCATTTTATTGGGGATATCAGTTAAAAATTGTTTCTGAACCATTTAGTCATATTTGGGTTTTAGCTCTGGGTTTTGCATGGGTTGGCAGCGATCAAATTCAGAAAGCAACCAACAAAGAGTCCCAGGACTCTGATTGAATTCTATATCATTTTCATCATCATCTTAATTTAAATTCTCCACCCTATGCGGGAAGTTGTATATAGATACCTGAATACGTATGAGCCTTTTGATATGTTTGGCTCGGAGCACATTTTTGCTATAATAGGTGCTTTAGTTGTTATCATAATAATTCCTTTATATGCTAAACAGTATCTGAAAAAAGATACACAAAATAAAATTGGCATGTTGATTGGTTGGCTGGTTTTTGGAAACTATATTACATGGATAGGTTTGGAAGGCATTGCCGGTACATTTGATATTAAACTGCATTTGCCGGTCCATTTATGTCGCCTCGCCAATTTAATGATGCCATTGCTTATGGTTTGGCGTAGTTATTTTGTTTATGAAATACTATTTTTCTGGGGTTTTTCCGGCATGTTGCAGGCATCCATTACTCCGGATATAGCAGCAGGATTTCCTCATTTTCATTACTTCCGATTCTGGTTGGGTCACCAGGGGCTGATACTTGCCTTAGTTTATGCAACTGTTGTGTACGAAATCCGCCCGACGTTCAAAAGTTTAATCAAATCATTTTTCGCAATGAATATTTTTCTGGGTATTGCTTCAATTGTTAATTTTATTCTGGATTCGAATTACTTTTGGATCTGTGGTAAACCGGTCAATCAAATTGGGGAAAAAATTCCAACTCTTCTTGATTATTTAGGCCCTTGGCCCTGGTACATTATTAGTGCAGAATTTGTAGCATTGGCTCATTTTTTGTTAGCTTACAGCCCATTTTATTTCATAAATAAACGAAAGGAACAGCAATGAACCGAAATGTAATGTTTGTTATTATTATCGGGTTAGCAGTTGCAATGATGATTATGAATAAACAGAAAGAAGAAATAATGATTTATCCTCCGGTGGCTGAAAAAACACCTCATCAAACAACAGTTCATGGATATGAACGTATTGATAATTATCATTGGATGCGTTTGAGCGATGGTCAAAAACTAGCCAAAAATCCTGACCCACAAACTCAAAAAGTTCTGGATAACCTGCAAGCAGAGAATGAGTATAAAGAAATAAATCTTAAGCATACTGAAAAATTTCAGGAAAAATTATTTGACGAAATAGTAGGCCGTATCAAGAAAGATGATGAATCTGTACCTTACCTGGATAATGGTTATTGGTATTATACCCGCTATGAAAAAGGAAAGGAATATCCAATCCACTGCCGCAAAAAAGACTCATTGGAGAATCCTGAAGAAATCATGATTGATGTAAACAAATGGGCAGAAGGCCATGATTATTATTCCCTTACCGGTTTATCTGTTAGCCCCGACAACCGTCTTTTAGCTTTCAGTACAGACACATTGAGCCGGCGAATATACACCATTAGATTTAAAGATCTGGAAACTGGGGAGATATTAGCCGATGAAATTCAGGGCACTGAAGGTGGAGCCACTTGGGCAAATGATAATCAAACATTATTTTATACAACAAAAAATGAAGTCACTCTATTATCTGAACACATAGATAGACATACGTTGGGGACTCCACAAATTGATGATATGAGGGTCTTCACGGAAAATGATAATACATTTTATATCGGCGTGTATCGTTCAAAATCTGATAAGTACATTATTATTTATAATAGTAGTACACTTGTCAGCGATTACCAGATTCTGGATGCAGATGATCCTTTTGGTGAATTTCGTTCATTTTCCCCGAGGGAAACTGAACATGAATATTCCATCGAACATTATGAAGATAAGTTTTATATAGTGACTAATTGGGATGCGACAAATTTTCGTTTAATGGAAACATCAGAAAACTCTACATCCAAGGAAAACTGGACAGAAGTCATTGCTCATCGTGAAGATGTATTATTAAACGGCATTGATGTATTCGCGAATTACTTGGTCATCAGCGAGCGGAAAGATGGATTGCGTCAATTACGTGTTATAAATCAGCATACAAATGATGAACATTATATGAACTTTGGTGAATCAGTTTATGCAGCGTATACATTGACTAATTTGAACTTCGATACCCATATTTTAAGGTATGGATTCACATCATTAAAAACGCCATTCTCCACATTGGATTATAATATGGAAACCCGTGAATCTACTTTGTTGAAACAATCAGAAGTGGTTGGCGGTCACAATCCAGATCGATATATAACAGAACGGCTTTACGCCACTGCAAGGGATGGAAAAGAAGTCCCCATTTCTATTGTCTATAAAAAAGGATTTAAAAAAAATGGTAAGGGAAATGTGCTCTTGTATGCTTATGGTTCATATGGAGCCACCATGGATCCGACCTTTAGTTCAACTCGATTGAGTTTGCTGGATAGGGGTTTTGCTTTTGCCATTGCACATATTCGCGGTAGCCAAACATATGGTCGTCCCTGGTATGAAGATGGAAAAATGTTTAATAAGATGAATACATTTACAGATTATATTGACTGCAGCCAATATTTGATACAGGAGAATTTCACGAGTGTAGATCACCTGTTTGCTATGGGCGGCAGCGCCGGTGGATTATTGATGGGTGCTGTGGTAAACCTTGCACCGGAATTATATAAAGGGGTTGTGGCTGCTGTACCGTTTGTTGATGTTATCAATACAATGATGGATGAAACAATTCCGCTTACATCCAACGAATGGGATGAATGGGGAAACCCCAAAGTGAAAGAAGAATATGATTACATAATGACCTATTCTCCTTATGATAATGTTTCTTCTCAAGATTATCCTAATATGCTGGTGACAACAGGATATTTTGATTCACAGGTGCAGTATTGGGAACCGCAGAAATGGGTGGCTAAACTCCGTGAGTTGAAAACAGATGATAATGTATTGCTTATGCATGTAAATATGGAAGCCGGTCATGGTGGTAAATCTGGTCGTTTCCGTAGATACCGGGAAGTGGCTCTTGAATACGCATTTATGTTTGATCTTGTAGGAATTAAACGATGAAGAAAAACCTGTTTACCAAATTCATTATCCTCATCCTAATCCTTATCCTTCTTCCAAAGGAAGCCTTCGGTCAACAGCAAAATCGCTTATTCTGGGATGGTGGTGATTGGAAACGTGTTAATCAACTGGCAGAAGGGAATTTGGATATAGAATACCGAATTAAAGCTGCATATGTAAATGGTGTTTTGGATGGACGACTGTTTTTCTATTTAAAAACCTGGACAGTGGAACAGGGATTAGCAGACAGCATTTATGCAGAAACGATCGATTATTTAAATCCAAAGGAATTAGTGCGTTCACTAAATAATTTTTACGCAGATCCGCTGATGGTTTATGTTCCGGTACCTTCTGCAATGATTATTACCAATATGTATGGAGAACGCATTCCATTAAAGATAATTGATGCCTATGTACAACAAACCAAGTTTTGGATCAATGAACTTCACTTACGTATGGATGAACACAGTCCGACGGAATTACTGGAAGGGAAGTTTAAAAAACATTCAGAAAAACAGAGGGATTGATTTGGATTAATGTTTTCCTAGTCTTAATCCACTCTATAAAACCCAATCTTCGGATTATATGTATACACTCGATAATCTCCGGAAAACGTAATTTTACTTACATTGAATTTATAAGACGGAAAGGGGTCAATTAGGTCGAGTTTAACAGATCTGGAAACGGTCATATTATTTAGAAGCGCCGGATCGTTAGGTCCAATAATGATGAGTCGTTTTTCTTTAAGAATATTCCCATCATCTGTTACTACATTAATAAACCCTTCAAGTTGATTAATGGTTCGTTTGGATTTATTGTCAATTTGAACTACAATACTAACTGTCTTTTCATCTATAATTCGAGGGCGAACATCGATCTGGAGCGGTTGTGACAGTAAAATTCCGGTGAGTAAGAGGAAGAAAGACAGCTTTTTCATACGTAAACTTCGTGAAGGTTTTTGAAACAGGAAAGAAAAAGTCGTGCAACCTTTTAAATAAATATGTGTAGAATGAACTAATCATGAACGAAACACAATTCCGACAAACTCTGGCTAAACTGGATGGTAATTTTCTGTTAAAGCAGATTGGTCAATCCAATGGATCGTGGATCGCTATCGGCCGCTTGTTGTCCGGTTCAGATATTGGAGATGTCCAACGCATACTCAATAAAGAACCATTTGATTATACAATTGCCAAAGAAGATGAAGTCATTACTATAACCGGCAGTGGGGATGAAAATGTTATTTTACGCATACCAAAAATTCCCAAGCTTCACCTTGGATTATTTTTAGCCACAGTATTTACTACGCTTATTGCCGGTGCCATGATGGAAGGAGCGAATATTTTTTCCAATCCTATGGAAATAACGAAGGGGATTCCTTTTTCATTTACACTGCTGTTAATTTTGGGCTGCCATGAATTCGGTCATTATTATTACGCCATGAAGCATAATGTAGACGCCACTCTGCCTTATTTTATCCCGGCGCCGCCCTTTCTTTTTCTTATCGGAACATTTGGCGCATTTATTAAAATCAAGTCGCCCATTTACAGGCGGGATGCACTCTTGCAAATAGGTGCTGCGGGACCTATCGCTGGATTTATTATTGCTGTACCTGCATTGATCATTGGCTTAATGATTTCTTCAGTCGTTACAGTGGATAGCGAACAAGTGGGAATTATTTTAGGCGATTCTATATTGATGAAATTACTGACGTTTGTTATTCATCCCGGTTTACCGGAGAATATGGATATTTTACTGCACCCGGTGGCGTTTGCTGGTTGGATTGGATTACTTGTAACCATGCTGAATCTGCTCCCCATCGGTCAATTGGACGGCGGTCATATTGCCTATGCCATGTTGGGTGAAAAACATAAAACGGTAGCAAAAGCAGCATTCCTGGCATTATTACCATTGAGCTTTTTATCATTGAACTGGCTCATTTGGGGTGTACTGATTCTCGTACTCATGCGCTCTACGAAACATCCGCCAATTCATGATATAGAAACACCTCTCTCCAAAGAGAATATATATATCGGCTATGCCTGCTTGTTTATCTTTTTTCTATGTTTTATTCCGGTCCCGTTTCAAATACCATGAGAAAATTTTATTCAATATTTCTAATTCACGTTTTATTTGGCCAAGTTCATGTTGGTGATTGGAGTGCCTATACATCACCATTGGAAATTGCTGATTTGGTAGAAGTCGATTCCTTATTAGTGAGTGCCACCAATGGTGGTTTACTCGTATACGACCGTGTTCAGGATGAGTTTAATACGGTTACAAAAATTCACGGTTTGAATGGTACTGATTTATCAACTGTCAATATTGATACATATAATCAATATTGGATCGGAGGCGCATCTCCGGATGGGTTTATACAAATTTTGGATGAACAGTTTTCAGTCTTGGAATCTTTTGATTATGACCTCACATTTATTGTGGATTTTGCCATAGCTGATTCTATTGTATTTGCAGCATTTCAGCAAAACCAGGATTGGGGTATCATGGAGTTTCGTTTTGATGGTAAACAGTATTTTTATAAGGATGTTTACACGAATTGGCCTGTGACATTGAATGAAATTTCGGGTTTAGTATTGAGCGGTGAAATGCTCTACGTGGGAACTGATCAGGGTATGTTTTCCGGAAACTGGAAATCAAATTTAAAAGATCCTACAAATTGGCAACCAAATGATGAATTAACAGGATTGATATCTATTTTTCGCCAAAACGGTGATAATATATTATTGCTCATGGAAAATGATATTTATGAATTCAATACACAGATCAATTCTTCATCTTTAGTATGGGACCATTATCATGATTATCATGATTCGCATGAATTGGTTGATATATTACAAGACGAAGATGGAGGAATCTGGGGTCTTCTCATCAAGAATTTCCTCAAAATGAATTCAACAGCTATTGCATGGTCAGAACGTCCCGGAGAAAGATTTAAAAGAATCTTTAATCTTTCTGATGGAACGAAAGTTGCTGGAACCACAACGGGCTTGTTGTTTTTAGATGAAAATAGTCGAACGTTTACTCGTCAGAAACCAAACAGTTTGTTGATGAATAATGTTTCTGCTCTTCACGTACTCTCTGATGGCCGGCTTGTGGCAGGTTCGAAGTTTGGTCTGATGATTAAAGAAGAAAAAGGTTGGCGGAACATTGTAGGGATTAATGGTGACGATCTTATCATTTCTAGTAATAAGGATTATTCGCGATTCGTTGCCGATACGATTCCGGTTCATTTTGGAAATTACATTACGGACATAGAAGAAGGATCGGATGGGTTGCTCTATTGCGGAGTTCGCGGTACGTATCCCGAACCGAGGATGCATGGTGGCGGAATCGTTGTTATTGATGTAGACAATCCTGAAAATTTTACGCTGATAGATACAAATCATCTAGATTATTTTTACGATAATTACTTAATTGTGAAGGATATTGCAAAAGATCCTTACGGCAATCTCTGGATTGCCGATACCTATGCCACTACGAATTTTGAACCATTAAAAGTTCTTACTCCGGATCATGCTTGGGGTGTTTTTAATGTAATCGGTTCCGGTGGCGCATTGAGTTTGACACCCAATTCCATTGATTTAGATTCTTGGGGCCGTATATGGATAGGTTCGTTTGAAGATGGTAATAATGTGGGCGGTGCCAGTAATGGCGGAATTGCCATGCTGGATTATACCGGAAATCCTGTAAATCCCGATGAAACAGAATGGACCAACGTAAATGCCATTTCAGATGCATCTACAAATTCTGTCTGGTCTTTGGGTGTAAATAGTAATGATGTTTTGTACGTATTAACTCCGAAAGGATTGAATGGATTAACACTTCAATATTCAAATTCTAATCCTGTGGCCTTTTATGGATTTACCTATTTTCCCAATATTTCCTTCAGTCTAGGATCCAAACTGCGGATTGATCACCGAGATAATATCTGGGTCACTTCTCCCACGCAAGGTGTCTATGTTTTAACATCATCTGCGTCTTACTGGCCGGATATTAATGGTCTTACTGCAGAAAACAGTTACCTTTTGTCCAATAATATTAATTCAGTGGCATTTGACGGTAAAGGATTGGCGTATATTGCCACGGACAAAGGAATCAGTGTGTTGAAAATTCCTTTTGCCAAGGTAAATACGTCGTATTCTAATTTAGACATTTTCCCAAGTCCATATCGTGTTCCAACAGTTACTCCCCTAACGATTGATGGATTAATGGACGAATCTTCTTGCAAAATCATGACGCTCACCGGCAGGGTATTGAAAACCATAGAATCCCGCCCGAATGTTGAAGGCTACCAAGCGTTTTGGGATGGCAGGGATGAAGCAGGTGATTGGGTTAGTACAGGTGTATATCTCATTGCAGTATATGATAAGAAAGGAGCATCTTCAATTTCTAAAATAGCTGTCATCAGGAATTAAATGATAAAAAAAACTGTAAAGAAAACTATTAAAATTATTGTAGGTATCGTATTGGTTATTATAGGCCTGATTGGTGGACTTATACCCATTTTCCAGGGTTGGATATTTGGCATTCCTGGGCTTCTGCTTTTGAGTAGTGTTTTTCCCCCATTGCGAAAATGGGTAGATAAAATGAAAGCGAAAATAAAGAGTAGAAAAAAAGAAAATTAATTATATATTTTCCAGCGCTTGTTTCAAATCCCAAATAATATCATCCGCATTTTCAATTCCCACGGACAAGCGTATCAATTTCCCACTAATGCCCATGGCTCTTTTTTCTTCGTGAGAAACATCAGCATGAGTCATTGTATCCGGGTGTTCTGCCAGGGATTCGGTACTCCCTAAACTCACAGCCAGTTTTATCATTTTCAGATTATTTAACACAGTAAAGGCATCTGTTTCACCACCAAAAACATCAAAACTCAACATAGCTCCCGGAGAAGAATATTGCCGTTTGTAAATTTCGTATTGTGGAGATGATTCATCAATAAATCCCAGGTAACGGACTTTTTCAACTTTCGGATGATTCTTTAAAAATTCCGCAACTATCCGGGCATTTTTCAGCTGTAATTCCATCCGAGGTTTTAACGTTTCCAAGCTGCGCATGAGCAGCCAGCCAGTCCACGGTCCCGTCATATTACCCATGAAAGTCCGCAGTACTTTGATTCGGCCGATTGCTTCATTTGTTCCTAAACATGCACCGGCAATTACATCGCTATGACCCCCGATATATTTTGTTGCTGAATAAATGACCAAATCAGCTCCATTTTCAAGAGGACTGCACCACAACGGACCCATATACGTATTATCCACGCTTATCATAACAGGTTTATCTTTTGTAGAATATTGGTCGGCAATATCTTTGCACATACGGATATCAATGAGAGCGTTGGTGGGATTTGCCGGTGATTCAATGTAAATATATGTAAGTCTGTCAGCGTATCCTGAATCATCAATCTTTTTAATAATCTCTTCTTGTGTGTTATCGGCATGAAATCCCACAATATTAATGCCATATTTAGTGAGAAAATTTTTAATAAAATGATCAGTTCCGCCATAAAGAGGTTTGCTGTAAAGGAGTAAATCCCCGGGCTTTAAAAATTCTAAAAGTGCTGTTGCTATGGCAGACATTCCGCTTTCGAACACAGCGCAGTTTTCTGCCTTATCCCATAGAGATAACCTATCTTCAAGGATCTCTAAATCCGGGTTATTCAATCGGCTGTATATCAATCCCAGTTTTTCGTCCGGTTCTTGATCACGAATACCATAGGCAACTTCAAAAAATGCTTTTCCTTCTTCAGCTGTATTAAACACAAATGTGGATGTTTGAAAAATAGGACATTTAACAGCACCTTCAGACAATTCCGGTTTATAACCATAGGACATCATTAGGCTTTCGGGTTTCAATTTATACTGATTCATTTTTTTAAATTTCTGTTTTTTGATTGTTGAATATACTCGGGCAAAATTCCGAATTCTGATTCTAATTCTTCCGCAATATTTTTTATCATTATTTTCCGTTCATCATGATGCATGAAGGCACTTTTCATCGCTATAATGGTAAACTCTCTAAAATCGTATAATCCAAATCCAAATAATTTTCTAGCCAATAAAAATTCATCTGTAAGTGTAGTTCCTGACATTAGACGATTGTCAGTATTAAGTGTAACACGAATTCCTTGATCATAATAATATTTGATTGGATGATATTTTAAAGAGCGAATGCTCCGAGTTTGCCAGTTTGACGTCAGGCATATTTCTAATGGAATACGATGATCATTCACATAATGCATCAAATCTTTATCTTCTTTTAATCGTGTACCATGGCCGATGCGATGGGCTCCGCAATAATGAACGGCCTGGTGAATGGATGAAGGTCCAAAGGCTTCTCCAGCATGAATTGTTGCATTAATATTATGATTCAAAATCATATAGAAAGCTTCTCTATGATCTTTGGCAGGAAAATTTTCTTCAGCTCCGGCTAAATCAAATCCCACAACGCCTCGGTTTTTGTATCGAACTGTAATATCCGCCAGTTTTAAAGATACTTCAGAAGAGATATTTCGAATACCGCAGACAATAATCCCGGACTTTACACCAAACTCTTTTTCTGCTTTTAGTAATCCTGCTCTAACTGCAATAATGGAATCTTCGGCTGTCATGTCCTTTTGGGTGTGGAGGATTGGGGAGTAGCGGATTTCAATATAACGGACATTTTCTTTTGCCACATCTTCAATCAATTCAAAAGCGCAGCGCTCTAAACTTTCCGGAGTCTGCATGACGCTTAATGTAATATCAA
Source organism: Fidelibacterota bacterium 408169 (assembly GCA_002256485.1). Taxonomy (GTDB): domain Bacteria; phylum Fidelibacterota; class Marinisomatia; order Marinisomatales; family TCS55; genus UBA2126. The sequence goes on from NNSG01000003.1 coordinate 303,179, forward strand.
ACCTGGAGAGGTACTCTTCCAGAGATCCTCGTTTGTTTCCAATGACTAATGCTTTTTCTAGGTTTTCAATATTTGAACCCGGAAGCTCAATGTTATCTTTTTGAGCCAGATCAAAAACAGTTTCAACCCGCAGACTTCCGTCCAAATGGCAATGAAGTTCTACTTTCGGGAGTTTTTTAAGTAAAGCGTGAGTTATTCTCATTTTTTAGAAACAGATGTGTAGAGCCAGTAAATAACCATGAGAAATGCAATTGTACCTAGAAAATTAAATGAAATAGATTGTTGTGATTTATTTATAATGAGTAAAAACCCGTCAAGAGATGGCCACCAATTTTTATTCCCTGAAAGGAAAATGGGAACAGCCACAAGAATACCCATGAGCGCTTCTCCAGTAATAAGTCCAGATGCCATGAGGAGCCCTTTCTTTTCGGCTGTTTTTGATGCACCAGCTTTTTTACCCAGATGATTAATCATACCGCCGATAAAAATGGGAACAGTTAATGTTATGGGCAGATATATTCCCACAGCTACAGCCAACACGGGAACGCGAAAGTCGGAACCGCGCTTTTCCTGCCTAATATCGATAAGAATGATTATAACGGCAATCAGTGCACCCATATAAACAAAATCCCAAGGTAAGTTACCCGTAAAAACGCCATCGGCCACTGATTTCATCAGTGTCGCCTGGGGTGCGGAAAGTGTCGGAGAACCAATTGTATAAGCTGTATGCAGTATATCCAAAACCAGTCCCAGCACCACAGCCGCGCTGACAGTTCCCACAACCTGCATGACTTGCTGCTTCCAGGGAGTTGCACCCACAATGTGTCCTGTTTTCAAATCCTGCATATTGTCACCGCCGATGGCAGCAGCACAGCAGACAACTGCACCGACCATAATGGCACCGGCTGCACCGACTTCTGAACCGGTACCCAAGAGGGCCAACAATAGCAAAGATGAAAATAATATTGTAGCAATAGTTACTCCGGAAATGGGATTATTTGATGAACCTACCACACCGGCCATATAAGCTGCCACGGCAGAAAATAAGAAACCAAATATCGTCATGACAACTGCCAAAAGAGCTGCTATACCGACTGATTCAATGATTCCGAGATATAAAAAGAAAACAGGTATGAGTAATCCAATCAATGCATACCCCACATAATTGATTGGAATATCCTGTTCTTCCTTTGGTACATCCGCTCCGGACTGACGATGTTTTACTGCATCCAGACTCGCTTTTATACCAGCGACCAATGGTTTAAATAATTTAATCAATGACCAGACACCGCCTACAACCATTGCGCCTACACCCAGATAACGAATTTTCGCATTCCAAATATTCCATGCTGCATCCATGGCATCGCCTTCAAATCCATTAATTGCTGAATAAATGGGAATTGCCACAGCCCATGAAATCAATCCACCGGCCACTACGAGAATACCAATATTTCGTCCAACAATATATCCAACGGAAATAAGTGCAGGAGATAGATCAGTCCCTATTCCAAAGATTGACCGCCCAAAGGTCATAGCACCGGCAACTTCTGCATGCCACATAGCAAATCCCTGTTGACATACTTTCATTCCTCCGCCGATCAACCCGGCAATACCGATTGTTTTTAATCCACCGGCAGCATCCGTTTCCTTGCCTTGCCGGGCATCTTCTCCGGCTCGAAGAACTTCCGCTGTTGCAATTCCTTCCGGATATTTAAGTTTAGCAACTACGATTAGTGCCCTTCGCAGTGGAATGGTAAATAAGACACCAATAACGCCGCCAATTGCAGCAATTTTTGCCATTTCCATATAATTAAATGTTTCCCAATATCCCAGTAATACAAGGGCTGGAATAGTAAAAATCACACCTGCTGCGAGCGATTCACCTGCAGAAGCGGCTGTTTGAACAATATTGTTTTCTAAAATATTTGATTTTTTAAATAAGGAAAGAATCCCCATGGATATGACCGCTGCGGGGATGGATGCGGAAACAGTCATACCTGCGAATAAACCCAAGTATGCGTTAGCTCCAGCGAGTATCATGGAAAGAACAACGCCTAATAAAAGTGCTTTAATCGTTATTTCTGGAAGAGGCTTGTGGTTAGTCATTGGAATCCTATCATTTATTAGTTGCAAAAATAGAATTAAAAGGATGTGTGCAGCAAGTGCAGTGATTGGTTGATCCTGTGATGTTTAATTAATTAAAAATAATAATCTGCCTATGACAGTCATTCATAAATGTCGTAGTGCAAACAGGAATGTTTGCACTACTTTAATAGTTTGTAAATCACCATTTTTTATTTTTCCATGTGCGACAGACAAGAATGTCACTTAAAGATTTGAATATGAAAATAGAATACGACTGATGAATTGATAAAGCACAATGTGAAACCCATTTATACTATCTGTTATAATTTATTGAGAATGTGTAAATTCAAATATCGATTGGGGTGCTTTTCCGAACCAGATGGAATTGCTGAGAAAACACCCGTGAACCTGATCTGGATAATACCAGCGTAGGAAGTATTATGAAAATAACTCTCATCATTTTATTTACAGCATCATTGTCCTATCCGCAAATCAATGGATCCGTTGTTGATGCAGAAACGAATCATCCACTTGCAGAAGTGAACATTACGGGCGGAAATACCGGAACTGCTTCTGATGAAAATGGTCAATTTACACTTGATATTGAAGCAGGTTTGAAACTGACTTTTTCCCATATTGGTTATTCAAATTTGACCATTCCAGCAAAAAAAGATATGATGGTTAAACTGAAACCGATTGTAATTGAAAGTAGCGAAATAATTGTAAGAGGTGGATTAACACATGAAACATTGGCTCGATCAACATCCAGTATAACTGTTTTTAATAAGGATGAAATTCGCAAAGCAGATGGGAGTCATTTTCAAGTAATAATGGAATCCATTCCAAATTTGACTGCAGCAGGCGGAACAAGTCGCCCTCGGTATTTTCAGATCCGCGGTATTGGAGAACGAAGTCATTATTTTGCCGAAGGACCGCCAAACTTTTCTGTTGGTTTTGTTATTGATGACATTGATTTAAGCGGATTGGGTATGGCTGGAATGCTTTACGATCTGGATCAGATTGAAGTGTTTAAAGGTCCTCAATCAGCTATCTACGGTCCCAATGCATTGGCCGGGCTCATCAGCTTAAAATCGGCTAATCCAGCTCATCGTGTTCAAAGTAGTTTTAGCTATTCATTAGGCACTGACAATTTGAAACGTAATAATTTTATGTTGAATATTCCATTGGGCGACATGCTGGCATTTCGATTGGCGTGGGGAGATGGATCGAGTGATGGTTTTCGAACGAACACATTTTTGGATAAATCCAATACGAATGGACGAAAAGAGGATTATATCCGGGAAAAACTTCTTTTTCAACCAAATGAAAATTTTCAAACAATTTTGACCGCATTCAGAGCTGTAATAGATAATAAGTATGACGCATGGGCACCTGACAATAATACTGACCTGACCACATATACTAATCAGCAGGGAAATGATAGCCAGGAAACAAATGCCTATTCACTTAAAGCCAATTATACAAAGGAAAAAATGAATGCATCATTTATTATCTCAAATTCTAATTCAGATCTGATCCATGCCTATGATGGCGATTGGGGTAATGATGATTATTGGTTAGAGGAACCATACAATTTTGATCCTAATGTGACCTATTGGAAATACGAGTTTTATGACAGCACAGCACGGTATCGTTCTAATCAGACTGTGGAAGGCAGGATTAATTATGGTGATGTAGTAGTTGGGTATTATTCTAAATCTCTGGAAGAGAAAGATGATGCTATCGGTTGGCTTTTTGGCGGTGATGCTGCCCTGGCAGCCAGTGATTTCACATTTAATGTATCAGCCATATATGGACAATTTGATCGCTCCATATCAGAGAAGTTTAAGTTGAGTGCCAATTTCCGAAAAGAAAGAAATGAAATAACATATAATGGTACAGCCAGTTATTTTGATTGGTATTCATATGAGTTGGCTCCTTTAGATACAGTTTCATTCAATGTTGAACATAATCTTATGGGTGGAAAGTTAGCGTTGCAATATTTGATGAATGATCAAATGAATGTATACGGAAGTTTTTCACGAGGATACAAAGCAGGAGGAGTGAATCAGCATCCACTTCTTTTTGCTGAAAATAGACCTTTTGCTCCAGAATATATGACAAATCTTGAAATGGGATTAAGACGATACACAAATCGCTCTACAATTCATCTATCTTTATTTATTGCAAACCGACAGGACCAACAAGTATCCATTTCAAGCCAACAACGGGAAGGGGACCCAAATAGTTTCATTTTTTATACTTCAAATGCAACTACAGGTTCGTTAAGCGGATTGGAAATGGATGGAACTTTTACATTGAATTCTTTATTAAAATTTTCCGGTTCTCTAGGAATTTTGAAAACTCATGTGGATGCATTTACCTTTGAATCAGATTCCGGAGTGGTGTCAATATTAGGCGGAAGGGAAGCAGCACATGCGCCAAAATATTCTTATAGTTTTGCCGTGGATTATGAATATGATAGTGGATTATTTGGAAGAGTAAAAATTACAGGAAAAGATAAATTTTATTTTTCAGATAGTCATAATGAAATATCTGATCCATACCAATTGCTCAATGGCCATATGGGCTATCGATTTGGATTATGGTCTGTGAAAATTTGGGGACGGAATATATTTGACACTCGTTATGCCACAAGAGGATTTTACTTTGGGTTAGAACCTATATGGAATGAAGAACTCCAGGATCATGAATATCCGGACAAGAAATATGTCAGTTTTGGTGATCCGGTACATTTTGGATTAACCCTGGATTTTGCGTTTGATTAATTAAGGGAATTAATATGGTTGAAAAATAAAAAATAACTTATAAGCAAAAATCAGCGGACCTTGCTAACGAATAAACTCACCGGCGAAGCATAAGCGAAGCGGCCGAAGCCCGCTGCAGCGCCTTGTTAAGTGTTTTATGCATGATACAAAGTGAATATGCCAATGCCAATAAAACCTACACCTGCAACAT
>NNSG01000030.1 GCA_002256485.1 Fidelibacterota bacterium 408169
GCGTTCGATTTCTAACTGTGTCAATTTTGCATTTTTTTCATCCTTACGCATAATGCCATCTTTAATCTTATTTAAGGCAAGGAAGCTACGATTAGGTGCACCAGGGTATCCTTTATCAGCATAAACAGTTTTAATTTTATCTTTAGTATGCATGCTATAAATGACAGCACGAGGCAAATAAGGTGAGTCATTATGAGAAGCAGGGCTCAAAATAGTCGAGAGGATGAAACCATTTTTCGTGTCAACAGCGGCATGCTCTTTCAGACCATAATGGGGCTCATCGTTTTTAATGGTCCAGTCGGAATCAAGATCTCTGGAGAATTTTTTAGTGTTTCCATTTTTATCAAGTTTACCCTCAGGTGTAAAAGCATGTTTTTTGATTTCTTCAAGCCGGTCTTTGGATTTCGGTTTGCTTGCGGATTTAACTAACCTGGCATCTACAGCAACGCCTTTATTAATAGAGAGTCCATATCTATGAAACTGTTTAAGAAGTTCGCTGTTGATTTGAATCATGGCTTCATCGGAGATGCGTTTTCGAAACCTGGAAAAGGTGCTGTGATCAGGGGAGGTATAGTCCAAAGGCAGATTCAGGAACGATTTAAAGGAAATTCGATCATTGATTTGGCTTTCAAGCTCAGGGTCGGATTTGATTTGAAACCATTTTTGCAAAAGCATGCATTTGAACAAAAGTAAAGGGGAGTAGGCTCTTTCTCCTTTATTGGCCTTGCCGGGTTGATAATATTTTGTAAGAAGGGCGTTAACCGATTCCCATTCAATGGTTTTATCCACCTTGTTCAAGAAAATTAAGGAACGATTTTTATCTGCGTTATTTTGAATAGCAATGTCAGCAAAAGAAAAATACCGGTCGATTTTTTTGTAAGCCATGATGCCTCCCGAGGTTTGATTTTATAGATCCAACATAGCATAAAATATTAATAATTTCAATAGTATATGCCAAAAACAAACAATAAAAAAGTCTCGAAGATAGTGACGTTACGAGTTAAATTACCTCAGATACGTTCAGAGTGTGTTCGAGTAATAGAAATCGATTACAACGCTTCTTTTTTGGAACTTCACCATGCGATACAGGGTGCAGTAGCGTTTGATAATGACCACTTGTTTCAATTTTATTTAGGACGGCATCCGGGTCAGCATGCGTATACCATAGGTGGAGAACCCAGCTGGAATGGTTATAACCCAGTCAACAGATACCGTAAAATCAGCATATCCGGTACCTGGCCACTGCCAACCGGTTACAAATTGTATTATTTATTCGATTTTGGGGCTCAATGGATTTTTCAAATCAATAAAACACGACATAACCCATCTTTTTGATGTAAAAAATAAAATGATATAATTACAGTGTGTTGCAATTTTTCTATTGGTTTTATGGCACTACTTTTGTTCATTTTTTACTTTCTGACCTTCAGGTTATTATTTTCTTAATTGTTTTGCCAGGATTCATATTCAGTCCCAAGGTTTTATATATTTCCTGCTGATCAGGTTCAGGCCGGGTACTTTTTCTTACATGAATGATATAACCGTTTTTACATTGCATCGAAATTGTAACCCTGTTTTGACCGGTCAGCATTTTTCTTAAATCATCCCAACTTATATTGATATCCGATTGTTTCAGCTGATAACGGATTGTATGAACAAGATGGTATGCAAGAAGCGTGATAAACAAATGCCCGGATACACGATCAGTAATTTGATGATACACAGGTCTTAATCCCAGTTCAGATTTTAAAGAACGAAATACCGCTTCAAGATCCGTCAGCATTGTGTAGGTGTGCCAAAGCTGGGATTCACTCATGGTCTTGTGGCTTGTGCGCAAACAATATACGCCGGGCAACTCGTCTTTTGTCTGCAAATTGGTTTTTTGCTTCCAGGTAATCTTTATTGCATTACCGGTGTTTTTGTCTTTGGTGACCTGGATATCATATTGTTTCGCAGCTTTTGAAAATCTTTGTTTAATCCGGCCGATTCTCTCAAGAACCTTGTCGTACTTTTTTACATATCTTTTTTTATGCAAGCCTTGTTCAAGCTGGGTCATGGCCTCATCAAAACGTTCGTAGACAAGGTTGTTTATAGAGGCCTCTTTTTTCTCTTTTCTGGTTGAATGGCAGTACAGAAGGGTTTCCCCAGTATTTGAATCAATAACCTTTTGTGCTCTTACAGTACAATTGCCATCTTTTTTAACGACATAAGATTGATCTTCATCAAATTCCCGGTGGCGTTTCCTGCTGACTACAATATAGGGATATAGATTGGTATTCAGCCATTCGATATTATCTTGTGTGGCAATCCCTGCATCCATTACAATGGTTGGCTTTTCAAACAGGGTATTGTCTTGGAGACCCTGAATCATGGTAGGTAATGTAGAGGCTTCATTTACATTGCCTTTAAATATCTCACTGCGTTTAGGAAAACCACTGCCGTCCAGTACAAGTCCGAGAGTAACCAGAGGACAATCAGATCTCTTTTCCTTGGAATGGCCATGGAAAGCCAGGTCATTATATAAACCTGTGCCCTCAAAATAAGTATTGGTAAGATCGTACAGGGTAATCGTCTCTCTAAGCTCAAACAGGCTTTGTTCTTTGGTAAAAAGATATTCTTCCAGGGGCCTTTTATGTTTTAAAAGCTGATCAGAAATCTGATACATCCTGTACAGGCTTGTTTTATCAAAGTCATGGTCAATTAACTCTCCCAGTCCGGACTTGTTTTGAAGCCAGTAATGCGTTGAAAGCTCACTGCCGGGTTGGCACATACGGCCAATAATAGTACCCGTAACCGCAGCGATCTGCGGTCCTGTGAATTTAAGCTCTTTTAACTTTTGATCCAGTTCCAATAATTGGAATGCTTCCAGTGCGACATGTTCACAGCTGATGCTGCGGGGCCGGATAGACTCCAGGCTGTTGACATCTATTTCATGGAAATCTGTCTTTCCTTCCTGCGTATCTTCTGTCTGGGTTTGGATAATCCTTGCAGCGTAATCCTGGGCCAGCCGTTCAATTTCTTGATTGACTTCAAACAGATTCTTTTGACCGGAAATAATATCCTGGATTCGTGAACATAGTGATTGCCACAGGTCTCTTGGCAGTGAAAAATTTGCTCCTATGTTCAGCAGGGTATATTGTCGCACCTTTTTACCGATCCTCTTGGATTCGACAAGCCGGTAAGCGAAATATTGCTTGCCATCTTTTCTGCTTTTAATTGTGGTTCTTCGAATATACATAGCAGGTATTGAATCATGAAATTCACGTCGTGTCAACAATTTATTTATTTTATGGCACTACATTGGCCAGATTTCAATTATATAAATAATAACTATTTGAAATTAAAGAATTTATTTTTTGACATTCCCTTAAATCTGGCTATTTTTGGCCTTTTTTACTCCCAAAATCAAAAAGATGGGTTAACGAAGCGGAATGTTAAGAACAGCAAACTGTTTGAGGACACACCTGCCCGCAGTTTTTGCTGTTTAATGCAGCAAGTTTAGATATTGTCATACTGTCCAACCAACGACTACAAGGTGAGCAGGC
>NNSG01000031.1 GCA_002256485.1 Fidelibacterota bacterium 408169
TTTTATCTCTTGGACATCAACACATTGGGCAATCATTAAATCAGTTTGTTTTTTTATAGTTTTATTTAGATCTAAAATCTGGTGGGCAGTGGCAGATACTAACTGGGCTATAACAGCACCGCTGTCCGAAGCAACCGACTGTTTAGCATTCGCAATTAACTCTTGTGCCCGGGATGAAGTTACATAAGGTATTTTAGCAATAGTACTGGCACGGGCTTTTTTCAATTTGCCTGCTGTAGGATACTTCAAAACAAGTGTTAATATCCAATGAGAAAACCCACCACGGCAATAATTCAAGATTTCGGGATTGGCAGTATAAAGGTGACTTTGCAATTGGTTCCGAAGCTGAGTGCATTGTTTGGTTAGTATTTGGATAAATCCCCATTGTTTCCTTAATGCGGCATAACAATCGTGCTGTTGATAAATAATTTTTTCAGGGTGCGCGATTAAATACTCTGCGATACTCAGCGCACTTATCTTGTCAGTTACATTACGCTTTAGGTTGGCCTTCCTGTTAAGAGTGACCCCTGATGGATTTAAACGTGCCGTTTTGATATTCAATACCGATTGAAAGCTAAGTAACTCTTTATACCAATTATTTTCATAGCCACCAGTACTTTCAACGGCAGCATATAAAACACAATTGGTATGCCTGGTAAAAAATCGATTCAAAATTTCATAAAGCCGGCTATGACCATCAAATGTATCATCAAGTTGAAAATTCTTAACGACGGGTTGTTTGTGCAGATTGATGATCACAAAATCCGCATACCCTTTGCTAACGTCAATACCCATGTAAAATGACTTCATCATTCAGACTCCTTTGGTCGGTTAGTTGAATGGATCCAGGAATCATCAGCCTTGTATTAAAACGGTGTCGAGCACCAAGTTAATCTCCGATTTAAACCTGGTGGAAAGGAAGTAACTTCAGGACTCCTTACCTCTGGGAAGAAGTGGTGACACTTCAGTTTCACCACTTTACTAACCAGAATCTTTACTCATCAGTTCATATCTCAAACGCATATCGGTCCCAGGATAACAGATCTCAGTTGCATTGAGTTCATGAAAAAGTCGTGTGAGTGATGCATTTGCAGCAGGCCTTGACGCATTGTGGACTCGTATTTTCAAACAGTTATCTTTGAGCATTGGCAAAATGTCTGCTTCCGTGACATACAGATCCTGCAATAATCGTCGGGCTGCAGCCATATCTACTGTAGGTCCTTTTAATAAGCCTGCCATTGCAGTTTCTGCACGATATGCGATCATTCTGACAGTGTCCATTAGACGTTTCCGACCGGGAAGCAGTCGGAAAAATTTGTTTTTTTCATCCAATTCGATCCATGTTATATGTTTCGGCTCCTCTTTTATATCCATTTTCAGTCTGTTCAACTCAGATTCATATTGTTCTATCTGCTCCAATAATTCCGCTTTCTTTGTCATCCACTTTTCATATTTGGCTGCGTTATCATTGGTTTCAGGGTGCATGGTCATTTCAGCAAATCGGGCACGCCGGTATCGAAGCTTATTTTGAATTGAATTTCGAGACCTGTCCAACACTCTCCAAGCTGGGTTTACCACTCGTTCGGTGTCAGGAAGATCGTCAGTCCCATATTCCTGAAGAAGGTCAATGGCGAAGTGTTGCATCATATAACGAAAGAAGTTTTCCTGACACCATCTGCTGAACATGCGAGCTCCCAACTGGGTGTGGGGAAGTTCATAGGCTGTGCTTATGAGGCTGGTTTGATGTCCGGATTCCGTAAGCTTGCGTACTTCACGCATCCACATGGCATTTTTCCCGGAACCAACCAGGCTTCCCATTTCAGCCAATTCCATGGTGAGATACTCTCCATTTGGCATTCTCACCTCATGTTCTGTGAACCAATTCTCAGGCCAATTTTTACCAGGGTGTTTATGATAGGTCATGCAGCTGATACGATGTTTTTGCCACATTTTTTTAAAAAATGCCGGGCTATAGCCTTCTCGATCAAAAACCAAGATAAAACGACATTGTCCTGGAAAGGTATTCAACTCTTTCTCGGTTGGTTGGTCTGGGATATCTTTGAGCAGCCTTGGTACAATATCCCTTTGAAGAGTTTTGAGAAGCCCTGGATCAACAGTTTTATTCACGACAAAAAATGGTCGCCCTATGGCATCATTCACCCAGTAGTCCGTCGTCCCCCTTAAACATAACCGTTCACGAGAAACATATCGCCGTGGTGGTTTGGTCAGCCCTCCGTGATATACCCGAACATGCCCATCAATATAAAGAGTCCCTGTCCAGTTGGTATCCCTATCCATCCAATACTTGCTTAAATGGGAAGCCCACCGTTTGGCAGTATCACCGGTACTTAAATCGTCCATTTTTTTTCTTAGACAACGAACTTCGGGGATGCGATCCAGTCCCAGCAATTTGCCAAATTCTCCTGGTGAATGTCCTCGAATTTTTTCCACCGTCTTAATACGACAAAGAGCCATGAACGCAAGCAGCAAAAGGATATGAAAGTTTGTATAGTATCCCTTGACAGCTCCCAGCAATTGGTCTGCGCCCTCCACCAAACCATTGGCCAGCAATGCTGGTAAAGCACATAAAACACCACCCTTGGTAACATCCACACAAGACTCAAAGCGAACGGGGGCTCCGTCACAAACCCCGAATGCCGCAGATGTTCGTTCTTCTATCCGGGTGCAAGCCGTACCCATCCCATCGGCTGCTTCGGCATCAACAACGGTGCGTGTCGATTTAGTTGTGGTAGGTTCAAGATTTTTATTTTCTTTTAAACGACCATCATTGATGGCTTTTCGAAGAGTGTCGTATTTAACCCCAAGGTCCTCAGCTATTTCTTTTCTTTGCAAACCCTTGTAGAGGAGGCTTTGAGCTTTATCAAGAACGTTTGGCGTTAGTACTGTTCCCCCTTTATTCCGGCCTCTGCGGTTAATAAAAAAGGCTTCAGATCCACCTTTTCTCAGCTTGTTTTGCGCTCGAATGACACTGCTTTTGGATATTCCAAACGCCTCGATAATTTCTATTTGTCGACAGGCGCCAGATTCGATCAACTGGGCAATGGTCAGTCGAAACATAGGCTGATCATCCACCCTATGCGAATAAATCGGAAATTCTCCTAAAAAATAGGTCCAGATATTATCTTGTTCAAAGACGCTGACCCTGAGGTTGATGTTCGTTACGCCGGGTGAAATAAACGGTAGTAATAATTGAGTCATGATACCGTCCCTCAATATCAATTTTCAGTCATCTGTCCAACGTTAAAGTGCCATTTTCTTTTTCCCATAGCAAGGAAAGTTTTTCAACGGGCCGAAAATCATAACCAGCTATAATTATGTCATAATTTCACCGCGGCATAGTAAATATTCTCTTTTCCTAAATCAAGAGTTCTGAAATTACGGATATCAAGGATAAAAACCTTCTCATCGCCCGAGCCGTAAAGGGACAGGTTGAAGTATTCCTTCGAGAACCTGTAAATGTATTGAATGATATTCGGTACATGGTGACAAAAGAACCCAGTTT
>NNSG01000032.1 GCA_002256485.1 Fidelibacterota bacterium 408169
CCGAAGAATATAAATTTGATTCCAACCTTGGATTTGAGATATGTGGGGCAATATCACGAAGTTCCTTTGCAAGTGGCAATGGATGCTGTGTTATCCTTGGATTTTGACGAAATTAAACAGGCATTTCATAAAGAACATAATCGGCAGTTTGGATATTCACTTGAAGACGAAGGTACAGAATTGGAAATGATCAATGTTCGGTTACGGGCAATTGGCGTTACGGAAAAACCGAATTCTTTTGCAAAAATGGATGATTCGAAACCAATCCTAAATCCGGATTTTGCCTTAAAAGGTAAACGGAATGCCTACATTCCAGAGTTAGATAATGTACAGGAACTCTCTGTATTTGATGGAGATAAATTGACAAAGAAATTTACAATCGAAGGTCCTGCAATAATTGAGCAGGTTAATACCACAATTTTTCTTGGAAATAGTTACGATTGTCACACTGGGATTGCAGGTTCATTTATTGTGTTTAATCGCGAGAAATACCCCAATGGTTTTGATATGAATAAAGCAACATTGAATTAATATGATTAAAATAGACAAAATATTACTTTCGATTTTTCAACGAGCTTTCAAATCCATTACAGATGAAATGAGTATTTCCCTGACTAAAACTACCCGTTCGCCCATTTTATGTGAAGCAAAAGATTTTGTTACTGGTTTGTATGATGCCGAGGGGAATATGCTGGAACAGACAGAAAATTTGCCCATACTCTCCTTCTCTCTCGGGCCCGTTTGCCGTGTGATTTTAGATCAATATGGGGAAGATATTTCTCCCGGTGATGTGATTATTCATAATGATGTTTTTTCCATGGGCAACCAAAATAATGATGTAGCAATTTTTAAACCCATTTTTCATGAAAATACTCTGATTGGTTGGGCTGCGGCAAAAGGACATCAGGCGGATATTGGCGGTGCGGTGCAGGGTGGTTACAATCCCAATGCAACAGAAGTTTGGCAAGAGGCCATTCGCATTCCTGCGGTAAAGCTCTATGAAAGAGGAGAACTTCGTGAAGATGTTTGGAATCTTATCTTTGCTAATATTCGCCTCACCATGGTTCAGGAAGATATTAAAGCCCAAATCGGTGCGTGTACATTAGGAGAACGGCGCTTGCAATCGTTGGTTGGAAAATATGGAATCGAAATATTTGAAGCCCATAAACAGGAATTATTCAGCGCTACAGAAACCATGATGCGGGGTGAAATCGCAACCATTCCAAATGGCGTTTATCATGGAGACAGCATGGTATTTTATGATGGAAAACATCCCGGAACCGAATTCACAATCATAGCAAAAATAACTGTAGAAGACGAAGAAATTATATTTGATTTTTCCGAATCATCCGATCAAACAAAAGGATTCGTCAACGGAACATATACTTCAACATGTTCAGCCATTACTTTATCATTTTTGCAGATGGTCAACCCTAATATTCCCCATAATGAAGGTATGATTAAACCACTGACTTATATTGTTCCGGAAGGCATTATTTTGAATGCGTCCTACCCTGCTGCAACCACTTTCGGAAATCATTTATGTCCCCAAGTTGCTGATTCCATCTCTAAAGCGTTGAGCACTGCCATTCCAAAAAAAATTACGGCGGGCTGGAATCATTTACTTTGCTCATTATTTACGGGAAATCATCCCAAAACAAACGAGAAATATGTGGATATTTGTTTTCTTGGTTTAAAGGGCGGCTCCGGTGCATTGGAAGGATCTGATGGTTACGATCATATTGGTATGATTGACGCATCCGGCGGAATTCTTGACCAAGATTATGAAATGTTTGAACAGCAAACACCACACACACTTTTGCATCATGAATATTTACAGGATTCCGGGGGACCGGGAAAATGGCGCGGTGGGCTTGGCGTGGAAACGAAAATCAAACTTGGCGGCGATGATACAACCATGGTTGTCTTTGGCGATGGAGATGTTAAAACACCCTATGGTTTATTCGGCGGGAAAACATCTGTCTTGAATAAAATTTCCCTGATTCTACCTGATGGAACTGAAAAAGTGCCCATGAGCAAAGATATGATTGAAGGAATTCCAAATGGAACACTTTATCATCAAGTAGCCGGTGGCGGTGGCGGATACGGTAAACCACAAGACAGAAATAAAGTATCTGTGTTGAATGATGTAAAAAATGAAGTTGTTTCTGATGATCAGGCAAACAATGTTTATGGCGTTGAAATGAAGGAAAAATCATGAGTTTTACAACAAAACAAAAATTTGACACGCTGTGTAAAATTACCAGGGCTTCCCATTTTGAATGGCGTGAAGCATTTATCAAGATGTTCCCGGATGTAAATCCCATGGATGCTGTAATAAAATATTGGGAAATTGTCGGGCGGGATACGGCAAAGGCATTTCTGAAAAGAATTGACAGAGATAAACCAGTTGCGCCCCAAATTGCAGAAATGATTGTGAACAGTTCCCTAGCCATGGGCGAATCTGCCGAAGCATCAGAAGAAAATAATGGACACGTGCGATTGGTTCATTCTGCCTGTCCTTGGTATGATTGGCATAAAAAATACGATGCATTGGAAGAAGACCAGCCCGGTTGCGATTGCTGGTTTCAAACGATTGTGCAGGACGTAAATAAAGAATTGAATACAAATGTGCGTGTTGAAACATTGAGTTCGCTGCCCGCCGGTGACAAAAACTGTACTCGGATCTTTACGGAGAAAAAAAATGGATTTCCAATTGAATGACACCCAAGAATTGATTCAAAAAACCTTTCGGGATTTTTCGGAAAAGGAAATCAAACCGTCAGCTGAAGCCATTGATGTCAATAAAGAATTTCCCATGGAACTTTTTAAAAAGGTGGGCGATTTGGGTTTTTTTGGTATGCGATATCCCAAAGATGCAGGTGGAACCGAAATGGATGTTGTGTCCTATTGTTTAGCGGTAGTTGAATTAGCTAAAGGGTCTCTTTCTTTGGCAGCGGCGTGTACCATGCAGTCCCTTATGTCAACATTTTTTCTCTATAAATTTGGCGATGACGAAGTGAAGGGCTATTTTAACAATGCACTGAAAGGCGAAAAAATCGGCGGGATATGCATGACAGAACCGGATGCAGGAAGCGACTTGCTCGGTATTCGCACAAAAGCCAAAGTTATGGATGACCATTATATTTTAAACGGACAGAAAACCTGGGTTACATCTGCCCCAGTGGCGGACTTTTTTACTGTATTTGCAAAAACTGACAATCATGAAAAATTATCCATCTTTTTTGTACCGACGCATTTAAAAGGCGTCCACATTGGAAAGTCAATCGAGAAATTGGGTGTTAGGGGTTCTGTTACAAGTGAAGTGGCTTTTGATGAAGTCAAATTACCAATGAATTATTTATTGGGAGACATCGGCGGCGGAACTGAAAGTATGAAGGAAATATTGGCAGAAATCAGAATTATGACCGCTGCCTTGGCGGTTGGTGTAGCAGAAGCAGCTTTTGAAGAA
>NNSG01000033.1 GCA_002256485.1 Fidelibacterota bacterium 408169
GGGAATGGAAGCCATTGCCAGACCTGTTCCTGTAATTTTGATAAAATCTCTGCGGTTTATTGATGCCACTTTACTCTCCTTTCGGTTGCTTTTTTTACTAGAATGCAATAACTACAAATCAATCATCTTTCTGTTTATGAATCACTACTTTCTTTTTTATAATATTTTTCTTTTTACCCTTATGTTGGTTCATATCATCAATATCAATCACCATCACATTCCCATCTTTTGATTTCCATTTAAAGCTGCCATCTTTCATATCGTGCTTCTCCGCATCCACTTCTTCACCATTGACTATCACAGTCATTATTGTATCACCATCCACAATTTCCTGTTCAACTTTTACGTCCATCGCATGATTATCATCTCCTATAAACAGCATATCATGCCCAGCAGAGCGACCATGATGTCCCATCATCATGGAACAATTGTTCCGACACGTAAAACGAAAAATTCCTACGGCTATAACAGCTAAAAACAAGTATTTCCACAGCAGTTCCAGTTTTTCTTTTGTATTCATCTTTTTTCTCCTTTATTATTTAATTGAAAAGATATTGAAATTTTAAAAACAGCTGCCGGTCGTTTATCCGGCTTTTCTGTATGGAACCTATGCTCAAATTATCAGCAATTTGGTTCGAAGTGGAACCAATATAAAAGATCGTAAACGGGCTGGGCTGATAGCTCAGTAAGGGCTGCAGCTGAAATGTCTGGCTGAAATCATTATACTTCCACAGTAAACGAAAACTGAGTGCCTGATTGTATTGATAATTCATCCGTATTCCTGTTAAATAACCAGAATAATATTCTTCTTTTTTATCCAGAGTCGTCATTTGCTGTTTTTCATAATGTCCTCTTATCTGCATTCGGTCAGACACTTTCAACCTGGTCCAAAACATAAAAGAAGTACCGTTTCCTTTTTCAGGCACATCCAGGAACGTGACAGTATTTACACCCCTGGTGATACCTCCACCGAAAAAGAGAGATTTGCTGAATTGGCTATTTATATTTATCCTTGTTTCCCACAGGTTTTCCAGATCAATATTTTTAAACCTATTAAAGGGTATCACAGTAATATTAACTCCCAACCGCGTTTGACGGGGCAGCACTACATTGCCGAAAAAACTGGTATACCGTGATTTTTTCTCTCCTTCAAAATTGTATTCTATACCTGAGTGAAACCCACCGACTATTTTGCTGATTAACTTATCCGGGGTATACACCCAGAAACTTTGCAGGTAGATACGACGCTGGTTATTATTGGAAATAAACCCATTATCTGCCCTGAATGCGGGTGACCTGTGGTCATAACCAGTTTCTAAGCCCCAGTGTTCCGTCTCGCGGCGAAACTCAAGTTCAAATGCATTTCCCGTAAAGGATTCTCCGTCAAAGGTAAAAGTATTATTATCACCGAAAGTTGCGTTGCTCACCAATAAAGAGTCTTTTGGCTCCTGTGTTTTGCTAAATAAGGTCTGCAGTTCCACCTGGTACGTTTTATTGAATTTATAGCGCGTATCAAAGCCAACCACAGACCCGCTGCCGTCATTGTTAACCATGCGGCGGTCTGTGGCGAGAATTCCAAAATGACTGGCTTCTTCCAATGTCCGCCTGAACCTGAAAATATTGGATATACTTCGTCCTCCTAAAAGAGAAAAACTCTGCTCTTCTCCAGGTATAATGTATGGGGAATCTTCATCCATGGCCGACAGCAGGTACCAGGAATTTTTCTGCCCCCTATTGATCATTCGTCCAGAAGCGATAGGATTATTGATTGAGCGAGTATAAATGGCATTGATCCAAGTGTTGATCAGATCGTTCCCCGCATTAAAGAAAGGACGCTTTTCTGGAAAAAAGAGAGCAAAAGTGGTGTTGACGTCTACCTGATCCTCGTCGGCCTCGACCTGGCTGTAGTCGGGATTGATGGTGAGTTCTATAACACGGTCAGAACTTAAGCTATATTTTATTCCCAAAGATGCTTCACCAGCTACTGTTCCTTTTTTCAGCGTATTATTTTGATCAAGTTCAGCAGCCTGGGAACCGACAATTGCCGGCAGAAACTCAAAGCTGCCCTTTTGTTTGATCCCATGGATGCCTATCAACGTTCCCATCTGGCATAAAAAGCAGGGGTTGGTTCGATCAAACCCGCCCCAGACGATTTGTGAACGTTTTTCCCGGGGCAGGCTGCGGTAAAACCCTACTTTCCATTCCTGTACTTCTTTATCGGGAAAAGATAAACTTGAAAAAGGGATGGCCATTTCCACCTGGTAGCCATCATCGGTGATTTTTCCTTTAGATTCATATACAAGATCAAACGAAGGATCCTCCTTCCCGTTTCCATTATTTATTGCATCCATTTGTATCCCATAGGGGTTTGCTCCAACCATTGTACCTGTGTTGGCATCGCCGTATGTATCAAGGAAAATAGCTACCCAGTCATCCATCCAGGCCCGGTCACGTCCCTGGAAGGAAGCACGGATATCCTTGGGATCGGCAAAGGCCCAAAATGCCACGTACAGGTTTTGGTCATCATAGGCAACCTTCACTTCTGTTTTTTCCTGCGGTGCAATATTATCCCCCGGCTCGATTTCTAAAAAATAATCTGTGCCCCCGGACTGTCCCCACTCTATATCTGTTAGATCACCGTCAATATTTATTGTATTAAGAACACGTTTTATCTCTAAAACAGGGTTTTTCAGGATTTCCATCGCCTCCGCTTGTAAGATAGATCCTGTCAACAAAATTCCTAAGCCAACTAAGGTTGTATTATTTCGATAAAAATGCATTTTTTCCTTTTTAATTATTTGTGGTAACAACCTTATGGGCTAACAACAGAATGAGGTTCATCAAGGCTTACCTTTACATTTTATGTATTTTAAACGTTGTAAATTAATTAAATGTTACAATATATTCAAATCATTAATTAATATTGATAACGAAGATGAACACTAAATTGAACCAGAAAGAATCATTTATCATAGAAGGCCGGGAAGTTTTAAAAGAAATAGTAGATATCACTCGGCAGAAGATCGTACGAGTTTTGTATGACGATCCACTAACAGCTGAAAACATCGCGGACAAGATCGATTTTCCCCAGGAAAAAATCTACTATCATTTAAATAAGCTGGAATCCGTGGGCATTATCCAGTCGGAGAATGCAGGTATTGTGAATGGGATCAACCAGAAACAGTACTTAAATGTGGCCAGGAATATCATTGTGAAAATGGATATGCTTAAACCGGGCTCAGACCAGGAGGAT
>NNSG01000034.1 GCA_002256485.1 Fidelibacterota bacterium 408169
GTGGGGTTTTTTGTTTGTGGGATGATGGGTAGATATTCAATCCCCGGCAAATGGTGTTCCAAATAATCCAACTGCAAGTTCAGCCCAAATGAGAAGAAATATCATTACTATAATTACTATAAATACCTCTCTATATTTATAATATTTAACCTTTTTTAGTACTATTCCAATTAATAAACCAGTGATGGTGAGCAATGTCCCCATAATTATAAAATCAAAATAAGACCAGTTTACTTCACTGGTTAATTGCATCGCTATCAATGGAATTAAAAGTAAGAGTCCAACTATAGGCAAGATTCTAATCATCATATTTAACAGAAAATATAACATTTGTATTCTCATACCTTAATTATTATAAATCAGTTCCACATTCGTGGGGTTTTTGTCTTTGAGATGATATTTAGGTTTGGATACTTCTAAAGTGATTACATTTAAGTAAATAAAGTATATGATAAAAAAACATTTTCTTGAGATATTAAGATGGGGACTGAGGCTTCATGGCATAAGCCATTTTATTGAAGTATTATCAGCAATAGCTGAGGAAGCTTATGTAACAGCATCAATCGCCCTTTTTTTCATATTCATTGTTCTGGATGATCGAATTGTTTCCAAGCGCTACGGGCGCTTTTTCCGCGATGTAATTCCAACACCCATGTCAATATTTCATAATGTGCATGAATTGCTGTTTTGATTTTTTAATTTTCCTTAAATATAAATATTTCTTCAATTGTAAGCTTGAAAACAGCGGCAATATCGTACGCAAGTTTGAGTGATGGATTATATTTATTCTTTTCCAGAAATACTATAGTTTCTCGCCTTACATCTACCATCTTCGCCAGGTCGAGTTGAGTCAGATTGTGCCTGGCTCGCAGTTCCTTAATTCTATTATTCATTAAATTTGTGGGTAACGGCATATTTCGCAATAAATGATATCAAAGCTGACAATAAAATCCCGCCGCCCAACATGGTTTCATTATCGGGAAATTTGTCGTTAAACAGAAATATGAATAGCCACATATACATGGATACTAAGAATGCATAGTAGCCTGATTTGTATTTGATTCGTGTACTCAACTCGTCGTCGGCTGGTAACCCTGCTTTCTCGTCTTTGTCTGTTTTTAGTGCTTGAATCAAGGCAATAACTGCGATCAGGATTATTAGCGTAAATATAAATAGATCCAATCCTTCCATGGCGGATGATACATTTGTAAAAATAATAAATCCCCAGATTAGGACCATAATCAGTATTGATGTCATCATTATAGTTTTTCGGCGTATTTTCATAATTATTCCTAATGTTAGATATTGTCAACATGAAGTTAGAAATATATAACATTGCATTCGATCAAAATATTCAATTAATAGATTAAGGAATTATTTATGAGAAACGGTGTTTCCTAGTTGATCGGTTTTTATCAACCATACATCTTCATCACCGCTTCCAAAGGATTCGGTTGTTCCAGTAATTATAAATCCGCCGTCAGCGGATGTCATCAGTGAGATCAGTTCCAACGAATCCATAATTCAGGTCAGCATCAAATAATTCCAAATTCTAGCCTTCCCGGATCCGTCCAGTTGGCTAGATAAGCATGAACTTCTATACAAGGAATTACAAGACGTTAAAGTCGTATTCAAATAATACATCCAATAATTTTCAATTCTCGCCAAGTAGCGTGGTTTTTGGTTTGTAATATAAATCGGCGCTCCATCATCGCACAGCCTAATAAAATAGAAGAAGATAAAAGAGGCTCATAACCCGGAGGGTAGTGTTTTGTTTGTGGGATGATGTGTAGATTTTAATATGCAGAATAATATGGAGTTAATATTCAGAAAGGCAAAAGAGGGTGATATACCGAATATAGTAAAAATGTTAGCAGATGATAAGCTTGGTTCCATAAGAGAAGATTATAAAGTTCCATTGCCAAAGAAATACTACGATGCATTCCAAAATATTCTTCAGGATAAAAATCAAGAATTAATAATTCTCGAAAATGAACAAAAAGATGTCATTGGCACTCTCCAACTTACCTTTATACCATATTTAACATACCAAGGTGGTCTCAGAGCTCAAATTGAAGCAGTAAGAATTCACAAGAAATTTAGAGGTGAGGGTTTTGGAAAAAAGATATTCAAATGGGCAATTAATAGAAGTAGAGATAAGGGTGCTCATTTGGTTCAATTAACAACTGATAAGCAGAGACCGGATGCCATAGAGTTTTACAAAGCATTAGGATTCAAAGATAGCCATATAGGAATGAAATTACATTTATAACATAATTCAAACCCCGACCACCCGGGGTTTATTGTTTCTAGACATTTAGGACTAGCGGTATGTACATTTACTATACTTTGTAATTATAACTATCTTTAGGATGACACTATGAAACATATAATTTCAATTATTTTACTCACTTCCTGTCTTTTTAGTCAAGTTGCGCTCGACACTACATTTGACCTTTCATTACTCGCCGCAGGAGAAAAATGGGCTGTTTATAATCGCGCAGCGACTGTATTAAAAGAAGGGCAGAAGAGGGGCGTCTATCTGGATGAGAAACCAGGGCAAGGAGTTGCTTGGTTGCCTTCTTTTGAGATTGGTGATGGAGTAATAGAAGTAGACTTGAAAGGCAGAAATGAGCCTGGAAGAAGTTTTGTGGGTATAGCTTTTCATGGCATCAACGCAGAGAAATACGAGGTTGTTTATCTACGTCCATTTAATTTTAGTGCTGAAAGTGAAGTACGCCGATCACACTCTATGCAATATGTGCTGGTTCCATCGCATGAGTGGCGTCGGCTACGGACTGAACATCCTGGTCAGTACGAGGCTGCTATAGTGCCATCTCCATCTTCGGATGCCTGGATTCATTTTCATCTTGAGTTGGATGGACCGACCGTGCGTGTGTTCATCGATAACGCATCAGAACCATCCTTGGTTGTAGATCGAATTGGTGCGGTGGAAAAGGGATGGATTGGACTGTGGGTTGGTCACAACTCGGATGGTATGTTCGCAAATTTAAAGGTAAGTCCGAAATAGCAGGCAAGGATCTAACATAACCCACTTGTCAATTTACCCTCCATGCAAGTGTCTTTAACGGAGTTTTTGTTTGTGGTATGGTGGGTAGATTTTTTACTTGTTGCTAATGCTATTTCGAAGATTT
>NNSG01000035.1 GCA_002256485.1 Fidelibacterota bacterium 408169
AAATCTTCAACAATTTCCCGTACTCATTGAAGCAGTGGAAAGCCTTGCATCAGTACAGATTCGGTCTATGGCAACTGTCGGTGGGAATATTTGCACTGCATCGCCTGCGGGCGATGTTTCCTGTGCATTGGTTGCATTAAATGCTATTTGTGAAATAATAAATAGTGAAGGGAAAATCAGAACGATCTCACTTGCTGAATTTTTTACCGGTGTCAAAACAACAGTATTGAAGAAAAATGAAATTTTAAGGAGCATTTTCATTCCGAAGTTGGAAATTGAGATAAAAACTCTTTCCGGTTTCATCAAAATCGGTAATCGTAATTCAATGGAAATCGCATTAGCATCTCTGGCTTATCATATAATTACGGATAAAAGTGACGTGGTCATCCATGCCGGCGTGTCTATTGGTTCCGTTGCCAAAACAATAATGTTCACTGAAACAGCTTGTGATTTTATAATGGGTATAAATATTAAGAAACTAACCCAGTCAGATAAAGAAAAGTTCGCTGATTTGGTTTTAGAATATGCTGACCCAATTTCTGATATTAGGGCTTCGGCGTGGTACCGCCGGCAGGTTTTAGAAAATATAAGTAGAAATATTTTTTAATTATTTTTACCAATAAAAAAGGGAGAAATTTTAATTTCTCCCCTTATTATTTATTAATCTGAAAACCAGTAATTAAACGGTAGGTAAACCTTCCAGTGCTTTCAGACTTTCTTCAACTTCTTCATCAGTCATTTCATGGTCTTTCAATGTTCCTGCAAGGAAATTAGTGTAGGCAGCCATGTCAAAATAACCATGTCCGGAAAGGTTAAAAAGTATAACCTTTTCTTCGCCGGCTTCTTTTGCTTCTAAGGCATGTTTCACAGCACCGTGTACTGCATGACTTGATTCAGGAGCCGGGACAATACCTTCTGATTTTGCAAATGTAATTGAAGATTCAAAGCAATCCAACTGACCGTAAGCTTCTGCTTCTATGAGTCCGTCTTTCACCAATTGAGAAAGAAGAGGAGAATCACCATGGTACCTCAACCCACCTGCATGGATAGGAGGTGGTACAAATTGATGCCCAAGAGTGAACATTGGAGATAATGGTGTTAGTTGAGCTGTATCTCCAAAATCATAACGAAATTCACCTTTGGTTAACGTGGGGCATGACGCCGGTTCAGTAGCAACAAATCGTATGTCTTTACCATTTATTTTATCTCTCATAAATGGAAAAGCCAAGCCTGCATAATTAGAGCCACCACCACAACATCCAATGATAGTATCCGGATATTCGCCGGCAATTTCCATTTGTTTCATGGCTTCTTGCCCAATAACTGTCTGATGGAGTAGCACATGATTCAAAACAGAACCAAGAGCATAACGAGTATCATCTCTGGTGGCAGCATCTTCTACTGCTTCCGAAATAGCGATGCCGAGGCTGCCTGGTGTGTCGGGCGTTTTTTCGAGAATGGTTCTGCCGGCATTTGTGTCCGGCGAAGGGCTGGCAACAATTTCTGCTCCATAAGTTTGCATGAGTGCTTTTCTATACGGTTTTTGGTCGAAGCTGATTCGTACCATATATACTTTTACTTCCTGGCCAAAAAGAGCTCCAGCGAAGGCAAGGGAACTTCCCCATTGCCCGGCACCGGTTTCAGTTGAAAGGCGCATAACACCTTCTGCTTTATTGAAGTATGCTTGAGCAACAGCAGAATTTGGTTTATGACTCCCCGTGGGACTCACACCTTCATATTTATAATATATTTTTGCCGGGGTACCTAGGGCTTTTTCCAAGCCGGTTGCACGAATCAAAGGAGACGGTCGCCAAATTTGCAGAGCTTCCAATACCGGTTCAGGTATATCAACAAATCTATCCTGACAGACTTCTTGCATAATCAAACCCATTGGAAAAAGGGGTGATAAATCATCTGGTCCTATGGGTTGTCCCGTACCAGGATGTAGAATGGGCGGTGGCGGGCTAGGCATATCTGCGGCAATATTATACCACTGTTTTGGAATATCTTGTTCGGATAGAAATATCTTCTTTTGATTCATATTGCTTCCTTTCATTGAGGTGTGAGGAGGATTAAAACTGAATAACTGACGAACCAGTTTTGCAGCACGAGCTAGTATATCATCTTTCATATTAACTGGAATATTCAGACATGAAGATACAATAATCAAGTATTTTTTTATTATTCGTTATTTAGTAAAATATATTTGAAATCTCATAGTCTAAATGGTAAAGATACTTATTGTAGTTATTGTTGTTTGGATTATAGTTAAATGAAAGAAAAACCAAATGCTTAAGAAAAATTTTGAAACAGTAAGGTTAATGTCTAATGAAAATCCTTTTGGTCCATCCCCGAAAGCTTTAGAGGCAATTAATAAATACAGTAAAAATATTCATTGTTATCCAAATTGGATACCCCAGGTATTAAAAGAAAAACTAGCTCATAATAATCAAGTATCACCAACGAACATTGCCGTATCTGCGGGTTCGTATGAACTAATCAATCTTATTACACGATTTTTAGTCGGTGAAGATGAAGAAATAATTACCTTTGATAATACATTCATGGCTTACAACTATAGCGCAAAACGAAATGGTAAAAAATGTATTATTGCTAAAATGTCGGATCCTGTATGTAATTTGAATGATCTTATTCCCTTATGCGGAAATACAACAAGAGCTATATTTTTTGCCAATCCAAATAATCCTACCGGTACAATTATAACTCATGACTCACTTTTGGAATTTCTGGAAACTATACCTAATGATGTACTGGTGATTTCAGATGAAGCATACATTGAATATGTCTCAGATAAATCGTATCCTGATTCGATACAACTTCAAAAAGAATTTCCGAACTTGATCATTCTCCGCACATTTTCGAAAATTTATGGTTTGGCTGGTATACGGATTGGATATGGAATTGCAACTGAAAAAATAGTTAAAAAACTTGAAAAATTTCGATTATTACGATCTATAAATTCTCTTGCTGAAAAAGCGGCCGAAGCTGCATTAAATGATATTGATTATCTAAATCTTTCTGCAGATCATAATAACCATGAAAGAAACTATTTAAGAAAAGAATTAACTAATCTAGG
>NNSG01000036.1 GCA_002256485.1 Fidelibacterota bacterium 408169
AAGCTTTGGCGATGGAAAAAGCATAAGCCATTTCCTGAATTGGGTTGGCGCCGGATTCCCGAATATGGTAACCACAAATACTCACGGGGCTGTATTTGGGCACATGTTGAGCGCAGTATTCCACAGTGTCGACTACCAATTTGACCGATGTATCTACTGGAAAAATCCAAGTTCCTCGGCCAATGAATTCTTTCAAAATATCATTTTGTGCTGTTCCTCTCAAAGTGTTTATATCATATCCGCGCTTTTCAGCTAAAGCAAAATACATGGCCATTAATACAATTGCTGAACCATTGATAGTTAAGGATACCGTAATTTTATCCAAATCAATTCCATCGAAGGCAACCTCAAAATCATCTAATGTATCCACGGACATACCCACTCTTCCTACTTCGCCTAATGTCCGTGGGTCATCCGAATCTAACCCGCATTGAGTTGGCAAATCGAAAGCAACATTTAAACCAGTTTGTCCATTTTCGATTAAAAATTTGAACCGTTTATTCGTTTCCTCAGGTGAGGCAAATCCAGCATACTGGCGAATAGTGAAAGGACGTTTCCGATACATTTCTTTATGAATCCCCCGGGTAAATGGATATTCACCAGGCATATTTACATGAGCTTCCGAGCTGTTAATATCTTCCTTTGTATATAGGGGATTTACTTCGATTCCCGATTCTAAAATTACTTTTTTGTCAGTCATAATTTTCTTTTATGTTTTTTTACTATCTAATTTATTCAAATAACCAACCACTTCTTCTACAGTCGTTCCGGTTGGAAATGCTGCGGTTGCCCCTAATTCTAACAATGCAGCCACATCGCCATGGGGAATATTTCCACCTACCAGCCATGGAATAACCAAGCCGTTTTTGTTCATAATCTCTTTCATTCGCTCGCAGAGAATTAAGTGCGTTCCCGACAGTATAGACAAACCGATAACATCTGCTTCAATGTCTTTTGCCATGTTCACAATATCTTCTATCGATTTTCTCAATCCTGTATATGCCACTTCGAAACCTGCATTTTTAATGGCATGTGCTAAAACTTTTACACCAACATCATGACCATCCAATCCGGGTTTTGATAATAATATTTTCATGTTTTTTCCCATTTATCCAGCAATCCAGAATTCCAATAATCAATTATTTTAAACATCTACTTTGAGTACAATTGCTGCAGCCGTATCCCCAGCTGCACAACCGGTAAATAAACCGTACCCGCCGCCAAGCAACACCAATTCTTCTATCAATTCTATAATCAATCGCATTCCCGTGGGACCTTGTGGGTGTCCCCAAATCAGAGATGAACCGTAATTATTCATATCTTCAATTTTCACGCCCATTTCGTTGGCAAAATAAATATCGTTTACCGCAAATGGATTATGCGTTTTAATCACCTTCACATCTGAAATTTTGATTCCGACTTCTGATAAAACCTTTTTGCATGCAGGAACATTAGCCGCCGGCATAAATCCTTTTTTGGTTCGATCTTGGGAAAAACTGACCAGCTGAATCTTAATATCAGAATTTGAACTCATTTCATTTGCCTGCTCTGCTGTAGTAATAATCATTCCTGCATTGCCATCGGCAGGAAATGTTTGGCCGCCGAAAGTTACCGTGCCATTGGGTAAAATGGGTTTCAATTTTTCCAATCCTTTCATAGAAGAAGGGAAAACGCCTTCGTCGGATTCCACAGTCCCTATCACTTTCCGTCCTGATGGATTTATTTCAACAGGTGAAACCATATATCGTTTGTGAAAAGTACCATCTTTAGCTAAAGCATTTTCATATTGCTGAAAACGGAGTAATGCAACTTCATTTTGTTCTGCTGTACTTATCCCAGCTTCATGCGCAACATTTTCCGCAGTTTGCAGCATAGCATTTTTGGCGAAGGGGTCGTAATTAAAATTATCCCAGACCCAGTCTTCGGCATCTCCTTTTCCTCCGGGACCTTTCGGATTTGGATATAAAATATGTGGACCATTGGAAGTTTTATCTGCTGTAATACATAAAATATTTACATCGTTACCACTTTCCAATTCTGTTGCTGCGCCTGCAATTACACGGGCAGATGTTGCGCAAGCTTGGTTTATCGTGGGTCCAGTAATACCCTCTGCACCTATCAATGCTGCTACCCAAGGTGCTCCGTAAAAACTTGATTTCGACGGAACAGTATTACCCAAGTGTAAATCGGTTATTTGTTTCGGGTCAATTTGTCGTTTCCCCAATTCATTTCGGGCTATTTCGGCTGCAAACTTCAATGGGTGAAGGTTAGAAAAACTGCCTTGCCATTTGCAAAATGGCGTACTCCAATAAGCACCGTATGGAATATGAGCGTTAGTAAATTTCATAATTTCTCCTGATAAAATTTGGAATGATGGATAAATGGATTAGCAAAGCGTTGGAGTATTGGATTCCAATTTCGGTGTGTTGGTTTTGCAAATAACCCTTGAGGAAGTTTGAAACTTTCGCAAGGGAATCTGTTCTATTAATCCACATATCCACTAATCCATTACCCCAAAGGTTCATAATCCTAATTCTTTACCAATATTTATTCCAAGAATTTCCGATGTACCACCGCCGATGAGCGTGAATCGAGCATCACGTAAATATCGCTGCATTGGATATTCCATAGCATAACCGTAAGATGCGAAAATTCTGGATGCTTTATCACAAATGTCATTGGCACATTCTGAAGCGTAGAGTTTGGCAATCATAGATTCTTTTTGTCGTGGTAAATTTTTGTCGCTCAATGATGCGGCATAAAAAACATAATGGCGAGCCGTTTCCAATTGTACGGCCATATCCGCCATTTTCAGTTTGATGGCTTGAAATTTTCCGATAGGGCGACCAAACTGTTTTCGATTTTTTGCATATTCAACTGCTTCTTCAAAAGCTGCTTCTGCTACACCAACCGCCAAGGCAGCGGTCATAATTCTGATTTCTGCCAATATTTCCTTCATACTTTCAGTTCCGCCGCCGATGTCTCCCAATAAATAATTCATTGGTAAT
>NNSG01000037.1 GCA_002256485.1 Fidelibacterota bacterium 408169
TTTTCAAGTGATTCATTTACTGTCTTGATAATTCATTTATTTTGACACTAAACAGATATTGGTTCTTCATATTTAGATTGTGTGCAGGCAGGGTAGATCGATATTAATTCTTCATACATATTTAGTTTTAGTATTGTGTGTAAGGTAGATCAATTAATATTAATAAATCCACTATCGTAAACTAATAAAGATAATAAGATATGCAAACCTATTTATTCTAAATAATACATTTCATCGTTATATTTTTAATATTTTCTTGAAGACTATTAATTTGTTAAAATAAAGAAATATACTAAAGCTTAAGTGCTAATCTTTAGCAAGCATAGAATAATATTTTAAGGAGATATTTTTAAACTTTTCCAATTAAATAGGAGATATTAACTCATACCCAATTTTATCACATTCATCGGACATTTTACTCCATAGTTCATCGTCATTGATTGCTTTATATGCCTTCGGAAAAATTTCCTCATTTTCCCTTTGCATATGATCCCAGAGTTTATAGTATAGTTTTATACATAAATCATTGACTTGTATTTTGAACTCATTCCAATTAAATGACGAGTAATCATTCATAATATTAAAAAAAATATTCTTACTCTTCAGCAGCATTTCATGTTCCATAATCATCACTCTCGGCGGTCCCACAATATTTTTCGCAATCATTTCAGCGAATAATACTTCTTCCCTTAAGAGATGTGTCTCGGTGTCTAATAGAATTTTTGAACATTCCTGAAGTTCTTCTATTATATCATCTGCTTCGCCATAACCTGATAGCGTTTGGAGTTGGGAGTTCGCATCCTTCATTTTAATCATGATTTCTAAAATCAATTCATGTTCCGCGAATAAAACTGACAGAACATGTTTTTCTGGTAGTGTTTTATAAAATTCTTTTACTTTTGATGGAATTTTCATAGCTAGCAATCAACCCTATTAAATTTGATATTATTTAATCAAATATAATATATAAATATAGGATATGTATATCTTAATATAAAATATTAAATATCTATTTTAGAATTTTTAAATTAAGGTGTAAAACTGCAGTATCCAATTTTATCGCATTTATTTTTTATATCCTCCCATACATGTTCTTCAGAAATTCCCTGAAATGCCATGGGATAACACATTTGATTTTCCTTTTGAATATGATCGTACAGCATCTGGCAAAGCCTGGTACTGGTGTTATTTATTATTGTTTTGATTTCGTTCCAACTTAGATTATTATTATTTATAGAAATATCCTTTAGGTTATGTTTGAACTCACGTATAGATACATGTTCCATTGTCATAACAGTAGGAGGTCCTCCCATTCCCCTCTCTATCATGACAGGAAAGAGTGCTTTTTCTTCTCGCTGATGATGGGGTTCTGAATCTGTCAATTGTGTTGCTAAAACATTAAGTTTATTCAATTCATTTTCAGATGAATCCAAATCTGATATTTTTTGAATTTCTGTATTCAAGTCAGATATTTCATTCAAAGTTTGTAAGATGATTTCATGTTCTTGGTAAAAAGTTTTAAGAACATGACCTTCGGGTAGATTTGCGTAAAATGAATCCATAATTATCTCCGTTTGTTTATTACATCAAAAGAGGCAAAGGTTTTTCAACCAATGCCTCTTTTATTAATTAAATTTAAATTTCTTATTTATACCGTGCCTTGAACTCATCGGATGCTTTTTTCCGTCGTGCTTTTTCTGCTGGATCCATTTTCCCCAAGTACCATTGATGATTCTCTGAATTCAAAGTATCATCTAAAAGCTTCTTAAGTTTATTGGCTGCTTTATTTTGTCCTTTATCTTCTGAATGTTCGCCCCGTTCAATCAATTCCTCTATTTCAGGGACAAACTCCGTGTAAAAGTTTTTCGCCAAATCATAGGTTCCATGCCAATGGGTATAATCCGGTGCCATCATGGATGCAGCGTGACGAGCCCTGCGACCTTCATGATGCCACAGTTCAAACCACGTAAAATCGATAGGTTCAGCAAATTTGATTTTCTGTCCATCTGCGTCTTTTTTCATCATAGGTTTGGCAGCATTATATAAAGCTAATCCGGGTTTTGCGTATTTCTCTGTATACAAATCAATCAAACCTTCATATTGAATGAAAAAATTGTCGGTAAAGTTTTCATTATGGCATGCAGCACATACATCTTCCATATTTTCCCGCCGTGTATCCGCATGAATATTTGCCGACGCTAATTCCCATTTTTTATCCGTTTCGTGGGAAAGTTTTGAGATCGGGGGTCTATTATTCCACTTGATTCTCAAACCCACATTATGGGTAATCGCTTGGTTTGGTGTTGCTGACATATGACATGTTGCGCACGTCGGTGCAGAATAATAATCTTCTCCAACTACCCATTTGGACGATTCCAAATTCATGTTATCAATATTCGCTCTGAAATTAATTCCATGCTTCGATTCGTTGTAAATTTCCAATTGTGGATGGTCTGGTCCCATGTGACATTTTCCGCAGTTTTCAGGATTTCGTGCTTGGGCAACGGAAAATTCATGTCGCTGATGACAAGCGGAACAGGATCCTTCTGTCCCGTCAGGATTTACACGGCCTATTCCAGTATTGGGCCATGTGGCAGGATCTAACTTTCCGTCTTCCAAAACTTTTACGGCTGACCCATGGCATTGCCAACAACCGTTTACTGCTGCTGCGGAATTTCCATGGGGAAAGCCTGGTGTTACCAATCCGCGATTTCCTTCAACCACTTCTGCCAA
>NNSG01000038.1 GCA_002256485.1 Fidelibacterota bacterium 408169
CTGTTGCTTCTAGTCCGTTTGATACCATCAAGGATGGAATTAATACAATATCAGCTGTGACTGCAGCATCTTGGGCTATAATGGTTACATCTGCTTCTACCCAATCAAATCCGGCTCGAGATGCTTTAAGTGTGTGAACACCGGGATCAAGACCTCCCAGAAAATAAGTCCCGTCACTACCCGTTGTATCTGAAAAATCTCCTGTTGATACAATTGTACTGTCCAATGGTGTTCCATTCGGATCAGTTATGGTGCCGGTCACATCTCCATATAACCACGTCGGGGTGGCGGTTACACTCACTGTATCACTCTCATAATTGGGATAATAAGCGGCAGAAACGCTAAACGTATAAGCAGTTGTGTTTGTCAAACCTGTTACAAGATAGCTTGTTGTTTCAACTGAATCTGCTACTAATACACCATCTTGATATACATTGTAATGGGTTAAATCTCCGTCATTCCATCGTGACAAAGTTGGATTAGAATCTAAAATGCGTACATTGTCAACAGCCCAATACCATGCCCATGCACCATCATCAGTAAAATGGAATCTAATTTGAACATCACTTTCTCCACCAGCTATAGAACTAATATCCACGCCAGCTGTTAAGGGTAGAGTTGTAGACCCCTGATCGCTATCCCACTGTATTACATTTGTCCAAGTATTACCACCATCAATCGATACATCCACTTCAGCATATTCACTACCACTTTGAATATCGTTATAATACGTCTCAAATTGGAGAAAAGGTGTAGACTGGTTTGTAAAATCAAGTGAGGGTGTGATTAATTCCTCATCAAGTCCAGCGCTTGGATCAGCAGCATCAGAATCACAAATTACATATAAGTTATCTCCAAAAGCAGACCAACTGTGATTTGGATCAGGAGACATCCAAGTATCTACGGATGTTCCACCATCTACAATTGTCCAAGTTGCAGGAATACCATTAATGAAATTTTCATAGAATATATAACTGGGTATTGTTGGATCAGTCCAAGATAAAGCAACTTCTTCATCCAGAGCTGCAGCTGATAGATTTGTAACCGCTTCAGGGTTGAATGTTGCCGGTGTAGCACAGGCAGTATCTGAATTTACAGATTCACCTTCAGCATATTCAGCTCTTACAAAATAGCAGTATTCTAAATCGTTCGTCAAGTTATCATGAATAAAAAAAGTAGTATCTGTTGAACCAACGAGAGAATTATCAGACTCATCATAAACATTGTATTGGACGAAAGTACCGCAAAGAACATCAACTTCACGCTGAATCAAACTTCGTGCAGATTGTAAACGATCAAAATCAGCAAATAAATCATCAGGATCCAACCCTGATTTAAGCAATTCCAAATCAAAATCATCTTGAGTATTTTGCACCATGGATCTTCCGGTGGATTCTGTAACGCTTAATCCATAATTCCCTGTTTGACCTCCAAACCCATCCACAACTATATAATATTGTCCTTCGGGTAAAGTGACATTCATCAATGACGATTGCAAACTACTAAACTGACAAGTAAAATCATCGTTATAGTTTCCCGTTGTCAAAGCATCTGTGTAGGTTAAACTACAATCTGATCCATCAAATGTGAAAATTTCTAATTTTGTGTCATATGTTGTGGACGCATCACAAAGGGTAACATCAATCGTTGTTTCGACGGAAAGGTTTAAAGTGTAAGCTACATCTTCTCCATCGCTAAAAGTAACATCCCAATCATCCAGCATTCCTACATTGGAATTAATATCAGTAAATGGTAGTCCATCAATGAGAAAATCACCACAACCAATACCGCCGCCTCCACCTAAAACAGGTTCACTCCATTCCAGTGTATTGCGACCATCACCGGGGTATACCATTAAATCATAAGGATTGCATAAGGAGGGGTTGCCTATCACAGTGAATGATACTGTATCTTCAATGGTAGGATCAAAACTATCTCCACTCGGATTGACAGCTTCCAATGTCAGTATATAACTACCATCAATCACATCACTGATTTCAAAATCAGCAATTGATGTAGCATTATAAACTAAATCATCATTTAAATAAGCTCTTACAAAACCATCACAATCTACACACCCCGAATCACCCATCGCAAAATACGATGCAACATCAAAAGAAACCGTTACATCACTTGTGGTGATAGATTCTCCTGAAGCCGGACTGGTTATGCTTATCACCTCTGCCTGGGCAAACATTACACCGACAAGTGATAGATTAATTATAATAGTACTCAGCAATTTCCGTAGCATGGAATTCTCCTGTTTAAATTCTCGTTATTTCACCATTATCATTTTTTTGGTGGATGTAAATACCGGGGATGACAAACGGTAGAAATACAATCCTGTACTTACCTGCTCTCCCAAACCATTTGTTCCATCCCACCGTACACTGTGAAAACCCGCTTCCAAT
>NNSG01000039.1 GCA_002256485.1 Fidelibacterota bacterium 408169
GCAAAGTTTTGCGCTGTGGCAGTTTTATCATCCGGCCAATATCCATAATGAAGATCTTCCGTATTCATAAAGAACCTGCCGATCAGCAATCCAATATCCAGTCCCACTGCTTTTGAGTCTATTTTTTTTGCCATGATTTAGTATATCCTTTTACGATGAAGGGTGTCATAATATACGAGACATTCCTCATAAATCTCTTCCAGTTCGTAAGGTAATTCATCCTTTCGTTCTTCATAGGGTTTAAATCCGGTAGATGCCTCCACGTTGCTATACCAGTGCTTCGCCCACACACCGTCCGTATCTCTCGGTCCTTCTGGCCATTCCAGCATTTCATTCCGAAATGGAATTCCCAATAATGAACACAATTTTTCCAAAATACCTTTGGGGTCCATGAGAATATCTTTTGCATCCACAATGGCCGGTTCCAAACAATCGCTTTCAGTCAGTGATCGATACAACTCCACCTGTTGCGGATAGCCCAATAACTCCGCTCGATTCACTTCATATTTCTTGTGATAGGAAATGATCACTTCCTTGGGATCTCGGATGAGAAAGCAATTCGTAACCAGCGATGTCCAGGATAGATCCACACCGGGAAGATTGTGCTGGGCCATGTGTTTCTGGTACCACACTTTTTCTTCGTTGGGCGGAATACCTGTTATTATTTTGGCAACAGTGTCCCAATCGGTTTCCATAGAATTCAAAACTTCTTTTCGGCCAGGATGGTCAATATCTGTGTTTGCCAGATAAAATCCATAGAAGGGTTCATCTGACACGAATGTATCGGGGCGATTCTCAAAGGACCGCATCATGGCCGTGGATATGTTCCGCGGACCGGACCACATGGCGATGTGTTTAGTCACTGGGCGGGTATAAGGTGTCGATGTCTTTGTTGTAAATTTTCTGAAGTCGTTCTGTTATTACCCCTCTTATGCCTCCAGAAAGTTCATTTCCGTCAATGTTAACTACAGGGATCACACCGGCGAATGTACCTGTCACAAATGCCTCATCAGCTGAATGACAGTCCTCCACATGAAAATTTCGTTCAAAGACTGGAATATCATTTTCTTTGCACAACCAAATGATACTTCCACGAGTTACACCATTCAAGCAATATTCTCCTGTAGACGTCCATACTTCTCCAGAACGGACAATGAAAAAATTGGTGGAATTGCATGTTGATACATAGCCATTCACATCCAACATGAGCCCTTCATCGTATCCAAGCTGATCCGCTTCCACACAAGCGACGATACAATTCAGCTTGCTCAATGTATTCCACTTTGGATCTTGCGTATTGGCCGAACCACGCCGAACGCTGACCGTGCCCAATCGAATTCCATTTTTCTTCACATCTTCACTGGCGATCTTATGTTCAGGGATGACCACGATGGTGGGTCCGCCCACATTCACTTTCGGATGCTGATAGGGCGTTTTTTTCAGTCC
This sequence comes from Fidelibacterota bacterium 408169, assembly GCA_002256485.1. Taxonomy (GTDB): domain Bacteria; phylum Fidelibacterota; class Marinisomatia; order Marinisomatales; family TCS55; genus UBA2126. Next base: position 1,447 of record NNSG01000039.1, read on the forward strand.
CCGGGACACAATGAAGCGAATGTGAATATCCGATCTCATGCCATTGGCATCCAGTGTCTGTTGAATGATCTCTTCCAGTTCCCTTTCTGTTTTACCAATATCCATCCCAATGGCAGCTGCACTTTCAAATAGTCGTTTGAAATGTTCATCCTTATGGACCAACTGTCTGTTATGGTAACGGATCCCTTCCCAGACGCCGTCTCCCAGCAAAAATCCACTATCAAAAACGGAGACCCTTGCTTCATTTCGAGGAACGATCTCCCCATTCACATAAATGAGTATCTCCT
>NNSG01000004.1 GCA_002256485.1 Fidelibacterota bacterium 408169
ACGGATGAAGTAAAGGAAATCCGTCAGGAAAACATGCATTTAAAACAACTGGTGGCCGACCTGGCTCTGAAGCATTCCGTGTTAAAAAAAAGATCACATGGGTTGAACATAGATTGGAAAGAATGATCAGAAAATAAATTATCTTCATGCTTCAATTGTTTCTTTTTTCGAGAAGAGAATAAAAATATAGAAAACAGGAAAATATCAAAAATAAAATAACTTCCATAATAAAGGATTAAAATTATTTCGGTAATTCTAATACTTAAAACGGGATCAAATCCAATATTTGCTGTAAGATAATTCAAGTGATAACCATTTTATTCTGCAGTAATGCAGAGTTTTTGATTTATGCTTTCAGAGTTAAACTCCTCAACCGCAGCGCATTTCCGATAACTGTTACCGAGCTGAAACTCATGGCTGCTGCGGCAATGATGGGACTCAGTAAAATGCCAAAAAACGGATATAGTATTCCGGCGGCAATTGGGACTCCAAGTGCATTGTATGCAAAGGCCCAAAAAAGATTTTGTCGAATATTTTTCATAGTTGCTTTGCTGAGTTGCCTTCCCCGAACGATACCTGTTAAATCACCTTTAATCAATGTCATATCGGCGCTTTCCATGGCCACATCCGTTCCCGTTCCCATGGCGATTCCCACGTGAGCGGTAGCCAAGGCGGGTGCATCGTTGATGCCGTCACCGGCCATGGCGACAACTCTTCCTTCACCTTTCAATTTATTTACAATCTCATGTTTTTGGTCAGGGAGTACTTCCGCTTCAACATTATCAATATCCAGTTTATTTGCCACTGCTTTTGCTGTTTTTTCATTATCTCCCGTAAGCATTACGATGTGCAATCCTGCATTCTTTAATTCTGTTAATGCATGTGGGGTGGAATCTTTGACAGGGTCTGCTACTCCTATAATTCCAGCCGCATTGGAATCAACTGATACAAACATAACGGTTGTACCTTCATGCTGCATCTTTTCTGCCGATTCAGAAAATTCACCAAAATCTACATTCAGCTCATTCATCCATAGAAGATTGCCAATAGAAATTTTCTTTCCGTTAACGACTCCATCAACACCTTTACCAGTAAAAGAATTAAAATCGGTACATGATTCTAATATCAATTCTTTTTCTTGAGCTTCTGAAATAATAGATTCAGCCAAGGGGTGTTCACTGACTTTTTCTACACTCGCTGTCCACGTTAATAATTCACTTTTAGAAACTGTCCCAATAGATTGAATACTTACTACTTTCGGTTTTCCTTCTGTTAGAGTTCCTGTTTTATCCACTACAAGTGTATCCACATTTTCCATGGATTCTAACACTTCGGCATTTTTGATGAGTACACCAATTGTGGCTCCTTTTCCTGTTCCAACCATAATGGACATGGGAGTCGCCAGACCCAAAGCACAGGGACATGCTATAATTAAAACAGCCACCATATTTACCAGTGCAAATGCAAAGCGGGGTTCCGGCCCCCAAATTCCCCAAATAATGAAAGTTGCAATACTGACTGCCACAACGACCGGAACAAAATAAGATGCTACTTTATCTGCTAAATTTTGAATCGGAGCTCTGCTCCGTTGTGCTTCATTCACCATCTGCACAATTTGAGACAGCAGAGTTTCTTTCCCCACCCGTTCTGCTTTCATCAAAATGGAGCCTGTTCCATTTACCGTCGCTCCCACAACCGAATCGTCAATCGTTTTTTCTACGGGTATGGATTCACCGGTAACCATGGATTCATCCACAGAGCTTTTTCCCTCAATTACAACACCATCCACAGGAATCTTTTCACCCGGACGAACACGGAGGATATTTCCTTTTTGAATATCTTCTAATGGTACATCTTCTTCCTGACCGTCATCATGAACCAATCGAGCCGTTTTTGGTGCAAGCCCCAACAAAGCTTTAATTGCACTGCCCGTTTTATCTCTTGCCCGTAATTCTAATACCTGTCCTAATAAAACCAAAGCAATGATCACTGCCGCAGCTTCGTAGTAAACACCAACCATTCCGCTTGCATCCTTCAAAGCTTCAGGAAATATGAATGGGAACAGCGTTGCAATAACACTATACACATATGCCACTCCCGTTCCGATAGCAATGAGTGTAAACATATTCAAGTTTCGAGTTAGAATAGATTTCCATCCTCGTTGGAAAAAAGGTGCTCCACCCCATAACACCACAGGAGACGCCAATGCCAATTCTATCCACGACTGCCAGAGACCAAAAAATCCACCGGTGAACATCCCCCCCATGGTGATAATTAACAACGGTAACGCCAGTGCTGTGCTAAACCAAAACCGCTTGGTCATGTCAATCAATTCGGGATTTTCCGTATCCTCCAGAGAAATTTCCATGGGTTCCAACGCCATACCACAAATGGGACAATCCTCCAATTTATCGGCGATTACTTCCGGATGCATGGGACAGGTATATTTTACATTTGCCCCTTCGGGGATGACCGTCTTTTCTACTTTTTTATTTCCTAAATATGAATCAGGATCAGAATCAAATTTTGTTTTGCAATGGGTTGAACAAAAATAATAGGATGTCTCATTGAATTCTGATTCTCCTGCTGCATTATGAGGATCTACATTCATGCCGCACACAGGATCTTTTTCTGCTTTCGATTTATTCTTTGCTTCTTCTGTGTCCGATTCCACAAATTTTTCCGGATGCTTCATGAATAAATCGTGGCAATATTCAGCACAGAAACCGTAAGTCTTCCCTTCCCATTCAACAATGGAAACGGCAGTTTCGTCCGTAACAGTCATACCGCAGATTGGATCTTTGTATTCCATTTGAGTTATTTTAGTAAAATAACCTTTTGTGTTTGCACATTGTTTCCACTTTGTAAAACAGCGAAATAGACACCGCTTGGTTGATTTGACCCATTCCATTGGGTTTCATGTGTTCCCGGTTCAATTTGATCATCTACAAGTGTATCTACTAATTGACCAGTTATGTCAAATATTTTTAACGATGCAGCAGACTGTATTCCCACGGTAAATCTAATCGTAGTTAATGGATTAAATGGGTTTGGATATGCATTGTAAAGAGTTAAATCAGTAGGTAATGATAGAAGTTCATCGATACCAGCAGACGAAGAATCTATGACTATAAATTGTCCCATCATTCCTGTTTCTTCGTGAGTAAGAATATGACAATGATACATATACGGAACAGATGTATCAGAATAGTCCTCGAATTTTGTGATGAATTTTGCTGTTCCATTTTGCGGTGGTACCAAAACCACATCTTTCCACCCTTGCATATGGATTGGAGGTGTTTGGCCATCGATTTCAAGTATATTGAATTGGACATCATGTATATGAAATGGATGGGCAATTTGCGATTGGTTTTGTAATTCCCAAATTTCAACATTATCTAAGGGAATTTCATAATTAATCACATTTATATCAAACGGTTGTCCATTGAATTGGAATGGTCCATTCAACGCTCCATCAGGTCCCATGTTCACAGGAGAAAATTGAATTATTCTTGTTTCATCTACATCATCAGGGTTCCATGGAAAAACAGTAACAAGTGATGTTGGAATGGATGTTATTGGATTATCCGTTGGACTTATAATGTATAATTCCAATAATGTAAAATCGTTTCCATTTAATGGATTGTCTGCGTAATAGGGTATAGAACTACCACCCATTCCGCCTACTGTTTCAGCTCCATAAACACCATCAGGAATCGTCGATCCATAATTCATTACACTGATTGTATCTCCATTCATATTATTTAAATCAACCAGAATTTCATAACGTTCTCCGGGTGACATTAACAATTCATCTAATTCAACTGGTTCTTGTAATAATCCGCCGTCTGTTCCAATCACGTAAAATTCTGAATGATTCTCCAGACCAACATTAAAAGAACGTTCAGAAGAACCGTTTAATAAGCGAAACCGTACAATTTGCGCTGGTACTTCTACATATGCATCCATTGTTCCATTTGTAAACAAGTATGAATCAAGTCCGCTGGAATCCATATTTGTTACAATTTGATAATTATCGTCCAATGTTTTTGTCTAAAAAACGAGCGGAATATCATCCACTCCATATTCTCGTGGTAAATCCAATTGTGCTTCTTCACCATCTTTCACAATCACAAATCCCGCAATTCCCATTTGAACATGTTCATTCGTTTTATGCATAAGATGAGGATGGTACCACATGGTTGAAGCATGGTCTTTAACTGTGAAGTGTGGATTCCAGATTGTATTGGGCGGTATGGGTGTATGGGGGCCACCATCAAATTCAGCCGGGACATGCATACCGTGCCAATGAATTGTTGTTGTATCAGGCAATTGGTTATCAAATGTTATATTTACTTCTTCCCCTTTTTCCATAATCAAAGTAGGTCCAAGGATAGGAAAACTCACACCCATCGTTTGAGTAAACATACCCGGAAAAAATTCCATTTCACTTTCTTGTAGTGTAAGATCGAAATTATTTCCAATCATTGCAGGTGGAATAATAAGTTGATTTTGAGAAAAAGATATATTCATTACTATTAGTATTATAGTGATATTTTTCATTTCTATTTTCTTTCTTATTCCAAGATATTGTCAATTTATTCTATAAATGATTACATGATTTTCTTATCTTGTATTTCATATGTTATAATAATAACGATCCAGAATAAATATTCACTCCCTATTCAGTCAATAATATTTCTTGCCAACTCACTTCACTGTTTCAAACTTCGAAATAACACCGCCGGTTACCGATGAACCATGCCCGCTCATTCCGGTCATCATCATACCACCACCGTGTTCATGCATTTCCATTCCCTCTTTCAAACAAATTGAATACATGGTTGAATCCATTAATGTAGAATCAGGATGAAATGTCATCATGGACTGATTTGCATCCCAATCAAATGTTCCGTGCATGCCGTCATTAAAATCGCCGGGCATATCATCCAAGTCGCCCATAATCAGGGCAAACCGGGATTCACAGGACATTTTATCCATTGCTTCGCTGAATTCCACTTTTATTTCGGTTGTTTTTGCTACGCTTGTTGCACCATCAGGTGGTGTAATAGACAGAATTTCCGATGAAATTTCGTCTTCACAACCCAAGGCTAATAAGCCTAGGATTAATATCAGCATTAAGCTGATGGTTGTTATTATTTTCATGGTTTTTCTCCCATTTTTTAGTTGGTTATTTTTTCACCAGTTTCTAACCGGACTGAGCAGTCATTGACCATAGTATTTTTCCGGTTTTTGTTTCAATCAGGTGAAGCGTTAATGAAAGTTGATTTTTATTGAATGCTGCATAGCCATCTACAAAAGCGTCAATTCCAATCAAACTCCCGATTTCCACTGCATTTTTTTCATTTATAATTCCGGACAGTGAAAGTTCCTGTTCGTGCAATAATTCCTCTAATCGTTCTCTGTTGATTACGTGGACAGTTTTCAGAGAGACTAGCTCTGTAATAAGTTTGGCTCGTAATAAATCTACATCCAATCCCGCCGACTGGCTCCGTATTCGCCACACAGCAAAATTGGAAATAGATAAGGATTCAGTTTGCAAATTGCCCACAGCTTTAGCAATTACTTGATCCATTTTATCATTTTTATTTGTTTCCTGTACTCTTGTAATGGAAAATGATTTTCCCATTCCCATTTTTCCGTGTATTCCCACCATTCCCATGTGCATGCACCCTGCAAGAAACAAACCGGACATTAAAATGGCTATTATGTGTTTATTCTTCATGGCATTACTCCAATTATGTGTAAAAATTATGTCAACTTTCCTTCAATCGCATAGGCATGAGCTTCATTCCACATTCATCACATTTTCCCGGTTTATCACTGCGAACATGACTATGGATTAACATGGGACAGCCGTAATAGTCCTTTTTTTCTTCTGATGTAAGAACACCAGCAACGAGTTTCATTCCGCATTCGGGACATTTACCTTCTTCACGGCTGAAGACATGTTTATGGCTTTCCATGGGACACGTATAATAGACCAGCTTTTCTTCGGTCAATTCTTTATTAGCATGGTCATGCCCTTCATGGGAATCCTTTTTCCCTCCACAGGCTGACAGACCCAACGCCAAACCTATGAAAGAGACAATGATTGTGTTTTTTAACATGATTTTACTCCTTTTATTTTTTCCACAGAGACACAAAGGTTCGAAGATAAAAAACCTGGAATTTTTGTGTCCTTGCGGCATTGTTTGTTATTTAAGTTCATTTTCTCTTACAATTGAATAAATGATTGGTACAACAAAAGTTGTAAGAATGGCAAACAGCATTCCGCCAAATGATGGAATGGCCATGGGTACCATGACGTCAGCTCCCCTACCAGTTGACATCAGCACGGGAATTAATGCCAAAATAGTCGTGGCCGCTGTCATCATAGCAGGTCGAATTCTCCGTGTTCCGGCAAAGACAACTGCTTCCCGAATATCATTGATATTGTCTGGTTTTCGCTGTTCAAAACTTTGATCTAAATAGGTGCTGATAATGACGCCATTGTCACTGGCAATTCCGAATAAAGCCAAAAATCCAACCCATACAGCTACACTCAAATTCACCGGATGCATTTGAAATAAATCCCGGAGATTTTCACCGAATAAACCGAAATTCAAAAACCAGTCCTGCCCGTAGAGCCAAAGCATAATAAATCCGCCGGACCAAGCCACAAATATTCCGCTGAATACAATCAACGTGGTGGAGACTTTTTTGAATTGAAAATAGAGAATCAGGAAAATAATGACCAATGCCAAAGGAAGAACAACGGCTAATTTTTTGGAGGCTCTAATTTGGTTTTCGTAGGAACCGGCAAAGGTGAAACTCACTCTGGCGGGTACGTTCAATGTGCCGTCTTCTATGAGCTGATTCAAATAGGATTGAGCTTCCTCCACCACATCTACTTCTGCCCATTCGGATAACTTATCAAACAGAACGTATCCAACGAGAAATGTATCTTCACTTTTGATTACCTGCGGTCCCCGGACATAATTCACCGTGGATAACTGACCCAGCGGAATTTGTACACCGCCCTGTCCCGGAATCAAAATTCTGTCCAACGATTCCATATCGCTCCGGTAATCTCGCAAATATCGCACTCGGACCGGATATCGTTCCCGCCCTTCTACCGTTGTTGTTATAGGCATCCCACCCACAGCCACTTCTATAGCGTGCTGAACTTTCTGCAATGGAATTCCATAGCGGGCGATTGCTTTCCGGTCTATGTCAATTTCCAGATAGGGCTTTCCTACAATTCTGTCAGCAAAAACCATTTCATTTTTTACACCAGGTACATTTTTCAAGTGCTTTTCAAGTTCCAATCCAAATGCTTCGATTGTTGGCAAATCAGGACCTTTTACCTTGATTCCCATGGGAGCACGCATTCCGCTTTGGAGCATGACTAACCTTGCAGAAATGGGTTGAAGTTTCGGCGCCGAGGTGGTTCCGGGAATTTGGGCGACTTTTACTAATTCATCCCAAATATCATCAGCAGACCGAATATGTTCCCGCCATTGCCGGACTAGTTTTCCGGTTTCATCCACACCATATTCCGGTTTATAAGCAATAATGGTTTCCACCATGCTCAACGGCGCCGGATCCAGAGGTGAATCGACTCTTCCGATTTTCCCTACAACCGATTCCACTTCCGGAACAGAGTATAATGCTTTGTCCAATGTCTGCAAAACGTCAATTGATTCTTCCATTCCCGCATGGGGCATGGTGGTGGGCATGTAAAGATATGAGCCCTCATCCAATGGCGGCATGAACTCTTTTCCGAGTCCGGGAAAGGCATGCTTTGCTGAAACATACGGTCGGGATGATTTTACAAATTCAGGCATCCAACCCATAAAAGAATCAAATCCCATCCAAACTACCAAACCAAAAACCGTAACCAATGCAGGTAAAGACAATGCTTTTCGTTTATGGTCAAGTGCCCAGCGCAGCAAATTAGGATAAACTTTTGTAAAACCGGTAATGCCTCCCATGATAAATGCAATTAGAATTGCTGCAAAAAGAAAATTCAAAAAGAATCCCTTTTCCAAACCCAAAGGCGACCATGTAGATGATAAAATGATTACAACAAGCGTAATGACAATTCCATTACCCAACCACGGAAATCGCTTGAAAATGGCAATGTCAAAACGAAACCGTTTATCTTTTTTCCCAAGCAAAAGATTCGCCATTGTGGGTAAAATCATTAAAGCAATCATGATGGATGCTATAAGTGCAAATGTTTTTGTATAGGCAAGTGGCTTAAAAAGTTTGCCTTCAGCACCCATCATGGTAAAGACCGGCAGAAAACTAATGACCGTTGTAGAAACTGCTGTTAGTACAGCACCGCCCACTTCGGAAACAGCGTTGAAAATTACCTCTTTCGATTTTTCTTTTGCCTTGTCAAGATGTTTCAAAATGTTTTCGGTTACCACAATCCCCATATCCACAATGGTGCCGATGGCGATGGCAATTCCGGATAATGCTACAATATTCGCATCCACTTTAAAAAGTTTCATACCCACAAATACCATGAGAACCGTCAGAGGCAGCATTCCGGAAATCAGCATAGACGTGCGAAAATGCATGACCATGACCAAAATCACAATGATGGTAATGAGTATTTCATCACGCAATGCATGATTCAATGTATCCAATGTTTCATAAATAAGCCCGGTTCTGTCATAAAAAGGAATGATGGTCACTTGACTCACCGTTCCATCAGCAAGGGTCTTTTTGGGTAAACCGGGAGCAACTTCGCGAATTTTATCTTTGACGCTTTTGATGGTCGCCAGTGGGTTTTCCCCGTAGCGAGCCACTACCACACCGCCCACAGCTTCAGCTCCTTCTTTATCCAACACTCCCCGGCGAAGGGCAGGGCCCAATGTTACATGGGCGATATCTTTGATATAAATGGGAACGTTTTCCCGTACTTTCACGACTGTATATTCTATATCTTCCAATGACTTGATGAATCCCAAGCCTCGCACCATGTATTCCACACGATTTACTTCAATAGTGCGTGCTCCCACATCCAAATTTGATTGGCGAACCGCATTGAATACTTCTGTTAATTGAACGCCGTATTCCCGCATAGCCATGGGATCTACATCAATTTGATATTCTTTCTGAAAACCGCCGATGGATGCCACTTCCGATACGCCTTCCGCTGATTGCAATGCGTAGCGCACCGTCCAATCTTGTACACTGCGAAGTTCTTCTAAATCCCAGCCTCCTGTTGGATTTCCGTCTTTATCCCGACCTTCCAATGTGTACCAAAATACTTGTCCCAACGCTGTGGCATCGGGACCCAGCGCCGGCGAAACACCTTTCGGAACTGTCCCCGATGGAAGTGAATTGAGTTTTTCGAGAATTCGTGACCGCGACCAGTAAAAATCAACTTTCTCATTGAAGATGACGTAAATCGTGGAAAAGCCGAACATGGAATATGAACGAATCGTTTTCACATCCGGGATTCCCAGCAAGGCAGTTGTTAATGGATAGGTGATTTGGTCTTCAATATCCTGTGGACTTCTGCCGGACCATTTCGTAAAAACAATTTGCTGATTTTCACCAATATCTGGAATGGCATCCACGGGAACGGGATTCCGCGGTAAGTCGCCCAGATTCCAATCAAAGGGCGCCACCATGATACCCCATACAACACCGGCAATGAGCAGAATAGCCACCACTAATGTATTTTCAAGAAAATATTTTATTATTTTATTTAACATAATTATTTATCCAATTATTTCTTTCCAATTATCGTTCTACAAATCACCTTTCTCAATGTTGGTGAAGCATTGGTTTTTTATCATCCATTTTTGCGTCAGGATTCATCATGCTTGGTTTGGCAGAAATCTGCATGGCACTGTCAATTTTGAAATTGCCACGCACAACGACACGCTCACCTTGATGTAATCCGCTGCGGACTACATAATAATCGCCTGCTCGCTGACCTAAAACGATCTCCCGGCCTTCAAATGTTTCATCACTTTTTTGAACATAAACAATGGCCCTTTTTCCAGTTTTCAGCACTGCGCTTGCGGGAACAAGTAATGGATCTTTACCGTCACCATGATGTACAAAACCGAGTGATTCAGCTGGTTCCAATTTCATGCCACAAATAGAGCACATTCCTTGTTGATCGTGCACTTCTTCCGGATGCATTGGGCATACCCATTTCCCTGCAAGTGCTTGTCCTAATGCTTGACCATGAGAATCAATATTTACTTTTACAATCCCACTGGTAAACATTCCTGGCTTTAACATTCCTTCAGAATTATCTACATTGAGACGTACCCGCACCGTTCGTGTTTTTTCATCAACTATCGGATCAATAAAAGCTACGGTCCCATAAAATTCATGACCAGGTAGTGCTGCTGTTGTAAACGTCACATTTTGACCATACTGTATCATGGATACTTCAGTTTCATATACATCCAATTTCACCCAAACTTTTTCAAGTCCTACCATATCAAAAAGAATCGATCCTGTTTTTACATAATTACCTTCCACGGCACTTTTGGCGATCACCACACCGGAAATAGGACTGTAGATCGTCACTTTATCGGAAGGGATCCCTCTTTTTTCAATTTCGTCAATTTGGTCATTGGTCAATCCGAGTAACTGCAATTTTTGACGAGCTGATGATGAAATAAGGTCAAATGGTGGTTCTGTACCCATCATTTTGATAGACTGCAAAAATTCCTCTTGAGCTGAATATAATTCAGGACTGTATAATTCTACCAGATGATCTCCTTTTTGTACGGAAATTCCGGTAAAATCCACAAACAATCTTTCTATACGTCCTGGGACCCACGCAGTAATGGACTTGATTCGTGTTTCATCATAATCCACTTTTCCGGATACATGCATTTCGGCAAATGCTTTACCATGTTTGACTACAATTGTCTCAATATCAGCAAGAGCTTGTGCTTCTTTTGATAATGATAATTCATTTCTATTTACAGCTGAACTGCTCTTTTCAACTGGTATCAGATCCATAAAGCAAATGGGGCACTGTCCGGGTTCGGGTAGATTGACACTGGGATGCATTGAACAGGTCCACGCTTCTGCTTTTTCAGTTACACTATGATTGTTATGATCATCTTTATGTTCACCCGGTAATCCGATCCAAATCCCAATGATGAAAGCAACCGCCACTATTCCCCAAGCGATGCCTTGAATTTCTTTTAATTTTTTTAAAATGTTATTCATACCTTATTCTCCTTCTTCTAATCCCATATAAGATTCCAGAAGTGCTTTTTGTTTTAAATAACTGACGACAGCACTTTCATATTCAAGTGTGAATTGAAGGTGACGTCTTTGGGTATCGATCAATGTGATCAGATCAGCTTTATCACTTATATATGCTTTTTCCGATGCACCCAATGATTCCATACTTTTGGGAATCAATTCATTACTATAAAGATCGATCTTTCGTTTAGCATCGTCCATTTTATACATGACATTATCAACTGCTGCATTAATACTATTTTGTTTACTGACAAGTTTATTTTCTGATGCTGTTTTTCTGTAACGTGCTGCAGAAACCTGTTTTGCATTTTTTCCAAACCAAATGGGAATATCCAATGATACTTTGAAGACCAATGGATCTTTGCCGCTATCTGTAACCGGAACTCCATCCATTTCCTTTTCACCTGTTCCGATATAATCCAAACCTAATCCAAAATCGGGTAAATAATTCAACTTTGCTCTTTTTAATACATTTTCACGGGAATTGATAGAATGCTCTGCAGAAAGTAATGTGTGATTTTTAACTTGAATCAATTGAAAAACAGATTCATTCGATTCAGCCATCAAATCTACTTGTAGTATGTCCGGTATATCTATTTCTGCTAGGGAATAATCATTTAGTACAGCTTTGAATGCTTGCAGTAGTGGACTTTTTCTTGCTGTCAAAGATTCAAGATCATTCTGCAGTTTCATTAATTCAATCTGTGTTTTTATGAAATCGGGATGCCCTGCTTGAGCTGTTTGATATTTTATTTGAATTACCTTTTCCCAATTCTCCAATAGTTGAACATTCTGATGAGTGATTTCGATGGCTCTTTCAAGGTAATAAATATCATAATACAGCGATTTTATTTTCGCCCTTACATTTGCTTTTATTTGAAAATAAGATTGTTTTAGTGCATCCGCATGGAAGGCTTTCGCCCGGCTGATAGTGCTCAACTTTCCAAACATGGGAAATTTCTGCATAATACCTATTTTGTATTCCTGTGGACCTACTGCCGTTTCCACATTTTCCAGAAAATAACCGGCACTCAATTGAGGATTAGGTAATTTTTTAACAATAGAAACATCTTCCAATGATGCTTGCCATTGATTATAGGCTTCCTGCACATCGGCGTTATGTTTTTGACCAAAACCAATATAGTGGTCTAATGTCTGTTGGCTGAAAGCATTCACGGCTAACAGCGCTGTCATTAATAAAATTTTCATGTTTTGATGATGATAATCCATCACTCCTGTTAATTAACAAAAATCGGATCTCGTCCAAACGGACGGATCCCTGAAACGGACAAAGTCCGCTATTAATTTTAGGAGTGTCTAAATACGGAGGGGAGTCAGAAAGGAGATCGGTGGTGAAACCGATGGATTTTGGAATTCTTGTGTATGTAATAATCCAAAATCTGAAACAATTATTGAATCATCCGCAAGAAGGTTTGCAGATAAATCTACTTTTTGGTTTGTCTGTGCCTTAGGACCTGAAATAAGCAGTATAATCAGTGATTGATCGCAGGAAGTCATTTCCATTTGACACTGTGTCATTCCTTCTTCTAAACAACAACTCATTTCAATTTTTTCACAGCATGGCATATCACAGTTTTCTGTAGAAAACAGCGGTGCTGCCAATGAAATAGTCATAAAGGCTATCAAACTGATTGATATGTATTTTTTTACCATACGCATTACTTTACGGTATTATTGGTATAAGTTCCAAATTATTTTATTATTTCTATCAACTCCTTAAATGTTGAACCTGTGGCTTTTCCCTGCAGTTCAAATAGCGCTGTTTCCACACTGGTGATCTGGCCTCCTGATCGGCGGATCTTTTCCAGTCCAATTTCTTTGTTATGTTCCAAGCGGGTTGACGTGGCATCGGCTACCACTTCCACATTATAATCCTTTTCCAGCAGATCCATGGCTGTCTGGTAAACGCATACATGGGTTTCGATACCAGCCAACACTACATTCTCCGGTGAAACTTCATTTAGCTTGTTATGGAATTCAGTATTCTGTCCGCAGGAAAAAACATCCTTGGCAATGGGTTCCAAGCCATCCAAATGTTTGCTCACCTCTTCTACCGTAAGGCCCAGTTTATCCGGTAACTGTTCCATCCAGATTATGGGAACATCCAATAAACGAAAACCTTTGATAAGCATAGCTAAATTTCTGAATAATGCGTCTGCATTTTGCATAATGCGAGCCAATTTTCCCTGGACGTCAATTATAACTAGTGCTGTATTTTTTGAATTAAGCATGATTTTAAATCACTCTATCCACCATAGACATTGTATTAAAAATACAATGGGCAATAATGAGGGGCCATAAATTACGTCCAAAAGCCATATAGGCTATTCCCATAATTAGACCAATTAGACCAACGGTTATTGATCTTTCTGAAAAATCATACGAGTGTCTGAAACCGAAAATTACCGCCTGAAGTATCACAGCAAGGATGGTGGAATACGATACCTTGGAAAACAAGCGTTCAAACCAATTCATCAAAAATCCACGATCCAATAATTCTTCTAACATGGATTCGATTAAAATGAAGGGTATAATCGAAAAGAAAAGAATCCAATTTCCTTTAAGGTTTCCAAATTTTGAAACAACACTTTCTTCGGATGTATCTGGCGCAATCAAAAATGGTAATGAGTCTTTAATAATTTCAAAAATTACTATAGATACAGGAACAAATACGAGAATAAAGCCTAGGGCCAATATTGTTTTTTTAATGCTTTTTGACTTGCATAAACCCAAATCTTTCCACGTGATTCCTCTTGCTTTCATTCTCCACATTGCTACAACTAAAGTGGTAAACGACCAAAAAAGTCCATTAGCTATAAATCCAATATTCGGGAAATAAATTTCTCTCACTAAAAACATGACAGATATATACAGAACTAAATCAAATAAAATTCCTTTGGTATTATATTTATTTGAAATTTGGGTTTGCAAATTAATTAATCTCCGCTAATCGTTCCCATTTTTCTACATGTGGTCCTGTTCTCATGGCTGTGATCTTATCCATTTTATAGGAATTCCTTACAGCCAATTTACGAATGATCTCTTCTTTTTTCTCTTGTGGTAAATCTTTGTAGATCAAACTAATATGAGGTAAAAACTCATAAAGTGGTGTTGAGGACAACTGACTAGCTATTTGCTGCTGCAAAGTGATTAATTCTAGTGATTCCTCTAGTTCGACAAATACTGTTTTCCATATATTTGGGGAATGATTTATTCCAGCGAGTGTCACATTTAATGGTTCAAACTCTTTTGAAACATTTGAAAATACTGAATGTAATTCATTTTCATTTAGATCAACTGGTGACAACAGTGTCATGTGGGGAGAAAAAACTGGCGCCTGATGTTCAGACGCCAGTTCGTTGATAATGTTTTGGAGGTAGCACTCGTCTTTTTTAGAAGGTGTAAGCCAGATGGAAATCAATTAATCAGAACCTTTACAATCAATTAATTATTGCTCCATTCTTCCGCAAATTCAGTAAACATCTTTTGCATTTTTTTCACTTCTTTCGCTTCCTTGCGGTCTTTTGACTTTTTCAATTTAGCCAGCCTTCTGTCCAGGGCAATATAAATATCGGCAATCCTGCCACCGCGTAAGGGATCAACATCGGCCATTTCCAAAACGTCCGCAAATTGGTCAGCATTACCATGGCGGATAATTTGATCTGCGCATACCCAGCGTACATTGCGGCTGTTATCATGAATGTTCTCTACGAAAAATTCAATGAGATCCGGATTATCATCAAAGTAAGATGAAATACGTCTAAAAACAGACCCGCGCAATGTATAAGGTGCGGTACCATAGACAGCTAATTCTTTTAATTTTATAAGATTTGAATCTGTTTTATCTTCTGTTAAAATACCCAACGCTGTTGATCGAATTGTTTCACCATGAGATTTTTGTTCCATGGCCCAATCAAATTTTTCCTTTGCGTTATCCAAGTCTATTTTGATAAGTGTTGACAACGCCGAACTAACGAGATAATCATTCTCTTCATTTTCAATCACATCAGAAATAAACAATTTTACTTCATCCGTTTCATATTCTCTTAATGCGTTGATGATAGATCGTTTGACTCTATCATCCTGACCTTCATAGGCTGCAATTAGATCCGTTTCGCCATTTCGCGGTTTTAATTTCTGATATGTATTTGCACATTCCTGACGTACATACCAGCGCGGTTCATTATTCAGCATGTCCACCAGTGCTTTATGAATTTTTTTCGTGGAGCGTGATTCTTTTAATTCCCGAGCCGCCCAAATGCGATCATTGGGTGCCGGGGCATTTTGTAATTGATAAAGTAAATCATCTGTCTTCTTTTCAAATGTTAATCGCTTTGGAATTTGAAACCCTTCATCAACATTCACCAATAGCGGTGCTACTTCAGACGGAAATGTGAATGTATCTTCTTCATGATCAAAAAATATATCATGACGAGAAATATTCCCGTCATCGATTACAACGGTCATGGGCAGTTTAAATAACGATGAAGTTTCAACATTTTGGGTTTGTTTGAGTGTGAGGGTAACCAATTTGCTGCGGCGATTGTAACGGTAACTGGCAGTGATTTCCGGTAGACCGGGTTTATACACCCATTGTTCAAAAAACCAATCCAAATTCTTGCCAGTGGTCACTTCAAATGCTTTTTTCAAATCCAATGTTTCTACATTCTTGGCCATATTTGTTTTGGTATAATTCTTCAACCCCCTGAAAAAAGCTTCATCTCCCAAATATCGACGAATCATGTTCAAGATGACTGATCCTTTGGCATAAATATTACTATCAAACAATTCGATTGAATTGAAATAGTTAGGTTGAACAGTGGGTCGTCGATAAGCTCGATCCGCCCAAACTGTGGCGCCCAAATTTCCCAACCGTTCAAATTCAGCCAATTCAATTCCAGATTCGTGTTCCGTCCACAGCAACTCAAGATATGTGGCAAAGCCTTCATTTAGCCACGCATTCGCCCAGTTGCGTGTGGTGAGATAATCTCCGTACCATTGATGAGCAAGTTCATGGGCGACCAAGCCATCGCTTGAACGAATTGGTCTAACTCTTTCAGGGTGCATGGTTCTATCTGATTGATGAGTGCTCGTAACATTTTCCATCCCCCCCCACATGAAATCCTCAATGATTATTTGATCATATTTTTCAAAAGGATAACGAATGCCTGTTATGTCACTGAAAAAATCCATCATAGCCGGGGTCTTTCCAAACGAGCGCAGAGCATCATCTCTGTCATGGTGCTGATACACCCAATAATTGACGGGAATTCCATCCCATTCATCCTCAATTTTTTTATAGTCACCTATTGCAACGGATAAAAGATAGCTCACATTAGGAATATTTTCCCGCCAGTGAAAAGTACGTTGGTCATCTTTTTCACTGACAGATACAAGTTCGCCATTGGAAATGGCGGACAGAGGTTTATCCACTGTCAACTTACATTCCCATGTCATTTTATCGTTAGGGTAATCGTGCATAGGTACCCAAAAATGGTTGTCAGTATCTTCACCTTGGGTCCAACCCTGAAGCTGTTTTTCAGGATAACTTGAGTCGGGACGAATGAAATAAAAACCCATGGTGGGATAAGCAGTATAATCAATCTTGACGGTAATTGTATCTTTCCAACTGTACGATTTATCCAATTCAATCGATAATTGTTCATCATGCTGCTGGAAGTCCAAAGATTGCTCGTGTAGCGAAATTTTATGAATAGTTGTTCGATCAGAATCAAACGTCACTCGCTTAAATTCGGTGGAAAAAGGAGTAAATGTATGGCTCACTGAACCGCTGATTCGTCCTTGGGGAATGTCCACTTCAATTTCAATAGCCATGTGGAGCATGTCCTTTTCACGATCTGGCGTCGTGCGGTATGGCCTGTCAGGTGAACCAATCAGTATTGACGCTATGATGAATATAATAATGAATGTTCTATGCATTTATACCTCTATTTAGTTGCCATTGATAGGTGGAGAAGATATATATACAAACCAGATGAGTGCAAGGATAGGGATTAGATTTGGATTAGGATAAAGAAAATAGCGAAACTAATTTATCGAAAACTACTCTTTGGGTATAACCATTACCGGGCAATTGGCGTGGTTAACAATACCTTCATCAACGGAATCAAAAAAGTGTTCTTTGAAATAACTTTGTCTACGATGTCCCAGAATGAGCAGATCTACATTTTCAGTGACTGAAGAAATTGCTTGAGCAGTATTTTCATCTTTTAATATTTTAATGGCAATATCTTCTGCTTCATTTTCAAAGCCATTTGCAACCAAACGTTCACGAATTTCTTCTTCGGTGAATTTATGGGGTGAATCCATCATCATGGACATTTCACCTGCATGGAGATCATTCACATGAACTACTGTCAGGTTTGCTCCCAACTGGTTTTTTAACTCCATTGCTTTACGAATGACATCACCTTCATCGCCCCTGCCGCACAGTGCCAGCATAATGTTTTTATAACTCATTTTCTGTTCCTACTCAAAATCATTTAATAGAATTTTAGCCTCTTGGATTTCAAATCGTTCTTCAACAATATTACTTGGGCTTGGTGGAGTTGAAATTACTTCCCTCACCAAGCGTATGGCTTCACCTTCTTTCCCATCTTTGTAAAGAGCTCGTGCCAAATAATTTTTTTGAATCGGTGTCGCACGGTCAGTAACTTTTGCTTTTAATAACCATATGATGGCATCATCATTGTCCGGCCATGATAAAATAAATGGAATATAAGGCGATTTAAAATGAACGGCCCCCAGCATAAAGTAACCTCCTCCATGTTCGTAATTCGGATCCAACTCGATAATTTTTTCTGAATGCTCTTTCATTAAATCAGCGACTCCTTCTTTCGCTGCAGTCAAGATTCCGTACATTTCGGACCATTTTCCTAGACATGTCAGATACCAATAACGTAGTGCAGCAGAATTAGGATATTTGGCAACCATTTGTTCTGCAAGTGCTTTTCCCTTATTATACTCTGCTTTGCGATCCTCTTCATCAGTCAGGACGTAGGTCCCCTTATAATAATAACACTTAAGTAGGTAAACAGCTGCAGCCTCTTCCAATTCTATAATGTTTATTGCTTTCTCAAAATGACGAATGGCTTTATCAATATTATTGGATTGTGCTTGTGTTCCAATAGCATTTTCCGCACGGTTATTATAGTATGAAATTCCTTTATCTAGTTCTGATGAAAGGATTATTGAAAAAAAGAGTGATATGAAATAAAATACTCGCATCTATTGGCCTGGTGAAAATATTTCATTAGTGAGCAGGGGCCATCCGTCGCTGTCCCAAGTAAGCATCTGAGTTCCCAAAGTACCAACTCCATTATTATCACTATCGTAAAAATGAAAAGTGAAAGCGTATTGGGTTTCATCATTTTTCTCAAATTCAAAGATACCCGCATGACCAGGCCCGATAAAACGACCATCCGATTCCAGGAATAATGTTCCACCTCCGTCATCCATACTTACGTCCTCTTTATCCAAAACGGGCCTGTGGGAGACGTAGATCTACCCATACGGATATTGTATGTACTTTCTATTCCGTTACAACATTCATCCCAATTGACAAAAAGATAATAGTAATCATCATGATTATATATGAATGCAGCCTCCACTTTTCCTGCGACGAATTCATCTTCCGGATCACTCAAATTTTGGGCTACTCGTGTAAATGCAGTATTATCAGGTGACCATCCTACTTGAGCTGTTTCAGATAAATGCCCAGTTGAAGCATCAAGCTCCACTACCCAGAGACCACTCCAATGAGATCCATAGACCATCCACAGGTTTCCGATATCATCTGTAAAAACTGCGGGGTCAATGGCAAAGGGTTCTCCATTCTGTACACCTTCTGCATCTGAACAAATAATAGGTTCACCGTCATCCTCCCAGATCAAGTCTGTGGGTGCCTCACCAGCGGCCGTTGCCCTACCAATACAGGCACTTCCATCATCCGCATCCCAATCGGCCATACAATAATACATAGTTCTGCTGTCCAGCATTCCGGGTGCAGATTTCACACCCACATCTGCAACCACACTGGATGATATCCAAGTTGGCTCCTGGTCATCTGTCAAAGGAGAAGGTATGTCACCAATACCCATTCCTTCCACCCAGACACTATTTTCTGTATCGTAATACACTGACTCCAAACCGCTGTAATACACAATATAGTATGCACCATCTTTAACTATTTTTGCCACGTCATGAGCGGGGAGATATGCCCCCGTCATAGGTTCGTAATTGGTATCGTCTTTTTTATCTTCACAAGACATGGTGATAAGAAAAGATAAGATAAGAATGTGTTTCAGCATGATGAATTATAATGAGAAATTAATAAGTATACAATCTTAAAGGATATTTACTACTTTAACAAAAGTCCCTTATGTGTTTTCCTTAATCCTTTGGATTCCATTTGAAAAATATAGATACCTGAGGGTGCTTTTATTCCCAACTCATTCCTTCCATCCCAAATAATCTCGTGCGTACCACTTACCAGTTCATCCTCCAATAGCTTTTTAACCCTTTTACCTAATAAATCATAAATACTGATATTGACCAAACTGTTATCCTTCAGTTCAAAGCGAATGGCTGTGGAAGGGTTAAAAGGATTGGGATAATTCTGGTGTAAAATAAAATCAGCCGGTAAATTTTCTTCAATTATTTCCGTTGATAAAAAATCTGATAACCTGTAATTCAAAAAGAAATCAATCAATTCCTCATTGGTATTTATATCATGATTATTGTACCCTAATGAGTATATAAACCAATCGGCAATACTAGAACCAAACCATTGGTGACCGCCGCTGATGACTTTAAAATGAATAAATTGAGTAGCTGAAACTGTATTATAATAGGTAAATTTTTCAACAGTTGTATTATCCGTAGAATCAAAATCGGAAATACTCTCAACTAAAACAGAATCTAGATTATTAACATTTCGCCAATATTCAATGGCTTCCTCCACAAACATGGAAGCGTCCCAGGAATAAAAATAGGGTACTACCAAATCATTAGTACCGTGGAAATGGATAATAGGAATCTCTCTACTATCAACGCAGGTCTGATCAGTATTCAGTAAAAAATTACCAGTTACGGAACCAAAGGCAGCAATTTTATCTGATAATTCACAGGCAAGTTCATATGCCATATAACCGCCGTTGGACATTCCGCAGGCATAGACTCTGTCGAGGTCAATATTAAAATCTTCAGCAACAGAATCGATCAAGGAGCTGATAAAACCTATGTCATCGGCACTGGTAGCATCCCAGTTTGCGCCCACATTCCAGGCATTATTAATTCCCTCCGGATATACAACAACAATATTCTGATCAAGAGCAATATCATCCATTTCAGAATAAGATTGCTGATCTAGGGCATTGCTACCAAAACCGTGCATATTTATAATCAATGGGCAAGGTTCATTTGCATCTTCAGGATAAGAAACATAATATTCTCTTACCAAACCGTCATGGGTGAGCGTGTATTGCCCATTGCAAATAGTGGTGAAAAGAAAAAATAGAATGATTTTTTTATGATTTAGCATACTTTTCTTTTTTGCGTTGAGACAACCGTTTGTTCTGATCTAATTCCATTTTCCGCAACCGTAATGAGAGAGGTGTTACTTCCACCAGTTCATCTTCAGCAATGAATTCAATGGATTGATCAAGAGACAGTTGCCGTGGTGGTCGTAGAGTCACCGTATTATCTGAACCAGAGCTACGCATGTTCGATAATTTTTTCTCACGAGTAATATTTACAACTAGATCATCCGATTTATTTCGTTCGCCAATGACCATTCCATCATAGACTTCCGTTCCCACATTAATAAATAATTCACCCCGATCAGCCATGCCCACACACGCATATGTTGTTACCTTGCCCTTTCGGTCAGCCACCAGCGCACCGGTGTTTCTTTGTGGAATTCTACCAAACCATGGTGCGAAGCCATCAAATAATTTGTTCATGATTCCTGCTCCTTGAGTGTCTGTAAGAAATTGGCTTCGGAAACCAATCAATCCGCGGGATGGTATTGAGAATTCCATCGAAACTCGACCATGTCCATGATTTTGCAAATTGGTCATTTTTCCTTTTCGATTCGATAATTTTTCAGTTATAACTCCCACTTTATCTTCCGGTATATCTAAAAATACTATCTCCATGGGTTCCATAACTTTTCCATTTTCTTCATGGGTGATCACATGGGGTTTGGACACCATGAACTCATACCCTTCTCTTCTCATGGTTTCTATCAAAACAGCCATTTGCAATTCACCACGACCTCTTACTTCAAAAACATCCACTTTTTCTGTAGGAAGAACTTGTAGAGACACATTGCTCAATATTTCCTTTTGCAAGCGTTCATTAATATGGCGTGTGGTTAGATACGTCCCTTCTTTTCCGGCGAAGGGGCTGTTATTTACATAAAACAACATGGCAACTGTAGGTTCATCAATTTGAATTCTCGGCAACGGTTTTGGATCTTCGTTAGAAGATATGGTGTCACCGATTGTAATATTTTCAATGCCTGCCAATGCGATAATATCACCAGCTTCCAACTTATTTACTTTTATTTTATTCAATCCCTTAAATGAGTATAATGCAGAAAATTTATGTTCGTAAGTGGTTTTGTCTTTTCCGCATAATGCATATGATTTATTCATTTCAAGTATACCATTATTCAACCGTCCGATGGCCACTTGTCCTACATAAGAATCATAATCCAAGTTTGTAACTAAAAATTGTGGTACATGGTTATCATCGGCAATAGGTCCTGAAATCTTGGATAATATCATTTCAAAAAGTGGCTTTAGATCTTCAGACTCATCCCCCAATTCATTGTGAGCTACACCTTTTTTCGCATGAGTGTAAAGAATAGGAAATTCAATCTGCTCCTCGGTTGCATCCAAATCGAAGAAAAGATCATACACTTCATTTACTACTTCATCAATTCGAGCATCAGCTCGATCTATTTTATTGATGACTAAAATAATGGGAAGATCTTTTTCGAATGCCTTTTTCAACACAAATCGCGTTTGGGGCAAGGGTCCTTCACTGGCATCTACAAGCAATAATGCACCATCCACCAAATTCAAACTCCTCTCAACTTCGCCGCCGAAATCAGCATGCCCCGGAGTATCCATAATATTAATCTTAACATCTTTATATTGGATTGCTGTATTTTTGGCGGTGATCGTGATACCACGCTCTTTTTCAAGATCCATGGAATCCATCACACGATCATCAACTTCTTGATGTGCTTTAAATGTTCCGCTTTGTTTTAACATACCGTCAACAAGGGTTGTTTTCCCATGATCAACGTGGGCAATAATTGCAATATTTCTGAAATTTTCTTTTCTCATATTTTCTTTTTAGATACCAGTCAAATTTGGTTAAAAAATAGCGGCGGAATTTCATGATATAAAAGATGGTTCAAAAGGAATATCATAGGATATTTCATTTCATTTTGAAATTTTTGATTTCACAAATCAATTCATTCTGAAGTATGACAGGCATTCTTGCCTGTCGTAGTGCAAACAGGAATGTTTGCACTACATTAAAAAGGCGTAAATCACCTTTTCTAAATATCACTTCCTGATAAGAAAGAATATATTTTCTATTTTACCTGTTAAGGCTTGAAATTATCCTTTATAATCCACCTAATTATAATTGTGGTAAACAATGAAATACGGATCCATAGCCGGCGGTGAAAAAACAACTGTCCAATCAGCAGTAGATATACTCGAAAGCGGTGGAAATGCTTTTGATGCTGCTGTTGGAGCAGTTTTTACATCCATGATATCAGAATGCAATCTTACCGGTCCCGGCGGTGGTGGTGCTTTGCTGGCTTGCCCAGTGAATAGGAATCCAATTTTATTCGACTTTTTTGTAGACACACCTCCACCGCAACTGAATAAGGACTTGGATTTCTTCAGTGTATCGGTTGATTTCGGTCCCAGTCAGCAGGAATTCCATATCGGACAGGGATCTGTAGCTGTCCCAGGCAATACTGCCGGTCTTTTGAAGGTTCACGAACGTTTAGGACAAATTCCCTTAAAGACTGTATTGGAGCCATCCATCCAAATTGCTAGAAAAGGTGTAATTCTAAATGGTGCTCAAGGATATTTATTCAAAATATTAGAACCAATCCTGACTCATTCCGGCAGCGGAAAAAGATTATTCTCTCCAAATGGCACCATTCTAAAAAAAGGTGATCGTTTTCAGAATCCGGCTTTTGCAAACCTTTTAGAAGAGTTAATAAAGCAAGGATCCGATTTCTTTTATAAGGGTGATGGTGCAAAACTTATCCTGGACACACTCGCTGATAATGGTTTGCTTACATCAGAAGCTCTGGCTGATTATAAAGTGATTGAAAGAATTCCGCTAAAGAGCACGTTTAACAGCAAGACCATTTACACAAATCCTACACCATCTGTAGGCGGTACGCTGATAACCTTTTCGCTGCAGTTATTGGAAAAAGCACAAACTGCCCTGAGTACGGACATGATGGATTTGATTCGTGCCATGGAAGTAACTACTGCAGCAAGGATTGAAGTATCAACTGACCCTGATAATCATCATGAAATTATAAAAATACTGGACGACAAACTTTTCAAGCATTACCTGGAAAAATACCAATCAAAAGATGGAATCATTGGTATTGAAAACGATCCGCATTCTTTGGGTGCGACTACCCAAGTCAGCATTATTGACAAAGCCGGAAACGCCGCCAGTGTAACGACTACTAATGGCGAAGGCTGTGGATACTTGATTCCGGAGTTAGGTGTCATGCTGAATAATATGCTGGGCGAAGAGGACTTAAATCCATCAGGTTTCCATCATTTTAACCGACAGCAACGCCTGCCAACAATGATGTCCCCGACAGTTATCATGGACGACGATGGGCCTGAATTGGTAATTGGAAGCGGCGGCAGTAATCGCATACGATCAGCCATTATACAAGTCATTCTTAATCTTATGAATAATATGAATCTGGAAAGTGCAATTAATGCATCAAGAATCCATTTGGAAGGAAATGTGCTTCATTGCGAACATAAACTCACTTTACCTAATGAAAATGACCTACCGGATGGAATTCAGATCCACCAATGGAATGAACAGAATTTATTTTTTGGAGGAGTGAATGCCGTTACACGTGAAGAGGCTGTGGGTGATCCCCGGCGTGGTGGTACCGGTGAGATTTGTTAGATAAATGAATATTTATTTTGGATATTTAAAATTATTAAAATAATTGAAATTATTCTACATTGATCCATTGCAAACAATGATTCTTCTCACTAATTTTGCCAGCAATTTTTGACATAAAGAATTAACGATCGCGGGGTAGACTCCCCCAGCTGGCGGAGTGCTCGTCGGGCTCATATCCGCCGGTTGGCGGTCACAGGTTCGAAGAAAATGTAGTGTTCTTACAAAATTTAATAAATCGATCGCGGGGTAGAGCAGTCTGGTAGCTCGTCGGGCTCATAACCCGGAGGTCACAGGTTCAAATCCTGTCCCCGCTACAGAAAAGCCTTCCAATAAACTTGGAAGGCTTTTCTTTTACATTTCCAGTCAATTTCAAATATTCTGCAGGTATTCATGATAGGTGAGGTGAAACAAGCACTTGATTGGTCTTTTTCTTTGACTTAATTTTTCTCCTGAATTGCATATAAATGCAATCTCAACCATACAAATTTTATAACCCAAACAAAAATAGGAATGTCAATATGGCGACTTTGATTTTGCGGGACACATACCGCGCACTGGAAGAGGAAATGAAATCTCTTGATAAATTAAAGAGAGAGACTTCAATAAAGATTAGAGATGCAGCTAGTCATGGAGATCTTAAGGAAAATGCGGAATACCACGCAGCCAGGGAGGAACAGAGTTTAATAGTATATAAGAAACAATTGATGCAGTCCCATGCACCATTCCGGTTCATCGAGAATAGCCAAATTGAAACCGACGAGGTAGGATTTGGCAATTTGGTTACAATCCATGAAGAGGGTAAAGATGAGGCCGAAGACTACTACCTATTAGGTCCCATCGAATTTGATTTGGATCTTTATCCCATGATTGTAACCTACCATTCACCTTTTGGCCAAGCCATAGTTGGGAAAAAGATTGATGAAGATTTTACCCTTGAAATCCGGGGTAAAGAGACGAAGTTCACAATTACTGCAATTGAAAAGATTTCTGCAGAATAATAATCAACACAATCAGATGCTAACTTGCTCCATTTAAAGTTAGAATTATTAGTATGAATAAGAAAAATTTATGGACCGCTATTGGTGTTATCATTATCATAATTGTGTCCATTATTATTAAGTCACTCATTCCCAGCGGACCGGTTTTAGACCCCGCTCCCAACAACATTTCTGATAAAACACGCATAAATCAACTGGATGCAGAACGCCAGTTGAAACCCAATAAGTTTCGAAATCTCTATTTTGGTGATTTACATGTACACACATCCATTTCACTGGATGCTTATATTGGCGGAGTCCTTGCGACTCCAGAGGATGCATACAAGTTTGCTTTGGGTGAAACGATACAGGTGTTAGGCAAACCTGTTAAAATTGATCGTCCTCTTGATTTTACTGCAGTAACAGACCATGCAGAAGCGATGGGTGAAATTATGACAATAACCAATCCGGATGACCCAGCTTATAAAGCTCTCATGCCAAGGCTTTTTAGATCTATCCATAAACCGGATGAACCCATGCATCCCATAAATGAACCAGACATTTCTGTACATGTGGATACATCGCTGATGAGAAGACTATTTAATAAAGCATTGCACAATACGGCTGATCATGACCCCAGTCATCCCCGATTCTTCCGAGGTTTTGAAACGGTGATAAAAGCATGGAATATTATTCTTGATGCTACAGAAAAATATTATCAACCGGGGAAATTCACCACCTTTGCAGGCTACGAATGGTCCCAAACAAAAGGAAGGGCTCATTTACACAGAAATATTCTCTTTCGGGATATGATGGTTCCAGATTATCCTATGAGTACTTTTGAGTTAAACTATGAAGAAGATCTTTGGAAATGGCTAAAACAGATTACTAATAAGGGTGCCACAGTTATGGCTATTCCTCATAATTCAAATTTAGCTGATGGTGGTGCATTTTCTGATCGAGATGCTTTGGGAAATCCCATGACACAAGATTATGCACAATTGCGGCAAGACTTTGAACCATTGGTTGAAATTCATCAGGCAAAAGGTGCATCTGAAGTCCATGCTGCCTTCTGGAAAAATGATGAATTTGCAGATTTTGAAAATTATGCTCACCATCCGCCCATGGAAAATAATTATGTACGCTGGGCGCTTAAAAAAGGATTGGAACACGAACATAACCTCGGTGTGAATCCATTCAAGTTTGGTATCATCGGCAGTACAGATACCCATACAGCTACACCAGGAAAAGTTTCAGAAAAAAGTACCACCGGGAATAATGCCATCGCGGATTTTTATCCGGAAGCACGTGCTTTCCAACGCTGGGCTCTGGATGACAAACTTCCGGTGTATGAAGCTGTTAATCCTGGTGGATTGGTTGCTGTGTGGGCTGAAGAAAATTCACGTGGATATTTGTACGATGCTCTCAAACGTAAAGAATGTTATGCTACCAGCGGCAGCCGAATTCAATTACGTTTTTTTGGTGGAAATGGCTTTAAAAAACACTATAACACTACCGAAGAATTAGTACAAGATGGTTTTGCAAAAGGCGTTCCCATGGGAAGTGATCTTTCAAGTGAACAAACTCAAAATGCTGAATTTTTGATTTGGGCTAAAAAAGATTCTATTGGGGCAAATCTTGACCGCATTCAAGTCATTAAAGGATGGCATAAAGATGGTGAATTACACGAAAAGATTTTTAACGTAATTCTCTCTGATGGTCGGATCGAACAGGCAGACGGAGGTATTTCTGATAATGGCGCAACAGTGGATTTAAAAACAGGTGAATTTTCAACCGATGTTGGTGCTGATGAATTAATTGTGGTTTGGATTGATCCCGAATTCGATCCGAGAGATAAAGCGTTTTATTATGTTCGAGTAATTGAAATTCCCACAGCCAGTTGGCGACTTTGGGACCAAATCAGATATGACACTCAATATCCGGAAGATATTTCTTTGACAGTTCGGGAACGAGCTTGGTCCTCCCCTATTTGGTATTCGCCCTCCTCTACAACTCATTAGTTTTACATTTTATAATATTTCAATTTAATTATTGAAATATGACATCATAGTATCATAACTTCATAGTATTATAAAGGGAATATTAATGACAACTACAACATTACGTATACCAGACAAAATCTTAAAATCACTCAAACTGATTTCTATGAAGGAACAAACATCCATTAATAAAATACTAAACGGTCTAGTGATTGAATATCTGGAAGATTACTTGGATAGTAAAAATGCAGATGAAGCATTGGCAGAAATGGAGAACAAATCGTGGGTGGAACTTGATACTCTTTTATCTGACTTATAATCTTAAAAACCAAATTTTATTTTAGTGTATAATGTTCAAGTCTCTCGTCGTGCTGAAAAGCAGATAAAAGCTCTACCAACAGCAATTAAAAATCGTGTAACGAAAAAATTAATTTCCTTACGCCAAAACCCATTTTCTAGCGATATAAAGAAACTAAAAGTTCGACATTCAAGATATAGATTAAGGGTTGGCGATTATAGAATTATTTTTGATATAAATAAAGAATCTATCACAATTTTAGTTCTTACTGTTCGACATCGGAAAGATGTGTATAAGTGATTAAATTAGTCTGACTTCTATTATGGGGATGTTTTCAGTATAACCACATACACCGCTAAATGATCTGAATATCCTCCAAGTAATCGATTTCCTGCCCAGAACCGAAAAGGATAATGGGCATAATTTCCTTCTTGCTGGCGGTATTTTGGTTTATCTAAAATAAATGCCTCCCCGGATTTTAGCCCCGATTCATCTTTTAGACCGGAGCTAACTATAACCTGATCTAGAAGAAGATCTTCACCACGGTAAACATAGGTTCCGATTTTGGGTTGGCCCATCATGGGTTTCATCAAATTAATCATATTTGTTGATTCTAATGATAGTACATTATTATCCTTCGGTCCTTCGTTAAAATCTCCCAAAAGTATTATTTCTGCCTCCGGGTCTTTTGATAAAATTTTACCAACTTCATTCACTAATAATTGTGCTGTAGCTCTCCGCTTGGGAATTGCCTGTTCTTTTCCGCCATAATTCGACGGCCAGTGATTTACAAAAATGTGTAGAATATGTCCGGCGAATTCGCCTTTCACGTATAAAATATCCCGCGTCGATTTGCCGGATGGAAGATTGTTTTGTATGGGTTTGGTTTCAATGACATTGAATATTGAAGCATCGTATAAGAGCGCATTATCAATTCCCCGACTATCCGGTGAATCATAATGAACAATCTTGTAATCTCTATCTACATAAGCTTTGTTCAATTCATCGAGTATAAAATAATTCTCCACTTCGCACAATCCCAGCACATCTGCATTCAAGTCAGCCAGAACAAATGAGCAATTTTTTAATTTAAGATCATAAATATCCTGTGTGACGTTTTTCTGACCGCCTAAGGCAAATTCCTCATCCCGGGTAGTGGGATCATCTTCCAGATCAAACAGGTTTTCTACATTCCAAAAGCCAACCCGGAGAGATTGGCCCCATAGAGAAGTAACTAAAAATAATAGTGTTATGAAATAATTACGATTCATTTTTAACCTTTTAATTTATGGATGAGTTTAATCTATTGGAAACTTTTTGATACTAAAGGCATTTATGTCTAGGAAGCGGGCACGTATTATTACCCTACATTCCTCCTTGTTACCTCCTTGGTTTGGTTGTGTCCGCTTCTTTTTTTTAAGTCCAAACCAAAGGATATTTACGATTTCCTGAAAGAAAAACGAATGGGAACACCCTCAAAATTGAAAGCCTCACGCAGCTGGTTTTCCATAAAGCGTTTATAATGGGTAGGTATCAATTTGGGGTAGTTGGCATAACAGGCAAACAGCGGCGGAGAAGAACTCACCTGTTTGATGAATTTCATACGAATCATTTTTCCTTTTTCCGCCGGAACACTTCGGGTT
Source organism: Fidelibacterota bacterium 408169 (assembly GCA_002256485.1). GTDB lineage: Bacteria > Fidelibacterota > Marinisomatia > Marinisomatales > TCS55 > UBA2126. The sequence goes on from NNSG01000004.1 coordinate 29,426, forward strand.
TTTATGGCATTTTCAAGAAATCTATTCAATTTATTCGTTGATATTTCCTGTTGATAATTTTTATATACGGAAAAAGCCTCTTTCAATATTCCTGATATACGCTGTTTGGTAAGTGCTGAAACAAATAAAATAGGAAAATCATTCAACATAGGAAATTGAGAACGAATAGACTCTTTCGTTTCGTCCATGGTAAAGGTATCTTTTTCGATCAAGTCCCATTTGTTGACAACAACTACAATACCCTTCCCTGCTTTAATTACATGGTCGATAATGGACCTGTCCTGTTTGTTAAATCCTTTTTCTGCATCAATAAGCACCAATGCTACATCGCATTGATGAATGGAACGGTTTGCCCGTACGGTGCTGTAAAATTCCACATCATCAATAATCTTGCTTTTTTTCCTTAAACCGGCCGTATCCACCAATATGACTTTCTTGCCATACCATTTTAGTAGTGTATCGATAGAATCCCTGGTGGTACCGGCAATGGGTGTTACAATCGTCTGCTCTTTCTGCAGTAATGCGTTCACCAAAGATGATTTACCCACATTGGGCATACCAACAATTGCCAAATGCAAATCAGATCGTTCTTCCTCCGATTCAGACCAATTGCTTAAGTTTAATTTTTCTGCAACAGCTTCAAGGATATCGCCTGTTAATCGCCCGGATAGGGCGGACATGGCCAATACGGGTTCAATTCCTAATTCATGGAAATTATAGACCTGATCATCCTGCTTTATATTGTCGCACTTGTTTACTACAAGGATATGAGGTTTGCCACTTTCCCGAACGGCTTGAGCCAGAACTTGATCGCTGGAAGTTATATTTTCCCGTCCATCCACCATTAATAAAACCAAATCCGCTTCGCCCATGGCTAACTTGGACTGCTCCCGTACCGCCGCATTGAACACATCCACATCTTCAGGAATAAATCCGCCTGTGTCAATAAAGCTGATGCGCTTTCCGGACCATTCAGTTTCACCATAGACGCGATCACGAGTGATTCCTTCTTGTGGATCAACAATGGCTTTGCGCTGTCGTAAAACACGATTGAAAAAAGTGGATTTGCCAACGTTTGGACGACCGACGATGGCTATGACGGGTACAGGCATGTTTTATTAGCCGCGGATTTACACGGATTCCTTACTATTTCTTGAAAAAATCATACGATTAAATTCTGCATTGTTTTTATCTGTGTTAATCCGTGGCTAAAATCTTAAAAAATGCTTCAGGTTCATCCGGTGTTACTAAAAATGGAACATCGATTTCTTTAGAAATTTCGTTTAGAGTCACATCATCTAAGGTTTTTTCTCCGCCTGTTTCATTGACGATCCGGTCGCTGAAAATCACTTTTTCACCCAAATCCTTCCCTTGTAATTGTTGAACGATATCTCCCCCGGTTAGAAGACCCGTTACAGTTACTTTATCTTTTCCATAGAAATTATTTTCAATCGGAATGTAATTCACTGTGAGGTTGGAAATAGCATTCAATTTGGGAATGAACCAGTTTCGGAATGTATCCGATATAAGCTTGCCGGAACCGATGGTAATCTGTGTTTCCTTTTCGAATGTTGGAACATTGAATTCCGACCATTTGTCCTTGAATTCTCGTAATTGTCCCACACCATTTTCTTCCAATTCTAACCCATCATAATGTTCCCTTTTTGGAACATCTTTTCCGACACGAAGATACCATTCATCGCTTAATACAATGAACCGACTTCCATCTGCATGTCTAAATCGATTATCAAATTCTTTATACAGCGAAATTGTTTTTTCTGCATATTCTGTTGTAATGGGAGGTATATATGGTAATCCGGCACGATGTTTAGTTAAACCAACCGGTACAATAGACATACTTTTGGCCATAGGAGAAAATGGATGAATATCCTTTATGGTCTTTTCTAAAAATGCTCCATCATTCCATGTGGGACATAGAACTATCTGTGAATGAAGTTCAATTCCGTTTTCCGTTAAATATTCAAATTTGGATAATAGATTGTCATCTTTTCCGTAGAGAAACATTTCCAATCGTTTGTCCGGGTCCGTCACATGAACAGAAATATAGAGTGGAGTCAAACGTTGCTCAACCACTCGTTTCAGTTCTTTCCAACCCATATTCGTAAGTGTTATGTAATGTCCATGAAGAAACGACATCCTGAAATCTCCATCTCTAAAATAGAGTGCTTCTCTCATATTCGGAGCATTTTGGTCTACGAAACAAAAAATACAGTTATTGGCACATTTGCGAATGCGCATATCTTCAAACTCCAAACCCAGATCATCATCTTCATCTTTTTCAAGGTCATACTCTACCACTTCATCGTTTTGGCGAACTTTCAGGAGAATTTGATCATCCGTTATTTTGAACCGGTAATCGAGAATATCTTTCACCCTGGAATTGTCAATGGCTTCAATTTTATCGCCGGGCTGGAGCCCCAGTTCGGCGCCCAAACTGTTTTTATGTACGGATATGATCTTCATGAGGGACGGAAATTACGGAGTTATTCGGGTAATTTCGCCCGATTTAAAGAGAAGAATATTTGAAAAAAATTAACGGTAAAGCTTGCGGAATGACCTATGATATAATAACAGCCCGGACCCTAATGTAAATAGGGCAACTGCGGAAAGGATAATCATAAGACGAGCGTAATCAACATGAATAGCTAAACGAAACGTTACAAGATCAATACCTATTTTTATCCATAATAAAACACCTCCAAAGGTGAGCCACTGAACTGTATTTAATACAACTCGCTTTTGAATTAGAAGCGAAAGTGGAACAGCTAAACACACACCAGCTAAAACAAAATTCCCATAACGAAGAAAATGAGCTGCTAAAATTAGCCAGGAAATGATAAGAGGTATAAGACGTATGATCATGATAAATATTTCGTAGAGCGGGCGATGAGAATCCCCGCCTGCCTTCCCGCTGGTCGGGAGCGGACAGGGAACTCACAACACATGGATTTTTGAGCGGGCGATGAGAATCGAACTCACGTCACGAGCTTGGGAAGCTCGGGTAATAACCATTATACGACGCCCGCTATTTCTTCAAGGTTTATAACCAGCCTTCATTCTCTCCAAAGAAGCAGCAGAACGGTAAAATCCCATCATATTCCCATTGCTGGTTACACTCATATAATCTAAAGAAAATGATTTAATTATCCGTGCCAGTTTTTCGTTTGGGTTTGCTGCAATAACAATATCGCATAATTCACAAGCCAATTGATGGTCGCCCATTTTTTGGAGTTCAATGGCTCGGGTTAATATTTTATCCACTCCGCCAATCATTTTAACAATTTCCTGTGATTTCACCTTTTCCGGTAAAGGATTTAGGCCTGACCCCCAACCGTCGTACCAGCCCTTTTCCCGTTGATAAATTCCCCGAATGGACCAGGCCAGTGTACCATATAATTCAAAAAATTGGGGGATGGATGCAATTTCATCTGGCAGTGTGATAGTTTCGATTGCTTCTTCTACATTCAATCCATTGTTAATGGCAGCAATGGTAACATCATAGACGAACTGAATTCCACGTATACGATCCTGAAGAACTTGGTCCACATTCTCCCTCCCCAAAACTGGTTTCGTATGACTTGGGATTAAATATTCCGGTTCCAATTCCTCCATCATCTGTAAAGATCTTATCCATTGATCCACGGGGCGAGGTTCCAGGAGCGGTGATGAAAGATTCGGAAAACTCTCATAATACTGATCACCACAAAACAATGCCTTATCTTCCGGTATCCATATGAATATTTGTCCTTCCGTTTCTCCCGGTCCCAAAAATAATTCAAATGTTTTATTTCCCAGTTTAAATGAATAGCGATCCTGAAATGTATGGCTTGGCATGATCACATCCCAATCCGAGTCTGGGTCATAGGGTAAATCGATGAATCGCTTTAGTGCATACTCATCAGCCACATCCCCAAACTGGATAGATCGGGCCCATTGGTGGTAGGGTTTTAACCACTTTAGATCTTTTTCCATGACTCTCTTTGTTTCTGCTGACGCAATGATTTTTATCCCTCGCCCACTCAATGCAGGCAGTCCTAACACATGATCCAAATGACCGTGGGTTAATAAAATATATTTTACAGGCATATCGGCAATTTTTTTCAATTCATATAAAATGGTTTTAGCAATTTCTTTATTTTCTCCAGCGTCAATTAGGACCAACCCCTCCGATGTTTTTACCATACCAATACTGCCCAACATATATCCTCGAGCTAAAAATATATCATCTGTGATCTTATCGATGGTGGGTGTAAAATTATCCTTGAGTCCTTTTACCAACGTGGATACATCGGAAATCGCTATTTTAGGAGGATGCGGTGGTGTGTATTCAAGAATGGATTTCCCTAATGCATATTCATCTCGTGTAATGACCTTCTTTTTTGAAAAAGAAATAAAATTGGTAAGAATGAATATCAATAACACACCTATTATGATCGATTGGAATATGATAATCTTTGTTTTCATATTAATTAAGTTGATTGTGAAAATTCTATATTGAAAAATAGAAAAAATTTTACTAAACAATTTACATATTCTCAACCTAATTCAATGAGAATTGATTTGAAAAATGTTTAACTATTGATTATGAATAAATGATATAATTATTTCTATATTTAATGAACAGATTTGCAACCAAAAGGAATATTTATGAAAAAAATCAGATTAGTTCTATTTATGCTTTTATCCGTTTCATTTTTATTAAGTGAAGGATGGCTCGAGACATTTAATATAAACGCAACACCAGATAATTCAGGAAACTTGATACTTGATTATGATTGGTTGTGGTGGACATGGGGTACATGTTATACAGAAAATGGCCATCTTGTTTTGGAGGGAGAAGCACCTAATCCCATGAATGAAGAACGATTTACCTCTTGGATTCAAACCGATGATGGTGACATTACGCCAGATAGCGCTACAATATATATCAAGATGAAAGCAGAGTCAACAAGCTCTGATTCTGCATCTGCCTTTTTTGATCAGATCCATATTCCTGTTGCTGCTGACCCACTATTTTTATCCAATAAAAATGCTTACACTGTTGTGTTTGCTCCCTGGAACGGTGTGGTGGCTGATTATTATTTCGATACAGAAGAATTCAATAGTAGCCCGGCTCCCGGTGTTGGATATGGCGAATGGTTTTGGGCAAAGATCGTTTCACTGGGACAAACAGTATCTGTTTGGACATATCTTGATGGTACAGAACCGACCAATGAGCCTACTCATTCATTTACAACAGAAAATGTAACATCATACGCTGCATTGCAATTTATTATTGCTGTGACAAATGAAGATTCAACTACATGGCTCATTGATGATTTCTACTACAATGTGGATCCCACTGTTTCCACTGCTGACGAAATTGCATTTCCAGATCATTATTCATTGGTCCAGAATTTTCCAAATCCATTTAATCCAACCACATCAATTCAGTTTAGTCTAAAACAGAATGAACATGTTAGGTTAAGTGTTTACAATGTAAATGGTAAAGAAGTAGATGTATTATTGGATGAGTTAGTTTCTACTGGACATCACCAGGTTCAATTTGATGGGAAAGATCTCCCCTCAGGAGTTTATTTTTACCGACTCACTACAGTTGATGGAAGTACAACTAAAAAAATGCTCTTACTAAAATAGACTTTAAAAAGTTAGTTCTTGCCTGTCGTACATTCAAATGTACATTAAAATGATTACCGGTATTCCCTGTAAGTTGTTCGACGAAAGGCATCCAGCATTTCATATTCGGAAAAATCCATCATGACTAATCGATTAAGGACCACTCCTTTTTTGCTGGATGCATAAGCGATGGGAATATCAGCCGTCTTATTCCTGTCTTGAGTAATTAATAATTCAAATCTGTCACTTTCAATCTCTGTATTTGTTATGCGATAGTAGGCATCCGTATTTCTATTGTGTGCATGTATTGACCAATAACGTTCATTTTCCGGTACTGGAGTAGAAACATAGAGGTCGCCATTACTTAAATCATAAGGAATAATAAAATACAAAAAGTCAGGGTTGGGTTTTCTTGCTGATGCAGTTTCTGTCATACAAACAGGATTTGTGTAGACTACACCACCTACCCATCGTTCTCCGCATTCACTTCGGAAATTTTTTGCCGATTCCAGATCACTATCCAGTTTACGCATAACAATTTCCGGACCTATCCAAAGTAAAAATCCATGGGTCAACACAGCTGAAATCAGAATTTTAAATAAACAGTTTTTCACTGATTCACCTTTGTTACACTCCCAACTGGCATGGAATTTTTATATTCATAATAAGCAAGATCCGGACCATAGACTCGCATAGTAAGGGTAAAATCCTCACCTCCATGATTAATAATTTGTTTACCTGGATATCTTTCCGGATGTGCAGTTAAATATATTTCATAAGTTCCATCTTCTTGGAGAGGTGTTCTGTAAGAACTGGCTATGGTTTCTTCAAATGGTTCCATACGGCGATTATCAAAATCATAAATGACAAAACTCCAATAACGGCAATCCGGCGGTGCTCCTTTTAATATATAATCATTATCTCCGGAAATTTTATTGCCATCAACATCCCACATCGTTTCCAGATAAATTATTTCCGGACGAATACTACCCAGTAAACCGATAAAAGCCACATAATTCCTCAACCACGGATTTTGATTTTTCATAGACTGATCAAAATGGGTTATCCAGTTACCTCTTTTTACCCCTCCAATCAATTTCAATGAAATTGGGTTCGTATATGTAAATGGATAAAATGAAGCAATACCCAATACGATACCTACTAAAACAGGCAGGATGGTTCGTTTAATAGACTGAATCAAGAAAGTGTGTTAAATGCTTTTAACTTTACTGCGTATGTAGTCCACAAAATAAAAAACAGTAGAAAAATTACCGCAAACACCCAGCCCCATATATGGTCAACCGTTGGCGCAGACCAAAATAATCCAACAGTTGCTGTTCCTGCCCAAATAACAGCCCAACGAAGCTTGAGCCGCATTTTTTCCAGATCAAACTTGGCAGCAATTAATGAACTGTATCCAATGCCAAAAAGGGCTGCTGAAACCAGTCGAGCAGACAATGGGTCCAATGGTTCATAACCAAGAATACCCGCCAACTGAACAGGAAAAAAGAAAAATGGGATGGCAAAAGCGTAGTCTACATAAAAGTGGAACACGAGCCATTTGCGTAATGAATTAGGTACTTCCATAGGGAATAAATTACATATAGTTATTTTTGTTTTAAACGAAATTTGTTTAATTCCGGCACTATTTTAATATCAAATCGACCATATAGTGACCCTGTGGAAATATTAAATAAACTAAAAATGAAACTTGGATTAAAGCTTTTGATGGCAAAGTCCAAACGGAGTAAAAAGAAAATGAATGATTCAGATCCTTTCTATATGTTAAATGCATTATGGTTCAAACCTGACGGCGGACATGAAAAATATCAAGAATACATGACCGCTGTTACACCTCTTATAAAAAAATATAATGCAAAAGTTCATTCCAGTTTTTATGTCCCTCAACAAGCATTAATTGGGAAATTCGATGCAGATATGATATTTTTTGTAAAATGGCCCAGTTGGAATGCGTTCAACGAATTTGCCAATGATCCTGATTACCAACCTATAATGCAGATTCGCGAAGATGCCATTGCCAATTCTCTTTTAATTCGCTGCGCTAAAATGTAATGAAGCAAACTCATTACCGAAACTGCAACCTTTGTGAAGCAATTTGCGGATTGGAGATCCAAACCGAAAATGACTCGATCAAAAGTATAAAAGCAGACGACAAAAACCCATTAAGTCGTGGGCATATTTGTCCAAAAGCGTTTGCCCTAAAAGACCTTCATGAAGATCCGGACAGGCTGCAACATCCCGTTCGAAAAACAGACAATGGGTGGCAGAAAATATCCTGGAAAGAAGCTCTGGACGAGGTAGCCAGTAAACTCTGTTCCATCCAGGAAATGTATGGGCAAAATGCAGTGGGAATCTATTTGGGTAATCCAAATGTTCATAATCTTGGCTCAATGTCCATAATGCCCGTATTGATCAAATCCATCAAAACAAAAAATAAATTTTCCGCCACATCGGTTGACCAACTCCCTCATCAATTTGCAGCTCATTTTATGTTTGGTCACCATTTTATGATTCCGATTCCAGATATAGATAGAACAAACTATATGCTCATATTAGGAGCCAATCCGCTGGTGTCAAATGGCAGTCTTATGACCGTTCCGGATGTACGAAATCGATTGAATAAAATTATGAATAATGGTGGAAAAGTTGTTGTAATTGATCCACGCAAAACAGAAACAGCTAAAATCGCTTCAGAACACTGTTTTATTCAACCCGGCACTGATGTATATCTCTTATTATCCATTTTATATCAAATAATAAATGTTCATGGTGTTTCCCCTGGACGACTAGAAGAATTCACAATCGGTCTAGATGAACTGGACTCAATTGTAAAACCATATTCACCTGAATCCACAGCTCACATAACCGGAATTAATGCAGAAAATGTAAAAAAGATTGCTGCAGATCTTTGCAATGCGGAAGCTGCCGTATGTTATGGACGTATCGGTGTATGTACTCAAGAATTTGGTGGACTTTCCCATTGGTTGATCAATGTGATCAATATTGTAACAGGTAATTTTGATCGTGAAGGTGGCGCAATGTTTACAACTCCTGCTGTGGATATATTACAACCACCATCAAGTAAAGGCCATTTTGATCTATGGCGCAGCCGTGTGAAAAACCTACCTGAATTTGGTAGTGAATTTCCTGCCGTTACAATAGCAGATGAAATTACCACTGAAGGTGATGGCCAAATTCGGGCAATGATGACCATAGCAGGAAATCCAGTATTATCTGTTCCAAATGGTGGAAAACTGGATTCCGCATTAAAGAGTTTGGATTTTATGGTATCTATTGATTTCTATATAAATGAAACAACAAAACATGCAGACATAATTTTACCCCCATTACACAACCTCTATTCCAGTCATTATGATCTTATTTTTCATGTACTAGCAGTTCGAAACACAGCCCAATATGCCAAACCAATTTTTAAAAAGCCAGATGATACAAAGTTTGATTGGGAGATCTATTTGGATTTAGCGAAACGCATTTCCAAAAAGCGTAAACGTCCACTAAACAAAATGATGTATTATATGTCTAGACTGTTTGGAACTGAATGGATCATTAAAGCAGGTCTTAAACGGGGATCATCTTCATTATCATTCAAAGCATTATTAAAAAATCCCCATGGAGTGGACCTTGGTCCATTACGACCATCATTGCCAGAACGGTTATTTACTTCAGATAAAAAAATACATTTGTTACCTGACATTCTTGTGAAGGACTTAACACGTGTACATGAAACAATGAGTGAGCGAACCATTAGTAAATTAACTTTAATAGGGAGACGACAATTAAGGAGCAATAATTCTTGGATGCATAATTGTGCGTCACTGATGTCCGGGCGAGATCGATTCAATGTATTAATGAATAAGGAAGATGCAGAAAAAAGACAGATCCAAGATGGACAACACGTACGTGTATCCAGTCCAGATTTCCATATAGATCTACCTGTCAAAATATCGGATGAAATGATGCCGGGAGTTATTAGTATTCCTCACGGCTGGGGTCATAATAGTGATGGGATACAATTGTCAACTGCATCAAAATACCCAGGTGGTAATCTGAACAATCTTGCCAATGGTGAAAAAATAGATATGTTAACTGGAACAGCAGACGTTCACATTAGAAATATTGAGATCACTCTTCTTTAATAATAAAAACAACTTTATAATTCCACACATGAAAAATATTATTTATTCCATTTTACTCGTATACAGTTTTAACCCTTCTATTTTTGGCCAAGCCACAGTCTCTGGCATCGTTTCAAATAAATCCGGTGATCCATTACCCGGAGCTAATGTAATTGTTGAAAAAACAAATCTTGGGGCAGCATCAGATCTAGATGGCTCATATAGTATTTCACTTTCATCTGGAGAATATGAACTTACTGTTTCCGTCATCGGTTTTAAGCCTCAAACAAAGCCTATTACAGTTAAAGACAAAAATATTTTAATACATTTTTCATTACAGATCGAAGCAGTGCAGTTGGACGATGATGTTATTGTTACAGCATCACGAAAAGCAGAAAAAATATTGGAATCTCCATCATCCATTTCCGTTTTAAATCAACGCGTTTTAGAAAAAGATGTCGTATCCAATGCCGTCAGTTCTCTGCGAAATATTCCCGGAGCAGAAGTTGTACAAACTGGATTGGCGAACTATCAAGTGGCTCTCCGTGGCTTTAATTCAAATTTTATTTCCCCTGCTTATGCACTTGTGGATTACAGACATGCTGCTTTAGTTGGATTTTCCTTTAATCCTTTTGCAGCAATGCCGATCGACCCAATTGACCTAGATAGGATCGAGGTGATTCGCGGTCCTGCATCTGCTTTATATGGCGCAGGTGTTGAAACGGGTGTGATTCATTTTTTAACTCGGGATCCGATTCGTTATCCAGGAACGTCAATGAGTTTACGTTTTGGTGAAAGAGAATCGTTGGCTGCAACCCTCCGACATGCGAAAGTTGTGAATGATCGTTTTGCTTATAAGATCGTCAGCTCATTTGGAACAGCCAACGACTGGGAATTGGATTCAACAGATGCTCTGGATAAAGTTCATTTAGATTCATATGTTGATTCAATTTTTAGTGGAATTACTGATGATTATATGTTTTCAACCGAAGGTAAGAGAGATAGTGCAGTTGAATATGGATATGTGACAGGATCACTTCATTATACATTACCGAATGGAGGAAAGATCATTTCCAATTCAGGATATTCAACATTGAAGACCGTCTTTTTAACAAATCAAGGTGAAGGGCAATCCGATGGACCGGGAGTTGCTTTTACTCAATTACGTTATCAACATGATAAATTTTTTGCTCAAATGTTCTTCAACCAAATGATCAATGATGAAAAAATATATTTATTACGAAATGGAAGTACTTCATATTCCATGTCTACACAAGTAGATGGACAGGTTCAACAAAATGTAGATCTGATACAGGGGAAAACTTCACTAACAATAGGGATCGATTTTAGTCAATTGACACCCCGCTCAAAAGAAACTGTTTTTGGACGAAATGAATATAAAGATGATGTCAGTGAGGTTGGTTCTTACTTTCAAGCTGAATATCATATATCCCCCAAATTAGATGCGTTTGTCGCAGGTAGGATCGATTACCATTCAGTCTTTGATATGGTGGAATTTTCACCACGATTAGCATTGGTTTGGTTCCCCTCTCCTCTCCATTCTCTACGTTTAACAGCAAATAGAGCCATTAATTTTGGTGATCCTGTTTATTTCTTCACGGATATTGTTGTTCAAGAGTCAGACCTATTTAAAGTTCGTGTAAGAGGAAGTACAGAAGCATGGACATATGATGAGACACCACAGATCACCAGTTTATTCAATGGCGAACGGTCGGATGATATAGGTATACCTTATTCTACTGCATATGAATTCACTGTGAATCGATTGTTGGAACTTGGATGGATCTCTACAGATGCTCAGGCTTTTTTACTGTCCCGCGCCGATCAGGTAGAGGGATTCGCTGATGGATCATTGGTATATCCAGATCTTACATGTATTGAATGTGTCGAAAATGATAGACAGGTGAGCAAACTTCCAAACAGAGATCCACTTAAACCAACAGTAACCAATTCCATCGAGTTTGGCTTTAAGGGACCGGTCGCAAAAGGTATCTTTGCGAATATTGACCTCTATTATGTCCGTAGAGACCATTTTCTTTCGGACGCTCAATTAATTACACCTATGGTACGTATTGGTGTTATTGCCACTGATTTACTCGCTGCAGCAACATCCGTTGTCACGGATAGCGAATTGCGTCAATATGGATTAGATATGTTTCGTTTTTCCAATCTTTTTGCAACTGCGGGAACACAGTTAGATAGTAATTTTGTTGCCATCGCCGAAACGAATGAAAATTATGATGAGAAAAATAAACCGGAGATCATGTTATCATTTGTCAATTTTGGTCAAGTTGATTATTACGGCGTTGATGTAGGAATAAAATATATTTTAAGTAAACATATTTTTGGGTTTATGAATTTATCTTGGATCAGTGATGATTATTTTAGCGATAAAGAATTGGGTGAAGAAGGAACTGGACAAGCATTGTCTATGAATGGTCCCAAATTAAAATATGCTTTTGGATTGAATTATTCAAGCCAACGAATGCTTACATTAAGTCTTGCATATAGATATAAAGATAAATTTGAAACTCTTGCTGGTCTATTTACTGGCCCTGTGCCAGAATCTCATATAATTGATCTTGGATTGGGTTTAGATCTAAAAAAATATGTTGAAGGACTTCAATTAAATATTACAGCACAAAATGTTGTGGGAGCAAAATATCGAAGCTGGTATGGCACTCCTTCAATTGGACGTATGATTATGGGTAGGCTTATTTATTCCTTCTAATGAATTTTCATTCTTGGAAAGATAAAGGCCGATATGTAAATATAAATGGGGAAAATATTTTTCTTATTGATGAGGGTGAAAATGAAAAAACGATTGTGATTCTTCATGGGTTTCCCTCATGTAGTTTTGACTATTGGAAAGTTCTTTCACTATTATCAAAAAATCACAGAATAATTATTCATGACCAAATTGGTTTTGGTCTATCAGATAAACCAAAAAAATATTCGTATTCTCTTTTTGAACAAGCAGATGTTGCTTTAAAATTATGGGAAAGGCTAGGTATAACAGATGCACACCTCGTTTCACATGATTATGGGTGCAGTGTAGCAACAGAAATCATCGCTCGAGCAAACGATGAGTCTATCCCTATGAAAATTCATTCTGCCACACTTAGTAATGGAAGTATTTTGATCGATATGGCAAAATTGCAATTAGTACAAAAACTCTTACGGAATACATTCATTGGTCCACTTGTTGCAAGATCAAGCTCAAAATTATTTTTTACGATCAGTATGAAAAGACTTTGGCACAACAAAACATTATTTGATAAGGATGATATTGATGTGTTGTGGGAAATGACTCAATATAATAAAGGGAAAAATCGTTTCTCACAGATCTCCCAATATTTAAAAGAACGAGTTGTATTTAAAGATCGATGGCTCAATGGAATGAAAAATTCTGATATACCAATTCATTATGTGTGGGCAGAAGAAGATCCAATAGCAGTGTTGGCTATGGCTGAAAAATTACACCAACTAGTTCCAAAAAGTACATTGTTTACACTTCCAAATATCGGTCATTATCCCATGTTAGAATCTCCAGAAAGATGGAGTTCAGCGATTATATCAGCTATTTCACGTTCATAATCCTAAAATGAGTAAAAATTTATATGTCTCGTCGAGAATATTATTCAACTTAAAATCTAAATCGATTTTAAACTCATATAATAAAGTCTATTTTATCGACGTAGTATGTGGACAAATTGTGGATAACTTTCTCCTCAAATATTTTTCTCGACGGAAAAAGAGAAAAGTAAACTTTTATACTTGTTCGATAACAAACCGAGAAATATATTTGTAATGCCAACCCAAGATACTTATTCACTTTTTGCCTGTTTGCCTGCTTTTTATCAATTGAAATGTTAATACCACATACCTGTAGGAAAAGTAAATGGCTGAAGCAATGAAACTTGATTTGACCCAACCATTAAAGGGTCAACAGGAAATTTCGCCGGAAATACTGGACACTGTCCTTGAAATACAAAATGAGACCAATGGTCGATTGAATGAAGATGAAGTTCCGGAAAATTACCGTATAGAAAACTATTACACCGATGACACTCTCGGTGCAGATGTACTTAAAAACAAGTACTTAGCTCCATGGGAAAAACATCCTTGGCAGATTTGGAAACGTCAGGCTAAGGCCATGGCATCTATGGAAAAAACAAAGAAATCACAGGAAAAATGGGAGAAGAATTTCTTTTCTGTTCTTGAAGATTTCAAATTCGTTCCCGGAGGACGCATCATGCACGGTGCAGGCAGGGATGACATAACCACCACTCTCAATAATTGCTACGTTGTGGCTGTAAAAGAAGATTCTATTAAAGCTATTTACGACACCATCATTAATGAAGCTTTGACATATAAATATGGTGGTGGATGCGGACATGACCTCTCATCTCTGCGCCCTGCGGGTGATGCCATTAACGGAACAGGAGGAGAATCATGTGGCCCTACAGGATTCATGAACCTTTTTTCTGAAAATACCAATACAATTGCCCAACATGGCCGCCGCGGCGCAAATATGCAGACGTTACGTATTGATCATCCAGACATTGAGAAATTCATCGAAATCAAAACTGGTGATGTTGATATGGTCAAATATTCTAATATTTCCGTACTGCTAACCCATGATTTTATGGAAGCTGTAGAAAATGATTCGTATTTCGACCTTACATATCATGATGTTGTTTATAAAACGGTGAAAGCCAAAGACCTTTGGGACAGAATTATAGAACACGCTCATACCAGTGCAGAGCCGGGGCTCCTTTTTTGGGATACGATGAAGGATTATCACAATGCAGAATACTGCAGTCCTCTGATCTCTACAAATCCCTGCGCTGAACAACCGTTACCTGACGGTGGATGTTGCAACCTTGGTGCAGTCAATCTGGAACGATTTGTTGATCTAAATGGAAATTTTATGATTGACGAATTTAAAGATACAGTTGCAGTCGGAACGCGTTTTCTTGATAATGTGGTTGATTATAACATGGATCGTCATGCTCTGGACGTGCAAAAACAGAACGCCACAAACGATCGGCGTGTTGGACTTGGTATTCTCGGTTTAGGTGATATGCTTGTGCGAATGGGTATCAAATATGATAGTGAAGATGCCCTGCAAACCATTGAACAGATCATGAAAATTTTCCGTGATACTGCCTATGAAACCAGCGTTGATCTTGCAGAGGAAAAAGGTGCTTTTCCCAACTTTGATTGGAAAGGTTACAGTAAAAGCAAGTTTGTGAAAAATCTACCCAAAGCAATCCGTGATAAAATACGCGATAATGGGACTCGTAATTCAACCCTTACTACTGTAGCACCTACAGGCAGTGGCGCCATAGTATCCCGAGTTACATCCGGTGTTGAACCCATTTTTGCCACCTCTTACAAACGCCGTGTAAAACAAAACGATGGTTATGGAAAATCCTTCGATGAATACACAGTATTTCATCCCGTTATAGGCCAACTATTTGGAAGCGACGAAAGCCTACCTGATTACGTGGTTACATCTCACAACATAGATCCTTATTTCCGAGTGAAAATGCAGGGAATTATACAGAAATATATTGACAGTTCCATATCCTCAACAGTAAACCTTGCTAATGAGATTACGGTGGAAACTGTTGCTGATATTTATATGACTGCATACAAAGCGGGATTGAAAGGAATAACTGTCTATCGAGAAGGAAGCCGTGAAGGTATCCTCATAACTGAAAAACCAAAAGAAAAATCCATTGAAACTGTGACACCACAAGAACCAACGGATGCTCAAACCACAGTAGGGCAAGATTCAAAAGAAGAAGAACATGCAGCGGTCTCCAAGTCACCACGCACTCGTCCTGTACTTACCAGCGGAGCAACCCGCCGTATTCGCACAGGCGAAGGTTCTTTATACATTACCATAAATGAAGATGAAAATGGCTTATGTGAAGTGTTTACTACAATAGGGAAAGCTGGCGGAAATGCGGCGGCTCAATCTGAGGCAATCAGCCGTCTCATTTCATTAGCTCTTCGTTCCGGAATCGATCCCTATGCCATCGTAAAACAACTGAAAGGTATCAGTGGCCCCAATCCAACGTGGGAGGACGGTCGACTTATTCTTTCTACACCAGACGCAATTGGTAAAGCTCTCGATGATTATTTAAAACAACGTGAGTCTAGTGCTAATGATGAACAGCATATACATTTCACCATGGCATCAGCAACAGAAACAAAACATAAAAATGTAGCCGATTATACAACAAAAAATCTGGTAACTTGCCCCGATTGTGGCAGTACAGTCAACCATGAAGGTGGATGTGTAACATGTCCCAGCTGCGGCTTTTCAAAATGTGATTAATTAAATACCTTAAATAAATAAAAAAGCCTCCAGCAATTTTCTGGAGGCTTTTTTTATGCTCATTTTTCAAGTTCGATCAGAATTCCATTAATTCTTTTTCTTTATATTCCATCATTTCGTTCAAATGTTTGACATGTTTGTCTGTCAAATCCTGGATATCACCTTCTGCACGTTTTATCTCATCCTCTGAAATATGACCTTCGTCCTGAACCATTTTTACTTGATGATTAGCATCTTTTCTTACATTTCGAACTGAAACACGTCCTTCTTCAACTAATTGATGAACAACTTTAATTAGGTCTTTTCGGCGTTCTTCTGATAGTTGTGGAATGGGAATTAGAATCACTTCACCATTATTACTGGGTGTTAAGCCCAAATTACTTTCCATAATGGCTTTTTCAATATCAGGCATTATAGTTTTGTCAAATGGCTGCAACGTAATCAACCGCGGTTCAGGTACAGTAATATTGGATAGCTGATTAAAGGGTGTTCGAGCTCCATAATAATCAATAGTCAGGTTTTCCAATAACTCAGGATTTGCCCTTCCGGTACGAACTTTAGCAAGTTCCATTCGCGTATGTTCGATGGCCTGATCCATGCGATGTTCTGTATCCTTAAATATATCTTTTAACATAATTACTCCGTAACCAATGTGCCTATTTTTTCGCCCTGTAACATTTTTACCATAGAACCGGATTCATACATATTCAAAACCCGGATTGGCAAATTATTTTCCTTACATAATGTAAATGCTGTTAAATCCATTACTCGTAATTTACGTTCCAACACATCCTGGAAAGAAATTGTATCAAATTTCACAGCATCCGTATGCTTCATAGGGTCCTTATCAAAAACGCCATCAACTTTCGTGGCTTTGACAACTGCTTCTGCCCCGAGCTCTGTCGCGCGTAAAACAGCGGCAGTATCAGTAGTAAAATACGGATTTCCAGTACCTCCGGCAACGATGACAATGCGATTTTTTTCCAAATGACGCAAAGCACGTCGGCGAATATAAGGTTCGGCTATTTGGGTTACTGTAATGGCTGATAAAGTTCGGGTTTCTACACCTACGTGTTCCAATGCGTCCTGCAAGCTTATGGCATTCATCACAGTGGCCAGCATACCAAGATAGTCACCGGTAACACGATCCATCCCTTTTGCGGCTGCTTCCATACCGCGAAATATATTACCCGCACCAATAACCAGCACTACACTGACACCCAAGTCATGTACAGATTTTATCTCACTCGCAAGATCGAGTGCTTTGGAAGGATCGATACCAAAACCGCTGTCTCCGGCCAAAGCTTCTCCGCTGAATTTTAGCAGAACACGCCGGTAAAGCGGTTTACTCATGTGATGAGTTCAGGCTTGTCCGTTGCTGCTAATAATAGATTCACCAACAGCAAATCGTATATAACGGCCAATGGTGATATTTTCACCGAGGGTGGCTACGGTTTCGGTGATTAAGTCACCGACACGTTTATCGGGGTCTTTAATGAACGGTTGTTCAACCAGGCATACTTCTTGAAAGTATTTTTGCACACGGCCTTCAACAATTTTTTCAATAATGTTTTCCGGTTTACCCGAGTCTTTAGCTTGGGCAGTAAATATTTCTTTTTCTTTTTCAATCAAATCTTTAGATATATCTTTTGATGAAACGGCGACGGGATTTGTTGCAGCAATCTGCATGGCAATATTATGTACTAATTCTTTAAAACCATCTGTCTTTGCGACAAAATCTGTTTCGCAATTGACTTCAATAAGCACACCTAAACGTCCACCATGATGAATATAGGAATAAACGATTCCTTCTTTTACATCTCTGCTGCCTTTCTTTTCCGCTTTGGCAATTCCTGCTTTTCTTAAGAAATCAACAGCCTTTTCCATGTCTCCATTTGAATCAATTAACGCTTTTTTACAATCCATCATCCCAGCGCCGGTTTTTTCACGTAATTCTTTTACTACTTGAGCACTTATACTCATTTTGATTCTGCTTCCTCCGTTGTTTCTATTTTCTTCTTTACAGTTTTCTTTTTTGATGCTTCCTTTTTTACGTCTTTATCCACTACTTTTACTTCTGGAGCTTTTATGTCTTCTTCAATTTTATCAGTTGATTCGATTTCCTCTTCTGATGCGTGTTCTGCTTTACCATTTTCACCAGCAGAAACGTCTAATATCTCATCCACGTTTTCTTGCGTTTTAGCTTCTTCGTTTTCAGGTATATTTTCTTTATCACCAGCACTTAGGATTTCATCAGAAATTGCAGAAATAATCAGTTGAATAGTCCGAATGGAATCATCGTTGGCCGGAATGGGATAATCTACAGAATTGGGATTTGTATTTGTATCAACAATACCTACGACAGGAATTTCCAGTAATCGTGCTTCTTGAACAGCCGTAATTTCATGATTTGCATCAACAATAACGACAACATCCGGCAACCGTTTCATGTCTTTAATCCCACGGTGTTGATCAGCTAACTTAATTCGCTCTCGATTAAGCATCTGAATTTCTTTTTTGGTCAGATTCTCATAAATATTTGAACCTTCTTTTTCCAATTGCTGAAGTCGTTTAATACTTTTTTTAATCGTTGAATAATTTGTGAGAGTTCCACCAAGCCAGCGTTCAACGACATAAAACATTCCACAACGATCTGCTTCCTGTTGAATAATATCCCGAGCTTGCTTCTTCGTCCCTACAAATAAAATTTCACCATTCTTTTTCGCAACATCACCAATAAACGTAAGTGCTTTATCCAATTTCCCCAATGTTTCATCCAGGTTAATAATATGGATACCGTTTTTCTCCATAAGAATATAGGGAGAATATTCCGGATGCCATTTGCGTGTCACATGCCCAAAATGAGCACCTGTGCTTAATAGATTTTCAAAACTAATTTCAGCCATAGATCCTTACCGTTTGGAAAATTGAAAACGTTTACGAGCGCCGGGTTGACCATATTTCTTTCGTTCAACTTTTCTGGCATCACGTGTTAAAAAGCCAGCAGATTTCAGTGATGAGCGATGGTCACTGTCTGCTTTGATTAATGCTCTTGCAATACCTAATCGAATCGCACCGGCTTGTCCCGTAAGACCACCACCATTAACATTTACCTTTATATCATATGTTTTCATGACATCTACCTTTTCCAAAGGTTGTTCAACTACTGTTGCTAATGTGTCCCTGCATAGATATTTTTTAAAGTCCTTACCATTGATTAGAATTGCACCTTTTCCAGGTGTTAATCTCACCCTGGCAATGGATGTTTTTCTTCGTCCAGTTCCTTGATAAACTTCGTTTGGCATATTATATATCCAATTGTTTGGGTTCTTGTGCCGAATGAGGATGATCCGCTCCGACATATACTTTTAAATGTTTCATAATGGCACGGCCTAATTTGTTTTTAGGCAGCATACCCTTTACAGCATTTTCAATAATGCGTTCGGGATATGTTCTGCGTAAGTGATCAAGATCCGTAAATGTCGTTCCACCCGGATATCCTGAATGGCGGAAATAGGTCTTATCTTTTTCCTTATTTCCGGAAACACGGATTTTTTCCGCATTGACCACTATTACAAAATCTCCCATATCCATATTTGGACTAAAACTGGGTTTATGTTTTCCCCGTAATATTTGAGCGATTTCACTGGCAAAACGTCCCAAGACTCTGTCTTCTGCGTCAGCTACGTACCAGTCTTTTTCTATTTCTGATGCTTTTATTGTTTTTGTAATCATTATTTAATTTGTTAATTCGTTAGATATACAGCCTCGAAAATTAGCTATTCTTCTAATAGACTGGCAAATACTATTTAAAAGGAATAAAGTTGTTAAATTAATGCTATTTGGTCTTTGACAATTGTATACTTCACTCTACCAGTCAATTTTCTACCAACAAAAGGTGAATTACACGATTTGGAAAAAATATCATTTTTTGTGAATTCCCATGTCTCAACTGGATCAAATATTGTCAATTCAACCGGTGTTTTCTCCGAAAATACATCAGATTCAAACCCCATAATTTTTCTGGGGTTCACTGTCAGAGCCTTAATGACTGTCATTATATCTAGACCCGCCTCTTCTACAAGAACGTTTAGAGTGGCTCCCAGACAACTTTCTAGTCCAATCATTCCAAATGCAGCCATGTCAAATGTAGCTTCTTTATCTTCAATAGTGTGAGGTGCATGATCTGTAGCAATGCAGTCTATCGTTCCATTTTTGAGGCTTTTGATCAATTCTTTACGATCTGATTGTGAGCGTATGGGTGGAGCAACTTTCAAATTTGTATCAAACTCATTCAAATAATCATCAGTAAAAAACAAATGATGGGGAGTTACTTCTGCGCTTATGTTTTTATACTGCTTTTTCATTTCAGACACATTTTTTACTGCAACGGCAGTACTAATATGTGGAACATGAAGTTTTGCTCCGGTAAGCTTTGCTAATTCAAGATCTCGATGGACCATAACTCCTTCTGCTTCAACAGGATTACCTGGTAGTCCCAAACGAGTAGACATGCGTCCTTCATTCATAACGCCGTCATTTCGAATACATAAATCTTCGGCATGATTAATAATCGGTAAATCCAGCATTCCGCCATATTCGAGCACTCTGCGCATAACACCACCATCCATTACGGGCAAACCATCGTCACTGAATGCAACGGATCCTTCTGAAGCCATACCGGACATTTCAGTTAATTCTTTCCCCAATTGACCTTTGGTGGCGGCTCCGATTGGATGAATATGTATCGGACAGGTATCTGCTTTTTCAACAATAAAACGAACTGACTCAGGAGAATCGACAGGCGGATCTGTATTGGGCATTGCACAGACTCGGGTAAAACCACCGGCTAATGCAGCTCGAGAGCCCGTTTCCAGTGTTTCCTTGTCTTCCCTCCCCGGTTCACGAAAATGAACATGATTGTCACAGAAACCATGGGTAATTATCAATCCGCTGCAATCGATGACGGATGCATCTTTTGTATTGATTTTTCCAACTTTAGCAATTTTTCCATTTTCAATCAACACATTACCAAGAAATTCCTTTTCTGCATATGGATCCAGGATAGTACCATTCTTAAGAAGGACTTTTTTAGATATTTTTTTTATGTTCATGATTCAGCCTTTCCACCCAAAAGTAAATAAAGAATAGCCATTCGAGAGGCCACGCCATTCAGGACTTGATCAAGAATAATCGCTTGATCACTATCTGCTACAGCACTTTCAATTTCTACACCACGATTCATCGGACCAGGATGCATAATGACGATTTCCTTTTTATGGTTCGCTAACCGTTCTGTAGTTATACCAAACAGTGAGCGATATTCTCGGACGGATGGAAATAGACTAACCCCCATTCGCTCCATCTGAATTCGAAGAACATTTAATGCATCTGCCCACTCGATAACTTCATCTAAATTATAATTAATCTTTACACCCAATTCTTCTATATGAGGAGGAATCAATGTAGCCGGACCGCATAAGATCACTTCGGCACCCATGGCGATTAAACCATGAATATTACTCAAAGCGACACGACTGTGGGAGATATCTCCAATAATACCCACCTTCAATCCTTTCAAGTATCCAAATTTTTCCTGCAAACTGGTCATATCCAAAATAGCTTGCGTAGGATGTTCGTGGGTTCCGTCCCCGGCATTGATCACCACTGCATCCACGTATTCCGTCAATCTTAATGGTGCACCGGGAGTGGGATGACGCATGACACAGGCATCAATTTTCATTGCTTCAATATTCTGAACTGTATCCTTAAAACTCTCTCCTTTTTTCAAACTGGACGTGGACGCAGAGAAATTGACCGTATCTGCACTCAATCGTTTTTGAGCTAATTCAAAACTAATACGAGTCCGTGTGGAATTTTCGAAAAAGAGGTTAACAATCGTTTTCCCCTGCAAAGACGGAACTTTCTTGATAGGGCGATCCAGTACTTCTCGAAATGTAAATGCTGTATCAATGATTGTTTGAATATCTTCAGCCGGATAACCTTCTAATCCAAGCAAATGTCGATGGAGTAAACTCATGATTCCTCCCCATAAGCCATGAGCACAATGGCGTCTTTTCCGTCAATTTCTTTCAGGAGGACATTCACATGTTCACCGTCATTGGTGGGGATATTTTTCCCAACATAATCGGCTTTGATGGGCATTTCACGATGTCCGCGATCCACCAAAACGCATAATTGAATTTTTTTCGGCCTCCCGAAAGCCATGAGTGCTTCCATAGCCGAACGTACTGTGCGGCCGGTATAAAGCACATCATCTACCAGCACTACAGTTTTATCATCCAAAGAAAAATCGATATCTGTACCCTCTACTTGAGGCACCACGAGGCGCTCGCGAAAATCATCCCTGTGAAAGGTGATATCCAATGCTCCAAGCTGAATTTCGTGACCCGTATCTGCAGCGATCAACGACTGGACTCTTTCCGCTAACGGCTCACCACGAGTTCGAATTCCGATAAGAACCACTTCCTCTGGGCCGCCGTTTTTTTCCACAATTTCATGTGACATGCGGGTTACCTGCTGCGCGATAGTTACTGCATCTTCGATCATTGTCTTTTTTGCTGTCATAAAATCTCCATGTTACAAAAAACCCCCAGGCAGCTTCATATCCCGCATTTGCGGAATCACTGAACGGAGGTCCATTCGCTGCCCTTCTCGCCCTCACTGGAGCGTTTTAAAGGGTCAATTCGAATGTAAAGTTAACGTGTAAGCCCTATTAGAAAAAAGAATAATTGATATCCTAATTTATCGAGAGGAGAGCTGCCTTCTTCTTTTTTTAAATACGTTAAAACATTATTGTTCTCAGGAACTAAAAAATCTACAAGGAAATTGACTTGTCTTTCTCTTCGTATCAAAGATTTGCAATGACAATTCTTTTATTGCTGATCATAGAACTTTTTCCACACTAAAATAATTTCATCTGCTATATCATTTACATTTTCAAATTTTTCAATATTCATCTCAATCGGATTGGAACGATTCCTGAACCACGTGAGCTGGCGTTTGGCATATTGCCGAGTGCGGACGACAATTTCCTCTTCTAATTCTTCCATAGTGAATTCACCATCTAAATATTGACAGATTTGACGGTAACCAATGGAATCCAAGGCATGGGCTTCATCATCAGAATATTTTTCACGTAATTTATTTGTTTCTTCAATCCAGCCATTTTGCAGCATAACTTTAGTTCGTTTTCTGATTCGATCTACTAACAACTGTCTATCAATTGATAATAAAATTGTACAGATTGAATATCTGGATGATAGGTTGATTGCTTGCTCGTCTTGGTCAGATTGATTGGTAAAATGGTCGGTGGGCGATTTGCCGGTGATTTCAAAAATTTCCAGAGCTCGGACGAGGCGTTTTTTATTATTGATGTGAACAATGTTTGCATATTCAGGATCGATGTGTGTTAATTTTTTCAGCAATGGGTTAGGATCTTTATCATACTCCTTACTCAATCGCTCTCGAATTTCATAATTTGTGATACTTTCTTCAAAAATGCCTTTCGTCAACGCATCTAAATACAAACCAGCGCCACCACAAATAATGGGTACTTTCTTTCTATTATTAATATCAGTAATACATTGTTTAACCCATACAGCATACTCACCAGCAGATACTAGCTCACTCGGTGATCGAAACGAAATCAAATGATGTGGAACAGCATCCAATTCTGCTGATGAAGGCTGTGCGGTTCCGATGGGCATATCTTTGTAAATCTGCCGAGAATCAAGACCAATAATTTCACCATTTACTTTTTGAGCGACGGCAACGGCAACAGAGGTTTTTCCTATTGCTGTAGGGCCAATGATTGCGAGTATAGATTTTTCTGTCATATTTTTAGAAAAGTATGGAAATTGCTTATCACTGTATAATGGTATAAATTTTATGGAAGAAATTAGCCTATGAGCCAGAGATTACAAATACAGTATAAAGTACAAAAAAAGCAATTTATTATGGTATATTTGTGGTAAAGTACTAGAATAAGCTGACAATCACCAAAAATATTGAGTTGAGATGAAAACAGAGAAAAAGGAAATCAAGCCAAAATGTCCACATTGCGAAGTCAGAGTGGACCACTTGATCATTGTTAAGAGCGGATGATTTGCGGACTGTCGTGTTTATTGCTGTCCAAAATGTGAAAAGATTGTTGGAGTGAACTTCAACCTATAAAATCATCATGGTGTTCATCGCTGCAGACATGAGAATTAAACTACCTTTATGGTAATCGTAAAAAAAATAAAGTGATTATGTGAATATGAAACTACTGTTTGTTTATTCAATTTTTAAAAAGACATATAGATGTAATCTATACTAAAGGCCAAATATGAATTTCCTCTTAAAATTGATTTTTTTAATCCCCTTTTGTATTTTACATCTTTTTTAATTGCGGAATCAAGAGTTTCACCTATACCGCCCTTTGCATTTGACCAACACGAAATCATTTTGGGAGTAGAGAAATACCAAACTGTTTTATCCGGAAATCTCATAGGCAATTCACATTCCGAAATTTCACTCACAACGAAAGATTCAACCGGACATATTTCTCTATTCATTTATTCGTTTGTAAATGGCTCGTGGATTAAATCAGTGGAATCTGAACTGTCAAATGACATTTTGTTTGTTGATATTGCCACCATTGCAGGTCGGGACAGGTTAATTTTTTATGAAAATGGACGTTTCTCTTATTTCGATCCTGAAAAGCAGAAAAGTGTCAATTTACTTTCAACATCATTTAATTATAAAGGATCGTCAAGCGGACGAATTCCCTGGGTGAATATGACATTTGATTTAAATAACTATTCATTAGACGATTTTATTATTCCTGCTTTGGACGGTTTTTCAATTTTTATGCAAAAAAGTGACGGTACATTTACTGATCCTGTAAAAATGGGACCTCCGGAGCCATATCTGGATGGCATCACATTTGATGATACTCGTACGTATAGGGAGGTGGGTTTAAATCCCATGACCATTCCCTGGTATTTAAGACGTGTCCATTTTTTTGATCATAATCTGGATGGACGAAAAGATCTTGTATTTTGGAATGAAGATCATTTCGATGTATATATACAATCGGAAATAGGACAGTTTGATGCAACTGCCCAGTCTTTTTCAACAGATGTTCCCTTTGATTTGGATGGAATGTATTCATTCGTTTTCCAATTCAGTCATGAAAACACATTTTCGCTTTTGGCCGGATTGAGAAAAAGATCAAGCCATACGATTTTAGAAGATATAAAAGATATGAATGGAGATGGCGTAGCTGATTTGGTAACACACACATTAAGCGGACGTAGTTTTTTAAAAATGAAAAGTCTATATAAAATCTATTACGGACAAGCAACAGAAGATAGAATTCAATTTATGAAGAATAAAGGAACAACTGTTTTTCCGTCGGGAAAAGGGGGTGGAGCGGTCATTGGTATAGTTGGCATAAAGGTCTCCGGGTGTACAATCGCGGTGATAACCCACCGGATGTACGCTGGTGGCAGGATGTGCAAGGTTTTCGATGTGTGAAAGATGTGAAATAAAAAATGGATGGAGATGTAGATTTACCTAGTGTTGTTCAAATAAAATTAGATTTTTCTAGAGTCCAGACTAATGAATGAATTATAAACAAACTTCTGAAAAAATCCTTGTCATCGGTGGTGCTTCGCTAGATACACTTAGGATAAACGGCACAGATTATTCTTCATCAGGCGGAGCGGGTTTGTATACAGCATTGGCAGCCGCAAGATCCGGTGCAGATGTAACTCTCTTTTCACCTCTCCCTTATCCCATGCCTGAAAGATTGACAAATGTTTCGTCCTTTGTAAATTGGATAGGTCCAATAGTTTCACGAGATGAAATGCCCCGATTTCATATTGTTCAAGAAAATAATAATACTATTTATAAACAATCATTTTTTGGAGCAGAAGAAACATTTACCCCAGATGATTTACCAAATGATCTTTCAGATTTTGATCTTGTTCACGTTGTTCCTCTCGGGCACACTTCAAGACAATTAACATTCATTCACTCGTGCAAAGAACGAGGAGCTAACCTTATTTCTGCTGGTACTGGTACCCCTCTTATCAAAGATGATCCACAATTGATTCATGATGTAATAAATGAATCCGATTATTTTTTCATGAATGAAGAAGAAGCAATTTCACTTTTTAAATCAACCAATAGAATTAAAACAAGATCCGGTAAGTGTCTTTTTATTACAAAAGGCCATAAAGGCGCATCTATCTATTTAGGTAAACATGAAATAAAAATACATGCTGTTCATTCTCATAAGAATGACCCAACAGGTGCAGGAGATACGTTTTGTGGATCATCGTGTACTTATCTCGCTAAGAGAGAACATCCTGCAATTGCTGCCATGAAGGCATCAGCATTAGCTGCGGAAATGATCCAAGGAATTGGTCCAGAAAAATTATTAACTCAATCTTCAAAGCCAAAAATATATACAGATAAAAGTGTGGTCGAAAATCGAGATCAAATTCAAAAAATAGCCAATTTAATTTCCGGACTTAAAGAAGAAAAACCATTCAATTTTGTAACATCCACCCTACCTCCACTGGATCACTCATTAACAATAGATTACTTTTTTGTAACAACACTTCAACAATTCAGTTTTTGGTCAACGAAAAATAATCAATATCATTTACCATTAATTGACTTAATCGGTGGAGAAGAACTGAAAGGTGCTTTTTACCTGTTTATGGCATACACTCAAAAACTGAAAGATGATCCTGACTATTTTACTTCGGAACGTCAAGCAAATACCACTATGGATGAAATGATAGAATTATTTCAAACTGATAATGGAAAAAATGTCATGCCTGCAATTGAAATGCATCTACAATTCGCCCAGCAATATGGTAAAACAATGCGAGAGTTGGATTGGACTCCAAAAAGCATTTTAAACAAAGCTCAAAATTCTTCGTCGCCACTAAAATCACTTTTAACTATGTTGGATCATGTAGGAGGATATGGTGAAGATCCTCTGAGAAAAAAAAGCTCTCTCTTGGCAATGATATTAAATAATCGACCGGAAACATTTTTTAAATTTGGGAAAGATGAAAAACTTCCTCCCATTATTGATTATCACTGTATGCGAGCAAATTTACGAATGGGTCTCATCGATGTTGTGGACGAAACTTTGCGACTGAAATTAGAAAATCGAGATGTTATTAATTATTCAGACGAATGGGCAGTTAGATATGCTGCATATAAGGCAGTGGAAAAATTACCATTACTGTCTGGTCGTTCAATGGCAACAGTAGATGAGTATTTTTTCTTTTCACGAAAACGATGTCCAGAAATGTCTGATCCTGATTGCCTTAATTGCAGTGCTGATCCAGTCTGTGCTCATCGAAAAGAATTATTTCAACCTGTTATTCGTACTGATTTTTATTAATTTTAAATATGGTACAAAGTAAAGCAACAAACGTAGAAGATTATTTAAACGAGCTTCCGGAAGATCGCCGGGTAATTATTTCAAATATCCGAGGGAAAATTTTAGAAAACCTGCCAAACGGATATGAAGAAACGATGAATTGGGGAATGATTAGTTATGAAATTCCCCTGGAGCGATATCCGGACACGTACAACGGCCAACCATTGGGAGTCGCTTCAATTGCTTCTCAAAAAAATCATTTAGCTATATATTTGATGGGATGTTACATGGTACCTGAACAAACCAAAAAACTTTTGAAAGCTTTTGATCAAATGGGAATCAAACCCAATATGGGAAAATCCTGTATCCGTTTTACAAAACTGGAAAAAATTCCATTAGATACTATTATTGAATTAATTCGGGATTTTCCTGTAGAAGACTACATTCAACACTACGAGGAGATTAAGAAAAAATGAAATATTTATTAATCATTATCATTTCAGTTTTAAATGCCCAAGAATTCCACTGCCCACTTTTTAATCCAGAACCCTGGAATAATACTGAAGTATCCTTTAAGGGAAAATTGTTCGTCAAAGACAATGTGTTCAGCATTGCTCATATTCCCTTTGGAATGGAAAAGGTCATGACACGTATTGACAATGTAATCACTGCAACTGATGCAAAACCAAAAACAACAACAATCAATCTTTCTGATAGTGAATCATTCTGGTCAACAACTATATTTGTGGAAGCAACAAAAGTTGTACCTGGTGAAGAAATGACTGAATTCGACGGTACTTACTACAGCCGTGTATATGAAGGGCCCTATAAGGATGCTGGTAAATGGGTAAAAGACATGAATGGTTGGTTAAATGAATCGGGTAAAGAAAATAAAGGTCTATTGTTTTATTATCCAATTTGTCCGGAGTGTACTAAAGAACTATATGGACATCAGATAACAGTTTTGTTAGCTAAACTCTAATGTCTTTCGAAGCGCTTGTCCAATTCTTCAATGGAAAGTTGAATGATTATCGGTCGCCCGTGGGGACAATAGTATGGATGTTTTGTAGCAAATAAGCGATTTACCAAGGCTTGCATTTCTTGAATTGTTAGGGGATCACCGGCTTTCACTGCCGCGTGGCACGCATAGGAAGCGGCGAGTCCTTCCTGCCATGAACTGTATTTTTTCTTATTTTCCAGGAAGGAATCCATAATTTCACGTATAATTGTTTTTTCGTTTCCCCAAACCATTTCAGAAGGAATTGCTTCAACCATGACCGTATTTTTACCGAATTCCTGCATACGAAATCCAAGTTTATTAAGATTGGGAAGAATATCCAGAAGGACAGAAAACTCATCGGCTGAAAATTCCAGTGTTTCCGGAAATAAAAGCGTTTGTGCTCCCAAGGGAGCTTTTTCAAATGCAGTCAAAGCATCTTCAAACAATACGCGTTCATGTGCTACATGCTGATCGATAACGACCAATCCGCTGTTGATTTGTGAAACGATATATTTTTCATGGATCTGCCAGATATTACTGGTGCTTACATCTTCAACCGATTCTTTCTTTTCTGAAAATGTTTCCATGTACGTTTTTGCGCGCTCCAATCCCTGCTGGATGGGCGTTTCCACTTCAGGTAAGGAAAGACTTCCCTGATTTAGCTCATTGTCAATTCCCTGGAAGCTTGTTTCAATTTTTGAAAAATCAGGTATAGTGTCTAAAATGTCTCCTAACGAATCCCCAATCGCTGATTTCAACACGTGATATAATCGCCATTCGTCTTTGAATCGTACTTCGATTTTCATGGGATGAACATTCACATCCACTTGGTCTGTCGGCTGCACAAGGTTGAGTACATAGAATGGATACTCACCTCTTTTGAGCAACGATTGATAAGCGCCATATACAGCGTTATTTAGCAGCCGATGTTTAATAAATCTTCGGTTAAGGAAAATGTATTGCTCCCCCGGGCGTGATCTTAAGAGATTTAAATTCCCCACATAACCGCTTATGGCAAAATCACCTTTAACAATGTTCACTTCCAGTAAATGAGCACTGTATGTGGGGTCCAATAAATTATCAATACGTTCTTTTAAACTCTCACTTTGGATATTCAAAATTTCCTTTTCATCATGAAATAGTTTAAAAGCTACTTCCGGATATGCCAATCCATACCGACGTACCATGGAAACAATTTGACGGAATTCCACGCGTTGGGATTTGAGGAATTTTTTCCGAGCGGGTGTATTATAAAAAAGATTACGCACATTGATACTCGTTCCCTGTACCGGCTCAGCAGGTTTTAACTCACCGGCCTCACCATCGTTAATTGAAACAGCAAATCCACCTTCACCATTTGCGCAAGATGCCAATACCATCTCTGACACAGAAGCAATACTAGCCAGAGCTTCACCACGAAAACCCAGTGAATTGATTTTGAACAAATCATCCACTGATTCAATCTTACTTGTGGAATAGCGTTGAACTGCCAAATTCATATCTTCAGGAGAAATTCCGCCTCCATTGTCCGAAATCTGAATAAGCTGATGACCGCCCTTTTCAATAACGATTGTGATTTCCGATGCTTTTGCATCCAAACTATTTTCAACAAGTTCTTTAACTACAGAAGCAGGTCTTTCAACCACTTCACCAGCGGCGATCTTGTTGCGGAGGTCGGAGGATAAAGGTTTAATTTTCATGACATTAAGTAAAAAGGAAGAAATAAAAAGGAAGAAGTGAAAAATGTGTTATTTTTCATTATTGTCTGGCTGTAATTCTACTTTTGGCAAGAATTTTTGTGATTTCAATTGCTTCATCTAGTAATGGTTGCACTTTTTCTTTATTTAACAAGTTATCAGCTATTATGAATTCCATCCAAAGAGTCGATTCATCTGCTTCTTCAAGTGCAATACTTAATTTTGCAATAAATGTTTTTTTCGATTGTGATAATTGTGAAGCTCTATAATTTGCAGCAACGGATGTACTGCTTCGTAATAATTGACCACCAAAATGCCTGGCTTCATAGTTATTAGGAAGCGATTTACATAATTTTATACACCGAAATGCAAAATTCCATGTTCTCTCTTTCAAATCATTCTTTTTCATAATACTTATTTCCTACTTCCTTCTTCCTTCTTCCTTTTTCCTTTTTCCTTTTTACTTCATTTTTATCTACTCTTCAATAACTTTCAGCGTTTGTCGAAATATCTTTCGCTCAAGATTCTGCGCTTTTGCCAATAATTCATCCACTTGTTTTTTTATTCTATCTCTATATCGTAAGTCTTTGATCTCTGGTAAGTTAATAAGCACATTCAATGATCCACCCCGTACAGAAGCAAGTGCAGTCTCCGCGGCAACTCCAACATCACTTACAGAATTTGGATTACCCTTTTTCACTAGGTCGGATGCCAAATCTAAAATTTGATACGATAATTTTGCTATTTCCAATGGAACTTCAATAGCGTATTTATTTGCTTTTAAAATAGCTTTCATTTTCACTGATTTTTCGACATCTGTATTCCCAGGTAATCGGTTTGCATCCATGACACCATTGAAAGCAATTGTATCTTCATCTACTAAAAACGATAACCTTTCTTTGATCCTTTGTGCTTCATTCCCCAATAAATCCATATCATCTTTCAGTGATTCAAATCCTTTTTTCTCGTGGGTCAAAGCTGCAACCATTGATACGAGTGCTGCCCCTAAGCTACCAGCCAATGCTGCTACACTTCCCCCTCCGGGAGCCGGGGAATTTGATGAAAGTTCATCCACAAATCCTTCAGATGTTAAACTCATCAAATTAGGACTGCTTTGGTCTACAGCGAATTCAACAATTTTTTCGTTCGATTTAAAAGGATACAAGTCATTCAGCCCTAATGATTGAATGGCGCACTCAATAATATCAGTCTCTGGTACAGCAGTGGTTCGACGTTGTTTCTTTAAATAATGTCTGCCAGCCATGAGTAATGCTTCTTTGGGAATAAGTCCCACCAATTCACTGCCTGTAACTCGAATTCCACGCTCCACAGCCAATTCACATGCTTTATCAAATACGTCATGAATTGTGGATATTTTATAATTATTAAAATTTATTGAAATCTGTGCCCGCTTGAATTCATCAATATACCAACCAACGCCCTTTATATCTTTAAACAATCCCGGAACTTTAACAGCCTTACCCTTTTCGTCGCGTACAATTTCTCCATCCAATAAATTCGGAGAATCCGGATTGGGGATGCGTTTACTTCTCCCCTTTTCACGTAATTCAAAAGCGATATCTGTTGCTAACCGCTGATCTCGTGTATTCAAATTAATATTGTAAGCGATTAAAAACTCCCTCGAACCCATGACTGTCGCTCCACTCTTTGCATTGAAAGTTGCCGGACCGTAATCCGGTTTCCAATGGGGATCTTTCAGCTTATTAGCTAATCCTTCATATTCTCCGGCACGAATATTCGGTAAACTCTTTCGATCATCTTTTTGAGCTGATTCTTCATAAAGATATACAGGAATAGACAATTCATTACCTACTCGTTCCGCCACACGTTTGGATAAGTTCACACAATCCTTAATACTCACATCACTTACTGGAATGAAAGGGCATACATCCGTTGCACCCATGCGGGCGTGAGCCCCGGAATGACTGGTCATGTCAATCACTTCCGCTGCTTTTGAAATAGCAATAAATGCTGCTTCTTCTACATTTGCAATAGAGCCAACAAATGTTACTACAGTCCTGTTAGTATCATGCCCAGGATCCACATCTAATAAAGTAATGCCATTCACTGACCTTATTGCATCTGTAATCTGTTTGATCTTATTTGTATCACACCCTTCAGAAAAATTCGGTACACATTCCACAAGCTGCTTCATCCAATTATCCTACACTTGCGATTTTCATTAAATAATACATCAACCATAAAATGACACTTAATAAGATAATCGTCCTGAAAAGAGAACGAGCCGGACGCTTTCGATCAATAATTTTTCTAAAATATTGGTTGTCATTGTCTTTAATCATAACCCTGCAAAGAGGAATAAAAAGAAGTTAACAAAGGGGCTCATAACCATCCAAATCGGTGATATTTTGGTGAAATAACCTATCATGATCAAACCCAACAAAATTTGGGGGCCATACATTTGCAATTTATGCACTAACTCAGGGTTCTTACGCATCATGAGTCCGGAAAAAATTTGTGAACCGTCCAGCGGTGGAATGGGAATCATATTGAACACAGCCAGCATTATATTAATTTGTGTAAATAAAATAAGCATCATGGTAATAGTACCGCCGAAAATACCCGTTCTGATTATCGTTCCGCCTACAAACGCCAAAAGTAAATTTGCAGCTGGTCCCGCAAAAGCGATTTTCATCATATCTACCCGAGGATTGGAAAGATAACGAGAGTCAACAGGAACGGGTTTGGCCCAACCAAATCCAACAAATAATATCATCAAAGATCCAAATGGATCCAAGTGAGCTATAGGATTTAACGTTAACCGTCCAGAATAGCGGGCTGTAGGATCACCGAGTTTATTGGCTACCCATGCATGGGAAAATTCGTGAAATACCAGAGCAAACAGCAACACCGGTAATAAAAGAATTAAAACTTCAATTGGGACTCTAAATAGCATAATTCACCACCTCGGATGAAAGGTACGGTGTACCTCCTTTAAATGTTCTTTGTCTAAATGGGTATAAATTTGTGTGGATGAAATATCCGCGTGGCCCAACATTTCCTGAACAGCTCGCAGGTCTGCCCCGCCTTCAAGCAAATGTGTCGCAAAGGAATGACGCATTGTGTGGGGACTGACTTTTTTTGTAATTCCTGCAGTTTGGCACCATTTTTTCAAAATATTGTAAACGGACATACGTGTTAGAGGTCTGCCATTGCGGCTTAAGAAAACAATACCGTCCGTTTTTCGTTTGCGAGAAAGTGCAGGTCTCTCAAATTTTATATAATCATTTAATCTTTCCAACGCTCGTGGCCCCATGGGTACAAGTCGTTCCTTATTCCCCTTTCCGTACACGCGGATCATTTCATTGTCCAACAGCATGCCTGTTAAGTTGAGATTACATGCTTCGGTAACACGCAATCCGGCTGAATACAATATTTCCAGTAATGCCAAATCTCTCAATGCCAACGCCGCGGATTCATCAACAGCGTCCAAAATATCATCCACTTCCTGAACGGTTAACACATCCGGCAGTTTGCGGGGTAGTTTAGGCGCTTCCATAAGTTGCGATGGATTATTTTCCACCCAATGTTCATCATTTAAATAGGAATGATAAGAACGGATGGATGACAGAACACGGGAAATACTGGATGCTGACAAATGGATATCTGCCAATTCACGTATAAATCCGCGAATATGTTTTTGTTTAATACCCTTTACACTATTCAAGCCTTTTGTTTCTAAATATGAAACATAATTTTTTAAATCACGCCTATAAGCATCAATCGTATTCAGTGCAAGATTGCGTTCCACGCGAAGCATGGTAATATAATCGTGGAGGTGAGTTTCCATCAATTACCTGTGACTGATTTTTCGACCATTTCACACAGAATATGTTCCGCAAGCAAATGACCTTCCTGGATACGTTGGGTATCATCACTGGGAATAGAAATAGTTACATCACTCAATTCTTTTAATACACCGCCTGTTTTACCGGTCAACACAATAACAGAAATTTCTTTTTCCCGACACGTTTCCACCGCTTTAATTACATTCTTCGAATTTCCGCTGGTGGATATGGCAACCAATACATCACCTTCGCTACCCAGACCTTCAATCTGTCGTGAAAATATGGATTCATAATTCGTATCATTGGTCCAAGCAGTAATAAAAGATGTATCTGTAGTAAGAGCGATAGATTTAATTGCAGGACGATCATGACTGCGCAGTCCGCCCATGAGTTCTGCCGCCATATGCTGGGCGTCAGCAGCACTGCCTCCGTTTCCGCACCATAAGATCATTTTCCCATTTAGGGTTGCAGCAACCATCATTACCGCTGCTTTTTCAATATCTTCCGCACAGGCAATAATCATTGTGTTTTTTACATCCGAACTTTCTCGGAGTTGATTAATAATTTCTTGACGATCAATCATCATCAACCTCCATGAACTGCATCTGCAAACTTTTTCATTAAATTACTATCACCATTATCTTCTAATACGGTTCCGGTTACAATAAACGATGCACCGGCTTCAACGCGTTCCTGTGCAGCTTTCGGTGTTTTAATTCCACCACCGACAATTAAAGGCACATTTGTTTCAGAAGCAATACTTCGTATAATATCTGTTGAAATTGCTTCTATTGCTCCACTTCCTGCTTCCAAATAAATTAATTTTTTCCCCATGTATTCAGCGGCCAAGGCATGAGCTACGGCAATATCCGGACGATTCATTGGCAACGGCTTTGTCCCGCTGATCACTTCCACGGTAGAATGGGCACCGCCGTCAAAGAGTAAATACCCAGTTGGAATCACTTCCATTCCCATATCATTCACGATAGGTGCCGCCACAACCTGTTCACCAATGAGATATTGAGGATTACGTCCGGAAAGCAGGGACATAAATAACATGGCATCATATTGGTTATTAATTTGGTTCACTCCTCCGGGGAAAAAGATGGTCGGAATTTCGGAATGCTTTTTTATTTGGGCGACACGGTCATGATGGTGGCTATCCATCATGAGACTACCTCCTACAAACAATGCATCCACACCTGAATTATTCGCTGTTTCAACCTGATTGATCAGGGAGTCATCATTTTTCTTATCCGGATCAATTAGGACGATATAACCGGCGCCTTTTTTGGATTTTATATCTTGGAGGTATTGAAAGACTGAATCCATAATCAACCAATAATTTCTTTATATGATGTGAATGAAATGAGGTCATCTTCTTCATCTGGACTAGACATTTTTATTTTCACAAGCCATCCATCGCCGTAAGGATCAGAATTCACTTTCGACGGGTCGGCATCCAATTCTTCATTGATTGCTGCAATTTCACCACTTAATGGTATAAATAAATCTGCGACAGTTTTCACTGCTTCAATTGTACCGAAAGGATCGCCTATATCAAAATTGTCTCCAACTTCCGGAAATTCAACAAACACAATATCACCTAATTCACTTTGGGCAAAATCAGTAATTCCAATTGTGGCTATACCTACTTCAAGGTTAACCCATTCATGGTCAGTGGTGTATTTTAAATTTGATGGAATATTCATTTTTTTCTCTTAATCTAACTGTTTTGGATTATATTCAAATGTTTCTAAAAAGCTTGTATCAAAATCCCCTACTCTGAAATTTTCATCTTTCATGATGGCTTGATGAAAAGGTATTGTCGTTTTTGGGCCTTCGATTATGGTTTCTTCCAAGGCACGCTGCATGCGGATAATCGCACGTTCACGATTACTGGCAAATACAATTAATTTACCAATCATTGAATCATAATGTGTTGGAATTTCGTAACCGGCATAAGCATGGGAATCGACACGGACACCTTTTCCTCCCGGAAAATGTAAACTGGTAATTTTCCCTGGAAATGGCATGAAGTTATTAGACGGGTCTTCTGCATTAATCCGGCACTCAATAGAATGTCCACGCATTTTAAAATTTTGATAATTTTTAGGATATTCTTTTCCGCCATGCATTCGGATCTGCTGCTTTATTAAATCAACACCTGTAACCATTTCGGTAATGGTATGTTCAACTTGGATTCGTGTATTCATTTCCATAAAGTAATATTGGTTATTTTTGTCCAACAAGAATTCGATTGTACCCACACCCACATAATTTACAGCTTTCGCTCCCCTGACAGCCAATTCCCCCATTTTTCGGCGAACATCGTCCGTTACTACAGGGGATGGAGATTCTTCAACTAGTTTTTGATGACGTCGCTGGATTGAACATTCCCGCTCACCTAAATGGATACAATTTCCGTGTTCATCCGCCAAAATTTGAACTTCAATATGCCGGGGATTTTCTACGAATTTTTCCATATACATATCGCCATTATTGAAGGCTTTTTTTGCTTCGTTACTGGCAGTTGTATACATTTTTTCCAGCTCTGATTCTTCACAAGCCAAACGCATTCCTTTTCCTCCACCTCCTGCAGATGCTTTCAGCATGACGGGATAGCCCATCTCTGTCGCTAAATTTTTTGCCTCATCCACACCAGTCAAAATGCCGTCACTCCCGGGAATCACCGGAACGCCGGCAGCTTTCATAGTTGCTTTCGCATTAGCTTTATCACCCATAGCTTCAATAATATCCCGTGATGGACCTATAAAAGTAAATTCATTTTCGGCACAGATCCTGGAGAAATCAGCATTTTCTGCTAAAAATCCATACCCGGGATGGATAGCATCCGCATTGGTAATTTCGGCTGCCGCAAGGATACGTGGAATATTCAGATAGCTCTCAGTACTCGCAGGCGGGCCGATACACACAGCTTCATCTGCAAATTTTACATGGAGAGAAAATTCATCTGCAGTAGAATAAACAGCCACTGTTTTAATACCCAATTCATGGCAGGCTCGGATGATGCGCAGAGCAATCTCACCGCGATTGGCAATCAGAATTTTATTGAACATGGATTATCCGCTGGGATCAATAATAAATAAAGGCTGGTTGTATTCAACAGGATCTCCGTTTCCTACAAAAATTTTGCTCACAACTCCACCCTCTTCCGCCTCAATTTCATTCATTATTTTCATGGCTTCGATAATGCATAATGTATCACCTTTATTCACTTTATCGCCTTTATTTACATATGCGTCATCTTCGGGACTGGGTGAACTATAGAATGTACCGGGCATGGGTGAAAGAACTTCATTCCCTGCAACTTTTTCATCCTCAACGGGTGTTTCTGTTTCAATCGGAGAAGATTCAGTTGCAGAAACAGCCGCTGGTACAGAGTGTGCTTCTTGATCAGGTGAAAATGTAGAAACAGGAGCTGATTTCACAACACGGTATCGCTTTCCCAGAAATGTAACGTCAATTTCATTCACATCGCTGTGTTCTAATATATAAATAATTTCCTTAAGTTTATCCTGCCACATAGTTTCCCCTAATGATTATTATTTCTTTGCTCTTTCAATATATTCACCGGTTCGTGTATCCAATCGCAAAACATCACCCACATCTATGAATAAGGGTACTTGTACATCAATGCCCGTTTCCAGCGTAGCGGGTTTTGTCGCCCCGGTAGCTGTATTACCTCTCATACCCGGTTCAGTATGGGTAACTTCCAAATTAACATGTGCCGGTAAACGCACATCGAGGGCTTCTTGTCCATCGAACAATAAATCAACATTTAAACCCGGTTTAAGAAATCCTTTTTGTGAACCGACAATTTCCTCATCAACATTAATTTGATCATAGGTCTGGTTATCCATGAAAATAGACTGATTTCCATCTTCGTACAAGTATTGCATTTTTTTTGCTTCAACCTTGATAAATTGCAATTTTGCTCCAGAATTGAATGTTTCATCAATTATTTTACCGGTTTTAATATCTTTTAATTTTGTCCGGACAAATGCTGGTCCTTTCCCAGGTTTTACATGTAAAAATTCGATTACTTTCATTCGCTTATTTTTGTGCAGAATCACTGCACCATTTTTAATATTTGAAGTCGTAGCCATTCGATTCCTTTGTAATAGAGCTTATAATTTACAGATTAGTAGAAGTATTCTCAAACGAGCATAAAGATATTATGCACTCAGGGTTTCAACCCGTTTCCAATAAGGAATTGTAGAATGTATGAAGTCTTCAGCAGTGGTTAAATCTTGAGTATATATATTGTTTTCCGGCATCATTTTTGCATATTTGATTAAATCGGATCGCTCCAGCAATTCCAGCCACGCTTTCATTTCTTCGTCAGAAAATGGTAGAACATTATCCAATAATTTTATATCCTCTGTGGTCATTTCCAATGTTTTTAAATATAAACTATGTTCAACATATTCTCTCAAAATGTAGGATATCTGCACATAGAATTCCTTGAGGTCGAGGTTATTATGTACTTTATTTCGTAAGCCCTTCAGTTTTTCTATGGCAATTTCATCTGGTTGGGGCTGGATATTTATTGGCGGTCCAATTAATTTTTCTCTTTTGTACTTTATGCTTAACCAAGCCATGATTGCCAATGTCAAAAACAAGGTAGTAAGAAGTAAAATTATTTTCCAATCCAGCGGACGTGAAACAGGCAGGGGATCTTTTACCGGTTTAATTGTGCCGGTAGACATAGGATCTGTTGATGAAACAATGACAATATCTATAGGATCTGTCTGGAGGGCCAGTTTTTCTGTTGAATCCGCATAGAGGAATACAACATCAATAGGCGGTATTACATAATTACCCGTATCCCAAAACACTATTTCTATCTTAAATGATTTACCTTCAACAAAAATTTGATTACGAACTTCCATTGCATCTGGTTTTTCAAAATCTTTAATTATAACGGGTAAATCACCGTTGCTGCTCGTATAAATAGAATAATGGATGATGTCACCAATCGTAGAAATTGTTGTATCGATTTCTGAAGTAATAGAAAGATTTTTCTGAACATCTTCCGTTGCACAGCTTAATATGAAAAGAATGGTAATTGGAAGGAAACGCTTCAAATTAAATCCGCTTTTCACGCTTTTTAAAATAATTCATTAGCGGTTCCACAAAATCCTTATCCGTAGAAATGGGAATCAAATCAAAACCAATGCGATCACATTCTTTAGAAAATTTTTCACTCTGTTCTCGAATAGCTGATTCATACTGAGAGCGTTCCACACTTGATCCTGTATCGATCCAACTTGTCTCATCCGTTTCAGGATCATGGACTTTAACCAATCCAATATCTGGGATGGAGGATTCAAAGGGATCACTCATTTTTAATCCTATTAAATCATGTTTTCGGTTGGCCATTTTTAAACTGGTCCAATATTTTTCATCCAGGAAATCTGAAAGCAAGAAAACAACACTCCGTCGTTTGGCTACGTTTAATAGAAATTCTAATGCTGTTTTTATAGATGTGCCTTTTCCATGGGGTTTGTGGTACAATAATTCCCGCACAACCCGAAGTACATGAGATCGCCCTTTTTTGGGTGCGATATATTGCTCCACCTCATCACTAAATAAAATTAACCCAACTTTGTCATTATTCTTAATAGCAGAAAATCCGAGTACTGCCGCAATTTCTGCTGCTATTTCGCTCTTAAACTGAGAGATGGAACCGAAATGTCCGGAACGGCTTACATCCACCAAAAGATATACAGTTAATTCACGTTCTTCCTCAAATATTTTTACGAATGGAGAACCTGATCGTGCTGTCACATTCCAGTCGATTAAACGTATATCATCTCCGGGTTGGTATTCTCGTACCTCCGAAAAAGTCATTCCCCTACCCTTAAATACAGAATGATATTCACCACCAAACAGATCGTTAACCAGACCTTTGGTCCGGATTTCAATTTGCCGGACTTTCTTGAGTATTTCTTTTGGAATCATTTGGTGAAGGAATAAGGGAAAGGGAAAAAGTAAGAAGAAGGAAAAATGAAATGCTGATTATGTAACATTTTTACTTCTTCTTTATTACTTCTTCCTTTTCCTTAATTAGGGAATTTCAATGCTGTCAAATAAGCGCTGAAGTACGTCTTCTGGTGTTAATTCTTCCGCTTCTGCTTCATATGTCAAAATAACTCGATGGCGTAGTACATCCCTTCCGACGTAACGTACGTCTTCCGGTGTAACATAACCTCGATGTTGCAGGAAAGCCCGAGCTTTTGCAGCTAAAATCAGGTTAATTGTAGCTCGTGGTGATGCCCCATATTCAATCAAATTTTCCATGTCTCCTAAATTATATTTACCAGGATCACGTGTAGCAAAAACCAAGTCTAGAACATAATCTTCTACTTTTTCATCCACATAAATATCATTAATAACATTTTGTGCATTTAATATCTGTTCAGCATCTACAACAGATGTAACAGAATCAAAAATGTGTGTCGAAGCCATTTTCTTCAATATAGCACGCTCTTCATCTTTATTAGGATAATCCACACGCAGTTTCAGCATAAACCGATCCACTTGCGCTTCCGGCAATGGATATGTCCCTTCCTGTTCAATAGGATTTTGAGTGGCCATAACAAGAAAAGGTGCTTCAAGTTTAAATGTTTTATCACCAATGGTTACTTGCCGTTCCTGCATAGCTTCAAGTAAGGCGCTTTGAACTTTTGCCGGGGAACGGTTGATTTCATCTGCGAGAATTACATTTGCAAAAATGGGGCCTTTTCTCGTTTCGAATGAACCATTTTTTTGGTTATAGATAAGTGTACCTATTAAATCTGCTGGAAGCATGTCCGGAGTAAATTGGATGCGCTGAAATTGTGTATTGATCAATTGCGCCAGTGTTTTTACGGTCAAAGTTTTAGCAAGACCGGGAACACCTTCCAATAAAATATGACCATTGGCTAGCAGTCCGATCAATATGCGATTGATGAGGTCTTCCTGACCAACAATTACCTGTCCAAGGGACTTTTTTAAATCATCAACAAACGCAGACTCTCGGACAATACGTTCGTTGATCTCTGTTAAACTGAATTCAGACATTATTTAAAATCTAAAAAAATAATCTAAATCAATTATTTTGAAGAATGTCTTCCAGTCGAGGTGCACCATCTTCTAGACTTCTCAATTCTTGTTTTGCCGATTCAAGAAAATACTCTCCTACATCATCACTATGTTCATTTATAAATCGTTGAAATGCAGTGCGAGCTAAATCTTTTTTGTTAAGATTTTCCGCATATATATATCCAACCATGAATTGTGCATGGGCTACCTTTGAAGATCCTGAAAAATTATCGACCACTTTTTGATACGATAGAATGGCATTTTCAAAGTCTCGTAAATCGTTCATATAGATATCTCCCATAAGATATTGTGCCTGGGCTGCTAATGCATTATCCGGATAATGCTCAATCAATTTTTCAAGGTTTTCCAGGGATACCTTTATATTCTTAGCATTTCTTTCTACTTCAGCTGCATTAAAGTACTCATCAGCTGTCCTCGTTCCTTCACAACCGATCATTATTAAACTAACTATAGAAAACCAAA
The DNA here is from genome assembly GCA_002256485.1 of Fidelibacterota bacterium 408169. Taxonomy (GTDB): domain Bacteria; phylum Fidelibacterota; class Marinisomatia; order Marinisomatales; family TCS55; genus UBA2126. Next base: position 71,126 of record NNSG01000004.1, read on the forward strand.
CGAATATGTGTTTCATATTTTGTGTTTACCTCAATTTTTGGACGCCGAATTTACACAATGGAATTAATACATCAATGTTATTGATTCCAAATTAAACCCTTTATACATCCCAATTTATTTCAAGTTCCTTAAAAAGCGTATAAGACTCCCCATTGCTTCACTCCAATTTTTGGATTATCCAATTGAAACGCATAATCAAATCTTATAGGCCCAAGTGGAGACATATACGTAATTCCTAAACCTGCATCCCAACTTAATTCACTTAAACTGATATTCGAATTACTATCCCATAATTGTCCACCATCAATAAATATTTCTGCTCCAAAAGGACCCAAAATAGGAAAACGAAATTCATAACTTGTTAAAAAGCGAATTTCATTACCATTCAAATGAATATCTTTTTTTCTTTCTTTCGGAAATTGCAATGCATTCCATCCACGCAATGATTTTGCTCCACCCAAATAGAATTTTTCAAAAAGGACTTCTTCATAAATGTCATACTCCTCTTTCCAATTGAAGATGTATCCGTATTGTACTCTTGCCGCAAAAACAATTTTGAGTGGTAAGGGGATATAGGTTTTGATACCGGTATCTATTTTTTGGTATTCCCGCGTACCGCCCAATAAACCACCTACACTGTAAATATTTCCCGTGATAATTACACCATTAGTTGGAGCTAAAGGATGGTCTGAAAAATCTAACTTAGTCTTAAGGGAAATCATGCGCTGTTCCACATCCGACACACTACCCTCCTGTTGGCTGAATTTTTCCCAATGCATGCCAAACTCGATAAACGATGTTTCTGTAATTTGATTAATTGAAGACCAGTTGAAACCATAGCGTTGAATAAACGGATTATCGTAAGAGCCATATTTTTTATACAATTCATACAATGATTGCACTTTCGTTGGAAAGCGCAAATTCATCAGCCATTGATTTTCCAAGTTAGAATTGACTTTTAATCGAGGATAACGCAACCCCTCTTCCGTAGGAATATCCAATGATGTCTTTGCAGATAATCGAGTTGTTGATCCAAACAGGCTCCTGTTTTTCCATTGCAAAAATGCACCCGGCCCGGATAAGTTTAACCCACCGAATTCTATGGGTACAAACCCTCCTTCAGAGCTGATCTCACGCTTGGGAAAATTGCGTAATTCCACAACCATATTCACAAGCGTATCACTATTTATGTATTTAACAGGATAAATATTTGCACTAGAAAATTGACTCGTTTCCAACAATCTCCGTTGGGATAATAATACATCTTCAATGTCATACTTATCCCCCTTTTCAAAATGTAATTCTCTATCAACTATATTATGTTTAGAGGAATCCAAACCTTCGATATATGTTTTATTTATAAATATATCGGGACCTTCAGTAATCACAATTTTAATATCTACTGAATCGATAATATCTGTTTCAATATCAATCTTGGAAAATAATTTTCCTATATGGTGATACTTCTCCTCAACAGCCGCTACGTTTTTATTTAAAGCAACAGGATTAAAAGGTATATTTATTTCGAGGGCTAACGATTTTTGAATCCTATGAGCCGATAGTTGATTATTACCTTTGATATCAATATTATTTATATAAAACCTGCGACCTTCATTTATAATAAAGTAAATATCTACTGTATTATTTTGGGTAATAAAAGAATCACGTACCGTTGCATTCAGAAATCCTTTCGTTTTATAATGATTCTTTAATGTGATTGCATCCAGTTTTAAAATACGCCGATCGAATTCTGTTTTTGAAAATAGAAATGCACTTTTAAGATTTAAATTTTTCTTTAGCTGCCTTTCAGAAATAGTCTCATTTCCTAAAAAATATACTTCATTCACAAAAAGTGGTTCACTGTTTTGTGAAAAGATTGTCCCCAAAAAGAGGACACTGATTCCCCAGTAATTGAATTTGTGCATATGTTTGTGCGTGTTTAGTACGAATAACGCAGGCGGTATTTTACGTGCATATTACCTGTCTCATCTACATTTCCTACTAGAGAAACATAACGATTTAATCGGATTTCTACACCGACTTTTTTCATCGTTGGATTAGAGAATGAGAAAGAACGATGATAGGAATAATTCAACAAAAGGTTATCTGAAATCTGTCGTTCAGCGCTTATAGTAAAATCCTGATCATTGTCTGAGCCAATAAAGCCAGCCGTTCCTGAAATGTTAACATTATCAATCAATCCAGCTTGGTCGAGTCCAGTCACCTGTAATATATTTTTTTCTAACTGCCGTTCAAGAATTGTTCCAAGAATATTCTGAGCACGGTTTCCAAATCCCATAGCAGAGATTTCCTGGTCTTTTAGAAATCGATTTCCAATCGTAAGAAGTTCAATAATATCACTCTCAGAAAAACCGCTTGATGATTCGAGCGTTAGCTGGGGATTGTCTAGTCTTCCAACTAATTGAATATAAACTTGCTCCTGATTTATTTTTGTTTGAGCTGAAATATCCAAATAAGGATTGAATCCTTTTTTATCGAGTACCATATATCCTTCGGAAATATTGAAAACATCACCATAAAAATAAAACTTTCCATTTCTGATATATAATTCACCACCAAAATCTGAAGGTTTATTTCCAAATTTAGTCATACTCAATTCACCAGATAAATGAGCATCAATTTGGGAATTTCGCAGAGCAAAATCTCCGGAAATTGGAAAATTCAATTTATAATTAATAATTGTACGACCTTCTTCACCTTCAGATTCCATATCTGAATCTGAAACAAACTCTTTGTACATGACTGCATCAACTGGTTCAATTACGCCATCAATTTCGATCGTATCTCGACCGATTAATGCAAGGTCTATATTTACAATACCCTCAATATCTCCCAATAATGTTCTAAAGTAAATTTCATTACCCAATACATTCATATTATAAATTGGTTTGAAAAAATGAGTCATGTCCATTGATCCGGAAACAAATAAGTTGTGAACATTTTGATCATTAGGATTTTTTGCCATACTTCCATTCAATGATTTCCAAATGAATATGTTTTGATCTAAATCTGCATGACCATCTACATTATAAATAGGGTCATCAAGTTGTAAAGAATAAATTGTGGCATCTTGACTCGTTATATAACCTTTTCGGAATAAGTTTTTACGAGGACCATTGACTTCTAATGCAAAATCAAAATTTCCATTAATTGAATCTATATTTGAAATATATGCCGTTAAAAATTCTAGGTTTTTTGTATGTCCTTCCACGTAAACCCATATGGAATCAACATTGGAATATTCTCCGTAATTATCAGAACCAATATTATAATCAATAGGTAAAATTGCCGCGCCGGAAAGATTCGAACCATTATAACTGGATGCATATTTATTGAAGTATAGTCGATCTCCATCAAACAAACCCTCTGTTGTCACTTTACCCAATGCCAGCCTGTCCCAAACAGCATCATTAATTTCAAGATCAAAATTGTATAGTGTATTTTTCGTACTCCCGCCTAAATGATAACTTCCTGTTATTTTACCGTCCATAAACGTTGAAGTTTGACTGAATTGTGTTAAAAGTGAAACGTCCAATTCATCGAAAATGATATAAAAATCAAATTCACGATCGCCTCCTTCTATTTTACCAATGGGTACAAATCCTGAAACAGAAATTCGTTTTCGATCATCTGCTACCAGAGAAAATTCTTGCACATTCAGAAGAGATCGATATAAAGACCCATTTAATTTCATTTCAGAAAATATCTGTTTGGCAGCAATTCCGTTCTTCAATGTTAGGTTCATTTTAATTTCGGGATAATCGTTTCGATCAAAAATGGATAAATCTCCAAAACTAGTTCCGGACACATGATAGCGGACATCATCTGTAAATAGTTTCATTATATCTGCATCAATATTAGATAGATGAAAATCACCTCTTATTTCATCTTTTATAACCATTTGTCCTGAAACAATTCCGTCATCAATATGAATTTCAAATGGGTGTATCTCAATTTTATCCGGTTCTAATTTAAGAGAAAAAGGTTTGGCATTGATACAATAATGGGTATCATACGCCAGTTGGATGTGATCTAATGTTAAAATACTATCAGATGACATTAATCCTGAAATTTGAATGAAATTATCAGCTTGTTTGAATTCTGCGCTTTGGATATCAATACCGTCCTTAGAGAAAGCAATATCTATTAAACCATTATCGAAGGCGTATTTCCTCCAAGAGCCTCGACCAATTTTTCCCCGAAAAAAACCATCACCGCCATTTTGGTTTGGAACCCAATGGGCATTCATTGTTATTTGATCTAAAAATGTTTCATGATATCCCAAATTTTTGCATTCCAATTCAGCACGAATCGATGGATTATCAATGCTGCCTGATACTCGTAAGTCACCAGTGGCAGACCCGCTATTCAGTGAATCACTCCAAAAGTTATTTACCAGAAATATACTGGCATTATTGAGTCTCATATCCATGTCCAGCGATTTATCCTGCAAATTTGTGTATCCCTTCAATGTGATGGAACTGGGTCCGACTGCTATTGATAATGGAGAATCAATCAGGAAAATTTGATCATTATACGAAAAGGTGCCTGAAATGGATATTTCACGATCTCCATATAATTCAGATTCATTCACTTCCATTGTTACTGAAAAATCATTGATATTATTTTTTTGAAGAGTTCCTTCCAACATAATGGTGCCATTTACATTCGTTTGCTGCTGTTCAGTAATCCATTTACTCAAGTCAAAATGTGTTAACAGTACATTACCGCTAATTCGACCATTTTTCTCATAAATTCCTGATAGTGACAGATTTGTATTTTCACTATCCAGACTTAATCGATTTAGTGAAATATGATTTTCATGACGTGTTAATGAAAGCTCACCTTTCATAAATAATCCCAGTGGATTCTTAACAGTAATATCACCGGAATATCTATCCAAATCAGACTCAAAATGGATAAATGTCTCTAAAGATGATAATTTTGGTTCTAAGGGCAAGTTTTCAAAAATATGTTCAGGAAATTCATAGCGTTCAATATGGATATCACCAGATAGATCTGGTAACAAAGTCCAATCGTAATGAATTTCACCATCAAAAGGCAATCCATTTATTACACCACTTGCAGGTGAAAAATGAGCGCTTGATTCATGTATTGTCAATGGTGTATTTCTTAATAAAATATATCCTGATGTATCATTAAATAGAGCAGAAAATTCTTCAATATAAAATTCCTTCTTTTCAGATGTTACATTAAGCCTGCTGTCCAATTGTAGTTGTAAAGTTCTAGATACATTATTTATTGGAATTTCAACAACACCGCTCAAATGTAGATTTTCAATAATAAAGTTTACTTTAGAGGAAATATCAAAAACTAAACTATCAGGAGTATTTGTGGAGATAGAATCAGTATTAATTATAGGAGACACTAAAATATTCTCGACACGTAACAATGATAACGTTGGTGCAGAATAGATACTTTTTAAATAATTAATCTTAATCGAAAAATCACCAAAAATGATTTGAGATCCATTTCTATGGTGAAAATACATCCCAGTCCCCTCGACGGTACCAAGCAGGTTCCCTTCAAGGTTTGGGATATTTATTTGCCAATCAGAATGTTCCTCTATTTTAGAATTGATGTAATTCTCGATTGGTAATCGCCATGATGAAGACTGTAAAAAAATATTTACAGCAACAACTATGAGAATAAATATTCCAATAAGTATGGTTTGAATACGTGTCATTTACGATTGATATGGATACTCGTCGTTACGAATATACGTGTACAGAGTTCCAAATACAAAAAAAGCGTTCACAAAGGAACGCTTTTTTTATGCATTTATCAGATGATTTTTATTCTACAACTTCAAAGTCAGCATCTTCAATTTCGTCTGCATTTTCTTTCTTTTTTTCATCTTTATTCGGAGGAGGTGTTTCACCTTTTTCAGCGTCTTTACTGTCATCATACATTTTTGATGCCACTTTATTCCATTCAGCATTTAATGTATCAATAGCCGATTGAACATCATCTTTATTTGAACCTGAGTTTGCTGTTTTCAGTTTTTCAACTGCATCAGAAAGAGTCTTTTTCTCATCATCCGATAATTTTTCACCAAACTCATCAATATTCTTTTCCGTCTGATAAACAAGTTGTTCAGCTTGATTATTTAAGTCTACCATTTCTCGTTTATCTTTATCTTCTGATTCATGTTTCTTAGCATCATTAACCATCTTGTCAATTTCAGTTTCACTCAAACCACTTGTTGCTTCAATTCGAATACTCTGCTCTTTACCCGAAGCCTTATCTTTTGCACTTACATTCAAAATTCCATTTGCATCTATATCGAATGTGACTTCAACTTGTGGTACACCTCTAGGTGCAGGTGGAATCCCATCTAAATGAAAGCGGCCAATGGTTTTGTTATCAATCGCCATTTCACGTTCACCTTGTAATACGTGAATTTCAACAGTAGTTTGATTATCTGCTGCAGTACTGAAGACTTGAGACTTGCGAGTGGGAATAGTTGTATTTCGTTCGATAAGTTTCGTTGATACACTACCTAATGTTTCAATACCCAATGAAAGTGGAGTTACATCGAGTAACAGAATATCATCAACATCACCAGCCAAGACACCACCTTGAATAGCTGCTCCAAGAGCGACCACTTCATCTGGATTTACACTTTTGTTTGGTTCCTTACCGAAAATTTCCTTCACCTTTTCCTGGATTTTAGGCATACGCGTTGATCCACCTACGAGGATGACTTCATCGATTTCTGATGCTGATAATCCCGCATCTTTTATTGCTTTTTTGCAAGGTTTAATTATTCTTTCAACAAGATCAGCTACTAATTCTTCAAATTTCGCACGAGTTAATGACAGGTTCAAATGCTTCGGACCGGACGCATCAGCTGTTACAAAGGGCAGATTGATTTCTGTTTGTTTTGAACTGGATAATTCCTTTTTTGCATTCTCAGCTGCTTCCCTTAATCGTTGCAAGGCCATGGGATCCTTACGTAAGTCAATACCATCACTTTTATTGAATTCATCCGCAATCCAATTAATGACTTTTTGATCAAAATCATCTCCACCCAAGTGTGTATCACCGTTGGTTGATTTTACTTCAAAAACGCCATCACCAAGTTCAAGAATTGAAATATCAAATGTACCTCCACCCAAATCAAAGACAGCAATCTTTTCATCTTTCTTTTTATCCATCCCATACGCGAGTGATGCAGCTGTAGGTTCGTTAATTATACGACGAACATTTAATCCGGCAATTTTTCCTGCATCTTTGGTTGCCTGACGTTGGGAATCATTAAAATAAGCAGGTACCGTAATCACAGCATCTGTAACAGTTGTTCCCAAATGCTCTTCAGCCATTTGTTTAAGTTTTTGCAAAATCATAGCACTGATTTCCGGCGGAGTGTATTCTTTATCATCTACCTTTACAGCTAGGTTGCCACCTTTTTTCTTTTCGACTTGGTAAGGGACTTCTTCTAACTCTGTACCCACTTCATCATACATTCTACCCATGAATCGTTTGATTGAAAAGATTGTTTTTTGTGGATTGGTAACAGCCTGACGTTTTGCTGGCTGACCAACTAATCGTTCGTCATTTTTTGTAAATGCAACGATAGAAGGTGTTGTCCTTCCACCCTCCGGATTATTGATAACTGAAGGTTCGCCACCTTCCAGTACTGCAACACAAGAATTTGTTGTTCCTAAGTCAATTCCGATAATTTTACCCATGTTTAATTTCCTTTTTTATGAGTTTTTCAAAAAAATATGAATTCACTAGTTAGATAACAATTATTATACCAATATAGAATATTAACCTATATGGCAACAATACGGCTTAATGTCGCCCTATATGGCAGAATTCAAATGAGGTTAAACTTTTTCAGTCGAATCGACGGAGGGTGCAGATTTTTTTGATTTTGTTTTTTTAACAGATGCTTTTATATAAAGGAAATCACCTTTTTTTGCATTCACTTTTATAGTGTCACCTTTAACAAATTTTTCTTCCAATAGCATTTCAGCGATGGGATCTTCTAAGCTATTCTGAATTTGCCTACGTAAATGACGGGCACCGTATTCAGGGTTATACCCTTTCTTTAATAGTAATTTTATAGCTGATTTCGTTAATTTAACTTTCATCCCTTTACGCTTCAGATTGTTATGCAAATCTTCTAATTGTAATTCAATAATTTTTAAAACATCTTCTTCAGCCAAAGAATGGAATACAATTGTTTCATCCAGCCTGTTTAAAAATTCAGGACTAAAAGTTGTTTTAACTTTTTCCAAAAGTTTATCCCGCATAGCTTCATAAGATTTTTCAGTAGACTGTTTAACAAATCCCAGTGAACTCCCTTTTAAGATTTCTTTAGTTCCTACGTTGGATGTCATTATAATAATTGTATTTTTGAAATCAACTTTACGGCTCAAACCGTCTGTCAAGACACCTTCATCGTATAGCTGCAATAAAAGGTTAAATACATCTGGATGGGCTTTTTCCATCTCATCAAAAAGTATAACTGAGTAAGGATTTCGTCTTACTTTTTCAGTCAATTCGCCCCCTTCTTCATACCCCACATATCCTGGAGGAGCCCCAATTAAGCGTGAGACAGAAAAGCGTTCACCAAATTCGGACATATCAATTTTTATAAGCGATCCTGTGTTACTAAATAAATAATTTGCCAATACTTTTGCTAATTCTGTTTTACCAACGCCCGTTGGTCCTAAAAATAGAAATACACCTATGGGACGATTTGGGTTTTTTAATCCAGCTCGGGCACGTTGAATAGACTTTGCAATACTATTAATGGCTTGTTCTTGACCAATAATATTCTTTTTCAGTGTATCTTCCATTTTGAGAAGTTTATTTGTTTCAGATTCTGCAACTTTGTTCACTGGGATTCCAGAAACAAGAGCAACAACATCCGCAATTGTTTCTTCAGAAATTAATTCAGGTGTTGAATGTTCTTGCTCTTGCCATTCCTGCTGTGATTTTGATAATTTTGTAATCAGTTTCTGTTCAGTGTCGCGATATTTGGCTGCTTTCTCAAATTTTTGGGCTGCAACAACCTCTTCTTTTCTTGTTCTAACCTCATCAATTTCTTTTTCCAAATCTATAATTTCTTGGGGAACGCTAACATTATGCAAATGAGCCCTCGATCCAGCTTCATCCATTATATCAATAGCTTTATCTGGTAAATATTTATCTGTTATGTATCGATCTGACAAATAAACACAGGCATCTATTGCACTTTCATCATATCGTACATTATGATGGCCTTCGTATGCATCTTTAAGCCCATTTAAAATTTCTATTGTCTCAACTTGGCTAGGTGGATTTACCATAATTTTCTGGAAGCGGCGCTCCAATGCGCCATCTTTTTCAATATGCTTTCTAAACTCGTCCAAGGTTGTAGCACCGATACAATGAATATCTCCACGAGCAAGAGCCGGTTTAAACATATTAGACGCATCTAACGAGCCTGAAGCACCACCAGCTCCCACCAATGTATGTAACTCATCAATAAATAAAATGAGGTTATCCGTATTTTCTAATTCGATCATTATTGTCTTCATCCGTTCTTCAAATTGACCACGATATTTAGTCCCTGCCACAATAGATGCCAAATCAAGGGATAAAATGCGTTTATTGTGCAACAATCTTGGAACGGATTTCTCGTTGATACGAATTGCCAGTCCTTCGATGATAGCTGTTTTACCCACTCCCGGCTCACCTATCAAAACAGGATTATTCTTTTTACGCCGTGTTAAAATTTGAGCAACACGTTCGATTTCATTCTTACGGCCGATGACCGGATCTAATTCCCCTTTTCTGGCCAAGACAGTGATGTCACGGGAAAAGTGATCTAATGCAGGTGTTTTAGATTTTTTACTGGTTTTCTCTTTTTTTATTATGGATAATGATTCATTATCGTCTTCATCTTTATCATCAGACTCATCATCAAGCAACAATTCTGAAACACCATCATAATCTAGGTTATAGGAATTCAAGACTTCAAAAGCGATACCTTCAGTTTCTTTTAGCATAGCCAATAATAAATGTTCGTCATCAGCAACGGATGCACCCAACCCAGCTGCTTCATTGTACGCATTTCGCAAAATCCGTTCAGCTCTACGAGTGAGCGGCAGATGACCAAGTGTCATGGTTCCACCGGATGATTTAATCATATCCTCTATCATAGCCCGCATATCAGTAAGATCAATATCATAAATATCCAGTATCTTAATGCCCAGTCCAGCTTCGAGGCGAATTAAGCCCAATAATAAATGTTCTGACCCCACATAACTATGTCCAAGGCGTACGGCTTCTTCCTTGGCATGTTTCATAATCAATTGGACTCTCTTGGAAAAATTCTCTTTCATAGGTATCCTAAATTAAGCAGTGCTGCTACACATTCAAATACTATCTACAGGATTTAATGTTTCATTTTCTAAAATAAATCGTTGCTTTCCTATTGCTGCAACACCGGGGTTGTGTGTCGTAATGACAAATGCCTGATTATAATCATTATTAATTTTACGGAACAAGGTTAATAATCGATCAGCGTTATTGACATCTAAATTACCAGTTGGTTCATCAGCTAATACAACATCCGGATTTAAAATCAACGCCCGCAATACAGCAACCCTTAAACGCTCACCGCCGGATAGTTGGGCTGGATAATGGGTTGAACGCTCATTCATACCCACATAGTCAAATAATTCATCCGCTCGCTCTTTAACTTCACTTTCATTGCCAGAAATCAATGCAGGCATTAATACATTTTCCATGGCTGTGAATTCAGGAAGTAAATGATGAAATTGAAATACAAACCCAAGATGTTTATTACGTAATTCCGAAAGAGCATCTTCTGTCTGTCCGCTGATTTCTTGACTGCAAATGGACACGGAGCCATTATCGGGATGATCAAGTGTTCCCAAAATATTCAGCAATGTAGTTTTACCTGCACCTGACTGTCCCATGATAGTGATAATCTCACCTTTCTGCAGCTCCAAATTAATATTTTTTAGAACGCACAATTCCCTTTCTCCATTATAGTAGGATTTACTGATGTTATGTGCGATTAAAATCATTTTTCTAAATATACAGCTTCTTTTGGGTTGATTTTTAGTGTGCGTCCAGACGCAACTGCAGACGAAATAATAATAAACACAAATGAAATACATATCACTGCTATTAAGTCAACTGCTTTGAAAACCATTGGTAATTTATCAATAAAATATATTTCTTCAGGCAATGGAAATAATCCAAATTGATTTTGAGCAGATACTAAAAATAAACTGGCAAGAATACCCACTACGGCACCAATACCGCCGATCATAATGCCTTGAATTAAAATAATGCTTTGAATTCTTCGAGCTGTCGTTCCAAGTGTTCTTAAAATACCAATTTCCCTAATCTTTTGATAGGTGATCAATACAAGAGTAGACATCAAATTAAAACAGGCCACTAGGATAATAAGGCTTAATACAGCCATGGTACCCAACCGTTCCAAACGCATAGCATTGAATAGGCTAGAATTCAGATCTGTCCAGCTTTTGATGGAAATTCCTCCCGGTAATTTTCGCCTAAAGTGTCTTTTCAATTCGTCAGCTTTTTCTGAATCATGTAGCCGGATATCGATACCGTCTAACCCTTTTTTTCGTGTAAATAATTTTTCACCTAATTGTAATGGAAGAAAAATAAATCTATCATCCACATCCAATACTTCAGCATGAAAAATTCCTGCGATAGTACCGGAAAATCTTCTTGGAAAACCTACGTTGCCGCTATGATCAATTGGACTCATGAGATTGATTTCATCGCCTACATCCACATTTAACCTACGGGCTAAAACTTGCCCCACATAGACAGATCGATCATCCGGTTTTTCATTAGATTCATCAATTCTAATATCGTAAAATTCTTTAAAACGGTCAATGGGAATAGCCTTAAATGTAACCAAACGCTGATCCTGACTTGATGATGAAATCAACCCTTTGCGTTCCTGGTAATGCAGAGCATCAACGACATATTTATCCCGAAGAATCGTATCGAGAATTTTTGTCAAATGTACATCATCATCTACAGCTGTGATGCGCAAATCTCCTTCAAATCCTACCACTCTGCTTGTGACACGTTCTTCAAAACCATTTAATATTGCAAGAATAACAATGAGAGCAAATGTACCAGTAGCCAATCCAATAATTGAAATCCAGCCTGTCAATTGACTTGGTCCTGCTCCTTTACCGCCCAGCATAAATCGGCGTGCAATGGTAAAAACAAATTTCATTCGTATCTCAAGGCAATAGCAGGTTCAACGGATGACGCTCGATACGTTGGCCACAGTGTCGCAAAAATGGAGCTGACAAAACTGCATAGGACGATGAGGCCAATAATTGCCCAGTCGAACAAAACAGGGACGTGGCTCATGAAGTAAATGTCTTCAGCGATGGATAGGGGTTTAAACCAAATCTGTATTCCGGCCAAAACTAAAGCTAAACCCAAACCAGCCAATGAACCCATTACGCCAATATACATTCCTTTGATCAAGAAAATTCTGCGAATTGTTTTTTTGTTCATACCCATGGATATAAGTGTTCCGATGGATCGTATTTTTTCCAATACAATCATGGTAAGAGCTGAAATAATATTAACTACACCTACCAAGGCAATCATTCCGAATATAATTAAAATGGGCCATTTTTGGAGGTTTAACCAGTTAAATAACGTTCGGTGTTTTTCTTTCCACGTTATAGCATAATTTGGATAGCCCAGCGTTTCTTCTATATTTTCTGCTAAAACTCCCGCCCGTTTCCCATCTTTTATATTGATGGTATATCCTGATATTTTTTCACCATATTGAAATAGAGATTGAGCATCTGCGATTGGCATATAGACTACTGATTTGTCGTATTCCTGTAATCCGGATTTATAAATTCCACTTACTGTTGCCTGCTTCATCCGTTGGCCGGATGAAATTGATACCATGGATTTCATATCCACCAAAACGAGTTTATCTCCCACGTTCACTTTTAGAGCAATCGCCAAGTCGTTGCCGATGACAATATTGCTACTTTTCAAATTGGCAGAACCTTTACGCATCATTTGATTGATACTTTTTGGTAATCCATCATTATCATGTCCGATGATTAAAATGCCTTCTGCAGAACGACCTTTTCGAACAATGGCTGCTTCCTGAATATATGCAGCTGTCGAAAATTTTGCATTGTTTGCAGTTAAAATACTGTCGAGCCTGGTTTTATATGGAGTGACCGGTTTAAATAAGAAATGCTGAACGCGAATATGACCATCAAAGCCGGCTATTTTATTGGAAATGGTTTCTTCAAATCCATTCAGTACTGATGAAGTTAATACAAGGGCACATACACCTAACCCCAGGCCAACCATAGCGGCGATACTGGCGAAAGATGTAAAACTACCCTGGTGTTTAAATCCTAAATGGCGAAGAGCTATACGAAATGCTGTCTTCATTCATCGACAGTCCGCATGGCGGGAAACAGAATTACATCTTTAATGGTATTCTGCTCCGTCAGAAGCATGGTGAGGCGGTCAATTCCCAAGCCAACTCCTCCGGTTGGCGGCATGCCGCATTCCACAGCCTGGATAAAATTTTCATCCACCGGCTGAGCCTCTTCATCGCCTTGTTCACGCAATTGGGCTTGGGCTTCCAAGCGTTCACGCTGATCGATGGGATCATTCAATTCCGTAAACGAATTTGCAAATTCTGCGCCGCCAATGAACAATTCATAGCGCTCAACCAAATTGGGATCACCATTGCGATGTGCTTTTGCCAGGGGTGAGATGGCTTTAGGATAATCTGTAACAAAAGTGGGTTGAATCATTTTTGGTTCTACCAATTCACTCATAAGTTCATCTAGCATTTGTCCATAATTGGCATTGTTCTCTACTTCTATATTATGAGCTTTGCAGAGCTTTTTCATTTCATCATCGGTTGCGGAACCCAAGTCCTGACCTGTCGCTTCTTTCAATAATTCCAATAACGGTTTACGGGCAAATGGCTTGGACAGATCAATTTCATTTTCATGCCAAGTTACTTTTGTGGCATCCACAGCTTCTGCCGTTTTACGAATCATATCTTCTACCAATTCCATATTGTCGTCATTATCTGCATAGGCCCAGTAAAATTCCAGCATGGTAAATTCAGGGTTATGGTTTTTGTCCATACCTTCATTACGAAAATCTTTTGATAGTTCATACACTCGGTCAATTCCGCCAACAATCAATCTTTTCAAATATAATTCATCCGCAATGCGCAAATAGAGCTTTTGGTCCAATGCATTATGATGAGTCGTAAACGGTCGTGCATTTGCACCTCCATATAATGGTTGAAGCACAGGTGTTTCCACTTCCAAAAATTCAAGATTATCTAAATATTGGCGTATAGTAGAAATAATTTTTGCTCGTTTCACAAATACATCTTTTACTTCGGGATTTACGATGAGATCCAAATGACGGTTGCGATAACGCAATTCCTTATCTTCAAAGGCATCAAATGTCTCTCCGTCCTTTTCCTTTACAACTGGTAGTGGACGAATACTTTTAGCTAAAACGGTAAATTCTTTTGCATGAATGGATTTTTCTCCCATTTTCGTGGTAAAAGGAAATCCCATTACTCCAACAATATCACCAATATCCATTTTCTTAAAATTGGCGTAAGAATCCTCTCCCACTTCATCTCGCTTTATATATACCTGGATACGGCCATCCATATCTTGAATATGAAAAAAGGACGCTTTACCCATCTTGCGCAAAGCCATGATACGACCGGCTATAGTAACATCTATTTCTTTCAATGAATCATAATTTTCAAGAACATCAACACTCGTATGAGTTGGACTGTATTTATGAGGGTATGGGTTTATCCCTCGCTCTAGGAGCGTATCCAACTTTTCCTTACGGAATCGTATAATTTCGTTTAAGCTTTTATGGTCGTCTGACATGTTATTTTATAATTTGAAGATGGTGAATTTAAATATATAGACTGGAGTGCCTAAATGATTCTTTTTAATACTAATTTTCATTCCAATTAAGACGACTGTTCACCTATGTGAGTTTTAAAATTTGTATGTTAGGACAACCTTTTAGTGTTATTTTTGTCCATATTAAGAACAACAAAATTTTCTGTTTGTTGTATTTAAATAAATCAATTTGGCCACAGGAGAATTCAATGCATACTAAATCAATATTCAACAGAATTTTATCAACCGTTTTTGTTTTTGGTTGTGTATTAAATGCCGCTACACCTTTTACTATTGATTATGAAAAATATACTCTTGATAATGGATTAACGGTTATCCTCCATGAGGATAAATCAGATCCTATCGTTGGAGTTGCCATTCAATATCATGTGGGATCGAATCGCGAAACACCGGGACGAACAGGCTTCGCCCACTTGTTTGAACACATGCTCTTCCAGGAATCCCAACATGTTGGCCAAGATCAATTTTTTAAAAAAATACAAAATGTAGGCGGAACGCTCAATGGCGGCACCAATAAGGATGGTACTGTATATTATGAAATAGTTCCCAAAAATGCATTGGAAACAGTTTTATGGATGGAATCTGATCGCATGGGTTGGCTCCTTTCAACCGTAACTCAACCTGCTTTTGAGAATCAACAGGAAGTAGTACAAAATGAAAAACGCCAACGGGTGGACAATCGCCCATACGGTCACAACAATTACGTAATTATTAAAAATTTATATCCGGAAGATCATCCCTATAACTGGACGACTATCGGTGAGTTGGAAGATCTGCAAAATGCAACCTTGCAAGATGTTCGTGATTTCTATGAAAAATGGTACGGACCCAATAACGCTACAATGGTCATCGCCGGGGATATTAATAAACGCGAAGTGAAAAAACTGGTTGATAAATATTTTGGTGAAATCAAGTCCGGTCCTGAAAACGGTGACCCGGAGCCTATACCAATTCAACTCACCGAAACAAAGAAAGTATATCATGAAGATATTTTTGCTAAATCACCTCGATTAACAATTGCATTGCCAACTGTTGACCATAAGCATAATGATGCGGCTGCCCTTGAACTGTTGGGTCAACTATTGGGTGATGGCAAAAAAGCTCCTTTGTATAACGTTATCGTTGAAGAGAAAAAATTAGCTCCGAATCTTTATTCGTATAGCTACACACAGGAAATTGCTGGAATTTTATACATTGTTGTTAATGGATTTCCCACTACAAATCTGACGGAAGTTGAATCAGCTGTCCATGAAGCATTTAACCGTTTTGAGAGTGATGGTTTCACCAATGAAGATTTAGCTCGACTTAAAGCAAAGTATGAAACCGGATTTTACAGGGGAATTTCTTCAGTACTGGGTAAAGGATTTCAACTGGCATATTATAACGAATACTACGGCTCGCCTGATGCAATGTCCAGTGAACTGCAAAAAGTCCTTGATGTAAATATGGATGATGTTAACCGCGTATACGAAAGATATGTAAAAGGTCAACAATATGTCATGACCAGTTTTGTTCCCAAAGGCAGCGTTAATTTGGTTGCAGATGGATCCATCCTATTTCCCATTAAGGAGGAAGCAATCGTTGAGAATGTGGCTAAAGAAGCAGGGACTGGAGATATGGAAGTATCTAAAATTCCATCCACTTTCGACAGGTCGATTGAACCGGTTACCGGACCTCAACCCCGCCTGAACCTGCCTACAATCTGGAGACATAATTATAAAAAAGGTATTTCACTCTATGGATCTAAACACAGTGAATTACCCTTAATCAATTTCGGCATTCAAATTGATGGTGGAATGTTATTGGATGATCCGAACAAAATCGGTGTTGCGAATCTTATTACAGATATGATGATGGAAGGTACGGCCACTAAAACCCCCGTTGAACTCGAAGAAGCGATTGATGCATTGGGATCATCGATATATATGTACACAGGAAAACAATCAATTGGAGTTGAAGTTACCACATTAAAACGGAATTTTATTCCTACTCTTGCCTTAGTTGAAGAAATCCTGTTTGAACCACGCTGGGATGAAACAGAATTTGATCGTATCAAGAGAGAAACGGTTGAATCCATAAAACGCCGATCAGCTGTACCGTCATCCATTGCATCAAACGTCTACAATAAATTGATTTATGGCGACCATATATTGGCGAATTCAACATCCGGAACAGTTGAAACAGTGGAATCTATCGAACTGGATGATTTGAAAAACTATTATACTGCAAATTTTTCAGCTGATTTAGTGTCCATGAGTATTGTGGGCGATTTAAACCGCAATGTAGCTGTGCGAGCGTTTGAAGATTTGGTGGACAGATGGGAAATAAAAGATGTGAATTTCACTGAATATGAAATGCCTGTACCAGATAAAAATGCAAAAGTATATTTTGTAGATGTCCCTAATGCTAAGCAATCTGAAATCCGTATAGGATATTTGGGATTAGCACGAACCGATCCAGACTACTACCCCGCAACTATAATGAATATGAAACTCGGTGGTAATTTCAGCGGGGATGTGAATTTAGTTCTTCGAGAAGAAAAAGGATTCACTTACGGAGCGCGAACCGGATTCAGTGGTTCAAAATTCCCCGGGAAATTCACTGCATCGTCTGCTGTACGTTCCAATACAACAGAAGAGTCCGTTAATATTTTTAAAGAACTTATGTCAGCATATCATGAACCGATTTCGGAAGAAGACCTGGGTTTCACCAAAAATGTAATGCTCAAATCCAACGCGCGAAAATTTGAAACGTTAGGCGCTTTACGGGGAATGATTGATAAAATCGCAACTTATGATCTGCCATTTGATTATATCAAAGATCAGGAAGAAATCGTTCGAAATATGTCTGTTGAAAGTCACAACGCATTGGTCAAAAAGCTTATTCGCCCAGATGAAATGATTTATTTGGTTGTTGGAGATGTTGCTACTCAACTTGCTGGCCTGAAATCTCTAGGTTTCGGTGACCCAGTCTTACTCGATGCTGATGGAAATCCTCTGGAATAATGCAAATTAAATGTAGGACAGACATTCTTGTCTGTCCTACTGCAGACAGGAATGTCTGCAGTACTTTTTAAGCCATTAAATTATTATTGTTCTTTTTCCAATTGCCCCGAAATTCATATCGGGGTAATTATTATTTCTATTATTGTCCTTATTCTATTACCAAATCATATGAATATATACTGTCATTTAAGATTCGAAATTGACTGCCTAACCCAGGAAGTTGACTCCATGCCCTGAACCACACTTTCCCTTCTAAAGTTACACTAGTATCAAAGATTGTAATTGTATCATACGCCACATAAGCAAGAGAATCATATTCTCCATACCAAACTGAATCAAGGTACATCCAAGTATTCCCAAGATTCATTGGAATTAGTTCATCGCTAACATCCAAAATAATTTCATTATCATCTAGTGTAATTTTATTACAACTTGAAATTGAAAATATTAAAAATAATAAAAGAAAATAATTAATTGATAATTGATTTATTTTACTCAATATTGAATTGTTTACCTATTTCAATTTACTCATCAAAAACGCCCGGATAAAATTATCAAGGGCGCCGTCCATGACAGCTGAAATATTTCCTGTCTCTTCTTTTGTGCGGTGATCTTTCACCATATTGTAGGGATGAAATACATAAGACCGGATCTGGCTCCCCCAGCCAATATCCATTTTAGAATCTTCCAATTCCTGATTTTCTTCTTTTTGTTTTTCCACTTCCAATTGATACAGACGCGCTTTTAACACTTTCATTGCAGATGCTTTATTTTTATGCTGGGATCGTTCATTCTGGCACTGAACAACGATTCCTGATGGAATATGTGTAATTCGAATGGCGGAATCGGTTTTATTCACATGTTGTCCACCAGCGCCACTTGCTCGATAAGTATCAATACGCAAATCATTTTGATCGATTTCGATTTCAATTTCATCATCACTTGACGGATATACAAACACAGATACAAATGATGTATGACGTCGACTGTTAGAATCGAAGGGTGAAATTCGAACCAAACGGTGGATACCGGCTTCCGCTTTTAATAATCCATAGGCAAAATCACCTTTTACTTCCATGGTGACATCTTTCAATCCTGCTTCGTCGCCGGGTTGATAATCCATAATTTCTTTTTTGAATCCCTGCTGCTCAATCCAGCGAGTATACATGCGGTAAAGCATTTCTGCCCAATCCTGACTTTCGGTTCCGCCGGCGCCCGGATGGATACTCACGATTGCGTCTTGGGTATCCTGTTCACCGCCGAGAATCATCTGCAATTCTACATCTTCGATTATTTTAGTGTAGGACTTCAGTTCTTCGTTTACTTCCTCCAGTTCTGCATCGCCACTTTCGGCGAATTCCAATAGTACCTCCACATCACCATGACGTTTTTCCAGATCAGACCAGAGGGCGAGTTCTTTTTCTATAAGTGATATTTTTTTGAGAGTGGCCTGGGCGATTGCATTGTCATTCCAAAAATCCGGTGCTCCGGTTTTTTGGCGGAGTTTTTCTACTTTTGTTTTTCTGGATTCCAGGTCAAAGATGCCTCCGGAGTTCGTGGTGCTTGGTTTCTGCTAAAGTGTAACGGTCTTTTAAGTCTGTCAATTCCATGATTTAATTTAATATCTTTATTTGTTTAAAATGCAGCCGCAAGTCCAAACATGATTGCAATTCCGCCTAACAAGGCCAGCAATTGTAAAATCGAAATTTTAACATCTGTATTATGATGCAGTTCCGGGATGAGATCCGAACCGGCAATATAAATAAATCCTCCTGCTGTCATGGGCAGGAAATAAAGAACAACTCCTTCCATACTCGTTCCAATCATTAATGCCAACACCACTCCAATCACTGACGTAAGAGCCGAAGCAAAATTGAACAAAAGTGCTTTTTTTACTGTGAGACCGCCATGAATCAAAATTCCAAAATCACCGATCTCTTGGGGAATTTCATGTAGCAGAACAGCCACAGTTGTTGCCATTCCCAACGGAATGCTCACAGCATAGGAAACGCCAATCAAAATACCATCAATAAAATTATGCATGGCATCGCCGAAGATATTCATAGGTACCACAGGATGAACATGATCTGCTGTAGTTTCGTGGTGGCAATGGCGCCAACGAAAGAATTTTTCCAAAATAAAAAAGAGTATAATCCCCCCTAACACCGAACCGGAAACGGCCAAGGGGTTTAGATCGGAAGCGAATGCTTCCGGAAGTAAATGGATAAATGCACCGCCCAGAAGGCTCCCTACGGCAAAGCTCACCAAAAAGAGTAAAATGCGGTTGAGTAAGTTTCGAGAAAGAGAGAAAGTCGCAGCCCCGGCAAGGGAGACCAAACTCACCACAAATACACTACTCAAAGCATATAACCATGTTTGGCCGGTGATGTTTGTCATTAATCAGTCGCCGGAAGAAATGAACAATTCTTCATTCAAAAAGCGCCTCAGTTCCATCTCATCCATACCGATATTCATAAAGCGACCGTTTTCCGCTACGGAAATTCGTTGAGTTTCTTCCGAAATGACAATGGCGATTGCATCCGTTTCTTCCGTTATCCCCAACGCCGCACGATGGCGCGTGCCCATGGCCGGGTCCACCGTCGTGCTTTCAGTCAAGGGTAGAATACAAGCTGCTGCTTCAATAATTTCATTTTGGATTATAACGGCGCCATCATGTAGAGGTGACTTGGGATTAAAAATGGATACCAGCAGCGGTGCCGATACTTCTGCCTTAAGCTGCGTTCCCGCTTCTTTATAAGCGCGCATGCCTGTTTCCCGCTGAATGATAATAAGGGCTCCCCATTTCTTTTCAATTAATTGGTTAATGGCATTCACCATTTCTTCAATAGATTTGGATGTACCCATGCGAAAGATGGTTTGGAAAAAACGTGTCTGCCCCACATAAATAAGTAAGCGTCGTAATTCCGGCTGGAACAGGATTACAAACGCCACGACCCACACCGTCTGGAATTGATTCACCAACCATGATGATGCGCTGAAACCGATAGCATTAAACAAAAAAGATGCAATGAGCAAAATAATAAGCCCCACAAGCATCTGCCCGGCCCGAGTTTCCCTAAAATACTGATAAATTTTAAAAAATAGCCAACTTACTAAAATCAAGTCAATGACATCAATAAGGGATACTGTAAGAAAACCGATTTTGAATAGATCCATCATGCAAGTCCCCTAATATTATCCGCAATTGTAGCAACGCGTTTCATTTCCTTAACGTCATGAACCCGAACGATTTTGGTTCCGTTTAAAATGGAGGCAGTCACCGCGGCAGCCGTACCTTCCACCCTTTCATCTACCTGAAGGTCAAGTGTAAGTCCAATAAAGGATTTGCGCGACGGACCGGATAAGACAGGAAATCCAAGGTCTGAAATTTGTTTTAATTCCCGAAGCAATTCAAAATTGTCCTGTAGTCGTTTTCCGAAACCAATGCCCGGATCAAGGATGATTTTTTCATTTTTGATGCCATGTTCATGGCAAAACTCCACACGATCCTGAAAATATGCAACAATTTCTTCCATTAGATTTTCATAGTGTGGATCCTGCTGCATATTCCTTGGTGTTCCCTTGATATGCATAATAATTACTGGAACATTTTTTTCTTTAATTATCTTCACCATCTTCTTATCAAACTGTAATCCGCTGATATCATTAACTATGTCCGCTCCTGCAGCCAACGCCTTTTCAGCTACAGACGCTTTATACGTATCAATGGATATGCACACATCGCTTATATACCTTAAATCTTCAATGATTGGAATTACTCTGTCCAATTCTTCTTCCATAGTAACCGGCTCTGCTCCAGGTCGTGTGGATTCTCCACCAATGTCAATAATGTCAGCACCAGACTTTTCCATTTCTAATGCATGGTCAATTGCATTATCTTTTTGGATAAATTGACCTCCGTCGCTGAATGAATCCGTAGTTACATTTAAGATTCCCATTATTAATGTAGACCCATTGGGGGTATGTAAATTTTTCCAGTTTGATGGTAATGACATATGTTCAATGACCCATTATTCACCCTGTCAAATCGGGGTCATTAGGTAAAAAATAATTTGACTTATCCTTCGTCTGGTTTAGAAGGTGAATCTTTTTTATTTTTTTCTATCTGCTTTGCAGATTCAGATTTTTTCACCTGAACCTTTTTACGTTTTTTAGGACGTCTTTTTTGGGGAGGGCCATTCTTTGAACGCGTCAGCTTCTTTCCATCCATAATTCGATTAATATCTTTGCTATCCAGAGTTTCGTATTTCAATAGTCCGTCAGCCATTGTATGTAGTATTGCAACATTATCTTCTAAAAGAGTAACAGCTGCTCGCTGTGCTTTGCGGATGATACGTACAACTTCTTCATCAATCATTCGTGCGGTAGACTCACTGAAATCGCGATGACTCTGAATCTCACGTCCGAGAAATACTTCTTCATTTTTCTTTCCAAACGTCATGGGTCCAAGAACATCACTCATACCCCATTCGCATACCATTTTTCTAGCAATAACAGTTGCTTTTTCAATGTCATCCCCTGCACCAGTTGTTAATTCATTAAATATAAGTTGTTCAGCAGCACGCCCTCCCAAAAGAATAGCCATCCTACCTTCAATATATTCCCGTGAATAGTTGTGTTTTTCATCAATGGGAATTTGAGCTGTAATTCCGAGCGCTTGTCCTCGAGGAATAATTGTAACTTTATGAATTGGGTCAGCGCCGGGTGTCATGGTCGCCACGAGTGTATGTCCGGATTCATGGTATGCTGTCACTTTTTTCTCTTCATTGGACAGGATAACACTTTTACGCTGGATACCCATCATAACCTTATCTTTCGCATCTTCAAAATCTTCCATGTCCACGGATTTCTTACGCTTTCGAGCTGCCAATAGGGCTGCTTCATTCACCAAGTTTGCCAAATCAGCACCCACCAAACCGGGAGTACCGCGGGCCAATTCTTCCAAGTTTATTTTACGTTTATTTAGAACAATTTTTTTAGTATGGACTTTCAATATCCCTTGCCGCCCTTTTATATCTGGTACATCCACAACTATCTGACGATCAAAACGTCCAGGGCGTAACAGGGCAGGATCGAGTACATCCGGTCTGTTTGTAGCTGCCAGGACAATCACCATTTGGTCGGAATCAAACCCATCCATTTCGACCAGCAATTGATTCAATGTTTGTTCACGCTCATCATGACCACCGCCAAGTCCAGCACCCCGTTGGCGTCCCACAGCATCCAGTTCATCAATAAAAACAATACAAGGTGTATTCTTCTTACCCTGTTCGAAAAGATCTCGAACACGAGACGCGCCCACACCTACAAACATTTCAACAAATTCTGCCCCACTTAAACTATAGAATGGGACACCTGCTTCTCCTGCAACTGCTCGTGCTAACAACGTTTTTCCTGTTCCGGGAGGCCCTACCAATAATGCACCTTTGGGAATCTTGGCACCAAGCTTTTGGAAGCGTTTTGGTTTTTTAAGAAATTCAATGACTTCTTTTAATTCTTCTTTAGCTTCAACACATCCTGCCACATCATCAAACGTTACTTTTGGCATATCCGATGTCCATACCTTAGCCCTGCTTTTACCAAAATTGAAAATACCGCGCATTCCTCCTCCACCTCCTTGCATACGTCGGATGAAAAATATCCAAATCCCGATAAGCAATAACCACGGAAGCATATTAAGGAAATATCCCGTCCAGTCAATTGATTTCCCTTTAAAACTATAATTAACACCAAAAGAATCCCATTCAGTCATAACATCCCTGTCTATAAAGGGTAAAATGACGTGAAACCGGGAAATGTTTTCTACAACAGCTACTTCAGTTTGGATGGTTTGAGGTGTTGCAAATTGTCCGTAAAAAATATTTTCTATTATATCCGCGCGAGATATCTGGCGTGATTCCAGGTATTCTCGATATTGAAAATACTGAATCTCTATTGATTGCTCTTTAGATGTGAGTAATCCAGATAGAAAAATCGCCACCATCAGAATCATCACCCAAATTAGCGATGTTTTTCCGGCACGTTTCCATTGAAATTCATTATTCTTTTTATCTTCCTGTTTCCCTTTAGGATCCTGTTGATTCATTTTGGGTTTAGGCTTTTTTTGCCCATCTAAATTTGATGAGTTTTTCTCGAAATACATCTTATTCCTTTTCTATGCGATAAATTGCAGGTAAATGGCGCATTTTCTGATCATAATCCAACCCGTATCCTACAACAAATTCAGGTGCAATTTCAAACCCTACGATGTCAATCGGAAAATCCAAAATTGCCACATCCGGTTTTAATAATAATGTTATAATTGTTATTGATTTTGGGCCTGCGTCTTCCATACGGTCTTTAATAAATTTGATCGTTAATCCTGAATCAATGATATCTTCCACTATCACCACATGTCGATCTGTAATGTCTGCAGATATATCTTTTAGTAAACGAACAGTTCCAGTCGATTGACTGCCTTTATAACTGGCTAGTTTAATAAAATCCATTTCACAGTCAATATCCAATGCACGGATCAGATCGGCCATAAAAATGAAACTGCCATTCAAAATACCGATTAAAATTGGCACTTCATCTTTGAATTTTTCCGACAATTTCTTTGCAATTTCATGTACTCTTTTTTGAATATCTTCATCAAAAATAACCGGACTCAATTCATAACCGTGAAAATGCATGATTACACTACATCCTGCCGAAATGAAAGTTCCGCAAATTGAGTCGTTTCAGGTGTAATTTTCACAATATCGCTAATTCGTCGGCCGCACACCCATAAAACTTTATCTTTGTCAGCCAATACATATTGAGAATTTTTTGTAAAACGATCCAATTTTATATCTGTCAAAAAATCGCTTACTTTTTTATGCCCATCCATTCCCAGCGGTTGAAAATAATCTCCTTCCTTCCACTGGCGTAATACTATAGATTTAGGGAGTTTTTTCCCATCAACTGTTTCAATACTGTTTTTCGAATTCTCACTATAATGATCTGTGGTCTGCCAAGTAAATGTAAAATTGTCTGTTTGAATTTTTTCACCTTGATGAACTTCAAAATGTGAGTTTACAGAAGAAGAGATTTTTTTGATGATTAGATTTCCTCTATTCTTCAGTACTTCATTTTCTCCAAGTTTAATGATAGTACCGGTTTGTCCATTTGAAATCAAATGTTTGAGTCTCTCCCAATGATATTTCCGCCACTGTATTTCTTTATCATTTAACACGTGTTTAACTAAATGAACTTTTAATGAAAGTGGTTCATCCAACAATTCATTAAGATTCATTAGTATTTTCCCATTCTCTTGTTTTTCTACAACCCGTTTTGAAATAGATTTCATCATATAGTGAATAATGTCTGATATATCGTTTATGTTGGATGTTAAATCCTGTATAGCAGAGTTCAGATTGGGGTTCTGATCTTTCAATTTTTGAATGACCTTATGGCGAAGAAAATTGCGTGGATGAGTTAAATCTCTATTGGTACTATCTACCTTAAATGGAATTTTGTAATTCTGTGCATATGTTTCAATTTCTGTTTTCGAAAAAGGTAATAATGGTCTAACAATATTTTCCATTTTTTCACGAATACCCTTCAGACCATCCAAACCTGTTCCTTCTACAATATGCATTAAAATAGTTTCAATCTGATCATCGCCATGATGACCTGTTAAAATAATATCTGCATAAATACTTTTCTGGACATTATGAAAAAGTGAGTAGCGATTTGAACGAGCCCAGGCTTCAACGCTTTGATCTTTTGGCCTTGATTTAGGATCAAGATCAACCCTGTAATAATCAATTTCATTTTCACCACAAAATGATTTTACCAATATGGCATCTTCTTCTGCATCAGAACGTAAATGGTGCTGGACATGAATTGCAGATAGTTTCAATTTTTTCTCTTGTCGTAATCCTAAAAGCAAATGTAGCAAAACCATGGAATCAACTCCCCCAGAAACTGCAATCAATGCATGAGTTTCGTCCCCAATCAAATTATGTGCAGAAATATGCTTTTTGAATTCAGTGTTTAAGCTCATTTGAATTCCTTAACAACATTGACAACTTGCTCTGCGGATTGCATGATATAATAGTGAATACACGGTACATTTGCTTCACACAATTCTTTTGTTTGTTCGACGGCCCATTTTACACCAATTTTTTTAATCTCATCATTCGTTTTTGCATTATTCACTTTTTCAACAAGTTCATGGGGTATATCTACATAAAATAATTCAGGAATAAGCCTTAAATGCTTTTCGGTGGTTAAAATCTTTAACCCAGGGATAATCGGAATTTTAATTCCAATTGCACGTGCTTTAGAAACAAATTCAAAATATGATTTATTGTTATAAAACATCTGTGTTACAATATAATCTGCACCATTCATTACTTTTTCTTTTAAATATTTAATATCTGTATCTAAATCAACAGCTTCAAAGTGTTTCTCAGGATATCCGCCAACACCCACACAAAAATCAGTCGCACTTGCATCCAATAATTCATCGAGATATTTACCTCTATTCATTTTCTTAATTTGACTGACTAAATCAGATGCGTAATAATTAATCGTTTTCCCATTTGTAGTCATATTGCGTCTTAGATCATCTCCTCGAACAGCCAACACATTATGAATCCCTAGATAATTTAATTCAATCAGTGCATCTTCAGTCTCTTCACGTGTAAATCCATTACAGAGAATATGAGGAACAGTTTCAACATCGAATCTATTTTTTATTGCGGCGCTTAAACCGATTGTCCCCGGTCGCTTTCGTCTCACATGGCGTTCAAATTTACCCTTAGGTGTATCAATATACTCAACTTCTGCAGAACGGCTGGTCAAATCAATAAAGGGTGGATCATAAGGCATTAATTCTTCCACCATGTTAAAAATTCTATCAGCATTGCCGCCACGCAGTGGAGGCATGATCTCATAACTGAACAATGGTTTTTCCGCCTTTTTCAGGTAATCTGTAACTTTCATAACCTAGAATTTAGCTTTTTTTCTAAAGGAATTAAAAAGGGGTTTTCTTTACGTTCAATATTCATAGTTGTATCAGGTCCATGACCGGAATGGATACTATATTCCAAAGGTACATTTTCCATCAATTTTAATAATGATTTTTCCAATATATTCCAATTACCACCTGGTAAATCTGTTCTGCCCACTGAACCTCTAAAAAGTGTATCTCCAACAAATACATGATCACCGATCATGAACGATGTTCCACCCGGAGTATGCCCAGGCGTAAAAATCAGTTTAAATGTAAGGCTACCAAATGTGAGTGTCGATTCATCTGTAAACCAATAATCAACATCTGGAGTTTTATTCTTATTTAAGTTAAATAATTGACATGTTTCTTCATATGTATCCAAAATCAATGATTCTTCTTTGTGGAGATAAAAAGGGATATTTAACATTTCTTTCAATGTAGATACAGCGCCGATATGATCCATATGTGCATGGGTATTAATTATGGCTATTAGATTACAATCATGATCATTGATTGTGGCAATGATTAAATGAGGATCATCACCTGGGTCAATGCAAACACATTCTCGAGATTCAGGATCAATAATTAAAAAAGAATTTTCCTGAAACGGTCCGGTGACAACCGTATGTACTTGAATACTCAAATATCTGAATAAACGAGTTCCGACAGACATTGAATCTTATCATCATATGCATGTGGAAACAAAAATCGTTCTGCAGCTGCAATGCTGCTCAATATTGAATTGCCATCCTGAGGTGTAAAACAAAAACCGGTTATTTCATGTTCGTTGCGGACATTTAAAGTTTGTTCAACTACAACAGTTTCATTCAAAATTCTCCCATAATGACCATGATCCCGCCCGAAAGAAAAAACAGTACTTGTCATGTCTTTTTGTGTCATTGCTACCAATGGATTTGCCTCCAACTTATCCATGACTCCCTGCAAAGTGATTGGTTCCTTGATTTTCAAATTAAACCATAAAATGTGCATATATTGACTGTTTGTCTTCATAGCAGACGAGAACAAATTCAAATCCAAATTTTTAGTTTTAAATAAACCAACTGCATCTTCTGCGTGATGGGAGCCGTATTTTTCGGAATGATGACCACCAACCTGAGGGGATGGTATAAACCCGCCCGGTTGACTGATATCATTCGCACGACGTATACAAACAAATTTTCCCTCAACCAGATTATCCAATTCACTTCCATTTAATGCCAATGTATTCGTAATACATGAAAGATTATGAGTATTACAGGACACAATCTGGACGAATTGATCATCTGCATTAAACACATTGTCATTAATTCCTCTAGCATATTTTTTTCCAAATCCATCTTCACTTCCTTGAGCTAAAAATCCTTTAACCTCATCGGAAAACTTTGAGTAGAATTTTTCTTTGTTCTTGTGGCCAACGCCTTTTGGAGTACAATCAATAACAACAGATGACCGTTTTATTGCATCTTCTGTTTCAAAATCAGGATCCATACCCAAATCTTTGAAATCCTGCATACGATCGGGATTAACAGATAAACGAGCTCCACGGCGTTGGAGGTCAAATACCTTTGATCTATCACCTTTTAATGGGGTATTTTTATGGAATGTTATTTCGTCAATACCCAGTTTCGTTTTATAGTCAGTCAGCAAGCCAATGAGCGGTTCACCGATAGTACCCGTTCCAACAACGTGAACAATTTTTCGTTTCATGTTTATTATACCTTAATGATTAGAAATATTTTTTAATTTTTTTTCAATTTTGAATTGAGTTATAAACCATGCAATTAATGAAATAAATACAATAAGATAAGCGGCAATACAGTAACTCAGAAAATTATACATTTTTCGTCTTTAATTTATATTGAAAATTCAAAATTTTAACTCGAAATAGCAACATGAGTATATATAAAATGGTAAAGGTTAACATTGAAAATAAGAATGATTGTAAAATGCCTTCAGGTTGTTGGGCCATTTCCACTTGTGGATGAAGTTGATATTGAGGTGCCCAGAATTTAACAGAATAAAAAATGAGTGGTACATCAAGAAATGCCAAGATACCTAATACAGCAGCATAGCGTGCTACTCTTTCCGGATGTCCACCAAATTTTCTTAACATAAAATAACCCATATAGATCAGAAATAAAATTAAGGTTGTTGTTAAACGTGGTTCCCAAATCCATGGTTTTCCCCAAATAGGTGTGGCCCATATGGGTCCCGTAATCAATACTAATGCAACAAACAATGTACCAATCTCGGCAGCAGCCAGACCGACTCTATCCCAAAAAGAGTCTCTTTTAATAAAAAATAAAATCCCCGCTACCATAACAATAAAATAAGATAAAAAGCCCGACCATGCGATAGGGACATGAACGTAAAATATCTTTTGAGCCCAATGCTGTTCAGGAACCATGGGTGCAACAAAAAATATAGCATAAAGATTTACTGCCATTAAAATGACAGAAACAATGAATAAAATGCGCATGAAGCGATCTTGGAAAAGAAATGACATTATTCTTCTGTTATATGTTCAAAAAATACATATCCCGCAAGACCGAATATTACAACATAGGTAGCCATGATTAATACCCAAAATTGCCAATAACTAAAAGGTATAAGATGATACCATCCGGTTGTCGCTTTTACGCAAGCGATGAGTAACGGTGTTATTAGAGGAAAAAGTAAAACAGGTAATAGAACAGCGCTCATTTTTGCACGCATAGCCATTCCGGAAACAATTACACCCACAGCCACAATTCCCAAATTACCTAACATAACAATACCAATTCCGGGGACAAATGACATGGGCTGTGATAATGCTAAAAATAAGAAAAAGGGTAAAATAACGAGTATCTCTATAATGGATAGAAATAAGATTCCACTGACCCATTTTGCAAAAAAAAGTGTTCCCCTGTCAATCGGTGCAGATAATAAATGTGCAAAAGCATCAAAATCTTTTTCCTGTCCAAATAATCGATGCAATCCCAATGATGAACTCAAAACAACCAATGACCAGAATAAGCCCGGAGCCATTTCATGGTTTATCTTTGGATTTCCACTCAACGAAAAAGAAAAAATCAATAAGACTGTGAGACCAAAAGCCAACATGGATAAAATAACCTCTTTATTACGAAGTTCCACAAAAAGCTCTTTTTTGAGAAGTGTTATAAACATATTAGTTCATTAAAGACGTAATTTTATTTTCCAAATCTGAAGTTGAGATCGGATCATCCAAAACAACAGAATGCTTATCTAATACCATGATGCGCGATGATATTTTCAAAACTCGACGTATATCATGATCAACGAAGATGATACTTCGCTGGCCATTTTGCCAAGATTCCATTTTTTTCAAAACAAATTTTTGACCGGGTATATCCAAACCATTAAATGGTTCATCAATCAAAAGTAATGACCAATCAATTAACTCTAAAAAAGATAGTTTTAATCTTTGCATCATTCCCTGGGAATATACTTTAACTGGTTCATCAGCAGCGTCTAATAATTCAAAATCCTTCAATACCGTATTAATTGAGTCGGGATTGGTTTTGCAGCCATGTAACAAACAAAAATAATGCAGATTTTCACTTGCAGTTAATGATGGATATAAACCTGGAGCATGACCGCAATAATAAAGACCCTTTCGATGGGTTGCAACGCCTTCAAATAAATTATTTCCATTAAAAATAGCTTGCCCTTCTTCCGGAGATGAAATTTTTGCTATAATACGCAATAATGTTGATTTACCCGCTCCATTTCTGCCAAGTAATGCTAGCGTTTCCCCAGGACATAATGAAAAAGAAATATCCTTTAAAACGGGCTTATAATGAAAGGATTTGGATATATTTGATACAGTTAACAAAAAATTATAAATTAATTATTTATTCAAAATAGTCAGTATTTCTGACACTTCTTTTTTCAACTCATTACGAGTTTGGTTATAGTCTTCATCTTGGATATTATCTAATTGGTAATCCATATCCAGTTCCTTAATGTGTCTATACAGAATTTTTTTGCGTTGTTTCAACGCATCTGAACTTTTTTCAGTATCCTTTATTTCCAATCCCGGTTCAAGAAATAACGGTTGGATGACAAACACAGCTATAACAAAAATAATTAAAAAGGCTATGACAACACTCATCATGATTTTACCTTTCTCGGCGGCCATAAAGCAACGAGTGTTCCCAATACAAACAAATAACCGCCGTACCAAACCCAGTTAACCAATGGATTAATCATAATTTTTAGATAAGCCACTTCATTTTCCAAGTCTACACTGTTGAATATGGAATAAATATCCTTTTTTATTGTAGAATAAATGTCAAGTTCACTATGGGGTTGACGACGTTCAGGATTAGGATTACGATGAAAATAAATACGTTTCTCCGGATGCAGTTTAATAAATGATTTACCTGAGGACGCATCGGCTACAACCAAATCGGCAATATAGGCATAATGATTGGGACGTTCTTCTTCCCGAATATTATACAATGTGAATGAATAACCGCTTAAATGCTCACTTTCACCTTTTTTAAGTCCAAATTCTTTCTCACTATCAAATGAATGGCCTGTAAATCCAACAAACATCAGTACAATTCCAACATGAACGATATATCCTCCATATCTACTACGGTTCTTTCGTATCAATCGCCAAAAAGCAATGAAAGGGTTTTCTTTTTGTGATATCATCCTTGAACGGATTCCCCTGAAAAATTCATATCCTATGGTTGTTAAGACAAATGCCGATAAACTGAATGAAACCAGTACATATCCTCTGATATTGAATATGTAGAGCACCAGTGCCGTGACTAAACCCATAACTATCGGTGTGGTAAAGTTTCGAATGAAACTTTGGTTGGACGTACGGCGCCAAACCAATAGAGGGCCAACTCCTGTTAAAAGTAAGAGTATTAATCCAATGGGAATATTCACTTGATTAAAAAATGGTGCGCCGACTGTGATTTTGGTTCCGCGAACCGCTTCTGAAATAACCGGAAATATTGTTCCCCAGAACACTGCAAAACACATGACAATAAACACAACATTATTAAACAAAAATCCACTTTCTCTCGATGTAAATGATTCTATTCTTTTTTCTGATCGAAGAAAAGATTTTCGGTTGTATAAAAGTAAAAAAGAAACAACTAATATTAAAAATACAAATCCAAGAAAAATGGGACCCAGAGAAGAAGCAGTAAACGAATGAACGGAAGACATAACTCCGCTTCGTGTTAAAAATGTCCCGAAAATGCAAAGGGTGAATGTGATGATAATGAGAGTCATGTTCCAAACTTTTAACATGTCCTTCTTTTCCTGGATGATGATGGAATGGAGCAATGCAGTTCCTGTAAGCCATGGCATAAACGATGCATTTTCAACGGGATCCCATGCCCAGTAGCCACCCCAGCCCAATTCTTGGTACGCCCACCATCCGCCCAGGATGATTCCGATACTTAACATTAGCCACACGAAAAGCAACCATTGCCTTACAGTGCGCATCCATAGAGCATTCATATCCCTTTGTGCCATGGCTGCAATGGAAAATGCAAATGGAACAGTAAACCCTACATAACCTAAATATAGCATAGGAGGATGAATAGCCATGGTTATATTTTGTAATAATGGATTTAAACCCAAACCATTTACCACCACAAAATCAGCTTCTGTTGGTATAAATGGATTACTAACAAAATTGATTAAGATAAGAAAAAACAGTTGAACTGTTGTCATGACAATCATCACCCATGGCATGATTTTGTGTTGTGATCGCTGATTCTGGAATATGGTAATAACTGCATAGACAGACAGAGTAAATAACCAGAATAGTAACGAACCGGATTGCCCAGCCCAAAGAGCAGTTATTTTATAAATGAAGGGCGTTTCCAAACTCGTATAATGGGCAACATAATCTACATCAAAATTGCTTGAGATGAGTAATTGAGTCAGAATAAGTGTCGCTAATATACTTAAAAGTGAAACGGTCAGAGCTGCCCGTTGTCCGGATAAAAATAACCGTCCATCTCCACTACGTAAATAGAAAACGTGTAAAATGATGGTAACAATCGCCAGACCAAGAGCAAGATTTATGGCCAATCCGCCAATAACAGGTATCATATAGAAACTTCGTCCAGGTTATAACTGTTTTCATCCCGTAAATCACCTTCGTATCGGGATGCACATTTTGTTTGCAGTATATCTGCTTCAAACAATCCGTTCACATACATACCTTCTATGATAACTTCGGCACCATCTTTGAATAAATCGGGGCGAGCACCTGTGTAATGGACGGGAAGTATATAATCACCTTCCTTCAACTCAAACTGGCATGACAAGTAATTGTTATTATCTAAATGAATAGATCCTTCTGCAACCAAACCACCCAATCGAACACGATCAGAATGATCTTTATCGATTAATTCTTCAACGGAAAGGAATGTAACCAATGCCTGTTCATCTGCAGGATTGGACGAGGCCCACCATATCCAAAAGACCACAACGACAATTATACCGGAAATTGCAAAATAAAATTTGTTTTTTGAATTCATTAGAAAACTGCTGCTTCCTGCCATTCTCCAAATTCAGCTTTTAAGGAAATGACAATTTCGC
Source organism: Fidelibacterota bacterium 408169 (assembly GCA_002256485.1). GTDB lineage: Bacteria > Fidelibacterota > Marinisomatia > Marinisomatales > TCS55 > UBA2126. The sequence continues at coordinate 104,761 of NNSG01000004.1, forward strand.
CCATGGTTGCATACGTCTTTGCTGCATCAACTATGGGCTTCATTAAATTAGTTTCATTTATACAGGCTTCCTGAATATTTGAAAGTGCTTGCTGAACAGCATCTTCATCACGTTCAGAACGCAATTTATTGAGTGCTTCAACCTGTCTTTGCCCCACTTCATCTCCAATTTCCAAAATGGGTATTTCAATTTCTTCATCATCCTTGACAAACTCATTTACGCCTACAACTATCCGTTGTTTTGAATCCACTTTTCGCTGATATTCTGATGCAGCGTGAGCGATTTCCCTCTGGAAAAACCCCTTTTCAATGCCAGGAATAACACCGCCCATTTCTTCAATAGTATGGAAATATTTTTCAGCTTCTTTTTCCAGTTTATCCGTTAACATCTCCATAAACCATGAACCACCGAGAGGATCAGCTACATTTGCAGCGCCGGTTTCAAAGGCAATTAATTGCTGAGTGCGAAGAGCAATTTCCGCAGCTTTACGAGATGGCAATGCCAATGTTTCATCCATTGAATTGGTATGTAAAGATTGAGTGCCTCCTAACACAGCTGCCATAGCTTGAAATGCTGTTCTAGCGATGTTTATCTCAGGTTGTTGAGCTGTAAGAGAACATCCGGCAGTTTGTGTATGAAAACGCAACTTCCATGATCGGGGGTTTTTAGCTCCATACTTTTCTTTCATATGCCGCGCCCAAATTCGGCGAGCGGCTCGAAATTTTGCTATTTCTTCAAAAAAGTCTAAGTGGGAGTTAAAAAAGAAAGAAAGTCGTGGAGCAAAATCATCAATGTCCAACCCAGCTTTTATTCCGTATTCAACATATGTAAATCCATCTGCCAAAGTAAATGCCAATTCCTGTGCTGCAGTTGATCCTGCTTCGCGTATGTGATATCCGCTGATTGAAATGGTATTAAATTTGGGTAAATGCTTTGTACAATATGTCATCATATCTGTAATAATACGCATGGAATGTTCCGGTGGGAAAATCCATTCTTTTTGAGCAATGAATTCTTTTAAAATATCATTTTGCAGAGTGCCACGAATACTTTCCAATGAGATTCCCTGTTTTTCCGCCACAGCAATGTAGAATGCAAGTAAAATAATAGCCGGACCATTAATTGTTTGGGAAACAGAAATATCACCCAAATTTATTCCCTCAAACAAACGTTCCATATCTTTGAGAGACGCAACGCTGACACCGCATTTTCCTACTTCCCCAACTGCGTATGGATGATCAGGATCGTATCCCATTAAAGTAGGCATATCATATGCTACAGAAAGGCCCGTTTGACCATGGCTCAATAAATAGTGGTAGCGCTCATTTGTATCTTCAGGTGAACCAAATCCTGCAAACTGGCGCATCGTCCACATTTTTCCCCGGTACATATTGGCATGAATTCCCCGTGTATATGGAAATTGTCCGGGGAAACCCAGCTTCTCCATATATCCATTCTCATTGGATTCAGGATAATAAAGCTGTTTAATCTTTTCACCGCTTAACGTGTCAAAATTGTAATCTCTTGTGCTTGCTTTAGCTGATTCGTTTTTCCATGTCTTTTCAGCATCATTGAATATGTCGAGTTGTTTGTCCATAATATGGTTTATCAAAGTGTAGAAATTACTGTATTAAACGGTTTATTTATTCAACGTTTTTTCATTATTAAAAACCGTCATTATTCCTTCAATTATCATCCACCCAATCAAAATAATCAGGAATATATTCAACCCAAACAAAAATGAATTTGTTTCAAAAAATTGTACTGCTTTTAAAAAAAGTGATGTAATTGTGATTAACATAATAAACAACATGGGTAATAGTAAAGGGAGAATGGGTTTTTTCCTTTGCCAAAAATAGAGAGTTAATACCATAAGTGTTAGGGCTGCGAGCATTTGATTACTTGCTCCAAAAATCGGCCACAATGCCCATCCGGTTTGTTTAACCACACCTGTTGCAGGATCGTTTACATTCGTAAAAACCAATAGCATTGCAGGTATAATGGCTACAAAAGTTGCCAAAATTCTATTCTTTAAGATGGTTATACCCAACGAATCACCCAATTCTGCTAAAATAAAACGTTGAATACGTGTCGCCGTATCCAACGTTGTAGCTGCAAATGAAATAACCAGAACGGCCATTAACGTTTTGGCTAATTCTGGCGGAATACCTATTGATTCAATTAATGCTCCACCACCCAAAACAAATGCAGCTGCTTTATTCCCGCTGGCATGAGCCCATGAATCATAATAAACAGCCCAATTCAAATCAGTTACCTGACCCATTGAAGGAAGGCTGCATTGAGATACCAACGCAATGCCGGCAACGGCTGCGATGGTAGATGCTAAAGCGAGTGTACCTTCACCAATCATACCACCATAACCCACCATTCGTGCATCGGTAAGTTTATCCAACTGTTTGGATGACGTTCCCGATGAAACCAATCCGTGAAATCCACTGATGGCACCACATGCAATTGTAACAAAGAGTAAAGGAAATAAAGAGGGCCCTTCAGTTGTCAAGCGCAGCATGGGTGCATCAATAACAGGTCGTGCGATAAAAACACCTAAATATATCAGTCCAAGACCAACAATGAGTTGGTGACTATTGATATAATCACGTGGTTGGAGGAGAATCCACACCGGTAAAAGACTGACAATTCCCGAATACAAAAACATTAAAACGACCCAAACGTTTGTCGACTGGGATTGTGTTAAACCCATTGTTTCAAAACTGATAGGCGTTTTTGTGCCTATCCAAACGAAAAAGTACAGTAACCCCAAGGCTAATAATGACGGTAAAAGTGCATCCATTCCTTTTTTATAGATAAGCCATCCCACACCAATGGCTATGATGATTTCAATATTAATGGGTAAGACAGATGTTGGAATTGCTACAAATAAATCTGCAATAGCCATGGCAAAAACAGCCAATACCAGCCAAACCAACAAAACAATAAAAATGAGAAATAAAACACGTACTCGTCCATTGATGATACGGGATGAAATATCGGCCATACTTTTACCCTTTTCCTTAACACTCATGACTAGGGCACCGAAATCATGAACCGTTCCAATAAATACAGTTCCCAACACAACCCAAAGTATAGCCGGTAACCAACCCCAGTATGCAGCGACACAGGGTCCAATAATCGGAGCTGCTCCGGCTATTGAAGTAAAATGATGACCAAAAAGGATGTGTTTTTTAGTTGGGAGGAAATCAATGTTATCACGGAATTCATGAGCAGGTGTTGTGAGATCATCATCCAAACCATAGATACGTTTACTCAGCCATTTAGAATAAAATCGATAACCCAGAAAGAAGAGAAAAATACCAAAGAGGGCAAGGTGGACGGAATTCACTGGATTAGATTGAAACTGTACTATCAACCATAAGCTTTGAAATAGTATTTATTAAACCATCTGTATTCAAACCTAAATTCTGCAAAAGGACGTTTCGTGGTCCATGCTCAACATATGAATCCGGTAATCCAATCCGCTTCATACGGCCTGTATATCCATGTTCAGACATCCAGGAAATGACTCCTTCTCCAAATCCTCCTTTGATAACACCTTCTTCAATCGTAACTATGACTTTGAATTTCTTCAGGGCTGATTTCAAATATGCTGTATCCATGGGTTTAATAAATTGACAATTGACAACTTCACACGAAATACCGATCGTTTCCAATTTTTCTGCTGCTTTAACAGCATCATACACCATGGGTCCTACAGCTAAAATGGCCGCATCAGAGCCATAATTTTCGATCTCCCAGCATCCAATAGGCAACAATTCTGCCTGGCCATTTTGATCAAACTCCACGGCACTTGCTTTCGGGTAGCGTATGGCGATTGGACGGTCTGTTATATCCAAAGCTGTATAAAGAAGATTACGAAAATCATTACCATTTTTAGGAGCTGCAATAATAATATCTTGGATGCATCTTAAATATGCCATATCCAAAGCACCGTGATGAGTGGGGCCGTCTTCCCCAACTATACCTGCTCTATCCATGCAAAAAATAACGGGTAAATGCTGAATAGCTGCATCATGAACAATGTGGTCAAACGCTCGTTGTAAAAATGTAGAATATATAGCACAAATGGGCCGCATACCTTCTGTTGCCAAACCGGATGCAAATGTAACACCGTGCCCTTCAGCTATTCCTACATCATAATATCGATCAGGAAATTCTTTTTTAAACGGTATTAATCCTGTTCCTTCACCCATGGCAGCTGTAATACAAACAACTTCTTTATTATTCCTGGCCGCTTCTCTGGAAATATGACCAAAAACAGTTTGGAAAGAAGGAATGTCTAACACAGGTTGGGGTTGTCCATTTGTACTGGATGTGGGTGTTGCTTTGACACCATGATACCCTACAGGATCTTTTTCCGCTTCATCCAATCCTTTTCCTTTTTTGGTAACGACATGGAGTAATACCGGCGTTTTTATATCCTTAATATTATTTAACGTATGGACGAGCTCTTCTACATCATGGCCGTCAATCGGTCCAAAATATCGAAAACCTAATTCATCAAAAATAATGCCCGGAACAATGAGATTTTTTAATCCTTCTTCTATCTTTTTAATAAATATTCTGGTCCATTTTTTACCCATGGGTAGACCGCCGGTCAGTCTCCATATCTCATCTCTAACGCGATTATAAAGAGGGTTTGTAATAACATGGGTTAAGTGTGTTCGAATCGCACCAACATTCGGGCTAATTGACATATCATTATCATTCAAAATAACTAATAATTGCTTGCGTAAATGACCAGCATTATTCAATCCTTCAAACGCTAAACCACCGGTCATAGCACCATCACCTATTACAGCACTTACTCGAAAATTATTCCCATGGTGATCACGAGCAGCAGCAATTCCCAATGCTGCAGAAATGGATGTTGATGCATGGCCGGCGCCAAACACATCATACTCACTTTCAGTGCGTTTGAGAAAACCACTCAAGCCCTTATGCTGGCGAATAGTTTTCAATTCTTCAAACCTACCGGTGAGAATTTTATGGGCGTAACCTTGATGTCCCACATCCCAAACGATTTTATCTTTTGGCGTATTGTAAACATGATGGAGCGCCACGGTTAATTCAATCACACCTAAAGTTGGTGCTAAATGTCCTCCCGTTTTCGTGATCACATCAATCGTATAACTCCGAACTTCATCGCATAATTGGCGTAATTGATTAGTATTATAACCTCGTATATCCGCCGGGGATTTTATTTTTGGCAATAATTCAAGCTGCATGGGATGATTCTTGTTGGTTTATAGAGTCATTAATACAAAAAGCGGCTTTGTGAAAAATAGTGATGTTATTTAACTCCGGGTGAAAAGAAAGTGCAATGTGTTGACCTTGTTTTACAACACAAGGTTCATTATTGTACTCAGCGAGAATTTCAACATTTTTACCTATTTTAGTGATTTTAGGAGCACGAATAAATGTTGCCTTTATTTTTTCTGTATGCCCATTAAGTCTAACAGGTAATTCATCAACAAATGAATGAACTTGTCTTCCATAGGCATTACGATCAACCTCCAAATCAATTATACCCAGTGGTTCTACAAGAGGGTGATTTACGTTTTTACTCATCATAATCATCCCTGCGCATGTACCTAATATTGGTTTATTTTTGGCAAATTCCTTGATCGGTTTATGAAAGTGATTTTTATTCATCAAATTTGTTAGTGTTGTAGACTCACCACCGGGAATGATTAATCCATCCAGATCATTTAATTCTTCTGAATAGCGGACAATCGTATAATCCATCTTCAAGTCACTCAAGATGATGGCATGTTTTTCAACATCACCTTGTAATGCTAGAATACCAATGTTCATTTTAAAAACCATTCAAAGGATTAAAATTTTTGAAAGGTGTTTTGAAATTGACCAAATCACCATCCCCGTTCCTGTAGTCGTTCTTCTTCAGGAATTTTGGCAATATCCAGACCTTCCATTGCTTTTTTTAATCCGTGTGAAATAGAAGCCAATTTTTCAGGATTATCGTAATACGTAACTGCTTCTACTATAGCGTTAGCCCGTGAGGATGGGTCTTCACTCATAAAAATCCCTGAACCTACAAAAACTGTTTCTGCACCCAATTGCATCATTAACGATGCATCAGCTGGTGTTGCGATTCCACCGGCAGCGAAATTCGGTACGGGGAGTTTCCCAAGCTTTGCCACTTGCTGAACAAGACTAAAAGGTGCTCCCAATTCTTTCGATTGGGCCATGAGTTCATCATTCCCCATTGTTGTTAATTCTTTGATCTGACTTGTCACTTTTCGCATATGACGAACGGCCTCCACAATATTTCCGCTACCCGCTTCGCCTTTTGTTCTAATCATGGCAGCACCCTCACCAATCCGGCGCAATGCTTCACCCAAATCCCTGCAACCGCAGACAAATGGAACTTTAAAATCATGTTTCCAAACATGATTATGTTCATCAGCCGGAGTCAGCACTTCACTTTCATCAATAAAATCCACTTCCAGTGCTTCTAGAATTTGCGCTTCGGCAAAATGGCCAATACGCACTTTTGCCATAACAGGAATGGACACTTCCTTTTGAATAGCTTTAATCATCTTTGGATCGCTCATACGCGAAATCCCACCTTCTTCCCTTATTAATGCTGGAATACGTTCCAATGCCATGACAGCTACAGCGCCTGCATCTTCGGCAATTCGTGCTTGTTCCGGATTCATTACATCCATGATGACGCCACCCTTCAGCATTTCAGCTAAACCGACTTTCACCTCAAAATTTGATTTACTCATAGATTAGTTCCTCTTCTAGATTTTGACTATAACTTTTAATTTTTGTTGTTACATCTTCAATAATACTATCCGGAGTTGATGCCCCGGCAGTGACACCCACTGTATCAGAATCATTAAACCAATCCGGATTCAAGTCATCTGCGCAGGTGACTTGATAAGAACGGTCATTTCTTTCTTCTGCTAATTGGGTTAACCGCTTTGAATTTGCACTGGTAAACGAACCAATCACAACCATCACATCACATTTTTCAGATAATTCTTTTAACTGCTGTTGATTCCGTTTGGTTGGAAAACATATTGTATTTACAAACCGTAAATCAAACACTTTTGTCATTAGAATTTTAATAATATCTTGGACATTTTCAATCGTTTGCGTTGATTGACACACAACACCTGCTTTCTTCATTTTTCGAAGTTGATTCGCTTCATCCGGCGTGGCGACAATTATAGGTTCTTTTATCTGGCTCGCAATTCCAATCACTTCATCATGACCATGATCGCCAACAATAATAGTCTGCCTCCCTTCTTTTTCAAGTTTAATCACTTCATCATGAATTTCTTTGACTAAAGGACAGGTCGCATCAATAATATTCATATTTTTTTGCAGTGCATCTACCCACACAGTTGTTGCAGTACCATGGGCACGAAACAGGATAGGTTTTTCATTGGGAACATCTTTTAATTTACGTACAACTTTTGCTCCTGCATCATCCAGATCTTTTACAACATTTTCATTATGTACAATATGACCCAACATATACACATCACCATTTTGATTTGCAGTTTTATAAGCTAGGTTAACAGCGTCGCGTACACCAAAACAATATCCGGCATCTTTAGTAATGATGATTTTCATGTAGATTGTCTTTCCAACGATGCTTTCGTCTCAGAAACAACTTTCGGAATAATCGTTTTTTTATTTCCTTTCACGATTGCTCCGGCTGCAAATTTATGACCGCCACCACCAAAATGCCTGGCCACATCATTGATTGCATATTTTCCTTTAGAACGAAAATTTAATCTGCACGTATCGCTGCCATTTTCAAAAACCATTACAGCCACTTCCACTCCTTTAATCGACCGGACAAAATCTGTAAATCCATCCACATCTTTTGAACTTGCATTAGCAGCTTTGAGCATTTTTTGATCAATCCAAAACCAGGCTAATTCGCCATCGCTATCAAAGGTAATATTATCAATAACACGCGCCAATAATCGAACACCTCCCTGAGGTTTTGTTTCATATACACGTTGATATATCTTACTCGTTTTCACACCTGCTTTCAAGCATTCGATAGCAATTTCATGACATTTTGCATCCGTATTTGAATACCTGAAGGATCCCGTATCAGTCATAATTGCTGTATATAAACCATCACACATTTTTTTTGCTATTGGTTTTTTCCGAACTATTTTCAGATAATCAAAGACCATCGCTCCAGTGGCTGCAGATTTTGTATCCACCACATTTAGAGTAAATGGGTGATCTTCAGGGTGAGGATGATGATCGATATTTATTGTATGAATATTATAATTTTCAATAGCATTTTTTATTTTTCTCACGCGTTTGAAATCACCCACATCAAATATGATAGCTAAATCACATTTTTCAAGCCATCCATCGTGATCTAAAGCGTTGTATAATTCAAAAATTCTATCCTTATTTAAAAAATCATATTCGTCAGGAAGATCCGAACAATTTATTATTCTACATTCCTTACCTTCTTCTAATAAATGATAATACATGGCTGATGCACTGCCTAAACCATCACCATCGGGGTTTTCGTGCGTCGTCAGTAATATGCGTTCTGACGCTGTTATCATTTGGTTAATCTGTTGCCATTCCATCTATATATTTATTTTTAATTAATTAAGAATTTAGCCGATTTCAGGCTAATAACACACGTGAGAAACGTTATTTATCTTGAAGAAGCATTTTTGAATTATAAAATCGATTAGTGATTAATCATGTTGCCATTGTTTTTCATCCACGCCCGAATCATACTGAAGTTTCCGGGCCAAAACAAAAAATACATCTGATAATCGATTTATATACTGCAGCCATGTGTCCGGCAATGGTTCATTTTTATGTAAAGTAACCAATTTCCGCTCTGTGTTTCGGGTGGATGTCCTGGCTAAATGCAAACGAGCGCTGGCTTCGTTCCCGCCCGGTAAAACAAATTCCTTGAGTGGCGGTAATTCATTGTTCCATGTGTCAACCTGCTTTTCCAATTCAGCGATATATTCATCATCAACTGTTTTTATTTCTGTCCCTGGTATGGAAAGGCTGCCGCCTATATTGAACAAATCATTTTGGATTTTTTCCAAGAATGTTATAATACCAGCATCAGAAATGGCAACTTTTATAAAACCAATGAATGAATTCAATTCATCCAAGGCACCGATGCATTCAATACGGGGTTCATCCTTGGAAATGCGGCTACCATCACCAAGACCTGTTTCACCTTTGTCACCCATTCTTGTTACTATTTTGGATATTCTCATAAAAAGAAAATGTACATTACTATAAAATAAAGAGGAATCAATATAGGTAGAGAGTATTTTACCAAAAATCCAAAGAAACTTGGCATTTCAATTCCGGTAGATTCAGCAATGGACTTTACCATAAAGTTCGGCGCATTGCCAATATACGTATTTGCTCCCATAAATACTGCTCCAGCAGAAATGGCTAACAATGTATTATAATGTGTAGTCATTAATGTGGCAGGATCTCCTCCGGCCGTGTTAAAAAAGACAAGATACGTAGGCGCATTATCCAAGAAACTGGATAAAATCCCCGTTAGCCAAAAATACATATAATTCACCGGTTCCCCATTATTTGAAACCGATTCTATAACCGATGATAAAGCTCCCTTCGTTCCGGCTTTTAATATTGCGATTGCAGGAATAATGGTCACAAATATAGCTGCGAAAAGTTTTGCAACTTCAACTATGGGAAACCACGTATACTCATTAGCTTCGCGGATGGTTTGTGAGGTCATTTTCCAACTGATCATTGTGAGCATTAAGAGTAAAATATCCCGGGCTAAATTTTGTAATTCTACCTCAACATGATAAACGGTGAAATGAATATCCGGCTGCCAAAATCCACTCAACAATACAGATGCAATTACACCACACAATAAGAGCAAATTGAAAGCACCTTCCAATCCAAGCTTATGATTTTCTTCATCATCTTCAATGGCCTTCTCCTGATTAAATAAATAACTATCAATAATAAAATAAATAATGGCAAGGCTGATGACCATAAATAGCATCGGCTTTAACATCGCGGAAGTAGTCCAGAAAAAACTGACACCTTTTAGAAATCCCAGAAAAAGGGGTGGATCACCTAAGGGAGTTAATGATCCTCCAATATTGGCAACCAGAAAAATAAAGAAAACAATTGTATGTACTTTATACTGTCGTTGTGCATTTGCGCGAATGAGAGGCCTAATCAACAACATGGCAGCGCCGGTTGTGCCCATCCAACTTGCAAAAAATGTACCCACTAATATAAGTACTAAATTAGTCATTGGTTTACCAACAAGAGATCCTGTTAAACGAACCCCGCCTGATATTGTGAACAACGCCAATAGCAGAATAATGAATGGAATATATTCCAATAAGGATACATGGATTAATTCATAGAGTGTAATAGGAAAACCCTTCATAACAAGAAATGGTATAATGAATATTGCTGCCCAGAAAAATGATATTTTGCCAAAATTGTGGTGCCAGATTTGAGGAGCAATAAGTGGAAATAATGCAATTGAGAGTAAAATCCCTGCAAAGGGAATGACCCAAAATATTGAGAGAGTGCTCCCATCCAAATGGGGAAAAGCATTATGCCCCTGGTCTGTGGCAAAAACAGTTGATAAAAAACTGATGAAGAATATCAGTTTTTTATAATTATGATGTAAGAGTGAATTCATGAACAATATATTATCAAATTCAATGTCGTGACTAAAATAATAAGCGTGAGTTTAATATGTTTTCTTTATTTATTGAAGTAAAAGAAGGCATTGAAAAACTAGATCCTTTGGAACCCAATAGATAAAATAGCGTAATTTGAAATATGGATATCATATTAGGAATCACCGTTATCGCAGTTGCACTGCTGGCTATGTCTGTGGGAATCATTTTCAAAAATAAACCATTGCGTGGTTCCTGCGGAGGGCAGAGTGGAAAAGTTATCATTGATGGAGTTGAAGTAACCTGTCCGACCTGTAGAGGTGATTCAGAAAAATGTGATCAAAATCTGATCAGGGAAGAAAAGCAACCTTTATAAATCCTGAACTGTAGATTTTTTCCAATTCCATATTTTCATTTCGTTTAACAATCACCCCTTCAACCTCATCCAATTCTTCAATAAGTGCTAATCCTTTTTCTACGCCCATGACCATGAGTGCGGTAGCTAATGCATCCGCATCTATGCAATTATCTGCAATGACTGTGGTAGCAGAAATTTCAGAAACAGGTTGTCCTGTACTGGGGTCAACAATGTGAGTTACATCGCCGGATGGTGTGGAATAATAATTGCGATAATTGCCTGAACTGGCCATGGCTTTATTATTTAAGGATGCAATATCCATGAAATCCGTATCTTTTAGATTAGGAGATTCGATTCCGATGCGCCATATTTTTCCTTTTTCATTTACCCCTTTGCAATAGACTTCGCCTCCTATTTCAACCATATAATTGTTAAATCCTTTAAAATTTAGGAATCTTGATACTTCATCCACCCCAAACCCTTTTGCAATAGCATTCACATCAAGCATTACATTTGGACTTTTTTTCTGCACTCCTGATAGATGTAGCGTTAGTTGCTCATAACCGGAATAGTTTAAAACAGCCAATACATCATTTTCAGAAGGAGGAGATTGCTTGCCACTCGGTCCAAACCCCCAAATAGAGACCAAGGGTAAAATGGTTATATCAAACGCGCCATGTGTTTTTTCTGTCCAAAATAATGCACGTTCTACAACTCTATAGAATTCAGGTGAAAGTGGAAATGGATCTGTTCCTGTATAATGATTAAAGCGATTTATTTCACTTTTTTCTATATACGTAGACATTTGATTATTTATTTCAACAAGAATCGAATCAATTAAATATGTCATGTTGTCAACGTTTATTTGGGCTTCCTTAGTTATAATTTTAATCGTATAGGACGTTCCCATTGTCAAACCTTCAATGAGGACTTCTTTTGGCTTTTGGCTACATGTACTGAATCCTACAATGATAAAAAAGCCCAACAAAAGTTGGGCTTTAATCAATTTTAATTTGATTAAATATTTATCCAAAGCTGTCATATGCTATCATTTCTTCTTCTACTCCAAGATCATACAACATATTTTCAACAGCTGCAATCATAGGAGGAGGTCCGCACATGTAATACTCAATTTCAGTTGGATCTTCATGATTCACTAAATAATTATCATGAAGTACTTGGTGAATAAATCCTGTTGGCCCCTCCCAATTATCCTCGGGAAGCGGTTCAGATAATGCTACATTATAATTAAAGTTAGGAAATTTTTCTTGAATTTGTTTGAAATCATCATCATAAAACATTTCCCGCAAACTTCTAGCGCCATACCAGAACGATACGTTTCTACCTGTTTTTAACGTTTGAAAAAGATGAAATAAATGGGATCGCATAGGAGCCATGCCGGCACCTCCTCCAATGTAGACCATCTCCCGATCTGTATCCTTAATAAAAAATTCTCCATAAGGTCCTGAAATCGTAACCTTATCTCCCTCCTTCAAATTAAAAATGTAAGATGATGCTAAACCCGGCGGTACATCATTCCACAGTTTAGGTGGAGGTGTCGCTATACGAACATTCAGCATAACCCTGTTTCCTTCAGCCGGATGATTTGCCATGGAATATGCACGAAAAATATCATCGGCATTATTAGCGACTAAATCCCAAATATTATATTTATCCCAATCCGGCTGGTATTCTTTTTCAACATCAAAATCTTTAAATGACAAGTTATAATATTCAGGAATATCAATTTGGATATATCCCCCAGCCTGGAAATTCAAATGTTCTCCCTCGGGTAATTCCATTATTAATTCTTTGATAAATGTAGCAACATTACTATTTGACTTAACAGTGCACTCCCATTTACGTATATTGAATATTTCTTCGGGAATATGCAGATTCATATTCTCTTTTACTTTTACCTGGCAGGCTAATCTCCAATTTTCCTTTGCATCAGTTCTGTTAATATGCCCTGTTTCCGTGGGGAGAATTGAACCACCGCCATCGAAGACTTGGCACCTGCACATAGCACATGTTCCGCCACCGCCACATGCAGAAGGAAGAAAAACACTTTCAGTCGCTAAAGCAGTTAATAATGTGGATCCCGGCGATGTTACAATATCATTTTCTGGATCATCATTTATATGAAGTGTTACATCTCCTTGAGGGAGTAATTTAGCTTGAGCCAAATTTAACAAGAGCACCAATAGTAAGATGACTCCCGTAAAAACAATAATTCCTGAAAGTGTTGTTTCCAATATCACAGATCAATTCCTGAAAAAGCCATGAACGCCATAGAGAGTAAACCGGTTAATAACATGGTAATACCTAAACCTCGTAATTTTGGAGGCACATTTGAATAGCGCAAGCGGTGACGTATAGCAGCCATAGATGCTATAGCCAAAAACCATCCAATTCCAGATCCAAAACCAAAAATAGTTGATTCCATTAATGTATATTTTCGTTCAACGAGGAATAACGATCCACCGAGAATTGCGCAATTAACGGCAATCAACGGCAGGAAAATTCCAAGGTTGTGGTAAAGGGTGGGTGAAAATTTATCCATAATCATTTCTACCAGTTGAACCATGGCAGCAATAACAGCAATGAATACAATAAAATTTAAATAACTTAAATCCACATTAGGTAAACCAACCCATGCCAATGCACCATCCTCAAGGAAATAATGATGAATGACCCAATTTGCAGGAGCTGTTATTGTTAACACAAACGTAACTGCCATTCCTAAGCCCACAGATGTTTGCACTTTATTCGAAATAGCAAGGAATGAACACATACCAAGAAAATATGCCAATAGAATGTTTTCAACAAAAATGGCTTTTGTAGCGAGGCTTAAATAATGTTCTAACATATTAATTTTCCTCTATGTTGTAGACAGTCCGCTGGATCCAAATTATCAATCCCAATATTATAAATGCCCCGGGAGAAAGAACCATTAAACCATTATTAACATAACCTGAATCATACAATGCGGACGGAATGACTTGGAAACCGTATAAGGTTCCGCTTCCTAATATTTCTCTGAAAATGGAAACAGCAATTAAGATTATACCATAACCCAATCCATTTCCTAATCCATCCAAGAAAGATTGGGGCGGTTTGTTTTGCATGGCAAATGCTTCCGCCCTGCCCATGACAATACAATTGGTAATGATCAGCCCTACAAATACAGACAACTGTTTACTCATTTCGTACATAAACGCTCTTAACACTTGATCCGTCAAAATAACTAAAGAAGCGATAATTGCAAGCTGAACTATTATCCGAACACGGGACGGAATAAAATTTCTCAACATGGAAATAAGTGTATTTGACATACTTAAAACAAATACAACTGCTAAGGTCATTATAATAGCTGTATCTACTTTTACCGTTACAGCCAAAGCAGAACAAATTCCCAACACTTGCAGTGTGATGGGATTATTATTCATCAAAGGATCATTTAAAACAGCTTGGGATTTTTTATTTAATAGTGCCATTAGCTATTCCCTTTGGTACGTATGCGTTTGAAAAAGGGTTCATATTTTTGTAAATCAGTCATTAAGAAATTATTCAACCCTTTAGTTGTCATGGTAGCACCGGAAATCCCATCAACTTGATGAAAAGCATTTTCAGACGATGCATCCACTTGCCCTTTCACAACTTGAATGCCAACAAGATTACTCTGTTCGTCAATAATACGTTTGCCAATAAAATTTTGTGTGAACCATTCTTTTTCAACTTCACCGCCCAGTCCTGGTGTTTCGCCATGTTTATAAAATGTAATACCCTTAACTGTTATTCCGTCTGATTCCAGAGCAATATAACCGTAAAGTGTTGACCATAATCCTTTTCCGGCTATGGGAACGGCATACCCTTCAATCTCTTTCCCCTTGCGTTTTTTACAAAAAACAGGAGATAGATCTCTTTGGGTTAATGGATCAATATCTTCGACCTTCATACCATCTACTTTTTCCCCGGCAGCATCCACCACATAACTGACAATGTTTTTATCAAACATTGTTTGAATCGATTCTGTTGTCCACGGCTCATCTTGACTTTCTGGAAAATCCAAAGAACGGAGAATGTTTTTCTTAATATCAATAGCTACATTTATTTCTTGCCTCTCTTTCAACGATGTTGCCGCAATGGATAATAGAAAACCCAAAATGATTGTAACAATTCCCATGAAAATTAATGTATAAGAATTACTCTGCCGCATATCTTGCCATTCTTCGTTTTATGTTACTTTGGACAACATAATAATCAATGAGTGGAGCGAATGCATTCATTAATAAAATTGCTAACATCGCTCCTTCCGGATATGCAGGATTGATTGAACGGATTATCACTGTAAGAGAACCAAACAAAATACCAAAAATCCAACGACCTTTGTCTGTGTGTGCACCGGTAACCGGTTCAGTTGCCATGAATGCCAATCCAAACAAAAAACCACCCATGACTAAATGATAATGGGGTGGTAATGTGAGCATGGTATTGGATGATAACGGAGCCATTATATTTGTCAACATTGCTGTGCCGACTAGTCCAACTAAGGCTCCCACAATCACACGCCAATTGGCAATTTTAGTAAATAGCAAAAATAGGATACCGAGTATTATCAACAATTTATTGGTTTCACCTATGGAACCGGGGATATAGCCCCAGAACATATTGCTCCATGTATAATCAAATTGAGTAATTTTTGATAATAGATCAACCGCATTGCCATTTTCAACTGCAGCAGGAATAGCAAGGGCAGTCGCGCCGGAGGCACCATCCACTTTTAACCATACTTTATCACCTGAAATCTGACTGGGATATGCAAAAAAGATAAATGCTCTCGCGACCAATGCAGGATTAAAAATATTCATTCCAACGCCACCAAAAATTTCTTTACCGATTACAACACCAAATGTTGTAGCAGCAGCAACCTGCCATAAGGGAATAGTTGGAGGCATTACAAGGGGAATTAGTGCACTGGTGACAAGAAAACCTTCACTAATAGAATGTTTTCGAATAACCGCAAAAAGAACCTCCCAAAATCCACCCGTGGCAAATGCCGTAATTAAAATAGGTAAAATAACTCCAAAGCCAAACCAGAAATTTTCCCAACCTGACCGTTCGATTCCTGAAAATTGAGATGATTGAAATCCTATATTAATGGCACCAAAGATATAACAAGGTATTAAAGCAACCACAACCAAAATCATAATACGTTTATTATCTATACTGTCTCGAATATGAGGGCCAGATTCTGTTTTTTCATCTGTGGAAAAAAGAATCGTATCTGCGGCATTAAACACTGCATGAAATTTTTCCAGAGGTCCACCCTTTGTAAATTTTGGCTCTAAATTATCTAATATTTTGCGGAGGAATTTCATTGTTTCTCTTCTTCTTCCAAGACATCTAACCCCTGGCGAATTACACTCCCTACATCAATTTTACTCGGACATGCAAATGAGCATAATGCAAAATCTTCTTCATCGCATTCAATCAATCCTAACTGCTCCATTTCTTCAACATCATTGGCCAGAATTGCACGATATAGTTGATTGGGCAAAATATCCATGGGTAAAACATTTTCCCATGAATTAATTGGCATCATGGCTCGTCCTTCTCCATTTGACAATGTAGAGAACGGAAACGAATTAGCTCCAAATGAAAAATACGTATTGGTTAAACTGTAGTGAGTTTTACCTGACCCGGGATGTAACATCCCAAGAAACGCACGTTTATCTGAATGAGGTATAACAGAAACTGTACTCTCATAAAAGTGGATAAAACCATTTTTATCGTTGGTTTTTCCTGTTAAAACATCACCGGAAATCAAACGCTGTGGACCATCATGCAATCGGTCTGTAGTCAACGTGTTTATGGAAGCACCTATTCGTGATTTCAAGTGAGTTGGATTCTTTACTCCAGAACCTCCAACGGAAATAATTAAACTTGGATCAAATATTCCTTTAAGGAAAAGACGTCCAATTGTGACAACATGTTGAGCATTCACTGTCCAAACCACTTTACCCGGTTTTAATGGATCGATGTGGTGAATTTGAATGCCAACATTCCCAGCCGGATGAGGACCCCTGATCATATGAATTTCAGTATTTTTGAGATCCATAAATGTATTGGATGTACACTTCTCATCCACAACAACATGCACGTTTCCATCTGTCAGTTTTGATAAAGCTGTAATCCCTGCTTGAAAGGAAGAACTTCTGTTTCGCAAAGCAACATCCAAATCCACTGTTAATGGCGCTGAATTGTAACAGGAAATAAAGATTGAATGGGGTGTGTCTTCAGGATTTGCAATTTTACTATAGGGTCGCTGACGGATCATAGGCCACAAGCCCGTTGCGAGTAAATGATCTTTTACTTTAGTTTTGGATAAGTCCGAAATTTCATGATGATCGAATACAGTATATTCAACAGCCTCTTCGTTTTTATCCAATTCAATTATGATTTTTTCAATGACTCTTCGATATCCATAATGAATCGCGGATATTTTTCCACCGCCAATTGATGCCCACTTTACATTCGGCATACACTTGTCAAAAAATAAAGGTGTTCCTATTTTAACACTGTCTCCTTCTTGAACTAGCAGTTTTGGTTTTGTATATCGAAATTCCTCCGGTTGATATGCAACAACAGTCGGATGACTGGCGCTTTCAATATTTTTAGCCGGTACACCGGACATATGTATGTCGTGACCTTTTTTTATTGTTATTCTCTCCATATCAAACAACCGCCATTAATTCATTAAATAACCTGTGTAAAAAAAATCAGTGATTGGGAAACCCAGTTTGCTATGGGTGTCCAATACACACCAAAAACAACAGACGGAATTGCCAACGCCATGAAAATCAGCAAAACTTGAATAGATGGAACTAAAACAGTTTCACTGGCTTCACCTTCTAAAAACATGACCTTCACCACCCGCATATAATAATACAAAGAAATGACACTGTTGAGAGCACCAATAATCGCCAGCCAATACATTTGGGGACCGGCATTTATGACTGCGGCAAATAAGTAAAATTTACCAATGAAGCCGGCTGTCGGTGGTATACCCGTCAGTGATAACATGAAAATAGTCATCACAATACCAACAATGGGCATCTTCCAACCCAATCCACGAAAATCATCGAACGTTTCACCGCCACCTTGAGATTTTACATATATCACAACAAAGAACGCACCTAGGTTCATAAACATATACATGACAAGGTATATCATAACAGCATACACACCTTGAGATGATAATGTGGGAAGAGCCATGAGCATATAACCTGCGTGGGCAATACTGGAATAAGCTAGCATCCGTTTTAAACTATTTTGCTGTATAGCAACCAAATTTCCAAGTGTCATTGTTACTACAGCTAATGCGGCAAAAAGTTGCGGCCATGGTAATTCAGTATACGTCGTTAAGGAAGGATCAATAAAGGATCCGCCATCACCAAATACTTGATTGAAAAAGCGAATAATCAGTGCAAACCCCGCTGCCTTTGGTGCAACGGATAAATAGGCTGTAATGGATGTAGGTGCACCTTCGTATACATCCGGTGTCCAGAAATGGAAAGGGACAGCTGAAATCTTATAACCAAAACCAGCGAGAATAAATATAGCTGCCAACGTAAATGCAAAATTGGCGCTTCCTTCCAGATTCCACATGGCTTCTTGAATGGCAAAAAATTTAGTTGAGCCGGCCAATCCAAAAACAATGCTTAGTCCAAAAAGCATTATCCCAGAAGAAAATGCGCCATAAATTACATATTTTAGCGCTGCTTCGTTGGAGCGCAAATCACCTCGCAAATAGCCGGAAAGAATGAAGGACGAAATGGACACAATTTCAATTGCTAGATAAACCATGATAAGGTCAATAGCAGACACCATGAGAAACATACCAAAAACCATTATAGCCAAAAGGGCGTAGTATTCCCCAGTACGATGATCATTCAATTCACTTGTTCGCTGGGAAATAAAAATCACAAGAACAGTGACAATAATAATTAACGTTTTGAAGAAAGATGCAAATGGATCAAACGCCAGATTATCCATGAAAAGTGTTGTAACGATTGTACTATCTTGAACCTTGATAGCCATATAGGTAAGGAACAAACCACCCAAAACCCACAGAGCAGTTCGACCGGATTCTTTAGGAGAATAAAACAGGTCTGCAATAATGGTAACTAAAATAGTTACTGTAAGAATCAGCTCCGGCCAATATAGACTTAAACTTTGGAGATTATTCATTTAGTCTAAAATACCCCTGCAATTCCGTTTATGTTGGCGACTGTATCAATTATAACATTCATCGTATTGCTGATCAAATCAAGGAATGGTCTTGGGTAAATTCCAAAAAACACAGTTATCACCAATAACGGTACAACCGTAAAAAGCTCCATTTTATTAATCTCGGGTAAATCCTTATATTTATCATTTAATTCACCCATGAACATGCGTTGAAACGCCCAAAGGAAATATGCAGCGTTTAATAGAATGCCCAACGTTGAAGCAATTACGATCGCTTTGAAAACCGGGAATGCACCGATAAAACACATGGCTTCACTGACAAATCCTGATAATCCAGGTAAACCAAGACCGGCAAAAAAAGCAACAGCTACAATTCCTGAAAAAATAGGCATGGATGTCGCCAATCCACCAAATCCTTCAATATCCCTGTGATGTGCTCGTTCATAAATAACACCCACTAGAATAAATAACATTGCTGAAATTGTACCATGATTAAACATTTGGAAGACTGCGCCACCCAATCCTGCTTGTGCAGCCAACAAGTTATTTCCGTTCGCTTCTCCCGCAGCAATCACAGCGGCCATACCAATGAGTAAATATCCCATATGGTTCACACTGGAGTACGCAACCAACTTTTTTAAGTCCTTCTGAGCTAGAGCGCACATGGCACCCCAAATAACATTAATTAGTCCCAGCAAAGCCAATGCTCCGGCAAACCACCAAACTGCAACGGGCAACATTGTGTAATTAACCCGCAATATTCCATAAACACCAAGCTTTAGCAGGATGCCAGCCAGAATAACTGAAATGGCTGTTGGTGCTTCTACATGAGCCAAGGGTAGCCAGGTATGGAATGGAAAAACTGGAACTTTGATGGCAAAACCAATAAATAGTAAAACCCAAATTACTTTTACTGCACTCATCCCCCACCACATTACACCATCAAGTACAGTGGGTGCAGTCTGCATAAGCAGCAACATGTCAAATGTCCTTCCACATGAAAAGTACAACGCTAGAATTGCAACGAGCATAAGCACAGAACCAAAGAGAGTATAAAGGAAAAACTTTATAGCAGCATATTCACGCTGGGGTCCACCCCACATTCCAATGAGAAAATACATAGGTAGTAACATCACTTCCCAAAATACATAAAAGAGGAAAAAATCCAGCGATAAAAAGACACCCATGACACCCGTGTTTAATAGAAGATAAAGTGCAAAATACCCTTTTTGAGCACGGTCAATGTTCCAACTGACAAACGTTCCCAAGAAAAATAATAATCCCGTCAGTATGACCATGGGCAGACTAAGTCCGTCCACACCTAATATATAGGTTATATTGAACGATGGAATCCATTCCGCCCGTTCCATGAACTGAAATCCGCCATTCGTTACATCAAACCGCGACCACAGACCCAATGTTGCTAAAAATTGAATACCGGTGATTACAGCGGTAATTATTTTTAATATGAATACCTTTTCCCTTGGGACTAAGGCGATTACCGCCATTCCCACGACAGGAAGCCAGATGATCCAACTTAGAATGCTTGTATCCATTCCTTTTCCTTTAACCTTTCAAATTTTAAAATGACTGTATCAAAACAATAACGACAACTCCCAGAAGCGCAAAAAGCATATAATTCTGTAAACGGCCAGTCTGTAAGTATTTCAACACACCGCCGGTCGAGCGGGCGCTGCGGCCGATACCATCTACGATTGTCTGGTCTAATCCATCATAATCCATTCGGCCAGTAAAAAAAGAGATTATTTTCCCTACTCTGCCAAATCCATTTATGAAGTATTTATCGTATAAATCCCAATCAATGTGCGCCACAAGAGCAGATAGTTTCAAAAATGGTTGATAGATTAATCGATCATAGTTTTCATCGAAAAAATATTTATTGAATGATAATTTATACAGGGGTTTGAGTTTTCCTGCCCATTCATCTGCAGAAAGTTTTTTCTTAAAATAAAATGTCCATGATAAAAATATTCCCAAAGCAGCAACAAAAAGAGATAAAGCCATAGCCGTATAATGAACGTGATGAATGCCTTCCGCAATATGGTGTGCGGTTGGATTTCCCGGCACTGCAGCATCAGAAGCAACAATGAGTTCCGTAAACCAGCCATGATCAGAAAAAGGATTAAAATAAGGTAGTGTATAAAAAATGAAAATGCTCATTGAACTCAAAAGAATCAGGGGAAAGGTCATTTCTTTGGGAGATTCATGAATATCATCAACCAGTTCAGCCATTTGCGGCTTTCCATGGAAGGTCTTAAAAATTATACGGAACATATAAAATGCTGTAATAGCCGCTGCACCAAAACCAAAAACGGGTAAAAGGAAATGTTCGGGATGGTGTGAAGCGAAAGAAAGCGTACCTGCAAGGATTGCATCTTTAGATAAAAATCCCGAGAATAGAGGAACGCCAGAAATGGCCAATGTGCTGACCAACATTGCCCAGTATGTGATGGGCATTTTATCTTTAAAACCACCCATATTCCTCATGTCTTGGGGATCGGTATCATGATCATGTTTTTTATGCAATGCATGATGCATGGCGTGAATCACAGAACCGGAACCATAAAATAAGCAGGCCTTAAACATGGCATGTGTCACCAAGTGGAAAAAACCGGCAATGTATGCACCTGATCCAACAGCTAATATCATGTATCCCAATTGACTGACAGTGGAATATGCCAGCACTTTTTTAATATCATTTTGGGTGATAGCAATCGTTGCCGCAAAAAGAGCCGTAAAGCCACCCACATAAGCAATTACAAGTAATGCATCAGGCGTAAACAATGGAAATAAGCGAACGCATAAATACACACCGGCGGCAACCATAGTAGCTGCGTGCATCAAAGCAGAAACAGGCGTGGGACCTTCCATGGCGTCCGGCAACCAAATATGCAACGGAAACTGGGATGATTTTCCCATTGCACCCAAAAACAAGCCTACACCGGCAAATGTCAAAATACTTCCGCCCATCTTTTCGGCGGTAATCCCATCAAATATTTCTGAAAACACAAATGTACCTAAGGTCGAAAAAATGAGCATAATTCCAATAAAAAAACCAATATCACCGACGCGGTTAACGAGGAATGCTTTTTTGGCAGCGTCGGCGGCGGAATCTTTTTCAAACCAGTGACCAATCAATAAATAAGAACTCACGCCCACTAATTCCCAGAACATATACATGGAAATCAAATTATTGGCCAGGACGATGCCGTTCATGCTAAAGGTAAATAGTCCCAAATAAGCGTAATAACGAGAATAGCGAATATCACCTTCCAAATATTTGATAGAAAAAATGTGGGTCATTGTGGAAATAAGCGCTACAACAAGAAGCATGGTTATGGTAATATTATCCACCAGAAAGCCCAACTCAATGTGGAAGGCTCCCATATCCAACCAGGTGAATGATGCTTCCTGGGCAAAGTGGGGTTCATGGCCAATTAACATAGACGTAAACATGGCTATTGATAAAATGAGAGTTGTAACCACCGCACCAATGGCAACCCAATCACCTTGGCGGGGCAACCGCTTCCCAATAAATATTTGAATAAGAAATGCTGCCAGCGGCAGAAATAAAATCAGTAGCGAATAGTCCATTATCATATTACCTGTCATTGCCGCAGCTCCTGAACATCATCCACGTTGATTGTTTTATAATTATTATAAATATTAATAATAATCGCCAAAGCCACCGCCGCTTCCGCCGCAGCCATAATGATGACAAAGAGTGCAAAAATGTGACCTGAAATATTCATACCACCAAATTTTGCAAAAGCCAGGAAATTTAAATTAGCCGCATTCAAAATAAGTTCGATTCCCATTAGGACAGCTACGCCATTTCGACGGGTGATAACACCAAATAGCCCCAATGAAAAAAGGATGGCAGCAACAAATAAATATGTATTTAAACTATCCATTATTCATCTCTCCGGGATAGCATGGCGGCACCCATCAACGCAGCCAATAATAAGAGTGATGCCACTTCGAAAGGCAATAAATATTCCATCATCAGCAATGTACCGATTGTAGCGGTTGTTTGAACCGGCTCAACAAATTCTGTTTGAAGCCATGGTGTATTGAGGATCATGACTCCAAGTACAAATAAAATTCCCAATACAACCATTCCCCCAATTCCTTTTTGGACACTTGTATGGGAAATATTCACCGATGTAATGCGATTGGTGAGCATAATTCCAAAAATGATCAGGACCAGAATACCGCCGACATAAATCACCACTTGGACACCAGCTAAAAAGTCAGCCCATAAGAAAACATACAGAGCCGCCATGCCAAAAAGCGTGAACAAAAGTGCGATGGCGGAATATATCAGTTTTTCATTAAGGACGACAGTGAGAGCCGAGCCCAACGTCAGAACAACAATAAACCAGAATGCCGCATCAACTATCATGCTTTTGCCTCTTCTTTCTGGGGAAAATATTTTGATAATTTTTCGTCATCTATTTCTTTGGCAAATTTGTAAATAAGATCATTGCGATCGTATTGAGAAAATTCATAATCAATTGGATGCTTGTGAGAATTGGGGCCCCCAGTCATATAAATACATTCTTCCGGGCAGGGATACGTGCAAAGATTGCAATAGCAGCATTCCGTCATATCAATATCGAATCGAGAAACTATCAATGCTTTTTTGGTTCCATTAGACGTAACACCCGTATGGTTTATATCTGGCAAATCTTCGCCTTTTGCTCCAGATTTTGTTGTAACAATTTTAATACATTGAACCGGGCAAGCACGTTCACACTTCATGCAACCAATACAATCATCAATATCCACTTGTAGCCGTGAGCGAATTACGTTATAATCGTCAATATTAAAGCCAATATCCCGCTCCGGACGTGGCCAGCGTTCTTCTGGATATTGCAGTGTAACATTATCCTTGCGAATATTTAACATATGCCGCCATGTAATTCCCAATCCAGTAAACAGAGTTGAGACTGCTTCAAATATATTGCTGAAATAATTAGACATTGTTTACCCTACCAGCAGACTCCAGATACCCACGCCAAAAATATTTAGCAAAGAGAATGGTAAAAATACTTTCCAGCAAATACTCATTAATTGATCAACGCGTAAGCGAGGAAACGTCCAGCGAAACCAAATCATTACAAATACGAGACTTAATGTTTTTCCCATGAACCAAAAGACTCCCCAACCGGGAGAGTCGAAAAATCCGGAAATGGGACTGTTCCATCCACCAAGAAACGCTGTAGCAGACACACCGCTTACAACAAACATTTCAGCATATTCACTTAAAAAGAAAAATGCATAACGCATACCGGAATATTCCGTAAATGCTCCGGCCACTAATTCTGATTCAGCTTCGGGGATATCGAAAGGAGTCCTGTTGCATTCTGCGACACCGCTTATAAAAAAAATGAAAAAGGCTATAAAACTGAAAGGGTTATTAAAAATAATCCAATTGGGTAAAATTCCCCAAATAGTTCCCTGCTGAAATTCATTAATACCCTGCATACTCAACGTTTCAGTAAGCATAATAATGGAAATGATGGATAATCCGGCGGGAATTTCATAGCTGACTATTTGCGCAGCAGAACGCATACCGCCGTATAAGGACCATTTATTATTGGAACTCCATCCAGCCAGTATAATTCCAATCACGCTCAAGGAACCGACGGCCAAAATATAAAAAATCCCAATATTCATATCTGCTATGATCGTATTTTGGCCAAAGGGCAAAGCAGCAAAGGAAATAAATGCTCCGATAAAAACGACAAAAGGTGCCATAATAAATAATTTTTTATCTGCAGCCGCTGGAATAATATCTTCTTTTAAAATTAATTTAAGGGCATCTGCTACGGGTTGAAGCAAGCCCCACTTACCGGCATGAAAACCAACACCTTGTCCCATGGGACCCACTTTATCTGCCATAAAAGATGAAATTTTCACTTCACCATAAATAGCCACCAAGGCATACACAGCTATAAAAAGAAATACAGGTAAGGCGCAGATTATAACGGCTGTCAGGAAAGTAATAACAGGCCAATCAGTTCCAAAAGGTAACCAGTTAATTAATTGATCCACTGTCATCGGTCAATCTCTCCCAATACAATATCTAAACTGCCAAGTATAGCCAACACATCTGACATCATCCAACCTTGTGAAATTTCGCTCAATACACTTAAGGCAGTAAATGCTGGAGAACGCATTTTTAAGCGATAGGGAATCGGAGAACCGTCACTGACAATATAGTATGCCAAATCACCACGAGGTGATTCAGTGCGCTTATAAATCGATCCTTGAGGTGGACGAATTTTTTTAGGCAGTGCTTGGTGTACATCGCCGGCAGGGATACCTTTTAATGCTTGGCGCGTAATCTTAACACTTTCTTTCATTTCTACCATCCGAACATAATACCTGTCCCAACAGTCACCTACAGTACCCATTTCTCCAGCTCCAACGGGAATATCAAAGTCAAATTTATCATAAATGGAATAGGGTTCATCTTTGCGAATATCCCACTTTACTCCGGACCCGCGTAAATTTGGACCGGTGACGCCATAACTGACAGCCACTTCCGGCGGCATAACACCTACGTCACCCGTACGCTCTATAAATATTTTATTATAAGTGAGCAATTCATTGTATTCTTCAATCTTCGGTTCGAAATAATCCAGAAATGAATATACTGCACCAATAAACCCGGGAGGCAGATCATGGGAAACACCCCCAACCCAAATATAATTGTAGAGCAACCGCGCGCCGCATAATGTTTCGAACAAATCCAAAATCCGTTCCCGATCGCGGAACATATATAAGAAAGGAGTAAAAGCACCCACATCCAAACCATATGCTCCCAAGGCCAATAAATGGCTGGCGATGCGGTTGAGTTCAGCCACGATAACGCGAATGTATTCGACGCGCTCTGGCACCTTTATTTCCATGAGTTCTTCGACTGTTACTGCATAACCAAAATTATTATTCATAGCAGCGATATAATCACATCGATCCGTATACGGAATTACTTGTTCATAAGTTACATTTTCGCAATGTTTTTCAAAACAGCGATGTAAATAACCAATGATGGGTTCCACTTCAGAAATTATCTCGCCGTCCGTTTTCACTTTCAGACGCAAGACTCCGTGAGTACTGGGATGCTGTGGCCCAATATTCAGAGTCATTAAATCGCCGTGAACTACTCCCACCCGTCTTTCACTTTCGGTACAACAATACCATGATATGTTTCTTGTGTTTCATAATCTTTACGCAAGGGCCATCCTTCCCAATCTTCCGGACATAGGATTCGGATCATATTGCTATGACCTTCAAATTCGATACCATACATGTCAAATGTTTCCCGCTCAAACCAATCGCCAATTCGCCATACCTGTTCGACTGACGGAACTTTAGGATTATTGCGATCTGTTTTAATGCGGATTTCAATGGTATGATTGTGAGTCATGGAATGAAGGTTATAACGCACTTCCAAATCCTCACCTTCTCCAAAATCATAACCGGTAACACACTGGAGTGAATCAAATAGAAAATCAGGATTATCCCGTAAATATTGAGCAATCTTAAACCAGTTTTTTCCTTTCATTTGAATATGACCATTCACATCTTCAGCTTCCAACGAATTAGGAAATTTCTCATTCAGACAAGCAGCTACTTTTTCCGATAAAGACTTTTCAGTTGGAGCTGAATCACCTACTTTCAATTCATCAGTATTAGATGGGTCTTCTGCGGGTGTTGTGGCTTTAGCCAAACGTTTGGCTTTTACCAGTGCTGCTTTAGCTTTTGATCGGGTCACACGATCTTCAATATCATTTATCGCATCCATATCACCAGCTAAGGCGTTTGCTACAGCTTTTTCAATGAGTTTTATCTGTTCGTCACTCATGCAATTTTTTTCGTCAATGGACGATCAGCCTGTATTTTTTCCTGCAGTTTTAATAGTCCTTCAATCAAGGCTTCAGGCCTGGGTGGACATCCAGGGATATACACATCAACAGGCACAACCAAGTCTACTCCTTTAAGTACATGATATCCATGCTGCCAATAGGGTCCTCCGCTTGTAGCACAACTACCCATGGCAATCACATATTTCGGATCGGCCATTTGTTCATATAATTTTTTCACACGTAAAGACATTTTCATCGTTACCGTTCCGGCCACAATCATCACATCTGCCTGCCGTGGGGATGAACGGGGAATCATGCCGATTCGCATTAAGTCATACCGACTGGCAGCGGTGGCCATCATTTCGATGGCGCAGCAAGCTAATCCAAATTGAAAAAACCATGGGGATGTGGATCGTGCCCAGCCCAACAGTTTATCCATGGATGCCACAACGACATTATCCTGAAACCTGTTTTCAAGAACTCCCAACTGTAGTTCCTTCTTTTTCAGTTATCACTTTACGGTATCGGCCTCGGGCATATTTCACGCGGTATTTCACCCAATCCAGATCACCCTTCTTCCAAACGTAGGCAAGTCCTACTATTAAAATTAGTAGAAAAATGGACATCTCCACAAATGCGAGTAAGCCCAGTTCTTTAAAAACAACTGCCCATGGAAATAGAAAGACTACTTCCACATCAAAAATAAGGAAAATAAGGGCAATGACATAAAAACGAATATTGAACTGCACCCATGCGGATCCTTCAGATTCTTCGCCACATTCATAGGTAGACAGCTTGTCCGGCGAATCATTTTTTGGCGCAACAAGCCGCTGAATAAGCAGCGGAACGTAGACCAAAACAATGCCGATCAAGATAAAGAGAAATATGGTTCCAAAGTCACGGTACATTTATAAAATCTCGTTATATTCGAGCCTGAAATTTATAGATTTGAAAGTTCATCTTGCAAGGCTAATCCCTGTAAAAATGAACAATTTTTATGTTTGATGAGCCCGCAACGCTTCTGCTAAATTCAGCATTGATGAACCTCTTTAATTCAATACTTGCCGCCATTATTTCTATTTTTCCACGCTGGATAATCAAACCATTTGCAAAACCCTATGTTGCGGGAGAAACCATCACTGAAGCACTTACACATATTAATTTATTGAATGGAAAAGAATTTGCTGCTACGTTGGATATCCTAGGTGAACATGTACAATCGATTGATGAAGCGGCAGACATTACGAAATCATATATTGAAATATTAGACGCAATCAGTGAGCAAGATCTCGATTGCAATATTTCCATTAAGCCAACCCACATCGGTCTAGACATTAGCTATGATACTGCAAGGGATAATCTTTTCAGTCTTTTAACCAAAGCAAAAGAATTGCATAGTTTTGTACGTATTGATATGGAAGACTCTCCTTATACTGACGCATCCATCAAGCTCTATTTGGAAGCTTTGGTTCATTATGATAATGTGGGACCGGTCATTCAAGCATACCTCCACCGTTCAACGGAAGATATTAAAAGACTGAATAGTGAAAAATTCAATGTACGAATTTGTAAGGGAATTTATTCTGAATCAGAAACAATCGCATTACAGCTCGAAGATGAAATAAATGATCAATTTATCCAATTGGTAAAAAATATTATAACAGGTGACGGTTATGTTGGGATAGCAACACATGATCTAACATTGATTAATGCATTGGATAATTGGATAAGTGAAAATGAAATTTCACCGGACCGCTTTGAATTTCAAGTGTTATTCGGTGTTCCTATGAAAGGACGATTACAAGAATTGCTAGATAAAGGATATACTGTTCGTCAATATGTACCATTTGGTAAAGATTGGCATGATTATTCAGTGAGACGCCTCAAAGAAAACCCAGCTATCGTTTCGTATGTAATAAAAAATATGTTTAAAAAGAAATAGGGGAAAGTTCATGAATGAAATGGATACTATTAGAAATATATTTGCAATGAAAACAATTGCAGTAGTAGGAATGTCACCTAAACCTGAACGTCCCAGTCATTATGTAGCACTTTATTTACGGGATCAAGGCTATACAATAATCCCAGTCAACCCCGGACAAAAAGAGATTGTTGGATTGAATTGCTACCCTTCCCTTTTGGACATCCCTGAAAAAGTGGATGTGGTGGATGTATTTAGACGGCCTGAGCATGTGCTTCCCATTGCAGAAGCCGCTATCGAGATTGGTGCCAAGGCACTTTGGCTACAAGATCATGTAATCAATGATGAAGCGGCTCAACTGGCGGAAGATGCCGGCTTACTGGTGGTTATGAATGACTGTATGCTGCGTCGTCATAAGTTATTGCATACATAATAATTTAAGGTTATCTTTTAAAATGTAGGCAATCAATAATAGAAAAGGGAAGCTATGAAAAATACATCATTAATTATTATCTCATTATTTATAATAAGCTTTATTTATTCACAGGAAGAGGTAGAAATCGTATTTGAACACACAGCTGGTCCACAGGAATGAACAGTTCCTGCAGGAGTTACCGAAATACATGTTGATGCTATTGGGGCATCCGGCGAACAGGATAGATTTGGTTATAATACTCCAGGTAAAAGCGGTAGAGTTCAATGTAATTTATATGTAAATCCTAGAGAAACATTGTACATTTATTGTGGTGGAGTTCCAATTTTTAATAGAGCTATAACTGGATATAATGGTGGAGGGCGCCCAGGTTTAGGCAGACCTTTTTCTGGAGGGGGTGGAGGAGGTTCTACTGATATAAGAATTGGAGGAACTACATTAGAACACAGAGTTATTGTCGCCGGTGGCGGAGGCGGTGCCGGTGGGGGAAATATAAATGGGATTAATGTTTTCGGTGGAGATGGCGGAGGAACTGAAGCTAATGATGGTAATGGGTATGGTTCCGACAGCAATAAAGGTGGAGGAAAAGGTGGAACTCAATCTACGGGTGGTTCTGGTGGTTTTTCTTGGTTCTCGAATGCAGGTGATGGAGAATTTGGAATTGGAGGAAATGCTGATTACCTTGATAATAGTTATATTGCCGGTGGTGGTGGCGGTGGCGGTTATTTTGGAGGTGGTGGTGGGATAGGTGCCCATCACATTAATAGTAAGGAATTTTTTGGTGGCGGCGGTGGTGGAAGCAGTTACACTGATCCGGACTTATGTACAAATGTAAATCACACTTTAGGATATGCCCACACATCGGGAAAAATAACCATCAGATATCCAAAAGCCCGGATAACTTATGTTCCTGATGACAATTTTGAAGCCTACCTGGAAAGGATCGGCTTGGGTGACGGTGTAGAAGACAACGACCATGTCTTGACAGAAAGGGTTGCTGAATTTGATGGGGAATTGACCATTTATAATCAAAACATATCTGATTTGACGGGAATTGAAGATTTTACAGCATTAACACATTTACTTTGTCACAATAATCAGATAGAAGTGATTGATGTAAGCGAAAATGAGAATTTGATTTATCTCCTCTGCATGAATAACCCGCCTCTCCATTCTGTAGATTTACGGAACGGGAATAATCACAATATGAACAATTTTCAGGCATTTGAAAATCCAAATCTGGAATGCATTTTTGTTGATAATTCATATTCTTTTCCAAGTTATTTTGAGCCAGAAAGATTGAATATTGACAGTAATGCTTCATTGTGTGATTGAGTTTAACAAATGAAACAGATTCGTAAGTTGTGGATAGAAAGTTGAAAAAAATTCTATTAATACTTTTTCCGTTGATGGTATTTATTAGCTGTGAAAAAGAAGAAGGGAAATTATCGTTTAAACACAATGGTGTCGTGAGGGAATATGTTGTTTCTTATCCGGAAAATACAGTGGAACCCTGTCCGTTAATCATTACTCTCCACAATTTTAACGGTAGTGCTTTATTCATCCAGGAAGTTAGTGAAATGGATGACTATGCACTGCCAAACAATATTGCTGTTGTATATCCAGAAGGGATAAGTAATTCCTGGAATGTAGGGACACCATGGAATAACAATGAACATGATGATGTAGGCTTTATTGATGCACTCATAGATACTGTTGCCGGCCGTTACAAAATTGATCGAAACCGGGTGTATGCCTGTGGGTATTCTAATGGAGGATATATGACCTATGAATTGGCCTGTCATTTAGCACATAAAATCACTGCCTTTGGTTCAATAGGAGGTAATTTTATGCTTAATGCAGACCAGATCTGCGATCAGGATCGCCTTGTACCCATCATTGACTTTAAAGGTACAGGTGACCCGTTTGTTGCTTATAATGTTCCTTTCCCCGGTCAATTTTCCGATGATGGTTCATTATTGATAAATGAGAATATTGCATATTGGAAAAAATTCAATGATTTAACTGATACATCCGTTGAATTCCTTGATGATCTTAATCAAGCTGACAGTACAACGGTCGAAAATATTATTTATTCAAATGAAAACCATCAAGCCAAATTTGTACATTATAAAATCATAAACGGTGGCCATCAATGGTTTGGTTCAAAATTGGGTGATGATTATATTTCCTATATTGGCTTCAACAACCATGAAATACATGCAAGTGAAATTATGGTCAACTTCTTTTTAAACTACCAACTTTCAGATTTCACAATGAATGTTAATGACGATTAAGAATATATCCTGAGCAGGCATTGTCAATTGCATTAACCAATGGAAAAAATAAATTTAAATAAAATTCAAGACCAGGAAGTTGTCCCCGGCTTCCATCTTAAAGTGGTTCATTCTAAAAATATGACATTAACATATTGGAGAATAGAAGCTGCATCATCATTACCTGAACACTCCCACTTAAATGAACAAGTAACCAATATTATTGAAGGTGAATTTGAATTAACAGTTGATGGAAAAAGAGAGATTTTAAAACCTAATTCTGTTGTGGTGATTCCATCCAACTCTGTTCATTCCGGCAGAGCAATTACTGACTGTAAAATTATTGATGTTTTTTACCCGGTAAGAGATGATTACCGATAAATGTAACAGCTCTTGAAAATTATTCAGGTTTCATGATAAAATGAAATTGCACTGAGGAGTCACATAATGGATATTCAAACAGTAACATTATTTTTCATGTGGTGTACTATTTTTAATGGAGTGATTCTGACATCTTGGATTATTATACTGAAACTCATTCCAGATTTGGTGTATCGTGCTCAAAATACCTGGTTTCCAATGCCCCGGGAAAAGTATAATATAATCATGTATTCATTTATGGGTATTTTAAAGCTCCTCTTTTTTTTCTTTAATTTTATTCCTTATGTAGTTTTATTGATCATTGGATGACTAGGATAAAGAAGAAATGAACCCTAAAAGAGAGTTTTTTTACCGTGGATTATTTTTAGTCAGTGCTATTTATGATTTAGTGCTGGGAATTGTTTTTACATTTTTCTACTCATGGGCGTTTGGATTATTTGGTATCAGTGATCAATTACCGAAATTCGGAGGATTTCTCTCGCTGATTGGAGCGTTTCTTTTTGTTATCGGTATTGCCTACTGGCTTATTTACCGGGGAGATTTGTACAAAAACATTGACCTTATCACTGTGGGAACACTGTACAAACTGGCTTACTGTGCTATCGCATATACCTATTTTGCAATTGGACTGATTCCCCATATCATTTTTGTGGCACTCTTTGGTATCATTGATTTGGTTATGTTCTTTTTCATGTTGGAATGCCTGTTATATTTAAAAAAGAATCCGAATTAAATTCAATCTGAATTGTCTGTCGTACAATCGCGAATCACTACCAATCACCGCTCACCAGTCACCAGTCACCAGTCATTCCCCCCGTCTCCCCCAGCCCATTTTTTTGCTTAATACATCAAAATAATTTGTATCTGAAAAAATAATCATCTGTGTTTTATAGCTCGCTTTGCGGATTATTACTTTGGCATGCAATTCTAATGATGCCTGCACTTGTCCATCTACAGCCAATCCCAAACCGCCTGCTTGATTATCAGCAAATGTGATTTCGATCGTTTTATCATCAGGTAGAACAATTGGTCGTAATGTTAAAGTATGGGGACAAATAGGCGTAACAACCATGGCATCCAGGCTGGGCATAACAATGGGCCCGCCTGCAGATAGTGAATATGCAGTGGAACCAGTGGGTGTGGATACGATCAAACCATCTGCTTTATAATTGGCTACATGATTTCCATTTGCTTTTAACTCGCAATTAACCATACGGTGGGAAGAACCGCGGTCGATGGTTATATCATTTAGAGCATGAAATATTTGAGGGTTATCTCCGTTTTGCACTGTGCATTCTAAGACCATGCGTTCAAGAATTTCACAATCCTCGGAAGCGACACGATCCAGTTTTTCAAACATATCTTCTGTGGTCACTTCAGCCAAAAATCCTAACTCCCCTAAATGAATGCCTAAAATGGGTGTTTTTCTGTTTCCCACTGCCCGCGACAAAGCAAGTAATGTTCCATCACCACCGAGAGATAGAATAAAATCCAATTGTTTAAAATCGTCTGCATATTCAATTATACTATAATCAAAATCCAGTTTCTCATCCACTTTGGCGATAATACGCGTCGTTAAAAAAATTTCTAATTCGCGATTTTTTGCCCAGTTCGCAATTGAGGGAAGCAAATCCCAAAAGGCCGACTTTTCTGTATTTCCCCAGATGCCAATCCGTTTTGGTTTGCCGGACTGCATTATTTATCCTTGCCCAACTTATCCATAAGTTCACTGACCTTTTGTTCTGCTCCAGACAATTGACCGCGTAACTGTTCAGAAAGTTTGACACCTTCTTCAAATAATGTTAAACTTTTTTCCAGCTTCATATCTTCCGATTCCATTTCCCGGACAATTTCTTCCAAGCGCTGAAATAATTCTTCAAATGATTTTTCGTTAGTCATAATCAAATTTACACTTTCTTTTGATGTGTGTTTGTATTCTTTTCTTTACGGGCCAATATGATACCTTTTGCGAGTTGCAGGTTAAACAATTCTCCTGTTTTTAATTCATCTGGGCTGTGGATAATTCTACCGGAATCAGCAGTCGCAATGGCATATCCCCTGTTCATAATACTCTTCGGGTTTAAAACAGACAATTCTGCTTGGAGTGTTTCTAACTGTCCAAATCGTGATTGCAGTTTCATCAAAATTGATTGTTTCAATGCAGTATATAAATGGGTATTAAGATCAGTCATGCGATTGATAAATGCATCCGGTCGCTGGAGGGCAAAACGATCTTGTATATGATCCATCTTTTGCCAAAAATATTCCAGTTTATGTTCTAATAATATTGCTATTTTTTCATCTTTCGCCATTAAAGTTTGAGTCAATTCTTCTATACTCGGTGCTGCCAATTCTGCCGCTGCAGAGGGTGTTGGTGCCCGAAGGTCAGCGACTAAATCAGCAATCGTTGTGTCTGTTTCATGACCTACAGCAGAGATTGTGGGCGTTTGGCAATCAAAAATAGCACGGGCAACCTTTTCCTCATTGAACGGCCAGAGGTCTTCTAGCGACCCGCCGCCGCGCCCGAAAATGATTAAATCTGGTTTACCGTTTGTATCCATTTCCTGAATTGCACGAACAATATCAGCAGCAGCTTCATCACCTTGGACAAGCGTCGGTCGCAGAATTAATTTCACGTAGGGTGCCCGACGACCCAAAACGTTTATCATATCCTTAACTGCCGCACCGGTTTTAGAAGTGATTACTCCAATCGTTTCCGGTATTTTAGGCAATGGTTTTTTGAATTCATCATCAAAAAGACCTTCGGTTGACAATTTTTTCTTCAATGCTTCAAATGCTAGAAATAACGTCCCTAAACCCGCTGGTTCCAATCGAGTCGCAATTAATTGATATTGACCTCGAGGAGCATATACAGAAATCCTGCCACTAAGTAACACTTTCATTCCATTTTCCGGTTTGAAGCGTAAATACTGATTATTTCCTTTAAACATAGCAGACCGGATTTCGGATTCATCGTCCTTTAGTGTAAAATACATGTGACCTGATGAATGGTGTATAAAATTGGAGATTTCCCCCTCAACCCATAGTTGGGAAAACGAGCCTTCCAGAATTTCTTTTATTTGCCGGGTTAATTCGCCGACAGATATAGCTGAACTATTTTCAATCATTTTGGTGGTTCCGGTTCTCCGGCTGCCAGCCAGCATGAATACCAATACGATGCAACCAAAACAGCTGCCTGTCCTAAACGATCATGGACAACATCTTCAGTCTCGGCATAAAGCAATTTTAAATAACGATCTTCAAAATGGAGAATTTTATATGTACTTAATTGTGTAGCTTGTTCAGAAGTCAAGTGCTTGCGGGCGATGGAATCGGCACGAAGTAAACGAGGATAAACACTGAAAGATTCCCTGGTAATATTTAATGCAGATTCAATGAAGTTATCAATTTTTTGAACTTGCCCAACAGGTTCAAATTCGAGAATAAGTTCATCCACCATACGCGATTCCCAACGAAAATGGATTCCATCATTTCCTGTTAATTGACCGTTATAATTTGCACACGTGTGGAGGGGCATATGAAGATCCGCAACGTAATGGCCTAAATGACCCATATAATAAAGTGCTTCATCCCAACGGTCGGCCTTCATCATTTTTATAAGGACATTTGCTGTTTCATCAATGGACCATGGAGCCATACCCCATTGCTTTATATTGTCTTGGCCAAAACGATTAACCAGTTCTTCATAAGCTATGTTTAAATCATCAAAGGGATATGAAGTATATAAATCAGCATCAATAAAATGCCGATGAAATTCATCATGGTGAATATCTTTGATGAAATCGGCTACGGGCGCATACAGTGCCAAATCATCAGCATGAGATTTTGTATACAATCCAAGTTCGCCCTCCAAAATATGAGCCGCCTTGTCATTTATACGTTTATGGACATCATACCCCCAACCCCAAATTAGACTTGTGAATATTAGGGGAAAAATCCAGCGCAATACCTGTGTGTTACGCCCCATGGACTTTCTAACCTCTTCGTTAAACTTTCTTTTTCTTATGTCGATTAGCACGCAAGCGCTTTTTTCGCTTATGCGTATTCATCTTCCGCTTCTTACGTTTTTTTCCGCAGGGCATTCGTTACTTTCAATTTCTGGTTAATGAATCATTTACGCGTTCCCGCATATGTTTTGCAGGCTTAAATGTAGGTGCATTTCTTTCAGGCAAATAAATCGTTTCACCTGTTCCTGGATTACGTGCTTTTTTCGGTTTGCGGTGTTTAACACCAAATGTTCCGAACCCACGTAACTCAACGCGTTCATTTTTTGCCAGGGACTCAATAATGGCGGTCATAACACCGTTCATTATGGTTTCTGTTTCCACTTTAGTTAATCCCGTCGCTTCTGATACTTGATCAATTATATCCTGTTTAGTCATGGTTCTTCTCCGAGACAAGGTTAAGGATTATCCTTGTTTCACCCATAAAACAAGTTTTTGTCCGGGGTATATATATTGCCCGTAAGATAAATTATTCCAACGTCTGATCTTCCCGGCTCTCGTGCCGTAATCTTCTGCAATATGCCCCAATGTATCCCCTTTTCTCACTGTATATACTACTTTAATATGTCCTGCGGGGCCATCTTGAGAAGCATAAGCTCCTCGTATAGGAATTGTTAATTTTTGTCCAATTTTAATCTTATGCCTGTTTCTAATTTTATTGACAGCTGCCACATCGTGAATAGACACTTTATATTTTTTTGAAATTGTAGATAAGCTTTCTCCTCGTCGAACCTTGTGTACAATATACTGAGGCGCAAAGCGCTGGTCCATAGGAAGAGCATTAAAATTAGCTGAAAACCGACTTTCAGTTCCTTTCGGTATTCGAAGATCATATGACCCGTTTTGTGGTGTAGCAGATTGGCGTAATTCAGGATTATAGTATTGTAATGTTTTTAAACTAACACCCACTGAACGGGCTAAAACGGACAGGTCTGCACTTTTTTCCAATTCAACATAATCGAATTCAAAGGGGGTTTTGCTTTTTGAAGAATGAGCGACAAACCCATATTCTTCCGGATTTCTGGTGATAATAGCCGCTGCCAAGTAATATGGAATATAATTTCGTGTTTCTCTGGGAAGAGAATGGAGCTGCCAGAAATCGGATGTCTGGTGCAAGCGAATGGCCCGATGAATACGCCCTGAACCGGAATTATAGGCTGCCAGCGCCAAGTACCAGTGATCAAATTCAGCAAATAAATCTTTTAAATGAGCACAGGCAGCATAGGTTGCTTTGATAGGATCACGACGTTCATCCACGTACCAGTCACGTTTCAGTCCATACATTTTTCCTGTGGAGTATACAAACTGCCACATACCTGAAGCACTGGCCTTGGAAAATGCTTTGGGATTTAGACCAGATTCAATCATTGCCAAGTTTATCAATTCTTCAGGGAGTTCCTGTTCATCCAAAATGTCCTTAATCAAGTCACCATATTCTGGTAAACGATCCAACCAGATTTGAAATTGTTTCTGACCCTTGGTTTGAAAATATTTAATATACTGGTCTACTGTTTTGGTGCGAACCAAGGGAATATGTCCATCTCGGTCATCTACAACTATAAATTTGCTGTTTCCCATTTCCATTTCAACAGGAATCGTAGTATCATCAATCATTTGCCGTGCATAGGCAGCGGAAATGGGTGCTTCTGATAATTCAAGAGTATGGAGTCGTTTGGTATATATGTCATCTAAAGACGCAATAAATCGATCGAATTCTTCTTGGTCTGCATCCGTTTTTTCGCCCAGTTGATCCGCTTCTCCCAGAAGATCATAAATACGATCCAGGTAATAAATTACTTCCAATGTATCTTTATATACATCGGCAATCATAGCTTCTGTCAATAACACTTTTACATCCAGTAACAATTGTGGCAGGCGATTTACAGACCCATCACCATTAGAATAAACGGTATTTGTAAACCCACTATTTACTTTACTTTCCATCTCTTCAGAATTAGCGACAGTCGAATCTTGGGCAAGTAGGGACATCACCAAGATATTCAGTGTAAGAAATATTCGTGTAAATTCTTTAATCATAAGGTTTTAGAGCAAATTTTGGAAGGCGAAATTAGACTTAACACAGGGGTCAGTCAAGTGCTTTAGATGATAAAATCCTGGAAATTATATTTGACGTACTGGCCCCTTCCACGAAAGGAATTATTATAATTTCTCCACCATGTGCCAATACAGTATCTCGCCCTACAATCTCATCTTCGTCATAATCACCACCTTTTATTAATATATCTGGTAAAAGTTCACCAATTAATTCAGCTGGTGTATCTTCATCAAAAATGACAACTTCATCCACACATGAAAGGGCAGTTAATATTGCCCTTCTATCCTGTTCATTTTGAAAAGGTCGAGAGTTTCCTTTTAATTTTCTCACTGAAATATCACTGTTTAAACCAATAATCAGTTTATCCCCTGCTGCTTTGGCAGCTTCCAAATAATCCACATGGCCGCGATGTAAAATATCAAAACAGCCATTTGTAAATACAACTTTATGTCCATCTTCCTGCCAACGAATGACCAGGTTTTTTGCTTCAGTTCTTGACAGCATTCACTTTCACTTGTTTTAGGAGACACATCATGCAATATTGGGGTGTACAAAATTCTTTTTCTAATTGAAGTAATCCTTGGGCAATTTTCACAGAGCATAATTCTTTTCTTGAAAATAAATACCCGAATCTTTTTACATGGCGACCATAGGGATTCTGCAGTTTCAACTCAGACCAGGCACGTTTCCATTTTTTGTATTCAATTGCATTGTTGGTTTTTAACGCAAGAGTGGCAAAGGATGGATAAAAATAATTAATACAGCACTCCACCAAGATACCCCGGCCTCCGCTGGGACATGCTCTTGATAAATATTTAAAAAAAACATCAGGTTGAACAAATTCTATTGAGTTTATAATTTCAATAAATGAAATTAATTCAACCAAAAGCTGCAGTCTATTCTCCGGCCATTGAGCAGGTCGTATACCACAATGTTCCCATTTGATATGATCAGCTATTTTATTTACATAATCAATTTTTTTCCTGAATGGTATTTCAATAATAACGGCTAAATCTATTGAATGAATCAACCTTTTAAAATTATCTTCATTTCCTCCACACCCTAGTGGTATTGACAATTCTACATACGACTGATCTTTTCTGCAATTCTCCACTTTATCATACCATCGCAGGGCACCAAGGCTTTTTAATAATGATCTATCATCAGATACACGATTTTTATCATTCAGCGAACAATTCCACCGTTTTATATTGGGTAAAATAACTGTATGTGGGATAGGTGAATTTTGCAATGTTGTTTCCTTGATGATATGAAGTATAACATTTTCATAATTGATATCGTCAGTATGCCCATGATTATACCAATCTGCTTCCTTGATATGGCATTCAATATCACCCATTACCCTATGTCCATTTATAAACAAAACTGCATCGTTAATATCTGGACCTTTATTATAATTGCGTCTTCCATGATAAAGAATAATGACAAAGTCATGATTCTGCATTTGTAGTTTTGATCCAAGAGGCAATGAAAACCATTGCCTGATTAAATCAACTTCCCTACCTAATTTCGGTTCATAAATAGCCTTAAATGGAAATACATTATTCTCCGGAATCATGTATTGGCTTAAATGGTTGTATTTGTGGTTCATGATGATTTTAAATTTACGACCTGATCACGAAGAATTTCAGTAACTCTATTTCGGTCCTCATATGAAAATTTATTTACGTCAATGGGTGTACCTATTTTAAGGTAAATAGGTGAGGAACGAATTTTAAACGATCCTTTTTTTACAACATCTATTGTTCCACAGACGGCCATGGGTACCAGTGGTAAGCCAGTTTGAATCGCTAAAATAATACCACCTTTCTTAAACGATTTTATCTTTCCATTTATAGATCGTGTTCCTTCAGGAAATATCATAATTGAACGAGGGTATTTTCGTAATGAAATTATGGCATGATCCATTGAAGTTAAAGCAGCTTTATGGTTTTTCCTGTTAACAAAAATATATTTACCCAGCATCATGGCCCAGCCCATAAAAGGAATTTTCCGTAATTCAGTCTTGGCCAAAAAAACCAATTTATAGGGTAATGTAGCGAGAACCAACAAAATGTCAAATGCGGATTCATGGTTGGACGTAAAAACATATTGTTGATTGGGATCCAAATTTTCAAGACCTTTGACAGAATAGGAAATACCGCAAATCGATAAAAGTAATTTTGACCATCGTTTTGCAACCCAAGATATGGGTCTGCCACTCCAATCAAAAAAGGATAAGACAATTCCAATGGTCGCCCAAATAGGTGTCCACAAGAAAATATTAAACAAGACCCAAATGGATCGAATCAGCCTAGGACCTCTAACCCCATATAGGGCTGCAGATTTTTGGGTATCATGACTTTGCCCTCAGGTGTTTGATTCGATTCAAGCAACGCAATCACCAATCGCGGTGTTGCAACACCTGACCCATTCAATGTATGGGTAAAATCTGTTTTTTTATCACTGGTTCGACGATAACGAATATTCCCCCGGCGGGATTGAAAATCTTCAAAATTACTGCAGGAAGAAACTTCCAGCCATGTGTTTTCTGCTGGTGACCAGACTTCCAAATCATAACACTTGGCAGCAGAAAAACTCAAATCTCCAGTACATAATTCTATGACGCGATAATGCAATCCCAAAGCTTGAAGTATTGCCTCTGCATTTTCAACTAATTTTTCTAATTCAGTGTATGAATTTTTAGGTGTTACAAATTTTAGCATTTCTACTTTATTAAATTGATGGACACGCAATAGTCCCCTTGTTTCTTTTCCATAGGAACCTGCTTCTCTGCGAAAACATGCAGAATATGCTGTGTAAAATTTTGGTAAATCTTCTTCTTTCAGAATTTCATCTCTATGGTAATTGGTCACAGGAACTTCTGATGTAGGAATGAGATAGAGTTCATCTTTATCCACATAATACATATCTTCCGCAAATTTCGGTAATTGCCCACACGTAAATGGAGCGGAAGATTTTGCCATAAAGGGAGGGAAAATTTCGATGTAACCATGTTTACTAATATGGAAATCCAGCATAAAATTTATGAGACTTCGTTCCAGTTTGGCTCCCTGGCCGGTAAATAACGGAAATCCGGAACCGGATATTTTAGCGGAGCGCTCGAAATCAAATAGTTTCAGGGATGTTCCTAATTCAATATGATTTTTGATTTTATAATCAAATTCAGGTTTAGCTCCCCATTCTCTTACAACTTTATTTTCTGATTCATCTTTTCCTACAGGAACGGATTTATGAGGAGAATTGGGAATCAATTCCAATGCAGACTGGATTTTAGATTTGAACTTATCAGCTCTATCTTCAAGCGATTTAATCTCATCCCCCACTTCACGCATTGCGTTAATCGAATCACTCGCATCACCTCCAGTGCGTTTTACATTTGCTATTTCTTCTGAGACTCGGTTACGCTCGGCCCGTAGATCATTGACCTGTGTTTGAATGTCCCGATGCTGTTTATCAAGATCAAGTAACAAATTCAAGTCAATATGTTCACCCTTTGATGCTACTGCCTGCTGTATAGCATCTGGATTTTCACGAATGCGGGATATGGATATCATTTATATAAGTGTATTTATTTAGTGTAAAAATTAGAATGTAATCTATGGATTTACAACGACGGAGATTATAATTGATCAGTTAGGAAATCTAGGAATAAAACATAAGATTGATAACTAAATATTTTACCATATACTGCTCACTAGTTACATTAACTTGCTACTTCTCCGGTGGGAAAACTCTACCAGTTACCATCCACTCCTCATCTTCCTTCACCTGAAAGCATTACCCAGATTGTGCTTACCATGATCTTCAAGTCCAGAGAAAAGCTTAAATTTTCAATATAATAAAAATCGTATTTTAATTTTTGACGAACATCTTCTATATCTTGATCATAAGGATGCTTAATCTGGGACCAGCCTGTAATTCCGGGGCGAATTTTATGACGACGATAATAAAAAGGATATTCATTAGCCAACTTATCTACAAAAAATGGACGTTCAGGTCGTGGACCAATCAAACTCATTTTTCCTCTAATCACCATGAGTAATTGGGGTAATTCGTCTAAACGAAATCTTCTCAATAATTTCCCCACTCTTGTAATGCGCGGATCATCATCTCTGGCCCAAACTGGCCCTGTCATTTGTTCTGCATTTTCCACCATCGTCCTGAATTTGTAAATAAAAAATTGCCTATGATTTTTACCAATGCGCTCTTGTTTATACAATACAGGACCTTTACTATCGAATTTTATAGATGCTGCAATTACAGCCCATAATGGTGACGATATAATCAACATGGGAATAGCTAAACATAAATCTAATATCCGTTTAATAATGGTATTATAAACAGTATCCAGGTTAGGGTTAACTTGGATTAAAGGTACCCCATAAATCTGCTCTGTACGGGCTAGACCGCTGATAACTTCATGAAGATCCGGAACGATTTTTATAGATACGGGCGAACCATTTGCCCGGGTGATAATGCGCGTAACGTGAGTATGTTCTAATTTCACTGGGGCAACTATTACTTCCGATATTTGATTATCCAAAATAATCTGTCTCAGGTCTTTTTCATAGCCTATGACATTCATTTCTTCCTCGCCATTTAATTGGGGATCATCATCTGAATGAACAAAACCAAGTAAATCAAATCCTTGGTGGCTTTGGGCGACAATGTCATGGGCTACTTGAAATCCCCTTTTATTTATACCTACAATAATTGTTTTCCTTAAGCCATACCCTTTAGTCAATAAATATTTTTGTACTGTACGAAATGTCCATCTGGAAATAACCAATCCAAAAGCCAACGCAAGCCAGTAGCGCAAAATCACTTGAGGAGATAACAACAAAATTCCCGATGTTAGGGCATCAGTAAAAACAGCCAATAGTGCAATCAAGAATGTTGTACGAACCATTTGTTGAATTTCATAAAATCGTGAAACGGTTGGTTCGCTCCTATACAGATTCATTGGCAAAAATATTATGCCCAATACAGTTTGCATGACCACAAAAATCAAAAAAATATCCAAATATGAAAAGTTATTCCGTTCAAGAAAAACAGGCATTAATACCCGTGTAAAAGCCAAGGCAGAAAAGAGCGCATCAAAGAAATAAATTCCCCATGCCACTATCCACCGTGGATATCGAATACGTAAATGTTGAAATGTTTCCAGCATAATAATGAAATATTAGTTGATTTTATATTTCTGTTAAATGTGCTGGATCACACCAAAAGGGGGATCGCTATACAGTTATTCATATTGATTTCGTTTATATTTTCGATTAACTGTTAGCGATTTAGGGCGATAATACTCCGTGAAGTTGATTGAAAATACAGTCTATTTATAGACGTTGTCAAGTATTTGACATAATTATAGAAATCAATCTTTTAAAGGGTGTAGACTTATTATATATGCTTAAACAATCTCAACAACGATTGCTTCGATTTATTACCATAATATTACATATCGGTCTATTATCAGGACAAACTGTGCCTATCCCTATGAATCATCCTGTAAATGATTTTATTTTACGTATATCAACACAGCATAAAATCCATGGAATCCATCCGGGAATACGACCCTTTACAGTTAACCAGGTTATGCAGGCTCTAGATAAATTATCTACTGATGATTATAATTTATCATTACGTGAAAAATCATTGTTAATGCGCTTCAAAAAAGAGTTCGGTGTCCATGAAATTGAACCTGGTATCCAAGGTCCATGGCAATCAAAACAAATCTCTACCTTCGTTAAAAACATTTTTCAACCTTACGATTCTAAAAACGTTGAAACCAGATTTGTATCTTATCATGACGATAATTTATTGATGTGGGCTGACTGGGAAGAATTTTTTAGCATTGATTTTCAAGACACCATTCAACGAGCATTCTATAACGATCAAGTAACCATTTCAGGGAAAATCACCAATCAATTCTCATTTCATAGCAAATATTCATTATTCAGAGTAGGTTATAAAGAAGGACATCCACTTCCT
Organism: Fidelibacterota bacterium 408169; assembly: GCA_002256485.1. GTDB lineage: Bacteria > Fidelibacterota > Marinisomatia > Marinisomatales > TCS55 > UBA2126. Next base: position 149,083 of record NNSG01000004.1, read on the forward strand.
GAAGAATTCAAACAAGGATTTGCTCTTATAGAAGAAAACACTAATTGGCTTGTTTGGGATGTAAGTGAAGCATCATTACATTTCAAAAACGTAATCATGAATACTGAAATCAGTAAAATTCCAATTTATTGGGGATTTAGTAAAAAACACTCCCCTGTATTATCTGCAAATGTGCAATCCTTTTCATTTTTCAGATTTTCAAAAGATTATAAAAAAATTCGAGCTCAAAGTTTTATGGGCTCTTTAGATCCCTTTGGAGACAATCGTAAAGGGAATGTTGAAGAAAAACACATCGCCGCCCATCGTTTTGAATTTGATCTCACATCATCACTAACTGTTTCATTTACTGAAATGGTTATTTACGCACGTCGAAATATTGAATTGGGTTATTTATTACCGATTAATCTATTTTGGTCAGAAGAACACGGGCTTGGGAATCGGGATAATGTACTCATGTCTTTCGATGCCATGTGGAATGCAAAACCAGGGTTATCTATTTATGGTACATTTTTCTGGGATGAATTATCCTGGTTTAAACTTTTTAGTCCATGGTGGGGAAATAAATTTATTTTTCAATCGGGATTCCATTGGGTTCCATTTTCAAATCCACAACTACCAGATTTCAGACTTGAATGGACCGCAAGCCGTCCATGGGTATACACTCACAATGATTCACTGTTAACCTTTACATCTTCAGAAATAGGATTAGGATTTCCACTGGGACCGAATTCTCAATTAATCTATGCAGAAATGAACATGTGGTCAACTTATAAAATACTCCTTTCCCTGAATCTCTCTTATTTGAAAAAAGGGTCGGGGATTGGGTCTGACCCTAATAATAACTATAGTTTTAGAAATGAAGAGTTGGATGATACAACACCCATGTTGATCGGAGATATTAGTGAATCAACACTTATTGGTTTAAAGCTCGATTATCGACTAACTCAATTAGTCTATATCACTGGGAATTTAACTTTTGATACGAATGAAAATGAGTCTTCCGGGAGAATTGGTTTTTTAATGAATTATTAGGGTATAAATTGAATATGAACTCACTTAATGAGTTAATTAAATTGGATAAAATGAAATCAAATAAAAAAGTGTGCGTTGTTGGAGGTGGAAATTGGGGGAAAAACCATATCCGTACATTAAACGATTTGGGAGTTCTAGGCGGAATTGTTGATGCAAATCACGAACTTTTAAACCAATTTTCGAAACAATATCCTAATGTTAAAGTTTTTTCAAAATTAGATGAAGCTCTATCAGATTCAGAATTTTCAGGTTTTACCGTAGCTACACCTGCTGAAACTCATTTCACTATTGCTAAATTAGTAATAGAAGCAAAAAAACATATATTAATTGAAAAACCCCTTACATTAACTATTAATGATGCAGATACATTGTTAAAACTGGCTGAAGAAAATAATGTTAATCTTATGGTGGGCCATGTTCTACTTTTTCATCCGGCTATAATTAAAATAAAAGGATTAATTAATAAAGGAAAAATCGGGAAGCTACAATATGTTTACAGTAACCGCTTAAATCTTGGGCAAGTAAGGACTGAAGAAAATGTTTTCTGGAGTTTGGCACCTCATGATATTTCTATTTTTCAATATTTTATTGAAGATTTTCCAATGCAAATAAACGCCCATGGCAGCACATTTTTACAAAAAAGAATTCATGATTCTACGTTAACCATATTGGAATATCCGAATAATATTCACGGCCATATATTTGTAAGCTGGTTGCACCCATTTAAAGAACACAGATTGGTGGTCGTTGGTTCTGAAGGAATGTTATCATTTGAGGATTCAGCAATAGACAAACCATTAAAATATTATAATAAAAAATTTGAATTAAATGGGAAAATACCTGAAAAAATGGACGGCGAGGTAGAACTTATTGATTATGACCATACAATGCCTCTGACCGAAGAATTACGTTATTTCGTGGATCATTTAGACGGGACTAAACCCAAAAAAGCAAACGGAGAACATGCGTTGGAAGTCATGAAAATTCTTGTTACCGTAAGCGACCAATTGGAGAAAATATGAGTGAAAAGAAAAATTATTTTGTACATGATTCTTCATATGTAGATGAAGACGTTGAGATTGGAAAAGATACTAATATTTGGCATTTCTCCCATGTACAATCCGGAGCACAAATCGGAACAAATTGTTCAATTGGACAAAATGTAAATATCGGTAATAATGTAAAGATAGGAAACCACGTAAAAATTCAAAACAATGTATCCGTTTACGAAGGAGTGGAATTAGAAGATTATGTTTTTTGTGGCCCATCCATGGTTTTTACAAATATAAAAATTCCTCGTTCAGAATTTCCCCAGCGTGGCAGTGATTATTATCAAAAGACACTGGTGAAGAAATCAGCAAGCATTGGAGCCAACGTCACCATTATTTGCGGAGTAACGATAGGAGAATATGCCATGATTGGTTCCGGAGCTGTGGTAACCAAAGATGTACCAGCTTATTCTATGGTTGTTGGGAATCCTGGGAGAATTATAGGAAAAGTGGATAAAAAGGGGAATCGATTAACTGAGTAAAATGTCTGTAATTTTTCCTGCAGCATTTCCCTCTCCATAATGGGAAATCCACTTTTTAGGTATAGGCGGCGACTTTATTAATTCCAGTAGTCTACCATACTCTTCATTTACAATTGTATTCCATCCGTCTTCAACTGTTTCAATCCATTCCGTTTCTGGGCGTAGAGTTATGCACGGAACCTTTTGTAAATACGCTTCTTTTTGTATTCCACCTGAATCTGTAAGAATAACTTGAGCGTATTTTTCCAAAATTAACATGTCCAAATATCCCACTGGATTGATTGGCTGAATTGTTTTGTGAGACTCAAAATCGAATTCAGAAAGTAATTTTCTTGTTCTAGGATGTATTGGAAAAATCAATGGAATTGGCGATTGATTTAAAACATCAATTAATTTGAACATTATTTCTCTATCATCTGCATTTGCAGGACGATGAATTGTCATTAAACCATAATTTTTAGAAGTTATGTTTAATTTTTTCATTATGGTCGCTTCTGTTTCAGCAAGTTTTGTAAAATGTAAAAGAGAATCCACCATAACATCTCCCGTCAAAAAGACACCATCAGTAATTCCTTCCTTTTTTAAATTCTTAACAGCAAGTTTTGTGGGACAAAATAAATATGAAGAAATAACATCCGTTAATACACGATTAATTTCCTCAGGCATTCTCCGATTGTAGGAACGTAAACCAGCTTCAACATGTGCAATAGGGATATGTAGTTTCGATGACGCTAATGCTCCAGCTACAGTTGCATTCGTATCACCATAAACCAAAACTAAATCCGGTTTTTCCTTCATTATGACTTTCTCGATTCCTTCCAAACTTTTTGCCGTCTGTTCACCGTGCGAACCGGAACCAACACCCAAATTATAATTCGGTTTAGGAATTTCCATTTCATTAAAAAATACGTTTGACATGTTTTCATCATAGTGCTGACCAGTATGTAATAGAATTTCATGGATTCCTTTTTTATGTAAAGAGCGAGAAACCATACTTGCTTTTATAAATTGTGGACGGGCTCCAATGATAGTTAATATTTTCATAATTTATCCTCAATTTTTTCCATGGCTTTTTCAATTAAATCATCTTTCAATAAATGCTGATTGATATAGTTTGCACCATTCGAACCATGCATTTTTCTTAATTTTTTATTTTGGAAATACTCTATAATCCCATCAGCTAATGCCTGCTCATTTTCAGGTTCAATACATATTCCCGAATTTGATTTTTGCATTAAGTCTTCTACTTCTCCTTTTACTCCGATTATCACTGGCTTTCCACATGCCATATATTCTAATAATTTGGATGGAATTGCATTCATAAATAGAATATTATTTCTTAATGGAACTAAGCACACATGGGCAGATTTCAAAAACGTAATTAACTTATTTCTTGATATAGGGTCAACAAACTCAATATTTACTAATTCTAATTTATGCACCATTTTTTCTAATAATTTCCGTTCGACTCCGTCACCGATAATCTGAAATTTAATGGGATAATTTTTTAAAATTATTGCTGCTTTTATAACCGTTTCTAATCCTTGAGCTAATCCGATATTTCCGCTATATAAAACAGTAAATATGTCGTTCTCTTTCGAATTATCACATTCTATTTTATTAATAAATTTTTTACTCACACCATTCATTAGATTTGCTATTATTTTACGTTTTGCAAATGGAAATTGTTTTGTCAAATATTCAGTAAATCCCGGTACAGCCAAAAAGAAACCAGTAGAGTGTGAATAAATTTTTTCTTCGAACCACTTAGCAATGGATAAAATTAGTGTAGAATTTATTTCACCCAAGGCTCTTGCCGATTCAGGCCAAAGATCTCGGATATCAAATATCATTGGAATCTTTTTTAGTTTACTGAGAACCATACCCGAAATACCAACAAACAGTGGTGGTGATGAAGCGAAGATTAAATCAAACGAACCTAATTTTACACCTCCATAAATGGCTGAAAACATAAAAGAGAGGTAAAACCCGATTCGTTGAATGGTAGTGTGCCGCCCATTCGCCCATACGGCTGTTCGAACAATCGTGAAGCTTTCAGTGGGATCTTTCTCTATCCAGAACCATTTTCTCGAATATTTTTCATTGATAATTCCAGAAGGATAATTTGGAATTTCGGACAAAACTGTTACCTTATGTCCAATTTTTGATAAAATGTGTGCATAATCATTCCACCGCATGGCAGCTGCACCCATCTCTGGAGGATGATATTGAGAAATGATTAAAATTTTCATACTAGAAAAATAATTTTTTTATACTTAAGAAATATCGTTCTCAAGAATTAAAGAATAGAAATTTAGCAACACCCGTTTTTCATTTTCCCAAGAGTAATAATTATTATATACAATACTAGATGTACGTGCTTTATTTTCTAATTCATTTGCATCTGAGAACAAAGAAAGAATACAATCAGAGATTTCTTTCGAATTAGAAGAGTTACAAGTTAAACCACATCCATTTTCATCAATTATTTTCTTCCACAATGGGAAATTTGTTCCAATAATAGGTAGCCCCAACATCATATACTCAAATATTTTATTTGGCATCGACTCAATATGATTTGGTAATGGTAAATAACAAATAATTCCAGCAGAATATTGTGAAGCTTTTTGGTACATTTCATTCATAGGTAAGACATCATGAAAATGAATATAATCGTGCATAAATACGGACTTAATTTTTTTTTCATAATTCTTATCAGAGAAATCACCATATATATGAATATTAATGGAGATTGTTTTATGAGAGAGTACAACAGCTTCCAACATTTCTTCTATTCCACGAATAGGAGTTAATCCACCAATATATACTAAACTCTTCGGAATCACATTTTCCCGTTTTATCCTAATATGACTATTCTCTGGATAATTATGAACAATAACAGACTTTTCTTTTGGAAATAATGTTTGAATATGATCCGTAGCAGTTATAATGCCATCAAATATTTTAGAAGCAAATTTTTCAACAAATCTATAAACCGCACTATAAATTTTTCGTAGCCATTTTGGAATCCAATCTCTCTCTAAAAGTACTAACGAGAAATCTTCATGCACATCAAATATCACAACTTGTTTAGATATCCATTTAAGAGCTACTCCATATAATATAAAATCTGGGTCATGAAAATGGTAAATATCTGCTTTTAATTTTAATGCTGTATTTAAAATTTTGATATTACCCCATAGTCGCTTATACTTATTATTTTTAGGTGGAATAGAAATAATGCGAATACCTTTTTCAATTCCATTGAAATTGCCTGGTGCTAAAAATGTAATTCTATAACCAGCATTATTTAATGTTTTTGCTTGATGATGAAAAATTCGTCCATCAAAACGATCATGTGTCGTTGTAATTATACATACATGAAATTGTCCTGATTCTACTTTATTACAATGGAGCATTTTTGAATTTACTTTGAAGATTTCTATAAAAGTATAATAACAAAGGAATGAAAATCATTCCCTTTGTTATTGCAATGACGGTAATAGATGATGATACAAAACTAAAGGTAAAATGAGAAATAAATGCAGTGGTGAATGTAACATAAATCATATCCATTTTGTAATCACTTGTTGCTAGTATCTGTTTATAGATATAATGAATCAAAAAGCCTAAAATCAGTGTCATTATCATAACACCAAATAAACCAAAATCAGCCCAAAAATTTCCAATATAAACAGCATTTGCTGAACCAGTTGTAAACCGATCCTTCCACCACACTTGAGCAACATAATTTGCTGTATTAAAATTCCCATCTGAATGAATCCATGAAAACAGTTGAGTACTCCTTCCAAGTAAAAAGGGGTGTTTGTTGGGGAAAATTTTAAAATATTCAAATAGTACTTCCGCCGGAACGATAAATAATCTATATGCAATAGCGTATAATAATTTTTCAGGTGTCCTCAAATGCGGCAAAGATGCAATATAATTAATCATGACGGGAATGGAAAAAATGCTTATTATGCTAACAATTATCATTCTAAATGAAAAATGCCGCTTTTTTAGTAAATACATTGCCATTAAGGAAAAAAATATGGCAGCAATTGGGAGTTTTGCAACTGTAATCGAATTATTAAAAATACCTACAAAAAAATAAATCAAAAATAATAAAAAATATTTCCGTTTTTTATTATTCATGTAAAGAAATAAGCTTGATACAATACCTAATGGTATGAGTAAATCTCGACTCCATGAATAAAAATATTTTTCAATTTTAGGAACATTGAGCAATTTCATTGATTCTTCACGTAGCATAAACAATGTTTTATAAACATTTGGGTTTCTAATAATTTCAAAAACAGGTATTGTTTCAACACGAATTATGTATAAACCCAGAATCAAAATAATTATACTTAACATGACGATTAAAATTTCATAAATACGTCTATGACCCATCTCCAATGACCATTCCATTTCATACATTTTTTCCACTCTTTCATGTTGAATGGGGTAAATTTTATTTCCAAAATACAATCCCATGGGAAACAGAAGGTAAAAAGATAAAACACTTAGAAAGTAATTTAGTTCTTGGGGATGGTCTATGGTAGAAATAATATATATACTGGGGATCGATATAAATACTGTATATGAAACAAAAATCAAGGAAGGTGTAGCTAATAACCAAACACCTCGAATACCGGAATAAGGTTGATCCTGACTAATAAAAATTTCATAAATAATTATACTTGTTAATAATAATAGACTATAAATAAAAACGTCATTATCTACAAAAAATGAAATCAATAATAATCCCAATGGATATAATAGGATTACAGCTTTATCAATTTTTATCATTTCTTATTATGTTACTATACATAATCCAACTGGCTTTTGTTTGATAATAATAATAGAATAAAGAACTTATTATTATAAGTGAAACAATAAATTTTATTATCAGCAGATATAAAAATGAAATGTTTATAGATAGTGTGAAAAATGCTAAAATATATATAATAACTAAAATAATAAAAGATACAAGATTGCTTTTTGTAAAGATAGAAATATTGGTGATTCTTTTTATCGTATAAAAAGCAATTCCAAACAATGTAAACAGACCTACTGAAAAGGAAAGTGTAATACTTATTGGATTATTAATAAATATTTTTAGGATGAAAGTTAGTGCTATTAATGTAATAAATGAGAACATCGTTATAATATTTGAATAAGGATAAAAAGATAAGCCATCGATTATTCCGCGTATCATGATGTAACCAATAAATGGACCAACAAATGGACTCATTAATTGTAAATATATTATGGTATTGACATAATTTTGTCCAAACCACATGATAATGATTTCCTGAGAAAATAAATAGATTAAAGGCCCAATAAAAAATATAACTTGAAAAATAAATTCTATTATTATATTTATTCTTTCTCGGACTTGTTCATTAGAACCTATATCATGCAAATGAGAAAATGTGGGAAGAAATAATAAATTAAATGGAATGCCAATCATAGCAGCAGTGTTTGCAACTGTGACAATGATTCCAATATGTGTGGCATCTGTTAATGAAAACCATTTTGATGTTAAATAAATAGGTAGGAAAAATATAAGTCCGTAAAAAATACCACTGGGAATTCGAAATAAACTATATTCATAAATTTGCTTTAAATTTTGTTTTTTGACTATCTTATTTGTCATTTTATTCGTGTCTTTAAACAAAATTATTATATTATATATAATAATTAACCATGCACCATAATAAAAAAATTCGGCTAATAATTCTGTTCCTATTTTTAGAAAAATAATCAATAGCAGTACTACAATAGATGATGTGCGATAGAAAATATTTGATAAATTCATCAAATTATATTGTCGATTTCCCCTCAAATAGCCAACAGTGAGTACTTGAAATCCTGATGCAAATACAAAAAAGAAGATTGGGCTAATAATGTATTCATATTCATTATTATTATAAATAGTTTGACTCAATATCGCATTGTCAAAAATCAAAATAAAAATAAAAAGCCCAAGCCCAATCAGAATATATGTAAAAACAATCTTATTAAAATATAATCGGCTAAAATCACGTTTACTGCCGAACCAAGATAAACCCATGGCAAGGTTTAAAGTAATCAAAGGGATAAATAATAAAACTAATCTCCTGGAAAGAAAATAAATTCCTAAATTTTCGCTTGTTAGGTATAATGCCATTATCTTTACAATTAAAATACCTAATAGCACTGCCAAAAATTGAGATATATAGGTAAAAAATGTATTTTTAATAAACGGTTTGGAAATAAACATTAAAATTACACTAATTACTTATAAGCTGATTATTGGATATTTAAATATATAAGTAAGGTATTTTAAATTTAGAAATTGGATTGTATGATCGAATCTCCAATCATTTTGCTGAATATCAGCAGCTAATATATTTTCCATTACTGGTAATGATTATTATTTAATGGTGCTGGTAGATAGTTGCCATCTCTTGCGAAAATAAACATAATACAATGAAAATACAGTTGAAAGAACAAACCCAATAATACATACTCTTGCTCGAGATGGTTTATATTTTAATTGAGGCAAAACAGCATAATCCAGAACTTGTACTGTTGGTGTATCCTTTACTTCCTTGATTTTAGCTTCTTCGTATTGTTGGGTTAAAAATGTATATAACGTATTCTGAACTTCAACATCTCTCATTAATCTTCCGATTTCAAGGCCTAAATCCGGTACATTTGAAAACCCAGGAATCATGGGAAAGTCATCTTCATTGTCCAATTCTTTTAATTGTGTATTTAATCCGGCAATTTCTGATTTTAATAACTTGATTTCCGGATGGTTGCTTGAAAGAGTCTGTTCTAATACGCTTAACTTTACTTTGCTTACTGAGAGTCTTGAAATTATTTCTGTTGCTACTTGGATTGCCGCTGTTGTTTGTTCAGGAAGAGAAATTGTATTGTGTTTTTCTTGAAAAATGTTTAATTCTTCCTCCGCTTTTGCTAAATCTTCAATATTTTGATAATATCTATTTTCTATAAATTCACGATGTTGAGTTGCTTTTTCAGATTTTAATTTTTTATTGACTTCATCCAATTTCATGACAAAATAATTCGTTATATCTTTTGATAACTTTTTACAATATTCCTCCTCTTCATCCGGGTGGAACCATCCTGTTTTTATTTGAGAAGAGACACTGATAGTCCCCTCTTCATCAATTTCAAAATGTGTATCTTCTGATAACGATTCTTCAGCTTTTTCAATATTTACTGAATTATAAAATTCTACTAAATTAAACTTTTTAATCACACTCCGTATTATGGTACGACTTTTAAGAATAGCTATAAAGGTACTCGCGTCATTTACTGATGTTGGATTTAGCAAACTTTCCAAAGCAAACATCTCTCCTCCTCCTCCAAACATATTTCTATCTCCCGAGGAAGCAGGAGGCATAATTATTGCTGTAGAACGATAAGTTTTTGGTAACATAAATGCAAGAATCACAGATAATATACTTACAACAAATACATTTCGAAATATTTCTAATTTAGATGACCATAAAATCTGCCCTATTCTAAATAAATCGATATCATCAAAATCAGTGTTTATTGACAATTCTGACTCTTCACTTCCTGGCAGGACACCATATTTTTTCAAATCACCCATTCGATTACGAAGTGTTTTTTCAGTAAAACCCTCTTGATCTGCAATTTCTTTCCTTTTTTCCGGATTATGGATTATCTCAGGATTCTTTTTAACCAAATCCAGTATTTTTTGCTCGTGAGGTGTAAGTTTTATCATTATTGCCCTATAATAGCTGCTTTGTATGTTAAATAGAGTGTTGCGATAGCTGTGGCCGTTTGTAGAATACTTATATTCCCAAACATTCGGCTACGAAGACTTTCCGGTACAAAAATAACATCGCCCGGTTCAACAAATTCATCAAAAGCATTGTTCAATTCACTTCCATCCGCTCGATATATTATTGTATTACTATAACTACCAATATTTAATGCTCCGCCTACCATTGCTATATAATCACTGGCTCTATAGCCAGGTACATAAGAAAACCCTCGAGGTCTTCTTACAAAACCATGTACAATAATTTGATGGGTTTTATATTCGGTAAAGTTCTCTTTGTCCTTTTGCATTATTTCAACAAAAGGGATAATTATTTTATCACCCTCCATTAATGTTGGATTTTGTGTTAAATCACCATTTATTAAAAATTCTTTCAAAGTCAGTTTTTGTTTAATTCCATTTCGTTCTAAAAATGCTACGTCACTGCTACCGTATTTTTGAACACCTTTTGTTGCTTTAATTGCATCTTTCACTCTACTAATAGGTGTCATTTCAACGTATCCGGGATATTCAACGGCTCCTATTACTTGAATTTTAAATGAACGAATCGATGATAATCTGACTGTTGTTTGAATTTTTTTATATGATTTTTTAGAAGCTGCAGATTTGATTTCCTCTTTAATTTGCTGATATGTTTTTCCTTTTGTAGAAAATTGACCAATTGATGGTAAAGATAACTCTCCGGCGGGGCTTATATATTCATAATATTCCACAGTTTCTGCATTGAATAAATCATATTCCTGTCCTGGAAGCAATTTATTTTCTAATGAAGTAACTACAATATGCAATTGATCTCCCGGGCCTAAATAATACTCGTTTGGGTCAATTTCACTTTCCAATGGAATTGGAGGGTTGGATAAATCCTGATAAACTGGTTGATAACTACCGGCACCTTTCGTCAATGATTCAAATTCATCTGTTTGAGCAGATATCAAACACAGTAAAATAATGGATGAAATAAATTTAAATGTAATTTTCATGTTATGTTATAATACTCCCAATCTTTCCTGTTGATAGTTTTTGTTTTGAATATCCTTCCACCATGATTGATTTTCTAAATACCATTTAATGGTTTTTTTAATTCCTGTTTCAAATGTTTCTTTTGGTACCCAATTCAATTCATTTTTCAATTTGGAAGAATCAATGGCATAACGAAAATCATGACCGGGACGATCCGTCACAAATGTGATTAATTCCGTATAAGATTTGAGATGAGTTGATGGATTTATTTCATCTAATAGATTACAGATTACGTTTACAATATCAATATTCATAATCTCATTATTTCCACCAACATTATATGTTTCTCCAATTTTCCCATTTTCAATAATTGTATGTATAGCTTCACAATGATCATCTACGTATAACCAATCTCTTATATTTTCTCCTGTACCGTATACAGGAAGTGATTTTTCAGCTAAACAATTGAGGATCATTAAAGGAATTAATTTTTCAGGGAATTGATAAGGTCCATAATTGTTTGAACAATTTGAAATTATGATTGGGAGTCCAAAAGTTCTTTGCCATGCTCTAACTAAATGATCAGAAGCTGCCTTGGATGCGGAATAGGGTGAACTGGGATTATAAGGTGTTTCTTCAGTGAAAAAACCCTTTTCATTTAAACTGCCAAACACTTCATCAGTTGAAACGTGGTGAAACCTGAATAATTCTTTATTTTCATTTTCTAATGTCTGAAAATAACGGAGCGATTCCTGTAATAAAGTGAAAGTACCAGAAATATTGGTTTTGATAAAATCACCAGGGCCATCAATTGATCTGTCTACATGGCTTTCAGCAGCAAAATTGACTATGACATTTGGACGTTGAATCAGAAATAATTCCTTGACAAGATTCTGATTACAAATATCACCTTGAACAAACACATAACGCTCATCCTGTTGAAAATCTGATAAATTATTAGGATTTCCAGCATAAGTCAATTTATCGAGATTGATGATCTTTTCGGCATATCCTTCATTTAACATGAAATGGATGAAATTTGATCCTATAAATCCACTCCCACCAGTAACGATAAATATTTTACCCATCATTAGCCCTCGAAATTCGGCAATAATAATTTATCCTGATCTGCCAAATCCGGAAAATTGAGATCTCGATTGGAAAGTATAAGTTTATCAATTGGCCATTGAATATTTGCAGTTGGATCATTCCAGCGAATTCCATATTCATCATCTGGGTAATATTTTTCTGTACATTTATATTGAAATATGGCTTCGTCAGATACAACGCAAAATCCATGGGCAAACCCCGGTGGAATATATAAGGCAATGTGATCTTTATCGTTGAGAGTCATAGCAAAGGGTTTTCCAAATGTGGGTGATCCCTTCCGAATATCCAACGCCACATCAAACACTTCTCCCAAAGTGCATCGGACTAATTTTCCCTGACCGTGAAGTAGCTGATAATGCAATCCTCGCAATACACCTCGTTTTGATTTGGATTGGTTATCCTGAACAAACGCTAATTTTAAGTCTGCTTTTTTAAAATATTCAGATCGGTAACTTTCGAAAAAATAACCTCTGTCATCACCATGAACATGTGGTTCAACAATCATTAATCCCGGGAACTCTGTTTTCATAATTTTCATTCTTATTTTCGACCAACATTATCATATGTAAATCCATGACGTTCAAGAGTGTCATTGTTTAATATATTTCGACTGTCAAGAATAATAGGAGATTTTACCAACTCTTTTAACTTCGCTAAATCCAGTCCTCTAAATTCATTCCATTCAGTCATAATCGCTACACAGTCCGCTTCTTTTACTGCATCTTCCCAAGATTCAAATACATTTATTTGATTGAATTTTTTCTTCATATTCGCATTTGCAACAGGATCAAATACATTAACGGTAGCGTTGCTTGCTAGAAGTGATTCTATCATTTCTATAGCGGGCGATTCTCTAATGTCATCGGTTTGTGCTTTAAATGCCAACCCAAGCAAAGCGATTGTTTTCCCGGATACATCATTACTCATTAATTTCATTAATTTTGCAACCATTCGTTCTTTTTGCCTTTTATTTGCCCTGATTGCACCATTGACGACTTCCAGTCCTGATCCCAGTTCATTTGCAGTTGAAATCAACGCTTTGGTATCTTTTGGGAAACAGGAACCTCCAAAGCCGGGGCCTGGATGTAAAAACTTGGGGCTGATTCTGCCGTCAACTCCCATTGCTTTTGAAACAACATGTACATCAGCGTCAATTTCATCACATATATTTGCAATTTCGTTAATATAACTTATTTTCACTGCTAAAAAAGCATTGCTGGCATATTTTATCAATTCAGCTGTTTGAATAGTAGTTTCAATAATGGGAGTCTCATTGATATATAGCGGTCTGTACACTTCCTTCATCATGTCAATAGCTCTTTGGTTTGATGCACCTATTACCACCCTATCCGGCCAGAGGAAATCTTTTACAGCTGACCCTTCTCGTAAAAATTCTGGATTTGATACATAATCAAATTTTGTAGATGAATTGGACAATTTTGAAATTTTATCCATGATTTGTAACCCGGTACCAATGGGAACGGTACTTTTTGTACAAATGACTTTATAATCATTCAAATTCTCTCCAATCGCCCGGGCTACTTCCAATACAGCTGATAAATCCGAAGCTCCATTTTCACCCTCCGGTGTACCAACCGCTATAAATATTACATCAGAATCTTTGATTGCTTTATTTACATTATTAGAGAAAGATAATCGACCTGCGTTTACATTTCTAAAGACTATTTCCTTGAGCCCGGGTTCATATATGGGAATTTCACTATTTTTAAGTAGGTTTATTTTATCGGCATCAATATCTGCACAAATAACAGCATTACCAAAATCTGCTAAACCTGCTCCACTGACAAGACCGACATATCCGGTTCCTATAACTGCAATTTTTTTCATTATACCTTAATTAATTGATCTTTAACTTTATATTAATTGACGGAAACTAATTAATAATATCAACTTAATCCAATAAATCTCCGTATATACCATTCTATAGATAGGAGTATAACTAATATTATAATTCCTAATGTGTTTTCATTCAATATCACATTCCTAACTACAATTTCTTCATTAAATTTCTGATTAATCTTGTCAATTAATTCTGCCCGGGACTCCCATACTACATGTTTCCCATTTGTTGTATTTGCAATTTTAATCAATATTTCTTTATTAACTGATACTTGGTTTAATTCAATCTGACTTTCATCAATCATAAGTGATCCATTTTGAGTAAAGACTTCATTTTCATTTTGCATTGTAATTTCATATGAATATGATCCAGGTTTACCTGCAAGAAATTTAGTTTCCCATTGTTCATTTACAGGATTATAAGTTAATTCGTATGTTATTGGAGAATCTTCTTTATTTAACAATGTGATGTAACCTGTAAATGTAAAAATTTCTTTTGCATCTTTTTTAAAATGTGATCCCATAATATGCACTTCTTCACCCTGTTGAAACACATCTTTATTCACTCTAAAATAGAGCTCATTTTCTCCACTCGTACGTAAAAACCATGATAATAAATTATTTATTAATTCATCACTGATATCTTCATGATCTGTTTCCGTCATTTTATAAAAGAGTGTTGAAAAATCCGAAGAAGTCCATATACCAGATCTTAATCCTTCAACTTCACCTGATACTAATAGTGGAATTGATGAATTATCATAATAAGCTAGTGAGGAAATATTACTCTCTGGCTCTAAATATAATTTTGGTTTCAGCGGTGGATAGATATTTTCAAATCTAGTCCGATCAAATCCATCGGTGGAAAAGTATTTTACGATATTATTCTCTTCAGCCCAATACCATTGTTTTCTTTTATTATCATTAAATGTTACTTGGGAATTCTTTACATGAAAAAAGGGATACATCGATTCTGTTGCTTTCTTTTCTGTATTTGGTCCGGCAAATAAAAAGATTGATGATTTCTGGGAAACAATTTTTTTAGCCAAAATCTGTTTCCATCTTTTTGAAATTGGAATCAATGGAAAATTATCAAAAACAATTAATTCATATGGAGTTGACCAGAATTCATTTATTGATGGAATAAATTTATCATCGTTTTGAATATAATGGTCTAATTCAACCCTAGGAATTTTTCTAATGATTTTCTTTAGGGGCGCTGTATTAAAATTGGGTGCACCTGTTATTAATGCTAATTTATACTTATCCTTGAGAACTGATATTTGAAATGGTTGGCTATTATTATTTATATTAATCTCATCAGCTAAAACAGATGTTTTTACTATATAATTGTTTTCCCCTAATGTTTGTGGAGTAATTCTGAATTTTGCATTAGCTAAAGAACCCTCTCCTTGCAATTGTATATATTTTGATCCTAAAAGTTTTTTCCCTTTATATAATAAAATATTTATTCGATCATTAATTTTACCATGAGAAGACAAGGTAATGTTAATATCCATTTCTTCCCCTTTAATTATTACTGTTGGAGCTTCAACAGCTTGTATAGCTATATCCACTAAGGGAATCGTATCACCTACACCAACTGTATATATAGGGATTAATAATTCTTTAAGTTGATTATGCGTTTGATCTCCTTTAGTAATTTGCCCATCGGTAATTATTATTGCTCCAGCCAATTCTGATTCTGAATCTTTTATATGATCAAAAACCTTACCTAAATCAGTTGCTTCACCATTAAGAAAAAAAGATGTTTCATCTGCAGTGTACACTCTATGATCAAAATAAAAATTTTGTGTTTCTGTATTTTTGTTTACAGCTGCAGAAAATAATGAATTCACATTATCGATATAGGAATTTGGAGAAAGAGCCTGATGGTAACCCATGCTCACTGATCTATCTGCATATATATTCCATCGTAATGGATATTGATAATGATCCTTCCAGGAAAATTTTGGTGACAGCAGCATGAATAACAATACCATAAAAACACACATTCTTATTCCAATCAAACCCAAAAGCTTTTGTTCTTCCTTTATCGAAATAATAATCCATATCAGGGTAAGTATTGTGGCAATTAATAAAAGCCAAAACCAGCCATCCGTTTGCTTTAGAAACTCTAATGCCACGTATTATGCCAATTTTAAATTGGGGTTAATATCGAAATCCATGGGTGAGGAAACGCCCATATTTAGATAAAGTTCACCCAGATATGCCACCATGGCAGCATTATCAGTACATAAAGATAAATCAGGATACAAAACACGAGTATTGGTTAGTGCTTTATTTACAGTTTTTCTTAATGATTTATTGGCGGCCACCCCTCCAGCTATAACGCATGTCTTAACATTTACTTTTTCTACTGCCTGGTTTAGTTTACCCACTAAAACATCAATGATAGCCTGTTGATAACTGGCAGCAATATCTTCCAGTTTAACATTATCTTCTTCTTTGTTTGAATCCATAAAGTACAATAATGCTGTTTTTAATCCACTGAAACTGAATTCCAGCATTTTATCATTTAAAAATGCTCTGGGAAAATCTACAGCACGCTGATTTCCGTTTTTTCCTAGATTTTCAATTTCAGGACCTCCCGGATATCCTAATCCCAGGATTCGTGCCCCTTTATCGAATGCTTCTCCGGCAGCATCATCTCTGGTAGTACCTAATAAAGTATAGTTATTCATTTCGTTTACTAACCATAACTGGGTATGACCACCAGAAACGAGTAAACAAACAAAAGGGAAGTCTAATTCCGGATCTGCAAGAAAATTTGCGAAAATATGTGCTTCCAAATGATTGATTCCTATAATGGGTTTTTGCAATCCTTGTGCTAACCCTTTCGAAAAACATACACCGGATAATAATGTGCCAGCTAGACCTGGACCCCTTGTAACCGCAATACCCTCTATATCCTGCTTATGTATATTTGCTTCTTCAAGTGCTTCGTCTACAATAGAATTCAATAAAAGTTCATGCTCTCGCGATGCTAATTCAGGTACAACACCACCAAATTTTGAGTGAATTACTTGGGAACTAACTACCGTTGATAAAATCTCATTGCTTGAACAAATGGCTGCTGCAGTTTCGTCACATGACGACTCAACACCTAAAACAATCAATTTTTATCCTTTGTTACAACCAATTCCAAGTTTCGGGGTGAAAGGTCTTGCCAATCAAGTATGTCTTCAGGAACATTGACAGTCGGCTCATAATAATTTTTTCCGGAAATCCATTGTTTTGCAAAATCAATTGTTACAATAATATCTTCAGGATTTATTTCTGCAATACGATCAACACCACCCACAACTGTCAATGCAACAGTTGTTGGGTTTACAAATAAGCGCAGGTTAGGCAATTCATTTATTACTTTTACAGGAATCTCACTTATAATTCGCTCACTGACGGGTTCTACATTTTGAAAAATTTTGATAGATGTTTGTGAAAATTCAATTAATGATCGTGTTTTTTTATCGACGTTTAAATTAGCATTTAAATCGAATTCCTGTAATAGAAATGTATCTTTTATAGTTGTAATATATTTCATTTTTTGAATGACTTCCTTCGGGCCAGCTGCTTGAATGGAATCAGGGTGGATATTCAGCTTACCAACTAATGTATATCCCGGGGAAGCATCTATATATACTGGTGCAATAACTGGGAGCATTTCCACCATATATTGATCTAAACTGATATGGATGGAATCAGGTAAAACTACTTCAATGAATTCCAAATCATAAGATGGGGGAATGACTACTTTTTGGGGATATCGTTCGTAATATTCATTGAGGTAAAAGTCATATTCTTCTGATATTCGATCCAAGTCGATAACTAACTTAAAGTCGGAAATAAAATTTTTGAGGAGTAGTGTCTTAAAAAGAACTCTTCCAGGACCTTTTAATCGAACCTGGGCATATTCAGGTACTTCTTTTTTGTGGGCTTTTTGGGCACTCAAATTACGTGCTTCTATGGGCATATCAATGATCATGGAATAATCATTTTCACTGACGACAAACACCCATAAGAGCAGTGCCAGACCAACTGCGCCAAACCTCATGCCCAACGATTGCCAGTTGAGATAGTTTTGCAGTTGGTTTTTGCTCATTATATCATCGCAGTTTTAGGGAGATATCCTTATTCTTCTGCGTCTGTTTTTTCTTCGCTTATTTCTTTTTGAAGTTCTTCAGGAATATTAATTTTTTCTGAAGCAGGTACATCTTGATCCTTTAGGAAATCTTTTACAGAATCTTTCGTTGCTTTCTCACCTCCTTCTGAAAATTTTTCAGAAAAGAGAATGATTTTTTTATCATCAGGTTTGACTTCCATTACATTACCAGAGACAGTGTCACCCGGGTTTAGTTTTGAAGCGACTTCTTTGCGTTGTTTTTTTGGTTTTTTCCCAAATGGAATTATTCCCTCTACATCCATATCTAATTTTAAGATAATACCTTTATCTAAAACTCGAATAATGTCTCCACTGACTTCTTTACCGGTTTCGTAAAATTTTACAATCGACGGCCATGGATCATCTATCATTTGCTTCAAGCCAAGTGAAATACGACGATTATCTCTCGAAATTTCTAATACCTTTATTTCAACTTCTTGACCTTTTTCCAAAATTTCTTTTGGATGCCTAATTACGTTTGTCCATGAAATATCAGAAACATGGATTAAACCATCTATACCTGATTCCAATTCAACAAAAGCTCCAAACTGTGTAAGGTTGTTAATGACACCTTTATGGGTTGAACCAATTACATATTTCTCTTCTATTTCATCCCAGGGATCCGGTTGGAGTTGTTTAACACCTAAACTAATTTTACGATCATCAGAATCAATAGAAAGAACCATTGCATCCACTGCATCGCCTAACTTATACAACTCATTGGGATTGCGAATGTGGCGTGTCCACGACATTTCTGACACGTGAATTAATCCCTCCACGCCTGGCTCTAATTCCACAAATGAACCATAATTTGTCATACTTACAATTTTTCCTTTAACAGTGGAATGGACAGGATAGTTTATCTCAACATCTTCCCATGGGTGGGGTGTTAATTGTTTCAATCCAAGAGAAACACGTTGTTTTTCCTGATCAAAATCAATGATTTTAACTGTGAGCGCATCATCAACGCCAACCACTTCAGACGGGTGGTTCACACGACCCCAGGATAAATCGGTAATATGCAGCAATCCATCCACACCGCCGAGATCTATGAAAACACCGAAATCTGTAATATTTTTGACGCGGCCTTCCAATACAGTCCCTATTTCCATTTCACTTAATAATGCATCACGTTGTTCTTTTAGACTTTCTTCCAGAATAACTTTATGAGACACTACAATATTTTTACGTGCTTCGTTCAGTTTTACAATTCGCACTTCAATTTCTGTATCCAATAATGTATCAAAATCCTTGATTGGCCTCACATCTATCTGCGAACCGGGTAAAAATCCTTGGATTCCTTCCAGATCTACAACCATGCCCCCTTTTATGCGTCTAGTTATTTTACAACTAAATGTAGTTTGATTTTCAAAAATCTCTCTTAAATTTTGCCAGCGACGCATGAAATCAGCTTTTTCCTTGGAAAGAACCATATTGCCGCGACGGTCTTCGAGCCGTTCTAAATAAATATCAATTTGATCACCTATTTTCGGTAATGATTCAACAGTGAATTCTGCTCTATCGATCATCCCTTCAGATTTAAAACCAATATCAATAAGTATAACATGGTCATTCATACCAATCACACGGCCTTTTATGACTTGGTTTTCAGATATTTCAGCTAATGAATTTTCATACTTACCTTTTAATTCATCTGTAATATCTTCATTAATTTCAGCTTCTTCAATTTCCCTTCGGGTAATTGTGCGTATATTGCTGAATAAATCAGGGTCTAAATAATTTTCACTTTTGTCTGGTTTTCCGTTTGATGTTGGTTCGACCTCAGGTGTTTCCTCCACAGCTGATTCTTCTTCAACTATGTCAACACTGGCGTCTTCTACTAGTGTTTCAGACGTCTGTTCTTGGGTCAGTTCTTCGTTTGTCATATTGTTATTATTTCCTGTTTATTTTGTTTTTTGTTTGTTCACAATTTCAATTATTTTTGATACTTGTCCATCAATAGTCAAATTTGTTGTATTAATGTCTATAGCATCCTCTGCTTTCTTCAATGGTGAAATTTCTCTTGATGAATCATATTCATCTCGTCGAATAATATCCTCTTTCAATTCCTGGATTGATTTTTCTTCGCCCAAGGCTAACAAGTCTCGTTGTCTTCGTTCTGCTCTCACTGCAGAATCAGCAGATAAATAAAACTTATATTCCGCATTTGGAAATACAACAGTACCAATATCTCTACCTTCCATTACACAATCCGTTTTGGAAGAAATATTCCGCTGCATTTTCACCATTGCTTCCCGGACATTTTTTAATGCACTTACTGCACTAACGTTTTCTGTAACCTTTCCAGATCGAATATCATCAGAAACATCAAGATTGTTCATCATAATCTGCAGTTTTCCATTTTTGTCTCGTAAATCAATGCTAATATTCTCCAACAGATCATTTATCTGTTCCGTATTGGAAACATGAATTCCGGCATTTATCATGGCAAGTGTTACACATCTGTACATTGCACCTGTATCAAGATATGTAAATCCCAATTTTTCAGCAACAATTTTAGCAGTTGTACTTTTGCCCGAAGCAGCAGGTCCGTCAATAGCGATTATCATCTAATTACCTTCTCAAAAAGCCGACGAATTTACAGTTATTGAGTATTTAATACTATAATTATAGTCATTTAGTTTAAAGTAATGCATTTACAATTTTCGGAGATTATTCACTTCATCTTTGGTCAATTTACGCCATTTTCCCATTTGAACTCCCCGAAGATTAATGGGGCCATAGCTAATTCTTTTCAATGAATATATTTTTCTCTTTAATACAGCCATAATTCGTCTGATTTCTCTATTTTTTCCTTGACGTAATTCTAATCGTACTATGACTCTTTTTTTATTAACTTTTTGTTGTAGAACTTTGGCTTGACCTTTTTGTCGATGACCGATAAAAATACCACGTTGTATTTTTATTATTTCGGGTTTTTCCAAAATACGATCAACTTCTAATTCATAAACACGTGGAATTTTATTCTTTGGCAGCATTAGTTCTTGGGCCAAGGTTCCATCATTCGTTAATAATAAAACACCTGTGGAATTTCTATCAAGCCTACCAACGGTAAATAACCTTGGTTTTTTTGGTACCAATTCCATGACAGTTTTCCGGCCTTGCGGATCATTCTGTGTTGTAATAAAACCTTTCGGTTTATTGAGGATTATGACCCAAATATTTTTTTCAATTGTGACCCGTTTTCCATCAAAAATAACATCATCCTCTTCGCTTACATTGTACGCAGGATCTGTCTGTAAAATACCATTTACAGTAGTTGTAGCAGCTAGAATTAGTTTATCTGCCTCTCTGCGGGAAGCCACTCCTCCCATGGCAAGAAATTTATTTAATCGCATAAAATGCTAATGTATGAAGTGAGAAATGAAAAATATTAGGCTGAAGGGCTTTCAGCGGGCTGGTCTATTTCGGGCGATGGTTGGACCGGTTCTCGAATAAAAGCATCCAATTGGTCATCCGCATCGCTTTCTGTTAATTCAATAATTTCTTTCAATTTTGGCATATCAGCAATTCGATTTAATCCAAAATATTCCAAAAATATATCTGTTGTAGCATAGAGTAATGGCCGTCCTGGGCCTTCATCGCGACCTTTAATTTTAATTAAATTTCTCTCTATGATTGTTTTCAATACACCTGAGCAATCGACACCGCGAATCGCTTCAATATCAAAGCGATTGACCGGTTGTTTGTAGGCAATGATTGCCAATGTTTCCAGTGCAGCTTGTGATAAAGTTAATTTTCCTGATTTGCTTAATAATCGTCGTACCCACGTTTCATATTCTACACGGGTTGTGATTTGATACCCACCAGCTATTTCCTGAATTTCTAAAGGCCGGTTTTCTTCAAAGAACTTATCCTGTAATTCTGGAATGAGATTAATTAATTGTGGTGCATCTTTCAAAAATACAAGATTTACCCTTGATTGAGTTAATGGTTCTGAAGATGCAAAAAGCAATGCTTCTAAAATGTGTAATTGTTCCTTACGAGTCATCTTAGGCTTCAGCTGTCAGTAATTGAATTTCAAGTTCGCCAAATAATTCATTCTGAACAATGGTAATCTGGTGGGATCGTATTAATTCCAATAAAGCCAAGAATGTTACTATGATAGCTATTTTAGTTTCAAGCTGGTTGATGAGTGTTGAAAATCGTAATCGTCCATCTCCATCAAAAGATCGCAGAACCAATTCTTTTTGTTCATCGAGGTGAATAGGTTCTCTTTCTAATTCATAAACTTGAATGACGGGCATTTTATCCATTGCCGCCTTGAAAGCATTTGCAATATCGTATAAAGTAACATCCCTCAAAATAACATTAACCTCTTCCGGAGCATCCGAGACAATTACTTTTTTCCCCGCAGGAAAAACATGGCTGCGTTCTAAAGCAAATATATCCAACGATTCAGCCGCTTCCTTAAAACGTGAATAATTCAGTAATTGATCAACCAATTCTCTTCGAGGATCGATAATTTCATCATCCTCATCTAGTTCCGGTCTTGGAAGGAGCATCTTCGATTTGATGCGCATAAGCGTGGACGCCATTACAATAAAATCACCGGCAAAATTGATATTTAATTTTTTCATTTCTTCAATTGCAGCCATGAACTCCTCTGTGATATTTGATATGGGTATGTCGTAGATATTGATTTCATCGCGACGGATAAAATAAAGCAATAAATCCAGTGGACCTTCGAAGTTTTCTAAATGAACGCGGTATGTCATGCCCTGTAATTTAACCCTGTTGCGTTTCTCACCGGAGTTAAAAATGTTTCTGCAACAATCGTTGCTTTTTCAGCGCCTTGCTTCATGATATCAAAAACGTCATTTTTGTGTTGCTCGTAATATTCTCTCTTTTCTCTGAAGGGCTGGAAAAAATCCATCATGGTAGAAAAAAGATCTTTTTTAATTTCACCATATCCTGTACCAGGTGTTTCGAATTTATCTGCCAACTCATGTTTTCCTTCTTTATCAAGAAAAAGACTGTAAATATTAAATAATGCACAGTTGGTATTTTTTGCTTCGTAAACACCGGCAGAATCTGTTACGATTGACATCACTTTTTTCTTAATAATCTTTTCTTCCCCAAAAATAGGAATTGTATTATTGTATGATTTACTCATTTTCTGACCATCCAGCCCAGGAACCAATTGTGTATTTTTATCGATGTCAGGCTCTGGAATAACTAAAATATTACCAAATGTTTTGTTAAAGCGTATGGCAATATCTCGAGTCATTTCTAAATGCTGCTTCTGATCCTTCCCTACTGGAACGATTTCTCCACCATATAATAGGATATCTGCCGCCATGAGGATTGGATAAGAAAATAAACCCATGTTTGGTGTAACGCCTTTTGCCAATTTATCCTTATACGATGTACCCCGTTCCATGAGACCAACTCCGGTAACAACAGATAAGATCCATGTTAATTCTGCCACATAATGCACATCGCTCTGTATCCAAAAAGTAGATTTTTCGGGATCCATACCAAGTGAAAGAAAATCCATAGTTGCATTCAAGGTATTTTCTTTTAATAAGTCACCATCTTGTATTGTCGTCATGGCATGATAATTAACGATAAAACAAAATAAATCGTTCTTTTCCTGGTAACGAATCATCCTTGACATCATGCCGAAATAATTACCAAGATGAAGTTTACCGGAGGGTTGGATGCCGCTTAAAACTCTCTTCAAAATGAATCCAAAAATAGATAAGGACGCCAAGCAGTCTGGTCATGATTTATAAATTGCTGGAAATAATGAATTCTGTTTGGTTTTCTTGGCTGACGATTCAGAGGCATTTTAGCTTCTTCCGGTAATAGATTTCCCTTTTTCTTATTACATTGTTGGCAGGCAGTAATAAGGTTATCCCAATTATCGTTTCCACCCCGATCCTTTGGAATAATATGATCAATTGTCATGGATGAGGATTTAGAACCGCAATACTGACATGTATGTTTATCTCTTATCATAATATTTTTACGGCTCATAACGACATTCATGCTGTTATAATGTACAAAATCCCTGAGCTTAATGATACTGGGTAAATTCAGCGAAATGGATGGAGAATGAACTATATAATTATATGTTTCAAGAATCTCTACTTTCTCTAAATACTTTAAACAGATAGCCCGTCGAGCTGTACAAATCATTAAAGGTGAATAATTTGTATTTAAGACCAAAACAGCTTTATTTAATAAAGACCCATTTTGAGATGGATGCATCATCAGTTTTTCACAACCTCATCAATCGAAACAGCCTTAACAAACAGATCTTTCAATTTCTGACTGAAAACTGCAGAAGATGGTTCTAAACTTTCATTCCTCACCCACCCCCTGGCATTGACTAAATTGGTGCCACCTAAACTTATTGCCACATGACTAATTTTACTCTGTTCAGCAAAAAAGAGTAAATCTCCGGGTATCACTTCATCAAATTTGATTTCATTTACGAAGAAGTCAGCTTGTTCATGCGAATCCCTTGGTAATGGAATATCATGCGCCTTGAAAATAGATTGAACAAAACCTGAACAATCAAACCCCAGTGTCGATTTACCGCCCCAACTATAAGGAATTCCTAAAAATGATTGTGCTACATTTACAATCGAATCTCGACTGGGAATCAAACCATCAATATAGAGATTTGACTCTATATATCCAATATGACCATCCGGAAGTGTAATAGAATAATTTTTATTAGTTTGTTCTGCATTTACTTTACCACCAAAATTCATTGTGCGGATTCCTTTACCTGCAGAATTTACAATTTCGCATGAATGTCCGAAGAATGAATGAGTTGTCGTATAGACCTCGTCTTGGATTATACCATAAAAATTATTTGCCCAGCCTTCGTATCCATCCCATTGTTTAATTTTCGTCCAATTATCGGATTGCTTGAGGACACTACAGGATTCCCCCAGAAGTCCCTGAGTAACGACTTCAGATCGAAATGTAGGTTCTTTATAAAGATTCATGACAGCAACATTTATGATAAAATTTGACATAGGGATTATTTAATTCAAAATTCAACGACGAATTTATTCATCTCTCCCTCTGAAACACAACATATCTGTGAGAAGAATTTGAACTTTGATTATATTCGTTTTTTAAATTAGTATCTTACGTTACATACATCGTTATGTTGTGGGGAAGCTCGTGAAATCCGAGCACAGTTCCCGCTACTGTATATGCATTACGCATGAGTCAGGAACCCAAACAGGCGATGTGTCAACTGATCTTCGGGATAAAGGTCATGATGCAAACGACACCATTCCTTGCTCATGACCCCTTAATAAGAAAGGGGTTTTCTTTTGTTAAAAAATGTATTGTATTCCCTAGTTGTTGGAATATGTTGCCAAACAATTATTTGGACTATGGAAGTTTCGGGGTTTGTTCTAAATGAAAACCTTGAGAACTTACCTTACGCAACTATTTCTCACCCAAAAAGCGAATCTTGGGTGATTGCTGATGAAGAAGGACGATTTCTCCTTCAAGCTGAAGTTAACTCTGGCGACAGTCTGATTTTTCAACGTTTCGGATACCGAAAAAATATCCTGATCTCTTCAGGAGAAAAACAATTGAAGATTTTTCTGCAACGGAATGCTATTCCCATGGATTCAATTGAGGTTGAAGGACAAAATTTTACCAACAGCGCACCATGGGAAATAATACATATTACGGAAACGGATCAAATGAGTTCTCACGGTATTTTCCAACGCATACCCGGGTCCTTTCTTAAGACCTATGGAGGACGAGCAGGTATCAGCAATGTTGGGATGGACGGTGGACAATCGGAGCATACAAAAATTGTTCTTGACGGAATTGACTTAACGAGCCCTCAGAATGGACAAACGGATTTATCGGACATACCGCTTGCATTTTTCCAACAAATGTTTCAATCACGCTCTCCCGAAATTGACTATGGTTCGGGATCCATGGATGGCGTCATCCACCTTAGTCCATGGTTCAATCGGTCATATTTAAATGCAGAAACAGGAATGTTTGGCTTCAAAAGTATGTCCACAGGTTACAGGTTGACTTTTCCCAAAACTGCATTACAGTTGATAGGTGGCGGTTTTTCCAGTGATGAAGACTACGCTTTCTCGTTTAATGATTCCACATATAACCGTAATAACAACGGTATTGATCAAACTTTTTTTGGCAGTCGGATACAGTATTTACACTCAAAAAAAACAATTATTAAAAGTTCCCTATTTCTTACTTTCAGTGATCGCGGTGTTGCAGGATCTGTATCTTTCCCTTCACTCAATGCGGATCGAACAAATACCTTAAGTCTGGCAAATGCAACATTAATCAAATTCTTGAATTCCGGTCATTTAAGCTTACACCTTAGTCGCCGTGCGAATGATGAACAATATTCTAATCCTGACGTCTCAATTAACAGCCGGCATGAGGTATCATCTCACCGTCTGAAAATGAAATGGGATCAGCATTTTTTCGAACATTTGGAATCCATTACTTCTCTTGAGTTTTATGACGAGATGATTAAAAGTAGCGATATTGGAAATCATAACCGAAGTTCGTCAGCAGCATCAGTCTCACTGGTTTACAATGTTACTCCCAGATTCACTTTTCGCCCTAGTATTAGAGGAGATTGGGGTGAATCATTTAAGGCAACTACCACTGACTATAATATTCAATTCGACATTCCTAAATTAGGGGAAATTAGAGGACGAATAGGAAATGGGTTCCGACTTCCCACATTAAATGATATGTATTGGCCTGAGGGAGCATATTCTATTGGAAATCCAGATCTTAATATTGAGACAAGTGAATATTTTTCTGTTGGGCTTCAACGTAGTTTTTTAAATAAAGGTCAGATCGAATTTAAATGGAGTGAAAAAAATACTAATAAACTAATTACTTGGGCAGTAGGAAATGACTATAAGTGGAGCCCAATCAATCTCAATGAAGTTTCACGGAATAGTTTTAATGTATCATTCTCCGTACCTGTGTTATTTAAAAAACTGTCTGTTTCTGGATATTTAACCCAAACTAAAACAAAAGATAAATCTACAGGAAAAGGGCTTCAGTACATCCCGGAATATACAGGAAATCTAATGCTACAGTATTCACAGGCAAACGTTTTGCTGGACATTCAAATTTTTTACAACGGTAAACGCTATTACAATGGGTATGATTTATCTTTTAATTTGACCGAAATTGATCTTGATCCATTCACGGATGTAACTGTGGGAATTCACTATCGAATACCAATGTATAATAACGTACGTTTACATGTAACTATTGAGAACCTACTTGATGCGGATACGTCTTTCTTTCCAGAGTATCCAGAGCCGGGTATGAGGATAAACGGAGGTATGTCAATCCAGTTGTAGAGACCTGTAAAGGGAGGATATCACTCCTTAAACGTCCAGTGTATGCCAAACATGACCATCCGACCCATGGGTGGAAATGTTGGGTTATGCTGGATAAGAAAATCTCCAGTTTCCTTTTCCGGAAACAATTTTAATGATGTCGGTTCAATTGCTTGAAGAATATTACGGACTGACCATGTTATAATCATGGATGAAATAGTTACAGCCACTTCTGCATTCAATAACCAAATATCAGCAAGAGCATCTGAACTAATTACCATATATTCATAGGGAAAACCGTTGATTGGTTCAAAACCATTTGATTGTTCTCTGTTTAGCAATCCTTCTCCGGAAAGTCCTATTTTCAAATCAAAACGATTGAATACATTTTCATTTTTGTATTGTAAATCAAACATGGTAATAGCGTAGATACCATCAAATAAAAGTGTACCGCCTTCCCTGTTGAAATAACTCCCTGAAAATGAAAAATGATTTAATAAAGTTGTCTGGATAAACATTCCCGTTTGAAATGTCATATATTTCTTTCCATCGTACACCATAGAAGAATTATCAACGGTAAAATCGATGATAGTACTGCCAAATATACTTTGTATTTTTAAATGTGAGAGTCTGTTTTTTACAATGCCATCACCGTATGATATCAAATTAAAATGGTGCGGTTTTGAGGTTTCCTCAAACAATCCTTGAATATTGAACCTTCCCCATGATTTTGTAAAATCAACAGCAATATAATCGACCACTTTAGAGTCGATTTGGGTCAGGCCAAAAGCTGAATTAAAATCCCATAGATTTACTTGGCCATAAAGTGTATACCATTTGATATCTCTAGACGTCGAGTCATTTTTGCTAATGGATTGTATATTCATATCCAAGCCAAGGAGCGGATTTAATCCTCCGAAGGACAGCCCGTCGATTTGCTGATGCCAGCGAGTCCGATTAATGAATTGCTTTTTCCTATTGGTGAACCATGATGCATCCACCCTGCGCCATTGTTGGAACAACGCTAATTGAGTTGTCCACTGCAGTATTTCACCGGGTGATTGTACTATGAGACCGGCGGATAATATTTCGTCTTCCAGCAGTCCATTCGCATCTCCCGAATCAGGTAGCCCTGATTCTGTGACAAATCTTGCTGCTGCTGCGTCGATTAACCAGTCATTTTTATTTGATCTATAATCCACTTTATACGACTGCTGCATGGGAGATGGTGATCCCAAAGGGTGAAAAAATTGCCCTTCTCTTCCGGCATAGCTTCGTTTAAAAAAATGTAGACCTGCATATCTATTCATTGATTCATAATCTACATCAATTGCCAGTTGGTCATAATTATAATCTCCCCTTATATAATCAAGAGTTGTTGTTATATCAGTTGAATCCGGGGTAGTGTGAATTGTGAGTGGTAACTGGTTAATGGTAACTGGTGAAAATTGGGTAATGATGTTTTTTCCATATCGCTGTGGATAATGAGTATAGGTACCATCAAATAATAAGGGTCCGGATGTCCAATCTGTATTCCAAAACAATCTCCCGTTTATTGATACCATTCCAAATTGTCCACTCCAGTCAAATGGAAGATCGTTATATTGACCAAACACAGATGAAAAAAAAAGGAAATATTTTATAATTTTCATTTGACGAGAAATTTTGTGATTCGGGGAACACCAAATGCAAAAATGAAACCGTTGGCAATTTGATGCAAAAATGTAAAACCAATCCCAGAAATATAAAGACCCATTGTCCGTGAAAAATCAAAGCCGGCGCTTAAGGGATAACTTAATGTGGTTATTGAATCAAAAATAAATGTGAGCATCAAACCGGTTATTCCCACTGCAATTATTTTATTCAAAGAATATTCTTTTAACAAAAATATTCGACGGAGAATACCACCCGTAAATCCAACCCCGGCCATACCAATAATTTGAGCGAAAAATAAAGGTGGGAAACTCAAGCCAGAGCCCAGGGGATTCATGCCGGAAAAAATCATTTCTGCTGTACCGCCAACAATTATACCCCAGGCAGGACCCAAATAAAGTCCCGCTGTAAAAATAATAACTGTTATAAGTTCGACATTGGGGATCATGAGCAATGAGAATCCTGCTCCAATGGCCAGGGCAGCAAAGATCGATGCCCGCACCAATTTATTTAGATTCATCAATTCCTTTGAACAAAGCAGTATGAAAAATGTTTTTCCTGTCTGTCCATTTTCCAACTTGCTGATCTTCTTCAATGGCCTGTTTCATCATATTCATTTTCGCATCTAGATTATCTATTAAATGTACCAGCAAAGCTTCCTGAAAATTAGGTTGTTTGGGGCTTTGCCATTCATAGCGTCCTTGGTGAGATAAAATAATATGTTCCAGTTTTTGCTGAAGTTCTTTAGGAAATCCTTTTATCGCAGCAATGGCTTCTCTGACCATGTCCCGGCCGATGACGATATGTCCGATGAAATTTCCATCATCAGTGTATTCGGCTTCCAGATCAGGTGAAATCTCGATCAACTTGCCAATATCATGAAGCAAAACACCCGCCATGACTAGGTCATGATCAACCATATATAATGGTGTAAGTTTTTCAGCAATTTTCGCCATAGATAAAACATGTTCCATAAATCCCGAACGATAATTATGATGCATCATTACGGATGCAGGATGAAGGAGCAACTGCTCCTTATGCTCGCGATAAATGGATGAGACTACTTTTTTAAGAAATGTATTTTTCATTTTACTTATAATTTGAACAACAGTCTTCCACATTGTTTGCGGATCGTAGGGAGACGCAGGAACGATTAGAACTGGATCATATCCATAACGTCCATAATGCTGAACAGAGGCGGTATTGATTTTTTTGATGACTAATTGAGGACGATCCTGAAAGGATTCCACATTCCCTTTCACTGCTACAGGATTTCCAGCAGAAAATTTTTCATTAAATTCATCCACCTTATCCCAAACCTTGGCATGGACAGTACCGGTATTATCCCTTAAGACAACATCTAGGTATAAATCACCGGCACGGGTATGGCGCAGATGTTTTTCGATGCAAAGGTAAAATCCCTGAATAGAGGTCCCTTCTTTGAATGATGATATTTGTGTTATGGATTTCATAGATTAGTACAACTTTTACATGATTGAAAATAAGTAAACTTCTGTATATGAAAGTTACATTGGATACTGTCTTTTATTCTAATTCTAGTGATCGCAAAATTCTGCAGGCATGTCTGCAAAACTGGTTCAGGAATCCAAAGGATTTACAATTTACCGATCCTCGGATGTCTTATCCTTTTGATTTCAGAAAATGGTGCGCACTATCTTATACTGAGGAAAATGTCAAAACGTTTGTTATTAAAAAAGATAAATGGATCATAGCCTACTTAAGCATACAGATTGTTCAAGAGAGTAATCATGCTCACCTTTTTCACTTATTTGTAGATCAGGAGAACCGTCAATTGGGTTTTGCTAAAATGCTTATTGATCATGCAGTTGAAATGGCAAATAATTTAAAATTAAAATATATC
Source organism: Fidelibacterota bacterium 408169 (assembly GCA_002256485.1). GTDB lineage: Bacteria > Fidelibacterota > Marinisomatia > Marinisomatales > TCS55 > UBA2126. The sequence goes on from NNSG01000004.1 coordinate 180,472, forward strand.
ACACTCCGCGTTAGTCCAAAAAATGAACGGGGAATCCTTATTTATAAAACAGCAGGATTTGAGGAAAATGGGGTTACTGCCCAAGGCAGTATTAAAATGAAAAAGAATTTGGGATGATGGGTTGATTGGTTGATAGAAAGTCCAATCAGTCAATCAAGTGTCTGATTCTTTCTGTTTTTTCAATTGTTCCGGAACATCACAATTATCACATTTGGGATCAGCGTCTCCCTTCTTCCAGTTGCGTTTGATTCGAATAGCTGTATATACAACTGCTCCGGCTAATATTGTTATTGCTAAAAGTGTTTGAATATCCATACTGTTCACTAATTACCTGTGATTAAGCTTCATACTATTTAAGTAATAATACGGTTAATATACATCATATTAACCAAACCCTAACAGCAGACCACCCTGATAAACAAGGAATGAAGCACTATAGGCGAGTACATTCATGTACACTATCATAAATAAGGGCCATTTCCAGGTATTTGTTTCATTACGAACAATAGCGAACGTCGCCATACATTGGGCGGCAAATACAAAAAATACGATTAACGATAAGGCAACTAGCGGTGTATAAAGAGGTTCCCCTGTTTTGGGATTTCTATCAGATTTCATGGCATCTTTCAACTGTATGACATCATCACCATCGGACTCCACATTGTAAATAGTAGCCATGGTGCTTACCAACACTTCCCGTGCGGCAAATGATGTAATTAAACCAATTCCTAATTTCCAATCAAATCCCAGTGGCTCAATGACAGGTTCAATTGTACGACCAATTTTTCCAGCATAACTATTATGTATAGAATTTTCATTACCATTAGGATTATCCACTTTTGGGAACGAAGCCAAAAACCAAAGGACGATAGAAATAGCCATGATAATTTTTCCTGCATTTACAACAAATAACTTCCCCCTGTTTAACACTTGGCTAAATACAGATCTCCAAAGTGGAGTTCTATAAGGAGGCAGCTCCATTACAAATGAGGACTTTCCTTCTACTTTAATGAATATACTAAACACTTTTGCCAGGAGAAACGCAGTTGCTGTACCCAAAAAATACATCATAACCAATGTCAATCCCTGGAGATTTATAAATCCAAATACATTAGCTGTTGGGATAAATGCGCCTATCATTAATGCATAAACTGGTAATCGAGCACTACAACTCATAAGGGGAAGAATCAAGATGGTAATCAAACGTTCTTTCCAGCTGTCAATGGTTCGGGTAGACATTATACCGGGAATCGCGCAGGCATAACCGCTCATCAACGGCAATACCGATCGTCCGTGCAAACCAATTATGGTCATGAAGCGGTCCATCATAAACGCTACTCTGGCCATATAACCTGTATCTTCAAGTAATGTCATGAAAAACATAAGAATTAATATTTGAGGTAGAAAAATGAGAATAGCTCCCACACCGGCAATTACACCTTCTACAAGCAAATCTCGTAACATGCCCGCAGGCATTATGTTTAATATTTGACTTCCTATCCAACTTACACCACCATCAATCCAATCCATGGGAATAATTGCCCAGGTAAAAATGGATTGAAAAATAAAATATAACAGTAAAACAAAAATGGCTGGACCGGCAAATTTATGGGTCAGTAGTCCATCCAGTTTTTCACTATAATTTGTTTCAGCAATTTGAGGATCAATATTGATTTTGGTAGTCCTAAGAACGCTGTCCAGCCATTCATACCTTAAGGTCGCTTCCATGATTCTATGTTTAATACCCAAATCTTCTAAAATATCAACTGCATTCTGGCGTTTGTATTCCAGAGATTCTAAAAATGAATTATCAACTGAAATTCCATTTGTTGTCAATTCATTGTAAATCTCCAGAGTTGAATGGCGGGTTATTAACCGTAATGCCTGGGCTGTTGAAAAACGATCACCATAACCAAATTCACGTTTAATGATATCCTGTAAAGGATCTAATGCACTGGAAATATCATCATTCAAAAAAATGGGAAACGGATTTTCATGGTTTTTTACACCTATTGATGTTTGGATAGCTGAAAGTAATTTATTCTGCCCCCATTTTTCAGTTGCAGACATGGGAACAATTGCTGCAACACCCAAATCTTTGGCAAATTTTTCAAGATTAATTTCTAATTTATCTATTACAAGATCCATCATATTCAATGCAACAACAACAGGAATTCCAATGTCTGCTAATTGTGTAGTAAGGTAAAAATTACGGCTCAAGTTTGTGGCATCTACAACAGACACAATAACACTTGGAGAATTATCCCCATGTATCCAATTCAAAACTTGTTCAGTTACAATCCGTTCATCCATAGATTCAGGTGTAAGACTATACGTGCCGGGTAAATCCAGGAGATCGAACTGATCACCATCGGTAAAACGAGCCTTACCTATTTTCTTTTCAACGGTCACGCCCGGATAATTGGATACTTTTTGATTTAATCCGGTTAATACATTAAAAATGGCTGTTTTGCCGCTATTGGGATTTCCCACAAGTGCGACCCATGGCGTTTTTGCAGCAGTCCTCATTGATCAATGAGGATGTTGCGGGCATCGACTTGTCGGAGCGACAAATGGTAATCTCGTACCTTCAATTCGATGGGGCCATTCATAGGTGCTGTTTTAATACGGCGTATTCGAATGCCGGGAAGGATTCCCATTTCTACGAGTCGGGACTGGAGTTCCATGTTCCCGGTAAATGATTTTACAGTAGCGATTTCTCCATCGATTAAATCATAGAGTGTCACTGGCAATCCTTACATATACCAAATAGTTGATGGATATGACGCACAAGTATAAACTCGTATTCTTTTGCAACAGAATCTTGTAAGCTTTCGATTTGATCAACAACAAATTCTTCGATATGACCGCATTGAATACAAATGATATGGTCGTGGTGAGAAGTATTCATTTTGTGCTCAAATTTACTGGGACCTACTCCCACATCCAGTTTCCGAACCATATTATTTTTTACCAATACATCAATGGTTCGATATACAGTAGCTCTGGAAACTAAAACCCCGTTTTGTCTGATTGCCATGTAAATTTCATCTGCATTACGATGTTCATCGCTGGAGATGATTTCATTCCACACAGCCTCTCTTTGGCTAGTGAAACGTAAACCTTCTTTATGGAGAACCTTTTTTAATTTTTTTATATTCTTTGACATAGGATAACCTTAATGAGAATGAGTCTCAAAGAATTTAAGAATGAATTTATTTTCTTGAAAGAGAATTAAAAGGAATTATTATAAATGAATTAACTAACTTTTTTCAGCTTGGCAAATTTGACAATCAACTTCTTTTTTAAACCATCTTTAAATACCACACCTACACGCTGGTTCTCTCCGGAGCCACTTAAGGCCATGATTTTGCCCACACCAAAAATAGCATGTTCTACTAAATCACCCACACGAAAATCATCAAATACAGTGACAGTTCGCTTCACTTCCATTTTGGCGTAACCCCGTTTTGACCCAATAACCTTGCGTGTCAAGGCTGAAGAAAAATTGATATTTTCTAAATGGTCTTCAGGAATCTCTCTGACAAACCGAGATACCAAGCCATAAAACTGTTCTGCACCAGCCCGGCGACGATTATTTGCATAAAGTAGAAATACATTTTGTTTCGCACGTGTTAATCCAACGTAAAATAATCGCCGTTCTTCTTCTAATTCATGTTTATCCTTCAATGAATTATAAAGAGGGAATAATCCGTCTTCCATACCCGTAAGAAAAACGACAGGAAATTCCAGGCCTTTTGCTGAATGGACTGTCATAAGTGTTACCCTGTTTTCTTGATCATTCCAATGATCGATGCCTGTTAGTAATGAGACTTCTTCAAGAAAATCTGTTAGCATAGCATTGGGATTTCGGGCCATGAATTCATCTACGCTGTTTAAAACTTCATTAATATTATTTATTCGTTCCAGATCTTCAGGTGTATCTTGTTTCTTATAGTGCTTTAACATACCCGTCTCATCCACTAGTGTCCTGACAAGTTCACCTGCATTCAGCTTATTCAACAAATCATTATACTTGCTAATAATTTCATAAAACATGTTCAATTCTTCCGCCTGTTTGCCACGTATATTCATTTTGGACGGATCACCTAATACATCAAATAATTCTTTCTTACACTTTTTTGCTTCCTGAACGCATTTATCAACTGTTTTTAATCCTATTCCCCGTGGTGGAAAATTGATTACTCGTCTGAGGGAAATGGTATCCTGTTTATTTACAAGTAATTGCAAATAAGCCAGCAAATCTTTGACTTCCTTTCGTTCGTAGAAACGAATACCGCCAATAATTTTATACGGTATACCATTCCGACGGAGACTATCTTCCAACGCCCTTGATTGTGCATTGGTTCGGTATAAAACAGCAAAATCGCTAAATGTGCGTTTGTTCATCTTAATTTCTTTTTCTAACACACTGATAAGAGCATCCGCTTCTTCCATCTCATCGTTCGTTTCCAGGAGTCCCAGCTTATCACCGGCACCATTCATAGCTTTTAATTCTTTCAAAGCTCGATCTTCATTATTCTTAACAACGGCACTGGCTGCATTAAGAATTTGCTGAGTAGAACGGTAATTTTGCTCAAGTTTATAAATTTCACACCCAGGGAATGATTTTTCATAATCAAGAATATTTCTTATATCTGCTCCCCGCCAACCATAAATAGATTGATCATCATCACCCACAACACAAATCTGATTATGGGCTTTGGCTATAGAACTTACAAATAGAAATTGCGGACGGTTTGTATCCTGATATTCATCTACAAGTATATACTTCCATTTTTCCTGATACTTTTGTAGTACATCAGGAAATTTTTCAAACAATACCAAGGGAAATAGTAAAAGGTCATCAAAATCAAGGGCATTATTTTTTTTCAAAGCAGATTGATATTTTTTGAATATATCACAAATTGTTTTATCTAAAACTGTCCGGGCAGACCGTTTTGCAGTTTCAGCATCCATCAGTTTATTTTTGTAAAAACTAATTTTATTTCTGACGGATTTAGGATCAACATACGTTCGAGAAATATTCAATTCATCTATAACCAGTCGAATAAGTGCAGTTTGATCTTGTACGTCATAAATAACAAAATCTTTTGAAAATCCCAATCGGTGAATTTCTAGCCTGAGGAGGCGTGAACAAATGGAATGGAACGTACCAATATTCAGAGATACATTTTTTTTCTTGAGTAAAGATTGTACCCGCTTGAACATTTCTTCTGCCGCTTTATTTGTAAATGTTACAGCTAAAATTTCTTCTGGTTTATAGAGACCTTTTTCAATTAAATATGCAATTTTATGTGTTAAAACGCGCGTTTTACCGCTACCGGCACCGGCAAAAATCAAAACAGGATTATCAACTGCTTCTACTGCTTTTTTCTGTACTTTGTTTAATTTTTGATTTTTCATTTTATTATGAATTTACTTTTTTCAATTTTTCTTCTCGGTGAACTTTTCTACGCACTTTCTGAAATTTTCGTTTTGCTTTCAAATGCTCTCTCTCTGTTTTTGAAAATGCATGATAACCATCTCCCCGAGCGACAAAATATAGATAATCATTCTTCAGGGGATACAATGCGGCCAATATTGACTCTTTCCCCGGATTATTGATCGGCCCCGGCGGTAATCCCATATTCAAATATGTATTGTACGGTGATTCAATCTTTAAATCTTTTTTTAAAAGCCTTCTGGGTCCATCATCGATAATATATTGGATCGTCGGATCTGCTTGCAATTTCATTCCTTTTTGTAAACGATTATGATATACTCCCGAAATTACTGGTCTTTCGGAATTATATAATGCTTCTCCTTCAATAATTGATGCTAATGTGACTACCTCGTTTATATTAAGACCCAATTCTCGAGCTCGGTTACGTAGGGAATCAGTCATACAATTATGATATTCCTTTACCATGGTTTCCATGATTTCTTTAGGATGTTGATCTTCCAGAAAATAATATGTATCCGGAAATAAAAAACCTTCAAATGAATCATGGTTGATATTCCATTTTTTCAATAATCTCCTGTCTGTACATAGTTCTAAAAAATCATCTGTATCTGTTCCCAATACTCTTTCCAATTCAGCAGCAATCACATTTAGCGTCCAACCTTCCTGCACAGTAACACGTTTAAGATTCGGAGACCCATGGACTAATTGATCAATAATCTGATAGTTTGATCGGGCTCCATTTAAAGTATACGAACCGGCAGGTAGTTTTTTCTCGTGGCCTAAAGTCCATACTGCAATCCGAAACATTTGTTTATTCGCAATTATTTTCTTTTCATTTAATATCCTGCTAACATCTGCCACATTTGATCCCTTTGGGATAGTGACCATCACTAAAGCATAGGGATTCCCCTGGGGCCAATTAATGATTAGCAGGAAAAAAGCCAGCACACTGAATAAAAAGATTCCCAGCACCACGCCAACCAGCCGCTTCCCCGGATTAAAATACTGTAACGTCATGATTTAAAGGGTGCAAATTTAGGAACTCTTTTTTACATAAATCAATTTTCTGTTAATAAATAATAAAATAAAATTTTTAGGATTACAAAGTTTCCATTTGGTCGTGGTGAATGGTCGCTTTAATTTCCCCGCCGCTATGAGTAAGGAAATGAAAAAAGAACACATGCATTTGATAGAAAGCTGGGCGTTTACCAGCAAAAATTATATCATATTTGCAATGGGTGTTCTATTGATTGCCCTTGGTTATATTGTAATGGCTGGTGGTGAAACAACCAGCACCCAAAGTCTGACGATTGCTCCAATTTTGCTTTTTTTGGGTTATATTGTTGTTATACCTGCGGCACTTATATACCGAGATAAAAAATAGCTTTTTAATAATTGGGATCGCCCGCCTACATCCCGATCATATCGGAATTACGTCGGGTAAATAGTTCCCCGACTCCGAAGTTTCGGGGTACGGGGCAGGCAGTTGGTTACCCGCCTGGCTGACGCAGTCGGGCAGGGAGCGTCCCGATAGTTATCGGGAAGGTCGCTAGGAAAGTCAGAAAGACTTTGAACTCGCTTTTGACAGATAAAGATTTTTAAAAATGGGATCGTAGTTCAGTTGGTTAGAACGCCGGCCTGTCAAGCCGGAGGTCGAGGGTTCGAGTCCCTTCGGTCCCGCTCTCAAAAACCCCGTTTTCTCATCGAGAGATCGGGGTTTTTTGTTTCCCTTTTGTACTTTCCCGATATGACAGAAATAGACACAAATAGACCGTTTTTGAAGTAACCACCTGTCGTATACCAGTCTTCGTTTTTCATTTATTCAATATTAAATAACTATTTTTATAAAATCGAAGCAACCTGAAGTCGATTATTAAGATTTGACTTGGGCAGAACTGGTCAAGAGTAGACAGGGTTAGACTTATGCGACACCTGGAAGAGAATGAGGGGTTTTAAGGGCGGGTTTTACCCTACGTGAATTTTTTTAGGGGCGTATTCGGGCGATTTTGGGGCTCGGTATTTTTTGGAGTGGGGTTATATGTAATTCTGGTATTTAGTCACATAAACCTTCAGTCCATTCTGTTACGCCTGAATTTTTATTGTCGGACTGAAACATTCAACCTGCAGCAATTTATAATAGAGTTTCATCAAGATGGATAGATATCCAACCATCGGATTATAAGACCGACGCTGCTTAGTCTATTTTAAAAAGGTTGGAGGACGAATAAGCGTCGATTTAATCCAGAAAGTTGATTACCATAATTCCCAGGGTATATCCATATTAAATGGAACCTCATTAGCTAACAAAGTCCTCATGTAACCGTTTACAACAATAAGATCAGACCCGAAAGAATTTGGTGAGCCAAGGCACCTGCATACAGTATCAGCCACTGCATACCGGGAAGAAATACCGCCTGCGCGCCCATCCTTAACGATCAAGGGTTCAGAAGTCATCTTAGAATTTGTAAGCATAGCTGGATAGATGACGGTCCAATCCAGTTGTGTTTTCCTTAAATGCGCCTCCGATCTTTCTTTCTCTTTTAAAATAGGAACAAGACCAAAAAGTCGGAAAAACCATTTTACTGGGAATGGAAGCCAATCCCATGTATCGCCAACGCCAAGAGAAGAAACCAATATAAACCTGCTCACACCAGCTGTTTGAGCCGCATCAACAAGATTAATAATTCCATCTCCATCAACAATTGAATGATCCTTGGGGATAAACCTTTCCCCAATTGTACAGATTATTGCATCACAGCCTGAAGCTGCGCGTACACAATCGGGCTGGTCTAAAGCATTGCCTTCTACTACATCAATATTCCTGGAATCTGACAAACGGTTTTCATCACGTACAAATAAACGGGTGGACATACCAAGCTGACATAATCGATCTACGATCAATTTACCAGTGGGACTGGTGGCACCGGCTACAAGGGTTTTACCGGGGAATGACAATAGACGGCTGTGATCTATTTCACTCATATTCGATTTTACCCATTATTTAATTAAAATAAAACTCCCAAAAGATAAATCAATTACCACCCATCGGGTTATGAGACTGACCTAAAACCACAAACAAAAAACTCGTGTGACTATTTTGCTGTTTTATGAAGTTAAAAAAAACACAGCCACAATAGCTGCCAGAGCAGCACTAACTTGCAGTACAATGAAAAAGAGAGCCTGTCTGGGGGCTAGAGCCAACCACTTGAATGCAAGGAATGCAATGAAAAGCACCCGACCAACAATAAGAATCTGAAATATATGTGTAGCTAATTCCTGATACTGGGATCAGGTACCAGAAAATTTGACATCATTAAAAATTAGCGTTGGGGTTCTGAAGGATGAGTAAGGATAAGGGTCATTACCAACTTCTTTCAAGTTCATGAGCAGATCCGTATAATTTCCGGATATATTCATTTCACCAATGGGCTGTGTGCGTTGCCCGTTTTCAATTAGCCAGCCTGCCACTCCAAGGGAGAAATCACCCGTGGTTCCATTGGCGTTTCCGCCAAGCCAGTTGGTAACCAAAATTCCTTTATCCAGGTCCTTTTCAATAGCTTTTGCACTTCGCTTTCCTGGTTTAATTACAATATTAGAAGCATAACCTGTAGTTGGTGTCCACCCCAGTTTTCGGCCGTAATAGACATCAATATAATAATTCTTTAGGACTCCATCCTGAATGACGTACATTTTCTTGGCAGCGATGCCGTCTCCATCGTACAACCGGCTGCCTAGCCCGCGTACGATTGTAGGTTCGTCAGTAATTGTAAGTTCTTTGGAAGCAATCTTCTTTCCCTTTTTGCCATCAAGAAAAGAATTTTTTTGCTGGATCGATGCACCGCTCAGAGGTCGGGAGAGTCGCCGTAAAAGGCCGCTCGCATTGGAATTTTCCACAATCATGGGCATTGCATCAGTTTTTACCTTAGCCTGTCCAAGTTGGGATCGTGTACGCTCTAATGCTTCCATGGCGGTTTGTTTTGTGCTGGGCAGGTCAGCCAGGTGACGAGCGCTGTAATAGCGCCAGTTTTGCGGTTTTCTATCTCCCTCTCCCTGTATGGACACTTCCACATACTGTGAGAATGAAGTCGCCTTACGGGTACCTTCAAAACCATTGGACTTTACAACGTAGGTTTCACCGGAATTATCGGAGAACCCAGAAGCCACAGATATAATGCGGTCATCCTGACCCAGAAGGTGAGCGCCAAGATTCATGGCAACTTCCTTTCTGGTTTTGGTAGTGAGACCATCATATTCAGGATCAAACAGATCAAGATCTGCGTCCGATTGGCCCTCATACAAGGTTGGATCAGTAAGGCCCCTGTATTCATCTACCTCCAGGTACCTTGTAAGATCAACAGCGTTTTGAATAAACTTCTCCAGAGACTCTTTGCGTAGATCGTTGGTGGAATGAGATGAATAACGACCTTTGGAAAAAATTTCAATGGAGAGCCCTTGCTGACTAGATTCTTTCATTTTTTCAATTTTCTCATCCCTGTAGTCTACTTCAACCCTCCGGCTTTGATTGATTGAAATTGAACTTTCCTGCGCTCCAAATAACTGTGCTTTTTTCTGAGTCCAGTAAGCCAGTTCTAGCCATTTCCCTTTTGCCATAATCTACCCCCTTCCGCCAACAGTGATCGATGAAACCAATACACTGGGCATACCCTGTGAAACAGGAACACCCTGACCGTTCTTCCCGCAAGTCCAGCCGCCCTCAGATAGTTTCATATCGTTGCCCACCATGGTAACTCGTTCCAATACTTCAGGACCATTGCCAATAATATTAACATCTTTGATGGGTGCCGTAATTTTTCCATTTTCTATCAGGGAACCGGATTTTACATAAAATGTAAAATCACCGGGACCAATATTCACCTGACCATTGGTGAACTGGTCCGCCAGGATACCATATTTTACACTGGCTATAATTTCTTCAAAGGTATGCGGTCCATCCAGCATATAGGTATTGCACATACGAGGCATGGGATAATGCTTGAAGGATTCCCTTCGCCCGTTTCCTGTAGCGTTCACGCCATAGTGTTGGGCTGAGATTCGATCGTGCAGGTAAGAACGAAGGATGCCATTCTCTACCATAACCGTTTCTTCAGAGGCCTGGCCTTCATCATCCACATTGATAGAACCCCGGATGTGAGGATTAGTCCCGTTATCTACGATGGTCACGAAATCCTTTGCGACTCTTTTATTTAGTTTCTCCGAATAGATAGAGGTACCCTGCCGATTAAAATCTGCTTCCATACCATGCCCAATCGCTTCGTGCAACAAAATCCCTGAGCTTCCTGCCGCCAGAACCACGGGCAACTCACCCGCAGGCGGTGACTGGGCATCAAAAAGTTTCACTGTCCTTTCCACAGCTTCTTTGGGTAGTCTCTGCAAACGTTCTTCATTTAAAAAACTGATATCATTCCGTGATGAAAAATTGAAATAATTCGTTTCCCTGCTGCCGTCCTGTTCCGCAGTACAGCCAACTGTAGTACGCAGCATAGGCTGATAATCTGTTGCGATAACACCTTCTGAATTTGCAACCAGTATATAACTGTCACTGTCACTGAAATAAATATTTGCCTTAACAACACGTGGATCCAGTTTGAATACTGCATCATTCATACCGGTCATCATGCCGATCCGTTCCTGGATGCCCACTTCTTCCCAGGTCATATTTGTTTCATAATAATTTTGCAAGGTAGGGCTCTCAAGTGCCTGGAGTGATTTCTGGACAGATCCTGATGCAATTCCCGAAGCGGTCCTGGCTGCTTTTTTCATACTGGATAATGAAATGTCTTCAGTGAAAGAATAACCGGTCTGGTTTCCTTTTATAACCCGAATCCCCACACCCAGTTGAACCGAAGTACTGGCGGCACTTACAATATTATCCTGCAGTCGTATTGAATTTGATAACGTATTCTGGAAAAACAAGTCACAGTAATCACCTCCGCTGTTGAGTGCCTCCGTCATTACTTTTCTAATAGTATCTTCGTCAATTCCAAAACGATGAAAATATTCATTACCCGTTAATGAATGATTAGCTGCACATCCTTGTAAAAAATAGGGAATGGAAGCCATTGCCAGACCTGTTCCTGTAATTTTGATAAAATCTCTGCGGTTTATTGATGCCACTTTACTCTCCTTTCGGTTGCTTTTTTTACTAGAATGCAATAACTACAAATCAATCATC
>NNSG01000040.1 GCA_002256485.1 Fidelibacterota bacterium 408169
CAATATCAATGGGCTCACGAAAGGGTTTTATCATTTTTAGGTGCCGATCCAGAACAATATACCTGTTTTTTTACTGGCAGTGGCACCACAGCAGGAATAAATAGACTTGCACGAGTTTTTCGTGATTATCGACCAGACAATGATGTAGCTCTCGTGTCAGTTATGGAGCATCACTCCAATGATCTTCCCCATCGAAAACATGCTGGAAAAGTGATTCATATCAAATTAAATAATCACGATTCAGGTCAGCCGGGATGTTTAAGCTTATCAGACCTCGAAGATAACCTATTAAAATATAAAGGTCGAGTAAACTATGTAGCTATAACAGGTATTAGCAATGTTACAGGTATTATTAATCCAATATATGAAATAGCTGAATTAGCCCATAAATATGGAGCGCTTGTATTGATTGACGGAGCACAAACAGCAGCTCATATGCCGGTAAAAATGTCTGGCCATGAAAACCCGAACAGGGATATTGATGCTTTTGTTTTTTCCGGGCATAAGACTTATGTGCCTGGTTCTCCAGGTGTTGTTGTGTGTAGAAAAGATATTCTTCTATCCATCGAACCTGAAGAAGTTGGCGGCGGTATGGTTGAAGATGTATTTATTGATAATTATGTGATCAAAAACTATTTCCCAGATAGAGAAGAAGCAGGAACACCGAATATCCCTGGGGCAATTGCTTTAGCCATAGCTTTGGAGATTATGGATCATATTGGTATGGATGTAATTTGTGAGCAAGAGGAATTATTAATTAACAATGCCTTAGAAAGAATGTTAGAAAACCCTGATGTTATGATTTATGGTGAAACAGACCTTTCAAAATGTACTCGGGCCGGTTCCATATCATTCAATATAAAAGGGATGCACCATGGCTTAACAGCAGCAATTTTAAATGATTATTTCAATATTGCAGTAAGAAATGAATGTTTCTGCGCGCATCCATACGTTAAAGAATTAATACTGGATGATATGTTGGATGCCGTAGCTAAAATGTCTCAAAATGAAATTGATTCAAAATATAAATTACTGGCTGGAATGGTTAGAGCTTCTTTCGGGTTATACAATAATCAAACTGATGTGGATGCGCTAATTCATGCAATAAATGAAATTACAGCTCGAAAAGAAGAATTTTCGAAATTGTACCACGTGGATAAAAATGGTAATTATGTCCACAATACATTTAAAATGGAATTAAAAAATAGTTATTCAATTCCTAATTTGTTAAAGGGGTATTTAACAACCCCGTAAATTTACTTATCGAGCTTTTCGATCCGTCTCTGATGGCGTCCACCACCGAACGGTTCAGCCAACCACAATTCAATCACATCATAGATTTCTTCTTCGGACATAAACCGTGCTCCCAGAGATAGAATATTGGCATTGTTGTGTTCACGGGAGAGCTTTACAATATCCATGGGACCATTATAAAAAACAGCGGCACGGCAGCCTTTCACTCGATTGGCTGCCATAGCTTCTCCTTGTCCGGATCCACCTAAAATGATTCCTTTACTTTCTGTGTCTGCCGCAACTGCTTTTGCACAGGGAAAAATAAAATCAGGATAATCATCCAG
>NNSG01000041.1 GCA_002256485.1 Fidelibacterota bacterium 408169
GGCCCTCATGAAAACTATTTCAGCCCGAGAAGCCAATCGGCATTTTTCGAGTTTATTACGTGAAGTAAGCTCAGGTGAAGTGATTACGATTTTATCCCGTGGGAAACCTGTTGCAATAATTTTTTCCTCCTAGTGTCATGTCAACCTTGTAATGTCGCATAATATAGTGTAGACTTTCTTCATAATTTTCCAAAAGGAGGAGTATGGAGAAATATGTTGTGACATTGACAAAGGATGAACGCGATGAATTAACAGCATTAACATCAAAAGGTAAACATCAATCACAAAAAATTCTCAATGCCCTTATTCTGTTGAACTGCGACAGGGGCGGATTTCAGGAGCAACACTCGAAAAACGAGGAAATCGCCCGCGTGCTCAATGTAAGCATGAGAAAAATAGACCGTGTTAAGAAAAGATTCGTGGAAGATGGATACGAGATTGCGCTCAACGGCGAAAAAGGAAACCGCGTATACGCTAGGAAAACCGACGGCGATTTTGAAGCCCATCTGGTTGCGTTAAGCTGCAGTGAGCCTCCTGAAGGACACGCTCGATGGTCTTTACGGCTACTGTCCGATAGAGTCGTCGAACTCAATTATATCGATAGCATCTCCCATGAAGCGATTCGCCGCATATTAAAAAAAACGAAATCAAGCCGTGGCGACAAAAGGGGTGGGTGATTCCACCCAAACAATGCAGCGGTTTCGTCGCCAATATGGAGATGGTCCTGGACGTATATAAACGCCCCTATGACCCCAAACGTCCTGTATTGTGCATGGACGAATCTCCAAGACAATTGATTGCCGAAGCAAAAAGTCCTATCGCTGCTGCACCCGGTCAACCGGCAAGATACGACTATGAGTATAGGCGCTGTGGAACGTATAATGTGTTTCTTGTATGTGAACCGTTAGCAGGAAAGCGGTTCTTGGATATCCTTGAAACAAAAACCAAACGTGACTGGGCTTGTTTCCTGGAAACAATCGCTGATGAATACAAGAATGCACAACTCATCACATTGGTTATGGACAACCTGAACACCCATACTCCCGGTGCCCTTTATGAAACATTTCCACCGGAAAAAGCAAAAGCCCTTTGGGATCGATTTGAGTTTGTCTACACCCCAAAGCATGGCAGCTGGTTAAACATGGCCGAAATTGAGTTAAATGTCTTAACCGGACAATGTTTAAAGCGGCGGATTGACAACATCTCCGATGTAAAAAAAGAAGCGCTGGCTTGGCAGAAAGCCAGAAATACCAAGAATGCCAAAGTCAATTGGCAGTTCACAGCAAAAGACGCACGGATAAAACTCAAAAGGCTTTATCCGACATTAGATAGTTGACATGACACTAGTGCCAACTGCTACGAAAACGTTGTTGCCAAAAGTAACATCATTTAAATTGTTTCCAGTATTTTTTCTTGTAGTCCAGTTTTCAGCATCAGTGG
>NNSG01000042.1 GCA_002256485.1 Fidelibacterota bacterium 408169
GATCTATAAATTCTCTTGCTGAAAAAGCGGCCGAAGCTGCATTAAATGATATTGATTATCTAAATCTTTCTGCAGATCATAATAACCATGAAAGAAACTATTTAAGAAAAGAATTAACTAATCTAGGCTTTACAGTAATTCCCTCTCAAGCAAATTTTCTTTATCTACCTTTTAATAATAATGACCACAAAAATAAAGTGGTTAAAATACTAGCAGATAATGGGTTATTAGTTTGCGATTTAGCAATATTTGGACATGATAAATCTCTTCGAATCAGTATTGGTAAAAGCGATTCAAACCAGCGTATTATTGACTGTATTAGCAAAAGCAGTTAATTATTTTATTCTTTCATAAGCACTTTATAAAATTCATATAGTTTACTTGTAAATAGTTCATATGTGAACTATATTCAAATATTAAATCAAGAATAAATAATCCTTTTACCCTAAATAAATAATCAGCGAGCTTATTATGAGTTATGAAATACCAACAGGTACCATGGAAAAAACAACAGGATTTTTAATGTTCAGGACAGCACGTGGGATGAAAAAGATGTTGGATTCAAGATTAAGCAAATTCAATGTGACATCTTCTCAAGCATCTGTTTTAAATACATTATTTAACTCTGATGGATTATCTTTATCAGAAATTGGGAAAAGCGTACATCTTGATAAACCAGCAATAACTGGTTTGGCAGATAGAATGGAAAAAGACGGGTTGGTAGAAAGAAGACGTACGTCTACAGACAGGAGAATCATTCAGCTATTTTTAACCGAAAAAGGTCGAAATCTTTATAATTCAATAGAAACAATTATTGTTGAAACTGATCAAAGACTGGTAAAAAGTTTATCAATTTTAGAAATTGAAACTTTACACGAAATGTTACAAAACATTTGGGATCAAGCTAATAATTAATCAGATCGAAAAAATAATAAAGGATATTTATAATGACAGTACGAGTTATGGAAGAATGGCAGAGTAAATCACTGGACGATATTCTCTGGCTTTGCCAAGAAACAGTAGAAGATACCGAAGTAACAACGGTTAAACGCTGGCGGGAAGCCGGCGGAAAAGTATTGGGGCATTTTCAGGTTTATTTTCCTGAGGAAATTGCACATGCTGCAGGGATGCTGCCTGTGAAAATGTTTGGCGCATCTGTTGAAACGCGAATTGCGGATAGTAGATTTGGTTCTTATTTATGTTCAATCCTAAAAACCTGCCTCGAGCAAGTTCTTTCTGGACGTATTGAATTAGATATGTTCGTAACACATCCAATCTGCGATGCTGCCAGAAATTTGGCTCCTATCTGGGGACGAAATTTTGATTACCCCTGCCAAATATTATATTTACCCCAAAATCCAAACT
>NNSG01000043.1 GCA_002256485.1 Fidelibacterota bacterium 408169
GGGATGATGGGTAGATTTGGATATGACTAAAAGAAGTATAATGTATGG
The DNA here is from genome assembly GCA_002256485.1 of Fidelibacterota bacterium 408169. Lineage (GTDB taxonomy): Bacteria > Fidelibacterota > Marinisomatia > Marinisomatales > TCS55 > UBA2126. The sequence goes on from NNSG01000043.1 coordinate 49, forward strand.
TTTGGCTTATGGTATATGCATAGGGGTAGGAGGTGCAATAACTTTTGGCATTGCTCTTGAGAGTTTAGCCATCGGAATCTCAATTGGTTTAGGGTCTGGCATTTCTTTAGGTGTGGCTTTGGCATTATTATTAAATAAAGGTAATTCCTGCTAATCATAGGACCCATATTTAGTTTGATATTATCCAACCCTTACTTTCGTGGGGTTTTTTGTGTAATTTTCTGTATGAAACACCAATGGCAAAAGACCAACCATCTGGCTCTAAATATCGGAGAATAAAATGAAAAAAATATTCCTACTAATACTTGTAATATCCATTTTTGGATGTACGGAAAAGAGCAAACAAAATCCTATCAAATCTGAATATAATAATTTACAAGAAGCACACCAATTTGGTGGACAGATGGCTTCCGACAGTCCAATTAATTTTCAGACTGGAAAAAATAAGATTTGGTTCTATAGCGAAGGAACAAAAGTAGTTGGAAATTTATATGTTCCAGATGAATTTAAAAATGGAGATAAGTTACCTGCAATTATGGTTGTTGGTCCAAAAGGAGCAGTAAAAGAACAAACAGCAGGGATTTATGCTAAGAAACTGTCTGAACAAGGATTTCTTACTCTTGTAATTGACCATAGAACCTATGGAGAAAGCGGTGGTAAACCGCGTCATTATGAGAATCCTTATATGAAAATTGAAGATGTAAAAACAGCAATAAGTTATATTGCTTCGCTCAATATTGTAAATAAAGATAAGATTTCAATGCTTGGTGTCTGCAATGGTGCTGGTTTTGGACTTGCTGCAACAATTTATGATGCAAGAATAAAAGCATATTCTTCTGTTTCAGGGCTTTTTGATTTAAGAAGTCAAATAGTCAATGGAAAACCAGATGAAAATGAAAGATTATTTTCAATAATGAAAGAATCCACAGATGCCAGACAAAAGTTTTTTGAAACAGGCGAAATTGTATATATAAAACAAATGCCTGATGTGGATGAAAATTCTAACCAATTAAGAAAAGAAGCCTATGAATATTATTGCACTTCAAGAGGTTGGTGTCCAAACTATGGAGAAAATAGAATGGCAGTAATAAGTAGAGATACTCGTAGAAGTTTTGACATTACTGACCAAATTAAACTTTTATCGCCAAGACCATATTTGGCAATTGCAGGAACAAAAGCATTAACTTTTGGATTAAGTAAAATAGCATTTGAAAGAGCAAGTGA
>NNSG01000044.1 GCA_002256485.1 Fidelibacterota bacterium 408169
TTATTGTAAGTCTTTTAAATCTTTCGGAATAATCAGTTAAAAAGTTAAGGTGTACTTTTCCCATTTATAGTTGGGTGTAATTTACCTGGTTTATTTGTTTACAGCCCATATTTTGAGCGTATCTCATTTGTAGTGTTTGTTGTTTTATTTTCTGCCTATCAGTTAGAATTTGTTTGTACCTACCAAAATACACATCAGCAGGAGTACAGTTATCCAATGACTCGTGATATCTATCATTATTGTAATGATCAACGAACTGAGCTATTGCATGGTCCAACTCACCTGGCATGTAATAATGTTCAAGCTTAACGACATTCTTCATAGTCCGATGATACCGTTCGATCTTACCTTGGGTTTGAGGATGATAGGGAGCTCCCCTGGTATGGTCCATCTGGTTATCCTTTAAGTATTTTTTCAACTCTTTGGATAAATAACAGGGTCCATTATCCGAAAGTAGTCTGGGACGGTGTCGGATCTTAACTTTCTCCAAGTTGGTTTTTGCTAAAGCTGCATTTAAGGTATCCTGAACATCGAAAGCATTCATAGATGTAAATACTCTCCAGGCCAGGATGTATCTGGAGAAATCATCCAGAACCGTTGACAAGTAATACCAACCCCAGCCGATGATCTTGAAGTAAGTAAAGTCCGTCTGCCACAGTTCATTGATGCGCCTGGTGGGGTGTTTGAACTTATCTGCTGCTGACATTACAATGTAATTGGGGCTGGTAATCAAATCGTGAGATTTAAGGATCCGGTATACACTGCTCTCTGAGATAAAATACTTCTCAGTATCAGTAATATACCAAGCTAACTCACGAGGAGATTTGTCGGTTTGTTCAAGAGCAATATCAACCACATCTTTTTTAATCTCATCCGGTATCTTGTTCCAAAACCGTTTGGGGCCTTTTGATCGATCCTTCAGTCCATCATAGCCATCATCCACAAATCGCTGGTACCAATCATAGAATGTGCTCTTCGGTACACAAAGTTCATCAAGAGTTCTTTTAACAGACAGATCAGACTCTTCAACTGTCCTGATAATCTCATATTTCTCAGCTTGGGTGTAACGCATCATTCTTTCCAATCTATGTTCAACCCATGTGATCTTTTTTTTAACACGGAATGCTTCAGAGCCAGGTCGGCCACCAGTTGTTTTAAATGCATGTTTTCCTGACGGATTTCCTTTACTTCATCCGT
>NNSG01000045.1 GCA_002256485.1 Fidelibacterota bacterium 408169
AAAATTGCCAAGATAAGAAGCAAACTGCGACAAGTTCATCTGGAAACCCATTTAAAAACACCGGCCATATTAACCCGGCATCAAATTGTAACCTATAACCGGCTCAGAGGTTACTCCAGTGGTGCTGGCCATTCCGGTCATCACTAAATTGAAATTTTGCAAATCATTATTATTTAATCGACGGGATAAATTTTTTTAATTTTTTCCTTTAAAATTAGAAAAAAATAATCATGGGGCTGACCCAGCTAACTAGTTCAAATACTGTTTAACCCACTGTTTTACTTGTCTTAATTGATCCTGTGGCTTGGGGTTGTTAAACCGCCACTCACATTCCTTCAAAAATAGCCCAAAATGCTCCTTTGGAACACCATTAAACTTGCGCATATGACGCTTAGCCTGGTTCCAGAAATTCTCAATGCCGTTGATATGATTCTTCTTGTCTGCAAAGAGTTGGGAATGATTGATCCTAAAATGCTTGAAATCAGAGATATCCAGCACGTTGTAACCTCGCCAACTATCAGAATAGACAATACTGTCAGGTACTACTTTTTTCTCTATGATGGGGTACAAAGTCGCTGATGAAGCATCAGGAATAATCTTCGTGTAGACCCTGCCACCTCGCTTTAAAAGGCCAAATACAGGAACTTTTCCTGCTGCACCACGACCACGCTTACCTTTACGTCTGCCGCCAAAATAACTTTCATCAACTTCGATCTCACCGCTGAAAACCGCATCAGCGTCTTCTTCTAAGTGATGGGCAATGATCTCACGCAATCGATGAAAATAATAAACCCCTGTCTTCTGGTTAACTCCGACAAGAGCAGCGGCACATCGGGCCGTCGTTCCGGCGACAAAATATTCAATTAACCGCATCTGCTTGGCCTTGTTTAATCGGCTCTTTCTCATAACGCCCATGATAACACCTAAATCGTGTTAGCTGGGTCAGCCCCAATTTCTTTAGTGTGATCGACATGGGTTTTCATTATTTCGAACTCGGCCGCTTCAAGACGCGCCGGTTTGTTCAAAATTTCCTGCGGCACCAGTCCTTTGCCGAGATCGTGCATTAAACCACCAGATGACAAGGTGATTAACTCATCGCCCTTCATACCAACGGCATGACCCAGCAGTGATAAATAAATCGCCACCCGAAGGGAGT
>NNSG01000046.1 GCA_002256485.1 Fidelibacterota bacterium 408169
GTTATGCGTGCTACGAAATACAATAATTTAAAGGAGAAAACAAAATGAAAAAAACGATGTTTGTTGTAGTAATGGTGGTAATGACGGTGTTTATGACATCTCAGAGTTTTGCTGAGATGCATCAGTTTGGTGGGCGAATTGCACCAGATAGTCCGACTGATTTTAAAATCGGGAAAAATAAAATCTGGTTTCTGAGTGAAGGTACAAAAGTTGTAGGAAATTTGTATTTGCCGAAAAGTTACAAGGTTGGTGTTAAACTACCTGCAATTGTTGTAATTGGTCCTAAAGGATCAGTAAAAGAACAAACACAGGGTATATATGCAAAAAAACTGTCAGAGAACGGATTTATAACTCTTGCCATTGATCACAGAACATATGGAGAAAGTGGAGGTGAGCCGAGACATTATGAAAATCCTTACATGAAGATTGAAGATGGAAAAAATGCAATGAGCTACATTGCATCTCTAAATATTGTAGATAAAAATAAGATCAGTGTACTTGGAGTTTGTAATGGAGGAGGTTTTGGTCTTGCGGTAGCAATCTATGACAGAAGAGCAAAAGCTTATGCTTCTGTTTCCGGTCTTTTCGATCTTAGAAGTCAAATAATTAACGGCAAACCGGGTGACAAGAAAAATCTTGCTAATATAATGAAACAGTCAACAGACGCGAGACAAAAATATTTTGAAACAGGCGAAATAGAATACATACAGCAAATGCCGCCAGCCGATAAAAATTCGAATCAACTTAGAAAAGAGGCCGCTGAATACTATTTGACATCCAGAGGGCGAGTTCCAAACTGGGGGGAAAACAGAATGGCTGTTATGAGCAGGGACTCAAGAAGAAGTTTTGATATTACAGATCAAATTGCAGTATTACCAATTCCATATTTGGCTATTGCGGGAACAAAAGCGCTTACATTGGGGTTGAGTAAGACAGCTTATGAGAGAGCGAGTGAACCAAAAGAGCTTTTTGAAATAAAAGATGCAACACATATGGCTTTATACGATATTGACAAATATGTAAATCAGGCTGTTAAGAAACTTGTTACATTTTACATTGAATCTGTGAAATAAGATACGCCGTTTTTTATATGCAATGACAACAAAAACGCATAACCAGGCAGTCCAGCGGACAATTGGG
>NNSG01000047.1 GCA_002256485.1 Fidelibacterota bacterium 408169
CTATGTCTGCCGTCTGCTCATAATACTTCCCCGCTCCCCATTCACCGCTAGCTTGAGAAAACCAAAGAAGATTTTCTAACGTAGCAATAAGATATGGATCTGTTTCTGTTCCAGAACCGGATGGGGCAACATGCATAGGCATCGTGCTACCGGATGACGGTGCTGATGTAATCACATTCCCTGATAAATCTGTTCCTGTTTCCAATGCCCATGTTTGTATACCAGACCCTGACGCGACTGTCCAGCTATAGGTATAAGTTGTAGCATCCACTTTTGTCATATCGGTTGCACTAATTGTATTAAGTCCACTACCGGATATCTGCATCACCGGACTATCAGCAATATCTTCATTAAATGTGGCTGTAACCAACACAACATCACCCACACCCACAGATCCTACTGTAGAACCAGAAATGGTGTGCGCCAATGAAGCTGTTGGCATTGTTACATCATTTTGATACATAAACGTAGTAGAACCCATTGGACTATTTGCATTAGATGCAGTTACTGTAATGGTTGATGTTCCTTCTGCCACATTGGTAATCGTTAATGTTGCTGTGGTTGTGGTGCCACTTGTCGATGTACCGGAAATTGATACGGTTGCGACTGCTTCATCAGAAGAACTTGCTGCAATTGTTGTTGAGCCACCATCCGCATCCGTTGCTGTAATGGTTATGACCTGATCTGCTGTAGTTTGAGTCGTAACATCTGAAATAGCTGTTACTACAACCGGAAGATCATACAGAACTGTACTTCCGTTTTCCCAGCTAAAGAATGGATAGCCACTATTGACGGTTGTATTTGCATTATCCATATCCCATATATCATCTGAACCATTGGCTGTTTCTATTTCAAAATCCCAACCTGCATTGATATAAATATTGGCCGCAGTCATTTCTACAGTTGTTTTGCCTGTTCCACCACCAACACTTGTTGACTGACCTGATACGTCTGTATCCCAAAAAGAGTTTGTTACCACAGACTGCGTACTATTACCACCCATTAATCCACCAGGTAGACCACCTGATGTTA
>NNSG01000048.1 GCA_002256485.1 Fidelibacterota bacterium 408169
GTGAGCCTATGTAGAATCAGCACCTTTCAACCCTGTAAGAAAGAGAGGCACTGATGAGAAACTACAACCAGCTCACCCAAACCGAACGTTATCAGATTTACGCATTGAGGAAAGCCAATAAAAATCCTACGGAAATCAGTCGGGTCCTGGGACGTCATAAAAGTACCATCTACCGGGAATTGAAGCGCAATCTTGGGAAACGAGGCTACCGTGCTGTCCAAGCACATCAATTTGCTGTTGAACGACACATGAGTCGCGATCGTCGTCGAATTTCTTTGGAGGATTGGCAGTTGATCGAATCTTTGATTCGCCGGGACTGGAGTCCGGAACAAATCAGCCTATGGCTGAAGAAATATAAAAAAATCAGGGTCAGTCACGAGTGGATCTATCAGTATATTTTGAAGGATAAGTCCCAAGCAGGAGATCTCTACACTCACTTGCGCTTAAGGAAAAAACGCAGAAAACGTTACGGCAGCCAGAACCGCAGAGGAATGATTCCCAACCGGGTTTCGATTGAAAAACGACCGGCGGTGGTGGACCAGCGTTCACGCATCGGTGATTGGGAAATTGATACCATCATTGGCGCTCATCATCAGGGAGTCTTGCTTTCTCTGGTAGAACGCAAATCCCGACTATGCCTGATTGCCCGGTTGGCGAACAAATCTGCTCAAGAGGTAGAGCGAACCACCATCAACTTGCTGGATTCGATCAAAGCAAAAGTGCACACCGTCACTTCTGATAATGGAAAAGAATTTGCCAAGCATGAATCCATTGCTAAAAGTCTGGATGCCCAGTTTTTCTTTGCACATCCTTATGCCTCATGGGAAAGGGGACTCAATGAAAACACCAATGGACTCATCAGACAGTACTTCCCGAAAAAAACTCAATTCAACCATATCTCGGATCAGCAAGTCCAGTCGGTGATGGAAAAACTCAATAACCGTCCAAGAAAATGCCTGGGAATGAAAACACCAAATCAGGTATTCTTCAAGGATTATTCATTTGTCGCACTTCGGAGTTGAATCCG
>NNSG01000005.1 GCA_002256485.1 Fidelibacterota bacterium 408169
TGTGGGATTTAAATCACACTGATCGATTTTTATCTTACCTTCCGTGGCATCATAGCTTTGGCGGTATATTTGAAAAATTTGCCGCAATCGTCAATGGGGCAGTTTTATCTCTCGAACATGGGTATGGAAAAAACTTGGATATTCTTCTTGAAAATTGGAAGAAAGTAAAACCAACTGTCTTCTTCAGTGTTCCAAGAATTTATCAAGCTATTGCAACTCGCGTCATGCAAGATAAAGAAGTAGAAAAAATAATTTTCCACGATGATTTGAGATTTGTTTTTACTGCCGCTGCCCCTTTACCAAAAAATATTACCGACCTTTTTGATGATCATGGAATCCCAGTTGTAGAAGGTTGGGGTTTGACTGAAACATCACCTTGTTGCACCATCACTGATCCTACAATCTCTCGGGGACAAGGCATTGTGGGCAAACCCATTCCCGGTGTTTCTATCCAAATAGCGGATGACGGAGAAATCTTGGTCAAAGGCCCAAATGTTATGACAGGTTATTTTAATAATCCTGAAGCCACCACCGATGCACTGATAGAAGATGGATGGTTTAAAACGGGTGATGTTGGTGAATACACCGAAACAGGCTTAAAACTTATTTCTCGGAAAGATCGAATTTTTAAATTAATCAATGGTGAAAAAGTCGTTCCAACTGAAGTTGAAAATCTCATTGCAAAAGATTGTGCTTACCTTGCCCATGCTTATCTCCATGGAAGCGGCAAAAATCATCCAGTTCTTTTGGTATTTCCGAATAAAAGTTTATTCTCCCAAAAACCTGACGCATCCCTTCTTTCTGACAATTGTAAATGCCCCGAAGGAATGGATGATTATTTTGATTGCCTGTCAGATTGTTTATTAAAATGGAACGAAACCAACGAAACAAAATTTTCCCGATATAAAAAAGCCATGCTGATTGATTACGAATTGAGTATAGAAAATAACGAATTAACCCCATCCATGAAACTGGCACCCAATGTTGTTGGGAAAGTATTTAAAGCAGAAATCGAATCTCTCTATAATCCTTCGGAAATGAAACCCGAAGATGTATACATCATTAATATGGATTAAATAATGGCACAATTAAAATCTCAAATCGCATTAAAAGGATTATTAAAAGATTATTTTACCGGTATGAAAGCACCCATCGCTTGGTGTACCAGTGCCGGTCCTGCGGAAATTCTCCGGGCATTGGGATTTGAAGTTTATTTTCCTGAAAATCATGGCGCATTACTTGGCGCATCCCGAACGGCAGAAAAATATATTCCCCGAGCCCACCAAGAAGGATATGATGGTGAAATCTGCTCTTACCTTACAGCTGATATTGGCGCCTGGCTTATGAAGGAAACGCCATTGACAAAAATTTATGGGTTAGAATCTATTCCCACACCTGATTTAATTGTTTTTAATACAAATCAATGCAGAGAAGTTGCGGAATGGTTTAATTTTTTCGGACGTGAATATAATTGCCCGGTGGTTGGTATTTTTCCGCCACGATACTTGGAAAATATCACACAAGCTGAAATTGACAATGTTGTTTCCCAATTCAAAGAGCTGATAAAAGTAGGTGAAAAAATTATTGGTAAACCATTAGACCCAGAGAAATTATCGGAAACAGTCCGGTTGAGTTTTGAAGGATCTCAACTCTGGAAAGAAGTGCTGGAAACAGCCAGTCATTCCCCTTCCCCCCTGACTTTTTTTGACGGCTGTATTCTAATGGCGCCCATTGTAATACTTCGCGGGACACAACGATGTGTCGATTTTTACAAGGATGCGTTGGCGGAATTAAAAGAATTAGTTGCACAAGATGAAGGGGCAATCCCCAATGAAAAAGTACGAATCTATTGGGAAGGGATGCCTGTATGGGGCCGACTTCGTTCGCTTTCAGAATTCTTTGCAGAAAATCAAACTTCGGTTGTGGCTTCAACTTATTGCAATAGCTGGGTTTTTGATCATTTTGATCCGGATAATCCAATGGAATCCATGGCTTATGCTTATACACAAATATTTATCAATCGCGGTGAAAACACCAAACTGGAAATGATGAAAGATATAATGGGAAAATTTGAAGTAGATGGTGTTGTTTTCCATGATTCAAAAACCTGTTTCAACAATGCCAACAGCCGATTCGGCTTACCCAAACGTGTGGAAGAATCAACTGGAATCGATACAATTTCCTTCGATGGTGATTTGGTGGATTTAAGATTTTTTTCTGAAGGACAGACTCGCACAAAGCTTGAAACATTTATCGAACAACTCAAATACAATAAGTAAAAGATAATGACTCAAAAATTAAATAATCCGTTAAGAGTTGGAATCATCGGTGCGGGACCTGTTGGCTTAACCTTATCCGCCCACCTTATTGAATCAGGAGCCTTTGTTGTTCTCTGTGATATTGATGAACAAAAAATTGATAAAATAAAAAAGGCCGGTATCAAATTATCCCACACCATTCAAAAAGAAATAAACGCCGATCAAGTTTGTTATTCTATAAATGAATTGGAAGATTATCCTTTGGATTTGGTCATCATTTCTATCAAAACCACTGCATTACAAATTGTAATTAATCAGTTATCAAAAATTGACGATGGAAAAATGTTTGTCATGTGTGCCCAAAATGGCATTGATAATGAACTAATTGCAGCGGAAGCTTTCGGTAAAGAAAGAACATTGCGTATGGTCATTAATTATGCGGGTGGAATGGAAAATTTGAATACGGTAAATGTTACTTTTTTCAATCCCCCAAATTATGTTGCACCTTTGGCAAAAAGTGGCGAATCAGTCGCAAAATCAATCGCTGATCTTCTAAATCATGTGAATCTAAAAACAGACATTTGTAACGCTGCTGAAATACAGAATCATGTCTGGGAGAAGGCAATATTAAATGCTGCCTTAAGTGGACTGTGTGCTATATCCCATCGTACTATGAAAGAGGTCATGAGTTTTCCAGAAACCGTGGATATGGTCACGGGTATTATTGATGAATCTATTCAAGTTGCCAAAAAAGAAAATATTGAAATCAAAGATGGGTTTCGCCAAGCATCTATAGAATATCTTACAAAAGCCGGAAATCATAAACCATCTATGCTAATCGACATTGAAAATGGTGTAAAAACAGAAATCGATCAATTAAATGGAAAAATTGTAGAGTATGGGAAAAAATTCGGTATTGATACACCTTTAAATCAAGGTGTTACTGCATTAATTCATTTGCATGAAAAAAAGAAAATGGGTGTCTATTTTCTCGGAATCGACCTTGGCTCATCTTATACCAAATTTGCTGTGACAGATGATTCTGGTGGACTTGTGCTGAATAATGTTATTCCTACTTTGAGCAGGAACAAAGGTATGTTCAGAGATCAATTAACAAAAATAAATAAGCAATTTTCAATTAAACAAATTTGCACAACCGGATATGGCCGTGATACATTTGATGGCGACCTTAAAAAAACAGAACTTATTTGTGCTTCCGCCGGTGTTTCTGCATTATTCCCTGAACATAAATGCATTATTGATATTGGCGGTGAAGACATCAAAATAATTGAAAGCGGTCCCGACGGAAAAGTGATCAATTTTTATATGAACGATAAGTGTTCGGCTGGTACAGGCACATTTATTACTGAAATTGCAGATAAAGCAGAACTGGAAATAGGAGAAATGAGTGATTTAGCGAAATTGTCATCCGGATCAAGTATTATCAATAGTTTCTGTACTGTTTTTGCTAAATCAGAAATTCTGGGATGGAAATTTAACAATATTCCTATTGAAGAAATTGCGAAAGGAATATATTTATCTATCGTAACGCGAATACGAAAACTCCCAGTTAAAACCCATATCCCAATTATTCTGTGTGGTGGGGTGATTGCTTTTCATCCTTATCTCCAAGAATTATTATCAGAAGAATTTGACGTGAACGTTTCAATTGCACCCAACCCCCAATACATGGTTGCATTGGGAGCATCCATTTTGGCAATGAAAAATGAAGCGTAAAACCATAATTAAGGACTCACTCATTAATGACTAAAATATTTACATGGCAAATGGTTGAAAAAGATCGGCCATTTGAATTAGGCGAAAAATCTCTTCCATTTTTGAATGAAGGCGAAGCACTCGTAAAAATTTCAGGTTGCGGTGTATGCCATACAGATTTGAGTTTCTGGCATTATGGCATCCCGACTCGTCATGAGCTGCCCTTGGTATTAGGACATGAAATTAGTGGAGTGGTTATTGACGGGCCAGCAGATTTAATAGGAAAATCAGTCATCATTCCGGCAGTGATGCCTTGCGGTAAATGTGATTTATGTCAATCTGGAAGGAGCAATATTTGCCAAAAACAGCAAATGCCCGGCAATGATTTTCATGGTGGATTTGCCAGTCATGTTGTAACACCGTCCCAATATTTAGCGGAAGTCCCTGAAAGTGCTTTGGCTCAACATGAATTATGGGAATTGGCTGTTATTGCTGATGCTGTATCTACCCCCTACCAAGTCATGGTAAAAAGCCAAATCCAAGAAGGTGATTTTTCTGTCATAGTCGGTGTCGGTGGTGTGGGGATTTATGGCGCTCAACTTGCAAAAATTTTTGGTGGCAATGTACTGGCATTAGATATTTCACAGGATAAATTAGACCAACTTGAACAGGTGGGCATAAATGAAACATTAAATATTTCCGGGATGGATATACGGGAAATAAAAAAAGCTGTTAAAGAAAAGTGCAAAGAATTGGGCGCGCCATCCAATCGTTGGAAAATCTATGAAATGTCCGGTACCAAACCAGGACAAGAATTGGCTTATGCGCTCATGGGAATTGCATCAACCCTTTCCATCGTTGGATTCACTATGGACAAATTGGACGTTCGATTAAGTAATCTCATGGCATTTGATGCAAATATTATTGGTACATGGGGATGTAAGCCGGAATTATACGCCGATGTTTTGCGATTGGTGTCTGAAAATAAATTAATAATAAAACCATTTACTGAATCGTTTCCCATGTCGGAAATCAACACCGTATTTAAAGATACATTAGACCATAAATTGAAAAAGCGTTCGGTCATGATACCGGATTTTAAACATATTGGAGAATAACATGAATACAACACTCGTCAATCACAATTTAACTGATATTGATTATACAGAAATAATCTATGAATTACGCCCTTGTCTGGATGCTGACGGCAATCCAGTTGAAGGACTCAACAACGCTTGGATTTTTCTAAACAATCCCAAACAATATAACTCGTATACAACAGCCGCTGTCAAAGAAATTATTTTTGCATTTCGTGAAGCATCCAATGACCGTAGTGTTGTGTCGGTCATCTTTTCTGCCGTGGGGGATAAAGCATTTTGTACTGGGGGGAATACAAAAGAATATGCCGAGTATTATTCCGGTAAGCCCATGGAATACAAACAATATATGCGTCTATTTAACGATATGATAACATCCATTCTCCATTGCGACAAACCTGTAATCTGTCGAGTGAATGGTATGCGGATTGCTGGTGGGCAGGAAATCGGAATGGCATGCGATTTTACCGTTTCCAGTGATTTGGCAGTTTTTGGACAAGCCGGACCCAAACATGGAAGTGCCCCAGATGGTGGTAGTACAGATTTTCTACATCTTTACGTGGGAATTGAACGCGCCATGCAAAGTGGCGTTCTATGCGAAATGTGGACCGCATATGAAGCAAAGAATTTTGGATTAATTACTGAAGTTGTCCCTGTATTAAAAGTGGATGGTGAAGTGGTACGTAATCCGCTGATTGTAACAGACAAATGGGTGGATAATTCTGGTGATATTGTATATGGCTTGAAAAAAACAGGTGATGATTTCAAATCTGGAAAAACACAATTAATGAATGGTGAAATTGATTTGAGTCCGCTTGATGACGCTGTGAATGCATTGGCAACCAAAATGATGTATTTGATGCCTGAATGCACCAGCAAAACATTGAATAGCCTTCGGAAAAAGAAACTGGAGCATTGGGATCAAAATAGTCAAACCAATCGTGATTGGTTGGCGCAAAATATGGTTACAGAAGCTCGAGCAGGATTCAGAGCGTTCAACGAAGGTCCTAAAGGGAATCGGGAAGTTGACTTCATTAAACTGCGCCTAATGTTGGCTGAAGGACATCCGTGGGATGACGAATTGGTAGATGCGATTTTACCCAAATAAAAACTGGAATAATGGATTGCTGGATTTATGGGAAAAAGAACTTTGCGAAAGTTTCAAACTTCTGCAAAGCTAAAAAGGTTATGAAAAAAATAAATGAGTAAAATAATTAGAGAAGAACACTTTGATGGTCGGGTAATTCGTCTCGTTTTAAATGCACCAAAAGCAAATGTATTAAATGCTACAATGATGTGTGAAATACAGTCTGAATTTGAAAATCTCAACAAAGATGTAAAGTGTATTCAATTTATTGGTTCTGGGGATCATTTCAGTTTCGGTGCTTCTGTCCCTGAACATACGAAAGAAAATGCACCAGAAATGTTGAGACAGTTTCATGGACTCTTCAAATCAATGATAGAACTATCTATTCCCACCATGGTTTTGGTCTCCGGACAATGTTTGGGTGGGGGGATGGAATTGGCCATATTCTGTAATTTCCTTTTTTTGGATGAATCAACTCGCATGGGGCAACCAGAAATAAACCTTGGTGTTTTTGCACCACCGGCTTCCCTTATTCTGCCAATGAAAGTAGGCCAAACAAAATCAGATGATTTACTTCTTTCTGGAAGAAGCATGAAACCAAATGAAATAATGTCATCTGGATTAGGGACCAAATTATTTGACGATGATCAACGCATGATTGAAGGCGCAAATGCTTGGATCGAAAATTTTATTCTGCCTAAAAGTGCATCTTCCCTGCGAATAGCCAATCGTGTTGCGCGTTTGAAGTTTAATAAAACACTTTCAGAGAATTTGGACAAACTGGCTGAAATATATACAAATGAACTCATGGAAACACATGATGCCAATGAAGGGATTACTTCTTTCCTTGAAAAAAGAAATCCGCAATGGAAAAACAATTAATAGGATATAATAAATGAATAAAACACTTGAAGGAAAAATAGCATTAGTTACAGGCGGAAGTTCGGGTATAGGGACAGCAATTGTCAAAAGTTTTGCCCAAGCGGGAGCCCATGTCGCTTTTACTTATCACAGCAATAAAACAGGAGCTGAATCTGTCCTTTCAGAAATAGAAGCTATGGGTGTGAAAGGTGCTTATTATCAGGCGGATATGGCAGATTTTGAGAAAGCGCAAAATGTAGTCGATCAAGTCATAGAACAATTTGACACCTTGGATATTTTGGTTAATAATGCTGGAGCGAATCAGGACAAGGTTGTATGGAAAATGACGGAATCTATGTGGGATGAAGTAATAGATACTGACTTGAAAGGTGTTTTTAATTATATCCGTGCCGCATCTCCAATTTTTAGGGGAAAAAAGTATGGTCGCATTATTACTGTTTCTTCCATCAATGCGCTACGGGGAAAATTTGGACAGTCAAATTATGCAGCCGCTAAAGCAGGCGTAATTGGCTTATCCAAAAGTGTAGCCAAGGAATTGGGCCGTTCGAACGTAACCGTGAATGTTGTTTGCCCTGGACTTATTGCCACAAAAATGATCCAAAGTATGCCAGACGATTTTAAGGAAAAAGCCATTGAAGAAATTGTACTTGGTCGTATAGGGACACCCGAAGATGTTGCTGAAGTTATCACATTTTTATCTGGAAATGGTGCGCAACATGTAACAGGTGAAGTAATTAAAGTAGATGGGGGTCAGTACATATAATGGAAAAAGTATATTTAATTGATGGGTGTCGATCCGCTATTGGCAGGGGTCATCCTGAAAAAGGTTTATACAGTAATCTTCGTGCGGATGAATTATCTGTCCAAGTTTTACAAGCATTAATTGAACGCACAGGACTCGACCCAAATAAGATTGATGACTTTTATCTTGGTTGTGTAGGTCAACATTTAGAACAAGGAAAAAATTTAGCTCGATTGATACTCCTTCTCGCTGGATTACCAGACACCATTCCCGGAGCAACCGTAAACCGTTTATGCGGCTCGAGTTTGAGTGCGCTTCAAATGGCAACAGACAGTATAAAATCTGGGAATAATAGTCAAATGCTCGTAGGCGGCGTTGAACATCTTGGGCATGTACCCATGACAGCAGCATTGGATTATAATCCAAAACTTTTTGATGGATTTGATTTGCAATGGACAAATATGGGACTTACGGCAGAAAAATTATCTGAAGAATTTCAGATTGACCGAAAAGCTCAAGACGAATTCACTATTGAATCCAATAGAAGATATTTTGCTGCAAAAGAAAACGGATTTTTTTCCAATGAAATCATTCCCGTGAATCTACATGAAGGCCAGACAGTTTCAGATGATCAAGAGCCCCGTTTATCTACTCTTGAAAAATTGGGTGAACTGCGAACCGTCTTTAAAGAAGATGGAACAATCTCCGCTGCCAATAGCTCTGGGATTTCTGACGGCGCTTGCATGGCGTGGGTTGGAAATCAGTCAACTATAGGAACATTGGACATAGACCCATTAGTCGAAATCCAATCAACAGTAAATATTGGACTTAACCCTGAATCCATGGGGCTGGGACCTGTATATGCCATCCGGAAGTTGTTAGATAAAACCGGCCTTTCCATGGAAGAAATTGATTTGTTTGAAATTAATGAAGCATTTGCGGTTCAGGTATTGGCCTGCCAACAAGAATTAGGTATTCCTTATGAAAAACTCAACATTCATGGTGGCGCTGTTTCCTTGGGCCATCCTTTGGGTATGTCCGGACTTCGGATTGCTGTTACACTGGCACACAGTATGAAGAAAAATAATTCTCAATATGGAATCGTTTCTCTATGTGTTGGGCACGGACAAGGCGTGGCCATGTTGTTAAAACGAAATTCTAAATAATCACCACTTCATGGAAAAAGTCACCTTAACTGTTAACGGCTTTACGCAATCGGTATTGGTTGAATCTCATGAAACGATTCTGGATACCTTACGCAATCGACTCAACTTAACTGGCACAAAAAAATGCTGTGATGAAGGTACATGCGGCAGTTGTACAATACTAATGGATGGGAAACCAGTTTTGGGATGTTTGACCCCTACCTTGCGTTGTGTTGGCAAAGAAATTCTCACTATCGAAGGAATAAGTTCAGGTGAAAGTTTACATTTGGTTCAAAAACATTTAGTCAAAAGTTTAGGCCTACAATGTGGTTTTTGCACACCAGGTGTTGTAATGACGGCTATTCCTTTTCTCGAAGAAAATCCACATGCTTCACGAAATGAAATTAAGGAAAGCCTTTCCGGGAATCTCTGCCGTTGCACCGGATATAAAAAAATTATAGATGCTGTGGAAAATGCCGCGGAAGAGATGCGCTCATGACCGGAGCGATTGGCAAACCAACACCTTATATCGATGCTGTACAAAAAGTGACCGGACAGGCCATGTATGCAGATGATTATAAATTTCCCAATATGGTTTATGTCTCTTGTCTGCGCAGTACAGAATCTCATGCAAAAATAAAATCTCTGGAACTAAAGAAAGCGGAAGCATCTCCGGGCGTTATTGCTATCGTAACAGGAAAGGATATTCCTGTACCATTTGGTGTCTTATCCATAAGTAGAGATGAAACAGCTATGGCCATTGAGAAAGTTCGCTACCAAGGCGAAATTGTAGCAGCTGTTGCTGCAGAAACGATTGAAGCCGCCGAAGCAGGAGTGAAATTAATCAATGTGGAATATGAACCCCTAACCGAGTTTTTTACACCACAAGATTCATTAAAAACGTGTACCCCAGATGAGCAGATTCATGCCCATACTAAAGATCATAAAAATATCCACAAAACAGCAGAACTTCGTTTTAACGAACCAGAAAAAGAATTAGAAACAGCAAAACATAAACAAACGGGGGAATTCAAATTTGCCGGTGTCACCCACGGATTTACGGAACCCCATTCCGCTGTAGCCATGTGGAATGGCGATGAAACTCTCACAATTATTTCTGCAACACAAGTCCCCCACTATCTACAGAAAAATCTATCAAAAGTTTTGGGACTTCCATTACATAAAATTCAAGTAAAAAAGCCAGTATTGGGTGGTGGATTTGGTGGTAAGAGCGACCCATTCCCCCATGAGATGATTGTTTCTTTTCTTTCAAAGAAAATAAAACGTCCTGTAAAATGCACTTTTTCTCGGGAAGAAGTATTTATTACACATCATGGTCGCCACCCAACTGAAATTAATATGTCACTCTCATGTGATGCTGGTGGAAAAATAACAGCGCTGGATGCAGATATCATAATTGATGGTGGCGCTTATGGCAGTTTTGGCGTAGTAACATCCTATTATAACGGAGTGCTGCTTCAAGGCCCGTATGAAATAAACAAATTCGGATTTCGAACACGAAGAACGTATACGAATAAACATCAATGCGGCGCCATGCGCGGACATGGTGCAGTTAACCCAAGATACGCGGTAGAAACACTTTTAGATATGATGGCCCACAATATGAAAATGGATCCCTGCGATTTAAGGGAAAAGAACTTTTTATCGGAACATTCATCTACAGTTGGAGAATTTCGAATCACCAGTAATGGTATCCGTGATTGTATTGCTGCTGTACGGAAAAAATCCGATTGGGACAGTCGATATGGGAAACTTCCCTACGGCCATGGATTGGGTGTGGCTTGCGGTTTTTTTATCAGCGGTAGCGCCTTACCAATTCTATGGAATCGTTATCCACAAACAGTGGTTCACGCTAAACTGGATTTTGATGGGCGGATTGTAATGTTTAGCGGTGCAAGTGAGATTGGACAAGGCAGCGACACCTTATTGGTACAAATAGCGGCTGAAGAATTAGGTATCCCAATGGATTTTGTTCAAGTGGAAGTCGCTGACACCAAAACAACGCCGGTTGATTTAGGCAGTTACTCCAGTCGTGTTACTTTTATGGTGGGGAATGCAGCAAAAACAGCTGCATCTAATATCCGAAATGAAATGGTGAAAGCAATATCAAAAGAAAAAGATACTACGGCGGAAAGTTTGATTTTTAGGAATGGTCGCATTTTTACTAAAGACAAATCCCTTGATATCACTTGGGAAGAAGGTGTGGAAATGGCTATGGCAGGACGGGGTGCTTTTGTTGAAAGTGGATTTTATATTTCACCAAAATTGGGCGGAAATTTCAAAGGTGCCGGTGCGGGTTTAAGTCCATCATATAGTTTTGGCGCATTTATTTCTGAAGTGGAAGTCAACCCGAAAACAGGTGAAACAAATGTGATAAAAGTTTGGGGTGCTCATGATTGTGGAAAAGCATTGAACCCCCTCGCCGTCGAAGGGCAAATCGAAGGCAGTATTCACATGGGATTGGGACAAACTATGTCCGAAGAAATGCGTTATAAAAATGGTCAGCAATTGAATGCCAATTTTTTTGATTATCGAATCCCATCCAGTTTAGATACACCAGATATGGATGTGACCATTATCGAATCCAACGATCCGGAAGGTCCATATGGCGCTAAAGAAGCAGGCGAAGGTCCCATTCACCCCGTATTGCCATCCATCGGAAATGCGGTGTTTGATGCAGTGGGCGTTCGCATGATGGAACTTCCCATTACGCCGGATAAAGTACTGAAAAAAATAAAAGAGAATGTATAATGGAATATTATCACTCTCCTGATTCTATAAAAGATGCTCTTTCAATGGCCAGGGAATTTGACGGTAACTTCATTTATTTTGCAGGAGGAACAGATGTTCAGATTTATCGAAAACAAAAGTTAGAAAAAAATGAACATATTATAGATTTAAAATCAATTCAAGATTTAAATTCCATTTCAATGAAGGATGAAGTGCTTTCATTGGGTGCAATGACGCCATTAGATGACATCATTAAATCAAAGGAAATACAGAATTATTTTCCCCTTCTTATGGAAGCTGCAAAATCCGTTGCAACACCTGTCATTCGTAAAACAGCGACTATTGGTGGAAATTTATTGGTAAGAAACAGGTGCACCTTTTATAATCAATCACAGGAATGGCGTAATGGCGTAGGATCCTGCTTGCGCGATGTTGGAGACATTTGTCAGGTTACAGGTGGAAATAATGATTGTTATTCCCGAAACGTATCCGATACTGCAGCAGCCTTAATTGCACTTAATGCTGAAATCACATTGATTAATTCAAATGAGATGACACAAAAACCACTTAAAGACATTTACCTGCCGTGTGGTATAAAATTTCACGATTTAGATAATAAAAATATTTTAACACAAATACATGTACCCTTTAGGCCAAAAAAATGGTGGTATAAAAAATTGCGAGTGCGGAAAACATTGGATTTTACTTCATTGACTATCGCTGCCACAGTTGATAATGATGACATGGCTCGTATTTGTCTGAACGGTGTTTCCATGGCGCCCATTTTGATTGAAGAATCGTTAGACACTTTGACGATTGAAAGTCTTATTAAACAAGCTCGTAAAAATTGCAAAACGGTTGATAATGATTTAATGCCATTGAAATATAGACGAGAAATGATAAATGTATTTTTGGAAGAATGGTGGGAATATGAGCATCATAAATAAAGAATATACCTTTGTATGAAGAATATGTCATTTCCATTAAATGAAAAGATTCTTGATAAATTACTTATAGAAAAAGAAATAGATCTTCGTCGTGTAAGCATTCGAGAACTGGGACTGCTCGTAAATGATTTATCGGCTCAAACGGAAACAGATTTTATCCGTATGGAGTTTGGAATTCCCGGATTACCAGCAGATCGCATCGGGCCCGAGGAAGAAATTCGCGTATTAAAAGAAAATAATAAACTCCCTTCCACATATCCGCCTTTTGATGGAATACCAAAGCTAAAAAAAGCTATTTCTAACTTTACTAAACTATTTTTGAATGTAGATGTTCAACCACAGAATTGTATACCAACTGTTGGGGCAATGCATGGGTGTTTAATCAGCATGGCAGTTGCGGGACGCAGAAAGCCTGAAGCAGATACAATTCTATTTCTGGACCCGGGGTTTCCGGTAAATAAACTGCAAACCAAATTTCTGGGATTACAAACAGAATCAATTGATATATATGATCATAGAGGTGAAAATCTTCTTAAAAAACTTGAGGAATTATTTTCAACCGGTAAAATTGGCGGAATTCTTTGGTCGAATCCCAATAACCCAACTTGGGTTTGCTTAACGGAAGAAGAGTTGGAGGGAATTGGAAAACTGGCCACTGAATACGATGTAATCTGTATTGAAGACGTATCTTATTTTGGAATGGATTTCAGAAATGATTACAGCATCCCGGGGCAACCCCCATTTCAACCTACAGTTGCCCATTATACTGATAATTATTTTATTGTTATGTCCAGTTCAAAAATATTCAGTTACGCGGGTCAGAGAGTGGGATTCACAATCCTCTCCCCTGAATTAAGTAAAAAGAAATATCCCCATTTAAAAAAATATGCCGATACAGATATAGTTGGTTATGCTTTTATTCATGGTGGAATTTATCCAACCACAGCTGGTGTACCCCAAACAACTCAGCATGCACTTACAGCATTACTGGAAGCAGTATGTGACGGTAGCTACGATTTTATGGATAAATTACACAGTTATGGAGAAACAGCTTCAATAGTTAAAGATATATTCATATCAAATGGATTTGAGTATGTTTATGACGATATGGGTGAAGAAATTGCTGACGGTTTTTATTTTACAATTAAATGGAAAAGAATGACAGGAGAAAGTCTTCTTCATAGTATGCTACTTTTTGGAATGGCAGGGATTCCCATTAGCACGACAGGCTCTATAAAAGAAGGTATACGTATTTGCGTATCATTACTTAAAGAAGAAGATTTTGAGGAATTGAAGAGTAGAATATCTGCCTTGGCCAAATACTTAAACATTAAAAAATAACTTCATATTTTAATAGCAAAATGTCAGGGTGTTCTTGACAGATTTAATATTCATAGATTAGTTCGCTCTAGTTTTTTCAAGGTCTAATACATTGAAAAACTGGGTAAAATATAATAAATTCTATAAAAAGATATGCTTATCTTATTATGTATTTGATTTCAATAATGAATAAATATACAAATTGTCAGTTCAAGTCATTTTATGCTTAAACCTATCAAGAAATATAATTCAGTAGAAGATGTGCTTATCGATGCAATTACTGAAGAAGAATACGCTGAATATTGGTATACGCAGGCAGCAGAAATGGTTCCGGATCCGGTATTGAAATCTACATTAATTACCTTGGCTGCCATGGAAGCTGATCATGCATTGCAATTAAAATACTGTCTGGATCTTGCTAAAGCACAGCAAATGGTAAATGAAGGCATCATGTCATCTTTTGGAGAGAACCCATTACAAGAGGAGACCTAAATATTCATGGCTAAAATTCGAGGATCAGTAACAATAAATAAGCAATATTGTAAGGGATGTGAACTGTGTGTTTACGAATGTCCCCAAGATTCTCTGAAGATGTCGACAAAACTTAATACCAAAGGATATCATTTCGCATTTTTGGCAGAGGACACGTGCACTGGATGTATTAATTGTGCGTTAGTTTGCCCAGATGCCTGTATTACAGTATACCGTGGAACCAAAAAGAATCAATTATCAACAGTGAAAAAAACTACTAACAGTTCGAGCAAAATGGCATTGAAAGCCTTATAGGAATTTTATGGGTCAGAAACGTTTAATGAAAGGTAACGAAGCTTTAGCTGAAGCAGCCATTCGAGCTGGAGTTCAGGGATTTTTTGGTTACCCAATAACACCTCAGTCTGAACTTTTGGAATATATGTCAAAGGAGCTTCCTGATCGGGGCGGTACTTTTGTCCAGGCAGAGAGTGAAATTGCTTCAATCAATATGGTGTATGGTGCTGCCGGGGCTGGTGCAAGGGTAATGACGAGTACCAGTAGCCCCGGATTTAGCCTGATGCAGGAAGGAATTTCTTATTTAGCCTGTACCGAAATACCTTGTGTTATAGTCAATGTCATGAGAGGTGGCCCGGGATTGGGAACTATACAACCTTCCCAAGGAGATTATTTTCAAGCAGTAAAAGGAGGCGGACATGGTGATTATCAACTCATTGTACTCGCTCCAAATAGTGTACAGGAAATGGCAAACTTTGCTTTTTTAGGATTTGATCTTGCAGATACATATCGTGTACCTGTATTAATTCTTGCAGATGGTGCGTTGGGTCAAATGATGGAATCGATTGAATTTCCAGATTATGTTGTAAAAGAGCATTTGACCGATAAATCAGAATGGGCTACTACCGGTAGAATTAATGGAAGGGAACAGCATATTCTCACATCACTTCATCTCCAACCTGAAGAAATGGAAATGACCAATAAAATACTCCAACGTAAATACAGGGAGATTGAAGCAAAAGAAGTACGATATGAAACGCTTTTTACCGATGATGCGGATTTACTGATCGTTGCCTATGGCCTTTCTTCCAGAGTTTCGCACAAAGCGTTGGAACTTGCTAGGAAAGAAGGCTTAAAGGTTGGTTTACTCCGCCCACAAACCCTCTACCCTTTTCCATCCACTGTTCTTAATAATTTAGCAGAGAAAGTAAAGAAGATTCTGGTTGTAGAAATGAGTGCAGGTCAAATGGTAGAAGATGTTCAATTAGCTGTAGAAGGTAAAATTCCTGTGGAATTTTATGGGCGGATGGGCGGTATGATACCGCAACCTGATGATATTTTAGATAAATTACGAAAAATGAATGAATCAACATTGAATGTATAATATGGTTGATGTATACATATCTGAAAGAATATTAACACCTGATAAAAGTATGGATAAAGTTTGGGAACGACCTGACTTATTAATCGATGTACCAAATCATTATTGTCCTGGCTGCAGTCATTCTGTTGTTCATCGTCTTCTCATGGAAGTTGTCGAAGAATTAGATATTATGGAAAGGACGATCGGAATCGCACCGGTTGGTTGTTCTGTACTGGCTTATGATTATTTGAATGTAGATATGCAGGAAGCTGCCCATGGCAGAGCAACTGCTTGTGCCAGTGGAATCAAAAGAGTATTTCCGGATAAAATTGTATTTACATACCAGGGAGATGGAGACTTGGCTGCTATTGGTACTTCAGAGACCATTCATACTGTTAACAGAGGTGAAAATATCGTAATGGTATTTATCAATAACGGTATCTACGGTATGACAGGTGGACAAATGGCACCGACAACATTGGAGGGAGCAAAAACATCCACATGTCCAGAGGGCAGAAATTTAGACCTAATGGGGCATCCTATTAAAATTGCCGATATGATTGCCTTGCTGGATGGTGCTTATTATGTTACAAGGCAAGCAGTGCATAACTCAAAAACTGTACGTAAAACAAAGAAAGCACTGCTCAAAGCGTTTCAATATCAGATAGATGGCAAAGGCGGTACCAGTTTTGTGGAGATTGTATCTAATTGTCCATCCGGTTGGAAGATGACTCCCCTTGAAGCAAACGATTGGTTAGCAAAAAACATGTTTGAATATTATCCTCTTGGAAATATTAAAATTCCCCAGAAAGAAGAGTAAGCCATGAAAACTGAATTAATCATTGCTGGTTTTGGTGGACAAGGTGTTTTATCCCTTGGTATGACATTGGCCTATGCAGGCATGCTGGAAGGAAAAGAAGTTACATGGATGCCCAGTTATGGACCGGAAATGCGGGGAGGCACTGCTTATTGTGTTGTTATTATTTCCCATAAAAGAATCAGTTCGCCAATCATTAGTCGTTTTGATACACTTATTGTCTTGAACCAACCTTCATTGGATAAATTTGAAAAAGATGTCAAAACCGGCGGTAGCATTTTTTATGAAGAAAATAATATAATTAATTCCCCAACTAGGGATGATATTTCTATACACAGCATTCCCGCTGTAGAAGAAGCTGTACAATTGAAAAATGTAAAAATAATGAATATGATTCTACTGGGGTCATATTTAGAGTTGAACCCAATATTAGATGTCGATTCAATTATTAAGGCATTAAAAAAAGTGCTTCCAAAACAACGTCATAATCTAATTCCTGTTAATGAACAAGCCTTGATTAGGGGAGCTGAAATGGTAAAGGGGTATTCAAATCAATATAAATATTCTGATATTACTGTCGATTCATTGATATAGTAAAGAATCGATACTCTCTTTGTTAACCAAAGTCAGATTCTTCTTTCGGTTTGGAAAATCTGAGTTTGGTTAACAGTGATTAATAATTTGAAACAATTCGATAATCAAGAATGTCAGGACTTTTCATCAGTAACTCCAATAGCACTTTTGTTGCGCCAGTGGGAATTCGTTTTCCTTGCTCCCATTGTTTAACAGATGATGAACTAACATTCAATAATTTTGCGAATACACTTTGACTTAAATGCGTTGATTCTCTAATGTGTTGTATATCTTTTGCGCTTAATTCAACTTTCGGAATTTCTATACCGAGAAGTTTCAGTTCTTTAGCTGTAAAAGAAGTTTTCTCACCACTATTTATCAAATCCTGGACAGTACTTCCAATTGCATTTTTTATTGATTCTCTCATTTATTTTTCCTCTATTTCTTTAAAGTTTCCTAATGAGATGAGCCTCTCATACTCACTATTTTCTATTGCCAATAAATCTTTTGCTAACTTTTTAAAATATTTCAATTCGTTTTTATCCAAGTTGCCTTTTTTATTCTTAGAAAAACCATAAACGAATATTGCCTTTTCACTTTCTTTGTAAACAAGAAATGTTCTATTTCCACCTCGCTTACCTTTCCCAATTTTGGGTGTACGAATTTTGAAGAGCCCACTACCTAAGTTATTGGTCCCTAACTGATTTGACACATTTTCAATGGTTTCCAATAACAATCGATCAGTAATAGTTTGTTTCTTTGCCCATTTATTAAACCATTTAGTTTTCAATTTAAGCACAATGTAATATACTACATTGTGCTATATGTTATCAAGAAATATATTTGAAACAATCTCCACGATAACTCGTAACAAGGATTTCAAATATCAGGAGTCTATGTGTATTTCTCAATTATTTATTCCATTTTTCAATCTAGAGCATCTCTTCAATTAGAAAATATCTTGTTGCGAAAACAGATTGATATTTTAAAACGGAGACAAAAACGTCCGTTGGTCCACAATCGAGATAGACTCTTCTTTGTTCTTTTATCCAGATTATATACTAGTTGGGAAAAAGCATTTTTCATCTTCCAACCTAACACATTAATTCGCTGGCATAAACAAGGGTTTAAACTATTCTGGAGAATGAAGTCTTATAATAAGGGTGGGCGAAATCGAATTGATTCTGAACTCAAGGCATTGATCATTCGAATGGCTCAGGATAATCCACTTTGGGGCGCTCCCAGAATCCATGGAGAATTATTGAAACTAGGATTTGATATTTCTCAATCGACTGTTTCATCGTATATGCCTAGGAAAGAAAGACGAACCGGACAAACATGGCTCACCTTTTTACATAATCATTTAAAAGAAACGGTTTCAGTTGATTTCTTTGATGTTCATACCTTGACCTATTCCCTGTTATACGTATTTGTGATTCTCTCTCATAATAGAAGAAAGATCATCCATTTTAATATTACAAAACATCCCACAGATGCTTGGGCGGCCCAGCAACTCATTGAAGCATTTGCATGGAAATCTTCGCCACGATTTTTAATCAGAGATCGGGATAGCAAGTTTGGACATAAGTTTAAATCAAGATTGAGACATTTAGATATCCATGATATTCAAACTGCTTATAGATCACCTTGGCAAAATGGATATGTGGAACGCGTCATAGGCTCTATTAAGCGTGAATGTTTAGACCATGTGATTATCATGAATGAAACGCATCTCAACAATATCATGAAATCGTATATTGATTATTATCACAATAGCCGGACACATTTAGGATTAAATAAAGATTCACCTAATCACCGAAAAGTGTTCCCAGATGAAAATGGAATTATTCAATCCATTCCCCAACTCGGTGGACTTCACCACCGTTACGAACGCTTTACAACTTAAGACATTTTAATAAATAAACTTTTTTTCAGAGAATTATCTCTTTGGGATACGTGCATCTAATTTGAATTATTTTAGAAAATATTATATCAAATTGTACAAATTTGACTTACGTTATTAGAAATCAAAACCCAGTAAATCCAATAATTCGTGCAAGTTATTGTACTATCACGCTAAATTTTACCATGGATTTAGTTTTTGGAAGGGACAACTTCCCGACACTTTGTGTACGGGATAGACTTCTCGTCCCTCCAGACCGTAATAAAAAACCCCATCTTTCGATGGGGTCATTATGTGCTCCGGAGGAGGGACTCGAACCCCCGACCTGGTGGTTAACAGCCACTCGCTCTACCAACTGAGCTACTCCGGATCGGTTTTATAAATCTTTCAATAATCTGCGAAGTTGGAAACTGCCTGCCCCGACATCTTGTCGGGGAGCTACCCCGCAATTTCTCTTTTTAAAATAAATAGGCTTAAAAAAGCCAGCGAATTTATAGTTCTTTTTTCTACTCTCAAAGTTACATTTCTTTTTCTGCTTCAAGAATGCGATCTAATACAAAAAGTCCATGTTTGGCTTGTACCTCTGAAAGGTAGACGATTCCATCTTCGTCATGTGGCTCGCCATATACTGAATGAATAGATTTTAATCCCCCAAGCCATTTTCGTTTATCCATAAGATAAACCAAATCACCAGAATCGGCAGCCATATGTTCCATATCTTTTTGTGAAAACCGAATCACATCTGTTTTAATGCTTTCATCAATTTTCCAATGGACGTCAACAACTTCACCCGGACGATCGTTGGGTTTACTTCCTTTGAAATACTCCCGTGCATTCGTTACATCAAAAATGGTTAATCCCTTTATGTCATCCATGTTTTTGGGCTTCGTCATAAAACTCACGCCAACCCCAACAATTCCACACACAAATAAATTATATAAGGCCCCGATATAGATATAGGATTTTCCTGCCTGGGTTTCAACTCCATGGGCAAATGGTGTAATAAGAGAAGGGAAGAATTGACCCAAAATCATTAGTCCGGCACCAACCGTAAACGTCGCCACAACGGCTGCAGATGTAAATCGCTTCCAGAAAATTCCGAGAAACACTGCAATAATCAATGGTGGTGTAAATGTGGAATGAAACCAGCCATGGGCTTCATAGATTGTTGCAAAAGAATCGAAAACTGGAACGAGGGCAACACCGAGTGCAGTTACAGCCACGGATGTCCAACGGGCAACTTCCAGATAATGTTTATCACTGTGAACCTTTTTCACAATCGGTCGATAAATGTCATTTACAAAAACCGAGGCAGAAGCATTAACTAACGTATCAACAGTGGACATCAATGCAGCGCTTAATGCTGCAATAATAAAACCAAATACACCGGGACGAGCAACCAAATTAGTCACCATCACAAATACATCATTGGGATTCATACCAGGATCAATCTGACCGGGGAACACATTCACAATAGCTCGACCTATCCAACCTGCATTGGAGACCACAATAGCGGAAATTGGTAGAACCACTAAAATATTAACAGCCGCGGCTTTCCGGCTTTCATGAACATTTTTACATGCCATAAACCGCATGATCAATCCCTGGTTCATGAATAAAAAACCGATGGAACCCGCAATGCCATCCTGCCAGAAAATTCCCACAAAATTAAAGTCCGGGGGATAATTATATGGTGCTAATGGCATCTTTGCAGACATGGGCAATGCATTCCAAAATACATCAAAACCACCAAGATAATCCAACCCCAGGAAGAAAAGAAACAATCCCGCAAAAAGGAGAATTAACCCCTGTAGCAAGTCAGTAAAAATCACCGAAGTCTGACCGCCAAAGTGCATGTATACAGCCGTTAAAACTGCAATCACAATAACCGTACCCATAAGGGGTAATCCCATGATTTTATATAATGCAGTTGCTAAAGTTAAAAATCCAATTGCAATATAACCGATCATATATAGCAGAATCATTATCGTGGCTAAACGACGAGCAGTGGTATTAAACCGACGTTCAAAATATTCCGGTATGGATCGCACTCTAGAATAAATGATAATGGGCAGCCACCCAAACATGAAGAAAGGAACAAAAAACCAATCGTTCATATACGTCATGGTAGATGAAAATCCGTACTGAAAGGCTTTTGACGAATATTTAATAAAACTATGGGAGCCGATTCCAGTAGCAACAATGGATATGGTAATCAGCCACCAGGAAAATCGATGTCCGCCAAAAAAGAAATCAGACGTTGTTTTTGCATAACGGCCAAAATAACTCCCAAAGAGTAAAATGACGATAAAATATGCAATAATGATAAATTGATCTAAACCTGTTCCTACAATTGGGTTCATCATATCGTTACCACCATAATCCGGCAATGAGAACTGAACTATGGATAGCCATATACCACAAAAACCCGCCAATCAGTATTTTAAACCATAATTTATGTCGCCGAAGTTTTAAATTTAGAGCTTTGTGTTTAATAGTTAGATATAATCCAATTAAAAATAATATTCCACCAACACCATAGAGGTATATGTATGGTAACCATGTTTCATAAAAGGGAAGCATTATGTGTCTCCTTTCAGCGAAATGCCGTCGAAATGTGGTTTTAGGTTATTGTATGATTCTTTCAATCCGTCAACTTGTACTTTTGTATGTCCCAAGACAGGCATGAAATTTGTATCACCTCGCCACCGGGGAACAACATGAAAATGAACATGTTCTTCAATTCCCGCTCCGCCGGCACAACCGATATTCGCACCGAAATTAAATCCTTCTGCCTTCATAACTTTTTTAATGATTATCATTGAAGCATCTGCAAGTTCCATTATTTCACTTCGTTCCTCGCAGCTTAAATCACCTGGGTTATCTGCATGAGTATAGGGCGCAATCAACAAATGACCATTATTATATGGAAAAAGATTCATCATAACAAATGCCAGTTTACCACGATGCAGAATTAGCATTTCTCTGTCGTCATCATTTTCAGGTTTATCACAAAAAATACAGCCATCTTCTTTTATAGAACGAATATATTCAATCCGCCATGGAGCCCACAATCTGGTGAGTGGTAACTGGTGAGTGGTATCTGGTTTCATACGTCGAACGATTGGTTGTGTGTTAGCAAAAATTGATGTGTGTTCATCGGTTATTTTGACTTTTTTGTTTATTGAGGTAAGCAATGTATCCATTAATTTTTTTCACTAATTCATAACCGATTTCTTTGATGTGTGAACATTGTTTTATGTCATAATATTTTTCATCAATACAAATATTGAGATCATCAAGAATTTCTTCTGTTGAACCTCGTGCAATACGGCAAAATTGGATTGACTCTTTATAATGCCAACGTCCATGTGCTTCAGCTATATTATTGGTTACTGAAATGATTGCATCTCTCATTTGGCTTGTTAATTGATATTTTTCTTCTTCAGGTAATTGATTAATAATAATGTAAACACTTTTTCTAAATTCTCGCGCAAGTATATATACTTCGAAATCATCAAGTTTGAATCGATCAGGTTCGCTTATGAAACCAATATTTGTTACTTCTGCATCTTGATAATCAATCATCTACCACTCTACCGGTTACCGCTCTACCAATCACCAATCTACTCATTGTCTTTTTTTGATTTTGCAATAACCTTGTTCTCCATATCTCTGGGCATTTGCTCGTAATGACTGAATTCTTCAGTATGTAATGCTCTTCCGCCAGTCAATGATCGCAAGGTAATGGAATAATTATAAAGATGTCCTTGAGGGACTTGAGCTTTAATAACCTGTAATGATCCTTCAGAATCCATGCCTATTATTTTCCCGCGTCGGCCGGAAATATCACCCATAACATCTCCCATGTGATCTTCCGGAACCTTGACTTCAATATTCATGATGGGTTCAAGTAAGCACGGCTGCGCTTGCATAAAGGCTTCTTGGAATGCATGCTGCCCGGCAATTTGAAAGGCAATATCTTTTGAATCCACAGGGTGCTGCTTCCCATCATAAAAGTTTACTTTAAGATCTACGATGCGATACCCGGCCAAAACACCATCACTGCAGGCAAAATTAACACCTTTTTCAACAGATGGAACAAAAACACGATCCACATTCTGTCCTACGAGTGAATTAGAAAATTCCACACCTTCACCACGCTGTTTAGGTTCAATGCGCATCCAAACTTCCGCAAATTGCCCCGCACCACCACTTTGTTTTTTATGACGGTATTTTGATTCACCATTACCTTGAATCGTTTCTCTGTAGGGTATCTTCGGTTCTTTTAAATGTATATCAACACTAAAACGACGTTTCAAACGATCATGGATAACTTGCAAGTGCAATTCACCTTGACCCGAAATAACTGTCTGTTTCAATTCAGAATCAACTCTATAGATAAATGTTGGGTCTTCTTCATGTAGAGTAGAAAGACCAACAGCCACTTTTTCCTCATCTCCTTTGGAGTGGATTTCAATCGCTGCATGAATATTGGGTTTTGGATATTTAACTTCCTTCAATTTTACTTTTAACCCTGTTCCGCAAAGCGTATTTCCACTATGTGTATCTTTGAGCTTCACCACGGCGCCAAGATCTCCTGCAGCTAATTCACCAATATTGCTCCGATCTTTTCCATTCATAATAAATAGCTGTCCAAACCGTTCACTTCTACTTCTGGATGTATTATAGAGATCAATACCTGTTGAGACTCGCCCGGCATACACCCTGAAAAATGATAATTCACCTACATGCCCTTCAGAAATAGATTTATAAACAAATAATACTGGATCACTGCCAGCTAGATCTACGGTTTTTTCTTCGCCGTTGATGGCATCCAAAGCAGTGATCTGTGCCCTGTCTACAGGCGAAGATCCATATTTAGAAATAAAGTCCATGAGACGTGCTACACTAATATTTGATGTTGAAGATGTACAAAAAAGTGGGATGAATGTCTGATTCTGTACTGCTGCATGAATTCCTTCACGCATTTCTTCCTCACTCAAATTTCCTTGTTCAAAAAATTTCTCCAGGAGTGAATCATCGGATTCTGCAACATATTCAATTAAACTCTGATGCAATTCATCTACTTGAGATTGTAAATCTTCGGGTAATTCAGATTCTGTAAAGTTCCCAGATCCATCTGTATTGTATTCAATAAGTTCGCTGCGTAATACGTCAACCACTTTATTGAAACCCGGACCAGCATTAACTGGCAATTGCATTGGGAAAACATTGTGGCCAAATCGCTCTTTACATTGCTTTAAAACTTGGTCAAAATTGACATGCTCTCTATCCAACCCATTGATTATAATAATTTTAGGAATTTCATTTCTGGTCGCATGATCCCAGACTTGCTCTGTTCCTACTTCTACCCCATTCACTGCACTTACTACGACTGCAGCCATATCGACTACGGCCAATGAGCTTAATGCTTCTCCAATAAAATCGGAATACCCTGGAGTATCAATAAGGTTGAATTTTTTCTCATTCCATTCTGTAACCATGGGAGTAGAATGAATAGATATTTGCCGATTCTGCTCACCCGGGTGATAATCGGAAACTGTATTCCCGGCATCTATTGTGCCCATGCGATTAATGTGTTTGCTGCAATAAAGAATGGCTTCACTCAAACAGGTTTTTCCACTAGCTCCATGTCCAACCAAAGCAAAGTTTCGAATATCAGCCGTTGCGTATTGTTTCATGAGATTTTCCTCGTTTTAGAATTTGTCATTAATGATTTTATCCGCATTCCCTTATAATAGAGAGTCTAAGTGTACTGACCTTGTTGTCAGTAAATCAAGTTATTCTGTTAGTCTAAAATCAATTTGTTGCTTCATCAATATATGATCTTAAAGCAGGCAAAAGGAATGTGTCTGATAATTTTTCAGTATTAAATGAGTTTGCTAGAACTTTTAAACGTTGTTCAATGGGTTTTGATTTATTGATCACAATATAATGTTCATCATTGATTGTGCAACTTCCACCAGTGAAATTCCCTTTATCTTGAACAATATTAATGTCCATTTTTTCTGCAAGCTCTTCAAACATGCTCATCAGATTATCAGGCTTTACACTCACAATAAATCCTGACGGTCGTTGTCATTTAAGAATTTTACAGCTTTACGCACATCCTCTACACTATCTTTATTGACAACCAATGTTGCATCATCCGTGGATATCACAACCACATTGTCCAAACCGACTACAGCTGTAAAATGACCATCATTTTGAATAAAATTATTTTCGCCATCAATAATAACACCACCGCCTTTTACCAAATTACCGTTTTTTCGTTTGGGTAATTCATCGTATACCGCATTCCATGATCCCAAGTCATTCCATCGAAAATCCGATTTAACTACATAAATATTCTTCGCTTTTTCTAAAAGTCCGTAATCAATTGAGTCAGGTACAATCTCTGACCAAATACCTTTATAAGACTTTCCGGATTTAATACGCTTTCCAATCTTCACCAACTGGTTGCTCAAATCAGGCATGTGACGGCCTAATTCATCAAGAAATACGTTCACTTTCCAAATAAAAATACCTGCATTCCAGAGAAAATCTTCACTTTTCAAAAATCGTTTAGCAGTATTCAAATGAGGTTTTTCAGCAAACGTGCGTACAGGATATGCATCCAGTTTATCCACTTGACTATCTTGATCAAATTGAATATAACCGTAAGCAGTTGAAGGGAATGTAGGTTGAATACCAATTGTGACAAGCGCCTCTTTTGCAATAGCAGTTTTGGCAGCATGATTCAGAGCTTTTTCAAACGCTCGATGACCAACTATCAAATGATCAGAAGGGAAAATTCCCATGACAGCTTCGCCATCTACTTCAGAAATATGCAGGGCAGATAGACCAATGCAGGGAGCTGTGTTTTTACCACTGGGTTCAGCGATTATATTTTTCGGTTTTACACCTTTTATTTCTTTTTTAATAACAGTTGATAAATCTTTCCGAGTGGAAATGTAAATATCTTCTGTTTTCTTACACTTCATCAGGCGGTCAACCGTTATCTGCAACATTGTTTGATCACCAATAATCTTTAATAATTGTTTTGGTTTTGACTTCCTGCTCATTGGCCAAAAACGAGTTCCGCTTCCTCCGGCCATTACAACACAATACATTAATTATTTCCCAACATTGAACGGTTGAAATTCAATATCCCAATTTGCTCGGACTTCGATTGTATCCGGCAGTACGTAAAACCATTCACTGGGTTGATAGGGGTATGCTTTACCATTGGAAAATGCTTTATCATTATCCACATCTTCAAAGACATGGAAAATATATGAGCTTTCTGGAATATGTTTATATTCAAATCGACCATCCGAATTTACAACACTATTAAATTTCCATTCTGCTTTTTCAACACTAGATAATTCCGCAATCAATTTGGTTGATTCAAATCCTTCAATTGATCCGGTAAACCCTCCATATCCCTGAGGCCGAGTTGTTTTGATGTTTATAATAGTCACAGAATCTTTAAATGTATGCTTCTCGTTTGAAGCATCATGCCTGAACAATTTCAATTGATACGATTTTTTAGATTCCCATCCATCATTAGGAATAATGGAAATTTTCATGGGCGAGATAATTGTTTGGTTAATTGAAACATCGTTTGTGTCATCTACCATTAAATCAATATGAATATTACTTGATAAATGAGTTGTCAATGGTCGGGAAAATACCAATTCAATCGGCGGGCCGAATTGATCAGGAGTAATGGTCTTTTTAGCAACTGGTGAAACAACTGATAAATAATGTGTATCAACTTCCGTAGGAATAGATACATTGATGGCGGATGAATCAACCAAAATCGTTTGATTCAAAGAAATATGTTTAAAGCTGATTTGTTCTTTTTCATTTCGAATCGTATCGGTTATTGAAACAACGATCGCTTTTTTTTCAACAGGATGGTTAAACCATTCCATGTCTTGATTACCGATTTGCAATCCGTCAATGGTCACACTGTCCAGGATGTCATCATTAAAAAATAACTGTCCCCAAAACCAGTCCTTCCATTCTCCTCGCAATAATCTCATTGATTCTTTTTCCTTGGATAAATGCATTCTAATTCCAGTAATAATAGAATCCAATTCAAGTTCATTGATAAAAGGAACCCCGTAAAACATTCGATTTTGATCCAATTGCATTCCGGCTGCACTACGGTCTAATGTAAGTATTTTGTATTTACCTTTGGAAAGATAATTGAATTCAAATGATCCATTATCCTCTGTTTCAGAAATATAATTTGGTTTTGATAACAACAGCGTATCACTACCATTTTCATTAAATAAATAAACGGCTGCGGGGTTTTCTGAAAAAACTCTACCTTTAATTATACCTGTATCAATTTCATCCCCAGTACTGTATGCCAGCTGAATCGGCTTGGCCAGTTCCACTTCATGTTCATCCTTTATTGCCCTGCTCAATGTTAACACGACTGTCATATCATTTCTAATGCCATCAGGAAAAAAGACATTCACACGATTTCCCATGAATTTCACTACAGGATCTTCTTCTAAAATAGGTGCCATTCTAATTCCTGTAGCAAAACTTTTTTCATCCATATATTCAGAAAAAGTTAACTCAACAACTTGTTCAAGCAGACGAACAGTTCCACTGGGGGGACTTGCAGACACTAATTCAGGTGGAGTAGTATCTTTCTTTCCACCACTGGGTGGTGCGAAAGCAGCGCACCTCCATGATATAACGGAAGCACAGAATAATAACAGGAATAATTTACTGTTCATTTGGAGGTGCCAAATTTACTCTTATTTCTGTTTTATATGTCATGTCTGTTTCACTTACATCAGTCGCTATGCACCAAACGTTTACTCCATTACCTTTCGCATTTAACAAAGCATGTGCGAAAGATGGATCACGTTCCCACATTGGTTCAAACCGATTTGCATCGGACCGTTGACATACAAACAAAATTCCTGCGCCCTTACCCTTCTTGACTAATTCAGTTAAGGCTTTGGCATGGCGAGTTCCTCTATCTGTAACTGCATCGGGGAATTTTGCACATCCGTTTTCCACATATGTAACGGACTTCACTTCCAAAAAGAATTGATTATCATTTGAGTCATTCAACAAAAAATCAAATCGATGGTTCCCTTGGATTATTTCTGGTCGAATCAACTGAAAATCTTTGAACATGGGTAAACTGCCTCCCTGAAGGGATTCTAAAACAAATCGATTTGGAAGGGTAGAAACCAGAGATATTAATTGTCCTTTTTGCTTTACCATAACCGTGGAATATTTAGTTTTTCGATCCGACTCTTTTGGTGCAGACCGTAAAAGTAATTCAGCGCCGGGAATGAGTAATTCTTTTAATCGTCCCGGATCCGGCAAGTGGGAACGGACAATTTGACCATCAACCTCTACAATCGTAATGAATCGGTTTGGCCGTTCTATAAATCTACCCTTAATCAGTGGTCCGGCTATTTTCATAGCTCGGAGTTTAGTTCTCATTTATCGTAAATTCAATTTATGCCTTTAGTTCCTTCATATATCCAAAAACTGGCAAATTATGTTCCAGGCAAACCCATTGAAGAATTACAACGGGAAACGGGAATATCTGACATTATCAAATTAGCGTCAAATGAAAACTCCCTGGGACCTTCTCCCCGTGCAATGGCTGCAATGAAATTGGCAATGGGTAGTATTTACCGCTATCCGGATGCAAATGGGTTTCTTATAAGAAAAAAACTTGCTGAAAAATTTAATGTCCAAATAAACAATGTGGTGATAGGTGCAGGTTCTGAAGGAATTATTTCTACAATTTTACGCACCTTCCTTCTGAACGAAGATGAAATTATTACAGCAAAAGGGTCCTTCATTGGCTTTAAAGTTTTAGCCAATGCATCAGGTAAAAAAGTACATTGGGTTCCTATGAAAAATCATCGTTATGATTTAGAAACCATGGCAGAAAAAATTAACGATTATACAAAACTTATTTACATCGCAAACCCTGATAATCCCATGGGAACATATATTACACGTGAAGAATTTGATTCATTTTATGCTCATATTCCAGAACGTGTACTCATCATTCTTGATGAAGCGTATTATGAGTTTGCAAATTCGATTCATGATTATCCCGATTCCATGACATACCGCTATGATAATGTGATAACACTACGTTCATTTTCTAAAGCCTATGGATTAGCCGGCGCCCGTATTGGTTATGGTTTTGCTCATGATAAACTCATTGGAAATTTGATGAAAGTAAAAGTTCCTTTTGAACCATCTTATCTTTCTCAAGTTGCCGGTTATGCAGCATTGGATGATACCCCTTTTTTAAATAATACAATTAAACTAAACCAATCAAGCATGGGCTACATGATTAAAGAAATGGAAAAATTGAATATTCAATTTGTACCTTCTATTACAAATTTTATAACAACCATTTGGGATTCTGAAGACAAAGCTATTTCAATTACAAAACAGCTGCTGGAAAAAGGAGTTATTGTTCGACATTTAAATCCTTTTGGTTGGAATAATTGTATTAGAGTCTCATTTGGACTTAAAGAAGAAAATCAACGATTTATAGCTGCAATTACGGAAATATTATAATTGAAAAATTATACGTTAAAAGCATTCGATCATTGTGAATTATATGTCAGCAATGCAAAGCAGGCAGCACATTATTATCGAACTGCACTTGGTTTTTTACCCATCGCTTATAAAGGATTAGAAACCGGCTCCCGGGATCGTGTCAGTTATGTAATGAAGCAAAATAAAATTCGTTTTGTATTAACATCACCTCTGGAAAAAAATACTGAAATTGGTCATCATATTGATGCCCATGGTGACGGTGTAAAAGATGTGTCTTTTACCGTTGATGATGCAGAAGCTGCATGGAAAGAAACTACCCGTCTCGGAGCTGAAAGTGTCTCCAAACCTAAAATGATCGAAGATGAACGCGGTGAAGCTGTTACTGCAACAATCAAAACATTCGGCGAAACCAACCATACATTTGTCCAGAGAAACAATTATGGTGGTGTATTCCTTCCGGGATATAATGTTTTCGAAGACGACAGTATAGCTGACCCAACAGGATTGGTTCACATTGATCATATTGTAGGGAATCAAGCTGATGGTGAAATGCAACAGGTCTGCGATTTTTATGAAAAGGTCTTTGGTTGGCACCGTTTCTGGACTGTAGATGATAATGACATTTCAACAGAGTTTTCCTCCTTACGCTCAATCGTCATGGCCAATGAAAATGAAAAAATTAAAATGCCTATAAACGAACCGGCAGATGGTTTGAAAAAATCACAGATTCAGGAATTCATTGATTATTATGAATCAGCGGGTGTTCAGCATGTGGCAATGTCTACCAAAAACATTATTAACACTGTTATTAAATTACGTCAAAATGGTGTCGATTTTTTACCAACACCTCAATCATATTATGACACTTTGATTGATCGAATTGGTGAAATAGATGAAGATATAAATACACTTTCAGAACTGGGAATTTTGGTTGATAAAGATGATGATGGATATATGCTGCAGATTTTCACCAAACCTATTCAGGATCGACCTACATTATTTTATGAAATTATACAGCGTAAAGGATCCAACAGTTTTGGAAAAGGAAATTTTAAAGCGTTATTTGAATCTATTGAACGAGAACAGCATCAACGCGGTAATTTGTGATCAATTGAGGAAAAGATGAAATTTGTAACATATTTAGATAGGGGTAATGACTCACAACGATTTGGCTTTGTCACGGATGGATTCGTAGTTGATGTACTCCGTTCAGCCATTTTTATGAACGAAGAAAAGAAAGATGGACAATTTTTAGAAATACCATCTTCTCTCCATACATGCCTGGAAGATTGGGAACCAAACCTGATAAAGTTGCAAAAACTTCAAGACGAATTAGAAAATGAGCCTATTTCTGATCTCATGACAAATAACCAGCATGTTGCTCAACCTGAAACAAACGTA
Source organism: Fidelibacterota bacterium 408169 (assembly GCA_002256485.1). Taxonomy (GTDB): domain Bacteria; phylum Fidelibacterota; class Marinisomatia; order Marinisomatales; family TCS55; genus UBA2126. The sequence goes on from NNSG01000005.1 coordinate 31,064, forward strand.
CAATTGCTTCCGCCTATAACAAATCCCAGTACATTCCGTGATTTCTATGCATTTGAACAACACGTAAAAGCAGCACGAAAATTACGTGGATTAGATATGCATCCCGATTGGTTCAGGCTACCCATATTCTATTTCTCCAACCCCAATGCCCTGTATGGACATGGAGACGAGATCCCCTATCCTGAAAATACGGAAGAACTGGACTTTGAACTGGAATTTGCCGTGATCATCGCCAATGGCGGCCGGGATGTAAAAGCAGAAGATGCCGACAGATTGATCGCCGGTTATACCGTCTGCAATGACTGGTCATCCCGGGATCTCCAGCGGGAAGAAATGCCCTTAAGTCTTGGACCGGCCAAAGGAAAAGATTTTGCCACAAGCTTTGGACCTTACATGGTTACACCTGATGAACTAGCAGATGCCTGGGATGATGATGGAAAACTGCAGCTTCGCATGACGTGCCATGTTAATGATAAATTGATCTCTGATGGCAACACCAATGACCTCTATCATTCATTTCCAACAATGATCGAGCGAGCCAGTATGAATGCCAACTTAGTGGCGGGAGATTATTTGGGCTCCGGCACAGTCGGCACAGGCTGCATCCTTGAGCTGCGGCCGGAAAAGACCGGTGGTTGGATAAAAAAAGGTGATGTGGTACGCATGGAAGTGGAACGATTGGGTGTTTTAGAAAATCAGGTGGTGTAATGCCTTTTTATCAAAAACGAGGAGATATACCAGAAAAGCGTCATATCCAATTTCGTGATGACGATGGAAATTTATATTGGGAAGAATTGATTAGTCGCGAAGGCTTTAGCTCTATTTATTCCAATGTGTATCATAAAAATCCGCCTACAGTTGTGAATAAAGTCGGTAATTTTAATCCTCTGAAACTTGAAGCTTGGACCGATACTCATCGCCATCATCATTTGACAACTCACAAACTTGATTCATCCGGCGATGCCATTACAGCAAGGATACCCTTGTTTTTTAATAGTGAATGTGTTTTATCCAAGGCGCATGTGGATTCATCCATGGATAATTTTTACCGAAACGGACATTATGATGAAGTGATTTTTGTACACAATGGTTCAGCAGTTATAAAATCGAATTTTGGAGATTTAACTGTTTCATCCGGTGATCAAGTGGTCATTCCTAGAGGCGTCATCTGGAAAATGGATATTTTGGAAAATTTGAAATTATTTATTGTCGAATCATCCGGACCAGTAGAAACACCCAACCGCTATCGAAATAACCATGGACAATTACTGGAGCATTCACCTTTTAGCGAAAGAGATATTCGTACTCCCAACTTTATAAAACCTCAAACGGATGGTCCAGTTACAGTAAATGTGCGGTTAAACGGCGGGTATCAATCATATGAGTACACAACTCACCCTTGTGACATTGTGGGTTGGGACGGTTATTATTTTCCATGGGTGTTTAATATTAAAAACTTTATGCCTATTACCGGCAAGGTTCATCAACCACCGCCAGTACACCAGGTTTTTCAGACATCCGGACTGGTTATTTGTAATTTTGTTCCTCGTTTATTTGATTATCATCCCGAAGCTATTCCGGCACCCTACGCCCACAGCAATGTGGATTCGGATGAAATCTTATATTATGTGGAAGGGAATTTCATGAGTCGAAAAGGTATGGAAGAAGGATCTATTACATTCCATCCCAGTGGATTGCCCCATGGTCCCCAACCGGGAAAAATAGAGGAATCTATTGGCGCGAAAGAAACATCTGAATACGCTGTAATGGTTGATACATTCAAACCATTGAAAATCACTTCAGCAGCAAAAGCTGTGGATGACGATAACTACCCTGCTTCATGGCTTGAAAAATGATATTTGATCCCAAAGAACATTCATTAGCTGAAACACATAAACTCATGATTGGGTCCATTCTACCGCGTCCCATTGCATTTGTATCTACATTATCAAAAGATGGAATTGAAAACCTGGCACCCTTTTCCTATTTTAATGGAATTTGTTCCGATCCGCCTTCCATCATGTTTTGTCCAGCTCGTCGTGGTTATGACGGCAAAACAAAGGATACCCTGAATAACATTCGTGATACTGAAGAATTTGTCGTCAATATTGTTTCTGAAGATCTTGCAGAACAAATGGTTGCCACAGCTACAGATTTTGAACCGGACATAAACGAATTTGACGTTTCAGGTTTAACGCCTGATCCGTGTCAAATAATTGCTCCTCCCAGAGTAAAAGAAGCCAAGATCAGTTTTGAATGCAAATTGAATCAAATCATTCCTGTAGGCAATGAAGGTCCCGGTGGCGGATTTGTCGTTATAGGAACTGTTGTTCTGTTTCATGTTGATGAGGATGTATATAACAACGGCCATATTCTTATTGAAAAACTACGCCCCATCGGCCGGATGGCCGGAAATAAATATATTCGCCCAACAGATCAATTCGAAATTATTCGAAAAATCAAACCTGAATAAATTTGTCTAAAAAACTTGCAAAACGCATTTACCAAGCGCAATGTTTGGGCAATGTGGAGCCTATCGAATACATGACACCTTATCCGAATTTGCACGGATTGGTTGAGGGGCAAAATGTAAAGCACCATGGTAAAATGATCTATGCTGATTTGGGTATGACCAACAGTGAATTTTATTCGCTCGTTCAAAAATTAGCAAACTGGCTCGTAAGTACCGGACTTAAGCCAAAAGAACGGGTTTGGATCCATCCACAACAATTTCCACATACTGAATTACTCGTTTTTGGAGTATGGACTGTAGGAGCTTCTGTTGTTCTCGCTGAAAATCCATCGCAAGATATTGATCATATCATTCGTCCAGATCGCGTAATTGATACAGATCCAATTCCGGATTGCTTTGAAAATCAAGATGACACATTTGATCCAACCTTCAAACCAAACTTAGATAATGAAGCAATGGTTTTTATTTCAGGCAAAAAAGGAATTCGACTTTCACATTATAATTTGCTGGTCAATGCCAATGACGTTCAACGGAAATTAGATTTGTATGATGATGGAAAATTTCACGTTGAATTAAAACCAAACAGTACAGCTTGGGTTGTATTGCAGGCCATCTTTCCTCTATATACCGGAGCTCCTGTAACAAAAGAAAATCCGGATTTAACTATCGGGCATGAAAATGTCGATTATATTGTCAATTTTGATTGGACTGAAATCAGCGCGTCTAATCAACTCTATATTTTGCCGGAAAATACTGCTGTCGTTTCTGTAGGTACATCAGGCTTACCCATGACAACATTAGAACAAGAAGGAACTCACCTATCTGTGGAAGGACATTCTGTCATGATGGGTTATACAGATGATGAATTAAATAAAAAAGTGTTTACAGGAGAATCTTTAGCTCTGCAATTGAGTCGATAATTGCATCCGGAATTATATCCGATTTTTCTAACAACTTTTTACGATACTTCCCTGTTTTTACCAATATGCTCTTTATTCCCAATGCTTGAGAGCCACCAATATCATTAATCAAATCATCTCCTACCATCACAACATCATTTGATGAACATCCAAGATCGTCCAGTGCTGCTTGAAAAAATTCTTTGTTAGGTTTACCAAGGGTGATTGCCTGTTTCCCGGTGGCATATTCCAATCCTGAAACTATGGCACCAATATCCAGGTCAAGACCATCATTTACTTGAAAATATTTCCCTTTATGCAGTGCCAATAATTTTGCACCGTCCATCATGAGTCGAAATGCCTCATTTATATCATCATAGATCCAATCATGACCACGGTCGCCCATAACCACCCATTCTGGTTTATCTTTACCACAATCGAAACGGTGATAATCTTCTTTTAGGTCATTGCTGATGAGTAAATGGCATTTGGGTGTACCGAGAGAACTTAAATAGATCACTCCTGCCTGGCCGGCGCTGACGATCTCACTTTCTGTCATATCCAAACCAAGGTCATTGAGTTTTTGTGTAAGTTGTTTTCGTGTCTTGGTAGTGGTGTTGGTGACAAAGCGAAAGGGAATCTCTTTCTTTCGTAACAGAGATATTGTATCTGCTGCCCCAGGGATCAATTCCCCGGAAATGTAGAATACACCATCCAGGTCAAAGAGGAATGCTTTGGGTGGCTTCAAGGTGTTGATTCTTTCCATCTCCAACTATTTGATTCACTTTCAAACTCATTGTCATCATTCCTCCGCTTCAACTGTTCCCGATTATAAACCCAAATGGCTTCGTGGAGTTTATTATAGGATTCATAGGCAGCGAAGGCCCCCAGGAAAAGAGATCCAAAATAAACAGAAATAAACGATCCTTCATCAGTATTAACTAATGCAGAACTCGCTATGGGTCCAATTATTAATACTCCCAACCCTAGCATACGCATTATAAATGATTTTTCATATAGATCGCTTGACTCTTGGTATTGATCCATTTCCTTTCGGATCGATCTCAAGTGAAACGATTCTCCTCCTTTTACATACTTTTGCCCAAAGAATCCCTGCTGCAAATAGATCGCATCGTAGTAGTATTGTGTTTCAAAGTCTGTGTTTTGGGCAAATAAAACACTAACAGTTAAAATTGTTAATATATGTTTCTTCAATTTTTATCTCCTTTAGTTGAAACAAACTGGCTCCACTGCCAGAAATGCATTATGGATGCAATTCCTCCACCCGTCACAAACGCACTCCCGATCCATGATGTAACAAGAGGATAAGGCCTGTCAATTATAGGTGTGGAACCAATAGCCCAAGCATCCAATGGTTTAGCTGCCAGGATCAAGGCAATTGAAACAAAATGAAATGCATTGGCAAAAATATGGTTCATATACTCACCGTTTGATAGGCCGCCGTATCTGTTTCGACTTCTCCCTTCTTCTCTGACGTCAAGAACTAGAAATAACATATCAACAGCTACAACGGTAACCCCCAGCCAGAGGATCGGTCCGCTGTGGTCATGGGCAAAAAGAGTATACATTATGATTGTAAATAATACAGCACGGATGGTATGATAAATGTGTTCCAGGATCGATTCCTTATCCTTTGCCAGTCTATATTTGATATCGTGATAATACACTCCGTCTATGATGGCCAGGATTCCAAAAGCGACCATACAGATGGTAGCAGCAATGATCATGAAACTTTTTCCGGTTTTAGTTCATTGTTGTAGAACACCCGGACAAAATAAAGTACGACCACCAGAAGCAGCCACTGTACCGGTTTCATGAATCCCGTATCCGGCATGGGCGAATCTCCCCGGACGAATTCTTCCAGTAAACGGAACCCGCCATAGAGAGCAAGATACAGACGAAACATACTTCCCCTGATCTTAAAACTGTCTCTCTTAATCCAGAAATATGCAAAAAGACCCAGGTTGAAAATGATCTCATAAATAGGGGTGGGATGAACCGGCAATGTGCTCGTGGCCGTTTCCGGTATTAACCCTAAAGCCATTTGCGTAAAATAAGCTACCGATCCTTCCGGATATACTACTGCCCACGGTAAGCTGCACTCTGTACCAAAGCAGCAGCCTCCAAGATAACAGCCAACACGCCCAATGGCATGAGCAAGTGGGATCGCCACAGCAAATGCATCACCTGTTGAATGGGGATAGCCGATCTTTTTCTTGGTGATCTCTACACCAATGAAGCCCCCGGCGATACCTCCCAGAACCGTTTTGCCGGCAAAATCCAGCATTCGAACTTGATCTGGAATATCTTCCCAGCCGGCAAAAAAGACGTTGAACAGGTACGACCCAAACACGGCACCAATGATGCAGCCGGCCATGACAAACAGCATTTCCTCCAGCTCCCAATCCATCCGGCGAAACTCTCTGTAAAAGACCATACCGCCAACGATCCACGCCAGGAGGAAAAAAACGGAATAGGAGTCAATGATGATCGTGTCTGATTGGTACAGGATGGGATGCATTTGTCAACCTTTTTTTGATGGCTGAAAGATGAGGATAATGGTCGCTATGATGCCCAATAATATTCCTAGCCAGAACCAATTATGGCTATTGTATCCTTTCCGTTCGGCAACATACGCCGTAAGAAAGCCAAAGAAGAGCCCGTAGAGTAAGATCAGTATCCAGTTCATGGTATCATCCAGGAGACAAGAAATCCTGCCATGGTGAAGAGGACAAAAATAGTAATCAAATAAAGAACCAGCAATTCCTTCTTGAACACCCGCGTCAAAAGCAAAACACTCGGGAGGCCCACTCCGGAGGCGGCCATCATGAACGAAAAAACCAGGCCCGTGTTCAAGCCTTTATCCAGAAACAGTTGACCGATGGGGATCAGCATGACAATATCAGCATAGATCGCTCCGCCAACTCCCACGGCTCCAGGAATGGCCGCCATCTGATATTGATCCAACACTGACAATATCGATTCACTTGGGGCCCAGCTCTGGAGCCATGTAGCCAAAAAAGCAGCAATAACCACCACTGGTGCGAGGGATCGTAAAAAACCTGCGTACTGCCGGTTTACAGCCTTCAGTGTGAAAGTATCAACATCATTAATAAAAAAGATCTCGATCAAATATTTTCGCAATGATCCTCTGTCCAGTACGATGCCTCCAACTACGGCAATGGTTAAACAGATAGCTATATATACCAGAGTTATCTGTCCTCCAAACAGGGCATAAAACAGGATAAGAGCTGGAGGATTCAGCGTAGGAGAGGCGATGAGAAAACTCACTGCATAGCCTAAACGAATATTACTGTCGATCATGCCGGCGAATATTGGAACGGTTGTGCAAGAACAGAATGGAGTCACGGCCCCGGCGGATGCGCCCAGAACATAGCCCAAAGGACCTGTGTTGCTGCCGAACCAGCGTTTAAGGCGCAGCTCATTCAAAAACCCTTTCAGCCAGACTGCTATGAGAAATACAAACCAGTATAGGATAAAGAGTCCAATGACGAACGTGAAGAAATAGGTCCAGTCAAACAATGAATTATTCTATAACGATCTGCCAGTCATAGGGACCGATGATAAATTCTTCCGCTTTTTGATCTGCAACCATACCTCTAACGAATCCAATTACACCGCCGGCGACCGTGCCACTGCCTCCATAAAAAATACTGCCGGCTACTGCTATACACCCGGGACTATCAAGCCCTCTCCCACTACTTTGTGATGCTAATGATGACAATAACAAAATTCCAGTACACCCTAAACCGAGCAAAGCTCCTCTTTTCATACCCTGTCGAACATATTTTCCCACACTTTTGTATTCTCCGTGGTAGATCGTTCCGATATCAATCAGTGGAATGCTCATCTTCACCCCATCTTTTGACTGGCGGATCAAGAGTCCGTCTGCCGAAACGCCAACCAGCTCGCCGCCGGTATAGTTTTTTGAATCCCAGACATCCACGGCAACGATCCAGTCTCCATTGGGAATTGTCACCCGCTCTTCAACCATTTCTAAAACAAGATCACTGGTCTCCTGCTGGGCGTGGATACTTTCCTTATTGAAATGGATCGCATTGGTTTCCACCAAACCTATAGCCACTGCTGTTACAAGTAAGCTGATCAGTAACGATCTTTGGTTATTCATTTGCAATTCTCCAGCCATCGGTCCCCAGTTCAAAGGTCTCCTTTTTTATTTTTTGCGTATACCCATACCCCGCCCCTACAATACCTAAAGCGAGAGCATCGATACCAGTACAAATGGGGACAGTAAAGATCATATAATGATAAGATTCATCTGGCATCGTTATTGCCACTCCGGCCATCGCACCAACCAATCCACCATACAACATTCCTTTTAAACCATATTGCTTACTTTTATTTCCTGCCGGAATATCTATGGCGGAAATATCTGTAAAAAGGACTGTGGATTTTTTCATGATCAGAATCTCTTGTTCCATGTCCACCGATTCGTATTTCATTACCTGGTCATCGATGATTACCTTGTTGCCGGGTTCGATCACAAATACCTCATCCCCTTTTTTTAATAAGAGAGGGATCTTTTCCGGTTCGGCAAATAAATAGTGATCCTGTAATTGAACAACATCCGATTCCACCAAACCAATGGCAACAGCTGTGATTAGAATACTGATCATTAAAGTCTTTTGATTATTCATTTGATATCACCCAGGCATTAGATCCTTGTAATGGAATGGAAAACCATTCACCTTTTCCATATTTTTTTGCTGTTGGCCAAGAATTAATAAAAGCATTACCCATAATTAATGTCATTATTCCCATAAAAATTGGACTTTCTGATGGATCAATATCTCCATTGTCATCCGTTTCTCTATTGCTTGACCAAGTTAGTCTATAATAAATACCAGCGGCTGCACCGGCTAACATCCCTTGTGGTAAAGCGTGCACGAAAAGATTGGGATACCAAAGAAGCAATGCTCTATAAAATGTATTATCTAACCGTAGTTGAATTCTATCAATTTCAGTTAAGTTATACTCTAGTTTTTTGCGTTTGGTATAAAATACCTTATAGCTGATATCCTTTACCGTAATGGTATTAGATACAGGATCATAATCTTGAAAAAACAATTTTCTCTTATCGTCATTAATTTTGATCTGCTGGCCTTTTTGAATTTCTACACGATTATTTCCACTAGAAATTTCAAGTATATTTCCGTACAACAGATTCAATACTATAACGGGAATAATAATTCTCATTCCGGACTCCAAACGGACCATTGAGATAAATGAATTTCTTTCCACGAATCGGATAATACAGCTGGGTCTGATACAAATGCATTAAGTGCAGTTGTGGTGGCCCACATTCCCATTAAACAGCCTGCTAACATTAATGAGCCATCACCATTATGTTGACCATCAGCAGCAGCACCTAATAATGATCCCGTAAGTCCACCAACACATCCATAACCAATTATTTTCTTGTTTAGTTTAGGTATTTGTTGTTCTATCAATTCCCATTCACCTGATTTATTCTTATTTAAAGTCTTTTTAGAATGAGTAGGATGTAAGTAATCCTTCGCTAAAAGAATTTTCAATATATTTATTTTAGATAATTTATACTCTAATTGCAGGTTACTACCCGCAGTAACAATAATAGTATTCTCATTTGGGTTATGTGATTTGAATTGAAATACATTATCACCCTCATTAATCATTAATTTTGTATCTGGTCTTACGGTAATGACCTCACCATCGATATTGTTTTTTAATAGCATAAAATCATTTAATAATAAGGTCTCTTGTTCACTCTCTAATTCTGAAGATGTATTTTTTAAGGTATCTTGCCCTCTATCTAATTCTGAAGGGGTATTTTTGGGATGTAAGTTGACTTGATTTAAAATTGCTCTAAGTAAAATTTCAGAAATTTCATCTGTTTGGGCATGGACACCATTGTTTTGGAATTCTATAACATCCGTTTCCACCAAGCCAATGGCAGCGGCAGTAAGAAATAAACAGAATAGTAATGATCTACTTGTTCTCATGTATTACCTCCGAATTCTGTTTTACATGACCATTGCTCTTTCCATTCTGGCCATTTGTAGGTATAAAACCATTTGCTTTTGCCATAGGCATTGGAATGGGCATGGGGATATTGCCATTCTGCCAGTGGCGGACCTCGTGTGTCTCCCGATAGAGCACATTATAGGTATCAAAGGGAATGGTCTTTCCATCGGGCATGGCAAAGCCGATACAGCATTTTTTCACCACTTTCATGTCCCAGTTATATTTATCCTGGAACTGGATCAGGATAATCCGAAATGCATTTTCATCGGCGATCTTCTGCCGTCCTTCCAGACTGAAGAAATTCTTTTTCACGGGGATACCACAGACGCAGGAAAAATCATAGAGCGTCTTCATTGAATTGAAGCTGGATGAGGCGGACCACAAGCCTTCAATGGCCTTTTTATAAATGGGCCTAGGATCGGTGAAAATAGTATTGGTGAACTGATCCATGTAGGGCTCAAGGTCGATGAAACGGGGAATAGGCTTTACTTTCTTGCCTTTTACATAAGCGTAGGTCATAGCGATCTCACTGGGGTGACTGCAAGGCAATGGTAGGAAGTCTGTTTTGCGGAACATGCCCGAGGTCTGCTCTTCCAACCGATCCATGATCTCCGTATTAGTTACGCGGTCCATGGGGTTGAAATCGTGGTCATAGCGCCCGGCGAAGAATGCCGGCTGAAAATTCACACCGCGGATGCCTTTGGTCTTGATACCGAATTCAACGATCTGTCCGATCTGGTCCTCATTCACACCCCGCTGGATCACCGCTGCCAGGTTAACCGGTAATCCATGTTTCAACATATTCTCGATGGCCTTCATTTTCATATCGGCCATCTTGGCTCCCCGAATCTTCTGGTTCACTTCATCGGTAAAACCGTCAAACTGGAGGTAGATCTCCAGTTTATGATCGCTCACATCTACAAGGCGTTTTACTAGGTCCTCATCTTGGGCAAGCTTGATGCCGTTGGTGTTGATCATAACCACTTCGATGGGCCGGGACACCGCTTCCTTTACCGCACCAATAATATTGGGATGGACGGTTGGCTCGCCTCCGGAGAACTGCACCACAGCGCCTACGCCTTCCTGCTCAATGAACCCGTCCAGAGAGGCCTTGATCTGGTCCATGGTCAGATGAGCAGAGCCATCAGAATCTGCGAAACAAGTGGGGCAGGCCAGGTTGCAGGCATCGGTAAGGTCAATAAGCCCAAGGCACATGTGCTGTTCGTGGTCCGGGCAAACACCGCAATCATAAGGACAACCACGATCCACTTCTGTGGGGAATTTTAGAGGAAGGTCTCCGGGGCGGTTAAATTTTTGAGCATGGAAGTACCAATTGGCATCGGAATGAAGAAGGCATGATTCAAAACCGTGGTCGGGGCACCATTTACGGAGGATAATCTTATCGTCGTCTGTTTTCAGTATTTTGGCATCCACCACGCAAAGACACTTGGAGCAGAGGCTCCGTGTCATCTCCAGGAAAACGTCTTTCCGGCGTTTCCGTGGATTCTCAAGTATATCTGGTTGTTCCGATGGGAACATAGGCTTCCCTTCCTTCTTTAATAGATCAAATTAGTCTGGATCCATTCCTTTTTTTCATCCAATGTCCACATGGACATATCTGCCAGGACCTCTGGCTGTCCTTTTAAAAAACCACCACCAAGCTTTCTTCCATAATAAATACCAGCGGCTGCACCGGCTAACATAAACAATCCAGGTAGTGTCCCTTCATCATTATTAAATGAACCAGGAAACATCATTACACCAGTCAAGCAACCGCCAATTGCACCGCCATACCCACAAAAGAAGCCACCTAAAATTTGGCCCAGTACACTTGGCCCAGGAGGCATCAAGATCATCTCTATTTCATCCAGTGCAACCTGAACGTCCCAATTGCCATTATTTAACATGAGTTGATCATTCTCCAAACCAACTACTTGGTAATCTTTCATTTCACTGGAAGTGGTATAGATCCAATATGATTTCCCTTCTGGTTCTGATTGAGCATAAAGACTACTCAAAGATAAGATTATTATTATAACTGATATCAACCTATTGTTTTTGAACATTCTTTTACCCTCCCTCTTTAATAGATCAAATTATTCTGGATCCATTCCTTTTTTTCATCCACGGTCCACAAGGCCATATCCACCAACACTTCCGAGTCTCCCTTTAAATAATTGCCTCCCATTTTGCGTCCATAATAACTACCGCCTAAAGCGCCGGCAATAATAAATGCGCGTAATCCATCAATTCCTTCTTCCCGTACTCCCAGCGATTTAGGAAAAACAATTACTCCGGCTAAAAAGCCTACGCACATTCCGCCGCATGCACCCAAATTTCTACCTAAAAATTGACCTCGGCCACTCGGTCTCGGAGGCAGAGAAAAATGTTCTATTTCTGCAATGGGAATTTTCACATCCCAGCTGCCATTATTCAAAAGTAGTTGATCATTCTCCATACCTGTGATCTGGTAATCTTTCATTTCGCTGGAGGGGGTATAGATCCAATAGTGTTTACCTTCCTGCTGTGATTGAGCATAGATACTGTTCAACGATATGATGATAACGATGGTCGTTATCAGTCTGTTGTGTTTAACCACTGGCGTCCCTTTCCTTTTTATTAATTTAATGGTAGTTAAAATTTATAATAAAATGCAACAAAGGGTCGCTGAAAATGGATACCGATCCTGAATTTTTCATTATAGGCGTAGATGAAGCCAAAATCGAAATCAATATCAGAAATGTGTTCTTCTTCAGCAAATTCCAGCATGGATGTCCAATAAGGATCGTAAAATACCTCAAAAAGCAGTTTCAAACTGCGTCGGGCATCGGCCGTAACGGCATAATAGGCCCGGGGCATGAGGTCATAACCGGGGTATGATGTTATATTTGCACCAATGGTGTGGTTGATCCGACCTTGCCCGGATTGTTTCAAATTTGATACGGTAAATGCAGCAAAGGCTTCCCACCAGATCTCGCCGCCACTAAAGGGATTTTCATCATAGTAACCATCTTCATTCAATTTTGACCCAACGCGCACCCAATCATTTCTATTTTCATGCCACGTAGTATCACCAACATAATAATCAATATTATATTCGTGAACTTCTTTCAATTCATATTTGTTCGGTGTGCCCCGCATATGAAAATGTCCACCCACTGAAAAAGCTTTCTCTGATTTCAAATCACCCGTTTTAAAGAGCATGAATTTGGGTCGAAGATTTAGGTCCCCATAAAAATAACCTCCCCATTTGGATGTGATCTGAATACGGTCAGTCAGACCATAGCCCCAGGAAAGCCCGCTTAAGTACAGGACATTTTCTTCCAATACATATCCGGTAGGATCAAAGTAAATATCAATGAGTCGCTCGTCGCCATAGTACCAGCGGCCTCTTTCTGTTTGACCCGGTCGTGAAAATTGTCCCCTAGATTTCCCCATACTTTTAAAATCGATACGCTCAATTTTATCATGACTGACAAATACTTCGCCAAATTGAGCTTTGACCGTTACACCCTCGTCGCTTTCCGATATAATGATTCCCCGGAGCTTATCTCCGGATTTGAGAATAATGAATGCTTCTTCCGGTTTAACTTCGTCTTTCTTGATCATTATTTCACCAAAAGATGTCTGTACGATATATGTAGAATCTGTTTCGGATGTAATGGCACCCGTTACTGTATCTCCCGATTTGAGATGAAACGTTTTTTCCTGGGCAAATAGGCTACCCATTAATGCTGTGATTAAAATCGTTATTTTAATGACCTTCATGATTTTCTCCTTTTAAAAATGCGTGTAGCCATTCAGACATTAAACACATTTATGAAATCAAATTAACTTATTTAATGTCTTCAATTCATAATACTTGAATAATATTACAGTATATGTTAATTTAATTCAAGAATTATTTATGAAAAAATAAAATTAGGTAATAATAAAAAATGAAAACAGTACAAGAAATAATTTCTGATGTTATGGCGAGTCAAGGATTACGTCACAAGTACCAAGTGGCGGAGTATTTTGGAGTAACGCCTCAAGCAGTCAGTACGTGGCTCACTTCCGGAATTATACCGTCCAAACACATATTGAAATATCAATCTGAATCTACACCGTCATTTTCCATGCCCGCCCCAGTGCCTCTTTCAGAAGAAGGTGAAGTAAACCGTCAGAAGGAAGTTATTGATTATTTTATCGCTGAAAACGTAACACTAAAAAATGAAATCGCCCAACTGAAACAAAACATAACACGCATTCAATCATCTAAGGGGAAAGATGACATTATAGAAAAAGTGAATGCAGAATCACTGTTTATTTCCGGGCGTATTTCCGATGGCGCTATCACCGATGTTCGTGGAGATTGGCAAAAGCATATGGGCTATGGGGAGAAAGACTTGGTTGGACATAAATACGATCGGGAAGACTTGATCCACCCTGATGAATTCGAGCGAACAAAGCGCCACCAACGAACACTAAAAACGTCAGAAGGAATAAAGGAAACACGCTTCAGTACCATCCAGCGCTGGAAGCACGGAAAGACCGGTCAATACGTTATGTTAAGTATGGTCTGGTATGCGAATATTGAAGAAGATCGAGTGGACATTGTAGCAAAACCTATTGATTCATTTATGGGATCTGATTATTTAAAAGAATAAGGCATGAAAAGAATTTTACTCTTCCTATTCATCATTAGAGGGATATGTTTAGGACAAGAACACGTTTATCGTAATGCGTTGCAAAACGCTTTGGCAGACAGCACAATTTCTTCGGATGAATCATCCATGCTGGAAACACTGCGTATCAGTTTAGACTTATCACAAGACCAAGCGTTAACGATTAAACAAAATCTCATAAATAATAACAATATAACCCGTGAACGGATACTAAATCAGGAAGGCCGCTGGTGGATTATTTATCAAAATATGCTCCTTGGGAATGGGTTATATGGTACTGCATTACCTTATGTTTTAGGAATTGAAAATCCAAATGTATTAGGTGGACTTCAACTATTATTGTTTGCCGGAGGGTATTACACGACTTCATCCTATACAAAAAAGATGGACATTCCTTATGGTCGGACAATATTCCAGAACACTGGGGCCGGTTTAGGGATGTCTGGTGCCTACACTTTGATTCCAATCATTGGATTCGAAAACTGGTTCGATTTTGATCCTGACGCGAAAATATTTTTAACAATAGAAATGATTGCCGCACCATTGGGAATCTGGCAGGCAGATAAAATTTACCGCAATTGGAACCCGTCCGATGGTCAGGCAGCATTGATTACAGGCAGTACCGGATTGGGAGCATTTAATACGTGAGGCCTTTACACATTTTTAACAGACATTCCTGAAGAATTTGACGATGTAGAGAATTGGTTACGCTTGGGAATCCCCTTAACCTATGGAGGAGCTCTTGCATCTGCATATTTCACAAATCGGTACGTTCAGACAAGAAATTATACTCGGGGAGATGCAAACTTTGTTTCGTCCGGAGTTGGTCTCGGGCTGTTTTATTGGTTAGAATTATTTGCTCTTTTAGAACCGGACACTTATAGAGGAAATATTTTATTAGGATTAGCTACTATCAACGGAGGTGTTTTTCTGGCAGATCGTTTAGTTCAATCTGTGGATATGACGCAAGGAGATGCCAGTATCATTATACTTGGCTCTGCTGCTTCCTAGCTGGCATGGCAAGGTGTTGCACTATTAACATCAATGAATACCGAGGACGACATTTTTAGGTTGGTAGATTTGGCTGCTGTTTCAGCAGGATGGTATTTTACATTTAAAACTGTCTCCAAAAAGAGATTTGTCCAAAGTGATCATGATACAAATAAATGGATTTTTTCCCTGAACCCCTCTTTTATCCACCATCCTAAAACAGGTGTGTTACCCGCTTTAGGATTTCAGATTCAATTTTGATTATACTTAAATAAAGCTATATTTCATTTAAAATATCTGCTGCATGTGTCTTTACTTTTACTTTAGGATAGGCTTTTTCAATTTTCCCATTTTCATCAATGACATATGTGTAGCGAAAAATGCCTTCATATTCCCGGCCGTATAATTTTTTCTTTCCCCAAGCACCAAACGCTTTAATCGTTTCTTTACTTTCATCAGATAATAAGGTATAAGGAAAATTATATTTTTCGCTGAAATTCTTCTGACGTTGAATCGAATCAGCACTCATACCAATAATGGCAATATTCTGTTTTTTATACTTCTCGAATTCATCACGGAATCCTTCTCCTTCTGCAATTCAGCCAGGTGTGCTGGCTTTTGGATAAAACCATATTACTACTTTTTGTCCTTTAAAATCTGACAATGAAATATGATCTCCATCCTGATTCGGAAGTGAAAAATCCGGTGCATTATTTCCAACTTCTAACATGCTTTCTCCTTATTTAATTTCTGACCAGCGCATACGGTCATCATTTCTTAATACCATATCATTTACAACGTTAATTCCTTCTTTCTGCCCTTTCCAAACAAGATGTTCCAATGCTTCTTCCAAGGTGACCCATTTATATTCACTATGTTCATCAGATAATTTAATAACCTCTGAATCTACTTCAATCCCAAAAACGGGTACAAGATTGATACGGTCGCCATGAACTTCGTAAAACTGACTTACATGGTCAGCAATAAACATTCGATTAGGAACTAATCCTGTTTCTTCCAACAGCTCTCTTTTTGCTGCTTCGGGAGCTGATTCATCTTCTTCGATTTTTCCTGCTACACCTTGCCAAATATGTTCATATAGTTTTGTTTTGGCTCTTTTTAAAATTAAAAAGAGTAATCCATTATTTGTTTTGCGGAATACATATGCATCTATAACTCGAACTTGAATATCTGTCATTACATCCCTTTTTGTTCCAGCATAGATTTCAAAAAATTATGTGACCAATCATCAAATGTTCCAGTAGCAATTTTAGAACGCATTGTTTCCATGAGATCCATATAATAGGTCAAATTATGCATTGTCGCCAAGCGATGTCCCAAAATTTCATTCACATTCATTAAATGTCGGAGATAGGCGCGAGGATGATTTTTGCAAAGATTACATCCGCACTTTTCATCCACAGTAGAAAAATCTTCTTTATACTGCTTGTTTCGAATATTTACAATTCCATTCGATGTAAATAATTGCCCATTGCGGGCGTTGCGTGTAGGTAAAACGCAATCAAACATATCTATACCACGTTTGACTGAACGAACCATATCTGTTGGGCGACCCACACCCATTAAATATCTCGGCTGATCCTTTGGCAGTAATTCATCCATTTGTTCAATAGTTTCAAACATTGCACTTTTTTCTTCTCCAACAGCCAATCCACCAATGGCAATTCCGCATGTTGCAAATGGAATTAATTCTTCCGCACTTTTTTGCCTCAATTCTTCATATACATTTCCTTGAACAATAGGAAACGCATTCTGCTCCCAATCATGGATACCATGATTTTCAGTTAGATAGTCACTACAGCGATTCATCCATTTTGTCGTGCGCTCAACAGCAGTTTCAACCGTATGATAATCTGCTTGTCCCGGAGGACATTGATCAAATGCCATCACAATATCTGACCCAAGATGCTGTTGAATTTCCATGGATGATTCGGGGGTAAACAAATGTCGGCTGCCGTCAATATGGGATTGAAATTCCACACCCTCATCATTAATTTTATTCAGTTTTGCTAATGAAAAAACCTGAAATCCACCGCTGTCAGTTAACAAGGCACCATTCCAATTCATAAAGTTGTGTAAACCGCCGGCACGACCAATTAAATCATGCCCTGGTTTTAAATATAAATGATACGTATTTCCTAGAATGATTTTGGCTGAAATGCTATTTAACTCTTCAGTACTTACTGCTTTTACTGTGCCACGTGTACCAATAGGCATAAAAACGGGTGTTGGAATTGAACCGCGATCTGTTTTTATCTCACCCGTACGAGCAGATGTCACTTCATCTTGATGGTGAATTGTGAATTTCATAAGTCTTAATTTTTATAACTTTAAATATCTATTTGTTACCATATGCATGCCAGTGGTAGAACAGACATTCGTGTCTGTTCTACTGCAGATAGGAATGTCTGCAGTACTTTTAAAAATATTTTCATAAACTAAATTAAAAAATTATTTTAAACGCTTCACGAACAGATTTTACGCCTTGGATTTTTAATCCTTTTAAGGATTTTACATTCTTCATATTGCCTTTGGGTATAATTGCAATTTTAAATCCCAAGGCTGCTGCTTCCTGTAAACGCTGATCAATCCGCGCCACTGAACGTACTTCGCCCGTCAATCCTACTTCACCTACAAGGACCGTTCCATCGGCAATAACATTATCTTTACTGCTGGATGCCACAGCAGAAATAATCGCCAAGTCTGCCGCAGGATCTTGAATCTTCAATCCTCCAACCAGATTCACAAACACATCATTCATACCCATGATATTCCCAAGTCGCTTTTCCAACACAGCCAAAAGCATGGAAAGCCTGCGATTATCCACTCCATTTGTATTCCGTTGCGGTGTTCCAAAATTAGCTTTGGAAACCAATGCTTGCACTTCCACCAAAATGGGACGACTGCCTTCCATAGATGGGAAAACAGCTGTCCCGGCTGAATTGGCGGTCCGTTCAGCCAGAAAAAGTTCAGATGGATTTTCCACTTCATCCAACCCGGCAGATGTCATATGAAAAACACCCACCTCATTGGTGGCGCCAAAGCGATTTTTAACAGAGCGAAGTATGCGGTGATCGTAACGCTCATCCCCTTCTAAATACAAAACAGTATCCACCATATGTTCCAGCATTTTTGGACCGGCAATAGTACCTACTTTTGTCACATGCCCAATGACAATAACGCTAAATCCTTTTTGCTTACACGCATTCAGCAACTGCTGACCGCAGTCTCTAATTTGGCTCACAGAACCGGGCAATGAATCCAAGTCTTCATTATAAACCGTTTGGATAGAATCAATCACCAGCAAACTTGGTTGTAAAACAGATACTTGTTCTAACACATTCAAAATTTCATTTTCTCCTGATATATGTAAATCTTTCGATTTTACACCTAAACGTTCGGCTCTTAACGCAAGTTGGTCTTCACTTTCTTCTGCAGATACATATAGAGCTGATTCACCACAACCTGCAACAATTTGTAATGCAATTGTGGATTTTCCAATTCCCGGCTGACCACCCAGCAGAATCATGGATCCTGGAAGCAGTCCACCGCCCAAAACTCTATCTACTTCATTTATCCCGGACGATGTTCGTTTGCGGTCTTTTTTATATGTAATTGTGTGGAGCTTTGTCGTTTCTCTAGGGGGAACGCCTTTGGATTTACGTCTTGATTTAGGTGGATGAAATTCGCTTAAGGTTCCCCACTCTTTGCAGGCAGGACATTGACCATGCCATTTCGGGAATTCATTCCCGCAGCCGTTACAGAGAAAGATTGTTTTAGATGAAGATTGTGCCATAGTCCGGTTAGAAAGTTATTGGTAACCGGTAACGTGTGCAAAGCTTACAGAGAAAAATTTTAAATGAAAGTGATTGGCTACTAGAAGTCAATCACTTGTTTACCAATCAGTCCCTAAAGAAAAATAATATTGTGGTTTGGAGTATCCTGTTTCATTGATATCCCAAGCAGAATCAATCCGAAGTAAGAAATACCCCAGGTTAATCTTCATTCCCCAGCCAAATCCGGCAATTTGATTCTTACTAAAATCATCGCCTTCATCCCAAGCTGTTCCCACATCAAGAAAAATATGTGAACCTAGATTGCTTAACATGAATTTGTTTGGAACACCCACAGCCAAAAGGAACGGAAAACGAAATTCAACATTTGCCAAGGCTACATTTGATCCGACACTTTCCATATAACGACGTCCCCTGACCGGCATAACAAATTCTGAAAAGAATACATCGAAGAGATCATTTTCACCGTCCAATATATCATTACGAGAACGGCTATCATCTTCTACCCCATCTGTCTCACCAGTACCAAATATCCAGTTTTGTAAGCCGCCCAAATAGAATTTTTGTTTATCTGCTCCACGACTGGTTCCCAGTGTCAATCGTCCGGCCAAACTTGAATATCGACCAATCTTAAAATATTTTCTGAAATCCATTTTGAGCGTTTTGAAGTCCAGCTTTTTGTTGCCCCAACCTGGGCTTACTGCTAAAGTTGTATTCTGGCGAAACCCATCAATAGGACCTGTGTAACCATAGACCGTATTATCATAGACCCAACTGGTGACAGGTAAAATGACGGAAAAATCATTATTGTTCACTTCTTCGAACTCATAGTAATTCACTTGCTGCCATTCACTAAACGAAAAATAATTATAGGATAATCCTCCTTCAATCCTCATAAAACGACTGAATGGACGTGAAACATATCCAATCAAAGAAAGGTTTCTTAAGAGGCCGCGATGCTGATATCCATTCATATCATAGCCAAGAAAATATTCATTCGCTATATGGGAAATAGAAAAATAATAATCTGTTGGTCGGGTTAGATATGCATAGCTAAAAAAGTAATCACTGCGTTTCAGATCAATAACCATTTCAGTTCCAAAATAGATTTGGTGATCACCCAAGATATCACTGAAAGCAAACATAGTCATTCCCTGGGCACCAAATACATTATTGTACGAAGCGTATCCATTAACTAAATCCAGTGTAAAGCGTGTTTTATATGCTTTGGGTATATAGCCATTTTCGGATAAATCAGTTGTATCGGGAACAAATCCTTCTGAAGCATCTTCGGGTGATTCCATGGGTTTATTATAATGATCATATTCCCTGGCAAAAATCCACTCCTGATAATCTCTGCCCGAAGACCTGCCGGAACTCCATCGCCCTCTTTTATGACGACGAAGATCTGTTAAATCATCAGATACTTCATCCTGTTTCATTTTATATCGCGTTACGGGTACATCCATGGCTTCTTTATCTAATGGGAGGCTTATGCTATATACATCCCAGCCCATATCGGCGTAGCCGGAAAAAACCATATAGCCGTCATCTTCCGTAAGACTCAATTGAAATGCGCCGGTAAGAATGTTGGTCAAGGCCACCGGTTCAGCATCCGAATTATGGCGATAAATATTCCATACACCGCTTTTATCCGAGACGTAAAATAAAGTGTTCATTTCCGTATGAGCCCAAATCGGATAATCTTCATTATGCTCTGTGGCAGTTAATCGCTTTATTTCACTCGATTTCAAATCGATTGTATAGAGATCTTTTTGAGAAAATGTTTCCTTTTCAATAGATTCGGGTTCATACTGACCGGTGAGATCATCTTTGCGGTCTGAAACAAACACCAATGCGGATCCATTGTTGTTCCATGCCGGTTCAGAATCGGAATATATATCATCTGTCAACGGCGCGAGTTTTTCAGTTTCAAGATTATAAACATATAAGTCGCTGGCACCTGCTTTCGTACCAATAAAAGCCAATTGATTTCCATCGGGACTCCATGCAGCAGTAAAAATACCATCCAGGTTAAATGTCAGTTTCTCTTTCTTTCTGGTTTGAACATCTATTAAATACAATGCATCCGTTTTGCCTGCTTTCGCTGCAATGGCAATCCGTTTACTATCCGGTGACCAGGAAATTCCCGGCTGAAGTAATTTTAATTCTTCAAAGTCCACAGACCTGTTCCCTTTAACCAAGCGTCGAATTTCTTCACCATCAATTGCGTCTATAACATAAATATCAAAATAACCTGATCGATCAGATAAAACAGCTATCTTGCTCCCATCCGGAGAAATGGCAGGAGATATATTGTAGTAATTTTTCGCTTCTTTATGATCTGTCAAGCGTTTGGCAATATCTTCTATTTCATCCCTCCCGGCTACATCCGGCCAATATTCTTTTTTCAAATATTTATGCCACTGTTTGGTCAAATCTTCAAAATCCATGCCCAGTGCCCGTTCAAAACCCTTTTCTGCGTTTTGGGTCATTTTCATAGCATTTATTATTTCGCCGATTTTTTCACGGCCATATTTTTCAGCAATGAATCGCCAAACGGACTGACCGCCTTTATAGGCCATATAGGATTCAAGTTCTTTTACCGTAGGCATTTTTTCATTGATGGATAAGTCGCGCATGGTCATATCCGCCTTGGTTTCCCAATTCATGGATAGGTATTCTGCCAATCCTTCATTCACCCAAAGTGGAATTCTCAATTTTACACGACCGGCAATAACACTTTGAATATTTCCGTCATAGATCATGTCATTCAATAATGCATGAACCAACTCATGGTGAATCACATGACGGAATTGTTCATAATCCCCTTCGAAAGGGAGCACAACCCTATTTTTGAATAATTCTGTTACTCCTCCAATACCTTCCTGCATGTATTGCCAGATTACATTCGTCTGCTGGAAATCATTATGGGAATAATAAACAATAATCGATACTCGCTTTTTTAATGTCCAGCGGAGATGTTTTGATATCTGTTCGTGGGCATCTTCAGCGACCTTTGCAGTAAATTCAGCTAAATGGGAATCATCACCATAAAAGTATACATCAAAATTCGGTGCTGAAATTAATGACCAGTCAAAATCCTTGTACTGAACCTTATTTTGGCCAAATGATTGAGCCAGAAGCCCTCCTGTTAATAGAATGACAATGACAATTATTTTTCGCATATGTTTAACTTACGTCGATACGTTGATTGAGTTCCAGAAACTATACTCCTTAAGAAACTATGGATGTTTATTGCAGAAGTCAATGATTGGACACATAAATAATATAAATGTTATATATGACATTTCCTTTGTCTATACATCTTCAAAAAAGTAAGTTTCTGCTTATGCAATTGCCCGTCTACTTTATTTCCGACATTCATTTAATGCTCAATTACGATGAGCAGGAAAAGAATCGGCAGGAAAAGCTGTTTCGATTTATGGATTCAGTCGCTCAATCCGGAGGCACATTATTTATCATTGGCGATCTATATGATTTTTATTTTGAATACAAACATGTTATTCCAAAGGCCTACTTCCCTCTCTACCAAAAATTGTATAGCTTAAAAAACACAGGTGTTGAAATTCATTTTATTACGGGTAATCATGATCACTGGACCATGGATTTCATGAATCAAACTCTCTCCACAAAGGTCTATTTCGATGATGTATCACTGGAGATTAACGGCAAACGATTTTACCTGACACATGGGGATGGTATTTTGTCTTGGGATAGAGGATATAGACTTTTAAAAACTGTTATTCGCAGCAAACTGTTTGTCTGGCTCTACCGCTGGCTCCATCCAACCATTGGGTACGGAATTGCTAACGCCATTTCAAAGCGAGGCCGTCATTATGAACATTCCCGGGAGTATAATGAAAAGGTGCTCAAAGAGTTGCGTGTTTTCACAGAAACCATTGCAGCAGATGGTCATGATTATGTTTTAACCGGCCATTATCACCAAACTTGTATAGAAAGTGTAAATGGTGGGAAGCTGGTAGTACTGGGTGATTGGTTGCAGTATTTTTCCTATGCTGTTTTTGATGGTAATGATATTGAACTCAAATTCTGGGATGAAAATGCCTAGACTCATCCTATTAATATTTTTGGCGGCTTCCCTTTCTTTTCAAGGTTGTTCAATGATTAAAGGACTCTTTGGGAAAAAGAAAGGGAAAGCCGATGTAAATCTTGCTCAGGTGGAAAATCTGCGCCGGGATTACCAAGACGGGCGCGTTCAAGCATTGCAGGAATTGATTAGTATGTATAATGATTCTAATCTGCCGTTTGATGTACGCATTGCCGCGGGAGATGTCCTGGCTCAATCACAGCACCCAACAGCAATGAATGCCATTGCCTCGGTTGTATCAGACGCTGAAGCGCTGGATTTGAGTTTTATGGAAGCATCCATTGAACTGTTGGCTGAATTTCGAAATAATCCTGCTGCCGGAGATGCTATGGTAAGAGCCATGCATACCATTGATGAAAAATCCAATAAACTGCACATGACCCTAGTGCGCAGCTTAAATAGAGTTCGGACGAAAGATCAGGTATTGGCATTGCTGGAATTATACGAAGTATCCAAAGCAAATGTCTCCCGAACGGATAAATTGTTAACGGAAACACTGGGGGCAATTGGTTCGGAAGAAGTGATCCCAATTCTTGTGACTATTTCCAAAGATTCGGATATAAATATTGCTGTAAGAAATCGCGCTTTAGAAATCCTGGGAAAGAAAGATCCCCACGAAGTCGCACCGGCCTTTGCCGAATTATTGGGCGATCCGGATATGAATACGGAAATACGGGAATTTGCCATCAATACCATGGCGGGAGTCAAAGAAGAAAACTTGATCCTTGCACTTATCGAAACATACAACACTGGCAAGCGTCAGTATTTCAGCATGCTCAATACATTGTTGGATGCCTTGGGCGAATTCGATGATCCCCAAGTATATAAAGCAACCGTTGATATAGCTCAAAATGATGAATTTCCTGTACCAATCCGAGCAAAAGCAATCCGTGCCCTGGGGCGATTTGCAGATGATAAAACAGTTAAAATGGTCTTACCAGTTCTAGCTAATGCAGATAATTATCCCTTACGTCCGGCTATGATGGATATGCTTCAAACTATGGATAAAACAGATGTATTTGCAGAAGATGTTCGCCGGTTGGCTTTTAAAGCACAACAGGATGCATTAAATCAATGAAACCGTTTTTCATATTAATTTTCTATTCATTTCTTATGGCTCAAGAAGAAGATTCGGTAAAAACGGATTCTACTACATCAATTGATTCAACTTTATTTCCAGAAGTCATCATTGAAAAAAATAAAGTAGAAAAACTAACAGACGAAAATTTCTTTTTTGATTATAAAGATGATCTCCAAGGGTTACAGATTCAAATTGATTCATTAAAGCGCGTCATTCGTGTTATGGAACGGAAAAAAGCCATCCCCGGCATTAATGAGGAATTGCTTAATCTTATCAGAATACCCGAACTCCAACATCGCGTTGAACTCACAAACGGTACAGTTGTTATCGGTGAGATCATAGAAGAATCAGATTTGGAAATCATTATCCAAACCACCCTCGGCCAATTATCCATTGATAAAGACAAAGTGGTTAATATTGAAGATGAAAAACCTCCGGCGCCAAAAATAGAATTGATGAGCGAACCGTTTGTCAGTGTATACCCGGATCATGAAGAAATTACGGGCATGGTAAAAAATTCAGGTAAGGCACGGGCAGATTTTGTACGCATTGTTGCAAAACTCTGGACACCGGAAACAGAACTCGCAGCATCGGATTCTGCTTTTGCATCAGGATCAATTCAGGAATACAGTACAGGTGTAATTTCAGATACCGCAATCAAACCGGGAGCTACTGCTAGTTTTACAATTACTGTACCTTTAAAAGAAGGATCTTCAACAGTTGAATATCGAACCTATGATATTCATTGGACTGAATCAGACTAATTTACTTCATAAGTAAAACTTTTTCTGACTGAACATTATTCCCGCTTACTAACTGAACATAATACACACCACTCGGATGGGATGATGCATTCCAAATGATTTCATATTCACCGGCACTCAGAGTCTTATTCACTAATGTTTCCACCAACTTTCCGGTAATATCATAAATCCGTAGTGACAACAGATTTGATTTCTCTACCGAAAATCGAATAGTGGTGGTTGGATTGAATGGGTTTGGAAATGCTGGATATAATGTGAATTTATCAGGTATGGCCGGTTCATTTTCCACACCCACTTGCGGTAATACAACGCCATTCAAATTAATAGACCCATTTGAAATATTGATAACTCCAGGCGGAATTCCTGCTTTCAACGCACCCACATCAAAACTGCCATTGATTGAATCTGCTGAAATTGTATTTATATTAATTGAGCCTGATAATCCTAAATAGGTATCATCTGATATAATTAATAATATTTCCGTAATTAAATCTTCCAGAAATGTTGAGTCAAGAAGCATGGAATCTTGCTCAATAGAATCAGGGATCAGATCTGCGAATTGACTGAAAAAAGAAGTATCAATTTCGGGGAAAAAACCAAATACAACATCAGGGTTTTCAAAATCATTTGGCGGCAATATCCATGTACTTGAAGTCAAATTTGAATCGGGCGATTGGAGATAAATAAATAAAGCTGATATAGAAACTGAATCTATAGGTTGGAATGCAGAAATTAAGAAACTTGTTCCGTCTTCATTTTCCATTCGAATTGCTGATGCACCGCCAAATGTGGAGTCCGTTAATTCCGCATTAAAAGATCCGTTGATGGAACCGGAATAATCAAAACTTACAGAGCCTATATAGGTGTTTTGTCCTAAACAAAATGATATTAAAAAAATAAGAGCTATTTTTTTCATTTTGACGTCAGTGTCACCATGATAGCATTTTGGGCATGAAGGCGGTTTTCCGCTTGATCGAATACGACGGAGTAATCTGCTTCCATAACTTCATCCGTCGTTTCCCGTCCCCGCTCTGCCGGTAGACAATGCATAAATAACGTATCTTTTCCTGTACGTGTTATCATTTCACCATTGACTTGAAAATCAGCAAATACTTTTTCACGTTCTACCGCTTGATCTTTCTGACCCATGGATGCCCATACATCTGTATAGATAACATCTGCTCCTTTTACTCCATTAATTGGATCATGGGTAATAACAATTTCAGACCCACCATTTGCTTTGGCCAATTCCACTGTTTCTACATCCGGAGTAAATCCTTCCGGACACACACAGGTAAATTTCATTGGGAGTTGTGCAGCTAATTGCAGCCAGGAATGAACAATATTGTTTCCATCTCCAACATAGCACACGTGGAGATCGTCCAATGAATTCCGATGCTCACTGATGGTTAAAATATCCGCCATGATCTGGCAGGGATGATTATAATCCGTTAGACCATTCACAACAGGTGAATCAGAATATTCCGCCAATTCTAAAATATGATCATGGGAAAAAAGCCGAGCCATAATTATGTCGTTGTAACGGCTTACCACCCGAGCAATATCCTTGATTGCTTCCCGCTTACCGATACCAATATCGTTGGGACCAAGAAATAAGGCATGTCCTCCCATCCATGTAAAACCAGTTTCAAAAGAAATCCGTGTTCGTGCTGATGGTTTGGCAAAGATCATTGCCAGTGATTTGTTATGAAAATGCTTGAAATCATTTTTATTATGGAATTTAGATTTCAACTTCTTGGCCAATGCAATGAGGTCGAAGATTTCGTCTTTTGTGAGGTCTTTGATGTGTATAAAATGTTTATCCATTATACTCCGTGTACATTACCTTTCATTGGGCTTATCACACTTTGAAAGATTTCGTATAAGACTTTGTATTCCAATAACCTTCCAAAGGCTAAAAGCCTCTGGAAGGTTATTGGTTATTACTTATTAAGTGTTTTAAACAACTTTGAATCTGCCGGAAGTACAAGTGTTGTTTTAGTATCAATCACTTTTTTGTATGCTTCCAAAGTACGCATGAATTCATAAAATTCAGGATCTTTGTTGAATGCATTCGCATAAATTTCTAAAGCAATGGCTTCTCCTTCACCGCGGATTTCTTCAGCCTCTTTATAGGCATCAGCAAGAATAATGGTCTTATCTTTTTCGGTAGAAGCTCGGATTTTTTGAGCTTCTTCTTCTCCTTCGGAACGAAATTTGTTTGCCTGTCGTTTTCGTTCCGCATCCATCCGGGCATAAATGGATTCTTCATTTTCCCGGGGAAGATCTACGCGCTTAATACGCACATCCACTACTTCAATCCCGTACTGATTCGTAGCTTTGTCACTTGCATTTGTAACAATCTCCATAATTTCTTCTCTGGTTTCGGTAATGATTTCTGACATGTTGTGTTTTCCCAGTTCTTGACGAAGTTCTGAATACACAATGTCATCTAATCGGGTTACAGCATTGGGAATAGCTTGGACAGTTTGGAGAAAAAGCAATGGATCCTTGATCAGCCAACGGACATAATTATCTACAATGAGCGTTTTTTTATCCTTACTCAATATTTCTTCCGGAGCAACATCGTATTCTAATAAACGATCGTCAAACTTAACGGCATTTTGAAAAGGAACAGGTAGTTTAAAATGCAGCCCGGGTTCAGATATGGTACGTACAGGTTTACCCAATTGCAAAATGACAACCTGCTGGCGCTCATCTACAATAAATACGGTTGTGAAAAAAACGATTAAGCCTAAAGCAATAATAATTAATATTGATTTTTTCATTTTTTACCTCCTTCTGAATTTAGATTCAAGAGGTTTAATAAATTTCCTCCTCCACTTTCCGGGATGATGTATTTTTCAATGTTAGGTAGAATTTCTTCCATCGTTTCCAGATACATACGCTTACGAGTAACATCTTTCGCTTTTTTATATTCCACCAGCATTGCATTAAATTTTGCTACATCTCCTTCTGATCGTTTGATTCGTGATTCTCTGAAACCTTCCGCTTCACGTATCATCGCTTGTGCTTCACCCCTGGCTTTTGGTATTACATCGTTTCTATACCCTTCTGCTTGGTTAATCATTCGATTCTTGTCTTCTTTTGCAGATGCCACATCCTTAAATGCAGCAATAACCTGTTTGGGTGGAGATACATCCTGTAATTGAACTGCAACAATTAAAATTCCGGTTCCATACTT
This sequence comes from Fidelibacterota bacterium 408169, assembly GCA_002256485.1. Classification (GTDB taxonomy): domain Bacteria; phylum Fidelibacterota; class Marinisomatia; order Marinisomatales; family TCS55; genus UBA2126. Next base: position 59,156 of record NNSG01000005.1, read on the forward strand.
GTCCATAATGCTTTGAAGCAATTCTTTTGTTTCTTCCTGCACTACGAATTTTCCGGACGTAAGGGCTTCATCAATTTTATGCTTACCAATGATTGTTCGTAATGATGCTTCTGCTGCTTCTCTGACAGTTAGTTCTGGCCTAACAAAATTAAAAAGATAATTCACAGCATTTTTAATTTTGTATTGCACAATGAGTTCAGCATCGACGATGTTTTCATCGCCTGTAAGCATGAGGCTTTCTTTTTCTATGGCGCGGTATTGATTTTTACCCATTGATCGAAATCCAATTTCTATTCGTTTTACTTCTGTAACTTTTGGTGTTTGCACAGTTTCTATGGGAAAGGGGAAATGATAGTTTAATCCTGATTGAGCAACGCGGGTATGTTTTCCAAAGGTCTGCACGACGCCTACTTCATCAGGGCCAACAACATACACACCTGAAATTAACCATAGAATCAGTCCAATGCTTATTATGGGCCATAGCCCTAAATCGGGAAGACTTAATTCCTTATCGCCAATTATTATTCTTTTTGGTGACATTATTTTTCTCCATGTTTATTAATTGATTAAATCTGTTTACGTAACCTGGCAACGGGAAAGTGAAGCTGTTCACGATATTTTGCCACAGTCCGGCGTGCGACAGGGTATCCATGATTATTTAACATTTCTTTTAACTTTTCATCGGTATGGGGATATTGTTTATTTTCTTCACAAAGTAACTCTTTCAGCAATCGCTTGATTTGCATGGTACTGATTTCCTCTCCACTTGTTGTTATCATCCCTTCTGTGAAGAAAGATTTTAATTCAAAAATACCATATGGTGTATCTACATATTTCCCCCGAGTAGACCGGCTGACAGTGGAAATATCCACCTTTAATTCATCGGCAATATCCTGAAGTTTCATGGGTTTTAATTGGTTTAAGTTTCCTTGGAAAAACTCCCGTTGGCGATTGATAATTTCCCCCATCACATTTGTTAATGTTTTTCGTCGTTCAGATACAGCATCAACAAACCATTCAGCATTATCTACTTTTCCCTTAATGAATGATTTGGCTTTTTTATCTAATTCACCCGCCAGCATATCCACGTATTCACGGTTTACTTGAACTTCAGGTAACCAACTGTCATTTACTACAATCACCCAATTTTCTTCCCGTTCGTACACAATCAATTCAGGAATAACTGAAATGGTTTCAGCACTTTCATGCCCTGCCCCCGGCTTGGGATTCAAATGACTTATAACGTCCAATGCTTTTTTTATTTCATCTTCTGAACACCCTACTTTTTCTGCAAGTTGATCGTAACGATGATTGGCTACATCATCAAAATATTTAAGTAATAATTTGTGAGCGACTGGATGTTTAGAATCTTCAATTTGTATCAATAAACATTCCTGTAAATCTCTGGCGGCAATTCCTTTGGGATCAAATGTTTGAATTTTCTTCAAAATTCCAATAACATCTACCAGTTCCATTTCAAACCGGTCGCTGACCAGTTCCATATCCATTGAAATATAGCCGTTATCATCCAAGTTGTAAATGATCTCTTCTGCCACTGCTCTTTCGTTTGGAATAAAATCACAGAGGTCTAGTTGGTCGACTAAATATTCCACAAAATCCTTTTTCTGAGGAATAGGCATATCTTTGTATTCTTTTTTTTCATAGATATTGGGAGGTTCATATTCATAATCCTGATCCCAATCCAAACCATCATCGTCAACTGTTTCTTCTTCAGGTTCATTGGTTCCTTCAACTTGATCCAATGCGGGATTAATTTCCAATTCATCCAAAATACGTTCTTCTAAATTAACAGCATTGAGTTGCAAAATAGCTGCCTGCAGGATTTGTTGAGGCTGAAGGACTTGTTTTTGTTCTAATCGCTGTTGCAGTTTTGCCATTTGGTTTTTCTCAATCCAACTTAAATTTTTCACCTAAATACAGACGTCGTGTTTCTTCATCGTTTGCCAGAAATTCCGATGTACCGGAATTCAAAATTCGGCCATCAAATAATAAATAGGATCGATCGGTGATGGAAAGCGTTTCACGTACATTATGATCCGTAATCAGCACACCGATGTTGCGGTCTTTTAATGAACAGACGATCTGCTGAATATCTTCTACTGCGATGGGATCCACCCCGGCAAATGGTTCATCCAATAAAATGAAATTTGGATCCATGGATAAGGCCCTGCAAATTTCTACTCGGCGCCTTTCACCTCCGGAAAGAGTATTCCCCTTATTGTTCCGTAAATGGGATACGGATAATTCATCCAACAGTTGATCAATCTTTTCCTGCTGTTCTTTTTTAGTCATGGCCGTCATTTCTAAAACCAATTTCAAATTATCTTCCACAGATAATTTTCCAAAAATAGATGCTTCCTGGGACAAGTATCCAATTCCTTTCCGTGATCGCATGTACATAGCGTCGTTGGAAATATCTTGGGTGTCCAGGGAAATATGCCCTTTAGATGGTTTTATCATTCCGGTAATCATATAAAAGGTCGTTGTTTTTCCCGCACCATTTGGACCCAACAATCCTACAATCTCACCCTGGCTCACCTCCAAGTCTACATCGGACACTACCCAGCGTGTACCGTATTGTTTCGATAAATTCTGTCCTTTGAGGGTGTGTTTATTGCTCATTTTCTTTTATTGCTGTCACGCCGGACGGCTTGAGAATCCGCCAGTTTTCCATGGCAATATCCGATTCAAAACCGATGCCGTAAAGTGTGTCGCCCTTTTCGGTTGTGAGCATGACATTATCCTCTGTATAAATTAACTCTTCTTTGGAATCCCAAACCAATGTATCTGTATAAAGTGTTACTCCACTATCGGAGACCACAATCACATTTCCCATGGCCCGCATAAAATCATTCCCCTCTTCAACTTCTGCCAACACTGACTTGAGGTTTGTGGTATGATTTTCGTCTTCATCAAAAAAATCAGAATTTACACGCTGATCTAATAAGATGAACTGTTTGTCATCATATTTCTCCAAATGGCCTGAACGCACAATGGAGCGAATCGTACCATGATCTGTGAGTGTTATCGTTACGTTCCAACTTTCCTGATCCGGCAATCCTTCGCGTGTATTTTCATTTTTGTCCACAACTCGATTGGAACAGCTCATTGAGCACATAAAAATAAAAACCCATAAACCCAAAAGTGGAGAAGAATTAATAATTAAAAAATGCTTTCTCGTATTCATAATAATATCACCTCCCCACCTGCTTCCTGCAGAGATTTAGGGGTGGTGTAATTTATTTAATTTTTTCCTGCTTTCTCATTGCTCCAATCTATGACTTCTTGAGGTGTTCAGCAAAATGTAGCAAGAAAAAAGAAAAAGATAAATTTAATGATACGGATCCGTTTCAGGGGGATTTTGGACTTCATCCCCCAAAGCCAGTAATACCTCATCCAAACGCCCTTGCTGTGTAAGAATCCATTCCAAAGCCTCCCTAAAAGCTCCCTGTCCTCCTGTTTTTTTAGTCACATAAACAGAAACATCTTTCACACGTTTATACGCATTTGCTACAGCAATCGGAACAGCAACTTGCTCCATAACTGCAATATCGATGAGATCATCACCTACATAAGCTATTTCTTCATCAATAAGTCCGTATTTTTCCTTGATCTTTGAATATGGTATCACTTTGTTCAATGTACCATTATACACATCTGAAATTTTCATTTCTGCAGCTCTCACAGCAGTAGATTCTGAAAACCGACCGGAAATCAACGCTAATTTAAGTCCCGCAACCCTTGCGATTGCCGATCCGGCCCCATCCGTCACATTGAAGCGTTTTAATTCTTCACCATTTGTTCCTTTGTAAATGGATCCATCTGTAAGAACACCATCCACATCGGAAATGAACATCTTTATATTGGCGCAAAGTAATTTTGTGTCAGTCAAGAACAGCCTCACGGATACGCTTTATTGACACCAGCAAATCTTCCAATTGGTCCAAGGGCCATTGGGTAGCCGCATCGGACTTTGCAACCTCTACATTATCATGGATCTCCATAAAAATTCCATCCGCTCCGGCGGCAACGGCTGCCTTGACAATAGTCGGAATAAATTCCCTTGAACCGTCTGTATTGCTACCACCTGTTCCCGGCATTTGTGAGCTGTGAGTCGCATCAAATATCACGGGATAGCCGGTTTTCTTCATGACAGGAATAGAGCGCATATCAGAAATCAAACTCTCATAACCAAATGTTGTACCTCGATCCGTTAGTAAAATTTGATTTCCTCCCGCATCTTCTATTTTAGAAACAATGCTTTCCACTTTCCATGGCGATAAGAATTGCCCCTTTTTTACATTCACCGTTTTCCCTGTTTTTGCTGCCGCTTCTAAAAGGTCTGTTTGCCGACACAAAAAAGCCGGGATCTGTAAAATATCTGCAACTTCTCCAACAGCGGATGCTTGCTCCGGATGGTGGATATCCGTCAGGACAGGAATTCCCAAATTTTCTTTCACATCTGATAGAATTTCCAGTCCTTCATCCATACCGGGGCCTCGGAATGCATCTCCGGAAGTTCGGTTCGCTTTATCAAAAGAACTTTTGAACACCAAGGGTACGTCTGTATTTGAGCATATTTTTGCAATTGCATCTGCCATTGCAAGTGTGTGTTCCCTGCTTTCGATAACGCAGGGACCTGCGATAATGGGTAAAATATCACCGCCAAAGGAAACGCTGCCTGCAATAACAATATTAGTCATGGTTAGATTTTAATTGATATTGGACTGCTGATCCAACAAAATCCCGAAAAAGTGGATGGGCAGCGCTGACCCTACTTTTTAGCTCAGGATGAAATTGCCCGGCCACAAACCAGGGATGATCTTTTAATTCGATCATTTCCACCAAATTCAGTTCATTATTCACCCCGGAGAATATCAATCCATTCTTTTCCAGTTTAGCCCGGTAACGATTATTTACTTCCCAGCGGTGACGATGGCGTTCTGAAATTTTCTTTTTGTGATATGCTTTTTGGGCTTTTGTCCCGGATTTAAGTTCACAATCGTAGGCACCCAGACGCATAGTTCCGCCTTTGCGCTTGATTGCTCGCTGGGATTCCATAAGAGCAATAACAGGATATTTTGTCCGCTTATTGAATTCTGTGCTGTTGGCACCATCCAATCCACACACGTGGCGTGCAAAATCGATAACAGCGCATTGCAATCCAAGGCAAATCCCAAAAAATGGTACATTATTTTCTCGGGCAAATTTACTGGTAAAAATTTTCCCTTCAGAGCCTCGGGAACCAAATCCCCCCGGAATTAATATTCCATCAATATTTTTATATACTTTAGCGGCATCTGCATCATTATATATATTTTCAGTATTTACCCATTTCACATTCACACTGGCATTATTTTCAACACCGGAATGGACAAATGCCTCTAAGATGCTTTTGTAAGCATCGGGCAGTTCAGTATATTTACCGCACATAGCAATGTTTACTTCGTGAGCAGGATTTTTAAAACGTTGTATGAACTTTTCTAAATATTCAACATTGGGTGCCAAAGGTAATTCCATTCTGTCCATTATAGCCTGACCAATCTTTTGATTATGAATTATGAGAGGGACTTCATAAATACTAGGGACATCTGGTCCTTCTATTACATGATCAGGAGACACATTGCAAAACAACGCCAATTTAGCCCGAACGGATTTGGTCAATTTCCTGTCTGTTCGACAAAAAATAAAATCCGGGGTTAAACCTATTTCCCTGAGCTTCATTACAGAATGTTGGGTTGGTTTTGTCTTTAATTCTTCACTGGCCTTTATGTATGGAACCAATGTTACGTGAACCAAAACATGGTTATGGTAACCCACCTCCAATGATAATTGACGAATTGCTTCCAAAAAGGGTAAACTTTCAATATCTCCCACTGTTCCGCCCACTTCACAAATAACAATATCATATTTCCGTGGTTTATTTACAGCGTGAATGCGATTGATAATCTCATCTGTAATATGGGGTATGACCTGAATCGTAGCACCTAAATAATCTCCCCGTCGCTCTCTTTCTAAAACAGTGCTGTATATCTGGCCAGTGGTGGCATTGTTATTTTTGCTCATATCCACATCTATAAAGCGTTCGTAATGTCCGAGATCTAAGTCTGTCTCCGAACCATCATCAAGGACAAATACTTCTCCATGCTGATATGGGTTCATAGTGCCGGGGTCCACATTCAAATAAGGGTCCAGTTTAATGATGGATACCTTCAATCCGGCACTTTTCAATAAATAACCAATAGATGCAGCAGCGATTCCTTTTCCCAGCCCGGAAATGACACCACCAAGTACAAAAATATATTTAGTCTGTTTAGCCATACGTTTTCATAAATGCGTTTAAATCTTCTTCAGTATCAATACCCCTACCCGTATAATCCGTCATGAGTATATGAATCGGTAAGCCATTATCTAATACTCGTAATTGTTCAAGTTTATATTTTTTTTCATTTTCGGTCTGTGTCAATTTGGTGAATTTCATAAGTGCTTTTTTGCGAAAAGCATACACCCCAATATGCCTGTAATATCCACCCATTTCATACTGTCGTGGTTCACGGCGAAAGGCCATGGCGATATTGTTTTCATCTACTAATACTTTGACTACATTTGGATCCAATTCATCCTCAACAGAAATATCAGTTGTAGCGGCTGTAGTCATAAATATATTGGGTTTTTTAAAAATTTTTACTAGATCATCAATTAATCGTGGTTCCATGGCTGGTTCGTCACCTTGGATATTTACTACCACATCTGCATCCATTTCCTCAACCACTTGCGCCACACGATCCGTACCTGATTTATGGTCGGAAAATGTCATGACTGTGTTGACATTATATGGTTTTAGAACTTCTGCTGTATCATCACTATCAATAGCGATAATGACTTCATCCAAAGAATTCGCCTGCAGAGCCTGTTCATAAACGTGGACAACCATGGGTTTATCGTTAATAGGGGCAAGAATCTTACGGGTGAGTCTGGTAGAATGGAGCCGGGCCGGGATGACACCGACATTCACGAAGGGAATACCTTTATATACTGGAGACACGTTTCCATTGGGAGCAGATTGTTCGTCATGATGATGTCATTTTGAGCATAAACCAGCGAAAACTAGTCATTAAGTTAAGTAAATGATAGGTAGAATTATCAGTGAAATTTTTCTACTCAAACCGCAATGATTCAACGGGATCCAAATTTGCTGCTCGCCATGCTGGATAAATACCAAAACCAATACCGATAAAAGAACAAACGACTAATCCATACACAACCCAATCCATAGGGATAACAGCAGGAATATTCATTAACAATGCAACTGTGTTCCCGCCGACTACTCCTAAAATAACGCCCACAATACCGCCAATTTCACTTAAAAAAACAGCTTCCGCAAGAAACTGCGTTATAATGTCACGTTTGTTTGCTCCAATGGCTTTACGAATACCAATTTCTTTAATTCGTTCCGATACGGATACGAGCATTATATTCATAATTCCAATCCCGGCCACAAGTAAGGCAATAATACTTATAACAAAGGCAAAAGCTTTAACTCCGCCGGTAAAGGAACTAAATGTCTCTAATAATTGAGCATTTGAAATAACTTCAAAATCATTGTCTTCACCAGGCGGAACTTTGCGAATCGTACGCATTATACCAATCGCTTCATCCTGTGTTTTATTATAGAGTTCAGTTGAAGGTGATTCAACAGTAATTACTAAAGATGTTCGTTGATGAGCAAAATGATGCAAGTATGTCGAAATGGGAATAATGACATAATTATCCTGGCTTTCACCAAAGGACTGTCCTTTTCGTTCGGCGGTGCCAATTACAAGAAACTCTATCCCATCTATCGTTATTGAATTTCCTATTGCATATTCAAAAGGGAAAAGTTGATCAAGGGCATCGCCGCCTAAAATCACCACTCGCCGGGCATAATGCACATCATCATGGGTAATATTTCGTCCGTCATCTATCGTCGTATTATATGTCCTCGCAGTCCATTCATCTCCTGCATAAAGCGCTGTATTTCTCTTCGCCTGGTTATCATCATTTTTGATGATCTTACCCCAGGTATCATCATTTGCGCTGACAAACGCAGCTGTTTTTACACTTTCACGCAGTTTTTCATATTGATCGTAGGTAATACTTTTACGTTTTGAATATTTTTGCCACGAGCCATGACCACCCAAATGAATGGCTGGATATTTTTGGAATGAAAATGTATTCGTCCCAAACACATTCAACCCCGATTGTATGGATGATTCCATAGTTGTTATGGCCGTCATAACGCCAATGACAGAAAACACACCAATGGCAATTCCCAGCAATGTTAATGAAGAACGTAATTTATTCTGTCGAATGGATTGGAAAGCCATGATTAGGCTTTCCCTCAACGTATTTTTAAAATGGCTTTTCTTCTGCACTTTCCTTATGTCCTAATCTTAATCCTAATCTAAACTCCCTTTTACTCATAACGAAGTGCCTCAATGGGATCCAGCCGTGCCGCTTTGTATGATGGCGCTAATCCCGCAACAACTCCAACAAATGAACTTAATATTAAAGAAATAAAAGCCAAGGATACAGGCATGGTAGAAGGAAACACAAATTTATCGATCAAAAAACTTCCGCCTAAAGCCAGTATAATTCCTATACATCCGCCAAATAAACAAATGAGCAGTGCTTCCAATAAAAACTGTCTCATAATACTTCCCTGTGTAGCACCGATTGCTTTCCGGACCCCGATTTCCTTCGTCCGTTCTTTCACAGATACAAACATAATATTCATGATTCCGACACCTCCCACAACCAGAGAAAGAACCGTAATAAATAAACCTGTACCACCGATGGCAATTTTCATTGTTTGATATTGTTGGCGAAATGCGTCCTGCTGATTTACAGCGAAATCATTTTTTTCTTCTGGATGGAGCCCGCGCAAGCGACGCATAATGGCTATAATTTCATCTTTTGCTTCATCAATATGTTTATCATCCACTTTTACGTCCAGGCGCATCCATCCTCGGCGGGCAAATAAGCGTTGATAGGTTCCCAATGGAATGATAGCTCGATTATCCATGCTAAATAAACCCAAAAATTTGCCCTGTTTTTCTGTAACTCCAACCACACGGAATACATAATTTCCGATCTTCACTTTTTTACCGATGGGATTTTCATTTTCAAACAATACATTAGCCACATCATAACCAATGGCAATAACACGTGCACCACTGCGTTCCTCACCTTCCGTATAAAAACGGCCGGATTCAATATTCATAAAAGCCGTTTGTGCAAATTCCGGTGTAGTACCTGCCAGATTTATGCCCATGGCCATTTCATCTTTACGGGTAATATTGACTGATCGCATGGCAACCGGTGCTGCTGCAATGACGTATTTACTTTGATTTTTTAATTTTTCAATATAATCCACTTTTAAATCAGGCCGATTGCGAATCTCCCACCATTCCTCTTGACCAAACCATTCGTGTTTGGCGATATACAACACATCTCTACCCAGAAAGGACATACTATTTTCAAAGGATCGATCCAATCCAGAAATGAGGGTGCCCATTAGCGTCACAGCTAATATACCGATTATGATTCCAAGAGTGGTCAACACTGCTCGTAGTTTATTGTCCCAAATTGCACTCAGAGCCATACGCAGGGATTCAACATAAGCAAACATATTTAGGCTGTCGCTTTTTTCTTACTTTGTATTTTACGTTGTTTTGTTGTTTTGTTTTGCGCGTCTTTTTCGATGCGACCATCTAAAATATGGATTGTGCGGTAAGCGTGTTTTGCAATATAGGCTTCATGGGTAACAAGAATAATTGTATTCCCTTCTCTATGCAACTCATCAAAAACATCCATGATTTCTACTCCACTTTTTGAATCCAGATTTCCCGTTGGTTCATCCGCTAGAATAATGGAAGGATTTGTTACCAATGCTCTGGCAATGGCCACGCGCTGCCGTTGACCGCCAGAAAGTTCATTTGGCTTGTGGTGCATGCGGTCGGTCAGGCTTACTTTTTCCATGGCGATTTCAGCAAGTTCTAACCGCTCATCTTTTGGTATGTTTGCATAAATCAATGGGAGTTCCACATTTCTTAAAGCTGTCAGTTTTGGCAATAAATTAAATGTCTGGAAAACAAAACCAATCTTCCTATTTCTAATGGATGCCAATTGATTATCATCCATTTCATGAACTTTTTCACCCTCAAATTCATAGGTGCCATTCGTAGGTGAATCCAAGCAGCCAATCATATTCATCATTGTAGATTTACCAGAGCCGGAAGGCCCCATGATGGAAATATATTCATTATGGTTAATAATGAGATCAACGCCATCCAGCGCTTTTACCGTTTCACCCCCGACTTCATAATACCGTTGTAATCCGGAAAGTTTGATTAAATCAGCCATTAGTCTTCATCTAAACGAACGGGGCTATTATGTTTTAAATCTCGGCTGATAGCTTTATAACTGCCGTTTACTACTTTTTCTCCTTCAGTTAATCCACTGAATATTTCATAATGTGTTTCACTGCTGATGCCCACTTCCACCGGTTTAGCCACTGCAAAAGGTCCTTTATTATTACCCTTTATTTCTTGATCTCCAGCAGGTTCATCCTGAACGACAAACACCAATTCAATCATTTTTTTCTTTTCATTTCCGCTTCTGTATTTTTTGTTTTCATCATCCTTATCTTTTTTCTTTTCGGTTGATTGTTTATCATATCCTTCCGGTCGAACGGTTAAACTTTGAATAGGAATGGTCAGAGCATCCTTATGAACATCTGTAATAATATTTGTATTGGCGCTCATTCCCGGACGGATTTTAGGATGGACATCCAGCATGCGTACCTTAACCTTAAAATTTGTTACTTGTTCTTGGGTACCAAAATTGGATGTTTCAGCTACATGGGCAATTTCACTTACAACTCCTAAAAACACAGTATCTTGAAAAGCATCTACTTCAATTTCCGTCGTGTCACTCAATGCAATTGACACAACATCATTTTCATTCACATCCACTTCCACTTCTAATTTTGTCAAATCAGCAATGGTCATCAACGTTGCAGCTTGAAAAACACTGCCAACAGCCATTTCCCCTACTTCAATATTAATTCTGGTGACTATTCCATCTGAAGGAGCCGTCATCTTTAATTTCGATAATTCATCTTCCCTGGATATTAACGCTGCTTTGGCTTGACGCAATTGGTTCACTGCCAATTCATACTGTGCAGTGATAGATTCCAGTTCTTGTTCTGAAATCAATTTTTGTTTATAGAGTGACTCCATTCGTTTTTTCTGTGCGTCCACTTGTTTCAAACTTGCTTTAGCAGAATTCACTGAAGATTGCGCCTGCTCTGTTGCTGCTAAATGTTGTTTTGCATCCAACGTAATTAATAATTGCCCTGCTTTCACTCGGTCACCTTCCTTAACGGTAATTTTTGTTACCCATGCGGATGTTGTAGCACTAATCTTAATTTCCCTTATGGGTTGAATTTTACCACTGGCATTAACTTTGTGAACAATTGTTCCTCGTTGAACTTCCTCAACTTCTACTTTAATAACATTGTCATCTTCACGGAAAATATTAGCAGCAATAATAATGATTAATAACACCGCTACTCCGCTGATGATATATATTTTTTTCTTATTCTTTTTTATTAGCAAAATTTACTCCCTGTTATCTGTAATCTTGATCAAGCGTTCCTAATAGTGCCCTTAATTGAGCTTCCTGAATGCGTGCATTGTATTTTGTGTTTACCAATGAACTTCGCGCCTGGCTGACTGATACTTGAGCATCCAATACTTCCAAGATGGTTGTAGATCCAAGTTTATAGCGCTCCTGGACTAAATTCATATCTTCTTCAGCTGAAGCTAACACTTGCTCACTAATGGGTATTAACTCTTGATAATTATCCAAAACATTAATCAAATTCTCCAACTGCACCATCAAATCATGTTTCTGAGTTAAATAATCGTATCGCTGCTTGCGGACATTTAATTCTGCCTGCTGCTGTTTTGTGGATAAACTATATCCGGTAAAAATTGGGATGGATAATGATAAAGAAACACTCGATGACCAATCATCTAATTGAGTCATACTATCAAAATCATTCGTAAGGGTTCCATAATCCATTGACGCAGTTAATTTAGGAAGGCGTGTACCGACTAAAATTTTTCTGCTTAATTCAGCTCCGGCTATCTGCGACCGAAACACGAGAAGTGTGGGGCTATATTCTACCATTTCAGGCACAGATTGCTCAACATCCGGAACAGGAAGCAGCGGTCGTCCAGTATCTACAATTTCATAATGACTATTGCTCCCCACCAAACCCATGCTGTTTCGGAGAGCAAGATTCGCATTTCGTAGATTCGTTTCCTTTATTAATAAATCCGAATGAGCATTTCCTTTTAAAACCTGTGCTTTCAATAAATCCGTTTTTTTCACTGCACCTAATTCAAATTGGGTTTTTACCAAACTCACTTGATGGCGAGCAAGAGCTAAATTTTTCTTGGAGACATCCAATAATTGCTGTGCTTTTAAAAATTCATAGAATGATTGATGCACATTGAGGATAACATTAATCTTCTGCTGGCGGGTAAGCTGTTGGTTTATAACTAGAGTATTATTTGCCGATCTGATCTGGTTCAACCACTGACCGCCATCGTAAATAGGTTGATTGACAGAAAATGATGCGCCAAATTTATTTGATGTACCGCCGTACGGAGTTGAAAAAGATATGGTATCACCCAAGAACACCATCTCTGATGTGTTTACACCTTTTGTAGAATGTGATTCACTCCATGAATTACCATAACTAAACGTAGGCAGAATATTGCTCAACGAACCTTTTTTCCCGGCAATAGCAGACTGTACATCTAATTCTACTGATTTTATTGATTCCTTATTTAGTAAGGCAATCTCAATGCAATCTGACAGTGAATACACTTGCGCATTCAAGTTTACAAAGTGTAAAAAACAGAATAGATATAATTGACTTTTCATTTTTAAGTAAATAGTGACCCAATAAATGAGAAAAAGGTTGTCTGCAATATCCAATAAATAACTAAAGCGATCATAAATGGTTTTACCTCCCGGCGGTATAAAACACTCATACCAACGGCAAGCACTATTACTCGCCAAAAGGCGAAAAGATCCATTCCACCCATAAAATTATACAAAAAACTTCCTTTTTCTCCAAGACTCAATAATCCCAACCCTGTATGAATATCAACACGCCATTGAGAAACCATTAGTGGAATTTTTACAAGTGATTCTAATACAGTGATCATATACGTATACGATGTCATAACAAGAATATTCCCGAATGATGATTTTCCCCCAAAAAAGAAATTTCCTATCAGCAGAATCATTAGAGACATCATTAATATTCGAACAGGTGTAGATAGGGAACTTGATACATATCCAATAAAAACCATACTGCTTGATGGATCTGTGATTTTTTCCAGACTTTCTGATAAAATTTCTTCTTTTTGATCTTCGGGTATTTGTGAACTACTCATGATGTACTTTTCAGTTTGTTCTATTTGTACTTCCGTCAATAATTCTCCCAAAACCAACATACTGGTAAAACCCACTACTGCTGTAATGATGATGGGTAAAAAAGCACTTGTCCAATTATTTTGTTCTTGCAATAAATTAAATGTTTCTCTCGGTTCTATAAATACGTTAATTAGATTATTCATTTATTTTTCTATTCAGCTAAAATGTTGTCTTTAATTTTAAACATGTATTCTCTGGCTGCGTTATAATCATTTTCAATTTCTCCATTTAGAATTGCTTCCTCAATTGCATGTTTGATTTTTCCCACTTCCTTACCTTCGGTCAATCCACACGTTTCCATAATTTCTTTGCCCCTTACAGGAGATTGAAACGATTTCATCGCATCTCTTTCCTCCACATTAGACATTTTAGCTTCTACAATTTCAAAATTTTTCATGTACTTCTTTACTCGTTGTGGGTTACGAGAAGTGATATCAGCCCGACACAAGGTCATGAGATCATCCAAGTCTTCACCTGCCGCAGCCATCACTCTCCGAACGGCAGAATCAGTTACTTCTTTTTTTACTAATGCTATGGGTCGGAGATGCAAAAGAGTAAGTTTTTTAAGATAATCCCGAAGTTCGTTCGAAAGCTTTAAATGTTTTGCTACTTTGTTCAGCATTCGTTCCCCAACTGCATCGTGTCCATGGAATGTATACCCTTTTTTCTTATCCACTCTTCGAGTGTTGGGTTTTGCAATATCATGAACTAGGGCCGCAAAACGTAATTCCATTTTTTCAGATAATTGAGCGGCATTATCCACAACTTGCATTGTGTGATAAAAAATATCTTTATGGTGCCATTCTTTTGTTTGTTCCATACCGAACATTTTTTCAATATCAGGAAAAACATACTTCATCAATCCAGTCTTTTGTAAAATAATCAACCCGATAGACGGTTTATCAGTATTTAATATTTTCAAAAGTTCAGCTGTGATTCTTTCTTGTGAAACAATGCTGATTCGATCAGCTTGTTTGCATATTGCTGCAAAACATTTTTCTTCGATCTCAAAATTCAGGGCTGCGGCAAAATATGCTGCCCGCATCATTCGCAAGGGATCTTCACTGAATGTTTCATTCGGATCAAGTGGAGTTTTTAGAATTTTAGCTTTTAAATCTACAATTCCGCCATGAGGATCATGCATTTCACCAAATCGATCCGGATGGAGATCCAAAGCTAATGCATTGACTGTAAAATCGCGACGTAGTAAATCCCCCTTGAGATCTGTATAAACAACTTCTTGGGGTTTACGGGAATCTTTATCATAGGATTCAGTTCGCGCTGCAGCCACTTCAAGAGGAATGGCTTTGTATGGAATTTTGGCAGTAGAAAATTTTTGGAAGGGAACAATTTTTTTGACTTTTAATTTTTTTGCAAGCACTTTAGCAAATTCCACACCATCGCACACAACCATAAAATCAATTTCTTTTAACCGCCTCCCAAGGATAAGATCGCGTACGTAACCGCCCACAACATACGTATCGTGTTTTCGCTCTACACCCAATTCTCCAACGAGTCGCAGGACCTTAGATCCGATGAAATCTTCAGATATTAAATGATGAATATTGGTCATAATAGTAAAGAATTTACGGAACTTGATTTAATTCTTACACTGTATCATAATTTCATTTGTTCTCTTCATCAACTACCTCTATTTTCAACCGTGATGGGTATAAGACAGATATGGATAACGCTCCTTTTTTCCTGTTTTGCATACGGGCAGTTTGGTGAAGTGAAGGTTGTTTTTGACAATCGCCTTCTGAAAGTCCATCAGCAGCAGAATATTTTACCTCTCAAGGAAGATATTGTACGATATATAAAAATGACGCGCTGGGATGAAGATTACAGCGATTTGAAAATTCCACTTCACATTCAGTTTATTTTTGAAGGCGCAGCCCAAAAAGGCGCACAGGAAACGTATCTAGCACAAGTTCTATTTTCCACTGGTACTGATCAGCGATTTTTTGATAAATCTGTACAATTTCCTTATGGTCAAGGTGGTGCATTATATTTTGATCTTGTACAATTTGATCCATTAGCCAGCTTTTTAGCATTTTATGTAAACCTTGTTTTAGCAGGTGAAATTGATACATACGAACCAATGGGCGGTACGCGCATCTTTGAAATGAGTAGGGAAATCGCTCTTCGAGGCACTGCAAGTGATTTTTCTCGAGGCTGGTCAGACAGAGCAAAGCTCGTTGATAATGTGAGTACGAATTTCGGTTTACGAAAAGCAAAATTTTCTTTTTATTACGCCATGGATCTCTTCCAGAATGGTGATATGGATGAGTCAATTTTAGAATTTAAAAACATGATTAAAGGTCTTGATGAAGTTTATGATCGAACCCCGCGAGAACATTATACAATGATGTTTCTGAAAGCACACACCAATGATTTGGCACAGATATTGCAGTTATTGGGTCAGAAAAATATGATTAAAGATATGATGGAATTGGATCCGGATAATCTGGAGATTTACAAAAAAGCGATAGATTAAAGATCGCTGTATTTCTTAACTCCGCGAATATAATGGGCGAAAACTATACTTCCTCGGTAGAATTTCTTTAAAATTTCCCTGTCATTTATCATTCGTACTTTCCGAACAAGGTGTCTTTTCTTTATAATATTTAGTGGATGAGTCAATAACCAGAATAATGAATTGAACACCGCACCGAAATGCCGTAAATCCCATTTGACAATCGCATATGCAATGGCTACAAATTCCAGCATCAGGCGAACAGGCAAAAAATACAGTGTAAGCGGTAGATTATAATTCGTTAGCAGCATGAAAAATGAATTTCGGTGGTTTAAATAATATTTCCGATATGAATGCATAGGTAGTGATACAGCGTTCTTATGATATACAACTGCTTTGGGTTCAAAAACAATGCGCTTACCCATAAGCTGCAAACGCCAGCATAAATCAATCTCTTCCTGATGAGCAAAAAATGTTTCATCAAATCTACCGGCTTGTTCAAAGACATCTTTCCGGACCATGAAAGCTGTTCCCGATGCCCAGAAAATATCGTCAGCAGTATCATATTGACCGCCGTCTTCCTCTTGCTCTAAAAAGATCCTTCCTTTTGCAAAGGGATAACAAAACAAATCAATATGCCCGCCAGCTCCTCCTGCGTAATCGAATAATTTTCGTTCGTAATAATTAATGATTTTTGGTTGGATTGCTGCCACATCATCTTTTCCTTCGACTGATTTGGCTAAAAGTTCCAGCCAGTCCGGTTCATGGATTGTATCATTATTCAGAAAAAGTAGCCAGTCTCCCTTTGCAGTGTAAACACCACGGTTACACCCACCTGCATAGCCGTAATTCTGGTCATTTTCAATTAAAATTATATCCGGATGATTTTCTTTAATCCACTCTTGGCTGCCGTCTGAAGATGCATTGTCAACAACAATGATTTCCTTATCTTTATACGTGGATTTTTTGAGGGATTCTAGACATTCAGAGAGTACATCAATCCCATTCCAGTGTGGGATTATTATGGAAATTATCATATTAGTTAGCGGTAATTGGTAGTTGGTAGTTTGTGAATAGTGAGTTGTTCTACCAATCACCCCTCAACCAGTTACCCCTCTATCCCTCACCATTTTCCAATTCTTTTAACAGTTTGGTTGCTTCTTTATCTTTTGGATTTCGGTCCAACCATATCGTCAACAAATCTTTAGCATCTTCATCCAATCCAAGATTGCGGTAATTGATAATCAAATGACTTACAATATCCGGATAATTTTTCCTGTATTGATTCCACATTTTCGAATTAATATTTTTTCGATCTCTCCCACCAGCCAATATTTTTGCTTCCATTGAATTATATCCATCATAGAGATTTTTTAAGATAGTCAAACTGGTGTCAAAATCTTCTAATTCCATATACGATTGGGCATATTCTACACGATGACGTACTGAGTTATCATTTCGCTTTGTGAGTTCAGAAAGGACATCCCTGAATTTTTCCTCATTTCCAATACCCATATATAATCTACCTACCTGATAATGTAAATCTCTGTTATCCATATGGATTGTATTTTCAGGTAAATTTTCTGACATTTTATCTAAAACTTCTTCAACTTTTGCTCTTTTTAATTCTGCTTCATCTGTCTTTTTAGAAGATTGAAATTTTTGAAAATCCATGAAATGATGGACAGCTAACTGCATATATGCACTACGATAGTTTTGCAGCAGGCGTATGACTTGAGTATTATAATAAACATCCTCATTCCCCAGGTTGCGAAATAAGTACTTTTCATGGGGACTACGGTACCAAAGAGTCCCTTCCTGATCTTCCCATTTTGCCCCAACCAAATCACGACTCCAGGTTTCTTCACCTAATTCAGTCATTAAATGATATTCCATGCGTTCAGCATTGATTCCTTTAGTTTTATACGGACGTAAGCGATATGCCAATCCTTCCATTTCCAAGTAGTTTTCAAGTCCGATGCGATTCCCCGGAGAAACAGTCACAGCAAAATAAATAGGTGATGTCCAGTCCGTATCATTGATGATTTGCATGATCATCATGTCCTGTACTTTCAATGCCTGCTTTGCAAAAGTGGGTTTAACGCTCCATGTTATCTGCTGGTCACTTTGCACCGGAAATGTAACATCCCGCGTTTTCCAACGTGTTAACCCTGAGGTAATGTTGCGAATATCATCATCGCTAATTTTAACAAATCGTTGCCCGATAATTTCATCGCCCTCTCGTTCTTGAATAAGATTATTATACTCGGAATTAGTGGGGCGTGAATCCCTGAGCTGTTTAATGTACCAAGGTGTATTCAGCAAACTCAAATTTGCAACTGCAACATCCTTTCGAATACCTTCCACTTCCTGTAAATACCACAGAGGAAAGGTATCATTATCACCGTTTGTGAAAAGAATACCATTGGGCTCACAGGACTGTAAAAGGTTATAACTGTAATCCCAGGCAACATAATTCCCTGAACGATCATGCTCTCTATAATTTGCTTTGAGCATAATACCGGGAATAAAAATTGTTTGTAAAACTAAGGCTCCCAAAATTACATTTTTCGCCAATGTCGGTTTTTTCAAAAGGTTTGTTATCCATTCGCTTAATGCAGCAGAACCAACCCCAATCCAAATGGCAAACGCCATAAAACTGCCCACGTATGAATAATCCCGTTCCCGAGGTTGGGGATTATCTTGGTTTAAATAAACGATTAATAACCAGCCCGTAACAAAAAAAAGTGTAAAAACTGTAAAGAAAATATTCCAATCTTTACGTAAGTGATGTACCAGACCAATGATACCTAAAATGAATGCTAGGGGTAATCCAAACTGTAGCCAGTGAACACCATCTTGCCTATTATTGGCTCCCATGGCTGTCGTATAGTCACCAGCAGATGGACCACGCCCTGCGTATTGCCAAAGAAAATAACGGTTGTACATTTTCCTAATCTGGTAATTCCAGAAAAAATTCCACTGTTTTGAACTATTGAAAAACATGTATTTCCTATCTTGACTGGACGAATATTTATTTCTCCCAGCTGATGGGCGGCCGACTGTTTCATGTTTGGCTGGAAGGCCATTATATCGACGAGGGAATTGGCTTATTTCACCATATTGTTCACGTTGCAAATATGAAATAGCACCCGCCATCGTTTCCGGGTTATTCTCATCAATAGCAGGGTTTTGATTTGATCTAATAAAAATAAGAGAATAACTCGAAAAGCCAATTAATATTAAAACAGCTGATGAAAGAGCTAATGAGATTAATTGGTGTTTATTTCTAATTGACCACACAGTTGAACCAAACACTAAAAGTACAAGAATGATCACACCTGCAAGACCAACTGAACCTGCTAGCTTAGGCAGACCAATAATAATTCCATTATGAATAACCAAAAAGACGACAAATGTAATGGCTGTAGTAAGAAAAAATGTTTTCCATTCGAATTTCATTTTACGGAAATAAATAATGAGTGCAATAAAAGGCAAAGTTAAAAGATTGAGTATATGTACACCGATGGCTAAACCGAACATATAAGCAATAATGAGAATGTAGCGCTCACTACCCGGTTCATCTGCCCTGTCAGACCAATGTAGAATTAGCCAAACCACGATGGCAGTAAAAAAAGTACTGATAGCATAGACTTCTGCTTCCACTGCATTGAACCAATGACTATCTGTAAAGGCAAATGTCATTGCGCCTATAAATGCAGCTCCAAATACAATTATGGCATCTTGTCGAGATTGTATTTTACCACGATAATGAGCAATCACTTTTACGATTATAAGATAGAGAAGCATGACTGCAACTGCACTGGCAATCGGAGACATAAGGTTTACTCGGTAAGCAATATCCGTATTTAGAGGCAGCATGGAAAAAATACGCCCCAGAATTAAATAAAGTGGACTCCCCGGCGGATGTGGAACCCCCAAAATATAGGAAGTGGCAATAAATTCACCACAGTCCCAGTAAGGTACAGTCGTCGCCATTGTACTTAGGTAAACAATAAAAGAAACCACCAGCGTTACTACTGCCAATACTCTATTCATAAAAACATTATCACTTGAAATCACTTTTTACCCTCATCATTTTCTTTGTCAGTTTCTTCAACTTTTTTATTCGAACCGTTTTTCTCCGCCTTATGCTTAACCTTTTTTTCTTCTTCGTTCTTTCCTTTCACTTCTTCCTTATCTACACCTTTTTCATCTTCCATGTTATCTTCTGTTGGTTTATTTTTTTCTTCAACAAAGTTCATTTTCAATTCCCTGACCAGATGATTGAGATATTGATCTTCGTTATCAGAAAGATTTCCTTTCATACGTTTATATAGCATATCCAGCATGTCAATTTGGATAGATGCTTGTTCTAAATTTCTTTCCAATTCATCATTCATTGGGTTTTTTATTTTCCCCAGAAATACCCAGGCACTATGTACTATTGATGAAATAAGTTGGTCAAATAGTTGTTGCTCTGTTGGTTTATTATCTTGAGTCATTATTTTTTGTACCTAACGTTTTAAATATGTTGTTGTTTCAATCTAAAAAAGCCTGCGAATTTATGCTTAATGAGACTAAAGATGAATGATTGATTCCAAATTAAATTTTCCTATTTCATTATATAAATCAGCGAACTGCACTTTTCTTTATTTACCCAACACGATAACCAAGAAACAAATCCGTTCCAAATTCCGTTTATTATAGATTTTCCTATGTGTTGTGAACTCAATATGGAAACATAAAATGCATCGAAAGACATCCTTTGACTTTCCTCAATTAAAAATTCATTATTGAACATAATTTTTTCCATAGATGTGGTTGTAAAATGATATAAATGACGGGGAGTATCATACGCAGCCCAATTGGCTCCATATTTGTTTCCGTCCGCTGATTCATAATTTGGTAATGCTACAATTAACACACCATCAGAACTTAACTGTGTTTTAATTTTTTCCAAATAAACCCAAGGTTTATGAACATGCTCCAAACTATGCCAGCATGTAATTACATCATAAGTTTCATCAGAATTCAACCAGTCTTCAGGAGTCAAGCCATCAATCTCGAATTGGCTTTTTACCAACTTCCTTGCTTTTGGGGAATCATCCACGCCTTTTACATCCCAACCGCTTTCTTTCATTGAGTTTAAAAAATGTCCAGTTCCACAGCCAATATCCAAAATTCTCCCTTGTTTTTTCCCGGATGATTTCACAATTATATTTCTTTTTCTTTTCAGCATATACGAACGGACCATATTATAAATGGAATTAAATACTCCTTTTGTTTCGTCCGCGTGCGAGATATACTCGTCCGATTCATAATAACCACCTATATTGTCCTTGTCAGGAAACGGGCTGGTCATGCGCAGGTGGCAGTCTGAACATTCCACAATATCAAATTCTTCATCGCTCACTAAATAATCTTTAGTGGAGAAAACAGTTTCCAGTTTTCTTTGACAAAGTGGGCAGTTGGTGTGATTTATCATTAACTTATCACAACCGTTTCCAAATATTGAGCATAATCCTTCAGCAGCCGCTCTTTCATAAGGGGGTGATCATTTAATGCAGGATCACTTTCAACGATATCCTGTGCAACTTTTCTGGCTTGCCTGATGATGGGGCCGTCTGTAACCATATCTGCAATTTTATGTTTAAAAAAACCACTCTGTTCCGTACTGAAAAATTTCCCCGGTCCACGCATTTTCAAATCTTCATCGGCAATGATAAAACCATCATTTGTATTTTCCATTATTGCCAACCGTTGTCTGGATGTATCCCGGATATTCCGTTCCACTAAAATGCAGTAACTCTTGGCGGTACCGCGGCCCACGCGGCCCCGGAGCTGGTGTAACTGCGTTAGTCCAAATCGCTCGGCATGTTCAATGAGCATAACGGTTGCATTTGGAATATCAATCCCCACTTCAATCACTGTGGTCGAAACCAGAATATTAATCTCATTTTTTGCATAGGCATCCATTATAGCATCTTTTTCTTCCTTTTTCATTCGTCCGTGGATAAGGCCGATTTTTATACCTTTAAATATATTTTTCAGAGCTTCAAATCCTTCAGTAGCAGCTGCGAGGTCAGACTTTTCCGTTTCTTCCACTAGAGGGTAAACCACCATGCATTGTCGTCCGGCTTCCACTTCTTCACGAATAAATTTATATACATTCTGTAAGCGATCTTCTTTGACTATTTTTGTAATGACCGGCTTCCTGTCTTTTGGCATTTCGTCAATGATGGATAAATCCATATCGCCATGATACGTGATTGCCATGGTTCGGGGAATGGGAGTTGCTGTCATAGCCAACAAATGAGGATGCAGCCCTTTTTGTAAGAGAATACCACGTTGAACCACACCGAAGCGATGTTGTTCGTCCACAATTACAAAACCTAGTTTTTTGAATTCTACATCATCCTGGATTAAGGCATGGGTGCCTATGACAACATTTATTTTACCATCTTTAATGGCTTCAAGAATTTGTTTTCGCTCCGACGCTTTTTGTTTCCCAACCAATAATGCACAGCTTATATGCACTTTATTTAATTGCTTCTTGAACGATTCATAATGCTGGTGTGCCAGAATTTCTGTTGGTGCCATGACAGCAACTTGGACGTCATTGGCAACAGCGGCGGCTGCAACTAAAATTGCCACGATTGTTTTTCCTGAACCGACGTCTCCCTGGAGCAAACGATTCATCGCTTTTGGACGTGCAATATCTACTCGAATTTCCTGGATTACTTTTTGTTGAGCATCAGTGAGTTCAAAACCCAATTCATCCTCGATTTGTTGTACTTGTACTCCGGATTTAGTGAGGGCATTTGTTCCAATTTTTTCATATGATTTTTTTCGCAGTAACATTAATAACTGGAGGAAAAAATGTTCGTCAAATTTCAATCTATCCACAGCTGCAAGCAGGTTTTCTCTGGATTCAGGGAAATGGATATGCTGCAGAGCAGTATTCA
This sequence comes from Fidelibacterota bacterium 408169, assembly GCA_002256485.1. Classification (GTDB taxonomy): domain Bacteria; phylum Fidelibacterota; class Marinisomatia; order Marinisomatales; family TCS55; genus UBA2126. The sequence goes on from NNSG01000005.1 coordinate 82,178, forward strand.
GTGGTATCAATTTTTGTTCGTTTAATACACTTTCTTCGAAATGATCATTTATGATTGAAAATACATCTTCATTTTCTTTGATGATACGCCGAAAGCTGCGGTGGTCAATGCGAACTTTTTTCAGTTCTGCAGAAAGGGGATATAATGGAATAATTGTTCCTGTGTTTATAGGATCTGCATCGGAATCCAATTTATCAAAATCCGGATGAACAATCTGAAAGCCGTTATAAAATTCCACCTTACCATGAACAGCCAGGCGGTCACCTTTTTGAATAGCATTTTTAATATATTTTATACCATTGAACCAAACAAGTGTTATCATTCCGGTGCCATCAGAAAGGATAGCCTGGAATAATTTTCGTTTCCGCATCTGGCGTTCGCCGCAGACTTCCACCGTCCCGACCATTGTTGCCTGATCATCTTTTTTTACATCATGGATTGATTTAACCGTTGTTCTGTCAAGATAGCGACGGGGATAATAATGCAGTAAATCATCAACTATATGAATACCAACTGTCGCCAGCGCTTCTGCCCTTTTTGAGCCCACGCCCGGTATATATTGGATTGAAGTTGAAAGGGATTGAGTATTAGACATTTTGGATCGGTGATTATAAATTGGTAATTGTCAATTGGAAACTGCCACCGTTCACCAGCTACCAATCACCAACTCATTTCCATTCTTTGCGATAAGTATATGTGACCGTTTTAGATTCGCCGGCATCCAGCGAAAATGGAAAGTGAATTGTTGAAGCTTCTTTCTTTATATAATTGTCTGATGCATCGCGGATAATCCAATCACCACGGATCTGTTCCACGAGACGGATGTTCACTTTTTCATCACGTTTATTTTTCACAATAATTTCGATGGATGCTTCTTCACTTTTTCGCTGTCGGTCATAGTGCAAAACAATGCGTTTACCAATTACATCAAAAGCCCTGCCAGCTGAAATAGTAGCTGTTTCTCCTCGGGGTACTTGTTTCAGTTCATCCTCCCCAGCGTATTCCAATGAACCATCCGGTGATTTTAAATATAAACTTACGTTCCCCCGGGGCAGAGGAATATTCAACCCATTTTCTATGGTATTAGCAAGCTTGATTTCAATTTTGAGTGGTTCTTCTTTTTTACTCCGTTCGGAATTTTGAAATACATACGTTTTGGTATAACTTACATTTTTAGGGTCGTACAACCGGACTGTTACGCTTTGATTTTGGCTTAAGTTTATACGTTCCGGTAATGAATAAATGTGAAAATCGCCCAATACATCTTCACTGGCCACAGGGGGAGAATCAATCGTTAGAGCGGACATGCTACGTTCTGTCCGATAAACTGGTTGGGGACGGCCACCTTTTTTCTGGAGTTTTCCTTCCACGAGTTTTAGTGAAAAATTGCTGAAATCAACATTGCTGGAATTTTTGACAATCGCTTCAGTGATGAGTTGACCTTTATTACCATATAGAATTAATCGGTAGACGGCATTCCAGTCAAACCCACCGGATAAATATACCAGATCTCCGGAAATCGTACCGGTCATTGAGCTGTTGATATCCCAAGCAAGTTCCGGGCGCAATTGGGGAATTGTCTGTTGATCTCGCGTATACATATAATCCACTTTGGAGCGAGCGATTGTCATTATATCTTTGCGTGTTTTCAGTGAAAGATTACTTCCTTTTGTTTCTATTAGCGTGCCTTCTTGAATTTTATCATTATGCACTTTTACGTAAACATATTGGCCCAGTTTATCGTTGAAATATTTTTCACCGCTAAACACATCATTATTATAGCGTTGGTAGAGAATTGTAGCATCAGAGAGTGACAAAAATGGAGATTCAGGAAAAAGGCCATTAGGGAGTTGATCATAGGTAATTTCAGATAATCCTGCCTGAACAGACCAATATACTGGTTCTTTTACCAGCGCAATATTATCCTTATAAACCGTCATGCTTTGGCTAAATATTATTATCGGCAGAAATAGATTAATTATTCTCATTGCAGCATCTCCAAATTTGCGTTCACTTTTTCAAGTTCGGCTGTCATATCTTCTTGTTTTTCTTTTTCTCTGGTCACCACTTTTTCTGGTGCCCTGCTCATAAATTGTTCATTGGACAGTTTTTTAGAAATTCCCATTAAATGTCCGCTAATTTCGTCAGCTCGTTTTTGTAATCGGGCCATTTCCACATCTAAATCTATCAATCCGCCCAATGGAATATACAGTTCATTTTTGCCTATGACCACCGTTGCTGAATGTTCCGGTTTTTCCTGGTCTTCGCTCGCCATAACTGATGATGTCCGCGTTAGACTTGCTATAATCATGTGATGGGTTTTTAAAAATTCTGCCATTTCATTATCACATTTTGCAATTAAATCTGATTTTTTTCCCGGTGGAATATTCATACGACTTCGGATTGTGCGAATTCCAGTTATAATTTCCTGAAGTAATTCCATCTTCTTTTCTGCAGCACCATCTTTTTTATCCATCTCAATTTCTGGCCATTTATTAATAATAAGATCCGGCTCATCAATATTTTTCACATGAGCCCATAATTCCTCAGAAATAAATGGTGCAAAGGGATGTAGAATTGCTAAAATAGTTTTCAGTACTTTAATTGCTACAACCCTTGCAATATCAGCTGTATGACCATCGTTTCCATAAAATCGTGTTTTAGCAATTTCGATATACCAATCACAAAAATCATTCCATGTAAAATCATAAAGCACTTTAGCCGCCTCATTAAAATGGAATCGATCCAGTTGACGATTATAATTATGAACAGACAATTGCAATTTGCTTAAAATCCAGCGTTCCGGTAAATCCAATTCTTCCTTGTTTAAATCAATGTCCGGTACATGTCCATCCTCCAAGTTCATTAAGACAAAACGAGATGCATTCCACAGTTTATTCATAAAATTTCGCCCTACTTCCAAACGTGTGGATGAAAAAAGGACGTCCGACCCTTGAGGTGCCATGAGCATAGTTCCAAAACGAACAGCGTCCGTTCCGTATTCTTCGAACAGTTCAAAAGGGTCAGGTGAATTGCCTAATGATTTACTAAACTTTCGACCTGTTTCATCTCGAAGAATTGACGTGAAATACACATCTTTAAACGGTAAGTCATCTTTGAATTCATAACCAGTCATTATCATCCGAGCGACCCAGAAAAATATAATATCCGGCCCCGTAACTAAAGTATCGGTGGGATAAAAATAATCCAAATCGGAACTATCTTCCGGCCAGTCATGGACAGCCATGGGCCATAGCCATGAACTTGCCCACGTATCCAGTACATCTTCATCTTGAATCCAATTTTCGGGATCTTTTGGTCCTTCAACGGACACATACAATTTCTTTGTATCATCCTTATGATACCAAACCGGGATCTGGTGCCCCCACCAGAGCTGACGGCTGATACACCAATCTTTTATATTTTCCATCCAATGGTTATAGGTTTTAACCCAATGAGCCGGATGAAAGTTGATTTTGCCGTCAGACACTGCCTGCAGTGCCGGTTTGGCTAATTCACTCATTTTCATAAACCACTGTTCAGACATATAAAATTCAATGGGTACATTTCCACGTTCTGAATAACCGACCTTGTTTATATAGTCTTCTGTTTTATGAAGAAAATTCTGATTATCTAAATCATTAATTACAGCTTTTCTCGCATCTTCCCTTGAAAGATTTTGGTATGCTTCAGGGACATTTTCATTTAACGATGCATCATCATTCATAATATTGATAAATTCTAAATTATGGCGCTCACCCATGGCAAAATCATTTTGATCATGAGCCGGTGTTACTTTTACGCAGCCTGTTCCAAATTCCGGATCCACATAATTATCTGCAATGACTGGAATTTCCCGACCCACCAATGGTAGAAGGATCGTTTTATCAACTAAATGTGCAAATCGTTCGTCTTTTGGATGAACAGCCACAGCCGTATCCCCCAGCATTGTTTCCGGTCGTGTTGTGGCTACCACCATGTATTCGTCGCTGTCTTTGATTGGATATTTAAAATGCCATAAATGACCGTTCACTTCCCGGTGGATAACTTCCTCATCACTAATGGCTGATTTTGAAACCGGACACCAGTTCACCAAGCGGTGACCTTTATAGATTAAACCTTTTTCGTATAATTTTACAAAAGCGGACAGGACAGCTTTGGAATATCCTTCATCCATGGTAAACCGTTCCCGTTCCCAATCGCATGAGCAACCCAACTTTTTCAATTGCTGAATGATAATGCCACCGTATTTTTCTTTCCACTTCCAAGCGTGCTCCAAAAATTCCTCTCTTGTGAGGGTGTGTTTGTCAATGCCTTGCTCTTTGAGCATAGCGACAACTTTTCCTTCGGTAGCTATGGATGCGTGATCAGTTCCTGGAATCCAACAGGCTTCTTTTCCCTCCATGCGTGCTTTTCGAATCAGGATGTCCTGAATGGTGTTATTGAGTACATGCCCCATTGTGAGCATACCCGTTACATTGGGTGGTGGGATAACAATGGTATACGGATCTTTTTCAGGATTGACTTCACCATGAAAATATCCTTTTTCCAGCCAGTGCTGATACCACTTATCTTCAATCGAAGATGGAGAATAAACTTTGTCCAGCTGTACCGTCATAAATTAATTTTCCAACTTTTGCTTAGGAGGTTGAAATATTGAATGAATGCCCCATCTTCCATATCCCATCATCCATGTTCCATGTAAGTTATCTTTCTAAAATCAAACTGAATGCTGTGGTCAGTTTTAATACATTTTGATTCGCTTTAACCAAATTACCGCAAAGAGTTCGGCAGAGGTTTTGCATCACTTTATAACCCGTTGTTGGGTGGGCATCACAAACTTCAAACAATTCTTCTTTCAAGATTTTTGCTAGTTTGCAATCTGATAATGCTTTAACGCTTGCTGTGCGACGGTCCCCTTCATTAAACAAGGACATTTCTCCAAAAAGGGGCTTAATTTCGCTGGAAAGTTTAATGATCGCCTTTTCCCGATTATCTGTTTCACTCTTATTCATGGAAAGTGTCAACGCCTGATTAATTTCAACTTCACCTTCCAAGAGGAGAAAAATGGAATCACCTACATCTCCTTCCACAATAAAACTATTTCCTTCAGATATTTTTACTGGAGAAACTTTATCAGCAAATAATTTTATTTCCGAATCATCCAATCCATTAAAAATATTGAATTCTTTTAATGCTCCTACATCCATACGCACCTCAAGGTATAATGATGGCTCGCTCGCCGTCTTTAATTATATAATTATTATCAGGATTGATCACCGTAGAAATTTTACTTTCTTCTTGAAGTGAAACACCGCCATCTTTCAACTTCCGCTCAATAAACGCATCCAAAGCGGAAGAATCGGCCGATAATACTTCTCCGATACCCAGATTTTCTTCTTCAGAAAAAACACCTATAAGTAATGACCCATTGTTATTTCTGAAGTGGTCAAACAATTTATCAAATGATTGTCCGACAAATTCGCCGGGGATATCCACACGTTTAAATCGGTTTTCAGATACATTGTCCAGCAAGCGATTCAATGTTTGAGGAATGCCCGGGTCCACAACATGAGATGCAAGCATGTACGCACCAAAATCATCACTAATGACAACCTCATCGGCATTGGCTCGTTTGATATGAGTCAGGTTATCTCGACTATACAGATAAGCAATCAATCGCTTATTCGGTTCTAATCCCTTAATTGTTAATGTGGCCAAAATCGTTTTTTCATCGGGATTATGAATCGTCGCATCTACATCGCTTGGGATTATAATTATTGTGTCTGCATCTTCCAGAGATGCACGTTGAAGAATCTGCTCACTCGTGTAATCGCCCGCTACAAAATGTAGATGAATATCCCGATAGCGAGTCTTTAAGCGGGCGACGGACTCTTCATCCAAATCATTGATCAAAACGAGGTCCTTTCGACGACCTTCTGATAAATACTGAATAGAGTCAATTATTTTATCTGCGTTTCTGTTCCAACCACAAAGAATGATATGATTTTTTACATTTACTTTTTCCAAACCTTTATCCTCTCTAATTCTTTTAGCAACAAAAATTGACGAAATGACAGCTGTAAACATAGCTGTTAGTGAAATGCCTGCAAACATAACCAAAACAGCAAATATTCTGCCTTCAGACGTTGATGGTGCATAATCACCATAACCAACAGTCGTCATTGTAACAATTGCCCACCAAAAAGGCGTTTCACCTTCAGTGATTGCTCCCGTTTCCAGAGACCGCAAAATAAGTCCGCCCAAGATCATGACCATAAAGATGCCCATACCTACTTGGAAGAAACTGTTACGTATCAGTAATCGAAACCATCGACGCATAGTTTAAAATTTAAGCCTGATATGACAAAAATATAAGTGTTGAATCAGATCTTTTCTAAAACACCAACCGTCTCAATATGAGGCGTATGGGGAAACATATCCACCATTGAGAGTTTCTTAAGCTCATATCCATTTTCCATTAATAATGCCACATCTCGAGCTTGAGTTGTTGGATTACAGGATACATATACTAAACGTTGTGCGCCAAATTTTGGCAAAGCACTCACCATATCTTTATGCATGCCAGCTCGTGGAGGATCCACAATTATAATATCAGGATTTGGCACTTTTTTACGTTTAGACTCTTTTTTGAAAAAGAAATCCAAATTAGCTTTATGAAAGCGTACATTGGTTATCAAATTTGTGATTGCATTCCGCGTGGCGTCTTCTACAGAAGATGTAATGAGTTCAAACCCATGGACTTCTTTTGCTTTTTGCGCAAGAAAAAGCGAAATAGATCCCGTTCCGCAATAAAGATCGTACACAATTTCTTTCCCCGTAAGTTCAGCGCCATCCAATGCGGTCTGATAAAGCTTTGCACCTTGGTTTGTATTCGTCTGAAAAAATGAATTGGCAGAAATTTCAAATGTAAGACCACCCATTTTTTCCGTAATGGTCGGATTACCGTATAGAATTGTTTCATATTCTCCAAAGGCTATATCTGCTTTCTTGGTGTTGATATTATTGATAATGGATGTGACTTGAGGAAATGTTTCATGGATATGATCAGCCAATGGTTGAATTAATTCCGGGTTTTCATAACTGGTAACCAAGTTTACCATCATATCACTTGTATTATGACCAAAGCGCATAACCAAGTGCCGTAGAAATCCATTATGCGTTTTAACATCGTAGGGTTTGAGTTTTAATTCACGCGCTTTATCTTTAACAGCATTGAGAATTTCATTTCCCAGCTTCGGTTGAAGGTGACATTCATTAATATTCAAAATTTTATCATATCTTCGGGGTACGTGTAGTCCTAAAGCAAAACTTCTTTCTGTATCATCGTCTTCATCAGGTAATGTCCAGCGGCGGTTGGAAAAAGAAAATTCCATCTTATTTCGGTAATGATATTGTTCTTCTGCGGCAATAACATCATCCACAGAAAAATCAGCAATCCCTGCTTGACGCCTGAATAAATCTTCTACCTGCTGTTTTTTCTGGTTCACCTGTTCAGCATAATCCAACTGTTGGAAAGTGCAGCCACCGCAAAATGCAAAATGTTCACAGGGAGCTTCAACCTTGAACGATGATTCTTTTATCACCTCTAACGGTCGAGCCTCGGCAAACCCTTTTCGCTTACGATAAACAAGTGCACGGACTTTTTGCCCGGGAATGGCATTTTTTACAAAAACAACAAAGCCGTCCACTTTGGCAACTCCCTTTCCGCCATACGCCAATGATTCAATGGTTAATTCGTATTTCTGTCCTTTTTTGACTGTCGGTTCTATCATGATGCCTTTTTAGTATAAAATGTATTATTTGGGGAAATTATTTTAAGAATATGATTCTAAAAAGCGAATGAGCAGAGTTTTCAAATCTTGAATACCTTTATCGGCATTTGCCATTGTTAATTCATGGTTCAATACTTCATCACTCATACCCGCAGCCATATTGGTTATTACAGACAATGCAGCCACTTTCATTCCGGCGTGGCGGGCCAAAATCACTTCCGGAACCGTGGACATACCCACTGCATCGGCGCCCAACATTTTTGCAGCTAGAATTTCTGCCGGTGTTTCAAAACTGGGACCGCAAAACCATATATAAACACCTTCGTGAATTTTAATATTTTCATTATCAGCAATTTGATGGAATCTTGATCGCATATCTGAATTGTATGCGTCAGCCATATTCACAAATCGATTATTACTTTCTTCGCCAAACAATGGATTTACACCTGTAAAATTGATATGATCTGTTAGTGCCATTACACTTCCCGGCTGGGCTTCTTCCATTAAACTCCCGGCGGCATTGGTCAGAATCAGTGATTCACACCCAAGTTTCGCCAACGTACGAACGGGAATTTTCATTACATCTGCAATACCAGATTCGTAATAATGAGCTCGTCCTTGAAGAACGGCTATTTCTGTATGATTAATTTTTCCTAAATGAAGTTTTCCCTCATGCCCGGAAACACCCGCATCTGGAAATCCTTCTAATTCATCATAGGATAATGTAACCGGATTTTCCAACACATCTACAAAAGACCCTAAACCAGAACCTAAAATAATTCCAACCTTGGGATTTATTCCTTGGGATTTTGATTGAATATAATCGACTATTTTACTCATACACCTACCGGATGCCATGTTGTTTTCGTTTCTAACGTATTCAAAATTCGATATGGATCCTGTGTATTTTTGTCGAGCCAATTTTCGTCAGAATAAACAATTGGTCGCTTCACGTTCAAGGCTGCATTTTCCTGAACGAGTTTGATTTCTTCTGTTTCATTCCCGCAATACACAATGGCATTCACATCCATGTGAGACGAAAATTGACCAATCAATTCTGATCGATGTCCAGTTAAAATATTCACCACACCACCGGGGACATCTGACGTATGGAGTACTTCTGCAAATGTAATTGCACACAAAGGATTTTCTTCTGATGCCAAAACGACAACCGTATTCCCACCAGAAATGATGGGTGCAATAATTGAAACTAATCCAATTAAGGATGAGTCATTTGGTGCGATGGCTGAAACCACTCCTGTTGGATCTAGATAGGAAAAATTGAAATAGGGCAGAGCCACAGGATTTACTCTACTAAATATTTGCTGATATTTATCCGCCCAGCCCGCATAGTATATTAATCTGTCAATGGAATGGTTAATTTCTTTTTCCGCTTCTTTTTTTGAAGAACCCTGGAGAATCAATTCATCCAAAAATTGACTGCGTCTGCCTTCCAGCATTTCTCCTATTCTATATAGAATCTGACTGCGATTATATGCTGTTCTCGAAGACCATCCGCATAACGCTTCTCTCGCGGCAACCACGGCATTTCGAAAATCTTTCCGTGATCCTCGGCAAATATTTACTTGGGTCGATTGTTTTTGATCAATCCATTTGATGTAACGTCCCGATTCCGTTCTGGGAAATTTTCCGCCAATATACAACTTATATGTTTTTTTAATATCTTCTCGTTTATTCATTACATTCCTCAATTGTTATATATGGAATGATGGAATATTGAAAAAACAATATCCCATCTCATTTTTACCATTCATCCAGTAATCCATTGATCCAGCAATCCAATTTTTTTTACACCAAGTTAACATAAGGCATTAATCCTTCTAATCCACCTTCACGACCCATGCCGCTTTCTTTATAACCACCAAACGGTGATGTTGGATCAAATTTATTGAATGTATTCGCCCATAATACTCCGGAACGAATCGCTTTGGATACTTGAAATATTTTCGCACCTTTATCTGTCCACACACCGCCGGACAGTCCGTAAGGTGTATTGTTTGCTTTCGCAATCACTTCATCAACAGTTCTGAATGTTTGAATCGCCAACACAGGACCAAATATTTCTTCCTGCACAATGCGATGAGATTGGCTTACATCTGTAAAAATTGTCGGTGCATGCCAATATCCTTTTTCAGGTAAACTACACGATGATTGGTGAATCAAGGCGCCTTCTTTTTGTCCAATATCCACATACATCTTAATTTTATCTAATTGCATTTTTGAATTGATTGCACCAATATCTGTATTTTTATCCAGAGGATCACCTACAATTAATGATTCCATCCTGTCTTTTAATTTAGAAATGACCGTTTCAGCCACACTTTCTTGAACAAACAGCCGGGAACCAGCACAACAAACGTGTCCTTGATTAAAAAAGATACCATCAACAATTCCTTCAACAGCCTGATCTATTGCTGCATCTTCAAAAATAATATTTGCTGCTTTTCCTCCCAGTTCAAGCGTATATTTTTTTCCCGTACCTGCAACTGATTTCATTATCAGTTTCCCCACATCTGTCGATCCCGTAAAGGCGATTTTATTTATGTCAGGATGTTCAACCAAAGCCTGTCCTGTTTTTCCAGCACCATTAATAATATTCACAACACCCGGCGGTAAATCTGCTTCTTGAATTATTTCCGCCAATTTCATAGCTGTTAAGGGTGTTGTTTCAGCTGGTTTTAAAATAACTGTATTCCCCGTCGCCAATGCTGGCGCCAATTTCCATGCTGCCATTAATAAAGGGAAATTCCATGGGATTATTTGTCCAGCTACACCGATGGGTTTTGCTTTTTTCCCGGGGAACGCATATTCCAGTTTATCCGCCCAGCCAGCATAATAAAAGAAATGAGCTGATACCAATGGAATATCAATATCCCTTGATTCACGAATCGGTTTTCCCCCATCCATGGTTTCAATAATAGAAAATTCTCTGGCGCGTTCTTGAATCAAGCGTGCAATACGATAAATATATTTTCCCCTTTCAGCAGGATCCATTTTGGACCAGACTTTATCGTATGCGGTCCTAGCCGCTTTGACAGCTTTATCTACATCCGATTGATCCGCTTCTGCTACATCAGCCAATTTTTGTTCATTCGCAGGGTTGATTGTTTTAAAATATTTTCCCTTTTTCGGTTGTATAAATTTCCCATCGATGAAAAGATCGTTTTTCCTATTAATCTGAATATGATCTGTGCTTTCAGGGGCCGGACTGTAAAACCAATCTGTTTTTTTTGTTTTTGTCTTCATATTTAATCCATAGAAAAATAATTTGCTGATTGATACACACTTGTGGATTGTTTGACAATCTGCATCAGGACATCATTCGCCAGAGAACTGGCGCCAAATCGAAATAAGTCAGCATGCAGCCAATCCTGCCCCAATGTTTCTTTAATCATTACCAAATATTGAATTGCCAATTTAGCTTTACTAATTCCCCCTGCTGGTTTCATGCCAATTTTTTTGCCTGTTTTTTTATAATAATCACGAATAGCTTCCAACATGACAAGCACAACGGGAGGCGTGGCAGCCGGTGATACTTTTCCTGTAGATGTTTTAATGAAATCAGCTCCTGCTTTCATGGCTATATCACTGGCTAATCGAACATTATCCAACGTTACCAATTCGCCAGTCTCTAAAATAACCTTTAAATGCGCCTTCCCACAGGCCTCTTTTACTGCTGATATTTCATCTGCTACATACGTGTATTCCCCACGAAGAAATTTCCCTCTGGAAATGACCATATCCACTTCATCCGCTCCATCTGCTACCACCATTTTCACTTCATTTAATTTATACTCAAGAGATGCCATACCGCTTGGAAAAGCTGTGGCAACAGAAGCGACATTAATATTTGTATTCTCAAGTGCTTTTTTTGCAATTGGTACCATAGTGGGATAAACACAAATCGCCGCAACGGATGGCAAACTTGGAAATTGATCGTGCAAATGAACCGCTTTGTAGCATAATTGTTTTACTTTACCCGGAGAATCTTTTCCTTCTAAAGTAGTTAAATCAATCATACTTAATACAGTATGTAACGCATTTATTTTAGATTCTTTTTTAATACTTCGGGAAAAAAGTCTAGCAACCCGTTCTTGGACACCCACTTGGTCGATGCGATTAACAAAAGTTTCCATAATTATTTCATAAGCATTATTTTGGGAATTTACACCGGTTGCATGACCAAAAAGTTTTGTTTCAAGTTATCAATTTATGAAATCTATTACTTTATCAACAAGGTATTGCAAATTCTTATCTTAAAATTTCATTCATATAAGTTACTAATATTTACTTTTCAAATTATTACATATAATTAGTAACCAATATATGAGTTACTAAATAAAATAGATTTTTGTATTAAATTTTCTATTAATGAATAGTACAATTAACATCGGAATCATCGGTTTCGGACGAATAGGCCGCAATCTTCTGCGAATTGGTTATAATAATCCTCATTTAAATTTTGTTGGTATCAGCGATTTGGCTGATCCAGAAGCATTGGTGTATTTGCTCATGCATGATACTGTATATGGTCCAGTGGAAGATGAAGCTGTCTTGAAGGATCATCATATCATAATTGGTGAACAAAATGTTCGAATACTTCCAGGTGGAGGTCCCGGTTCTCTTCCTTGGGATGCTCTGGGAGTTGATATTATAATCGACTGTACCGGCAAAATATGGTCTCGAGAAACTTTAGAAAAATATCTTGAGGCTGGCGCTAAAAAAGTGATTGTTACAACACCGCCTGAAGATCCCGTAGACCGTATAGTTGTGATGGGCTTGAATGATAAAGATATTTCTAATGATGACAAGATTGTTTCCCCTTCTTCCTCCACCACCCAGGTATTGGCACTAATGCTGGATATTTTGGATAAAGAATACGGCTTGGAGAAAGCCATGATGACCACTGTCCATGCTTATACTTCAGATCAGCCTCTGTCTGACAGTGTCCGCTCTGATCTTCGCCGAAGTCGATCTGCTGTAGAAAATATTATTCCAAACCAAACTCGTTCTCCCAAACTTGTAGAAACCATCCTTCCTCAATTTAAGGGGAAAGTTGAAGGCATTGCGTTTAATATACCTATTCCTGATGGATCGTGCGTGGATCTTACATGTGAATTAAAAAAAATTCCTTCGATCCATGAAGTGAATTCCCTTATGAAATCTATTTCTGAAGGACCTCTTGCGCCTATTATTGGCTATACTGAAGATCCTATTGTTTCCAGTGATGTGGTCGGTGACAGCCATTCCATGATTTTTGATTCAAAAGCAACCATGATAGCTGCAGATAATCTACTTAAAACAATTTGCTGGTATGATGATGGTTATGGTTATTCTCAACGAATATTAGATCTGACAAAATCCTATTGTGATTTGGAGAACGTTTCATGAGAATTGCATTAAATGGATTTGGTCGTATCGGTCGTACAGTATTCCGCATTCTGAATAATCAAAAAGATTTTCAAGTTGTAGCTATTAATGACTTAGCGGACAATGATGCGTTGGCGTATCTACTTAAATATGATACTGTTATGGGACGGCTAAAAGATACTGTTTCAGTAAAAGACGGAATTTTAAAAACAAGTAACCATTCAGTTAAAATGCTTAACGAGCGTGATCCTGCCGCCTTGCCATGGACTGAATTAGGTGTCGATGTTGTGATTGAAGCAACGGGTGTCTTTAGAACTCAAGAGCAACTCCAAAATCATTTGGAAGCAGGAGCAGGAAAAGTTATCCTTACAGTTCCCGCCAAAGATGAAATTGATTATACTCTTGTTATAGGTGTTAATGAAGATGGTCTTGCCTCTGATCATAAAATTGTATCCAATGCATCGTGTACCACAAATTGCCTTGCCCCAATGGCAAAAGTGTTGAATGATGCTTTCGGAATTGAATATGGTGTTATCAATACGATTCATGCTTATACAAACGACCAGCGTTTGGCTGACGTTCCTCATTCGGACTGGCGGCGCAGCAGAGCAGCCGCAGAAAATATTATTCCAACAACCACTGGCGCTGCCCGAGCTGTGGGAGTTGTTTTGCCCGAACTCAAAGGAAAACTAGACGGCATTGCCATGCGCGTTCCTGTTCCTGACGGATCGATCGTGGATTTGAATGTTCAATTAAAAACTGATGTCAATGCCGATGACATTCGTCAAGCGGTTAAAGAAGCAAGTGAGACTGACCGCTTGAATTCCATCTTGCAATACGAAGATACGCCCATTGTTTCTTCAGATATTATCGGCAATCCTCATTCATCTATTTTTGATGCACCTTTTACTTCGGTTATTGATAAGCGATTTGTAAAAACCCTTAACTGGTACGATAATGAATGGGGTTATTCTAACAGAGTGGTGGATCTAATTAATATTTTTAATAATAATTAAGTAGATGATTGAATCAGCAAAAGAAACTAAAAATATATATCAAATTGGAGATTCAGTACTGATTAACTCCAAAGAGTGGATAATTGCTGAAGAATTCAATGGGGATGTGTTACTTTTTCGAGATAGCGTTGATGGACATAGCCGTACGATGAAATATTCAAAATCAGAACTGCCTGAAAAAGACGAATACTGCTGATTATTTGAGCAGCAATATTTTTTTATTTTTTACCTGATTACCAACCTGTACTCTTACTAACCAGATTCCTGAAGGTAATTTTTCCCCTTCATTATTTTTACCATCCCAATTGATTCTATGTTGTCCTGTTGATTGTTTGGATAAAATTATTGTCTTTTGTTTTCTGCCTAGTAAATCAAAAATACTTATATGAACAAATGCGTCATTTTGCAAATTGTATTGAATTTGAATTGAATTATTAAATGGATTTGGATATACTATGAATGAAAAATCTTTTGGTTGAAATTCATTTAAAATATTCAATGATTGATTTGGCGCTAAAGGGGTTGGAGTCAAGAATGACCAGCTTTCACTACCATTTGGTAATCGACCAAAAGAAATATCTGCTGTTTGCTCTCCAAACGTTATAGAATCTATAACTGTAACTCCATCCGGATTTATCAACCCAATGAATTCGCCATTTCCTGACAATTTGAAATTTGTATGTAATTCACCCTGTTCATCATCATTATCGCACCAAATTAATAAATAATCATTTGGTGGAATAAATATATCAGATTCGGTAAATCTCCATTTTGTCAAATTATCTGATTTGTCTGTTAGATAATGGTTAAATAAGTACACAGTATCATTTGATGTATTATATAATTCTAACCAATCATCGAATTCTCCCATTTCATCTGTATTAACAGCGTCATTCCGTGCTAAAAATTCATTAATGAAAATTCCTTCAGTAATTGCGGATGTTACGATTTCAATTATCCATTCACCTGTAGAAGGGAAAACACCAGTGATTTGATTTATATTAGTTGTCAAAAATTGTAACCCAATTTCACCAGATGATTCTAGTGGTGGAATGGTTACAGACCAGCGATCGGTTTCTTCTACAATTATTGATCCAGGTATTGAATTATCTACCATACTATAACTATTGAACGAACCGTTATTATAATTGTGGATAATAACATTAATCTGATCGATTTCCGGGAAACCAAAAGCCGATGCATTTATTGTAATCGAATCACCAGTAAGAGGAATTTGAGGCTCCCAACTCACATTATATATTGAAGGTTCAGTTGAAATATAATTTAATTGATTTTCCAAAGATCCTGTTCGCTCAATAAAAAATTCTTTTAGTCCTCGCTTTATATGTTGATTTGTATAACCTGTTTCTGAGTAAGAGTTGTTGAAATCACCAAACGTAAAACCATAATCAAGAGTTCGATACATATCATAAAATGCAGAAGTATCAATCATAGCTTTGGTGCTGTCGATCCAATCTTCCCATAATTCAAGCGAAAAATAATGGTCCATGTAAAAGGAAATAAAATGAGAAAATAGGTTTTTGTATGGATTACTATCAAAAATTAAATCAGCTAAAGGCCGGTCAGAATCATCGATCAAATAGTACGAATATGGGTCAATGGTTGCCCAGTCTACATTAAACCAGTCTACCCCAAAGGTGTTATCATAATCGTATGGAATCAACTGAAACTGATCAATTGCTGGATCATGATATAAATAGAAATTATTCCTTAGGGAACGGTAATCATCCCAGCTGCCAGTGAGAATATTAATTGCTAAGTATTTTATAAATCCGGATACATCTAAAATATACTCTAATGAATCGGGGTCATTGTTTATTATATTGATCAATCGAGCCAACTGGGCATAGTTATATTCGTCTTTATTTGTTTTAAGCTCGTAAGGTCTATATCCATCTATCCAAGGATAATAGTCTTCGGGGTTAGGTCCACGATAGGTTAAATCTGCTGGCCAAATACATTTCCACAAGTTGCCGGAATCATTCGCATAATTTTTAGATAAAAAAGTATCATCAATATGCTCAATAGATATATAAAGTCCATAATATTCTTCATTGATATATACTTCCATATGACATGCTCTGGAAGATTTTATCCCAATTTGTTGAAATAAATCCCAACACAGTTTACTGCGAGTGATGGAAACATCATTATGTTCGCCATTCAGGTTTATTTTTTCAACATCATAAAAATCTCTACCTTGGACAAAATGATTAAAATCCAATTTAAACGATTTTTTTTGCGAATATCGGGAAGTGTTTCCACGGAGTCTAAAACCAACATTTTCCACAGTCTCATCAATATAACTATTTTGAAAATGAATTTCTGCTATATGCAGAGAGTCACTTTCTACATTATTATACATCCAAACTAAATCAGATGAATCAACTGTTATATCTACTCTACCCACAATGGAGTCATCATATAGTTTCCAGCTCTCATCAGCAAAAACGAGAGACACCAAAAGCATAAATACAATTTGTCTCATATTATTTTCGTTCAAGAAACATACTGGTATATGGTTTGAGTGTTAAAGAGTTATGATAGAATTTGTTTTGTGGATTTGTTGAATAATTTAATTTGTATTCATAACGAGGATCTAATTCAACGATTTCATTTTTGGATCCCTGATTCATAGCTAACAAAATTTCTTCATTAAAATATTTCTTTAATAAAACCAGAATCGGACCATCTGCTAATAATATATTTACATCTCCCATAGAAAGAGCAGTGTGTTCCATGCGTAATTCATTCAGACTGCTTATGACTTGTTTGTGTATGATTTCATTGAGATCCAAATCGTCACCAAACCGCATCATTCGGCGATTATCCGGATCGCCCGCACCCATCATACCAATTTCTTCACCATAATATAAAACCGGAACCCCGGGTAAACAGATATTCAAAGCATGAAAATTCTGGAGTTTACTATAACTTGATTTCTGTCTAACATCTCCCGGGGGATTTGAAAATGAACGTTCTGTTCCATTATCGCTAAAATCCATTTGGCCATCGGCAAACGCCATAAATCGAACCTGATCGTGGCTGGATGTAATGTTACCCATAAGATGAATTGGATCAAACGTGATGAGATTGTTTTCAATCTCTTCAGCCAATTGTGAAAAGTCTGCTTTTTTTCCGCTAAACTGCCAACGAGCATTGAAATAAATACTGAAATTAAATTGAGCATCTAATTCACCTGGGTTCACATAACTGCGGATTAGTTGATCCGATCCAAATGATTCACCAATTTGGTAATACGTTTTTTCATTGTTTTGTGCCCGCATTTTAGATGTCAATTTTCTCCAAAAATCATGAGGAACATGCTTTACTGCATCCTGACGGAATCCATCTAAATTATAGGTTTCAAGCCACCAAACTGCATCATCAGTTGTTTGATTGATTGCATCCGAATTTTTTGTAAAATCATAAGATGGAAGAAATGTATCAAACCATGTTGTCAAGCGCGTTTCTTCACTCCATAATCTGATATTTTTTCTACCGTCGGGCAAATTTACATTGCCATACCACTGTCTGTTATTATTGAAATATGGGTGTTCTTCATGAGTATGATTTGAAACAAAATCTAAAATTACATTTATATTTTGTTCATGAGCATTATTGACAATATTCTTAAAATCTCCAATCGT
Source organism: Fidelibacterota bacterium 408169 (assembly GCA_002256485.1). Classification (GTDB taxonomy): domain Bacteria; phylum Fidelibacterota; class Marinisomatia; order Marinisomatales; family TCS55; genus UBA2126. Next base: position 100,052 of record NNSG01000005.1, read on the forward strand.
GCCAAAACGAGAATCTATCGTTCGCGAGGAAACAGGCCAGTAGCCATGATAACCGGACACTTTTCTATAAGGTTCGATGAACTCTGTAAAAGCACTATCGGGCTGTTGTTGAATGGGTGAAATCCATAATGCAGATACATTCAAATCCCGAAAATATCCTTGTTCCAGTATTTTATAAATTCCCTTTAAATCGCCTCCCATAAAATTAAATAAAGCATTGAGATCAGGATCATTAATGATACTATTATTTTCAGAAGCCCCATCGAGAAAACGATCCACCATCAAACTGTATAAAACAGTAAAATACCATGAGTCGTTGTTATGATTGACTTTTAATGCTTCATCGCCATTTATTTCAGTATGGTTTTCTAATATAACCCTGTCTTGTTCATCCACTGCTGTAACTCGCAATCGACCAGACTTTAACCCACGTTTATGAACAATAATTTTTCCTTTTTCCAAATCATAAACGTCCGGATGAAGAATTTCATTATCCAACGAGATGATGATATTCCTTAACAAGGCTCCATCGGAGGGAGGTTCATATTCAAATGTAAGGCGGTCATTAAATTCTTTTTCTTTAAAAATTTTTCCAGGTGATAAGGGTTTCAAACCTGATAAATCAAGTATAGAATTCCAACCTCCAATGTTATTGGATACAAAAACAGGATTGTCAGGATCAATGAGTTCTTCTCCATTTACTATAAACTTATATTCATGTCTAATGGGATCAAGAAAAACTGTTCGTTCTAATATTCCGTCACCATCTTCGTCTGCCATCTTCAGTTGGCTTCGTGACCAATCATTAAATCCACCCATAACGACTATTGAAGTATCATCTTCATTGGGTTGATACGTAAATGTATGGTTAATCATTTTTTTCAAACGAATCATTAAATTCATTTCTTGTCCATTTGCAGAGAAAGACACAACAGAAAATGTAGGTGTTTTCTCATTATTGGAAATGACTAATGTGTCAGTCTTTGAATTAAAATCAATATTTAGTTGAGAATGCTGGGAAAAATAAATAGATACTTCAGGTTGTTTTTTATACAACCCTAAATCAATTACTAAGGGCTTCCCTGGAGAAAACTGCTGAGTCGGGATAAAAAACATTACGCTTCCATTTTCCTTGGTACAGCCATTGAGAAATAATATTAATATTAATATAATTTTGTTCATTCTTGAATAGTTTGATGTTTTTAAGTTAGTAACTCAATTAAGAGTCAATAATGATGAGGAATTTACAATCTCTTACTAATCTCTGCACTTTTCTAATATTAATTTCGTGCACAAATAATCATATGAATATAAAAAACACTCAATTGTCTTATGGTGCTTTTGTATCTAAAAACAGCACTACTTTTAAAATTTATGCACCAAAATCTACTCATGCATATTTGGTTATTTTCGATTCTCCGGAAGCTGAAACTGGCACAGAATATGAAATGGTAAAAAACGAAAACGGGGATTTTACTGTAGAATTAAATGATGCCGGTATCGGAACGTATTACGGGTATAGGTTGGAAGGACCGCTTAATGATCCTGATGTAATTATCGCTGATCCATATTCAAAAGCGGCCGTCACACAAAATTCCATGCGGCATGTGGCAAAATCTCTCATCATTGATGACCATTATGATTGGGATGGAGATTCATGGATGGAAATGGATCCACACGATTTGATCATTTATGAAATGCATATACGGGATATGACAACACATCCAACTTCCACAGCAAAACAAAAAGGAACCTATTTAGGGCTTATTGAGCCAGTTCAGAATGGCGGCATTGAACATATAAAATCTATGGGGATTAATGCAGTTCAAATTTTACCAGTTCAGGAATTTGCCAATGTGGAAGTTCCGTATAAGGATAAAACTGCACCCGTTTATAACGATTGGAATCCATACTCCCGGAATCACTGGGGTTACATGACAACATTTTTCTTTGCACCTGAATCCTATTATGCAACCGACGGAACAGATGTACCGGACTCTTGGAATGGCACTGATGGAAGAGCTGTAAAAGAATTTAAAGATATGGTCAAATCATTCCATAATGAGGGAATTGCTGTTATCATGGATGTAGTGTATAACCATGTATCTAATTACGACTGGCATCCGTTAAAATATATTGATAAAAAATCCTATTTCAGATTAGATGAAAATGGAGAATACATTGCCCACAGCGGCTGCGGAAATGATACCCGTTCGGAACATCCAAAAATGCGCCAACTCATTTTGGAAAGTTTGAAATACTGGATGTTAGAATATCATATAGATGGTTTCCGTTTTGACATTGGTAATTTAATAGATGCTGAAACAAGACAATTAATTATAGATGAATTGCAGGCTCTTAATCCAAACGTCATCATTTTAGCCGAACCTTGGGGCAATGGTTATGATCCTCAGGGATTTTCCGACATGGGTTGGTCATCTTTCAATGATCAGTTTCGCGATGGACTGAAAGGCAGCACTTGGGATATAAACGATAAAGGATTTCTTTTCGGGCAATTTCGAGAAAACGATGATCAACAATTTTTACAACGATTGGTTATGGGATCACTCCGAGATTATGGCGGTCAATATGTTCAATCCATCCATAGTGTTAATTATTTGGAATGCCACGATGATTACACATTTGGTGACCGACTTCGAATCACCGGTGGTTTTGTAGATAAGGATGAAAAAATTACAAATAAGAAAACCAATGCTCTTGTAGAAGGTAGATTGCTTGATATGAGTAAGCTTGGTGCTTTATTTTTGTTTACAAGCCAGGGAATTGTATTCATGCATGAGGGACAGGAATGGGCTCGTAGTAAAGTCATTGCTGCCACACATGCTCCTGATGATCATGTTGGTATAATCGATCATAATTCATACGAAAAAGATAATGATACAAATTGGCTGAATTGGAATGAACGGAAAATGAATTCAGAATTGGTCGATTATTATAAAGGATTGATTGAATTTAGAAAACAATATTCCGAATTTCGACACTCTGAACCAAGCGATTTTGATTTCATGGATGTGGGTGAAAATGTGGCTATCGCTTATTTATTGAAGGAGAAATTTATTGTAATTCTAAATGGAGAAGAGGAGCATACATTAGATATTAATTTACCCACTGGTCAGTGGAAAATTTTAGTGGACGGAAAAAAGGTATTACTTGAGAATCAAGAAACACTTACCGGAGAATTGTCCGTCCCTTCCTCAACTGGTTTGGTATTGATACGAAACTAATATATTACCTGTAACCGCCGTAACCTTTAACAGACTTTTCGGGCATACCCAGTTTTTCAGATAGGCTATTCAATTCTTTTATTTCTCTTGCATTGGTATTCAATAAAATTTCTTTCCATTTTCCTTTGATCACTTCCGGGCGAAAATCATCTAATGCAGTTCGAGCTTGGTCTGCCATGGCTTGTCTCATATCTGCAGACGTATTCCAAAACCTTTCAACAGCTAAAAGAAAATTATCAACATCTTTATTAAAGTCCTTATCAACCTCATAAACAAATACTGATTCAATTACGTTGGCTGTAATTTCACTGGGGCCATCAATATTTTGTACTAATGCAGGGATTCGTCGATCCAGTGTTTCGCACATGGTATAACCGAAAGGTTCGTATATACCGGTAATGCTATTGGCACCAATACTATTCCAGTAAAATTGAGCCGTTTCCTTATTTGAACTGAATGGAATAATGATAAGTTGTTTAGGATGTTTTCTTCCAAGTTCTTCCCAAAAAGGATTTCCCTGCTCTCCTTGATAATCTACTCCCATATTAAAGACACGAATATCTTTTCGTCCTGATTTTTCTACAGCAAAAATGGGTAAATCAGGACGCTTTCGAGGGACATGTCTGCCAATATATCCAATATCATTTAATTCATAATTTGGTCGCCATGTATCCGTATCAAATTTTGGCTTATAGCTATTATAAATAACATGTGGAGTTGATTCATATTTATCATACCCGAACGAAATATAATGTTGTTTTTCCGCTTCGGAGATAAGCACAACAATATCGGAATATTGAAATGTAATTTCCTGCTCGAAATAATTGCTGGTAATGGGTCCGCCCATATTTGTTATATGCTCCATTCGAATCAAGGAATGGCATACAGAAACCATGAGTTTATTAGGAAAAGTTTCTTTTATAGTTCGTGTAGTATCAAACGCCACCCATAAATTATTTATACATGCATCCAAATCTGCGAATGTATTTTTCACATCTTCAGGCCCGTGAATGATGCGTATCCCCGGATATCTTTCCGGAAAATCTGATGGCGGCTCATCTAATTGCGCCAGAAATACGGGAATAATTTCAATATCCTCGTCGTCCTGAAACATATCCAGAAAATTGAGAATCCATGTAGCTACTCCGCCATAGACAATGGGTGGAATTTCGTTTGTGAGTAAACCGACTTTCATTATGACTTGCCCTCCAATAAAATAGCTATTTCAGCAAAATCATTTTGACAGTCTTCATTTTTTTACCGGATGTTAATCGTACAAAATAAACACCACTTGGGTGAGTTGATCCGTCCCAAGTTATTGAAAATTCTCCTGGAGAAAGTTGTTCATCTATCAATGTTTTTACTACACGTCCCATTATGTCAACTATCTGTAATTGGGACTTATGTGTCGATGCTACACTAAAATGAATAGTTGTTGCTGGATTAAATGGATTAGGAAAATTCTGACTCAAGCTGAATTCACGAGGAGTATAATTTTCATCGAAAGCATTTGTAAGAATTCCTTGTTCCGGTGGTTCGATGAAACTATCTGTATAAATATGGAATTCTCCAGGTAATAAAAATAATTGTTCATTTACATTTTGGACGTCTATACTATCACCGGAAAAATAATCATACCACACACCTGTATTATAAAACTGTGGATCTATGGATTGACCGGTCACACCAAAGTTACCGATGATAATTGCATCCATTTCGCTGTGAGAAAGTCGAATTCGCTTCTTTCCGGTTGAACTACCAACGGATAATGAAACGTCAGTATCAGAACTATGAAAAACAGGATACTCTTTTCGCAACTGAATTAATGCTTGAAAAACTTTATATAATCTGCTCCGGTTTACATTATTTTGATAATTCCATAGTATCGGCTTTTCACAGACACGGCAGGGATCATCAATGCTCACATCATACCCCAGCTCACCAAACTGCCAAACCATTTTTGGTCCTGGAATGGTAAAGAAAAAAACCCCGACTGCTTTCATTCTGTTCAATGCAGTGGATAGATTTTTTATATTATAATCACCGGCACTGTTACCCCATGACAGGTTTTTGAACATGAGCCTTTCTTCATCGTGGCTTTCAAAATAAGTGACCACATGGGGATGCTCCCAACCACGTGTTTCGTAGTAACCCCAAGAAAAATCTGACTTACCATTGCTGTGATAGCCCATGGCAGCTTCAGCATAATTATAATTGGAATTCCCCCACAAAAGCATTCCATAATCGGCCAATTCTTCCTCTTCAGAATTCTCTGCCAAATGTTCTAAAATCACATATACAGTCGAATCTACATCCCAAATTTCATCTGCCATGCGTTTCAACAAACGAATACGATCTGCATCATAAAGACTGCCCCAGGGATCATTGGATCCTTTAACATTATTTCCAAACCCTTTAGTAAAATCAAAACGAAAACCATCAATACCATATTCTTCAATCCAGTAACGATTGATACGATCTACCAATTTTTGGGTATGGATACTTTCATGGTTAAAATCATTACCCCATTGAGCATCAGGATTGGTGAAGTTTGATTGAGTATTATACCACGGATTTTGCGGTGTAGGCGGCCCCCACTCCCCCACATTATATAATCGTACAAAGGGCGATTGACTATAGGTATGGTTTAATACAATATCCATTATAACAGCAATTCCCCTATGATGACACTCATCTACAAATGCTTTTAATGCATTTTTAGGACCGTAATATTTATCAGGAGCAAAATAGAAACTAGGATTATATCCCCAACTGGAATTACCCTCGAATTCATTGAAAGGCATCAGTTCAATGGCATTGATTCCTAGTCTTTCTAAATAATCAAGTGTATCTATGAGTGTCTGAAAATCGTGTCGAGCGATAAAATCCCGCACTAGTAACTCATAAATGATCAATTCTTCCTTTGGTGCTCTATCAAATGAGTCGCTGTATTGCCAATCATATTGATTCTGATTCGTTTGTAAAACTGATGCTATATGATCAGTCTTTCCAATGGGATATTCAATTAAGTTTGGATATGTTTCTTCCGGAATCCACGGATCATTCCATTTATCCAACACTTTGTCAGCATAGGGATCGGCAATACGGATTTCACCATCTACATAATACTGAAATGCAAATTCTTCACCAGGCGTTAAATAATTCAGAGTTATCCAGAAATGAACTGAATCTTCAGAGCCCACATCTTTCATCATATAGTAATCTTCGTCTACAATCCAATCATTGAAATCCCCAACAACATAAACAAATTCCTTATACGGAGCGAATAATGACAAGGACACCGTTACTACACCGCCATCGTAATAGGAAATTCCATCTTCAATATAATTGGGGCGTTGATTTTCAATAGGTTCATTATGAATCATTATATAAAACCGAGAGCTGTCAGTCAAACCGGTTGTATCAAATACAACAGCTGTTAGTTCGTGCATTCCCAGTGAATAATTTTGCAAATATAATTCAGTTGTCAATGTATCTGATAATGATTGAGTATGGAGAGAATCATCAACGAGCAATCTTAATTCAGACATTTCAGTTCCGACGGCAGCGCCTGTAATTTCAACTGTAATCGTATCCGTCGGGAATCCGAATACAGGAGCACGGCGAGGATCTCCAAAAGAGAAATCTACAAATGGAGAAACAACAATCGCTGTTACCCCGGGGGCATAGAGATTCAGAAATATATCAGCCCCACCAATATCTCTTCCGGTCTGGCTTCCATCGTGATTACGAAAAACAAATGCTAATTGAAGAATCTGTTCACCATTCGGAACACCATAATACGCATGAGGAAATCCGATGTCCAGTTTCCACAAATCATTCCCCAGGGGAGTTAATTGTGTGTCATCGGTATTTTCTCCCCAATTTGTTTTTACATATTTCCAATCTGTTGGACCAGTGCTTGCTGTGGTGATTACACCGGCATGAGCCCATACTTCACCGGTAAACCCCATAAGTCCCTGATCGCCTTCAGTGGCATCAAAATATACCGTGATGGAATCCCATTCCGTGGCATAATTGGGATCGGAATAAACAGGCGATTGACTAAATGCAGTCGAAACAAATAACAACAAGCAACATGTAACCATTGATTTTTTCATCTTACTCTTCGACTTTTACTTCCGTTGATAAGTGGCGGAACCAGTTGAAATATAATGCTACGGAGAGTATCGCTAGTATGATGAAAAGCACACTTACGTGACTCCATTGTTTTAATACAATCATCATTCCAAACAGAAAAAGGACAACTTGCCAAGGTACGGCAATAAACGTAGATAGAATGTCCCGTTTGTTTTCTGCATTCACTTTTTCCATAACATTCTTTGGCAAAGATTTCCGGACGGGATTCCAGTATCCAAAAGGACGGGTTACCTTATAAAAATTGTCCAGCACTTTTGCATCGGTGGGTTGTGTGAAGTATGTTCCAAGGACACACCCAACCAGTGAGCCTCCGCTGGCAATTAAAAAGGAATAATATTCAGGTAATCCTACTGGACCAATAGCACGATTGAGTAATGCAACGACCATCCCTAAAACTGTTCCCAATGCAAAACCATAACCATTAAACCTCCACCAATACCAACGCAATAATTGCGGAATGAATAATCCTGAACCGATTCCCATGGTGATCCAGCCCCAAATATCATTAATATTTCTAATAGTATAGCTGAGAAGCACCGCCAAAATCACTATGACAACGGATGCTAGTCTACTGTGAAGCATGAGTGTTTTTTCAGTTGCTTGTGGATTCATATACGTTTGATACAAATCTTTTACCCAATACGCTGCTCCGGCATTTACGGTAGAATCAAACGTCGACATTGCTGCCGCCATAAGACCGGCAACCAGTAATCCTTTCACTCCTGTTGGGATATAGGTTCGAATTACCGTCGGCAATACTAATTCAGGATCCGCGATAACGTTACCGGTTGTAATTCCGTAATAAACACCTAACATAGCAAAAGATGCAATCAGCGGCCAGCGAAAGGACAGTAAAAATGTCCAAAATAATGACAGCAAACCCGCTTCACGATCATTCCGTGCTGCAAAGTAGCGCTGAATCATGTAACCACCAGTTCCAGAGGAACCTTCCAATGTGACTTTAAACAAATAGAACATGATCGCAATACCAAAAAAATTATATATAGAATATTGTGAATCTACCGGCATATTCATTTTCGCCGGTGGCGATATCCGTGTCCATTCTGTCAAAGTTGCTTTAATCTCCTGAAAACCGCCACTATTAAGTGGAACTGATACCATAAATTCATTTGGCAGTACAACCGTCTTCATAGCAAGGCCACAGATAAACAGAATTGTTCCAAATATTAACACACCCTGAAAAACATCAGTCCATACCACACCGTACAGACCACTGGCGACTGTATAAATCATAGCCAGAACGATCATTATGAGAGCCGCCAGGTGCGGATCGATACCGAGAAAATCACCTACAAATTTTCCTGCACCTACTGCAAAATAGGTAACCATTGCTATGGTCATGATTATGGATGAAACAGCAGAAATAATTCTAGCGTAATCTCCTTCTTTTCCAGAACCAAATCTGAAATGCATCCATTCTGCCAGAGTCATTACATTTGCACGACGATTCCATTTCCCCATGAAAATCATAAGAAAAGCCATTATCAGAGTAACTCCTCCTCGGATTTCGATAAAAAATCCTTTTGTGCCTAAAGCATAAATGAAAGCTGTATTGATCATAGTACCTGCAACATCAGTATTTGACGCCATTCCTGAAGCACCCAAAACCCACCAAGGCAATTTCCGGTTTCCTAAAAAATAAGAGTCAATACCACTCGAAGCTTTACGTTGTAAGACAAGCCCTACACCTACTATCGCTATTAAATAAACTCCTACAATAATGTAATCAATGGTCGTCATGGTTATCTCACTTTCTAATAATATTTTTCCTGATAATCCCGAATCATTCGTTGGGCGGTAAATTGCACTCCTGTTTTAATTGAAGACTTCATCATCTGGGTCCACGTTGATTTATCACCATAATAAAGGGGTATAATTTTGTTCTCCAATATTGAATATAATTGATTAGCATCCTCTTCATCATTGGGCTCTTCAGGGTTACCAATAGCCCATCCATTAATACCGTCCTCGCAGGCTTCTGCCCACCAGCCGTCCAGTACAGATAAATTTGGCACGCCGTTTAAGGCAGCTTTCATGCCGCTGGTTCCGGACGCTTCGTTTGGTCGCAATGGCGTATTCAACCAAACATCCACTCCGGATGTTATCAATCTCCCCAGCCACATGTTATAATTTTCCAGAAAAATCACTTTCACTTTCCCATATAGATTATTGGCGTTTCGTACAATCTCTCGAATAATCTCTTTTCCCTGATCATCTTTTGGGTGGGCTTTTCCTGCAAATACAAATTGAATTTGGCCTTGAGATAAATGGACCAATCGATCCATATCCGAGAATAATAAATGAGCCCGCTTATATGTTGCAGCTCTTCTGGCAAATCCAATGGTTAATGTATTACGGCTTAATGCTTTTTGAACTTGGGCATTTGCATATCCCAACAATGATCGTTTTCGCTTTGCATGAGCGTTTAAAAGTGTATCATCAGATATGGTATCAATTTCTAAAAGTTTTTTCCCTTCTTTGTTCCAGTTTGGTAAATGATCATCGAATAATTCCCGCAATTGGGGACAAATCCAATAGGGATGATACACACCATTTGTAATGTGACCAATTTGTACTTGGGGAAATTGATCTTGAGCCACTTTGCCGTGGAGTTGTGAAACACCATTGGCCGACCGGCTGAAATGAAGACCCAGTTCTGTCATATGTAAACGGCTGTTTTGGACCAATGACGGCAGGTTGAGGTTTTCCGGTATTAAGTCATATAAAAGATTTTTAACCCGCTCTACAGAAAAATGATCATGCCCTGCCGGAACAGGAGTGTGGGTCGTAAAATGGCATTTTCCCCTTACGTTATTTTCATCTTTGAATTCTTCCAGCAACTTTAACGTAAGAAATGAGCAATGCCCTTCATTCATATGAAATGTTTCGATATTGTCAAAGATTCCCAGATGCTTTAATAAGTGAATTCCTCCAAACCCTAAAATCGCTTCCTGCATAATTCGATGATCCTTGTTTCCGGAATATAACCGGAGTGAAATGATTCTGTCTTCTACAGAATTACATTCCAGATCTGTATCCATAAAATAAATGGGGACCGTGTGTCCATTCAACCCTTTGTAGTCCAAACGAAATACCTCAATTTGTACATCTCTGCCCATGAGGTGCAGAGGAAAGGTAAATTCTAATTTTTTTAATAATGGTTCCGGATCAAATTTTGGATACGTTTCAGATTGATTTCCATCCTCATCGATGCGCTGTTTAAAATATCCTTCTTTATACAATAATGTAATTGCACAAAACGGTAAATTCTCATCAGCGGCTGCTTTGATATGATCTCCGGCCAATACACCCAAACCACCACTATATGTAGGAAGGCTGGAACTAATTCCAATTTCAGCTGAAAAATACGCTATTTTAATTTGTGATTTTGTCATTGATACAAACTTTACAATCTGTTACAATCTTCCGTTAGTGTCTTCATCCGTTGAATAATTTCTTTTGTTAGCTGATTTTTTTTAAATCGCCATTCCCAATTTCCTTCAACTGTACCGGGTGTATTCATACGTGCTTTTTCATCCAACCCCAAAATATCCTGTAAAGGAAAAATTACAGTATTAGATTTTGATTGCATTGCTAGAGAAATTAAATCCCAGTTAATTTGGCTACCATCAGTTCCCAGTAATTCCAATGCATTATTTCTCTCATGAGCAATCTCATCTACAGTTTGAATATTTCCTTTTCCAGGTTTAGTTTGAAACCAACCAATGGTAGTATCATTATCATGTGTTCCTGTATAAACGACAATGTTTTCAATTTCTAATTCAGGAATTGATCCATTTAGATTTTCAGTCCCTCCAAAAGCCATTTGTAATACTTTCATCCCGGGAATATCAAATTTTTCTCTGATTATTTTTGCATCTAAAGCAGCATCACCTAAATCTTCAGCAATAATGGGTTGATTTCCTAATTTCTTCCTGACTGAAGTTAGCAATTTCTCTCCGGGACCTTTAACCCATTTAGCTTTTATACCGTTTGAAGCTTCCATGGGAATTTCCCAATATTTTGCAAAACCATTAAAATGGTCAATTCTGACAATATCGACTAAAGTAAATAAGTATTTTAATCGATCAATCCACCATTTATAATCGGTTTTTTTATGGACATTCCAATCGTAAATGGGATGTCCCCACACCTGTCCATCTTTCAAAAAGAAGTCCGGTGGGCAGCCGGATTGAAATTTCATGATACCATTTTCATCCAGCTTAAATAATTCAGGATTTGCCCAAACATCAGCACTGTCATGGGAAATATAAATAGGAATATCTCCAACAATACGAATTCCTTTTCCATTTGCATATTTTTTTATCCTTTGCCATTGATCATAAAATAAAAATTGCTGTATTTTTAATTTTTGAATAAATAATTTATTTTCATTTCGAATTTCCTCGAAAACTATATTATTGTCAGAAAATTTAATCCCCCATTCAGTCCAGTTTTTATTTTTATGAATCTGTTTCAAAGTCTGAAATAGTGTATAACTGTTTAACCAGTATTCATTTTCTAAACAATATGATTCGAAATGTTGTTTATTTGTTTCTGATTCGTATTCCAAAAAATTTTTGCAAGCAATATCCAAGATTTTTTTTCGATCAGATATGATTTTTTTGTATTCTACTTTTTGTGAAGAATATTGCTTAAACCCATTTAAATCTTCCTGTTTCAAATATCCGTCTTCAATGAGGGTATCAATACTAATCAGCAATGGATTGTTTGCAAATGCGGAAACAGTTGTATAAGGAGAATTACATGATCCTGTGTCACCAGTTGGTAGAATTTGCCAAAGACTTTGGTTCATTTCAGAAAGCATATCAATGAATCGAATCGCCTCTTTCCCTATTTCACCAATTCCATAGGGACCAGGCAACGAAGTTATGTGCAGAAGAATACCGCTTTCTCTAGGGAAAAATTTCAACAAATGTTCCTTAATTATTCCTATTTGAAAGGGTTAGATTTTGTTTTGAGCTTGATCAATCAACTTGTCCAAATCAAACTCATCTTTTTGCATGATGTTTTTAACTGTTGGATTGATATCTATATTTAACCGTTGTCCAGCAAGGGTGATATCCAAGACAATGTAATCTGAAGCGATCTTCGTAATTGCAGGATTTGAAGTCCAAATAGCCCGCCCATTATTTTCTGATGCACTTCCCATAATCGTAATTTTATGATCAATAACCAGCACAACCTTTGGTTGCCAAATTTTTTGAATATCAACTTCATTTAAATTATATGAAATTGCTGTACCAAGAGGATTTTTTATAGTAGAAAATGAAAATATGATTATATCTACATTTCGATCATTAGCAGCTATTAATTCTTTATCTACTTTTTCTAATTCTCTATTCCATACATTAATTATTATTGAAGAATTAGCATTATTAATTGCCTCACGCATTTTAAAAATAAGATTATCATAACCATGTATATGCCAGAAATCAAATGCTTCTTCATCTAGCTCCAAATTGTCTAAAGCTGTATTAAGGTTACCAATTTGATGTTCATGCATGCTTTGCAAATGTTCAATAAGCGATGAAGGTGATAAAGGAATAAATTTTTTGGGAGAGTTTCCTTCAGAGTTAACTATACCCATTTTTTCCATGCGGTTCAATGTGGCATAGATTGCAGAACGAGGAATACCAGAATCTTTACTTATTTCATATCCGGTTGAAGGACTATTGTGCAGCAAACTTATATACGCTTTGGCAGCATTTGCTGAAAATCCAAATTGTTCCAGCAAATTGATAATGTCTTTTTCTGTTGCTGTCATTATAGTCTTCTATTAATAATTCTTACAGTTTGATTAAATTGTGTTGAGACGTTTACCGGAATATACTTAATTTATAAACAGTAACTCAATAGTGAGTTACTAATTTTTTAATTAACTGACTCAATAGTAATTCGTGCGACTCATACTTTTTGTATCATTATTCAGCGCTGTTTCATTAGCATTTGACAGGCCTTCTTGGGCTGAAGATGCCATCTGGTACCAAATATTCCCGGAGCGCTTTTACAACGGTGATTTGACAAATGATCCGACAGTAGAAAGTCTGGTGGGTACATGGCCTTGGGATGTGCAATCGGAATGGCAGCGTTCACCATGGACATCGGATTGGTATGAATTTCAGCCGTGGGAAAAAAAGAACGGACATGATTTTCGATACCAGTTTCAGATTCGGCGATATGGGGGCGATATCCAAGGTGTCATTGATAAATTGGATTACTTAGAGCAACTGGGCATTAACGCCATTTATTTTAATCCTGTTTTCGATTCCCCTTCCTCACATAAATACGGCGCTGCATATTATCATCATATCGATCGGTATTTTGGACCTAATCCCAATGACGATTCAGAAATAATCAATAAAGAAGTTCATGCAGATCCTACAACCTGGCAGTGGACACATGCAGATAAATTATTCCTGGAATTAATCCAAAAAGCACACGATAGGAATATTAAAATCATTATTGATGGTGTGTTCAATCATGTGGGCCTCACCTTCTGGGCCTTTCAGGATGTTATCCAAAAGAAGCAAGACAGTCCCTATTATAATTGGTTTGTTATTGAAGGATCAACGCTCCAAGACGCAGGGCATGCCAATGAATTTCAAGAACTTCCAGGTCTTTTTGCCGATAAATATGGTTATCTTAAATACAAAGGTTGGGTAGCAGATTTACCGGCATTCAGGCAAGATGAATATGGTCCAATTGAACCAGTTCGCAATCATTTGCATGATGTGATTAAACGCTGGATGGACCCAAATGGCGATGGTGATCCATCAGACGGCGTGGACGGCTGGCGGCTGGATGTAGCAGAACGTATCAGTATAAATTTTTGGGATATGTTTGGTGAATGGGTTCGGGATATAAATCCTGATGCATATATTACAGGTGAAATCTGGTGGGAAGATTACTGGAATAATAAACAATTTAATGCATCCCCTTGGTTTCAGAATAACCGTTTTGACGCAGTGATGAATTATCGTTTTGGCGATGCCATGTTCAAATTTTTTATTGATGAACAGACCCAAATCACACCATCTGAACTGGGTAGCCTTTTGGATGAAATCATATCAGACTATGGATTGGAAAGAACATTAATCCTCCAGAATGTTTTGGATAGCCACGATATGGAGCGGTTAGCATCGGCAATAGTGAATCCTGACCGCTGGATAGATCACGGGAATAATACTTGGTATAACAGAGAGTTTGATATTCGGAAACCGAATACTAATGAAAGACAAGTACAGAAAACGATTATAACATTTCAATTTTTATTTCCCGGAGCGCCCTTTATTTATTATGGTGATGAAGCAGGTATGTGGGGTGCAGATGATCCGGATTGCCGAAAACCAATGCTGTGGCCTGAATTTACGTATGAATCGGAAAAAGCTCATTTCTGCGATCAATTGGATGACTGTTCTGATTCGAGGCCCATTGATAACGTTGCAGTTGATGAGAATATATTCAACCATTATCGTCAATTAATTTCTCTACGGAATAATCATAAAGCTCTCACGAAAGGCGAATACCGGACGGTTTATACGAATAATAAAACAGGTGTGTTTTCCTTTGAACGATTTAATAATAATGAGCGAATTTTGGCTGTTTTCAATGGATCAAAAAAACCTGTTTCTATCATAGAAGACATGTTTCCTGATGAACAATCAAATTGGAAGCAGATTTTTGGTGATAATTCAAATAAATTAAACGGAAAAGATGTACAGATTTTTATTCATAATTAGTCTTATTTCTTCACTTTTCGTTTCTTGTGAAAAACCTAACGAGCAGACATTAGCCAATGTTAATGAAAAAGCGATTTCTTTGGAATCCTTTCTTCCGCGTTATACTGATTTTCTTTCCAAAACCCACCACCAAGACAATCTTTTAAATCGACATATTTTCCTTAACTCTATGATTGATGAACAATTGATTGTTGATTATGCTGCGGATAATAATATAGTGAACGATCCGAAAGTCAACCGTGAAAAACAACGCATGTATGATCAGCTTTTGCTGAATCAATTTTTTGAACATGAAATATCGCCTCGAACAAAAGCGACTGATCCGGAATTACGGCGGTTGTTTACCTGGTCAAAAACATCGCTCCATGTTCGTCATCTTTTCGCAAGAGATTTGGAGTCTATCAAATCAATTCAAATGGAATTAGAAAACGGTGCTGATTGGAATACATTGGCGCAAACATGCTTTAATGATCCCGTTTTAAAAGAAAAGGGTGGAGATTTAGGTTGGATCAATATGGGTGATATGGACCCTGCTTTTGAAGTTATGGCGTATTCTCTGAAGGATACTGATATTTCGGATCCTGTGAAAACGAAATATGGATTTAGTATCATACAGGTCATGGAACGAGAAAAAGATATTTTTCTCACAGAACAGGATTATCAGCTGGAAAAAATATGGCTGGAAATCATGGCTGCACAGTATAAAAAATTACCGGCAATTCGGGCATATACAGACAGTGCTGAATCACAGTTGGGAATCCAATTTGAACAAGAGGCGTTGAATGATTTATTTCTTGTTATTAAAAATAATAATGAGTCACATAACATTTATAGTCGCTCTGAATTGGTGTTTTTTCACAATGGTAATAAATGGACTGTCCGGGAAACATATTCAAAATTAAACGAATTGTCTTCAAGACAATTTAATCACAT
Source organism: Fidelibacterota bacterium 408169 (assembly GCA_002256485.1). Classification (GTDB taxonomy): domain Bacteria; phylum Fidelibacterota; class Marinisomatia; order Marinisomatales; family TCS55; genus UBA2126. Next base: position 116,175 of record NNSG01000005.1, read on the forward strand.
AATAATGAAAGAAAATTTAATCAGTATTATTAAAGGACTTGCCGTACGAGAACAATTTTTACAAAAAGCAGAAAGATTAAATCTGCACAAAACACCGCTCTTTACCGAAACATTGGATCAAAAACATAATTCATATTTAATCAATTTATGCTTGAATAAACTATACGACACTGTACCGTTTGACATTGATGATCGATCACAACACATTAAAACAGCTTATTTAAACTTTCGGAATGAGCTCGCTGACAAAAGTTCAATTACAATAGATAGCCTTGCAGTGAAATCGTTCGTATTAAATCAACGAGTTGCATCATGAAATGCATTCGTCACTCAATTTTATTCTTTGTTTTACCCGGCATACTTTTTGCTGGTACAACAGGAAAGTTAACCGGCGTTCTTTCAGATCAGGAAACCGGAGATCCACTCATTGGCTGTAATATTATTTTAACAGGGACAGATTTGGGAACGGCATCGGATATAAACGGTGAGTATTTTATATTAAATATCCCACCCGGACAATATTCAGTTCGATTTCAAATGATCGGATATGAAACAGTTGTTTCGCAAAAAGTTCGTATTTCCATTGATAAAACGACAAGACTTAATGCTGCTTTAGGTATAGAAATTATTGAAGGATCCGAAGTGGTTGTCACAGCAGAGCGGAAATTAATCGAATTTGATGTTACGCAATCAGAAGCACGTGTAACTTCTGATCAATTGGATGCCATGCCGGTAACTGAGGTGAGCGATGTGCTTCGACTGCAAGGCGGAATAACCCAGGATGCTGGCGGCGGTCTCCACATGCGAGGAGGAAGAAGTAATGAAATTTCTTACATGGTGGACGGCGTACCAATGTCTGATTCGTATGACGGAGGAATTTCTGTTCAAATTGAAAACGATAATATTCAGGAATTGCAGGTCATCAGCGGAACCTTCAATGCCGAATATGGGAAAGCGCTTACCGGTGTAGTAAATATGGTTACCAAAGACGGTGGAAATAATTTTGAAGGATTTCTTAATATTTATTCCGGTGACCACATCACTACTGATCCCATTTACCCAAATCTTGACTCATATTCAATGAAAAACGATGTGAGTATATCAGCAAATGTAAGCGGTCCCATTATCTCAGGATTTCTCACATTCTATTCTTCCGGCAGAATCAATAAATCAAACGGCTGGTTAAATGGCATGCAAACCTTTACCCTGTATGGCGATACACTTTTTAATGATCAAAATAACAATGGCTATCGTGATAATAACGAATCTTTACAAGATCCTGATTACAAAAGTATGAATTGGTTTAAGGCATGGTCAACACAAAATAAATTCACACTAAAAATAAGCCCTGTTACAAAAATTAAACTGAATACCATTTTAGACGGTCATCAATCCCAAGGGTTTGACCAAAGTCGTCAACTGGTTCATGATGGCAGAAAAACCAACTATTACAGTGGTCAATTTTTGGGTGTTAATCTCTCCCATTCATTTTCATCCACCTCCTTTTTTGAATTCAACGCTACACAGTTTACCCATCGCTATGAATCCTATTTATTCGAAGATCCTCTTGACCCTAGATATATTACTCCCGATAGTCTATACTGGGCACATATTCAAGGAGAGTTACCTGAATACATTTTGAATGAATTTGGTCCCGAAACAAACTATTTTCCTCAATATACATTTAATAGGTGGGGTGTAGAAACGGATCGATTTAAACGAAAAACAGTCACGCAAAGTTTAAAGTTTGATTATACGAATCAAATCAACAAATACAACCAGATTAAAGCAGGGTTTAATTTGAGCCGCCACCAATTATCGCTGGACACATATGCGTTAGTTGATTCTTCCCAAGCCGACCAAATCTTTACGCCAATTATTCCGAAAATTGGAAGTTTTAATCGTTCCACCTATGAATTCAATCCAACAGAAATGTCATTTTATTTACAGGATAAAATTGAGTACGGTGATATGATTATTAATGTAGGACTCCGCTTTGAAACATTTGATCCGAAATCACAAACACCGAAAAATATTCATGAACCTTACATCCAAGATCCACGGAATCCTGCATTGGACACTTTATCTATGGACGAATTAGAAAATCTTGATTGGGGAGCAATTTCCTATTTTGATGAAGACAGCCTCGGTAATCCTGTTTCTCATAACTATGCTGAATATTATGACAGGTTCAATGACCAACCAGATTTAATAAATCAAAAAGGATGGTGGAAAAAAACAACTGTAAAATCACAATTCAGCCCGAGGCTTGCTGTTGCCTATCCTATTTCCGATAAAGGTGTTATTCATTTTGCCTACGGTTATTTTTTCAAAATTCCCGATTTTCACCTATTATATAATGATACAGAATATAAACTTACCGAAACGGGTACCAATTTCGGAATCTTTGGCAACCCTGATTTGAAACCAGAAACAACCGTCAGTTATGAATTGGGTTTAAGACAGGAAATTGGTTTTAATACCAAAATAGAGCTAAAAGGGTATTACAGGGATGCCCGGGATTATGTTTCAAGTGGCATTCCCATTGATTTAGGGGATGGAAAATCATATTATATTTATGTAAATAAAGATTATTCTAATTCACGGGGGGTCATACTTACTCTTTATAAACAGTTTACTCAAAATCTAGGCTGGAATTTGGATTATACTTATCAAATAGCAGAAGGATCTAATTCAAACCCAAATGAAGAATTTGGGGCAGTCTTGGCAGGTAAGGAACCAACTCGTTCTATCATACCTCTTGATTGGGACCAAACCCATAATATAAATGGTGCTCTATTTTGGACTTATAATGGCTGGGGGGTAAACACCATTTTTCAATATGGCAGTGGATATCCCTATACACCTGTCATAACCAATTATGAGCAACAAGGTGAAGTTCTTTCTAATGTACTCATTCGAAACAGTCGCCGTAAAATGAGTACACTTAGAATAGATGCTAAATTATTTAAAGAAATTTCTTTTGGCTCATTTAAGGGTAAAATATATATAAATATTTATAATGTGTTAGACCGGCGAAATGAAATTAATGTTTTCGGGGATTCTGGTCGTTCAAGTGAAACGATTGAAAGTACTCGCGCAGAAGTTCTTTCTCCATTCGAACCTTTAAGACCTAATACTCTCGAAGAATTTTTCAATCATCCAGACTGGTATGACGAGCCCAGAGAAATACAGTTCGGAGTCCAATTCGTATGGTAAAACAATCATTCATTTTATTATTTTTAAGTTTATTCATATTTGCACAATCAGAAGAACGTGGTGACCCGGATTATCGTCGCTCAACAAATATTGATGTAAATAAAGTTCGTACCACAATCTTTAATTTTGGTATTACTGGTCGTACCAGTGCTAACCCCGGTGAAATACCATACGAATGGCCTGTAAATTCAAATCAACATTATATTGCCATGACTGCCTTGGCTGTTGGAGCAGAAGTGCAAACAAACTCTGAGGTAATCAGGCCCCTTGTCACTATCCCCTTTCGTTCAGACCAATCAGGGAACTCCATGGCATGGGAGCCTGTCCCAGGTTATTTAAATCCAAATTCCCAAAAGATTGCCATTAGCGATGATGAAAATACATGGCCAATTACTTGGCCGGACAAGATGGATGACAATAACGATCCTGGGTGGACGGATTCGTGGAATGGATATTTTGGAAAAAATCAATTTAATGCACAACAAGAGATTTATTATAAAACGTCTGATGACAGAAATTTTATTGTTGGAATTCCTTATTCTCCGGATACTACAGATTTGAGTAGAAATGGTGCAGGGTTGCTTTCCGGTGTTCGCATCATGGAATGGAAGCAAATCCTTATCGAAGATGTGGTATTCATTCTCCACGAAATCACCAATGATGGATCGTATGATTACGATAAAGTCTCTTTTTCCTTATGGCTAGCAGACCTTGTGGGTGGAGATGGAGACAGTGGTGATGATACGCCCGATTTTGATTTAATTTATGACGTTGCCTGGTCCATGGACAGTGATGGAATCGGCAATGCTGCTTTTGGTACCGATCCGGTAGGTGTGGCAGCGACTTCCTTTATTGAAACTCCAGGAAACAATACGGACCGTATTGATAATGATGGTGATGGTGAAGAAAATGGTCCAATTATTCTCGAAACGATGATCGAAAATGAAATCCTGGGAAATGCTATTGACGATAATTATAATGGCCTTGTGGACGAAAACATGACCCATGTTCCCTTTGGCGATCAATTGGGTGTGAGTTACTCAGACCATATTGATAATGACAATGATGCTGAAGAAGGCAGCCCCACAATTACACAAGAAATGATTAACGCCGCTAATTCGGGGCTTTGGAGTATTTGGCCCAATTTAAATGATGATATTCAAGATTCCATCATTCATATCATCGGATTAGATGAGGCTGATTTGGATTTGGCTTATGCGGATGGAATTGATAATAACGCTGATCCTGAAAATCCGTATTTACTGGAATATCCCATGGGGCTGGGAGCAGAAGTCAATTCCCCACTGGTAGATTCTGCCATGGTTCTGTCTGCTACCGATGATGAATGGCTTCGCTTCAGAGTACCAAATACAAATATCATTCTCTATGACGTTAATTTTGAAGATATTGGTAAACCCTATGCAGACGGTATTGATAATGATGGAGATGGTGCTGTTGATGAAGGCATCGATGAAGGCATTGATGAAATGATTGACGAATCACGGGATGATTTTATTGACAATGACAGTGACTGGGAATTTTCTGACGATGTGGGAATTAATGGCGATGAATCCGGAGGCTTGACTGCAGGTGTAGGTGATCAAAAACCCACCTCCGGTTCCGGAACAGGTTTCCCTGGTGAACCCAATATTGATAAAACAGATGTGTCCGAATCAGATCAAATGGGGCTTACGGCTGTTGGTTATGACCCTGCAGGATCTATTCCTGTTACAAGTGATAATTACCTTTGGTTATTTTATATGACTCCAGGTAGTTATTGGCAGCCACCAGCAGGGGGACAACCGCCGGGAGATTATGATTTATTTGTTACATCGGGATTTTTTCCTCTTGAATCAGGCCAAACTGAACGGATTGCTATGGCGGTTACTTTAGGAAATAACGAAGCGGATGCATTGCGAAACAAAGCTGTGGCACAAACAACCTACGATTTTGATTATCAATTTGCCAAAGCTCCAAATCCTCCAAATGTGTCAGCAGTTTCTACCGATGGAGAGGTGACACTTTATTGGGATGAAAGTGCAGAGCAATCTGTTGACAAATATATGGGAGAAGTAACTAATGGTGTTGATCTTGAAGATTTTGAAGGTTATAAAATATATAGAGCTACTGACTTTGAATTTAATGATGCCTACACTATCACCGATGGTGAAGGAAATCTGACCTTTTTAGAACCCTACTCTCAAAATGGTGAAAATGCCCAATGGGATTTAATAGACGGCAGAAGCGGCTGGCATCCGGTGGATTTAAATGGAATTAAATTTTATCTGGGAGATGACACTGGATTAGAACATTCCTATGTTGATGAAAACGTTGTGAATGGTCAGCGATATTTTTATGCTGTCGTCTCTTATGATTATGGTGGTGACTTAACCAACAATATTATTCCCAGTGATTCACCCATGAAGCTTCGGGTCAATTCATTGACCGGTACTATTGAAATGGGACCGAACGTGGTTGAGGTGGTGGCATCCCCGCCTGCTGCCGGTTATACAGATGCGCAATTTGAAGGTAAAACCATTAATCATATATCCGGCACATCCAGCGGTGAAATATATCTGGATATAATTGATCCCATGGCAATCAAAGATCACCATACATACAGGATCACGTTTGAAGATACCACACTGGCAAACCAGCAAGGTCCGGCCGGTTACGATACAATCACAACAAAATCATATTATTTAGTGGATATCACATTTGAAAACGATCCTGATACTCTCATTAATAATGATCATTATTTGCCAAAGTCTGATGCACAAATCATAGACGGCTTCCAATTAGCGTTTAACAATATTGATGAATTAAGATATAATGATGATAAATCTTATTGGTCTAGGGACAGTATTTGGACCTTCAGGGTTCAACGCTATTCTACTTTCAATGTTATTGGTACAAAAACACCCTATGATTACAGAATTATATTTACTGAAGAACAATCTGATTCAACCGTTGATCTTTGCATGCGATATTTACCGAATTCAACTACTTGCTATCCAGGTTTTTTATATTTGGGTAATTCAGTTAATATAATAGCCCAACGGCGCGAATCACTCACTGGCGTAGATAGTTTAGACTGGGTTAATATACCACTGGGATTTATTGATGTCATTCCCGTGGGCGATTCTGATGGCTATTTCAATGCCGATGGCAATCGGGAAAGCGACTGGCTAGTGTTTATGGATTACGAAGATTCTAATGGAAACCCTGCTCCATCCTGGTCTTTCTTTTTGAATTTACATCAAGGTGATGAAGAATTGATTTACAATGAACCACAACCGGGAGACACAGCCTACATCATAATTGAGAAACCCTTTCTTCCAGAAGATATTTATGAATTCACAACTATTTCTCCTTTTATTGATCCTGAGAAAGCAAAAAAGGATTTGAATAAAATCAAAGTTGTACCCAATCCATATTTTGCCGCAAATGCCTTTGAAGGACAAAATACTTATACATCAGGTAGAGGACCTCGGGAAATTCAATTTCGCAATTTACCAAATGATTGCACCATTCGCATTTATACTATTTCCGGTGATTTAGTTAAAACCATTAAACATTCTTCTACCATAGATTTCGGTACTGGTAAATGGGACTTACTAACCAAAGATAATTTAACCGCTTCTTATGGTATTTATGTATATCACATTGAGGCTCCCGGAATAGGTGAAAAAATTGGGAAAATGGCCATCGTAAAATGATAAAAAATGTAAAAATGACTGCGAGTGTTTTTCTGTTAGCGACAACACTTTTTGCTGTGGATAAGACCGGAACAACCGCTGCTGATTTCTTATCCATCAATGTTGGATCTAAGGCCAACGGTATGGGAGGCGCATTTACATCTATTGCGAATGATGCCACGGCTATGTACTGGAATCCCGCTGGTTTGAGCTTTTATAAAATGAAAGAAGTATATTTAAACCACTCCAATTGGATTGCAGACATTGCCTTCGATTATTTCGGTGTAACCATTCCGCTTCAGGGAAGCCATGTGTTAGGATTTAATATTACGTCAGTCACTATGGGAGACATGGAGGTCACCCGGTACGGAAATGAAGATACCGGTGAAACTTTTTCTGCCGCGGATTACGCAATCGGAGTAACCTATGCACTAAATCTTACAGATAGATTTTCAATTGGCTTTAATGGAAAATATATTCAAGAAATTATAGCCAATAATCATGCCGGTGGTGTAGCCCTGGATGTGGGAACATTGTTTAAAACGCCGTACGGATTTAAGCTGGGAACCAGTATCAGCAATTTTGGTCCAAAAATGAACATGACCGGAGATGATTTGCTTGTTCCCGTGGATGTCGATGAAACGATTGAAGGAAACGGCGAAAGTGTCACAGGATATTTATCCACAGATTATTTTGATTTACCATTACTTTTAAGGGTTGGAATTTCAGATGTTATTCAATTCGGAAGAGTTGCTCGTTTTACTTGGGCCGTAGATGCCAACAGTCCAAATGATAACTCTGTATATATGAATATTGGCGGCGAAGCGGGATTGTTTAATAATTTATTAGTTATCAGAGCCGGTGCTAACTCTCTTTTTATGAATGATAGAGAAAAAGAGTTTTCACTGGGTCTGGGAATTAATACTCCAAGTACTTTTAAAACAATTTTACATTTTAATTATAGTTTTGAATCTTTGTCCCACCTTGGGGATGTCCATCAATTGAGTATTCATATTTCCTATTAAAATAAACAATTGTAACTATAGCCTCGCTATTGGTTATGTTTCCCGTCTTGAAACAAGTTCGAGATATCCATTTTGTTACAACTTTAATCAGATTAATTATAATTTTTTCTTCATATATAAAGTGTATTAACAGGTTCCAAAACTTCCAAAATTATTGCTTGAATATTCCGAAATTTCTTCAGAAATTCGGAGTGACTCATTAGTGAGTTACTAATTATGTCAGATAAGTATTTTTCTTTTAAAATGCTTTAAAACTTACAGACATATAAACAAGAGTTATAAAATCAAGGATAATCTTATGAATAAAATGATAAAATCTATTAGCCAAATAATGATAGCTGGGACGCTTTTCATGTCTTTTGGCTGGTCACAAATAAGTGTCACCTTCCAAGTTGATATGAATAATGAAACAGTGGATGCAAATGGTGTTCATTTAGCCGGTTCATTTCAAGGTTGGGATCCTTCAACAACAGAAATGTTTGATTCTGATGCTGATGGTATATATTCCCTCACTGTTGATACTTTAACTGCAGGATCAGTGCTTTCATTTAAATTTATAAACGGAAATGCATGGGGAAACGACGAAGCTAATGATCGCTCTTATACTGTTCCTGATACAAATACTGTATTACCTGCATATTGCTTCAATTCACTTATTCTCTGTTCAGAAGTGTATGTCACTTTCAATGTTGACATGAATTTTGAAGTAGTGGACGCCAATGGTGTTCATTTAGCCGGTTCATTTCAAGGTTGGGATCCTTCAACAACAGAAATGTTTGATTCTGATGCTGATGGCATATATTCGGCCACTTTAGCAATAACAAGTGGCGATACGGTGTATTACAAATTTATAAATGGAAATGCATGGGGTGGCGATGAAACTTCTGACCGTTCTTTAGTGATAGGTTTTGAAGACATGGTATTGCCTGATGTATGTTTTAACAGTCCCGATCCATGTGAGTATGATGCTGAGGGCGTTTGGGTGACATTCCAAGTTGACATGTCTTTTGAAATTATTAATGAAACAGATGGTATCCACATTGCCGGCGGTTTTCAGGGTTGGGATCCTTCATCAATAGAGTTATCTGATACAGATGGCGATATGATTTATGAAGTTATGTTGGATATTCTCGAAACAGTTGGTGATACGGTGTATTACAAATTTATAAATGGCGATGAATGGGGTGAAGATGAAAATATTGGCGCTGATAGAATGCTGGTTGTACCAGATACCACAACGGTCCTGTCTGCCCCTTGTTTTGGCAGTCCCGATCCTTGTCCTGCTCCTCCTGACAGCGTAGTAGTTACTTTTGTTGTGGATATGGAATACGAAGACGTATCTGTTAATGGTGTACACATTGCCGGAAACTTCCAAGGTTGGGACCCCGCCGCAAGCGAACTTACAGATACCGACGGCGATGGTAAATATGAAATAAGTTTTACGTTTGCACCTGGTGAAGCACTGGAGTACAAGTTTGTCAATGGTGACGCATGGGGTTCAGAAGAATCTGTTCCTGATGAGTGCGCTACAGGTGGAAATCGAACAGTAGCCGCACCTAATTTTGATCGTCCATACGAAGTATGTTACGAAATGTGTGAAGTGTGTCCGGCCGCACCTGTTACAAAAACAGTTGTTTTCTCTGTGGATATGTCAGAATGGCTTGATGAAGATGGTGCAACCGGAATACCATTATTCAGTGTTGCTCGTGGTGATACGATGCAGGTAAGAGGTGGGTTTAACGCTTGGAATTGTGATGATCCCACAGATTGTGTTATGTCACGTTTGCCTGGAACAAATATTTTTAGTCTTGCCGTTACACTTACTGATCAAGCTGATCATGACAATGAATACAAGTTCTATTTACAGCATAGTGCTGCATCTTTGGCTCAATTTGTAGCCGATTATGGTGATATGTATGGAGATATGGGCTGGGAAGATTCCCCTCAATTTGGAGGGGCAAATAGAATCTTTCAAATCGGCGAAGACGACGGAACAGGTTTATTAGAATTACCGCTTTCTGGTTATTATGATCTACCGGCTGGTGCTGTTGTTCCTGCTGATCAGGCAATTTCCCTTACGTTTTCTGTGGATATGACAGATGCAGCTGCAGATTTATTTGATGCGGCTGAAGATACTGTATTTCTTGTTCTGAAGGATAAATGGCTGAATTACCTGCAAGGCTTTGGTGATTACTCAACTCATACTGCAACGGCCAATGGTGATGGTACTTATTCTGCCACTGTTGATTTCACAGGACCCATACCATGGCATATGATTTACACATGGGGATTCTACGATGTATCAGAAATCGTTGAAGTTGAAGAAGGTGGTGGTTTTGGATTTGGTCGTTACCGTGCCAGATATCATCATTCTAATTCGGATAGAGATTGTGCATGGGAAGATTTTTCTTTCGAACAAGATTCATGGCAAAAAGATGCGCCATTGCCTGTTGAAGATTACAATCCAGAAGCAATTTGTATTGCATTAGAGGTTATAGGCGATGTTGTACCGGTAAAATTCAATTTGTCAGACAACTACCCAAATCCATTCAACCCAACAACGAATATTTCGTTCAGCATTCCCATGTCTTTGGATGTTCAGATTAACATCTATAATGTATTGGGACAGAGAGTTGCTATGTTCAATGAAGGTCAGCTCGACGCCGGAACATATAATGTTCGCTGGAATGGTAGAGATCAAACAGGGAACACACTGGCCAGTGGAATTTACTTCTACGAATTACAAGCAGGTGATCAGTTCAAACAAATCAAGAAGATGACTTTTGTGAAGTAATTTTTTCTTGTAAGGATCGAAAAAGGGCTCATATAATGTGAGCCCTTTTTTATTTTAGGATGGCCATTAATCCAAAATGGTCTGAGGGAAACCTGTTTTGTTGATCCGGCTTACTTATAACAACTGATCCTTCAACACATTTTAAATTGCTTTTTCCATTAATAAAAATATAATCGATTTTCTTATATGGAGAATTAGAAGGGAATGTGAAATTTTTTGCCAGACATTGAGGTTCTATAAATTTAGTTGCATCTAAATTGTACATTTCTTTAATCGGTATTGATTTTGGTGTAGAATTAAAATCACCTGTTATAATTGATCGATTATTTTTCCATTCACTTTCTTTTTCAAAAACAAAGTGTTTTATTTCCTTTACTTGAGCTATTCGTACGTTTTCATGATCATCTCTAAATGATAGATGGGTTGTAAAAAAATTGATCTTTCCCAATGGGGAATTAATACAACAGCCAATTATTTTTCTATTGAAAACACCGGGAGTTAAATCTAAAAAACCTGCTTCAGTTATAGGATATTTACTGATAATTGCAATCCCTTCTGGGTACATCTCCCAAGAAACGTGTGTTTTTTGAAAAATCATTTGATAGTTAAATCCAAAGTGTGCCCTGAGAGAATCCATTATGAATTCCCCAATATTATTGATGGATGAATTCTCTATATATTTATTGATCTCCTGTAAACCAATTATATCTGGATTTAAATCAATAAGTTGATTTATTGTATTTTCAAGTCTGATTTCCCAATCAGTATTTGGTTTCATACCCATGGCATTAAAGGTGACTACTTTTAGTTCACTTTGAGCTGATATAAAGCTCAATAAGATGATTATTCCAGCAAGATTTTTGTGCATGTTTATTTAATGAATAAACATTTTTTTGTATAAACAAACATCGCGGATTTGAATTGTACAAAATAAATACCGCTGGGGAGTTTGTTGGCATTCCAAATGATTTTATGCATTCCTCCTTGCAATTTTTTATTGACTAACGTTTCAACTAGCCCGCCTTGTACATTATATATTTTCAGCTGTGTTACGTATTCCGCCGACACATTTATCTGAACCGTTGTGGTGGGATTAAAAGGGTTCGGATAAATATTTATAATACCGAATTCGGTCGGAATTATTTCTTCCTGTAAATTTAAAGGAAAAGCATTTCCTGTTCCTTTTGTTAGTAAATATCGCTGATTTATTTCAGGACTATTAAAAGATTCTCTCTCACCATTTGGCCAATGAACAACCACTGAGTCAATATCATTTTCATTTCCTAAACCAAAATGTTGCCTGAATGTATTTTGTGAACAATATCCATTCCCAGCGGCCACTTGACTGAATTGTGATCCCGATGGTGTATAAAGAAAAATTTTCGCACCAATCGCGAACGGATCTCCCTCGTTTGATTGGAGTGAAAACTGTATCCGATTATTTGATTCAGAATCATTTCTATATAAAAGAACTGATCCGTCTAAATAGGAATGTCCGGCGGCAACAATGTCAAGATCGCCATCGTTGTCAAGATCCCCATAGGCACAGCCAATACCATTATTATAACTCTGTAAACCGGCAGCTTCGCTCAAATCTTCAAATGTTCCATTGCTCAAATTGCGAAAAAAGGAATTAGGAACATTGCCAAAGCCGGATTGATTATTGTTGAAAATATCTAACCAGCCATCATTGTCTGCATCAAAGAAAAATGTTCCCCAAGCCATGCTGCCGGGGATATCTTCAACTCCAGCTGAATCTGCAACATCATAAAAATATCCCTGAGGTGAATTCTGCAGCAATGAATTCTCATACAGATTCGAGGTATACACATCCTGCATTCCGTCCCGGTTATAATCTCCGAATGCCGCACCCATACCCATAACAGGCAAATTAACACCTGCTGAAACGGATATATCCGTAAATGAACCGCTTTCTTCTTTCCGAAAAAGAATATTACCCCTGTTATTATCTTGAGTGATAAATAAATCATCGTCCCCGTCATTGTCATAATCGAAAAACCCAAGACCCATGACGAGACCGCCGCTTTGAGGGCCGTCTGCATTTATACTCGAGGCAATGTCTACAAACGTCCCATCTCCATTATTCTTAAAAAAATAATTGGACTCTGTAAGTCTGCCAACATACAAGTCTATCCATCCATCATTATTTACATCATTCCATGCTCCACCCTGTAATCCACCGCCGGTTACAATTCCCGACAGAACCGTCACATCGCTGAATGTCCCATCTCCATTGTTTCTGTATAAAAAGCTGTTACCGGTCATAGCGCCGATGAATAAATCAAGATACCCATCATTATTGTAATCAGCCGCCAGAGGAAGCCTGGATTCGGAGGATGTTGTTATTCCTACCCCAAAGGAAACTTCTTCAAATTCCATATTACCAAGATTGTGAAACAATAAATTAGAGCCATTATTTCGATCGCATATAAATACGTCTTCCAATCCATCATTATCGTAATCAAAAATACAAACACCTTCTCCTGAAATATTAACAGTCATTCCTCCATCATCAGATACATTTGTAAACTGAATTTGCCCTTTTGAAATTGTAAGAAAGGTATAAAATACTAGTCTGAAATAATGCTTCATTTTCACCATTAAAATTACAACTTAATATTCGAATATTTTAGGGTTTGAGTATAGTTTAAAAGAGAGGTCTTTTGTAAATTTGAGAATGAATTTTCTCGTCAGAAAATCATATAAAATGAATATATTTAAAATAATAGCAATCGTTGGTATTTTTTGCGCATTTGTCAATGGAAACGACTTCACTAAACAACGTGTTATTACTGTTGAAAAGGATACAATTACACTCAATAGTATCATGCAAAATTCACAACCCAAGATGTTATATTTCTGGGCAACATGGTGCCATGTTTGCGCAAAAGAAACACCCAAAATGTTAAAATTATCAGATGAATTCCCCAAGGTTCAGTTTATACCTGTTGCGTATACTGAATCTCCGGTAAAAATGAAATCATTTATTCAGAAAATGAAATACAAACTAAATACTTACATTGATTTTACAGGTGATGTATTTAATGAATTTGCTGTAAAAGCCACACCTACAGTTGTTATACTTGATCATAACAATCATGTTGTTTTTAATGGATATAAATCCACTCGTACATATAAAAAATTACTAAACAAACTTATTGAAAAATGAAGTATTACCGATTTTCAATAATTACATATTTTATTATTATTCTTTCATCTGCATCATACGCCCAAGGTGGAATCAGCTGAAGGAGGCCAATTCTCCCGGGCGGGAGTTTATTAAAATACAGTTCTACCCAAGAAGGTCAGCTCTCAATTGGATTTGCCTATGAACATGAATATTTATCTTCGCCTATATACGGTACACAACCTATCCCAAACTACAATAAAGAGCGTACGGATAACAGCACAACTACATTGATCCTCAATGCAGGTATTTTTCCCAATGTTTCATTTTCTGCATTTATTCCATATCGATATATATTAAATGAAAAAGTACTATTCCGAGGGCAAAATGATAATCAATATGAGGGTGGTCTTTATTCCCGCGAAGCATACGGTATAGGTGACATTATTCTGCAAATGAGTTATCAGCTTAATCCATTAAAGGGTCATTTTCCAGTTCTTATTGGGGCAGGTGTTAAACTGGCAAATGGAAAAATCAATGCCGTTGATAAATACGATAACCGTATTTCAGATAATTTACAAGTTGGATCAGGGAGTGTTGATCCTGTGTTTTCTCTTTATACTAATGAACCTATTGGTTCATTTATGTTTTCAACCGGTGCTTTTACTCGAATATCATCCAGGGAAAATATTTATGGATATAAGTATGGGAACGAACTCCATGCATTGACTAATCTGGATTATATAGAATCAGATTTATTTTTTGGAGGTGTTCAATTATATTATCTTCTCACTACTCGAGACACATACCAATATGGGAAAATAGCTAGAGACCGGGGAGGAAAAAGTGTTTTCTTCAGCGCTAAAATGGGATCAAAAATTACCGATGATTTTGATTTGGAAATTATTTTTCAAAAGCCCGTTCATCAAGACTTGAATGAAAGTCAGCTCACCTCTTCTTATTCTATTCAAATTGGAACACTTTATAGGTTTACACTTTAATGAATAAATTGATTCCTATAATTTTTCTTCTTTCAGTTTCCTGTTCGTTGTACGAAGATAATGAACAACCCGACATATATTTTGAAATTCATGATTTTGATATTCTGGAATTGGGGAAAACTGTTTCTGACATGATTGTTGGGACTAATGAATCGTATTTGTATTTAAGTGATTTTAATAATAATTCACTTTTGAAAGTGAATATACAGGGTGAGATGGAATTAATCGATGAGCTTATTCTAGGTTCCCACCCTATTTCGATGGACATATCTCCCGATAAATCGAAACTTGCTGTTGCGATGGAAGGAGAAAGTAAAGTTTATATTGTTTCTTTATCAGATTTTTCGATCTCATACAGTTTTTCTGTATCTTTGATGAATATGAATGACATCGTTTATTTAAATAACCAGCGTCTGCTGATTTCATCAAAAACCGATCCTACCGTGATTGCTTACGATTTAAACACGAATACAGAAACAAGCCAATCTATCTTGAATGGCGAACTTGTTGTTAATAGTACCGATAGTATTGCCTACGTGGCATCTTCTTCATCTATAAAAAAATATGATGTATCGAATAATCAGGCTTCTTTAGAACCTTATGTTGCAGATCCATTTGGTTTTTATGCCAAGATAAATCATTTTATTATAAGCCCTGATAAAAACACATTATTTTTATGTTTATCCAACCCTGATGATCATACAGGTATTAAAAGTGTTTATGCTTATGATGCTAAAACATTAACCTTTTCTGGCCAATACAAAGTGAATTCATCAGGAATGGGTGTAGCTGTTAGTAATAATAACCGAATTTTTATTGCACCAACTGATGCTGACGAGAATGGTGTTTTTGTTGTTGAATTTGATGCTCAAACTAAATTGGAATCAAATTATTATTTAGTAGCAGGCAACCTGAAGGAACGCTGTATAGCTGTAGATCAGAATGCTGAATATTTCTATGTACTGGTAAATTCGCCAGGTGATAATAATTCATTTGAGCCGTATAATAGTTTTTCATTCGATCTTCAGCGAGTACACATTTACGATTGATGTCTAAAGCCTTTTTCTATTGGCTGATATTTTCTTCGTATTCTTTCGGGCAAATTCAACAAATAACATTTTTGGTGTCTGTTCCAGATTCCACTGACGATGTATATCTTATTGGTAGCCATAAAAAACTTGGCAATTGGAATCATTCTAATGCGGTGAAATTGAAATCAGTAAATGATACATTATTTACAACCACTGTCATCTTTCCAACGAATAAAAACATTGAATTTAAATTCACTCGAGGCGATTGGGAGAAAGAAGCATTAAATGAAAATTTATCAATACCTCCAAATCATACAATTAAAGTTGAAAATCAGGATACAATTTATTATGTGATTTCTTCATGGAAAGATTGGCGTTCATTCCCAATGGAGCAAATAACCGGAAACATGATTATTCATAAAAACGTGTATTCGCCCCAATTGGATAACAAGAGAACAGTTCTGGTTTGGCTGCCGCCTTCGTATAACAATAACCCATCAAAAAGATATCCTGTTTTATA
Source organism: Fidelibacterota bacterium 408169 (assembly GCA_002256485.1). GTDB lineage: Bacteria > Fidelibacterota > Marinisomatia > Marinisomatales > TCS55 > UBA2126. The sequence continues at coordinate 132,611 of NNSG01000005.1, forward strand.
TCTTCATGACGGACAAAATGTATTCACATCGGATTTTTCCTTATCTGGTAAAGAATGGCGATTGGATGAAACTGTTACAGCTTTAATAGCAGACCAAAAGATTGAAGAAATTATCATGGTGGCAGTATATCATGGTGAAAATAGAACAGCAGAATATAGTCCAAAACATAATGGAAATGACTATGCAGATTTTTTAGTCAGTACTATTAAACCATGGATTGATAAACAATATAGAACTAAACCAACTAGAGAAAACACTGCTGTGCTTGGTTCATCCATGGGTGGTATTATTTCATTTCATTTGGGATGGGAGTATAGTAATGTTTTTTCAATGGCAGGATGTCTTTCACCGGCATTTTTAGTAGACAGAAGCGAAATTGTAAAACGTGTAAAAAATTCGAAATATATACCTGATTTCAAATTTACAATTCAAAATGGGACAGAAGAATTGGAAGCCCAATTCCAGCCTTCCATTAATAAAATGATCAAGTACTTAACTAAAAAAGGATATAATAAGGGTTCAGATTATTTATATCGTATTTATGATGGGGCCTATCATACCGAAAGCGCCTGGGCGGATCAAGTTAATGAAACATTACTATTTTTCTTTGGACTAAACTGAAAAACTAGACCTTAGAACGAACCTGATCCACCAATTCCTGGGCATCAGCTTTTGTTGGGCCTTCTGCATAAATTCTCATAATAGGTTCTGTATTGGATGAACGTAAATGGATCCAGCGATCTGACCACGTAAATTTGACTCCATCAATTTCATTGATATTCGCATCGGAAAAAATAGAACGTGCTTTATTGAAAACAGCTTCTTTATCAATTCCATCTAACTCAACTCTGTCTTTCACAATTGAAAATTGGGGTAGATTATCATATATAGTGCTGATGGATTCGTTTGTCATAGCCATGCGGTGTAAAATCATTGTAGCCGCTACAAGAGAATCCCGACCAAGGTGCGCTTCTTTCAAAATGACTCCACCGTTACCTTCGCCACCAAGGCTTGAGTTTAATTCCAGCATTTTCTGAACTACATTAATTTCGCCAACTGCTGATCGTTGAACTGTTGAACCATATCGTTCAGCAAGCTTTTCCAAAGCCAGTGTTGTTGATAAATTTGTTACAATGATTTCTTGTTTACCCACGGTTTGTAAATATCCATCTGCTGCCATGACCAACGTGTATTCATCACTCGCAGGGCGACCATCTTCTAAAATGACTGCTAACCTGTCCCCATCGGGATCTGATGCAAAACCGATGTCCGCATTATTTTCAACAACTGTCGCACTCAAATCAACCAGATTTTCCGGAAGTGGTTCCGGTGGCCGGGTAAAATTCCCATTATCTTCACAGTAGATTTTTATCACATCGCATCCCAGTGATTCTAACATATATGGAAGCGCTTCAAACGCAGCACCATTTACTGCATCTACAACAACTTTGAATTTCCGTTTACGAATGTTATTTTGCTTGATACACGATAAATTTGCCACCTTTATAACATGTTTTTGAATAGCATTTACATCTGGAATATGTAATCCCGGCTCTTGATTAAAACCAGGTAGATCACCATCAACAATCGAAAATAATTGTTCGCATTCTTCCGGATATAAAAATGTACCATCTTTCCGCACAAATTTTAATCCATTCCATTCAGTCGGATTATGGCTCGCAGTGACAATAATACCTCCTACAGCATCGGTATTTTCCACCATGAACTGTACTGTGGGTGTAGGAACTATATTCAAATTAATCACATCCCTTCCGGAGGAAATGAGTGCATGAGCAATATCTTCAATAAATCCTTTCCCGGATGGTCGTGTATCCCTGCCCAACATAAACACACCTTTAGGCTGCATGGCATGGAAGGCTTTGGCATAACGTGAAACGGATTCAGAAGTAAATTCGGGAGTTGTACCCCGAATGCCGGAAATGCTGCGGATAATCATAGTAATCTCAAGTAGGTTTTATTTAAATATTGTTGATATATCTATAAAATGTGATTGAACATTCTTGTCAATTTTTACAAATGAAATGATGTTCCCATCATGAACCAATGTTTTTCCTTTCGGTAATGTGTCTGTAAGGGTGGGAATGCACCAAATTTTATACAAACCAAACTCCAACCTAAAAGGGTTTTCTAAGGGTGTTGTTCCCACATAATTTTTATTGATAAAAACCGGAAGTTCTTTAAAATTTGAATTAATGTACAGATAGCCTATTTGCTGCAAACTACTATCTTGGGCTTCCAATTCATTTTTAGGCGTATTTGATATATCTGCAAACTTGGTAAACGTTTTTTTGTATAATTTTTTCCTTGATTCAAAATCACTTTCAGCGTCAATTTTTTTTAACGCATCCACGATAGAATATCCTTCAAATCCATTAACCTTTAATAATGCATTATTTTGCTCTTTTGTCCCTGTATATATATCTAATAATGCAGAGTTAATTGGGTTCAAAATTGACTTTTCAACGTTATCTTGTGATTGTTTCATAGCAAATAGAAATCCAGAATAATTATTAAATATTAAAATTGAAATTACAATTATTTTATAAAATGATTTAAAAAACCTGTTACATAAGATAGAAAATCTCCAGCCTTTAAATTCTTGTTTTTTATCAGAATCGCATCCGGGTGTTGCATGTCTAACCCTGGACATATTGCATAAAATCATAGGATAAATTACAGAATTCGAATACAAATATTTATAAAGTAACAAAAAAAGGCTCAAGAAAAATCTCGAGCCTTTTTTTTTTATTTTGAGTGTGCTTTAATATTGAGAAATACGGCGTATTCGAGCCATACGTCGTAGCGCTTTTTTACGGGAAATCCGCTTGGTATCACTGGGCTTTTCATAAAAAGCTCTCTTTTTCACATCCCGTAAAATACCAGCACGTTCCCATTTCTTTTTGAAACGGCGTAATGCTTTTTCAAGCGGTTCGCCATCTCTAACAGTCACTTCGACCATGTACACTCACCTCCTTCTAATTATCCTAAATATGTTCGTAATGTTTTACTTCGTGAACGATGACGCAAACGACGAATTGCTTTTTCTTTAATCTGTCGTACACGCTCACGGGTTAAATTGAATTCTTCCCCAATTTCATTCAGCGTTAACGCATAATCGCGCTCTATACCAAAATACATTTTAATGACTTGGCGCTCCCGTTCTTTCAATGTATCCAAAGATTGACGAATTTCATCTTTCAATGAATCATTCATCAACGGTTCATCCGGGGATGACTGGTTTTCATCCTTAATAACATCGATCAGGGAATTTTTATCGCCATCGCGAAATGGCGCATTCAGCGAATGATGTCGGCGTGAAATACGCATGGCATCTATCACTTCATCCGGGGTCATTTCAAGCTGGCGACCGATTTCTTCTTCATTGGGAGATCGTTCAATTTCCGCTTCAAGCTTTTCAGCTGTTTTGGTAATTTTACTGATTGTACCTACACGGTTCAACGGCAGTCGCACGATTCGAGAATGTTCTGCCAATGCTTGTAAAATGGATTGACGAATCCACCAAACAGCATAGGAAATAAATTTAAAACCACGGGTTTCATCAAAACGCCCGGCAGCTTTAATCAGGCCTAAATTACCCTCGTTAATTAAATCTGTCAGGGGTAAGCCTTGACCCTGATAATCTTTTGCAACAGATACAACAAAACGTAAATTTGCTTTAACCAACTCCTCTAATGCAATCTGATCATTCTTGTGGATTTTTTGCGCCAACTCAACTTCCCTGGCCGGTGGAAGGGGTTCATAATTCCCAATTTCTTCCAGATACCGGCTAAGGCTTCTGTTGGATTCGTTGACTGTTCTTGCAGCTTTTGCCATAGTTTTCCTCTATAAATCGTTTCGAGACAAGTAGGGTAATTTACAGTAATTATACTGTTTTCTCAAGACATAGAGTTCAGTTTTTTTAAATTACTTTGCAAGCTCTGAAAATTCAGAAATTGTGAGTGTTTCAGGGCGGCGAGTGAAATCGATTTTTTCTTTTAATTCTTCAGAAATTCCGAAGCCGGAAAGAGTATTCCGCAACATTTTCCTGCGACGTGAAAAGGCTGATGCGACTATTTTTTCAAATCGATCAAAATTCTCATCTTTCACTAATGGATCATGGTGTTTTTCCAATTTTATTATGGCAGATTTAATTTTTGGCTTAGGAATAAATACATCAGGCGGAATTGTAAAACACGTTTCAACATTTAAAAATGCACCAATCATCACTGTTAAGCGGCCGTAAGCTTTCGTACCAATGTCGCCTGTGAGTCTATCTGCCATTTCCTTCTGCACCATGAAAAAGGCTTCATTCCAATTGGATCGTTGTTCAATCAGCCAAAATAAAATGGGGGATGTGATATTATAAGGAATATTACCAATTATCTTTATGGGTGTGGGGATGGGTAATTCACTCAACTCCTGCCATAATACATCTTTGTGGATAAAATGACAATCCCGGAGATCTTCCCGATTATTCAAATATTTTATTAATTTCGGATCAATTTCGATAGCAGCCAGATGATTTACTAAGGGTAATATTATTTCCGTTAATGCACCTTCACCTGGGCCAATTTCTAAAACCGAATCATCTAGTTTTGGATCGATTGTTCTTACAATTTTTTGCAAAAGATTGGTATCCGTCAGAAAATTCTGACCCCATTTTTTACGAAATGTATGTTGAGTTTTTTTAGCCACAGAGGTCACAGAAGATTCTAAAGATTAAAGAGATCAGTAGCATTTGAAGTCGTTTTTTCAGCAATTTCTTCCAAGGGAACATTGTGAATTTCTGCAAGTTTTTCCGCCACAAAACGAGTACGCCCTGGTTCATTTGGTTTTCCTCGATAAGGGACAGGGCTCAAATAGGGTGAATCTGTTTCCACAAGTAATTTATCCAATGGCAGCTCTTTTGCTACATCGGGCAAATGGCTGTTTTTAAATGTAAGATTGCCTGAAAAAGAAATATAATATCCCATTTTAATAAATGCTTCAGCTGTTTTGAGATCGCTTGAAAAACAATGGGCAACTCCGGTTATACTTGGAAATTCAGATAAAATTTTGATTACTTCTGCATCCGCATCTCTATTATGAAAAATAACCGGTTTTTCTAATTGTTGCGCTAAAGACAACTGTTCACGAAATACCTTTACCTGAATTTCCGATTCAGAAATATTTCGGTAATAATCCAGTCCCATTTCTCCGATTGCGACCATTTTTGGAAATGTCATTAAATCAGTAATCTGGTCCAGATAATCTTTCGACACATCCTTTGCATCGTGTGGATGAACACCGGCAGACGCATATATATTTTCATTGGTTTCTGCCAATGCCAAGCATTCTTTTGAATCATCAAGATTCGTTCCTACAGAAATAAAGCGATTTACACCTAATTTATTCGCACGATTTAATACATTGTCTAAATCGTTTTTTAGATCCTCATAGAAAAGATGGCTGTGGGTATCTATCAATTCCATTTATTTTGGATATAATTGAATAACTAAATAAATAATATTAATAAACTTTTTTTCCTGAAGCTACTTTATCACCATCCACAATGATTAATGATAAATCTTTCTTTCTTGAAGTAGCCAAAAGCATTCCTTTTGATTCCACACCGCGGATAGTAGCCGATTCAAGATTTGAAACGACAACGACCATTTTACCAATCAATTCTTCCGACGTATAATGATCTGCAATTCCGGAAACAATTTGTCTTTCTTCATTACCCATTTTAACTTGAAGTTTATACAGTTTATCACTACCCTCCACTTTCTTAACAGCTAATATTTCAGCTGTTTTTAATCCAAGTTTTTCAACGTCTTCATAATCGATGAATTTCTCTTTCTTTTCTATCTTTTCTTTTTTCACATCAATTCGAGGGAACAATGGTGGGTGTTGTTTCAATTTTATTCCGGCGTTTAATCCGCCCCAATTCAATTCCCTCTTCGAAACGGATAATGTTTCTAAAACAATTTCAGTTCTATGGGGCATGACCGGTTCTAACAATAATGTACCGATTCGCAGCGCTTCCGCAGCTGTATATAGAACTCTGCCAGCAGCAGACTTATCCTCTTTCACTAATTTCCAAGGAGCCTGTTGTTCCATGTATTTATTAACTCCACGTATAAATTGCAGTGTTTCTTCTAATGCATCATGAATTTTCATTTCTTCAATCAATTTATGAATCGATTCGACTACTTTTTCAGCTGCATTCTGTATCAGATTTTCAGCATCCGTATTTTCTCCTGGTTCCGGAACAACGCTGTCAAAATTCTTTTCTATAAGTTTGCTGACTCTGCTTAATAAATTACCAAAATCATTGGCAAGATCGCTGTTGTAGCGCCTGATAAATGATTCCATTGTAAAACTGGCGTCCTGTCCCAAAACCATTTCCCGCATGAGGTAATAGCGCACCGGGTCCACCCCATATTCTTCAATGAGATCGAGAGGATCGACAACATTTCCCAGGGATTTGCTCATTTTCGATTCGCCCATCAACCACCAACCGTGAGCGAAAATGGATTTCGGTAAAGGCATTTTTGCTGACAAAAGCATTGTGGGCCAATATACAGCGTGAGTCGTCAAAATGTCTTTACCGATCAAATGATAGTCTACCGGCCACCATTTTGTATATGAATCATTATCCACTCTAAACCCTGTTGCTGTCACATAATTTATAAGGGCGTCAAACCAAACATACGTGACGTAATTAGTATCAAACGGCAGGTCAATTCCCCAGTTTAATCTGGATTTGGGGCGGGAAATACATAAATCACCGAGAGGTTTACGTAAAAATCCCAACACTTCATTCTTCCGATGTTCCGGTTGAATAAAGTTCGGATTATTATTTATATGTTCTATCAACGCTTGTTGATAGGATGACATTTTGAAGAAATAGTTTTTTTCCTTCAGTTTTTTAATATCCCTGAAATCACCCGATTCTGCTTCTTTCTCCGTAATGAATCGTTCTTCAGACACAGAGTAAAGTCCTTCATATTCATCTTCATAAATATCTCCAGCATCATAAACAGTCTGTAAAATATCTTGGACTACTTTTACATGTCTACCTTCTGTTGTTCGAATAAAATCATCATTTTGAATATGAAGTTTTTCCCATAATTCTAAAAACTGTGGTGCCATGTCATCGCAATGCTGCTTCGGATCAACACCTCTTTCTTCTGCTGCCTGTTGAACCTTTTGACCATGTTCATCTAACCCGGTTAAGTAAAATACATCCTCACCTGCTGCACGATGATATCTCGCAAGAACATCAGCAAGGATTGTTGTATACGCATGTCCAATATGAGGTTTATCATTCACATAATAAATAGGCGTTGTTATATAAAATTTTCCTGCCACGTCAGGCTTTTCCCTTTAAATAATGTTGAATATCTACCAGCATATTTGTGAGCGTTAAAGGCATATAAAAATTTCTATTCACAGATTCCATAGTCGTTTCAATTACAGAATTAACGGCAGTAAGGTTTGCATGAGGATAAGAAGTTGAGAATAATTTTAGTGCATCTGCAAAACCATTCTGAGCTAGTGGAGCATTAATATTCTGACATAATCGGTACGATTGGTGGAACCAGGTTTGTAAGAGAAATAATTCAAAGTTGAATTCTTCGGGATTAGTCCGCACTTTTCTGGACATATTATTTATGTAAGTTCGCCAATCATTTCCATTGGGATTCACGACTATTTCAACTTGGTCTTTCATTATTTTCAAAATGTCGGCTATTGGTCTTTCAGATAAAAACCTCGCCTTGTGAATATTACCATCAGACAAATATGCATAAAATTCAGATTCCCTCAAACCAACGCCTCTTTCAGTCAAATATGCACTAACAATGTCTTGGGATATGGGTGGAAAATCAATTTGCTGACACCGGGATTGAATTGTGGATAAAAGCATGGATTTATGATCCGTGACAAGTATGAGAGTGGTTTTTTTTGGTGGTTCTTCTAAAATTTTCAGCAGTGCATTGGCCGAAGCACCATCTCCATCAGATAGAAAATGAGCATCAAAAATCAATACAGTCTTGTAACCATAATCCACAGATTTAAGATAAAGTTTTTTCCGTAATTCACGTATGGAATTAATCAGAATTCTTTTTGCCCGAGGAAGTTTAATTTTTTGAAATGGGTCGGAACCTTTCTTTTGCAAAAGGTCTGTTAAAAGTGCTGCATTATCATCACCAATAATGGTGAGAACATCTGTATCTTTATCGAAGCTGGTTTTTTTTCGAGGCAATGGTACAACCACATGAAGATGCTCATGCTGCATCGTGGCAAAGCGAATACATGATGAACATTTTCCGCAAACAATTTCATTCCCCTGGCAATTCAATGCAGCGGAAAATGCCAAAGCGATGGCTTCTTTTCCTGAACCTTCCGGACCGCTGAATAAGTATGCACTACCCACACGGTTAGATGAAAGTATCTTTGTTATACGCTGCCAGACGCCTGGCTGAAAATGTGTTGGGTTAAATTTCATTTTTTTACCAACCATTTTTCGGGATCAAGTTTTTGGTCTTTTCCCCAGATCTCAAAGTGGAGTTTGGAGCCATTTATTGAGCCTGAATCTCCCATATACGCAAGTATATCCCCCGCTCTTACTTCGCTATCCACATTTGTCTGGATTTTTGTAACATGGCTGTAAATCGTGAAAAAATCACCACCATGATCGATAATAATAATATTTCCATATCCGCGTAAAAACGTAATAGTTGTAACAATTCCACCCATCACTGCAGTAATAGGCGTGCCGGGTTTTCCTTTAATATCAATGCCGGTATTGTTTGTAGTTGTTTTTAATTCCGGATTCCATTTCCGACCAAATTTGCTAATCACTCTTCCACTTGCCGGCCAGGACAATTGACCTTTCAACGCAGCAAAGGATTTCGTTTTTAACGCTTCCCTCTGGCGACGAATACGTTCTGCCCGATCTGCTTTGGCTTTATCATCCTTAATTTTACCAATCAATTCTTCCAGTTGTTTTACGCCTTCTTCTTTTTGCGTAATATATTTTGCCAATTCTGTTTTATTGTTACGAATTTTTTCCAGTTCGCGTTTTTTCTGTTTTCGCTTCACTCGTAAATCGGCTATTTGTTTTTCACGTTCTTTTTTCAAACTAGTACTTTTGCGAAGAATTGCTTCCACATTCAATTTCTTTTTACCAATATTCACCAAAAGCGATCGAATTTGTTTTTTATGCTGCTGGTCAATTTGGGAAATTATTTTCTGGTATTTAGTACGATAAACAGCCTGCCTCCAGGATGTTGAGCTCAACACTTTTTCTATATCGGATAATGATCCTTTTTTATATACATGTATTGCACGATTTGCATACCGAATTCTTAATTCCTTTAATTCGACTTCACTTTCTGTAATTTCATTTTCTAGCTTTTCAATTTCTGCGCGAGCTGTATTTTCTTCTTTTTTCAATTCAGTAATCAAACGCTCAACCAATGAAATTTCTTCTTCCAGATTTGTAATTGTTCGGGCTGCTGATTTTTCCCTGTTTTCTTCAGAACGAAGTCTGCTGCGGGTGGATTTTATTTCATTTTTCAAATCCTGAATTGCTTTCGATTGATACTTCAGTTCTTTCTGGAAATCACGATCATCTGATTGAGCCCAGATAATCTGCCCCATAAGAAATAATATGAATGTAATACGCCTATACATAGACTTTAAAAGTACCCAGTTCATCAATCTTGATACAAAGGATTTCATACAATTTAAATTGAACGTATTCTTGACTGGTCTTCTATAAGGTGTCTATTTTAGCCCTTTCAACCCACAGGAGAGAATTGTGAAAAGTCCACTTTGGTCAAATTTATTTAAAAACTGGAACTCGCAGGAAAGTGAAAAAGTCATTGCCCTTAAGCAAGTTCCTGTCTTTGATGGTTTAAGCAATAAAGAACTGGTTGAGATTGAAAAACTCACCCACGAACGCACATATCAGTCCGGCGAACATATATTTAAAAACAAAGCTCCCTCAGAAGGAATGTTCATTATTATATCCGGCTCTGTCGAGATATACCTTGACAATGCTGGATCCAAAAATGTTCTAGCTAAATTAACAAACCCTGATTTTTTTGGAGAGATTGCTCTATTAGATACAGAGCCGCGATCAGCTGGAGCCATTACAACTTCACCATCAACCTTGTTGGGGTTTTTCAGGCCAGATTTACTGTCACTCATGGAACGCAATCCTGCATTAAGCAGCAAAATCTTGACTAATCTTGGAGCTGTACTCGCCGAACGCTTGCGTAAAACAAACGAACTACTGCCAAAAAGTGATAATTGATGGATAAACAAAAAAATTATATCCAACTTATTTATCGATTAATGGTTGGGTTGCTTTCCATTGGGTTTCTATATGTGATTTGGCCATATATCTCATCCGTTCTTTTAATGCTTGTTTTTGCTTTTCTTTTTACAACTGTTTTACTTTCCAGCGTTGACTCCTTAGAACGTAAAATTAGAAATCGCGGCATAAGCGTTTTAGCTGTAACAATTGGATTAATTGCTGCCATTTCAATTTTTATAGGAAGTTTCGCAACCAACTTGGCTGATCAGGCCGGGGATTTTTCCCAGCGACTGGAAACAGAATCATTCATGGATGATTTCAACAGCTTTATTGATAAAACAAAAGCGAAATTACCTGACTTTACAAAAGGCGGAAATGAAGATGTGGATGCAGCATCAAAACTAAATGAGGTTGTCGGTGATTTAATGTCTACATTGCTATCTTTTGCAGGAGCATTAGGCAGTTTTGTTTTTAACATGATTATGGTAATCATTTTTACAATTATCTTACTTCTGAATTATCATCAATTCAAAAAATCACTGGTGAGTTTTATTCCCAATAAATATTTTGAGGTTGGACTTCGACTTATTTATAATATTGAACAGCAAGTTTCAAATTATTTAAGAGGTCAACTTTTAGCTGCAACAAGTGTGGCCATCATGTCCATTATAGGATTATATATCTTAAATTTCTTTGGGGCAAATTTGACACTTGTTATTTTTATTGGTATCATTGCCGGGTTGGCAAATTTGATTCCATTGGTCGGTCCCTTTATCGGAATGCTCATTGCCTTTGCTGTTGCGTTGATGAATAATTTGGGAAATGAAGCTGCTCAAGCTCATATGTTGTTTAATGCCATTCCTTCACCGTTTTATATTCTGGATGTTGCATTGATGTTTATCATTGTTCAGCAAGTCGACAATAATTTTATCACTCCTCTTTTGGTGGGTGAAAGTGTTGGGTTGCATCCCATAATGGTTATGATTGCCCTGCTTATCGGAGGAACGCTGATTGGACCCATGGGCATGTTGTTTGCTGTCCCGGCAGCAGGAATTATTAAAGTGATTGGCCATGAAATATCATTCGTGACCAAAAATGCTCATTTACTTTAAGCATCTTTTTCGATCTTGAATAATATATAATCTTTAAAGGATAAATACATTTCCCCCCCATCCTCCAAAGGGTATATCCACAATTGGATGGATGATCCGTCTTGATCTTTCTGCTCAATAATATCTTTTGGATAACCCAGCAATGATTGAATATCAGGGACAGTCATACCAACCGTTAGTGGCGGAGTAGATTCCTTTATAATGGCTCGCTGGCGAACCACATCCATGCGCTGATCAATTCGACCTGTCATTTCTCGATCCTGGTCAGCATTGAATTTTTTTAATAATTCTTTGAGAATTTTTTCATTTTTTTCTCCCAACCCACCTGTCATTTCACTTGCATCAACCAGCATTTGGATGGCGGAACGTAATTCTGAGTGATCTGTAACTTTATTGGCCATTTCAACCAGATGCGTAGCTACTTGATACCGTAGTGTGTTTACTTCAAATTCTAATTGATTATCTTTTTGCAACGCATCATCCAAAAGCAATAATGATTTGCTGTAAAATCCATAGCTTAATGCTTTTTCTCCTTGTTGAAGTAAATGCCGGGCTTTATATAGCGGAATTTTAGTTTTTGCAGCTGCTGAAAAATGTTTGATCTTTTCCATCATTGCAACTGCTTCGTCTGCTCTACCTTGAGCGGATAATAAATCTGCCTTTTCAATTTCAATAATAGCAATATGGTCAAGTTTGTCCTGAATCAGTTGTCGTATATCACTATCTGCTTTCTTATACGCATCAAGATATCTAGAAATTGATTTTGCAAACATTCCCTTTTTCTCGAAGGCAAGTCCTTCTTCATAAAGCTGGATTGGGATTTTTTCTTTGCATAAAACAAGAAAATCTTCTGCTCGTTTTCGATTAGAATGATTCGGGTAATCTTTCAGAAATGTTTCAAAATGTTCATGGGCTGTGATAAAATCTTTGCGGTAGTAATAACTTTTTCCTTGATCCCCGATGGTTAATCTCCCACCATAAAATATGGAGAAAGTGAAGTGTATTCCAAAATCCTGTAAATGAAATTGTTTAATTGGTGTAATGTCATCCGGATCATTAATGTCATTAAATTTTGTATAAGCGTAGCGTAAATCAACCCCAAACGAAAATCGATTTTGTTTCCCTTTTGAATTATCTGATTTCTTTCCGCTTCCTATGATAAATCTGGGACCCACGGAAAATGACATACTTGGACCAAAAGCCGATGGTGTAGACAGAAATTCTTTTTTTGAATCTTTATAAAATTGTGAATACGCATACCCCCACGTATACCTTATGTCAATATACCAAGATTCAAACCATTGAAGCATTGTGGTATGACTTACTCCCAGATTTAATATACGGGGGGCAAAATAACTTTTACCCGGATCCCAGTCTGGATTCACACTTCCCCAAGTTTCGATTCGATCAATTTCACCGGGAATCAACAAGTTACTATAACGAAAATTCAACCCCGTTTGCATATCGAGCCAACTGGCTCTTATAAGAGCATAAAACAAATTTGTTTTAAGAAAGTCGATGTCCAATTGATGGCCCGTACGTGCAATAATATTGCCTCCATCAAAACCGGACACATCAACTTCATATCTCATCCAATCGGATTTTATTTTGTCGCCGTCGGCACCGCCACCGCCGTAAAAAAATACACCATAACGAACTTCTGCAGGTAAAAATTTTATAGGATCGTGGAATTCACGTCGATATAAAATTTGGTCTTTCCAATAACCCGGTTCGTATTCAATTTCCGTATCAGAACTGAATTGAATTAATCCCCAAAGATAGGATTTTGAAGAATCGGCTTCTCCAGCATTTAAACGACAAAAGGATACAAAAATGATTATGTATAGTGTGAACCTCGGATGCATGATAGTTCAAAATAATGCCTATATACATTTTGAGCAAGTAACTTGTTACTGGAAGTATGGTAAAGGGTGATAGTATTTGTAAATTCCCCGCCGCTCAAATAACAGGAACTATATTACACAAAGTAAATTCCACTAATAAGATGAAAATAAAACATATAATCATTGTGTTCTCACTTACCACAACTATTTTGGCACAGCATTTTACTATTGCTCGCTTACATTACGGCGGCGGCGGAGATTGGTACAGCAATCCCAGCAGCTTACCCAATCTGCTAAATTATTTACAAACTCATACCGCTATTATTGCCGCAGATAAAGAAGCCAGGATAAAATTGACGGATGAGAATCTTTATTCATATCCCTATTTATATATGACCGGTCATGGCAATGTTCGTTTTACTGACTCAGAAATTATTCGATTAAGAACATTTTTACAACGCGGCGGGTTTCTACACGCGGATGATAATTATGGCATGGATCCATCATTTCGTAGAGAAATTAAACGAGTATTTCCGGATAAGGAACTTGTTCCATTGCCCCATGATCATCCTATATTTCACCAAGTATTTGAATTCAATAATGGATTACCCAAAGTTCACGAACATGATAATAAACCGTCCCAAGCGTTAGCACTTTTTGAAGATGATCGTATTCTTATAATTTATACATATGAAAGTGATTTGGGCGATGGTTGGGAGGATGCGGAAGTTCATAATGATCCTTTTGAAATTCGTGAAGCAGCACTGAAAATGGGGATCAATATTATTCACTTTGCTTTGACACAATAATGCAAACAATCGAAAAACAACTCCAGCATATCCGCCGGGCTGCACTTATAAATGATGCTAAAACGTCCGCTTGGATCCTTTATACCATCGGACTGCTTATTGTAATTACTGCTATATCCCTGGAAACCATTTTTTATTTCTCACCTGAAATACGTTATGGTATTTGGCAACTGGGTTTGCTGAGTGTAATCATTATCTTGTTTGGTTTTGCATTAATATATATCCTTGTTATTAATAACAAAATTAATCGCTACCGCTGGTCAACCCTGGCAAGAGCCGCGGGCAAGTTGGCATTTCCAAAAGAGGATACAATTATTAACGCTCTACAATTGGAGCGCGGTTTGGAGAAAAGCTCATCCAAACAATTGAGTACATCATTTGTAAATGAAACCACGAAAAAGCTTGAGAAGCTCGATGAAGCTGATTTATTCAAATCTAAACATGCTCAAAAATGGAAATCTTATTCGTTAATTATTCTATTTTCAGGACTATTTCTTTTTTCTATTAATTGGGAAAATAGTGCCCAGTCTGTCTTTCGCTGGTCACATCCCAAAACTTTTTTTCCAGTCCCAAAACCATTTTCCATTAAAAATCAATCAGGAAATATTAATCTTTTAGGGGGTGAAACAGCGGAACTTGAATTCACCGTTATTGGAGATGCTCCTGATTCACTTTTTATTGATATGCAATCATATGCTTCACTAGACACCCATCGATCTGAAATGGTCGTCAGAAAAGATAGTGCAGGTACATATATATACACTATTGAGGACATTTCCCAGGATTATCAATATCGTGCTTATTATACAGCAGTTCACTTTTGGGATGTGTGGGAAGAAATTTCGTCTCCATTTTACGCAATTTCAGTCACCGATCGGCCCGTAATGGAAGACTTAACCATTACCCTCACACCTCCAAGTTATACACAGTTAAAACCTATTATTCAAAAAGGCAACCAAGCCGATATTAGCGGCTTAATCGGGTCCAAAGTCCATGTTGCTTTACGAAGTAACCGTCCTTTAAAAAAAGGCAGCTTAATCATCAATGAAGATGAAATGCCCATGGATATTTTTGGTAAGGAAGCAACAGGGGAATTCATTATTAAAGAAGATGGGCAATTTTCAATTCAACTCCAAGATATCCGTGGAATTTCAAACCGCAATCCTATTCCGTTTCATATCACATCCATTCATGACCTTTTACCGGATATTTCAGTATTTCAGCCTGAACAAACTATCGAACTCGGAAGCGATCAAACTATTGCAATGCATGTACAAATTGAAGATGATTTTGGTTTTTCAAATCTGCAAGTTGCATATGAAATACACAGACCCGCTTACATCGCTGAGGACCCCTTGCTGTCCCTTTTCACGATTCCCATTGATGATCCAATGAACGTAAACCAGGACATAATCCATTTTTGGCAGTTGATTGAATTAAGATTAATGCCGGAAGATGAAATTCATTATCATTTTGAATTGTCCGATAATGATTTGGTTTCTGGCCCCAAAAAAACAGTCACAAAAGAATTCATTGCCAGATTACCCGGTTTGGCTGAATTATTTACGTCTTTTGAATCAGAAGAAGAATCTATTTTAGACGAAATCACGTATTCGAAAGAGGAATTGGAAGCCATACGTGAAAATATGGAGCAACTGGAACTGGATATTTTAAAACAGGACGAATTGACTTGGGATCAGCAGCAGGATTTGCAAAACATGCTTGAAAGCGTTCGAGAAGAAATGAAAAAGATGGAGGACATTTCAGAAGCATTAAACACATTGCAGGAAACAGCAGATAAACATGAACTTTTTTCTTCCGACTTGTTGGAAAAATTCAATCACCTACAAGAATTAATCGATGAGTTGCTTTCAGAAGACTTAATGAAAAACCTTCAGAATATTGATGAAATAATGGCTGAAATGGACGCAAATAAATTAAAGGATGCCTTGGAATCGTTAACGAATAATATGGAATATATGGAGCAGGAACTAGACAAATTCCTCGATATTTTTGAGCGCATTAAAGCAGAGCAGAAGTTAGATGAATTACGTACTCGTTTGGAAACATTAGCCGAACAGCAGGAAAAGATTCACGATAGGATTGATCAGACACATGAAGAAACAAAGTCATCTACATTCACAAAATTGAGTGAAGAAGAACAGCGCCAAGTGGAGGAATTTTCAAATATCCGAAATGAAATGGAAGATGCTGCCGATGCTGTAGAAAAATTTCATGAAGAATCAGCCGAACGGTTATCGGATCTGAAACGAGATCCGCTCATGAATCAAACATATGCAGATCTGCAGCGAACTGTAAATCAATTGCGCAGGCAAAATGAGATTAAAGCAACAGAATATAGTGAATCCGCCATGGAAAATTTGCAGAAGCTATTAAGTGAAATGCAGGATATACAACAAGGATTTCAATCGGCAACCACCCAGGAAATGGCATCTAAATTTCAGCACGTTTTGAGAGATATACTCAACCTGTCTAAAAATCAGGAACATCTCCAAAGTGAAACAAGCTCCATTCCAACCAATTCTCCTCGATTGGGAAAAATGGCCGGAAAACAGCAAATCGTACAAGATCAATTACGTCAAATTATGGAGCAGCTCATGGAATTATCCCGGGAAACGTTTGCGGTTACGCCTGAAATTGGACGGGGTATGGGAATGTCTAATGCCATGATGCAGGAAGCCATTAAAGCGTTGGCTCAGCGTAATGGACGAGGTGCAGCAAAAAATCAGCAGCAGGCCATGAAATCGCTAAATGAGACTGCCATGTCAATCCATCGGTCCATGAATCAAATGCGTTCATCCGGTTCAGCCAGCGGGTATGAGCAGTTTTTGGAACAAATGCAAAAAATGGCCGGGCAGCAACAAGGAATAAACAATCAAAGTATGCAGTTAGCCATGGGACAAATGGCTGCTGCTGCGCAACAAGGTCTTTTGCAAAAACTTTTACGAGAGCAAAAACAAGTTCGAAAATCCCTCCAGGAAATGATGAGTGAAATGCAGCGATCCGGAGAAAAAGGGCTTGGTGATATGAGCGGGATTGCCCAAGAAATGGATGAAGTATTAAATGATTTAGAACGGAGGAGAATGTCCAAGAAAACTGTTGAACGCCAACAGAGGATATTATCCCGCATGCTGGACAGTCAGAAATCCATGACCCAACGTGGTGAAAAAGAAGAACGCAAAAGTGAAACTGCAACTGAAATTTTAACCAGTGGCCCCGCTGGGTTACCGGCAGATATGGGTCAGCGCCGCAGTCTTGCATTGGAAGCCATGAATCGTGCGTTGAAAGCCGGTTATCCTCGGGATTATCAATCCATGATTCGCAGATATTTCAATGCTATTAGTAAAAATAATTTCCTCTCAACACCAACGGATTCATCAAATGCGAATTAAAGTATTTATTATTTTTCTTTCCATTTGCACTGCACAGACTCAAGTTCAATCTCTGGGTAAACGTGGGCTGGAAAATGCCTTATTAATGGAGCGTAAGGGGGATCTGAATGAAGCACAAAAAATCTATGAGTTGATTTTAGATACAAAGCCCAAAAACCGACAGGTTTACAATCGTTTGAAAAATATTTACAAACGAAAGGGGAGTTATATGGCTGCAGCTGAATTAATCAATCAATGGTTAAACCATTCTCCCCATGACTTGCAGCAACGTGTTGAACTGGGAGAAATTTTTTATATGAGCAATAATCATGATCAGGCAGAATATGTTTGGAATGAATT
The DNA here is from genome assembly GCA_002256485.1 of Fidelibacterota bacterium 408169. Taxonomy (GTDB): domain Bacteria; phylum Fidelibacterota; class Marinisomatia; order Marinisomatales; family TCS55; genus UBA2126. The sequence goes on from NNSG01000005.1 coordinate 150,462, forward strand.
CATTCAAGAATATGGACAAAATTCCAGCGCCTATCGCATGCTGATACACACCTATAGCCGCATAGGGCTGGGTGAAAAAATGATTCTATTGGTTTATTCCGGCAGAAAACAATTCGCCGATCCGGATTTCATGGCTATGGATATGGGTAATTACTTTCATTCACGTCAACATTTCGAAAAAGCTCTAGCGGAATATTTAATTTTTGCTCAATTCAATCCCCGCCAGCATAAAATAATATTGGATAAAATTTTGATTATGAGTGATGATAAGGATTCTTTTCCCTTTATTGAACAGCAGCTTTTAACTCATATTGACACATTGCCAGATATGAGTCATACGTTTCTTTCAGCTCTCTATTTCAAAGATGGCAGATACAATGAATCCCTGAAGCATCAACTTTCCATAACAGGTCTTAAACAAGAAAGATGGAAGGGTTTAAATACGTTTGCGGGAAATTTGCGAAAAGAAAAACAATATGATTTAGCTATTGAAACTTTCCATATTTTATTGGAAGAAATCCGCACAAACCCCAATGAAATTAATACGAAAGAATTGGGAAAAGTTTTGTTGGGACTTGGACAGGTTTATGAAGACCAGATATTACCCCATCAGATAAGTAAATCATTGATTCTAAATGGCATTAATAATGTGTTTTTTTCCAGTGGTTTTTATGAGGCTAGCCGTTTTTCTAACGCTTCTTTAGAACAGGCTGTCATATTATATAACACTATTTTAAACGAACTGGAAGCAACATCCTTTTCCCCAAAAGCCCACTATAGATTAGGTGAAATCCAATTCAACGTGTTACAAGATTTAGATGGAGCACGACTGGCATATAACAAAGCGCTGGCATCCAGACCTGATCAAAAACTTGCTTTCAAGATTCATTCAAGCTTAATTGACTTATTGATTACTGAAGGAAAAATGGATGAAGCTCAAATGTATATTGACCAGCTTCCAAAAAAGATAGTAGTAAAAAATGAAAGCCAATTCGTGATCAAAACATTAAAAACATCGCTCTTTAAAGGTGAAATAGACAGTTCAATGAATATGATCAACAATTATATCATGGATCTTTTGCCCAACAACAAACATTTCAATGACTTTATGGAATTGCAATCAACACTGCATACACATTTAACAGATGGAAATAAAGAGGATAAAGAAGCGCTTCAGCACTATTTAAATGGTGAAAAATTATTAGCGCAAAATAAACTGTCAGAGGCTGTTACTGTATTTTCTAATATGCGATTGTATCAACCTTCTTCTCCCATCACATCAACGGGAGCTATCAGGGAAATTTTCAGTCGCCTTCAGTTGGGTCAAACAACAGAATTGAAACAAACTTTGCAGTGGTTAAATGAATCAAATGCGGGTGATAAAGGCCTTGTTCTTTCTGGCGAGATTGCAGAATTCATCGAGCATGATATTGAAGCAGCTATCGGTTTTTATGAACAGCTATTACATGATCACCCAAAATCATTATTGGTTGAACCTGTTCGTCAACATGTTCGTACATTAAAATCAAACTTGGAAAGCTGATGAAACGAATTGTTCTCTATATCTTTTTGGTGAATATAGTACTCAGCCAGAAAATATTGGTCCCCATGGATATGGGACAGCGTGACCATTTAAAAACCTACGGACTGGTTTTTTGGATATTGGAAAATAATGTCAATGTTGAATGGTTATTGAATTTTCGTGGTGGTGCATTCATGGCGGATACAAGTCCCACTATTGAAAAAGAATGCCGGATTCGCGGAATTAATTATGAGTTGATTAATGCTTCAGAAACCATGTCTATTTACAGTCATATTGAGCAAAATAATATGGATGTGGTCCTATTGGAGAAAGCGCCAAAAATTGCTATTTATACACCACCAAATAAACAGCCTTGGGATGATGCTGTAACGTTGGCACTTGAGTATGCAGAAGTACCATACGAGACACTTTGGGATGAAGACGTTTTTCAAGGCAAACTGGATAATTATGATTGGCTGCACTTACATCATGAAGATTTCACCGGACAGTATGGTAAATTTTACCGAAATTATCATTTAGCTCCTTGGTATCTTCAACAGCAAAAGGAATTCGAAGCCATGGCAACTCGACATGGTTTTCCTACGGTTCATGAAGAAAAGAAGGGTGTCGCCAGGGCAATTAAAGCCTATGTGGGAACAGGAGGATTCCTTTTCGCCATGTGCAGTGCGACGGATTCATATGATATTGCCTTAGCGGCAGAAGGCATCGATGCTGTTCATTCTGTGTTTGATGGGACGCCTCTTGATCCCAATGTTCAGAAAAAGCTGGACTATTCCAAATCGTTGGCTTTTATGGATTTTACCCTTATGCCCGATCCCATGATTTATGAATTTTCTGATATCGATTATCCACCGAGCCATGATCCGGTACTTCGAGGCGCAGAAGCAGATTACTTTACTTTGTTTGAGTTTTCTGCCAAGTATGATCCTGTTCCGACAATGCTGACACAAAACCACGTTTCAGTTGTAAAGGGATTTATGGGGCAAACCACCGGTTTCCATCGTGATCGCATAAAAAATCATATCGTTATCATGGGTGAAGATATCACCACACCCCAGGTGAAATATATCCATGGAAATTTTGGTAAAGGTACTTATACCTTTCTCGGTGGGCATGATCCGGAAGATTACCAGCATTTTGTAGGCGACCCGCCCACCGATCTTTCCTTGCACAGAAATTCACCGGGATATCGCTTAATCCTAAATAACATCCTTTTTCCTGCAGCTAGAAAAAAAGAGCGGAAAACGTAAAGAATGATTGAATGGATGAATGAGATTTCAAAGTAATATGAATGAATAAAATAAATCCCACATTTTCAGATGTCGAAACAGCCGCTGAACGCATCGCCCCATTCGCTGAAAAAACACCTGTGTTAACATGTTCTGCTATCAATGAAATGGTAGATGCTAAATTATACTTCAAATGTGAAAATTTCCAAAAAGTCGGTGCCTTTAAATTTCGCGGCGCCTGCAATGCTGTTTTCAGTTTAACGGATGAACAAGCGTCCAAAGGTGTGGCAACCCACTCTTCAGGAAATCATGCTGCTGCCCTTGCTCTTTCAGGTAAACTTCGTGGCATACCAGTTCATATAGTCATGCCCAGTAATGCACCAGAAAATAAAAAACAAGCTGTGGAAGGATATGGTGGTAAAATTACATATTGTGAACCGAAAGTGCATGCGCGAGAAGTAACATTAAAAAAGGTTATTGATAAAACTCACTCTATAGAAATACATCCATATAATGATAAGCGAACCATTTCAGGACAAGGAACAGTCGCTCTGGAACTTCTTCAATCTCATCCGGATCTAGATGTAATCATTACACCAATTGGAGGTGGTGGTTTGATTTCCGGAACGTGCATCGCTGCAAAAGGATTAAATCCAAATGTGACCATTATTGGAGCCGAACCTAAAGGTGCAGATGATGCTTTTCTATCCCTTGAAAAAGGAGAAATCGTTCCACAACTGAATCCTAACACGATTGCAGATGGATTGTTATCTTCACTAGGAACTAAAACATTTCCCATTATTTATAAACATGTTTCAAAAATAATAACTGTCAGTGAAAATGAAATAATACGTGCAATGAGACTTCTTTGGGAACGACTAAATATTATTATTGAACCATCATCTGCTGTTGTTTTGGGAGCATTGATGAAGCATCCTGAAGAAAATATTGGAAATAAAATCGGTGTTATTCTTTCCGGTGGAAATGCAGATTTAAATAATCTACCTTGGTAAATGTTTAAAGCCAGATTTTTACTGATTTTATTATTAAGCGCTTGTAGTCAGCGACCGAATGTCTTTATTCCTCCCGAACCATTTGAAATCGAGGACGGTACCCGATTTATTGTAATCGGTGACTGGGGCCGTCGTGGAAATGCTAAACAGCAAGCAGTGGCGAATGCTATGGCCTTTACGGCAGACCTTTATCCAATAGATTTTATTTTAACAACGGGCGATAATTTTTATAATTGGGGTGTTAGAAGTACTCATGATAAGCATTGGGAAGAATCATTTGAATTTGTTTATAGTGAAAATTCCTTACATGTTCCCTGGTATGCATCGTTAGGTAACCATGACCATTATGGTCGTGTAGATGCACAGATAGACTACACAATGAACAGTGACCGATGGAATATGCCGGCAAAGTATTATACCCAATCAATTACCGCAGAAGATTCAACTGAAATATTGCTTATTATAACTGATACACCTTCTTTAATAAAAGAGTCAAATGGATATCAAAAACAGTATGTTTGGCTAAAAAGCACATTACAGAATTCTACTGCAGACTGGAATATCGTGATTGGTCATCATCCAATTCGAACAGGTGGGAAACACGGTGAAAATCAAAAATTAGTCCAAAAACTAAAACCCATTTTTGACAATAATAATGTACTCGTATACTTCACAGGTCACGATCATGATCTTCAATTTCTTAAAGATGAAAATGTCCATCATATTATATCAGGCGGAGGTTCATCAACTCGAAATGTTAAAAAAACAAAATATACATTATTTAAAAAATCCTCATTAGGGTTTGTTTTCTGTAGCATTAGTAAGAATGAATTGCACCTGTATTTTGTGGATGAAATGGCTCATTTATTATATTCTTACACTATTGAAAAATGATACATGTTAAGGAAAACCGATTGGAAGATGCTTTCAAAATTTCTACAAAAATACCAGAATTTGATGATCCTTATCCATTTGATGAATATCAAAGACGACTGAAATTGAAGCATCTTATTTTAACTGCTGAAATTCAAGAAAAACCGGTGGGATTTAAAATAGGATATGAACGAAACGATAATGGTTCATTTTACAGTTGGATGGGAGGCGTACTTCCGGAATTCAGAAAAGAAGGCGTGGCAGAAAGATTGGCAGATTATCAGGAAAAATGGGCACAAGAAAATGGTTACTATTTCATCACGTTAAAAACCAGAAAAAAACACAAAGCAATGATTGGTTTTTCATTAAAAAGAGGTTTTAGATTTTCAGGGGAAATTCCGAAAATCCCTGAGGATGAAACACGAATTTGGATGGAGAAAATTCTTTGAACCTACCCACAAATAACACCCCGTCTGCCAAAACCAAAATAAGGGAATGGGGAGGGCAGGGAATATTCACTAAAACTAACTTTGACTAAAAAGAATGTGGAAACAAAAACAGATCACTCTTCCTAATTACACACGGGGATTTCATATTATTACAGATGAAATTGTAAATGCAATTCCGGAAATAAAGGATATTGAGATAGGGACCGTCCAGGTATTTATCAAACATACCTCCGCTTCCCTTACAATCAATGAAGATGCAGACCCAACGGTGCGGGTGGATTTTGAATCCCATTTTAATGAAATGGTGCCGGAAAACGCACCCAATTACCGCCATACATTTGAGGGACCGGACGATATGCCGGCCCATCTGAAATCATCCATTTTGGGTTCCACCGTGAATATTCCCATTACCAATGGAAAATTGAATCTTGGAACTTGGCAGGGGATTTACCTATGTGAACACCGAAACCATGGCGGAAACCGGCGGTTGGTGGTAACGGTTCAGGGAGAATCAAAGTGAAAGTTTGTTCCAACACACTTGAAACCATTGGGAACACACCCATCGTTAAACTGAATCGTGTTGTTCCCAAAAGTGCAGCAGAAGTTTGGGTGAAACTGGAAGGTGGGAATCCCACTGGTTCTTATAAAGATCGGATGGCCTTGGCCATGATCGAAGGAGCAGAATCTAGGGGAGAATTAAAACCAGGAATGTCTGTGGTTGAATACACTGGTGGCAGTACCGGTTCAGGTCTTGCATTCGTTTGTGCGGTAAAGGGATATGATTTTCATGTGATTTCATCTGATGCATTTGCCAAAGAAAAACTGGATACTATGCGTGCTTTCGGAGCAAATCTCGAAGTGATCCATAGTCCATCAGGAAAAATCAATTCAAATCTTATTAATCAAATGATTGACCGAGCAAAGGAATTGGCAAATAGAGATGATTATTTTTTTACGGATCAATTAAATAATAAAGATATCATAAAAGGATTTGAAAAAATGGGGGAAGAGATTTTGGATCAAATAGAAAAACCCATTGATGTATTTACGGGTTCTGTTGGAACAGCAGGTGCTCTTATGGGTGTTTCCAATGTCTTATTAAATTCTAACAACGAAACAAAAATTGTGGCTTTGGAGCCTGCTTCAGCGCCATATTATTCTAAAGGCCAATCCGGCGGGAAACACAATGTGGAAGGAATCGGCCTTGGGTTTGAATTGCCATTGTTAAATAAAAACAACTATCACGAAGCACGAGGAATTGATGAAGGTGAAGCGAGAGAAATGGCAAATCGATTGGTCCGTGAAGAAGGAATTTTTTGCGGTACATCCAGTGGACTGAACGTGTTAGGCGCAACCCAGCTTGCAGAAGAATTAGGAGGAGGAAAAACTGTTGTTACAGTTGCGGTAGATACAGGATTAAAATATTTAAATGGAGATCTGTTTAATCAATAATTAATTAGGCAGTTATTTTAAAAATCACGAAAATGTTTATTATACAGTTTCAAGATTGATCTTTTTCAAGTTTTTAATATTCACCTTCTTCCTGGCCAGCCAAAGAGAATAGTTATCCTGCATGGCTAGCCAACTCTCCGGGCTGCGGCCAAACACTTGAGACAAGCGCAATGCCATTTCCGGAGATACATTGCTGAGCCCATTTAACAGACGTGTTAAAGTAGACGGAGCTACATTCATATTTGATGCCACTGTTCTCACACTTAAACCAAAAGGTTCAATATATATTTCCCTGATAAATTCACCGGGGTGAGGTGGTTTATGCATATTCATTAATGATAATCCTCGTAGTTAACAATAGTGGCGTTACCATTTTCGAAATTAAAGGTGATGCGCCAGTTTCCACTTACACATATGGACCATAAAGTTTTACGACTCCCTTTTAGTTTGTGAAGTTTAAAACCAGGTATATCCATATCATCAATACTCGTTGCTGTGTCCAGAGCAGATAGCATTAGTCTTAACCGTTTTGCATGCTGAGCCTGAATACCAGCTTTTGATCCTGTTTCATAGAATTTTTTTAATCCTTTATGTTCAAATGACAGGATCATATGTAAATATAACCTTGTTGCGCAATACGCAACAATTATTTTTTCTCATTAGAACCGTCAGCGTTTTTTGCCATTTCCCAAATGGCATCCATTTCTTCCAGGGTAGCATCCTCCAGTTCTTTCCCTTGGGCTTTAATGCCTTCCTCTACTTGACTGAATCGATCCGTAAATTTTTTATTGGTCTTTCTTAAAGCATCCTCCGCCGCAATATCCAGATAGCGGGCTAGATTTACAACAGAAAATAATACATCACCTATTTCTTCAGCTATATGCTTTTTGGTGCTTTCGGACTGTGCTTCTTTCAGTTCTTGTATTTCTTCATGAATTTTATCCCAAACTTGCTCTACTTCATCCCAATCAAATCCAGCGTAACTTGCTTTTTGCTGGAGTCGTTGGGCTCGAACCAATGCTGGCAATGTTTTGGGTACACCGTCTAAACGTGATTGTCGATTTTTCTCTTTATGTTTTTCTGCTTCCCAATTTTGTTTGGCATGGAACGCTTCATCCGCTTTTGCATCACCAAATACATGGGGGTGGCGTCGGACCAATTTTTCATTCACGTTTTTCAATGAATCTTCAATATTGAAATGGCCATTCTCTTCGGCAATGACCGCTTGGAAAACAGCGTGCAATAAAATGTCCCCTAATTCTTCTTTCAACTCTGACCAATTCTCATTATCCACACTTTCTATAACTTCATATACTTCCTCTAAAAAAAAGGGCAGAAGAGATGCATTGGTTTGTTCCCGATCCCATGGACAACCGTCGGGCGCTTTTAAGCGTTTAACAATAGTGATCAGTTCTTCAAATTTTCCATCAGCTGAATCACTCACTATTCAGGTACTCCCAATTACATATTTTTAAATATTCATCTTCTTTCTTGGTCATATTTGCTTTATCGGCTTCTGATTGATCATCATAATTCAATAAATGTAAGCTACCGTGAATAATCAATCTGCCTATTTCTTTCTCGAAGAGTTCGTTATATGAATTTGAATTTTCCCGGGCACGGGGGATACTGATATAAATTTCGCCTTCTACCCTTTTCTCATCATAATCATTCAAACGAAAGGCAATGACATCTGTGAGTTGGTCTTTATTAAAAAATTCGTTTTTTAGTTGGTTTAGTAATTCATCATTTCCAAAAACAAGAGAAACATTATCTGCAGTAAATCCTTCTTTTTCAAATACTGTATTTATAATATTTTCGACATGGATTTGGTTTAACCCGCTGAAAGCAGGGTCAACTTCAACTGAAATTGACATTAGGCTTCGGCTGTGGTTTCAGATTTCTCTTCAGGATATTCAATGCGGATGTGATAAATTCCCCTCAAAACAGGCAGCATACCGGTCTGTCCGTCAACCGTTCCTTTAATCCGACGTAAATCATCAATCGTTAATGGGCATTCATCCAATTGTCCTTCTTCAAGGCGTTTTTTAATAATTTTATCTATCATAGCGTCCACTTTGAAAATATCAGGATTTTTAATGGAGCGGACGGCTGCTTCAATCGCTTCGCAGAGCATCAAGATACCCGTTTCCTTGGAATTGGGTTTAGGACCGGGATAACGAAATGCATGTTCATCAATCGTCTTTCCATTGGCATTTTCCAATGCTTTACGGTAGAAATATTCCACGCGAGTTGTACCATGATGCATGGGAATAAAATTGCTGACAATTTTTGGAACACTATATTCTGCCGCAAGTTTTAGCCCTTCACTCACATGATTACGGATAATCTTAGCGCTCATGGATTCCGTAAGGCCATCGTGTTTGTTTTCTCCGCTGTATTGGTTTTCTATAAAATATTCCGGGCGGACCATTTTACCAATATCGTGATAATAAGCGCCTACTCTGCATAAAAGGGCTCGAGCTTCAATGGCATCGGCACAGGCTTCAGCAAGATTTCCCACCACGATACTATGGTTAAATGTGCCGTTAGCATCACGCTGCATGCGTTTCAACAATGGATGATTGAAATCCAATAGTTCCAATAATGTCAAATCAGTTGTCAGGCCAAACGATACTTCAACGATCCCGATTAAACCGTAGGTAACAATCGGTGTGAGTAGACTCGTGACCATGAGATAAATCAAGTCAATTTGCATATCCTGCCATGCATGCCCTTTATAAAGACCGTGAGCAATGACGACCAATAAACTCGCAACCATCATGGCCAATATTGTTGTCAAAAATTGGCTTCTTGTTCTTAAACGCCTCACCATGTACATTGCGACAGATGAGATGAAAATGATCGTCACAATGAATTCCAGATTATTACCGATTAAAATACCGCTTAATAATGTGATTGACACTGTACCCATGAATCCAATCCTGGCATCAAAAAGAATTGTGAGGAGCATAGCTGTAACGCTGATGGGAATCAGGTATTCTGAAAACTCAAATCGAAATACAAATAGATCCGTCAATCCAATCATAATGGCAAAAATCACCGCAATAAGCAAAACCAGTTTCCATTCACTGAAAATGTGACTACGGTAGGTAAGTAAAAATGTAAAGAAAAACGAAATAACCACAGCTACAACCATTAATCGTCCGAGGTATGATATTACCTGATCCCAACCTTTTTCACGTTTTTCTACTTTACTTATTGCAATCGCCAGTGACATCAACTTTTGATAAATGTCCGGTGTAATGCGCTGATTTGCATCAATGATCATTTCATCCTTCAGCATAATTCCTTGGTTCCGAGGGACGCGATCTAACCGGGTTTTTTGGCGACGTTCTGTTATTTCCTTACCAAAAAAAATATTGGGCTTCATGAATTCCACAAGGATGACATACCCTAATTCCCGTCGAATATCCGTCTCGTTGCTGTAGAGTGAATTGATCTCTTTTTTGGAACGAGTCCATGCGATATTGAGATCGTTCAATTCCTCGGGTTTTAGTAATATGGGTATATCGCCTTGATCAATGGATACTTCGTCACTTATGATTGCAGTTGCATCAATATCGATAATTCCCTCTGCCCACCTGTTTTTGCAAATTTGCAATAAATCTTCGTTGAATCGATCCAATGCCTGATTTGACTCGAAAGGGTCTTGAGGATTTAATATTGAAAAGCGTTCATTTTCAGCCATGAGGGCAGGATAATCTTCCTGGTATTTATTTTTAAGTACAAGCAGAGTTGTACTATCAGCCCGAAACAATGAGCGTACTTCTTCATATTTTTCATCATGGCGATAACGGTAAAGAAGTTCTTTTGTTTTTTCCAATTGATCTGCAGCTGTTCGTATCTCGCCAGCTAAAAGGAAATATTCATTTAATGCAAGTGTTTGAGTTTGAACAACTTCCTGATTTCGTTGAAAAAGATAGGGCTCTGAACGGAGCGCTTCATCCAAATCAGCCTCCAGTTTTTCATCTGTTTTCAGGATGGGAAAATTGAACGGTGCAATGACAGGATCACGAGCAATATCATCTACTTGGTAACTGTATTGTAGGCCTCTTCCCTGGCGAAAAAATAACGATACAATAAAAACCAGAACAATGAGAATGCCTATTTGTATTGCATTTTTAAATAATAATTCTTTTGCGGACGTAATGGTGTCTTGGATTTTCTTTGATGTTATCATGCTGCTTTACTCAATGTTTTTACTAATTCTCTGGCGATGATTATGCGTTGCACTTCACTGGTTCCTTCCCCAATTTCCAGTACTTTTGCATCCCGGAAAAAGCGTTCAACATCATATTCTTTTACATAGCCATATCCACCAAATATCTGGATAGCTTCCGTTGTAATACGCATGGCTGCTTCGCTGGCAAATAGTTTTGCTTGAGCTGCTTGTTTAAGTACATCTTTGCCTTGGTCTTTCATCCAGGCTGCATGAAAGGTCAGCAATTTTGCTGCTTCAATATCTGTAGCCATATCAGCCAGTTTAAATCCCACTGCTTGAAATGCAGTGATTTCTTTCCCAAATGCTGTCCGTTCAGTTGAATATTGGAGTGCTTTTTGAAATGCACCTTCTGCCGTACCACAGGATAATGCCGAAACAGAAATCCGCCCGCCTATGAGCGTTTTCAAGAATGTTTGAAATCCATCTGTGGGTTGACCCAATACATTCTCTTTTGGAACACGCATATTTTCAAAAAATAACTGGCGGGTATCGCTGGCTCGCCAACCCATTTTCTTTTCTTTAGGACCAATTTTCAACCCGGGATTATCCGTTTCAACTATGAGTGCGCCAATTCCTTTATTTTCACCATTTTCAATTATATTCGTTGTTAATGTGAGGATACCGGCTAGACTTGAGTTTGTAATAAATATTTTTCCACCATTAACAATATATTCATCGCCATCCAATTCTGCAGTTGTTTTAGTTGAACCGGCATCGCTGCCAGCTCCCGGCTCAGTTAGACCAAAAGCGCCTATTACTTTACCTGAAGCCAGCTTAGGTAAGTATTTTAGTTTTTGCTCTTCTGTACCGGCAATTACAATGGGCATGGAACCCAAGGATGTATGAGCAGCCATTGTTATGGCAACTGATGCATCCACTTTGGCCAGTTCCATAACTGCTGCAGCATAGGCCACTGTATCCATTCCAGCTCCGCCGTATTCTTCAGGTACTGGTATTCCCATAAGGCCTAATTCTGCCATTTGAGATATTATTTCATTCGGAATTTTGCCATTCTTTTCCATGTCTTGAGCAATAGGTGCAATTTCAGTGTTGGCAAAATCTCGCACCATATCAACCAGCATGGAATGTTCTTCTCTAAAAAATAGATTATCCATTATTCTATTACCATTTTATGGCTGCTGAAGCCCAGGTAAATCCTGAACCAAATGCTGCCAATATTATATTATCACCGGCTGAAAATTTTCCTTCCTCGAATGCTTCACACATGGCAATGGGAATTGTTGCTGCTGTCGTGTTTCCATAGCGGTGAATATTGCTGTATATTAAATCTGTTCCCACACCCATGCGCTTGGCAACAGCTTCTGTTATTCTCCGATTAGCTTGATGAGGAATAATCTGGGCGATATCATTTAATGTGAGATTATTTGCATTCAACGCTTCTTGTATCACTTCAGGAAAACGTTTTACAGCATGTCTGAACACTTCACGTCCATTCATAAAAAGGCGATGGCGTCTTTCTTCCATTAATTCATCTGTTAATCCTCGTTCCTTGAATTTTGAACCGGGTAATTCCACCCATAATTCTTTCAAATATTTTCCATCGGAATGCATGTGGGTTGATAACACACCGTTTCCATTTTCAGACGGCTGTAAAATGACCGCACCGGCTCCATCACCGAATAAAACACCTACATCTCTGCCAATGGGATCTCTTTCTAAAATAGTTGATAAAATATCGGTGCCTACCAGCAAGATGGTTTTGCATTGGCCGGTTTTGATGAATTGGTCTGCAACTGAAAGCCCATAAATAAACGCGGAACACCCTACACGCATATCAAATGCTCCAATAGTATCCATTCCCATCTTTTCTTGCAGTTGGACTGCCAGGCCAGGGAAATAATAGTCTGAAGAAACAGTCGCGGCAATTACCATATCAATGTCGCTTGATTTTACACCTGCATTTTCCATAGCTGATTCACTTGCAATTATGGATAAATCAGATGCGCCTTCACCTTCTTTAACCCAACGTCTTTCTTGAATTCCACTCCTGGTACGAATCCATTCATCGCTGGTATTCATCATACTTTCAAGATCTGCATTAGTTACAACCTGTTCCGGGACGTGAAAGCCCATTCCTGTTATAGCCGTTTTAATCATGTTTTAGCTCTTTTTTATATCTCTTACGTTTAGTTGAATTGTTGTATTTCCTTGCCACTCATTTGTTTCCACAACACATGCAATATCGACTGGTTGGCCTGTGATCAACATCTCGTATTTGCTGGACAATCCAAAACCAATGGCTCCCATGGTTTTTAAACCTTGCTTGATTTTGAATCTTAAGTGCTCACCAGTTTTGCCAATTACTTTAGGAGCACCGGAAATTTTTACATTTCTAATTGCAAACTTCGGACGCATATTCCCCGGACCATAGGGGCTTAATTTATCCAAAAATTCCATAAAGCGGGGTGTAATATCCTGCAATGTTAATTCACAGTCTAAAGTCAATGTTGCCTGCAAATTTTCTTCTGATAATTGTTTATTGGCAACATCAATAAATGATTTTTTAAATTGGTTTAATTTATCTGTTGAAAGAGTCAATCCAGCTGCCATGGGGTGGCCGCCATAGCCTTCTAAGTGATCTTTGCACGCGGTGAGTGCCTCGTATAAATCAAATCCTGCAATACTCCTGGCTGACCCTTTTCCCGCTCCATTTTCCAATGCAATGATTACGGTGGGTCGATTGAACTCCTCTTTAATTTTTGAAGCAACAATACCAACAACACCTTGGTGCCAGCCTTCATTGGCTAAAACCAATGCATGTTCTTTCTTCAAATCCACTTCTGCATTTACCTTATATAATGCTTCATCCACCACCGCTTGCTGGATTAATTGACGACGTTTATTCTCCTCATCCAACTCTTTTGCAAGCACCCGTGCCCGATCCACATCGTCCGTTACAAGTAATTCGACTGCCCGATTCGCATCGCCCAGTCTGCCAGCGGCATTTATCTTGGGAGCTATACTAAACACTAATTGTCCCACAGAAATCTTTCCATTTAATCCTGCCAGTTCCAACAGCGTTTTTAAACCAGGTTTTTTGATATTCTCCAGCATTTTTAAACCATAGTGGACAATGGCTCTGTTTTCATCTTTTATGGGTACAATGTCTGCAGCAGTCCCCAGTGTGATAAATGGTAAAATTTCTTCATATTCAGATAAAGGAATATTTAATTCACTGCCAATAGCAGTGATTAACTTGAAGGCAACTCCACCTCCGCAAAGTCCCTTAAATGGATATTGACAATCTTTTCTCTTCGGATTCAAAACTGCGTATGCTTGTGGGAGATTTATTTCTGTTGTATGATGGTCTGTGATAATAATATCCACATTTTTTTCATTGGCAAAATCAACTTGTGCAAAGGCGTTTATACCACAATCGCAGGTAATAATAAGATCAATGTCATTGTCCTGGGCAACCTCGATTCCCTGATAAGACAGTCCATATCCTTCCTCTTCACGATGGGGAATATAATAGGTTACATCCGCTCCAAATTTCTGAAATGCGCAATAAAGGGAAGCGGCTCCGGTTGTACCATCCACGTCATAATCACCAAACACCATTATCGGTTTACCTGATTTAATATTTTTTAACACACGCTGTACAGCTTTATCCATATCCTGAATAAGAAATGGATCGTGAAGCAAATCCAAATTTTGATTAAAAAATCGGTTGGCTGAATCCAGTTTATGGATTTTTCGATTGGCTAATACTTTAGAAATGACCTCCGACGTGCGGAATGTTTTTTGGATGGAGTTGACTGTGTCCTGATCAGGATTTAATAAAGACCAACGCATAAAGAATAAAGTACCAAAAGCTAACGTGTAAAATCACTCTGTTATTTTTTGATTTTAGGTTTTCTGGTGATTAGCAATTTTTTCGTACAATGATTCTGGTGCAATATCGGCACCATTTTCCCAAGAAATTGTTCCGCCTTGAATTTTGGCATTTTGAAAAAAAGACAAATTTTTTAGTGGTTTGAATATGGGTCCTTTTTTTATATAACCAGAAAAATCTATGTTGCCGCTTTTCCCATCATCAAATTCAATAAAATAAATATAGTCTCTTTGATATTTGATTGAAATTACATCATTCATATTCCACATTAATTCCCCTCCTTCTATTTTAAAGGTTCTATTTTTTTTATTTCCATATTTTCTCTAGCCAAATTCCAATCTTCTTCAAGTTCGGAGGTATGAAGATCAACCCATTACCGTATTAGCTTCGTGGCAGTTTTTGATGACAAATCCCCTTTGATAATATTGCCTTGAAAATCAAATACCGCTTTATTTCCTGAATATTCAGCATGAAAATGTGGGGGATTATGTTCATCATAGTACATTCTTACTATAATCCCAAAAAATCTACAAATTTCTGGCATATATATTTTCCTACTCTAAAATAATTCCAAACATGTATTATTTTTAAACGTCTGAGTCGGCCTATAAGCCGAGTTTTGTCCCTCCCGATCCGTCAGCTGGCGAATCGAGAATCAGTGGTCATTTCTCTGGTCCCGACCTCGCGATCGGGTTCTAGCAATCTACCCGCCCCTAATAAGGGACTGTGAAATAATCCCTAAGGACACGAACAATGTCTCGGAGCCTATTCGATCTTGCACCGGATGGGGTTTACCAAGCATTTCCATTCTCATGAAAACCTGGTGGTCTCTTACACCACCGTTTCACCTTTACCCCGATCCGCCAAGTGGCGGATGGGGAAGTCTACTCTCTGCTGCACTATCCATGTACCGACATCTTTGATGTCGGTGCTCCTCTCGTTAGGAGGCATCCTGTTCTGCGGTGCCCGGACTTTCCTCCCTGATCTGCTCGTAGGCAAATCAGAGCAACCACTCAGCCGACTCAGATTGTTAAATAACTATGAAATTTACCTTAAAAATGAAATATATGAAAAATTAATCCTTTTTTGCCGGCCAATACAGAAACCGGCTGCAGACATCGCAGGTTTGCAGTGTTGTACCTTGCTTTAATTCTGCGATTTTCTGAGGAGGGACGATGGACCCGCATCCGCCACATGATGTTCCCAATGTTTCCACAACAGCCAACCCATTCCGAGCAACAAAAACACGATCATATTTCGAAATAACCGAACCAGATAATTCTTTAACTATATCTGATCGATCACTTTCCAGATTCATTTTCTTTACTGAAGATTCTTCAATCAATGATTCCAGGTTTGATTTCCTTTTATGAAGGTCTTCAGTTAATGATTCCAAATTATTTTCCCGCTCTTCTGATTCGGTGGAAAGAGTATCCTTTTCTTCAATGAGTTCTAGTTCATTCAATTCGATATTATCTAGTTCTTCTTTGAGATAATCAATTTCTTGAGATAAAGCATCATATTGTTTATTGGTCTTTACAAGAAAAAGTTGATCCTTTAATTTATCAATCTTTACTGTGAGGCTTTTTACCTGTAGATCTTTTTTAGACACCTCAAGATCAATTTCCTTGATGCGGTTTTTACGCTGACCAATGTTTTCCTTTAGTTGTTGTTCATCTTTAATCAGTTGATCAACTTTTACAGGTAAATCGCCGAGCAGTTCACTGATCTCCAGCAATTGGGTATCGATATCCTGCAACTTAACCAATGACGAAGTTGAATTCATTTAATGACTCCTATTCTAGATACAAAAAATGCACCTGTTGCAGATGCATTCAAAAATGGGTTGGGAAAAATGTTCCGGGATGTTCGTATAGTGTTCAATTAAGAACGCCCCTTTCTATTCGGAATATTATTTTCATACAGCTGTTAAATTTAAACATAAATCGAGTTATTATACATAACCCATTTCTTTGATTTTCGAAATGATTTCATTCACTAAAATTTCAGGCATCACATCATCCGACGTAATTTCAATTTCCGGATTTTCCGGTTCCTCGTAGGGATCATCTATACCTGTAAATTGTTTTAGTTTTCCTTCGCGAGCCAAGGCATATAATCCTTTTACATCTCTTTCTTCACATACGGCCAAAGAGGTATCCACGAATACTTCTATGAATCCGCCTAATGGAGAAATTAATTCACGGTTAAAACGGCGATCCGCCTCATAGGGAGCGATGGGCGCACAAATTGCAATGCCGCCATTTTTTGTAATTTCACTAGCCACAAATCCAATTCGACGGACATTCAGTTTACGATGTTCATGAGAAAAACCCAGTTCGCTGGATAAATGCGTACGGACAATATCACCATCTAAAAGTGTAACGGGGCGACGACCATCTTCCATGAGTTTTACCAATAAACCATTAGCCAAGGTTGATTTTCCCGATCCTGAAAGCCCGGTAAAAAACACAGTGAAACCGCGTTTATCCAGTGCAGGACGAAAACGCCGCAATTCAGCCACTACTTCCGGATAGGAAAACCATTCAGGGATTTCTTCATCATTTCGCAATCGAACACGAAGGTCTGTTCCAGAAATCATATTGAATTTTTCATTATCACCTAATTCATCTTTGGGAACATAGGCATCTTTTGCGGGAACGAACACCATGAGCTGAAACGGAACCATTTTGATTCCCAATTCTTCTTCGTGTTCTTTCAACAAATCTTGGGCATCATAGGGACTATAGAATGGCTGGCCGTCTTTTCCTGCGCCAGGACTGGCATGATCGCGACCAACAATAAACATATTACACCCGTAATTTTTGCGAATGATGGCATGCCACAATGCTTCCCTGGGACCGGCCATACGCATAGCCAAAGGAAGTAAACTCAACATGGCTGAATTATCCGAATATTTTGTTAAAATATGCTGATAACATCTTACTCGTGTATAATGATCTACATCGCCGGGTTTGGTTAAACCAACAACGGGATGGATTAAAATATTAGCATTATTTTCTGCAGCAGCACGGACAGTGAGTTCGACATGAGCTTTGTGCATGGGATTTCGTGTCTGAAATGCTACCACGTCGTCCCAGCCGTTTTTCTCAAACAATTCCCTGACTTGAGCAGGAGTGTGGCGCAAATCTGTATAATCGTATTGTTTGGGTAGCATAAGCCCTTTTATCGGTCCCCCAACATAAACTGGGTTGGATTCATTTAAGAGGTAATTGACGGCAGGATGGCTGTCATCAGTTGTTAAAATAACTTTTTCTGCTTCAGCCGATTTATCCGGTGTCCAAATGGATTCAACAGACATAACAGCAATGGTGAAGCCTTCTTTATCTTTGAGGGCTATTTCATCTGATATATTTATTTTTTGCGCAAATTCTTCTTTTACATCCAATGTAATGGGGATGGGCCATATTGTACCATTCTGCAGACGCATGTTATCTAGAACTGAATTGTAATCGGCTTTATTCAGAAAGCCGTTCAATGGAGAAAAACCGCCGTTGAGGATCATTTCCAGATCGCAAATTTGGCGATCATTCAATGTCCATGAAGGAAATAATTTTGCTTCATTTTTTAATTCGGTTGATGCATCCGCATCCAGAACTAATTTGCTTAGTTTTCCGCCGTGGGCTTCTATGAGTGACATAAAATTATATTTAAACTTTCAATTATTGGTTTCAAAAGGGGCGGAAGTTATGAAATAATTCTTTTAAGCTGATATTTAATTAGTTTAGTTAGGTATAAACAATAATTGTCATGACATACTTCTTTTTTCTTTATTATAAAACATAGATATTGTCTTAGCGAGGCGCGAAGTAACGACGCTATCCCCTTGGGGATGTTAACGCCCGAGGAATTATGATGGGCGGAGGTTTGTTGATGTAAGGAGATCGCCGCGCTCGTACCTCGCTCGCGATGACAGTATTTGGGGTTTTGTTTTTAAATTAAAGTATGGAAGAAATGACATACTATGTTTATATGTTGACTAATAAATGGTACACTGTCATATATACTGGGATGTCCAGCGATCTGGAAGGTCGAGTTTGGCAGCACAAATATAAAGAAGACCCAACGTCCTTTACTGCCCGATATAATTGCAATCAGCTTGTCTGGTATGCTGAAACAGATGATGTATGGGTTGCTCTTGAAGAAGAAAAAAGAATCAAGGCAGGCTCCAGAGCAAAGAAAATTGAAATGATTGAGGAAATGAATCCTGAATGGAGGGATTTAGCAAAAGATTGGTTTGATGAATAAAATTCCTTTATAATAATAAACATCCATTTTGTCATCGCGAATCTTTGATACGAAGTGAAAAGATGTGGCGATCTCCTTGGGGATGTTAACGGCCGGAGAATCATGATGTCTTTACCTTTCATTGAAGCAGGAGATTGCCGCGTCGTCGTTAAACTCCTCCTCGCAATGACAATTATTGGGGTTTGGGGTGGTTTGATGCAAGGAAATCGCTTCTCCGCCAATATGCTGATCGCAATGACACTATTTTTCAGTCAAGCAAGGATGCTTAACCTACACGTAAATTGCAACCCATGAAAAAAGTGATTTTCTTTTTATTCCTATTGGCCAGTGCCCTGTACTTCATCCAGTTTAAAGGAACATCTGCTAATGATTCTCTAAGAACCATGGACAATATAAATAGTGATTTAGCAGATCTTAACTATTTCACGAACGAGGAATTATATGAGAAAGAATTACACAAACTTTCTTTTCATTTGCAGCAAGAACCTTTCTTACAAATGAGCCAACGGTATAGCCGTAAAATTCTATCTTCGATTGAAAATAAGAATGGGAATGAAATTATCAATATTCAACAAACTGTTATAAAAAAAGACGTTCAAAGTTCAAAAGCATTATCATACACCATCCAACAGATTGAGAAATTATCAGGTTCATTTCAACAGATTAAAATATATGCCACTGTAAACAGTCACGATAGAACTGCATTAAGAGAATTATGTAAGCAAATTCGAGAAGAATATGATAAATACAGCAGTTTGGTTATTTGTTTATACAGTGAAACTGAAACGGGAATAGCCCTGGCTCAAGGAGAAAACGGCCATTTTTCTGAAAAAGATATATTTAATTCATGGTTGGTTTTTTATTCATTTCATCCTGTTGAAGGAGACTATTTTGACGATAACCCCGGGAAATACCTAAAGATGTGAGTGGTGATTAAGTAAAAAGGACTAAATGATTTTAGGATTTTTGATATTTGATTTTAAATGAAAAAGATAAAAACCACACCCGCCAGCCCTTCTCCGCCAGCTGGCGGATCGTCAGCCTGCCCCATAAATTAGTAGCTGGCAGGGGAGCGGGCTGGGAGAACACAGAGACATAATTAAGGAAAAATGGACAAATTCAGAAATATAAAAATTGATAGTGAATAATGATCATAACGTTTTAGCTTTGCTTTTTGTATCATATGGTTAATTTAACATTATATCATTCGAGGAACAGCGTGCGGACACTATTCATTATCTGCTTATTTATATCCGGCTTATTCAGCCAGAATAATGCAGACATAAAACAGAAAATTAAGGATTCAGGACTGTCCGAATCCCAGATCAGACAAATGGCAAAGCAGCGGGGGATGTCCGATGCAGAGATTGACGTCAAAGCGCAAGAAATAAAGGGAGAATCTTCAGAAAGTGAAGCCACCCAACCGGTCATAGAAGATATTCCAGAAGTTGGTGAACAAGATGTGAGTGTAGAACTTCCAGAATCAACGGTAGAAGACATTATCCAAATCGATGAACAACCGCAGGAAAGCATAGAGTCAGTTATAGAAGATATTGTTGAGGGAGATGAACTGGATATTGTTGAAGAAGAATTGGTTCTTGAAACCCAAGGCCAGCCCGGCAGACAAGCTGTCAACTATTTCGGTTATAATATTTTTCAAAGAGACCCGGCGATTTTTCAATCATCCGTTTTTGGAGCAGTGGATCCTGATTATAATATTGGGCCCGGTGATGAAATTATTATTATGCTTTGGGGAGAAACCCAATTTCGCCAAGTATTAACTGTAGACAGGGAAGGTTTTGTTTTCATTCCTGAAGTGGGTCAGGTGTTTGTGAATGGACTGACAATGGATTTACTGGAATCGAAAATGTTTAAAGTATTATCACAGCGTTATTCAAGCCTTTTACGTTCCAATGGAGGAAATGCAACCACTTTTCTTGATATTAGTTTAGGAAATTTGCGACCTTTACGAGTTATTGTCCTTGGAGAAGTTGCCCAACCGGGAGCCTACCAGGTGAGTCCTTCCACTACTCTTTTTTCTTCTCTCTATTATTTTAATGGTCCAACTACCTTAGGATCATTGCGTGACATTAGGCTTATCCGCAGCGGGAAGCAAATCGCATCCATTGACTTTTATGATTACCTCCTGTCGGGAAAAAAGATTAATGATGTACGCTTGCAACTGGATGATACTATTTTCCTTCCTACACGGGCTAAAACTGTCACAATCAGTGGCGAAATTAACCGTCCTGCAATATATGAATTAAAAGAGGGCGAAAGTTTACAGGATTTAATTCGCATGTCCGGAGGATTACGGGTCAGCGCATATCTTGACAGGGCACAGATTGACCGCATTGTTCCTCCCGAAGAACGGGATGCCTTGGAAATGGATCGCATGTTTATTGATGTTGATTTGAATAATGTGCTCAATAAAAACCAACTCATTGAATTGAAAGATGGAGATAATATCCAGATTTTTTCCATTCTTGATCTTCGGCAAAATATAGTTGAAATAAGCGGAGCTGTTGTGAGGCCGGGTCGGTTTGACATTGGTGAATCAATACGACTGCGCGAGTTGGTGTTGAAAGCCGACAGCCTTGTTGGGGATGCCTATCTTGATCGGGTGGACGTGGTGCGGATCAATCCTGATTTTACTGAAAAACTGATTGAACTGAACCTGGGTTTGGCTATGGAAGAAAATCCACAGCACAATATTCAATTAGAGCCACTTGACAGGGTTACGGTTTATGGTACAACGGCTATGATTCCTAGAAAATATGTTTCCATTAGCGGTTATGTAAAAACACCGGGGCGCTATTTACTCAGGGAAAATATGACTTTATATGATTTGATATTCAAAGCAGGCGGATTCACCGATGAGGAATTTTTAAAAACTACTTATCGTCAGCGGGCGGAATTAGTTAGGGTAAGTGATGACAGTGTGACAAAAGAAATTGTTCCATTTAATCTTGATTTACTGTTGAGCAAACAAGGCATGGCAGATGAACAGTTAAAACCAAACGATGCAATACGTATTTACTCAATTACTGAAATTAAAGGCTCTACTAAATATGCGTCCATTTCCGGACATGTGAAACGTCCGGGGCAATACGAGATCTACGAAGAAAATATGACTTTATATGATTTGATATTCAAAGCAGGCGGATTCACCGATGAGGAGTGGAAAAACCAAACATTTTTAGGCCGGGCAGATTTAATTCGTTTTGATGATGATCGAATCACGCAGACGATTGTTCCTTTCAATTTAGGTGAAATTCTTGATCATGCTGAAAGTGCTCAAAATTTACAGCTGCTTCCCGGTGATGAAATACGTGTGTATTCTCAACGGGTTTTTAATGCAGAAAAACCCATTTCCATAACCGGAGTAGTAAAAAATCCCGGGCAATACACACTGAAAACAGGTATGTCTTTAAAGGACCTAATACTGGAAGCGGGCGGTTTATCTGAAACTGTATATAAATACAGAATTGATATCGCCCGGATTGATCCACTGGAAGTGAGTGAACATCAATATGCAGAAACCATTACATTGGATATGGATGAAACATTTTCCGTTTCCAATATTGAATATGAAAGTACTGAAAATCCGGGAAAAATAACCCAACCCAGAAACGGGTTTAAACTTCAACCCTATGATTATATTTCCGTGCGGCCCGATCCCTATTTTTCCATGCAGAGAATTATTACGGTAAATGGTGCTGTATTTTATCCCGGCGATTATACAATACTATCACCGGTAGAGACTATTTCATCTGTTATTGAACGGGCAGGCGGCTTACGACCCAATGCTTATGCCGATGCGTCTATGCTGGTGAGGGAAGGACAAAATATTAATTTATCCATTTCTGATGCTATTGAAAAACCATACAGTAAACATGATTTTATTGTATTGGCAGAAGATATTATTACAATCAATGTACGTCCCAATGTGGTGGCTGTCTTCGGAGAAGTCCATAATCCGGGATTGTTTAAGTATTTACCGGGGTTGTCTATGCGGGATTATATTCGAAAAGCAGGGGGATTTACGTCCAATGCGGACAGGCGGGATGTGTGGATCCGGTATGCCAGCGGAGAAGGAAAAAAATTCAATCGTTATTCACTTTTTTCGCCGCCGGTGAAAGATGGTGCTGTCATTACCGTGGATCGTGAAGTAAGAGAAGAAATTGACAAAACTGAATTTGCGAAAGAAATTACAGCAATATTGGCGAGCATGGCGCAGGTGATTGCGATTATTATTTTGGCACAACCATAAAAAGCCGCAGAGACGCACTCGCCAGCCCTTCTCCGCCGGTTGGCGGATCGTCAGCCTGCCTCATGATTTTGGTGGCCGGCAGGGGAGCGGGCTGGGAGAACAAAGAGGAATTATTAAGGGAAAAGGCCTCCCTGCGCTTCGCCTTCGGGAGGTAAATAGTGGCAGGAGCAGTGAAAAATACTGAAAACTGAAAAGAAGAAATGAAATACGATTTAATTAGACAAAATGACTGAAGTAATTCCAACCGAAAAAATATCGAGTCACATTTTATTGATCCGCGGACAAAAAGTAATTCTTGATAGAGATTTGGCGAAATTGTACGGTGTTGAAACACGCGTATTAAAACAAGCAGTGAGACGAAATAATAATCGTTTCCCTAAAGACTTCATGTTTGAGTTAGATTCTAAAGAATTTCAGAGTTGGAGATCACAAACTGTGATGTCCAAATCAGATAAAAAAGGTTTACGATATGCACCTATGGCATTTACAGAGCACGGCGTTGCCATGCTTTCGTCTGTGCTGAAAAGTAAAAAAGCTGTTGAAATAAACATTCTCATAGTCCGGGCGTTTGTACGAATGAGAGAATTACTTTACTTTGATAAGGAATTGGCATTACGTGTAGAAAAAATTGAGAAGAATTTGGAATTTCAAGGAAAAACACTTGAAACGGTCGTCAATACAGTTAGTAAATTATTAAAACAGCCAAAATCGAAACCAAAGAAAATTGGATTTGATATTGATAAATAGCCGCAGAGACGCACCCACCAGCCCTTCTCCGCCGGTTGGCGGATCGCCAGCCTGCCTCATGATTTTGGTGGCCGGCAGGGGAGCGGGCTGGGAGAACAAAGAGGAATTATTAAGGAAAAAGACCTCCCTGCGCTTCGCCTTCGGGAGGTAAAAAGTGGCAGGAGCAGTGAAAAATACTGAAAACTGAAAAGAAGAAATGAAATACGATTTAATTAGACAAAAAGAAAACTCCAGTAATTCAAAGAATATGGTAAATGAATAATATGGACGAACAACAAAATATACCTCAACAACCACAGCAGCCCATGTCCCCTTATTATTATGAAGAGGACACGATTTCCTTATCGGATATT
>NNSG01000006.1 GCA_002256485.1 Fidelibacterota bacterium 408169
AATATACATCTACTCTTGAGTATTCAGTATCTACGGCCGGCAATTATTACTTTGAGGTGTCAGTATCATCCTGGGCAGCCGGAGATGTTATGGATTACTCGGCTGTCGTTACCAATGAAGCTGCTCCGACCTACTTTCCATCTTATACAATATATCGAGACGGTGTGTCCATTGCTACAGATGTGGACTCATCTGGATATCAAGATACAGGACTCACCAATGGAACAGAGTATTGTTATACCGTTACTCAAAATCTGGAAGACGAAACCGTTTCCGGCGCGTCTGACCAGGCATGTGCTACACCTGAAGCGCCTCCATTAGGATCAGTTTGTGAAAATCCATTTGATGGTGGCGTAGTGAACGGCGACACTATTTACGCAGCCACCACAGAAGCGGGTGATGCAGACTGGTACAGCTTTGTGGTGGACGCAGACTATGATAACCTAGTTGTCTCTCTCTGTGGATCAGGCTTCGACACCAAACTGGAAGTCTGGGGCGCTTGTGATGCTGCTGCCTTCCTTGGGTACAACGATGATTTTTGTGGTTTGCAGTCTGAGGTTAATCTTACCGACCTTGCAGCCGGCACGTATTATGCCAAGGTTTTAGGTTATAGCAGTTCTTTTGGTGATTACATATTAACGATTACCGCCTGGGACAACCCTACAGAGCCAGTTTTGACGGCCACAGGTGCACCTGGCGCGGTTGTTCTTGATTGGGAACCTGTGCCTACGAGGGGTATTAGCTCCTCCCAGATTGATCTTAATGGAACCAATCCTATAAAGGAACAAGAATCAGATCATTCTTCAGATAGAGATCTGACAGGTTCTTCTGTAAGTGCAACAGCGGACCTTCTTGATGATGGGACAGCAAATTGTAATTTTACTGTGAGTATCGTGTCTCCAGACTGGTCATATGCAGACGGACTTGAGATCACGTTGCCTGATGGTATTACCATTAACAGCGCTGCAGATGAAAGCGGTTGCGGTACGCCAACGATTGCCGGCCAGGTGGTTACCTGGGGCGGTGATCTTGATTCTGGATATGGTTGTATCAGTGGAGGTGAGACGTTCACGATAAATGTCGCTTCTTATACTGATGCTTTTGATGCTAGCTGGTTGCTCTGGGACGATGGTTATCAATCGGAAGTTGACGCATCAGGCACAGTCGCCGTGCCTGCCGCTACTCCGTCAGACGCACCTGCTAACGACTTATGCGAAAACGCTGAAGCAGTAGCCAGTCCTTACCCGGTTGCCATTACAAGCTCAAGTGAAGGCGCAACCGTTGACTGTCCGAATTTATTAGCTTGGAACGCGGTCTGGTATGAACTTGAACTTCCCTATGCCGTTAACAATGTAGATATTGTTATCCAGGCCGATGGCGCAATAAGCAACGGTGGAATTATCCTTATGGACGATTGTGCCTGTGATGATTACATCGTCTATAGTGGATATACTTTTGATGCTGCAGGTGGTAATATAAACGTCTGGTTTGACGCAGTTTCTGGAGCTGACAATGATGGTACAATCTTATTTCCATTGTTTATTGATTCTCCGCAGGGCTATACTGTCACATTTGATGTGACAGAAGTCTATGTGCCCGCATACAGTGTCTATCGTGACGGCGGTGAAACTCCTGTTGCCACGGGTGTTGTAGGTACAACATACACAGATGAGTGGGTTGCCGGTGGTGTTGAATATTGCTACACGGTGACACAAACAATGCCAGACGGCACAGAATCCGGTCACTCAAATCAAGCGTGCGCAACACCTGATTCTGCGGTACTCTATCCGCCTTCTGATCTTACTGCAGAAGCGGTTGATGGAGGCGTCTCCTTAAATTGGAGCGAAGGTGCAGCTGAAGGCATTTACTCCCAGTGCTTCGAAATCTGTGAAGAATCTCCTTGGGATTTAACAGTTGACCACTATGTTGATGGTGGAGTTGGTGGATGGTTTAGATCCTCAACTGGCACCGATGTCCCTTGTGGTACTGGATTCAACACCTGTGGTAGTGATGTTAATGCTGGTAATTCAGCAATTGCAGTTTGGACAATTTCTGAACATACAGAATCACGAATGGTGACTCCTCCTGTTGATTTAACAGGTAATAGTTCAGCTTCATTAAATTATTTGGGTGCATATACTTGGTCATCTGATGCAAATACGGATAATTTAATTGAAGTTTCAACTGATGGTGGTTCAACCTGGACAACTGTTTTTACAGACTCTCCTTTCATTATTGGTGATAACACTTATGAGCAAAATGTAGATTTATCCGCTTATGCAGGTGAAATTATCAATGTAGCATTTACTTATAGGGATAATGCTTATGGAGAAGGGTGGTATGTGGATGATATTGAAATCCTGGTAGGCGCAAGAGCAAATACCACGGACAACACATATGTATGGCCGAGAACTGTGGGAGATGGAAGCGCAATTGCCAAGGACAACAATGTATATGTAGTACCGGGATCTGGTGCTGAAGATAGTTACAATCGTGAAAGCATCAATTCCCGTGAATTTCTTACATACAATGTGTACCGCGCAGAAGATGCAGGTGAGTTTGCACTCCTTGGCTCCGTCGCTGATTCAACTCATTATCTTGATGGTACTGTTGAATACGCCGAATACAGCTATTATGTAACGGCTGAATATTCCAACGGCGTATCAGATCCATCAGACACAGCTAGTGTAGATCTGACAAATTATCCCCCAACAGCATTCACGCTGTATTCTCCAGCCGATGGAGACACAATTGTCATTGATCAAAGCAATCTGGGCTCCGACCAGGCTTTTGCTTGGGGCGCCTCAACGGATCCAAACGGAACAGCGGTAGAATATAATGTGTGTGTGACAGTAGCCGTCCCGTTTGATCAATTCTGTGAAGACAACGGTACTTCAACAGCTCAATTTGTACCATTAGCAGATATTGCAGATTATATTGATTCGCTAAACCAGGCAGCAGGAACAGGCGTTGTTCTTTCGCTCAACTGGACGGTATATGCAAGTGATGGCGTAAATGAAACGGAAGCCTCTAATGGACCGCTTTCTGTCACCTTTGACGCTGGTTGGGTTTTGGGTGTAGACGAAGAAATGGGCATTCCGGACGTATTTGCTTTACAGCAAAACTATCCGAACCCCTTCAACCCGGTTACAACTATCCGGTTTGATGTGCCTCAGGAAAGTCATATCCGCATGGATATTTACAACCTCCTGGGACAACGTGTACGCACGTTGGTGAACAGCGATATGCGAGCCGGTTACCACGCTATCAGTTGGAACGGCACGAACGATATGGGTAAACCTCTATCTTCGGGTATGTATATTTATAGCCTCCATTCCAGCGAATTCACCTCTGTGAAGAAACTGGTATTAATGAAGTAGATAAAACTTCATTCCATAAAAAAGTGCCCCACTCCATTTGTTTGGAATGGGGCACTTTTTATTTAATCCTTGTTCTAATTCCACATCTGGTATTAATATTGTAAAAACAAAAACAAAGGAAGCCCGTTATGATAAAACAGATCAAATATTTCTCCCTCTTCTTAATTTTCTTAACAACCGGTTTTTCTCAAACATTATGCCCGCCGGCTTTTCTGGCTGCAAGCGCAAGCAATACCGAAGTTGACTTGTCGTGGTTTTCGCCAGACACAGCTTATTATGGAGATGTTTTATTGTTTGAATGTTTCCCTAGCTGTGACAGTGCAATTACTGTTTTTAATGTATTGCATGATGTGGATAATGGTAACGGCGGTTGGTTTAGGAATACTGCCGGCGACACATCTTCGTGCGGTACAGGCATGTTACCTTGCAGCGACGGTGGAGATGATAACTATAGCGCAGTTGCGGTGTATTCAGACGAGGCAACCCCTATAGATAGTCGTTTAATTACAGAACACTTGGATCTAACAAGTTATTCCACAGCCACACTAGAATTTGTAGAAGGATATACATATAGCGAGGATGCGTGGGATTCAAACATGGTGGAAATTTCTACAGATAGCGGCGCCACATGGAATGTTGTACATTCATCGAACCCTTGGGATATTGGTAATACAATCGTTGGCACAACCGTTGACATTTCGTCTTATGCCGGCCAATCTTTCCAAATAGCTTTTAGGTATTTTGATGCAACAGGATACGGAGAAGCATGGTTTGTTGATAATATTCGTGTTTGGGGCGGCGACGGAACAAGATCAGCAACCCACACATCAGTTAAAGAATTGGGAAATGTATTAACGCTGGGGAAAAAAGGGAATGCTCCACAATATACAACAAGTTTCTTTTCACATATAACAAGCAACGCACCCCATGATGCCCGAACAAGCCCCTGTGGTACCTTTCTTACATATAATCTTTATGCCAACGGAAGCTTGATAGCCAGCACAACCGAAACAGAATATACAGCAACCGGCCTAACCAATTATACGGAGTACTGTTTTAATATTACAGCTGAGTATGCCGAAGGCGAATCAGATACATCTTTTAGCGCATGTGCAACCCCTCTTAGTTCTTTTATCGTTTCACCGGTTGATGTCAACATTAACGTTGGCGTTGATGAATATTATGAAACAACCGTTGTCGTTGCGAACCATGATACAACAACGCTTGATTTTAGTGTTTTTAATACTGAGCTAATAAATTTAGAAGTTGCTTTAGAGCTGCATTCAGCAGATTTTGAATTGGGCACACTAGGAAATATGGTCAACTCAGACCAACTATGGCAAGTGGGAGACTCAACAAGCGCAACATCCACATCTTTAGATTATCCCGAATGGGATGGGTTTTTTGCTTTTTATAATGACGACGAAGCTGGTGAAGGCACTGATCCGGTTGATTCTTATTTGGTTTCAAATACGGTTATTATCGGCAGCTCATACAAAGTATACTTAATGCTTGATATGTTTTACCCGCAATTTGGAGGCCCGTGCGGTGATATATCAATTGGCAACGGAGAGTGGGCTGACTACTCCGACATTCTTGTGTCAACGAATGGTGGTGGGACATGGTCGTTGATTGATAGCAGTTTTATTAATAAGGCTGGTTGGACGAAGTTGCTTTATAATTTGACGCCATATACAGCAGGGGCCCAGTTGCTACAAATAGCCATTCGGTATCACGACTGCAATGGAAACTGGGGTTACGGCATAGCTGTTGACAACATTGCTATCAAACAAGGCGGAGATTTTTCCTGGTTAACGGTTTCGCCTTATGAAGGTAAAATTGGAATTGGAGATACGGTTAATATGACCATTGGAGCTTATGGTGTGTATGATGGATTTAGTGCAAACGAAACAGTTGAGTTAACAGCAGCTCCACACTTAACCAATATTAACATTAATATGACAGTGGGCGACGTAGGCATTGATCTTCCCGAAGGCGTTCCAGGTTCTTTTGCTTTACACCAGAACTATCCAAACCCATTTAACCCTGTAACGAGCATCCGATTTGATATTCCAGAATTGAGTTTTGCTAGAATGGATATTTATAATTTACTGGGTCAGCGCGTACGAACATTGTTTCACGGCGCCATAGAACCCGGTTACCATATGGTACAATGGGACGGTAAAAATGATATAGGAGAAGAATTGCCATCAGGCATGTATATGTATAAGTTGCACGCTGGCACCTATATTGCAATGGAAAAACTGGTACTGCTTAAATAGTATAAAAAATAATACAAAATTATAGGGGCCTAAGGGCCCCTATTTTTTTAATAGACATGCAATTACAAAAAAACACTTGACATGTAATCAATTCCAGTAGTAAATAATAATGCGCGACACAAAAAATCGCGGGTTAAGAGTATCGCTTTGAAGTATAACAAATAACGAAAGGAGTGGTTATGCAAAAAGGAAGCGTAAACAAAATAGTCTTGGTTGGACATCTGGGTGCGGACCCGGAAAGCCGATTCACGCCATCGGGCGTTGCGGTAACAACCTTCAACATGGCAACCAATGAATCATGGAAAAACAGTGAAGGTGAGTTTGAAGATCATACAGAATGGCACCGCATTGTGCTTTATGGAAAGGCAGCTGAAACAGCTAATGAGTACATGAAAAAAGGGCAATTAACATACGTAGAAGGACGTATTCGTACCCGTTCATGGGAGGATAAAGACGGAATGAAACGCTATACAACAGAAGTTATATGTGATCGTTTCACTATGCTGGGTCGTAAAAACGAAAATCAGAGCGCAGCGCCTGCAGATGCCGGCGATGCTAGTGGAGACGATGATCTTCCCTTCTAATTCTATGTATGTTAACATAGGTTAAACAGTCAAAAAGGGGGTCCTTTTTGACCCCCTTTTGTTTTATTTTCGTGCTCGTTTAAAACAAATAAATCAACGATGAGCGCCCGAACAATACTGGATAATTATACCCCCCGTCCAAATTGGATACGATATTTATTGGGGTATTTTGCCCTTTTCATTGGATCTGTTTTAACCAAGATTAATGTAAAAGGGCGCCAGTTCATTCCTCAACAGGGCCCCTATATTGTTGCCGTAAATCATTTCAGTTATATTGACCCCCCATTTGTTGTGTATGCATTGCAGCGACCCATAACTTTTTTGGCTGCAAGCGACCAAGCTATTGCATGGTATTTTAGATGGGCAGCTTGGTTGTATGGCTTTATTCCAACAAACAGAACCCGCCTCGCTCCATCGACGATTAAAAAAGCAAAACATGTTTTGCAGACAAATAATATTTTAGGTATTTTTCCGGAAGGAACCTCTACAGACAGAAAGTTGCGCGAAGCAAAAAGAGGGATTGTTTATTTGTCAACAATAAATAACACCCCTATTTTACCTGTAAGCATTCACGGTCTTTTGCATGTTTGGCCAAATTGGTTTAAAGGTATTAGACCGAAAGTAACAGTTAGGATAGGAAAACCTTTTTTACCAGATACAGGTGTTGAGAAAAATTTAGATAGGGTAACAAAAATAAAAACAATTGGTGAAAACACAATCTGCAGAATAGCAGCATTGCTACCTGAAGAAGCCCACGGTATAGTGAAAGGAGATAAACGAATTGAACAATTTAAGAAAAAAAATGAGTCTTAAAATAATTACAGGCATTATCATTATAAATAGTTTTATTTGCCAATGGACAGATTAATCAAGCAACTAACTTTTATATATTTAATAATCACGTATGTATATGCAGCTGATTCGTCTTTTTCTGAAACCGTTGATCGTGTTTATGAAGAGATACAATTAATTGCTATTGAAAAAGGAGTTCCCGATTCTTTTTTAAAGAAGACGTTTTCAAATGAAAATATTGAAATTCATTCAGTTATACCCGAACGCTTTGCCAGACCTTACGAAAAGAAAACATGGGACGAGTACAAGAAACTCTTTGTTACAACAACGCGAATAAATAATGGAGCTGTGTTTTATAACAAAAATCGAAATGAGCTCGAAAAAGTAGCTACTCATTATGGGATAGACCCATTTTTGGTTTTGAGTATTATAGGCGTAGAGAGCAATTATGGAAGTCACCATAAAGAATTCACAGTCTTTAATTCGCTCTATACACAGATTGCTGTTATGCCAAAACGCGCTAGATGGGCAAAAACAGAAATGGTAGAGTTTTTGTCATACTGTTATCAAGACAGCGTTCCGCCCCACAGCGTGTTTGGATCTTATGCGGGGGCTTTTGGTTATGGTCAGTTCATTCCCTCCAGCTTTAATAATTTCGCTGTTGATTTTGATAAAGATGGAGTAAGGCATGCCTACACATGGCCGGACGTTATGGCCAGCATTGCGAATTATTTACTTAAAAATGGTTATCCAAAAAACGATTATTCAAATAGCAAAAAAGTGTATAAGTCTGTATATGCTTATAATCACTCAGACAACTATGTTAAAGCTGTTTTGGAATTAAGAGACGAATTGAAAAAAGCTATAGGGTCAAAGTTTGAGGAGCAATGAAACCAGCTTATCTCCTCTCTGTATTAAAACAGAAACCTCTTGACCTTTCTTTAATTCTCCCAATCTAGACATATAATCATATATATCCCTCACTTCCTTACCATTAATCTCAAGAATAGCATCTCCCCCCACCATACCAGCGTTTGCCGCTGGACCATCAGGGCGCACACCGTCAATAGCGAACCCTCTTCCAGAAGAAGTATATGAAGGTATAACACCCATAGAAACTTTAAAACTTCTCCTTCCGGAAGCGCGTTCCTTCGATCCGGATTCAGTAAAGAGAGGTTTCTCTTCTTGATTTGATAAAGTAACCACAACATCATATACGAGATCAAGCACCTGTTTTTCTCCTTCAACATTTATCTTTTCCCAATCATCGGTGGGCTTATGATAGTCTTCGTGGCTTCCAGTGAAAAAGAATAAAACAGGTGATTTTTTAGCATAGAAACTGCTGTGGTCGCTAGGCCCATATCCACCCCTGTTATATGAAAGCTTCAAGTTATGTATAATTTTTAGAGAATCTAAAAGAGGTTCAAAAAGAGGCGACGTGCCCGTACCGCCGACAGACAAAGACGATTCCTTCATTCTACCAACCATATCCATATTTACCATTGCAGTAACATTATCAAATTCGACAGTAGGATTATTTACAAAATATTTAGACCCGATCAGCCCTTTTTCTTCCGCATCGAACGCAATAAAGAGCAAGCCTCTTTTTAGAGCACCCGGAATGCTCCCCAGTTTTTCTGCCAATTCCAATAAACCGGTTACGCCGGAAGCGTTATCATCAGCACCATTGTGAATTGCATGTACGTCAGGTTTAAGAGAGCCGCTTTCACCCCCCCCAAAACCCAGATGATCCATATGTGCACCAATGACCACCAGTTCTTTTGTGGATCCATCTCCGGGGAGTAACCCAACAACATTTATACCTTTTACGGATTTTTCTCTTAAACCAATTTGTGTAGAAACAGAAAAACCAGTTTCAAAAGAAGCAGTTGTTTTATTATCATCAATTGAAATCTGCAGTTGTTTTAAAGAAACCCCGTCCGCTAATAACTGCTCTGCTATTTCTTGCGAAATGTGTAAAGCTGCAATTCTGTCTTGGTTTGATGAACGAGAAAAATGAAGCGCTGTTAATTCGTTTTGGTCTTCATCATCAAAACGATTAACAAACAATATTCCAATAGCACCATTGTCTCTTGCCCCAATATATTTTTTTCGCATAGCCGAATAATCAGCATAAGCAGAATGAGGACTGCTACCATCAGGGCTGCCGCGAAAAACTAGCACCCAACGATCTTTAACGTTAATATTCTTATAGTCATTCCAAGAAACACTGTCTTCGACACTAAAACCATAACCAACAAACACGACGGAAGCATCGGTCTTACCTGTTCCTGAAAACCCTAATGGCATATAATCTTTTTTTACCCGAAACGTTTGTTTAGTTTCATTTATTTTAAACCGATTGTACCCAGAGATTGAAATGCCATCAGCAAACTCAAATAATTGTTTATAGTGTTTATTTCCAGCAGGTAATAATCCAGATTGTTTCCAGTTCTTTTCTATATATTGTACGGCTTTTTTATAACCAGCCGTCCCTGGGTGTCGCCCTTTTAATTTGTCTGATGATAAAAACTGAATATGGTCTCGAATTTCTTCAGCTGTAATGTTAATATTATCACTACCTGTCTTACCGGATTTTGCAGACAGGGAGGAGATTAATAAAATAATTGTTATAAGCTTAATCATGTTTAACTCCGTTGGTTTGGTGGGGTAAATTAATAGTTGTTGAAATTAAAAATTTAGGAAATTATCGTGTCAAATTTACTTACCAAAGGAATAAATATCCAGGTGGAACCTGAATACATCCCCCAGCGCTCTGACCCGACAAAGCCTATTTATTATTTTGCCTATCATATTACGATAACAAATGAATCTGAAAAAATAATTCAACTTATAAGTCGTTACTGGCATATCACAGATTCTAACGGGAACGTAGAAGAAATTCGTGGACCTGGAGTGGTTGGAAAACAACCAAAGTTGAAAAAGGGAGAGCTCTTCAAATATACAAGTTTTTGTCCCCTTCCAACAGAATTTGGAGTAATGTATGGTGCTTTTCGGATGGTGAGAGACAGCGGAGACTCCTTCAACGCGAGAATAAAACCCTTTAAACTTGCCGTTCCGTTTTCGGTTAATTAATTACCCACAAAACAATTTAACAGAAAAAAATTAATATGATGATTCAAAACAGAACCAAAATTATTGCAACCGTTGGTCCGGCTTGCATACAAAACTCTACCTTGAAAAAAATGGTATTAGCCGGAACAAACGCTTTTAGGGTAAATATGTCTCATGGCAGCCAAAAGGATAAAAAAGAAATTATTCAACAAATTAAACAGCTGAAAACACCCAATGGAGAACGACCGTGTATTATAGCAGATTTGGCAGGGCCAAAAATTCGAGTGAGAAACATTTCCCGGGAATTTGAAATCAAAAAGAAAGACACAGTCTTCATCAGCAGCGATGAATCAGAAGCAGAAAACACAATTATTGTTTCAAATGGAATAAAATTTTCAAAAGTCAAAAAAGGAGCAAGTATAAAAATTAATGATGGGCGTATTCAGCTAAAAGTTGAGCAAAAGCTTTCCCCAACACTTTTACAATGTATTACAGCTATTGGCGGAAAAATTGAAAAAGGGAAAGGTGTAAATTTTCCCGGGATTACGCTTCAGCTAACCGCCCTTACCAATCAAGACCATAAAGATTTAAAATTGGCAATAAACGAAAAAGTGGATTGGATTGCTCTGTCCTTTGTTCGTTCTGCTAATGACAAAGCTGAAATAGACAGAGAATTGAAAAAACGAAACACGAATATTCCTATTATAGCAAAAATTGAAAAATGGGAAGCGCTTCAAGATCTCGATGCTATTATAAATAAATTTGATGCAGTTATGGTTGCCCGGGGAGACTTGGGAGTTGAAACACCTCCGGAACAAGTTCCGCTTGTTCAAAAAAAGATAATTAAACAGGCTAATAAAAAAGGTAAACCGGTCATTATTGCCACACAAATGTTGGAATCCATGATGAGCGAACCTATTCCTACACGGGCAGAAGTGAGCGACATAGCCAATGCTATTTTTGATGGAGCAGATGCATTGATGGTTACGGGCGAGACTGCAATAGGAAGCCATCCCATTGCAGTGGTTAAAGTTCTAAAAAA
The DNA here is from genome assembly GCA_002256485.1 of Fidelibacterota bacterium 408169. Classification (GTDB taxonomy): domain Bacteria; phylum Fidelibacterota; class Marinisomatia; order Marinisomatales; family TCS55; genus UBA2126. The sequence continues at coordinate 11,156 of NNSG01000006.1, forward strand.
AGTAATACTTGAAACGGAAAAAACAATTGATTTTAATATGGTGCGACAATCCATAGGCCTACAAAACACAGCTGATGCGATCAGTCATGCCACATGCCAAGTTGCACAAGACCTTGCTGTGGATTGTATTATTACAATGACTCACAGTGGAAGCACAGCGAGAATGATATCGCGGTATCGCCCTAACGGACGAGTAATGGCTCTAACTCCGATAGAACGGACGTGCCGTCAATTAGCCATCGTCTGGGGAATTTCTCCATTTAAGATAATAGAATATAAAAACACAGAGGACATCACGATGATAATAGAAGAAGAACTGCTTTCTAAAAGAATTATAAAACCGGGGAAACAATATATAATTACCGGAGGCGTTCCGGTCGGCGTACCCGGAACCACAAATTATCTTTCAATACAGAGGGCATGATGAAATACGTTTATCATTTTAGTAATGGGTCAGCAGATGGTTCATCAGAAATGAAGAATCTATTAGGCGGGAAAGGCGCAAATTTGGCAGAAATGGCAAAGTTAAAATTACCGGTGCCACCGGGATTTACAGTCAGCACAGATGTGTGCACACATTATTACGATCACAACCAAACATTTCCGGATGTATTGGAAGAACAAGTATTATCAGCGCTGAAGTCCGTGGAAAATGAAATGGGAAAAACGTTTGGAGACGAAGACGATCCCCTTCTTGTTTCTGTTCGCTCCGGGGCGAGGGCGTCCATGCCGGGAATGATGGAAACGGTATTAAATCTCGGCCTAACATCTAAAACAATACCCGGTCTTATTAAACAGACGAATAACCTGCGGTTTGTGTACGATGCGTATCGTCGTTTGATTATGATGTATTCTGATGTGGTGATGGAAAAAGCAGGAGGTATTGAACCGGAAGATGGAGGTGGAATCCGCAGGAGATTGGAAAACATTTTGGATAAACATAAAGAATCTAACGGATACACATCCGATACAGATTTAACCGGTGACGATTGGAAACTCATGTCGGAATTATTTAAAGAAGAAATTAAAAACACGTTAGGACATGATTTTCCGGACGATCCCATGGAGCAACTTTGGGGCGGTGTAGAATCAGTGTTCAGAAGTTGGAACGGAACAAGAGCAGTCAATTATCGTCGGATAGAAAATATCCCGGACGAATGGGGAACAGCGGTTAATGTACAAGTCATGGTTTTTGGGAACACCGGAGACAGCAGCGCAACCGGCGTCGCCTTTACGCGAAATCCTGCCACAGGTGAAAATAAGTTTTTTGGTGAATGGTTAACCAACGCCCAAGGCGAAGATGTTGTTGCAGGAACTCGGACACCCAATCCCTTAAGCGAGGAAATTAAAACACAGGACACGGAACACCTGCCGTCGTTGGAAACATCTATGCCGACATTGTATGAGCAATTGGCGGAGATCCGCACAACGCTGGAAAATCACTATACCGATATGCAGGACATTGAATTTACCATTCAGGAAGGTCGTCTGTGGATGCTGCAAACCAGAACGGGAAAACGCAATGGCGCTGCCGCAATCAAAATAGCTGTGGATATGGCCAATGAAGGATTGATTGACAAGAAAACGGCATTGATGAGAGTGAACCCTGAACAATTGGATGAATTGCTTCATCCTGCCCTTGATCCGGAAAGTGAAAATACGGCAACATTGCTGGCAAAAGGTCTCCCGGCAGGTCCCGGCGGCGCTTCAGGAAGAATTGTGTTTACGGCCAACGATGCGGAGCGCTGGAAAAGTGATGGTGAAAAAGTTATTCTTGTTCGCGAAGAAACATCGCCGGAAGATGTTCATGGTATGCACGCTGCTGAAGCGATTCTGACTGCTAAAGGCGGAATGACATCCCACGCTGCGCTTGTGGCTCGGGGTTGGGGAAAATGCTGTATTGTAGGATGCGGCGCACTGCAAATCGATTTGGCAAAGCGGGAAATTCATGTAAACGGCGTTGAATTAAAAGAAGGCGATTGGATTACAATGAACGGGACGATTGGTAAAATTTATGAAGGGCAACTTAATCTTATTCCGTCTGATCCTGAAAAACACCATGAATATAAATCACTTATGAAATGGGCTGATGAAGTACGCACATTGAAAATCCGTACCAATGCTGACAGCCCGGATGACGCTGCTCAAGCAAGAGCATTCGGTGCACAGGGAATTGGGTTATGCCGAACAGAACACATGTTTTTTGACGAAGAACGTATTCTGGCTGTTCGCAAAATGATTTTAGCAGACAACACGGATGACAAGCGCTCGGCAGTCATGGAACTTCTTCCGTTTCAGAAAAAAGACTTCAAAGGCATCTTAGCTGCCATGGAAAACCTTCCGGTAACCATACGGCTTTTAGATCCGCCTCTACATGAATTTATGACATTATCCGACGACCAAATGGCAGAGTTAGCAGAAAGCGTTGGAGTTGAAAAAAGTGACGTTGCAAAACGAGTCGCCGAACTTCATGAACTAAACCCCATGCTTGGCCATCGCGGTTGTCGTTTGGGAGTTGCCTATCCCGAGATAACAGAAATGCAGGCAAGAGCTATTATTGAAGCAGCCGTTGAGCTTACACAAGAAGGCAAAACAGTTTATCCGGAAATTATGATTCCGCTTGTTGGAACCGTTACCGAATATCAGAACCAAGAAAAAATCATCCGTTCAGTGGCAGAATCCATATTGTCGGAAACCAATGTAGAACTTAACTATACCGTTGGAACCATGATTGAATTACCGAGAGCCTGTTTAACAGCGGATGAAATTGCGGAATATGCGGAATTCTTCAGCTTCGGCACGAATGACCTAACCCAAACAACCTATGGATTCAGCCGTGATGATATTGGCGGTTTCTTGCCGGAATATCTGGATAATAAAATATTGGCGCACGACCCCTTCCAAAGTCTGGACATAAAAGGAGTTGGGAAATTAGTGTCAATGGCTGTTGAGCTTGGTCGAGGTGTAAACTCCGGTTTAAAAATAGGTATTTGCGGTGAACATGGCGGCGACCCTGCAAGTATAGAATTTTGCTATAGCAATGGATTGGATTATGTAAGTTGTTCTCCATACCGTGTGCCAATTGCCCGGCTGGCAGCTGCCCAGGCGTCAGTTTAATTTCATTCGTTAGCGGAAGGTTGTTTTTGCTAATAGCCGGAGATTATTAATCTCTTTACAATAATGGGTGCAAGGAGATTACCCCGACCTCATATTTAGGTACAGTGACAGCAGGATTGTAAACTTTGGTTTCTGTCGAAGCGATGCAATAACCATATATGTTTTTTAATAAAAATAAAAGCAAACAAGAGATTTTTCATCGAAATATGTTCCTCCCTGGTCGTGTGATTTCCACCAAATTATTATGTTCTGAACAGGGTCTCTTCTCTGTTAAACCATCGGACGCAACCCCAGACAGCTACCCCGGCTAAGAAAAACAGGGAAAGATAAACCTCCACCAGATGTAGCGGATTTATTGTCCCGGCTAACAGATCTTTGCTGGCAAGAGAAACATTTAAAATGGGAACTAAGGCCGTTATGGCATCCAATTCAATTCCCGGCAACAATCCAATAATAACAGGTATTATAATAATCATATTTGCCGGTCCAATGATACTCTGCGCCTCTTTAAATGATTTCGCATAGATGGAAATACTTAAGATCGTTGCGGCAAAAAATATGGCAATCGGTATAACCAACGTCAGGATTGTAACAATTATTTTAAAACCCAACATATCCATAATCACCGCTAACATATCAGCGGGAATATCTTCAATCATCTGAATAGCCACATAAATACCAAGTATGGCAATCAATGCCGTAATAATCCCGGATAATGACACAACCCCCAGTTTGCCCAGGACAATTTGCAGGCGATTTGCCGGACTGGACAATAATGTTTCAAGTGTTCCACGTTCTTTTTCTCCCGCACCCAAATCGATTCCCGGATACATGGTTCCCATAAAACTGAATATAATAAACATGTAAGGCAGGTATCCCCCCGCTATTTTCCCGATTCGCTCCTGTACGGAAGAAACATCATTCTCAACGATAGCTACGGCATCGAATAAATCTTTATCCAGACCAAGCCGGGCAACCCGTTCTTCGACAATTTGTTCATTATAAGAATCGATGAGATCCGCCATCCGTTTAATGGCGCTCCCATATGCGTCTGATGATTTAAAATAGATTTCAATATTGCCTTGATGGTCGGATTCTATATTTGTGTGAAAGTCAGAGCGAACAATGACCGCCCCATCTATTTCCTCTGATTCAATACCGGCGGCGATACTGTCTTCGGGAAAGTTGTCGATTAATACAATTTTTTCACCCTCTTCGAAAATTTGATATAATTGGGAAGCATTTTCTTTTCCTAAAAAAGCGACTCGAATTTCCTTGGCTTTCGCTTTTTCAATTTGAGCCCGCTGTATTTTCATAACACCTACAATGAGCATTGGAGTCACAACCATAGGAACAATTATCATCATGATGATTGTTCTGCGATCTCTGAGAATATCTTTTAGTTCTTTTTTAAATATGGTAATAAATTGATTCATGATGCCTCCTCCGTCATATGGATAAATTCATCTTCGAAATTGTCGTACGTCATTTGAGATTCAAACGTTTCAAGTGTTCCGCTGAAAAATAATCGCCCCTGATGAATAATTGCAATATCATCGCACAGTAATTTGATTTCTTCCATACGGTGAGTGGAAAAGAGGATTGTTTTCCCTTCTTCCCGGCATGTGCGAATCAATTCGATAATTCTTCGTGATGTCATTACATCGAGGCCGGCTGTGGGTTCATCAAAGATGACAACATCGGGATTATGTATTATGGTTCTGGCAATGGATGTTTTCTGTTTCATTCCGGTACTGAGTCGAGCAATGCGACGATTGGCAAAATCGTGCATATCAAGAACATCAAAAAGCTGATCCCGTCTGGATTTAAATTCATTCACACCCATTCCCTGGAGATCTGCAATGTACTGAACCATTTCATTCGGCGTAAGACGGTCATATAAAGCTGTTTGACCCGTCATAAATCCAATTTTCTCCCGGACCTTTTGAGGATGGGTTTGTGTATCAAACCCGGAGACGGTTATATTCCCGGATGTGGGTTTTAACATAGTGGCAACCATGCGAAGGGTGGTGGTTTTTCCTGCTCCGTTGGGACCCAACAATCCGAATACGCTTCCCGGAGGACACTGAAACCCAACATCATCCACAGCTGTTATTGTCTTTGCATTTCGAAAAGCGTCGCCCATTTCATTGCGGGACTTTTTGGTCAGCTTAAACTCCTTGGATACATGAGTTAATGTTATCATGATGTAAATTTCCCTTCTTGATAGTCTGAAAAAGCCTGTAGGACTTCACCTCGCGTATTCATCACAAAGGGTCCGCCACGAGCGACCGGTTCGTTCAGAGGTTCGCCTGCGACGACAAGGCATTGCACACCTTCATCGCCAGCGTTCAATTTTAGTTTTCCACGTTGATTAAAGACAACCAGTTTCCCAGCAGAGATTGTTTGATCAACCACAACACTACCTTCATAAATATAAATAAATGCATTCCAGCCATCGTCTATATCCATTTCTAGCTCCGCATTGCTTGTTAAATAAATATCATAATACAACATACCTGTGTGTGGTTTTCCGGGACCTGAAACACCATTAAATTCCCCTGATATAATTTTTACGGAACCACCTTCAACATTGACGACTGGAATATCTTCTGATGGAATATCTGCGTATGCCGGTTTAATCATTTTTTTTGTTTTTGGCAGATTCAACCAAAGTTGGAATCCACGAGCCAATCCATCGGTTTGAATGGGCATTTCGCTGTGGACAATCCCGCGACCGGCGGTCATCCATTGAACGGAACCATCCCCTAACAGCCCTTCGTTTCCGGCGGAATCTTTGTGCTGCCATTTTCCATTTAACATATACGTAATGGTTTCAAATCCACGGTGGGGATGAGGCGGAAAACCGGCGATGTAGTCATCCGGGCTATTACTGCCAAATTCATCCAATAGGAGAAATGGGTCCAGTAGGTCCAACTCTGGACCGCCGATAATGCGAGTGAGATTTACTCCTGCACCGTCTGTTGTTTTCACGCCTTGGATAATCTGCTTGATAGGACGAACAGGCATAATAGATTAAAAGATATAAATTACAATCAACCGTAAATCCAACGAGTTACTGTATGGAAAAGCTTTTTTGTTCCTGCGCTCATTGGATACCACCAAGGCTCTTTTTTTAACCCAAAGCGATCTACCAATACAGCCTGTGTTTGGCAAAAACTTTTCAATCCTTCCGGGCCGTGAACGCGGCCGATTCCGCTTATACCCATGCCGCCAAAAGGCAGGTCAGCCGCAATATAATTGGTCATGATATCGTTTACACATACAGAACCGGCGCGGATCTTTCGAGCAATTTTCTTGCCTCGTTTTTTCTTTTTGGTAAACACAGAAGCACTTAAACCATAACCGGTGTCATTCGCTTTTTCAATGGCTTCGCGCTCATCTTTAACTCGCATAATAGAAATTTCAGGACCAAACGTTTCTTTTGACATAATGTCAGAATTATCATTGAAAACTTCAAGAACAGTTGGTTTAATAAAATATCCCCCCATAGAGGATAAATCGGTTCCTCCAGACACCACATCTGCTCCATTAGCCACGGCTTCTTTGATATGGGCCATGACTTTTTCCTGTTGGCTTTCATTTACCAGAGCACCGATATCACTAGTGACTTTATTTGGCCCCGTGTTTAATTCTTCTGTTTTTTGTTTAACAAGTGCAATAAATTGATCAGCAATACTATCCACTACATAAATGCGTTCAGCTGAAATGCATGTTTGTCCGCAATTGCTGAACCCTCCCCATACTGCAGCTCTGGCTGCTCGCTCCAGGTTAGCGTCCTCTAATATGATCATGGGGTCTTTGCCGCCCAATTCAAGAATAACAGGTTTTAATTTTTCAGCACAGGAAATCGCTATTTTTCGTCCAATTTCTACACTGCCGGTAAAACAAATCATATCTACTTGAGAACTATCTATAATAGCCGCACCCACATCACCAAAACCTTGAACAACCTGCAATATATCTTCTGGTATTCCGCCCTCGTGAAATAATTCTGTCATCCGCTGCCCGGTTAAAGGGGTCAGTTCTGATGGTTTTAATACAACTGAATTTCCTGCCATAAGCGCTTCTACAACAGGAGCTGCAGTAAGGATCAAGGGATAGTTCCAAGGACTGATAACGCCCACAACACCGTGAGGTATGTAATTCACATAACATTTTTTGTTTTGAAAAATACCGGGCGAACGTATTTCAGTTCGCAAATATTCTGGTCCATGCCGACCCACATGGCGCATATGCTCTACTGTGGTGAAGACCTCCAGGAACCCTTCCCAGTTCGTTTTACCTGTTTCAGATGCAATGAGTTCTGATAACTCATCCATATGGGCCACAAGTATTTTACGCACGAAGCGAAGAATACGAGCTCGTTGCGTTAGACGAAGATTAGCCCATTCTTCTTTAGCTTGGTGGGTACGATCGAAGACATGTGCCAGCGACTCAACTGTGTTACGTTTAACAGCTCCAATATTTTTTTTAGTTGCTGGATTGATTGAAATTATTTCTTGTGTATTCATATTAGTGATCATACAGTTGTTTTATCCAATTTACATCATTCTCATTTATATATATACCCAAAGTGGTTGCAACGTCAACTTGAGAAATGTTCCTTTGCCCCAACAACACACAACTGTTTTCAGAATCGGAAAGAAGAGTATCAACAACACCATGCATAACCGGATGGGGATGATTGTTAAACCTGTCTGTTAAAAGATTCGCATTGGTTTTGATTTGATCAATTATTTTTTGATCTTTAAATGCATCAATGTTTTTACGAAAATCGCCAGGTTTAAATGTTGTAGGAGAGTGGTATTTTCCAGACAAAAGACCATGCATTAAAGGAGAAAAGAAACAAACCCCAAGATCATTTTCTTCAATGAATTGCTGTAAACCAGAAACAACATAACGATCTTCCCAAACATTTCTATATGGTTGAACCACGTCAGGGTCAGCTTTTTTGATATATTTCATAATTTTATTTAAATCCCAATCAGATAATCCAAGAAACCTTGTTTTTCCTTCTTCTTGAAATTTTCTCACTTCTGCTAAAGCGCCGTCAAAGTATTCATCATTTTTCCCAAAATTACAATGATGTAAATAGAGTAGATCCACACAGTCGGTTTTTAAATTTATTAAAGATCGCTCCATATTTGTTCGCATAGCGTCAATATTATACCAATGGTTTTTATTTCCCATATCCCAACCAACTTTTGTTGCTAGAAATATATCATTTCGAGGAACAGTGTTCCACATTGATCCAATAACTTTTTCAGAGCGGCCGTCACCATAAACATCAGCAGTGTCCCAATGGTTGATACCGTTTTCCCAACAGGATAATAAAGAGTCTTGAGAATCAGCTGTCTCTTGGTCTGCCCAGCCTACTGATGCGTTTCCTGATGAGTTTGCTCCACCAAACGACCATGTGCCTAAGCTTATCACAGAAACGTTTTCCTCTGTTCTGCCGAGCCTTATTTGTTTCATAATACCTCTTTGAATTATCATCTAAATTAGGAAGAACAGATGTAAACTTGAGGTGAAAAATCATGATGAAAACAATAGATATTGGCCACCATAATTATGCACTTGATAAGGCACTTTCTGTATTAGAAACTGAAGTAAGCACTGCCATGCACGATGGAAATGTTCGGGCGATAAAAATTATTCACGGACACGGGGGCGGAACATTACGCAATGCTGTCCGTAGTTGGTGTACAGAACAAGAAGGGCGTTTCCGTGCTTTTATTCCTGGAGAAGAATATGACATGTTTCATCAAGACAGCGTTGATATGCGGTCAGCCTGTGAAACCCCAAAAGATTCTCACTTTGGAACCAAAAATCGATCTGTAACTTATATTTGGCTCTGGTAGATTGAACCGTTATGAGTACAGGTCGTAAATTAATTTTCTTTATGCTAGGACATGACTGAAGAACACACAAAATACGACCACCTTTTTACAAATATTATTCCAAATGCAATTAGTGGAATCAAAATTTTTGGTCGCAAAGATACGTATAAAAAACCACAAAACTATGGAGCGGTAACGAATCATGAAAATAAAATATGGGAAGATCTTTTTGTAAACCTTGAACGACTTTTAGATCAATATGCCTCACAAGAATATTTACTTGGTATGCGGTCATTGCCGATTCCCCACGATCGTTTTCCGGAATTTGATGCCATTTCTCCGTTAATTGAAAATTCAACAGGATGGTCTTTAATGCCTGTCATGGGGTTTTTAGATGAAGAATTATTTTTTGATTTAAATGCTAGGCGAAAATTCCCTGTTACCGACATCATTCGCAAATCTACTCGATTTGAAAAAAAGTATGAAGGTATAAATATTCAAAACGAAGAAGGGTATACACCAGAGCCGGATATTTTTCACGATGTTCAGGCACACGTACCATTTTTGATGAATAAAGACTATGCCGATTTTATGCACGATATGGGTATCCTTGGCCATGAAATAATCACCGATGAAAAAGGGTTGGGCTCGGAATTAGTTTCACATAACTTGAAACGATTGCAAAACTTTGCTTGGTGGACGTATGAATTTGGTGTTGTGAAAAATACTGGCACCACAGATAAATTTCGCCATGAAGAAAATGATATCGATTACGAAATATATGGTGCAGGAATTATTTCTTCTTACGATGAAACAAAAAGCATAGTAAACTGTGCAAAGGGAAAATCTAACAAATCAAGATTTATAGAATTTGATATTGAAGAAGTTGTAATGACGCGTTTTGACTACAGCGAAATCCAAGATAGATATTATGTTGCTGAATCAATGCAGGATTTATACACCAGTTTTAATAATAATAAAGACCTTTTTTGGTTCAAAGGCTGAAGGTCTCTTCACTTTGCAGAAATTTACCCCATATATAATATCACTATTTATATTTGGATGTGCGCCGACAATATCTGATTTAGCTGAATCTGATCCCGAATCCATAATTGCCAGAAAAAGTGAGCTATTAAAGGGCGACAATATTCCCATTGAAACAGTTCAGTCAGTTGTTAATGCCCATAATAATCTTGGTAGCAGATCGCTGAAAAAGGGGGATTATTCTGCTGCAGAAGCACAATTCAAATCAGCTCTTAGTCTTGATATTAAAAGCAAACAGGCGAAATTTGGTCTATCTATGATAAAAGGACATCGTTTTTATAAACAAGGAAGCAAATCAAATCTTTGGGATGCATTGGAACAATATGGTAGAGCATCATATTATTCTCCTGAAAATGGCGAACCATATTATTGGATGGGGAGAACGTATGAGAAAAAAGATGAAGGCGATTTTGAACTCATAATTGAAGTGTACGAAAAAGCATTAAGTGGAACACTGTCACAAACATTAAAAAAAGACACTGAACGACGTTTGTTCGATGTTAAAAAACGGAAAAATATATATAATGATTTTTGGAAATAGGATTTTTAAATGGACGCACTAAAACAATTAAAAAAAGAACTAAAAACAGTTGTTGATATCTACGGAGCTGTAAACTTAATGCATTGGGATATGGAAACATATATGCCAAAAGGAAGCGGTAGCGCCAGAGCGTCACAGATAGCCCTGTTGACATCTCTTGCACATGAACGATTTATTGGAGACGGTATCAAAGGTCCCCTGGGGGAATTAATTGATTTGGATTCTGGAGCTATAAAAAATGGGATTGATTCTGAATCAAAAAAATTGGTTAAGGAAATTTGGAAAGATTTTCATCGTGCATCAGCCCTTCCCAAAGAATTTGTAAAAGAAATGTCCAGCGCAGCTTCCCTGGGCCAACAGGCGTGGATTGAAGCACGTAAAAATAATGATTGGAATCAATTTGCTCCCCATTTGGAAAACATAATTAACCTTAAGCAAAGAGAAATAAAATATATAGGGACAAAAGAAACCCCTTATGATACTTTACTGGACGCCTTTGAGCCTGAAATGACAACTGCAGATGTCAACGTGTTGTTTAATTCTATGAAATCCGATTTGGTAACCATGGTACAGAAAATTTCAAAATCAGGAGTTGATACCCATGAACATATTTTATATCAACATTATGATATAGACAAACAATGGGCATTCACCGAACAGGTGTTAACGGATATGGGGTTTGATTTCAACTGCGGCAGACAAGATAAATCTACACATCCTTTTACAATAAATTTTCACCCCACAGATGTTCGGATTACAACTCGAGTTGATGAAAACAATTTTATGTATTGTTTATCCAGTTCTATCCACGAAGGAGGACACGCACTGTATGAACAAGGCATGGATCCACATTGGTACGGAACACCTTTTTGTGAAGCAATTTCTTATGGCATACATGAAAGTCAATCACGCCTTTGGGAAAACCTGGTGGGTTTAAGCAAACCTTTCTGGGAATATTATTTCCCAAAATTGCAAAAAATCTTCCCAGAGAATTTATCTTTAATTTCTGTAGATGAATTTTATTTAGCCGTAAATACAATTAAACCAGGGTTAATACGAACTGAAGCGGATGAAATAACATACAATCTTCACATTATGCTGCGATTCGAAATTGAACAATTAATCATCAATGAAGGCCTTGCAGTAAAAGAACTGCCAGCATTGTGGAATAAAAAAATGGAAGAATATTTTGATATTATACCCGAGACAGACACAAATGGCGTCTTACAGGATGTTCATTGGTCACAAGGAAGCTTTGGGTACTTCCCAACGTATGCTCTGGGGAATTTGTATAATATTATTATGTACACTAAAGCCAATGAAGATTTGCCAAATATGGAAAATAATATTCGTGAAGGAAAATTTTTACCTTTGAGAAATTGGCTAAAAGATAATATTCACGAGGTCGGTCGCAGGCAAACAGCCAAAGAAATGATCAAATCAATATCTGGTAAAAACTTATCTGCAAAACCATTCATTGACTATTTTAAAAATAAATACTGTGAAATTTATTCTCTCTAATATTTGAAAAGATTCAATCAATCACGATTTGATTCCTCCTCGGTAAATAGACCGCACTTTTCTACTTGACACTTGGTTAGAGTTGGAAGTAAACTCATCCAGCCAAGGCAGTAGTTCGTCTTGGTCTTGCAAAACCGAGGTAAATAAATGAACATAAAAGCGTTGTTTAAATACACACTTATTATACTAATTATAATAGCGTATAACCCCACCCTATTTGCAAAAGATTTCAAGATACAAGGCACAGTTTTAGATGCAGAGGGTGAAAAAGTTGGTGGAACAACAATTTTGCTGCTCACATCAGATGGTGTTGAGTCTCAACGCACGGAAACATCCAAACCACGCATGGGTATGGGCGGAGGTTCATTCAAATTCAAAGATGTACTCCCGGGCGATTATATTTTGGAAATAGATGGCGGAGCAAAAGGGGTAGTGAATATGCCCATTACAGTTTCGGATGATGACCTAGATGATCTAGAACTAGTTTTGTCAGCAAAGGCAGAAGTTAAAAAAGAAATTGTATTGGAGAGCGACGGCAAAGAGACAAGTAAAATTGTTGAAATTCCCGACGAAGCCACTGAGGCTGGCAGTGATGCTGCTTATGTAACAACAGAATTAAGTTTTGAATTAAAAAAACTTTCTGCGGAAGTAAAACATCTTAATTCCGAGCTGGAGGACTTGAAAGCTTTAAGTAAAATGTGGGTAAACCCCTTGGCTATTTATTCTAAAGAAATTATTTTACAAAACGGGAGCACCGTATTTGGGAAGATTGTGTATCAAGACGAAGAAACGTTAAAAGTTGAAACTCTATTAGGATATTTAATTATAGAACGTAAAAATATTGTAAGGGTTATTGATAATGTTGTGACTGAAGAAACACAGGAATATGTACCTGAACAAATTCGTGATAGCTACTCCCCTCCGCCCATGCCAAAACTGGCAGAACCCAAATATACTTCTGCTGATCCATTAAGCCGGGAAGCCGGTAAAAGATATTCTGCAAATTGTGTTCTGGTTGGAAACATTAGTGAGCGAAAAGATAATCAGGGCGCAATTATTTTTACAGGTGAGGTAAAAAATATTGGTGGTCGTCGAGCGGATTTTGTGAAGGTTGATTTTGTATTTCGCAAAAACTGGAGCGGCGAAACGAAGACACTCACCACATTCGTACGCGGAACATACCACACCTTCGACTCTGGCATCACCACAGATGCCACTTTGCTCCCGGGCTCGGTTGGTGCCTTTGAATTATTTGTACCCAATGATTTTGGGTCTTTCATCGGATATTCCTATGTTATAGACTGGGAGGAATATCAATAATGGCGGCGGAATCATTTTACCGCCGAGTTTTCTTTATCTTTGGAATAACCTCATTTCTGGTTTTTCCTATAAAGGGGCAACACCACATCGCCCACCCACCGGAGGTTTTTCTCCTAGATTTAGGTATTATTATTGAACCATCAACAGGAAATGAATCGTATAGTCGGTTGATTACAAAACCGTCAAATGAAGTAAAAATTAGGATTAAACACATTAAAAGCGGAACGGCTGACCACTTTGCCAATCAAAAACTTTTGACTGCAATTGAACGAATAAACTCACGAATAGTTAATCTGGAAACATCGTTGCAAAGTGAATTAATAGCATTGAAATCTGAAAACATTAAATTGAAAGGATTGCTTGCTTCAGCTATACCTGTTTTAGAAAAGCCTGAGAGACCAAATGTCTCTATAAGTATGGACGAACCGCAAAGCATGGACAATCTAACCTTTGTGGAGTTGCCGGTTGTAAAAAGCATTGCTCTGGTTCAACCCGATCCGTTTATAGAAAAATTTAATGATAATATTTATATGATGGGAATGTATGCATATCAATGCGGCAACTTTGCCACAGCGCTAAACTGCTTTAACGATCTTAATCTGCAATCAGCAAAAACAGAAAAAGCTGAAAACATTCTTTATTGGACAGCAGATATATATCTACAACTCCGAGATTATGATAATGCATTAACCGTATTAGATAAACTATTGGAATATAAAAAATCGGAAATGACAGACGATGCCCTGGTGAAAAAAGGATTGATGTATAAAGAACTGGGCAGTATAGATTTAGCAATGAATACGTTTAAAAAAGTTGTTGTGGGACATCCGGATAGTGAATATTACCGTTTAGCATCGCTTGAGATAAAACGAGGGGAAATGACTTTCCAGTGAATAAATTTATAAACATAGTATTAGTATTTTCTTTTGTATTGATATCAATATTAAGTGGCGCATCTCGCATAGCGTATACCCGCCCGGGATTTATGATAAAAATTCCTTCATCCAGCGTGAAGAAGGCGCCGTATTTATTCCGTACTGGATTTGGTGTTGAACTACATCGTTTTGATCCTTTTAACTCTGCTCAAGGTATATATTTTGATATGGAGCTGGGAAAAAATTTTACTTTTGGATTTTCTTCTGTGCAAACTGCCGATAGTACAGCACCAGCGCTTTTAGGTAAAACGGGTTATACTCCTCCCGTAGAATTTGGTTTTCATTTGCAGCAACGTGTATACACTTATAATAATGTATCCCTATCACTTGGTTTACAAGATATTGTTTTTCAAAACGCAGAAAGCAGTGGAGGCGGTTTAAGTCTGGATCCAGAACAACTATCGTTTTTTGTTGTTGTTAGCAGTGAAAAAGATTTGGGTAAATATCATTTAAACACCTTTATGGGATTTGGCTCGGGTGGTTTTGCGCCGACAGACACAATTAACACTTCAGTTGTAGAGGGTTCAACATCACCAGACACAGAGACGACGACCAATGAAGGCACTAAATCAGGTGTATTTATGGGTGTCATTATGAATACGCCATATCTTAGTAAATGGGGTGGAATAGATATTGTGGGTGAATTCGACGGGACAGGCATCAATGTGGGACTCCGCATCCCCCTTACCTCGGATTATCGCCTGAACTTAGGATTCACCCACATAGAAAAATTACCGGACTGGAAATCAAGATACTGGGAAGGCCATCCGGGCGTCACATTGGGATTTGATATGGCAGTGCCTCGCGGGTTAAAAAGCGCCTCTGGTGGTTCAGGAGGGCCATCTCCTTTCCCTGGAAGCCAACTGAAATTACCAGCTACGGGACAATTTGAATCATTATCATCATCAATGGACTCTACACTGTCTATGGCCGATTTTGCAGTACACACTGTTCGGGATTCCATGATAATGTTAAAAAATGAAATGCGTAATCTCATGGTCCAATTGGCTTCTATAGAACAACAGTCTCAATTTTTAGAAGATTCATTACTCTCGATGAAATTGAGTCGCAATGTTGATGAAAAAAATATGAACGAAGCCATGCGTCACTTGTCAAAATCGCTACGCTATTTTTATGCGAGTGATTATCGCACCGCTTTACAGGAAGTAGAATCAGCTCTGGACTTGAATCCGAATATGGCCTTGGCTTATGCACGGCGCGGATCGATTTATTATAAACTTGGTGACATTCAACGGGCGACAATTAACTGGAATTTAGCATTGCGAATGGATCCTGAATATGATGATGTACGCAATATTTTAAAGGCGTTACACGAAAACCGTTTGAAGTCCACTAGCATTGTAGAGGAATAAGAAAGTATGGATATTGCAACATTAATAGGTATTATTCTTGGTTTGGGATCAATTTTTGGTGGAATATTTATGGCAGCTTCAGCTGCTAATGCAGGCATGGGAGGATTTCTGTCTCCTTCAAGTTTTGCGATTGTTGTTGGTGGTATGATAGCTTCAGTTTCAGTCGCATTTCCATTGTCAGATGTATTAAAACTGGGTGCAGCTATGGGAGCTGTGTTTAAAGGTGGAAAGCTTAAGCTTGGCGTGGTGGTAGATGATGCCGTAGAAGCAGCAGATGTAGGAAGAAAAGGAGCAGCTGAACTTGAAAAATCAGTAGATAACATCAAAAATCCATTTTTCAGGGACGGTGTTCAAATGGTCGTTGATGGTTATTCGCTTGGTGAATTAACAGAAATTTTAGAAACTCGAATTGAGTATAGGGAAGTACGTGAAAAAACTCAAGCAGGATTGTTTAAATCAATGGGAACAATGGCACCCGCTTGGGGAATGATAGGAACATTGATTGGTTTAGTTATTATGTTGGCTGGTTTTGGCGGAGAGGGCGGAGCTGATTCATTAGGCCCTGGGATGTCAGCGGCATTAATCACAACATTTTATGGAGCAGTTTTAGCTAATTTGTTTTTTCTGCCTATGAGTGAAAAACTGAATACCAGAATTAGTTTTACAAGCACAATGCAAGCCATGCTTGTTGAGGCCTCGAGGTTAATTCACCAAAAAAAGCACCCTTTGATTGTTAGGGAAAAATTAAATTCCTTTATTCCACCAAAGGAATGGAAAAAAGAAGAATAATTAAATGCCAAAATCCTCAAAAGAAAAGAAAGCATACCAAGCCGGAATTACTAAAGGAAAAACCCTTGTTGATGAGGGACTCCCCGGTTGGTTTGGAACCTTTGCAGATATGATGACATTACTTTTTGCTTTTTTTGTTTTGTTGGCTGCTATTTCGACCATTGATCCTGTAAAATTACAGGAAATGGCCGATTCCATGGGAAAATCAGTCGGTAGTAAAATAAAAAAAGAAAGCCAGGCAATGAACCTCGCTGATATCAAAAAAGCTGCACAGAACATGGTAAATAAAATGAAAGAAGAATCAGAATCTGGTGAAGCACCTGTAGATGTAACAACCGGTCCTAAAGGAGTTACAATTGGTATTTCATCTGATATAAGTTTTACGTCTGGTTCTGCAAAAACTAAACCGCAAATTATTAATATATTGACCAAAATTGTTCCAACAATAGACAAATCCTATTTCCAGATAGCAGTAGAAGGTCACACAGATAATGAAAAACTTCCGGAAAAACTACAGGAAAAATACCCAACTAACTGGGAATTGTCATCAGCTAGGGCATCGGCTGTTGTAAGAGAATTGATAAAATTAGGAGTAAACCCTACAAGGTTGGAAGCAGTAGGTTATGGTGAATTTGTCCCCCGGGATAAATTATCTCATGAATTAGTTACTGGAGAAATCATAAACAAATACAATAAGACTGTTCAGCAAAAAGCACGCAACAGACGCGTTGAAATAACATTCTTAGCGCCACATTATTCCAAACAAGATTCAGGTGTAGCTGGTACTGAGACAGGAAAGACAACATAGAGATTTATATTTGATAAGCAAAGGAGCTATCATGAGTAAATATAACATATTTCATAAACAATTTTTATTGGCAGTATTCTGTGTAAACATAGTTTGGGGACAAGGCAGTGGTTACCTTGCACAGAAATTGATGGTAGAAAATGACTTGCGACAGCGTATCACAGATGCTTTGTCCAAAATAATTGATGACCGTAAATATGTCATTGATGTGGATGCAGATATTGAAATCAGCGGAGGAAGCGAAGAACAAATAACTATCCTGGATGAAAGTCAACAAATCAGCCAACACACAGAAGATGTATCCGCTGCCCAAGATGTGCTCGATCGATCTGTGGAAAATCAAAGTGGAGGTATTACCAGTGGATTACCAATCCCCGGTTTCGAATTTGAATCAGACGCTGGTAGATCTACACCTGTTACCAACGATGTAGAGTCACCATCAACGCTCTCAGTACCAGTCCCATCTAAAAGTGGACAAGGAAAGGTTCTTTCACGGACAGTGACCAGCAAACACCCCTCTACAGCCTACGTTAAAAAACTGGAAATAAGTATCATTCTCCAAGAAGGAGCAGCTCCTGAACTTATTGAAAATATCCGACAAGTAGTAATGGTCGCTGCTCGTTTTAATCGCGCTAGGGGTGATGCGTTAAGCATAATGACTGCTACATTTAAAGAGCGACGAGACGAAAAAACAGCCGAACAGGTTTTACTAAAAAATATTGCTGAAAAACTAGAATCGTTGGAGCAACAAAAATCAAGCGATGGTTTTGTAAACTGGAAAGAGGAATTGGATAGCTATAAAGCACAAGAAGAAGAAAGACGTGCGCAAGATAAAATGTATTTTCAACAACAGTTAACCAGTTTGGAATCTGCAGCTAGAGACAGAGCGTACCAGACAGAAAAAAGAGATATTTTGCGCCGTGATTCACTAAAACTTCAAGCCCTGAATAATGAAATTTCCAGCCTGAAATCCATGATATCATCTAATGAAATTTCTGGTGATGAAGTTGATCAAGCCCAAAGTGCTATGGGTGAAAAAATGAGTGAAAAAGAAAAATTGGACGCTCAAATAGCGGAAAAAATGGCAATGCTGGACGCAGTACAATCAGACTTAGATCGTATGAATGGTGGCAGATCATCCACTATGATGATTGTATTTGTTTCTTTATTGGGCGCATTGGTTATTGTGCTCGTTGTCGTATTGGTCATTATGATTATGGGAAATAGGCAGAAACAACAACTTCCACCGCCTTGGATGTATCCTCCAAGACCAAGGAAAAAAAAAAGTGAAAATAACACAGTGACAACTCCTCAGCCTCCAGTTCCACCACAAACAGTTAATCCGATAGAAGATACTGGTGTTTTACAGAGTGAGATTTCAGACATGCGTCAAGCAGTTGTTTCCATGAGCGTGAGCCAACCGAATACAGCAACCCGAATTGTAAAAGAATGGATGGAAGATGATGCCCCACCGCCAGAACCAGAACCCGTTGTTGTAGCAGCTCCCGCAGAACAAGAAGACGAGGATGGCGGTAAAAAGAAAAAAAAGAAGAAGAAAAAATAAGGCAAAGCCATGATTACAGATATTAACAGACTTTCAGGCCTTCAAAAGGCAGCAATACTGTTCTCTGTTTTAGGAGAAGGCCTTGCGCTGACACTGGTAAAAGAATTGTCTAAAACAGATATACGCAAAGTAAGAGCCTCTATGCGCGAGTTAGATAATGTGTCTTTTGCCGTTAAGAAAAGAGTGATGGAAGAATTTTACTTCAGTTTTGTAAGTGAAAAATTCCACGAGGAAGAATCAGATGAACCTAAAAAACCTTTTAGTTTTTTAGAGGAAATAACAGATGAACAACTTATAGCTCTGGTTAAACCGGAAGCTGATTCAGTAGCAGCAATTACTTTGGCTCAAATATCGGGTGAACGGCGCAATAATATAATGAACCGCTTATCCTCTGAATCAAAAGGCAACATCATTATGGAAATGGGTAATTTGAATGAAATCCCCTTGGAAGCAATTGTTAATGTGGCAAACGATCTCCATAAGAAATCAAAATTTTTACCCAAAACAATTGCCTTCTCCCGTGGCGGAGGCAAAGATGTTGCAGAAATTTTAGGTGGTTTAAGTTCCGAAGAAGAAGCTCAATTTCTCGAAAATATTTCCAGGGAAAATCCAGATCTTGCTGCTGAAGTAAAAAAATATCACTTAACATGGGATGTTTTATTTGAAATTTTGCCGGACAATACAATACGTGATTTGATGAATTCTGTAGAGTTAGACACTATCGCCCTGGCCCTGAAGGGAATGACAGAAGACATTGTAAACAGAGTGATTGAAAACTTACCAAAGAAGAAACAAGCTATGTATGAACCGGTGGAAGGTGCTGTTGCAAAGAGAGAAGTGGATGGTGCTCGTAAAGACATTGTTGCTGCTGCAAGACAATTGGAAAAAGATGGAGCCTTCAATTTGGCAGACTTGGTTGGTGGTGGAGAAATGGTAGAATAACAAAAATAACAATAGACCATTTTTATTATAAACAGCCTTCGCAAATTGCGAGGGCTGTTTTATTTTCACCGCTATGTTTCGACCCATTCGAATACTTATTCTTTCATTATTGTTCCTTGGTTGTGTAAAGGAAATTAATTATGAAACACTGACCACGGCATATTCCGCTGACATCCGAGGGTTTGATCCGGCTTTTGCCACCGATATAAGAACAGGGAAAATTATATCACTTGTTTATGATAATTTAGTGCGTTATGATAATGAAATGAATTTAGTACCAGCATTGGCTCAACGGTGGTCTGTTGATACATCTGGAAAAGAATATACCTTTATAATTCGAAACAACGTTCATTTTCACGATGGTTCTCAATTGTCAATTTTGGATATTGCCAAATCATTTCAGAGAATTTTAGATCCAAACACAGCTTCTCCCCAAACATGGTTATTGGATCGTATTGCAGGTGCAAAAGATTTTATGACCGGTAAGGCAGATTCTTTAAAAGGGTTGATAATCTCCAACGATTCAACAATCGTAATAAAGCTGGACAAACCTTTCGCGCCCTTTATTCAATATTTAGCTATGCCTGCAGTAGCGATAATTAATATAAAAGAGAGTAAATCATTATCTCAAGCGCCTGGCGGTTCAGGTCCTTGGAAATTGGAACAGTGGGAAAGGGACGGAGAAATAATTTTATCTCGAAATAATAAATATTGGGACAACCCTCCCAAAACAGAAAAAATACGCATACGCATTCTTTCTGAAGTCATGACTCAATCTGCAGAATTTGAAGCAGGGTCACTCGATATTCTAGAAGTACCCAAAAGTGAAATGAAATACTGGAATCAATACAACTATAACAAACTAGAAATAGATGAATTGAATATCTGGTATATTGGCATGAACTGCTCACGACCGCCTTTTAATGATGTGCGTTTACGCCGAGCTATGAATTATGCAATTGACAGGGAAAAAATAATTCACACACTATTGGATAACTCGGTTACGATAGCCAATGGCCCTCTTCCTCCCCAGTTAGTATATGAAGTTGATAAGCCGCGCTATGAATACAATCCTAATCGAGCAATTCAATTGCTGGAAGAAGCTGGATTTGACAATGACCTACATACAGAATTATACGTAGCTGGGGGATCGGGAATGTTTCATGTATTGGAGGCGTTACAATCCGATTGGGAAAAAGTTGGCATTACCGTTGATATTAAACGCAGCGACTGGAATGTATTCAAAACGTCCGTCCGGGAAGGGAAGCCAGATCTTTATTACTTGGACTGGTTTGCAGATTACCCCGATGGAGAGAATTTTTTATATCCGTTGTTTCACAGCAAAGAATCCATGACAAAACGCAATCGGTTTTTCGATCCGGAAATAGATGCAATTATAGAAAAAATCCAACAATTAACGAATAGTGTCGAACGGCAACAATTAATTACAAAAGCGAACAGAATGGTTGTGGATGCAGCTCCCTGGGTGTTTTTATGGCACAGCAAAACAACATATTTGACCAGGGAATGGATCTCTGGATTTGAACCGACTTCAATTTTTAATGCAAACCGTTACATGAATATAACCAAAAACCCTCCCAGATGATTCAATATTTCCTAAATAGACTCCTACAGACCATTCCGGTTTTATTCGGCGTTATTATAATTACGTTTGTCTTGATGTACATTATTCCCGGCGACCCCGTCGTTTCTATGGTTGGAGAACGATACAACGAAGAAACCATTTTGCGCCTGCGGGAGGAAATGCATTTAGACGACCCTTTGTTTATCCAGTTTTTTCGATATGTAGGAAATGTCGTTCGAGGAAATTTTGGTAATTCGTTCATTACAGGTGAACCTGTTGTCAATCTGATAATGGAAAAATTTCCAAATACCATGATGCTGGCAGTGGGGGCCATGTTTTTTGCTGTAATAATCGGTCTCACAGCTGGAATTTTAACATCAATCCGTCCGGGCAGTTTTATTGATCGAGGTATAATGATTCTGGCTCTTGCGGGTATTTCTGCACCGGTATTTTGGGTGGGATTGATACTCATATTGGTGGTGGGTGTGATGTTGCGCTGGTTACCGCCGACAGGTTTTGGGGGAATAGAATATCTTATTTTGCCCGCCCTGACACTCGGACTTAGATCAGCTGCTTATCTGGCCCGTTTAACACGAGCAACAATGTTGGATGTTATGAACCAGGATTATATCCGAACTGCTCGCTCAAAAAAGCTGTCGGAATGGAAAGTATATTTACAGCATGCATTTCCAAATACGTTAATTCCGGTTATTACAGTTATTGGCACAGATTTTGGCAGTTATTTATCAGGTGCTGTGCTGACGGAATCCATCTTTGGTTGGCCGGGAATTGGTCGCTTGGCATTGGAAGCTATCATGAAAAGAGATTTTCCTGTCATTCAGGGAACAGTACTTTTTATGGCAATCATGTTTGTGCTCATGAATGTATTGGTGGATATGTTATATGGCGTTGTTGATCCAAAAATTAGACTTGAAAGATCTGGGAAATGGTAGTAAATAGAACATTGAAAGATCCGGGAATTATTTTAGGAATTTCATTTGTATTGATTATTGTAGTACTTGGAATTTTTGCTCCTTGGCTTTCTCCAAGAGACCCGAATGATCAAATACTGGAATTCCGACACAAACCACCGGGATTTGTAGGCAACATTATTAACTATAGACTTGCGCAAGACTTACCTGAAACGTCTATGGCTTTACAGAGTGTCTTTGTGGAAAATAATACAGCTATTATTATAGATGTCTTGAATAGAGAACACAGAATTTTGTTGAAAAACATTTCAGGAGAAAGCTTGGCTGCCGGGAAAAAAACAGTCACCTTTTGGTTGGGAACAGATCAATTTGGACGGGATATTTTATCAAGGATAATTTATGGAGCAAGAATATCGCTAATGGTTGGTTTCACTGCCAGTTTAATTGCACTATCAATTGGTGTATTGTTAGGTGCACTGTCTGGGATCAATGGCGGGAAAATAGATACAATTATAATGCGCTTCACCGATGTTATGTTTGGGTTTCCCACATTACTTTTTCTTATAGGGATTACTGCTGCATTGGAACCGAGTCTAAATGTTGTGTTTCTTGCTGTAGGTCTCGTTACGTGGCCGGGAATGGCACGGTTAGTCCGAGGACAAGTTTTGCAGTTGAAAGAACAGGAATACATTCAATCAGCAAAAACCTTAGGTATTAGTAAACGAACAATTCTAATACGACATATTTTACCTAATAGTTTAGCCCCTATAATTGTTACTTTTACTTTAGGAATTGCCGGTGCTATCATGGCAGAGGCCAGCTTGTCCTTTTTGGGATTAGGAGCTCAACCACCCACACCTAGTTGGGGTGCCATGATTAATAATAGTAAAGATTTTTTACGTATTGCACCATGGTCATCTCTGGCTCCGGGGACGGCAATTGCGATTGCCGTTTTAGGATTTAATTTATTGGGCGATAGCATCAGAGATTTATTAGATCCCAAAATGAAGACAGAAAGGTAAATATTGAATACACTTGTTGATCAAATAGAAGCGCATATTCTTTCCGGATGCACTAATAATCAGAAGCGTGCTATTGGCGCTGAAATTGAAACTATACTATATAATAGTAATGGCGAACGTATTCCTGTAGATCACGGCGCTGAATATTCAGCAGCCGATTTAATAGAGGATATAGATTCAAGATGTAAAGACATGAATACATTTGTTACCTGTTCATTGGAACCGGGCGGCCAGGTGGAATGGGCATCGCATCCTGCATTTAATATACACGAAATTCAGAATGAATGGAATGATATTCAAACCATTTTAAAAAGGGTGTGTACAGAAAATGAACTGACAGTTGTTGATTTAGCATTAGATCCAATTTATAGCCCTACCGATATAAAACTTATTAAGCACCGAAAGTATCAATTAATGAACAACCGTTTTTTGACAACAGGAAAACACGGTCAATGGATGATGCGAAATTCTGCCAGTGTGCAGGTGAATCTTGATCTGGTGGATAAACAGGATGCAGAAGAATGCGGATTCATTGCTGATTGTATAAGTCCACTCGCAGCTGTTTTGTTTTCTAATGCGCCTTTTATGAATAATAGCCCCCTTGGTTATGAAAATATACGGTATCGTATTTGGGAAGACACAGATCCGTCAAGATGTGGTCATTTTCTGGATCACGGCATCCAAGGGGCTGCTGGATTATTAAACCAATTTTGTCACTATATTTTGGATGTACCGGTTATTTTTACATCGCCGGATAAAAATGGTCACGTAGGGTTTTACGATGGGACTATTAAACAATGGTTGGAAAGTACAACTGAAAATAATAAACTTAATTCAGAGGATATTAAAACAGCGCTCCATCAGATTTTTACTCATGGGCGTTATAAAACGGTTCTCGAAATTCGTTCAACTGACCGCCCACCAAAAGGATTTGAATTGGCACCCATTGCCTTTTGGCAGGCTTTGATGGAACAAGGAAAAACGCGTGATATATTATTAGGTGAGGTTAGTAGTTGGTCTCTTTCTGAACGAATGAAATTAAATTTGAATGCTTCCACACTGGATATGAATCATTTGGGACCGAAAAATAAAACAATTCTTCAATGGTTTGAATGGTTAGCGGAATTAGTATTTGTCAGCTTGGATGAGCGAGCATCTATTTTGAAAATCGATTCAGAAAGGAAATATATAGAACCTTTTTTCGAAAGTGTTTTATCAAAAGGTGTATTTACGGTACAGTCTCAAAAACTGTTTGCAGAAAAAGAAATCTCTATTAAAGAATTTATTATGAAAAAATAATGCAATTATTTAGTCTAGATCAAATCCATAACCAAGTTATTCATTTTCCAATTGCTTTGTTATCAGCAAGCGTATTATTTGATTTTATTGGTTATTTTTCCAACAACATAAAAATGTATTCCACTTCTTGGTATTTGTTGATACTTGGTACATTATCTGCCTTATCAGCCGTGTTAACCGGTTTTATTGCTGATGAAGCTCAAGGCCATATGTCTGAACCGTTCCCTATTTTTACAACACATGGTTCAACACAAATTTTCGCCAGTTTATTATTTCTGTCTTTGCTTATCTGGCGTTATGTAAACAATCGAACGGAAACAAAACCATCACGCGTATATTTAAGCACAAGTATGGTGGGTATTTTAATACTGTTTTACGGTGGGCACTTGGGGGCTATCATTGCGGGCAGAATATAAATAACACCGATAAACCTTTCGTCGCTAAGCACACATGTTTTAATTTATATATATAATAAAATCATATTCCGAGACCCCTTTAACCTTTCATGAGTTGGTATTCTACTTTAATAAAATCTTCCGTTGGTAAAAAAGCCGTTATGGCGTTAAGCGGATTATTTTTATGCGCATATCTTGTCATACATTTGATAGGCAATCTTATGCTTTTTGCAGGCCCTGAAATTTTTAACAGTTATGTAGAAGCATTGTCTTCCGTAAAGCCGCTAGTGCGAGCAATTGAAGTCATATTGGCCGGTTTATTTTTAACCCATATTTTATTGAGTGTTAAACTGACAAGAGATAACAGCACCTCTTCTTCCATCAAATATGACACGAATAAAGCAGGTGAAAATTCCGGGTTCTTTTCAAGGAATATGGGTCTCTCTGGCAGCATTCTTTTTATATTTTTGGTTACACACCTGTCCACCATTTGGACTCAGTTTCAAACTCAACACGAAGCGGGGAATTTTTATAGTATTATTGTCGGTAAAACCGTCGGTCTTGGGAATCCATATATAACAACACTGTATTGTATCGCTATGGTATTGTTGGGTTTTCATTTACGACATGGATTCCAATCTGCTTTTCAATCCTTTGGTATTAGATATAATAAATACAGTGGTCTTATTGAGGGGATTGCTGTCTTCTTCTGGCTGATTATTCCGGCAGGTTTTTTATCAATTGCACTTTATTTTGGAATAATTGGAGCCGGATAATGCTAAATAATAAAATACCAAGCGGACCACTTGCAGAAAAATGGACACATCATAAATTTTCTTCAAAACTGGTTAATCCATCCAATAAACGAAAATATGATATTATTATTGTTGGCACAGGATTAGCGGGAGCATCTGCTGCTGCATCTCTTGCAGAACTTGGATATAACGTTCAGGCTTTTTCATACCACGAATCTCCCCGGAGAGCTCATAGTATTGCAGCTCAAGGCGGGATAAATGCAGCAAAGAACTACCCCAATGATGGTGACAGTATTTATAGGCTATTCTATGATACTATAAAAGGTGGGGATTATCGCTCAAGAGAAGCGAATGTCTATCGATTAGCTGAAGTGAGCAATAATATTATTGATCAATGTGTGGCTCAAGGAATTCCCTTTGCCAGAGAATATGGAGGATTATTGGACAACCGCTCTTTTGGTGGCGCACAAGTTTCCAGAACTTTTTATGCCCGTGGACAAACGGGACAACAATTATTATTGGGTGCCTATTCTGCGTTGGTGCGTCAAATGAATACGGGCCAAGTAAAATTTCATCCCAGACATGAAATGCTCGATTTGGTAATGATTGACGGTGAAGCAAAAGGAATTGTAACTCGTAATCTCATTACAGGCGAGATTCAATCTCATTCTGCAAACGCAGTTGTATTAGCAACCGGTGGGTACGGAAATGCATTTTTTCTTTCAACAAATGCCATGGCTAGCAACGCAACAGCAATATGGAGAGCTTATAAGAAAGGCGCCTTTTTTGCCAATCCGTGTATAACACAAATTCATCCAACATGTATACCTGTTGCGAGTGACCATCAATCTAAATTGACTTTAATGAGCGAAAGCTTAAGAAACGATGGCAGAGTTTGGGTTCCTAAAAAGAAAGGCGACAAACGTCATCCCACTGAAATTTCCGAGGATGAGCGGGATTATTACCTAGAACGTCTTTATCCTTCGTTTGGTAATCTGGTTCCTCGTGATGTAGCGTCTCGCCGAGCAAAAGAAATGTGCGATTTGGGGCATGGAGTGGGTGAAACAGGATTAGCTGTATATCTGGATTTTGCAGATGCAATTGAACGAATGGGAAAAGATGTTGTCGTTCAAAAATATGGAAACCTTTTTGACATGTATAAACAAATTACCGGTGAAAATCCCTATGAAATTCCTATGCGAATTTACCCGGCGGTTCATTATACCATGGGCGGTCTTTGGGTGGATTACAATCTTATGAGTACCATTCCCGGTTTATATATTCTTGGTGAAGCAAACTTTTCTGATCATGGAGCGAATCGCCTTGGAGCTTCTGCGTTGATGCAGGGACTGGCAGATGGTTATTTTATACTACCTCATACTATAGGTGATTATTTATCCGGGAAACTTGGAGAAGCTGTTTCAATAGAAAACGATGCCTTTTCAAAAACTGAAACGGATGTAAAAAATAGAATTGATAATCTTCTTTCCATAAATGGAAATAGAACAGTAGATGATATACACAAAGAGCTTGGACTTATTCTATGGGAAAATGTTGGAATGGCTCGAAATAAATCTGGACTAGAAATGGCGATTGAATCCATACCAAAATTAAAAGATGAATTCTGGAAAAATGTTAAAATAACGGGAACGGCAGACGAATTGAATCCCGAACTGGAAAAAGCAGGGAGAGTGGCAGATTTTCTGGAGCTTGGCGAATTGATGGCTCGTGATGCTTTAAATCGTGAAGAATCATGCGGTGGGCATTTCCGCGAAGAACACCAAACAAAAGAAAATGAAGCTAAGCGAAACGATGAAGAATTTTCATATGTAGCTGCATGGGAACACAAAGGAGAGAGTCTCCCAGCCGAACTTCATAAAGAAGAATTGATATTTGAAAACGTTGAGTTGACCACGAGGAGTTATAAGTAATGAAGGTGATATTAAAGGTTTGGCGGCAGAATAATGCCGAATCTCAAGGAGCCTTTGAAACGTATCCTGTGGAGAATGTTTCAGGAGACATGTCCTTTTTCGAAATGATGGATATGTTAAACGACCAACTTGTACTAGATGGAAAGACACCCATAGCGTTTGATCATGATTGTCGGGAAGGGATATGTGGAACGTGTGGTTTGTTTATAAATGGTAGAGCTCACGGAAAGATAAGAGCCATTACGACCTGTCAACTCCATATGCGTAGCTTTGAAGACGGTGAAACAATTGTTGTAGAGCCTTGGAGAGCAAAAGCCTTCCCGGTTATTAAAGATTTAATAGTAGAAAGAACATCGTTTGATAGAATTATGCAAGCAGGTGGATATGTTTCGATTAAAACAGGCGGAACTCCAGACGCAAATGCTATACCCATTGCAAAAAGAAACGCAGATGAATCTATGGATGCCGCATCTTGTATTGGGTGTGCTGCATGTGTAGCAACATGTAAAAATTCATCAGCAATGCTCTTTGTTGCCGCTAAAGTGTCTCAATTATCTTTATTACCTCAGGGGCAACCGGAACGAGTTGAACGCGCTATAAATATGATTGCAGCCATGGACGAAGAAGGTTTCGGAAATTGCACAAATACAGGAGCCTGTGAAATTGAATGCCCAAAGGAAATTTCAATCAGTCATATTGGTAGACTCAATAGAGAGTTTTTAAAAGCAAGTTTAAAAGGTTGAATTTTAAAAAACGTAGATTTGAAAAACCCTTCTAAATGGAGGGTTTTTAGTTTATTTCAGTCTAAAATTCACCGGAATGGAAATCCAAACACCCACAGCTCTTTCCCTCTGTTTAGCGGGTCTAAAGCGCGTTTTGCGAATTGCAGCTATGGCTGCTTCGTCCAGTCCGGTATTTGGTATTCCTTTTAATATGGACGTTTCTTTTACTCGCCCTTTTTTATCAACAAAAACTTGTACAATAATAGTTCCTTCAATTCCTGCTTCCTGGGCAATTTCTGGATATTTTGGACGAATGGGCGTAAGGGGTTTAGGCGGATCATCATAGGGTATAAATTTTACACGAGGTCCTTCAGGGGGAGGTGGAGGAGCATCCCAAGCCTCAAAGCTTTCCAAATTCGTTTCTTCAATTGTTAAGTCATCTGCTAAATCTTCATCTTCTGATTCAATAGGTACGGATGGACGAGCAGGCGGTGGTGGTAAATCTATTTGTTGGGTAAGAGGAATATCAATTTGTTCAATAATGATTTGATCAGCATCTTCCAATACAACAACTTCAAAACTTCGGGGTATAAATAAAAATCCAAATGTAATAAGTAAAATTCCAACTAAACCGGCTATACGTACTATAACAGGATAATTGAATTTTAAGATAGGGGAATATTTGTCCATGGGATTATTCTACTGCTGTTTTAGTCGAATAATTCAATTTCAGGGCATCAGCTTTTCTAAGTTCATTATGAATTTCTGATATGAGTCCCATTTTTGCAGATTTATCTGCCTTCAATGAAACGGTCAATAAAGGATCTGCAGCGCGTACTTCATACATAATGTGGCGAACATTGTCAACGCTGTGTAGTTTATCCTGAATCGAGACCATTCCTTCTTTTGAAACCCAAATATGAGAGGTGTGTCGCTTTGATTTTAGTTTTTCAATCCGTTTTGCCTTTGGGAGTTCAATAGGAAGGCCGGAATATTCCCTCAGGACAGTTGTAACCATGAAAAAAATCAACAGCATGAAAATAATATCCGGCATGGATGCAGTTGGTATATCGCTTGATATTTGAGTTTTACGCTTGAGTTTCATTAATCACTCTCAGCAATGGAAATACGTTTAGCATTCGCCATTTTAAGCTGGTCAATAACGTTCACGTAATCACTATATTTTGTTTTTTCATGTGCCTTAACAGAAATGATCAACTTGTTATTTTCAGCAATCCTGCGACGAATTTCTTTGTTGAGGTCTCTTGTTTTTACAGGTTCCCCACCCAGTAGAACATCTCCCCTGGAATTAATCAGACAATTTAGAATATTATCCTTTTTAATTTCTATTTCTTCTCCTTCAGCAGGTAAA
Source organism: Fidelibacterota bacterium 408169 (assembly GCA_002256485.1). Lineage (GTDB taxonomy): Bacteria > Fidelibacterota > Marinisomatia > Marinisomatales > TCS55 > UBA2126. The sequence goes on from NNSG01000006.1 coordinate 40,987, forward strand.
ACTATTCCCAACCCTTTGTCCATATCAATTGTAGTGGTAACCAGAAAAAAGATAAGAAGCAAAAAGGCAATATCTGCCATTGAAGCTGTAGGGATTTCTCCGCGTTTAAAGCGGCGTTTTTTCTTCATCAGAACAGTGTATTATTTCTATTTCTTTGATTCCATCTCATAGAGATGGTCGACAAGTTGTATGGAATGTTCTTCCATGTCCAACACCAGCTTATCAATTCGTGATACAAAAACATTCTGGAAAATTTGAATAATCATAGCCACGATCAAACCAAAGGCTGTTGTTAACAGTGCTTGAGAAATACCCCCGGCTACAACTGCCGGTGATATATCATCTGCTGCAGCAATGGCATCAAATGCATTTACCATACCCGCAACTGTACCGGTAAACCCAAGCATTGGAGCAATGGTAATGACTGCATTTAACCAAATCATATTTTTTTCCAGAAAAGACATTTCAAGTGATCCTGCATTTTGGATTGCTTTTTCTACTTCTGCTATGCCCCGATGCATTCTGGAAAGTCCAGCATGAAAAATTTCAGCAACAGGGCCGTTTGTCTTTTCACACAATTCAATTGTTGATTCTATTCCTTCGCTATCTAACGAACTGTGTACGTCATTGTAAAACTTTTCTGCGTTTATTGATGACATAATTAGTGAATAAAATCGTTCACCAACAAATGCAAGGCCAAAAACAAGTGATATTAATATGGGCCACATAAATGGTCCGCCATTTACGAAATATTCGACTAGCATCTAGTCCTCCGTTTTTCTTTTTTATTGATTATTTTCCTCGGTAAATCGACGCCGAACTTATTAATTCTCATTGGAAATGTCAATAATTCCAGCTTTTTAATTTACTGTGAATTATTGATGAATCCAGCAGCTTCATTAAAATAATTTAAAGCGGTCATAACTTGATTATCATAATTTAAACGAACGCCAATTGCCTCATCTTTTCCCCAATGTGCTCCGGCAATTTCTGATTTTAACATATTTAAAATATAATCTTTGTCTATGACCAATTCATTCAGATTTAACTCAATTTCCTCGCTGGATGCATAATCTAAAAACAGTTGGAAGTCATTTCCATCCAACTCCCAGTAAGCTTTGAAATTTTCAAAGGTTTCAAATTCATCCCTGTGATTACTCGCATAATTAGACCCCCAATTAAAAAAAGGTCGTTTTATATGAGTAAGTAATTTTTGTGTATTTTTTTGAAGTTTTAAATCCCAGGTAATGTGTTGGTCTGGTGTTATACCTCCGCCCCCATATACAATTCTTCCTGCTCGTGTTTTAAATTTTGGTCTGAGTTCTTTTAACGAATCAAGAACCGTTTCACGATTTTCAATGTACAAATCTTTATAATAATCTTTAGTATCGCCGTTTAAATATGGCCGTTGTATGAGACGACCGCTGGGTGTGTAATACCGAGTGATGGTGACTCGGATTGCCGATCCATCGTTTAATGGCAATTGTCTTTGAACCAAGCCTTTACCAAAGCTGGTTTCACCCACAACAAGTCCCCGATCAAGATCCTGAACGGATCCGGCTACAATTTCGCTGGCACTAGCAGATCCACGATTAATAAGCACAATCAGGGGATAATCCTCCCGGCCTTGAGTGGGGTCAGCAATAAATACTTGTTCCATATTTTTGCTTTTACCCTTCGTAAAAACCAGCGTGTCTTTCCGAGCGATAAACAAATTGCTGATCGCTGCGGCTTGTTCTAGATATCCACCGCTATTATTGCGCAGGTCCAGGATTAACTTTTTCATACCTTGGGCTTCAAGCTGGTTAAACGCCATGCGAACTTCTTCATCTGTTGTTGCAGAAAATCGTGTTAGCCAGATATATCCTGTTTCGCTATCCAGCATTAATGATGCCCGAACACTGTAAATTGGAATATCATCTCTAATAATTGTTACATCAAAGTGATCACCTCCCAACCGATTTATTGTGATTACAACGCTTGTTCCTTTGGGTCCGCGGAGTTTTTTAAACACATCTTTTTTTGTGATTTCATAAGCATCTTCACCATTGATGGCAATGATCTGATCACCCGGCATAAGTCCCGCCCGCTCTGATGGACTATCAGCCACAGGAGAGATAACCGTTATATATCCATTCAAAATATCGAACTCAATTCCAATACCTTGGAATGACCCCCGAAAAAGTTCATCAATTTCTTCCTGTTGTTTAGCGGGAATATAAATTGAATGAGGGTCTAATTTTTTAAATATGCCCTGAAAAGCCCCCTCCATCAGTTCATCCATATCAACATCTTCGAAATAAAGTTGATTTATATAATATAAAATTTGATTCATAACCTTAAACTTGCCTTCAATGGCGCTATAAGGATTTTTGGAATACAAAATCTGTGAAAGGGGAATTAGTACAAATAACACAACTGTAATAATGGTCAACGCAAAAGGAACCCGTTGGAATATTTTCTTATTTTTCATTGATTTGATTTTTTGATAAAAAGATTTAGGTCAACGTGTACTATAAACCAAAATAAAACATGGTACGTATAGTTAAGCCCTGTATTGTTGACTTCGGTGAATCGGCGATTTGTTTACGATCGTTCAAAAACCATTCCCCTGCGCCGATTGTTCCTTGATTATAACCCAGGCTCAAGCGTAATCCTACACGATCCATAATTTGCCATTTGATTGCTACATAAGGTTGAAAATTGAAAAATGTACCACTAATGTCAGTCATCCCGCCATAGCCATTAACAGGGGAAAGCGTTGTCCCCTGCATAGCACCAATTATAGAATCTGCATCCGTATCCGAATAAGACGAATCTATGCTGTAATACACTGCACCATTTGAAACTGTTCCGTATGAATTAGAAAACAAATCATTCCACTGTGCTTCCCCGGTATGCTGGTCGATGCTGACATTTACCCGTCCGAGCCCCATCAATGCACCGCCTGAAATTTCCAAATCTCTGAAAACGGGAATTACATATTCTAAAATAACTGCACCAAGCGTAAATGAAAACTTAGCAGAAACAGTGGGGCGAAAACTCCCTTCGTACGCTATAATCTTATCGCCATCAGTCGCTAAAGGAGACGAATTTTCTTGAATCCCAGTTGAATCATTCGTTTCTTGGTAAAAATAAACATCCATTATATTACTAATTCTGGATGAGCCGATGCCGGCGTAACCGCCTAGGCGCCAACGTCCTGCGATATGAGTAAACCCTTCACCACCATGAACGATAAATGGATTATCAAAATTATTTGTGTTTAATCCCAACGCTGTCATCATTTTAGCCCCGGGGATTGAATCCAATGATATGTACATCGGGCTGTACCCAATTCCTCCACCGTAATAGTCCTGGATGGGGTATAAATCACTTTGGGCGCTTAAAGATAGCGGAATTAAGTGTAATATGAAAAATATTCGTTTCAGCATTTTTCTGTGTAATACGATATTAAATTTATATTTGCAGATGTCAATTTGAGAAGGGAAATATTGCGCTAAATTTAGACAATTCTATGGGTAAAACAGGCCCTTTTCCTTGTATTTTTCGAGAGGGGTAAACTATATTCCTTTTCAGTAGAGGTAAGGGAACGTCATTTAAAGGGTCTTTTGGCGACACTTTAATTTATTCCCTGTCTAATTGTCGATTCGAGGTAATACAAAACGGTTAGTAAATGAACTCACATAAATTGTGTATATACGCAGTTTTTCTGCACGCAGGACTCCGCGCAGGGTCTATGAATATTAGCGGCCCCTTTGATCTCAATAACAATGCCCTAGATGAAGTTCTCTTATTTTCTGAAAATCATCTCCGTTATGTAGAGATTCAACCTGATAGTTCCCATATATTAATTTTTGAAAGCAATCCTGAAAATTATACAATTAAAGATGCCATTATTTATGATATTAATAATGATGGTAAAACAGAATTAATCATATTGGAAGACTACTTACCGGGAGAACGGATTAGTGGAAATAAGTGGCTTCGTCTATATTCCTGGACAGATTCTCTTTTTATTCCCCAAACAATTAAAATAGATAATGGCGAATTATTACATCCAAACCATTTCGACTTTAATGAAACTAGAATATTATCAATAGCCGTTGGCAGTCCTTATAGAGCAGCCGTATTATTAGAGGTTGATTTCGAAAAGCAAGGCTTGGTTGGAAACACTGTGAATATTGATTTGCCGAATTTGCTGCACAATGGTTTTGGTCCTGTCTTTTCCAGCTTCATGAATTTGAATGGCGAAACACACTTGGCAGTATTTAGTCCAGAAAATGACACGTTGAAAACAACGTTATTTCAGGTGGATGAAAATGCAGCGGTTGTGACAGAAAATGTATTCCCCCTTAATGGCGCACTCATATTGTTAGGCTCGGCAATCCAAAAAACAGATTTAGATAACGATCAACATGAAGAACTTCAGTTACCATTTGAAAGCGGTGAAGTTTTAACATTAGCTTTCGTTGACAGTGCGCTGGTTTTATCCGAAAGTCCTTTTAACCGACAAAACCTTTTTGTTCTACCGGATAGCGCAGGAAGCGAAACAATAAATCAACTTCTGTCGAACAGAGAAGAAGCAGGCCTGTATGATTTGGATAATGTGCAAAAAACAGATTCCATGATCGTTATCATTCCTGATGATACATTAAGATTGGGAGACACACTTAATTACAAAGCAGCAATGGATACGGTTACAGAATTTTATAGTTTTAATTGGTTATCAAAACCTCCTGCAAACACCTATTTTAACCCAAGCTCAGGGACAATTTCATGGATACCAAGGCGAGAGGATATTGGTGTACATGAATTAACATTTTATATAAAGCACCGATTAAAAGAAGAACTGGTATCGGATGAAGATGAGCTTGGTGATCGCCATAGAATCTTTCCTGTTCTTGAGGAGTTAGAACGGTCTTATGCGGTAATTGTAGTTGACACTACAAAACCGCCCATAATTTATACTCCGCCGCCCTATGAGCCCTACAGTGTAATGGTGAACACTCCCAGTAAAACAGCCTGGAATGATCGCTTTCTTTTTGATGGTGTGCCTCCTTTTAGCGTAACGGTTGATGAAATAGATATTCCAAAATACCCCTCTTTTTCCCATTCAATAATTGCGAACCTTGGCCGAGTGAATGTTGATAAGCATGTGGATTTTTCTTATACATCAAATAAAGACAGCAGCGACAATATGATTACCTTAACGCTTAATCATAACTTGGCAGAAAATGTAATCTATACAAAAATCGAACCATTTTCAGATTCGCTGAATACAACAGCGAACTTAAATCCCTCAAACTGGCGTGCGAATCTGCATCATTATCCCAAGTATGAAATCGAAGGATTCCCTGAATCCATGCGCTTGGGAGATAGCGATAATGGAATTTCGTTATACTCAAGCGAGTCCGGTGTAAAAACCAAAAATAATTCTTATATTTCCATAGAGACACCTTTGTCAGAAAATAGGCATAGAATATCCATAAGTATGAAAGCAGTCGAATTGTGGAATATTACAGGAGATGTAAAAATGGATAGCCTTGGAAACAAAACAGTTAATACCACAATTAAGTTTTCAAGTGAATTTTCTCCTTATAGTATAAATGCGGAAATGTATACGGATGAAGAGAGAGCTAATCGGTCAAAAGAAATGAAATTTAAAATTCTAGAGTTTATGGGTGTTGACAGCGTTGTTGTAGATTCTGCCCTCACAAAAATGCGATGAAGAAACTCTCCCCAATCATTTTACTGATAATTAACGTTATTTTAAGCAAAGACCTTCAGGTTATTCATATGGAAGGAACGTTTGATCTTGATCAGGACAACCTTTATGAATTTGCTGCGATTGAAGTTGGACACGATAATGGTCATTCTGTTTCCATGATCCGCTACTATGAAATTGATGGTGATGGTTATCAGCAATTGAATTGGGAATTAGCTGCGCCAGATGGTTTGCTGGGTAATTTTGTGAATTTGAAATTGGGGGATTTGAACGGAGACGGCAATCCTGAACTGATCACAATTATGAACCTAACGGATGAAAATGAAGAGCGCATTTTACATCCAATTGTCTATTATTATTCCTGGGACGGTGAAGGCTTCAGCGAAACACCGGTGAGCACTTTAAACTTGTCAGAGCGTAATACATTTCTCCGTTGCCACAATTTTGAATTGTTAAATCAAGACGGCGACGATGATCAGGAATTGCTTGTTTCCCTGGGCAGTCCTGTACGCGGCTTGGCCATTGTGGACGTGGATGAAGATGGACAGCTTTTCATCGTCAACCGCTTGGAGCCTGAAGCAATGCGTTTTGGGTCAGGCTTTGTATATGCGGGAGCTGTAGACTGGAATAATGATGGTTTTGATGATATTATCAGCTTCAGTCCTGAAGGGAATGTAATGAAAGCCCAGCCGTTTTTTAACAAAGATGGTTCATTTGTTCAAGGAGAAGCAAATCATATTACTGTTTCAGGAATGAATGGATTTCTTAATCGAGCAGTTACAATTACGGACTGGGATGCTGATGGATTTTTAGATGTAATCGCTCCATTTCAAAGCGGCCATTTAATTGGATTAACATTGTCACAGGCCGGTATTGATATTGACAATATTCCCAATGAAGCAGGCCCGCTTTCAGATGTCCAAATTGCAGATTTTGATCACGATACGTATACAGATCTTTTATTGGTTTCTGGTGAAATGAATATGATGACAGTTTCTTTTGGTGCAGAAATCCCCGAAGAAAAAAGTGAAAGCTATTTTACACTAACGGTGGATACGGTTGACATCCAAGTTTTTTCAGCATTACCTGTTTTGCAGCAGGGACAATACACGGGTACATCCATCGCCGCCGGTTGGGACGGGGATGAAACATCTGTTTTTCTAACAGACTTGGGTTTGCCGCCGCCCGTTGACAAACCAATTTTACAGGACACATTAACAGAACCCATAGATTTATTGGATATTTTTCCGGAAATAGTCGGACGAGACATTGGTCCTCTAGCAACCGGTGTTAAACCGATGAAATCGTTGGGACAGCCCCTGCCCCAAGGAGTTCTGCCCAGGCATGTTCTGCCGGTTGATCAATTATTTGTATATTCAATTCCAGAAGGTGAGGCAAATCAATTTTATAGTTTTCGCTGGCTTTTACCCCCTCCAAAAGGAATGTTTTTCCATTATGAAACACGCTCTATTCAATGGGTACCAAACGGGACACAGCTTGGCGCTTATAAGTTGGCGTATCACGTAGAAATGAAAACGGGTGAAACGGTTGAGTTGGAATCTGAAGAGGTTGATTCTTTGCTCACATACAAAGTTATTCCCCATTTGGAGGGATATGATGAGCGTCTGTGGGTTTATGTAAATGATGCTCCGGAATTTATTTCTGAACCAATCGTTACTGAATTTGTTGCCAGATCACTGTTTACCTATTCTCCTATTATTAATGATTATAACCAAGATGCCAACATTCAGTTTATGCTGGAAGTATCCCCAGATGGGATGGAAATGGATTCCAGTGGTTCCCTGTATTGGCAAACAGACAGCAGCCATGTGAATATTTATGATGTACGCATTGTTGCTTCCGATGGATTTGATCGCGCAGCCCAGGAGTTTCAACTTTTCGCCCGAGCTGGTGTAAAAATCCTATCAGAAGCAGATTCCATTATTCGTGTAAATGAATTGTTTAAATACCAAGTGAATGTATGGCGCCCGGATTTAGATCAGGAATTGACATATAAAATGCTTTATCATCCGGAAGGTATGACATTGTCTGAATCGGGATTAATCGAATGGACGCCTGCCGTTTCTCAAATTGATTCGCAAAATTTTGCAATTGTCGCCAATCACGGCGTTGCGGCTGATACGCAAGAGGTTATGTTATTTGTCAACCATCCGCCGGTTATTGATCGAGCGCCTCCGCCCATGAATAAGGTTAATTTGGGTTATGTTTGGGATTTCCAATTGGAGGTAACAGATCCAAATGTGAATGATGCTTTAACCTATACGGCAGTGGAAATGCCCGAAGGAATGCGCATGGATCCTTTTACAGGACGCTTACGCTGGGAGCCCACCCGGGATGAAATGGATTTTGGTCATTTGAAAATAGAAATTAATGACGGTAAAGATGTACGAACCGTTGAAGCAGATTTCTTTATCAACTCTCCCATTAAATTGGTATCAATTCCGGTCATGCAGGCAACGGTGGGGCAGCAGTATAAATATAAAATTATGACAACAGATCTGAACAAAGGTTCGCTTTTACCTTTTGATCATGTTGTAAAATTGGAAGACACAGAAAAAGCGCGAGTATATGCAGTCAATATTGCAGATGATGTGTATCGTGAAAATGTGGATCGTTATATCGGGGATTGGAACGCAACCGAAGTTATATATCTTACCAACCAGGGCGATATGGAATCGGAGGAATTTAACCGCCTGAATTTGAAGCGCTATGTTCACTCAATCTTTTGGGAAGATGATCGTCTGATAGTTATCATCGAGGAAAAAGATGATCGGTCTGTAACTGTTAAAGATGTACTATGGGAATTTTTTCAGGGATCAAAAGGAAAACCGCCCAAAGTGATTGTGGAACGCAGGAGCGCAATACGCTATACATTAGAAGAATTCCCCGACGGTATGGAAGTGGACGAATTTACCGGAACATTGTTATGGACACCGGGCAAGGATCAATATGATAACTATGCAATTAAATTGGTGGTATCTGACGGCTACACAAAAGATGAGCAGTCATTTGAGCTGTATGTGAACCATCCGGCGACGATAGTTTCCCAGGCACCGAAAGCTGCGCTCGTTGAAGAAATGTATAAATATCAAGTTCAGGTGGAAGATAAAAATGCTGATGCTGAACTCCATTATGAACTTTTGAAAGGTCCCCAAGGAATGCAGATGTCCAATACAGGAAAGATTGTTTGGATTCCAAAATCATCCCAAGTGAATAAGCATACATTTTCCATAAAAGTATCAGATGGTTATTATGAAGATAATCAAACAGGCCGCGTCTTTGTAAATATTCCACCCTCGATCATTTCCAAACCAAAACCTGTGGGCTTAACCGGTTATGAATACCGCTATAAAGTAGTAGCAGAAGATCTTAACAATGATCGTACTACTTTCCGATCTATTCGGTTACCAAAATATGCATCATTTAATAAAAAGACAGGACTGTTCAAATGGCGTCCCAGGAACAACCAGCGCGGACCTCACGATATAATCATTACAGCCATAGATGCTCGTGGCGCAACAACAACCCACCAATTTCAGGTTCATGTATTTGAAAACCCCGACGCCCGCCGCTTTGTGAATACCGGTTGGCCCCTCATGCTCACCTTTGTTGGCGTTATGTTTGCTTGGGGCGTTGCACAGTTCTAATTAGAAAAACCGTGGTAAGGATAATCGCGGCACATTCTTACACTAAATTTATTAACTGATTTTTATTATCAGTCTTAAGCGAAACACCCACCGGTAAAGCGTAAAGCGGCAGGCCTTTTAGATCTTCTAGTTTTGCTAAATCTTTTTCTGTCGTAATAATTGCCTGTGCTTCAGCTGATAAAAACACTTCCCGGATCACCTCCAGGTCTGTGTCTGAATAATCTGCATGGTCATCATGGCGGAAGTGATGGACATAATCCAAACCAGCATCTTCCAGAATGACCTCAAAGCTGTCCGGATCCCCTACGCCGGACACAGCCACTACCGGCCCATTGATATCACCTAATGGTTTTGTGGTTCCATCCGGTCTAATCAATTGTGTGCTTGGTATCAATTCTGATCGAAATGTATTGTCACATTTTTTCGAGACAGAACTTATCAACGACTCATCCGGCGGTGTCAAATTAGCCTTAGTAAAAATAACTGCATCAGCACGCTTAATATTTCTCAATGGTTCCCGGAGAAGTCCGTATGGCAGCAATTTTGGTCGGCGGTGATTGCTGTTGATGAGTACAATATCTATATCTCTGAACACTCGCCTGTGCTGAAAAGCATCATCCATTATAATAACATCAGGATTATATTCTTTGCAGATGAATTGCCCGCCGCGATAACGGTTTTCATCCACTACAACCGAAATACCCTGCAATTTATTTGCCAGCATAAACGGTTCATCGCCGCTATTTTGCAAATTAGATTTAAGCGTATTTCCATCGCTGACGACATGTGTTCCGGTTGTCTTACGTTTATACCCCCTGCTTAATACAGCGACATTCATTCCTTTGGCTTTTAATGTATTAGCCAAAAATAAAACAAAGGGTGTTTTTCCTGTTCCCCCCACAGAAAGATTACCCACACTTACGACTTTACAGGGTAGTTTTCGAGAAACAAAAAATCCAATATTATAGAAAAAATTCCGCCAGAAAATGAGCAGCCAATAGAAAAACCCCAAAGGCCAGAGAAGCATTCTATATTTTTTAATGGATTGTGGATCAAACTGCGGCACGTCGCTTAGCCTCCTCCTCCAATCTGTCTAGCTCATTTTTTAATAGATTTGAACATTCATCAAAATCGTCATTTTCAGAAAACTCTAGTGGTTCGCCTAACAACAAGTGAATTTTACCAAATGGTTTGGCGACATAAAAAGTATCCCAATTAGTGGATGACCAATGGTGAGAGGCATAACTTCCTGTTGGCAAAATTACCGCGCCGCTACGCATGGCAGCTTTAACAGTCCCAGGTTTCAGTTCTTTTGCCGGTCCTTTTGGGCCATCCGGCGTAATAAAAATGAGCGAACCTTTTTCATTTTCCAATATATCCACAATTTTCATATAGGCTTCCCTGCCGCCTTTAGTGCTGGATCCACGAATGGGTATATACCCCAGCTTAATTGCAATACGGGAAATAATTTCTGCATCACCGTGCGTACCAGCTAAACCATATGGTTGTTTATCTGAAACATATAAGTAGCCGGGTAAAAGATTCCCGTGCCATGTGGCAAAAATAATTGACTTACCTTTGCTCCGAAGTTTTTCGATTTGCCCATCTCCTTCAATGTGCCATTCATTGGTTCCGTAAAGGAATTTCAATACCCACTTACCAAAGAACACACCCAGAAAAAATAAGATCTTCTTCTTCATATTGTAGTCCGGGATAAAATAGCTTCAGCAGTACGTTCGTAAGCTCCAGGCATGCCCAATGTTCTCCGAACTTCTTCGTAACCCAAAAGCATATTTTTTCTTTCATGAGAATTATTAAGCAATGGTTTAACAGCGTTTGCGAGATTTTCCGGCGTCATTTCATTCTGCAGGAATTCTGGAACGATTTGTTTCCCGGCAATAAGATTGGTCATAGCTGCAAAAGGGACTTTTGACAAATTTTTAGCAAGGAACCAACTTCCTAAAGAAAGTTTATAGCATACAACAGCTGGAATATCTTGAACTGCAGATTGGAGGGTTGCGGTTCCTGAAGATGTTAATACAGCGGTTCCATATTCCAAACAAAGACTTGTGTCATCATCTTCTATTTTCCAGTGATTGGGAATAGGCGATAATGAAACATTGGGTGCTTTTCCGATGATGATTTGAAGATTGTGATCATTAAGCAAAGCAACAGTTTTTATAAATATAGGAAGATGACGATCTATCTCTTGTTGTCGACTGCCAGGGAAAAGGACAAGCAATGGTTTGTCTTTTTCCAAACGATGTTTATGGAAAAAAGCTTCTTTATTTATTGAAGGTTTGTGGAATTCTGTAAATGGATGTCCAACAAAATGAGCATTTACTCCACGCTGCTCGAACCACTCCTGCTCAAAAGGGAAAATACATAACGCTTGATCAACACATTTACGAATTGTATTGACACGCTTTTCTTTCCACGCCCAAACTTGAGGCATTATAAAATATGTGATAGGCAATCCTAAAGGGTGAATGTTCTTTGCCAAACGTAAATTAAACCCTGGGTAATCAATCAGGATTAAGCTATGGGGGTTTATTTCTTTGATCTTTTCCAATGTTTCCCCCATAACCTTTCTCATATAAGGAAGGTGTTTCAACACTTCTGTAAATCCCATCATAGCTAAATCATCCACGTGTTCAAGAATCTCCATTCCGGCTGCTTTCATCTTGTTTCCGCCGTGCCCAATAAAAGAAGCATTAGGGTTTTTTTCTTTCAAAGCTGAAATTAGTTTCGCCCCGTGTATATCCCCGGATTCTTCTCCGGCTACGAGAAAAAAGCGAAAGCTAGAATCAGTACTCATAAATAATATTTTGGAGAGCAAACCAAATTAGAAATAAAGTTGAAAAATAGCAATCCGGATTTCCGATTGTTCCTCTCAACCTTTTTTGATTTTATTTTTTCTTTATGTTTCTGGCTCATATTATATAGAGTTTAAAATGGAAAATAATTTTACAGCTGTTACAAAAACTGTTGACGTACTGTAATTAAAATCAAAATGAGAAGAATATTTTGCAATGTACGTTTTTCAGTCTTAAGCGTTTTCCAAAAGGGCATCGGTGTTCGATTGTCGTCACTATTCCAGGGAGAAAGTCTGGGAAGCAGTTGAGGTACATTCGATTTATATAATTCATATTCTTCACTAAATAATCCACTTAATGTTTCTTCCTCCAAATCGATAATGAGCGCATATTGAATGATGAAAAATGCCCACGTGACAATGAGCATTACCCAAATGTTAGGTGCACCTGCCATAAGGACAATTCCGGAAAAGTCGAATAAATTTCCAATGTAAAGCGGATTTCGAACATGAGCAAATGGTCCGGAAGAACAAAGAGTTGGTGCACCTACTTTCATTGTCCTGGTAATTCCTCCGGCATAGCTCACAGCCCAGAAACGAATGAACTCTCCTACGACTAAACACCCTAACCCATACCAAAAATATGGTAGTGCCGGTTCAGAAAAATAGATAATCAATATTGCCAAAGGGATTGGGGTATAACTGCGGTTTTCGAAAAAGAATTTTCGAATGTCCATTATATTAATCTGCAAAATATATTTGTAGAAATCGCAAGCAAAAAGAAGATTATAACACTATAATTTCCACCACCACCGATACCCCTCCATACCCGGTCAGACCACTGGCGGATACGAGGATGGGATTTAGGGGAGGAGTTAGATTGTGTGATGTTTAACAAATTTTCATTATTAAAAGAATATTTATTAGAATATAGTATGTTATCCATCAATGAATATCCTCCAATATCATATCATGAATTTTGATGGCAACATCCAAGGCTTCCCGGCCCGCTTGGCCATCCACAATGGGCGTTTGCTCTCCCTTAATGGATGAAATAAAATTTTCCAACTCTATTTCCAGAGCATCAAACGGATTGATATCCGGTTTTTCATATACAATTTTCTTGTGTTTTCCATAAACTTCCAAGGAAGCTGTTTCCAATGCGGCGGGGTCATCTTGGTCTGCATCAATAACACGATAAATTTCCGTAAGCCCCAAAAGGAAATCGATCGTCACATACATATCTTTTTGAAACACTTTAATCTTGCGAACTTTATCCCGGGCAATGCGACTTGATGTTATGCTGGCAACAGTACCATTTTTAAATCGGAGACGTGCATTTGCAATATCCACTGAATCGGACAAAATGGACACACCACTGGCGCGAATGTTTTTCACCGGTGAATTGACTAATGATAAAATGATATCAATATCATGAATCATCAAATCCAGAACAACAGGCACATCGGTGCCGCGCACCGTATAAGGAGCCAAGCGCTGCACTTCAATATAGTTTGGATTCAGCTCAAAATCTTTCAAAGGCATTAATGCCGGGTTTAACCGTTCGATGTGTCCGACTTGAATCAGTACCTTTGATTCAACCGCCAACTGCAATAGTAGATCTGCTTCAGCAACTGTCTTAGTAATAGGTTTTTCAATAAATACGTGTTTTCCAGCTTTGATACATTGTTCGGCGATCTTGGCGTGGGTATGAGTTGGTGTTACAATCGACACTGCATCGCTCCCGTTTATGAAATCATCGAGCGAATCATATGAGTTGCAATTGTATTCAACAGCTATTTCCTTAGCTCGCTCAGAATCCGTATCATAGATCCCCGAAAAGGATATTGTATTATTATTGGACAAATGTTTTACATGGTGTTGACCTAAATGGCCCACGCCTATAACGCCGATTTTCGGGAGATTGTTTTTCATATTTATTAAAGAAATTACATTGTTTATTGTACAGTTAACCAATTTTATACAGGTTTCTAACCTCTTGGTAAGAGTGGAATACCATCGTTAATCAATTCACCAATTTTCCCTTGCTTTTCCTTCAGAAAACATCCAATTTTCATCCATCATTCGAGGTAAGAGAATCTAAATGAACCGAGGTAAAAGCATTTTTCATGGCGTCTAACGTTAAAACTGGCATTGGTTTTATAATTCCATTCGGAGCCCTTATTGGGTTTGTTCTGTCACTTATTGCAGAAAATTTTGTACTGGGAATTTTCTTTGCCGTGGCCGGTATTTTGATCTGGCTTCTTTATCTGGCGGTTATGGAGACAGCAGCGCCGGATACTATGGGTAATTTTATTATTCTCTTTGGCGTTTTGTTAGCCTTAGCTGTTTTTATGAATTTCGGCTGGGAGCAAAATATTTGGGGTGGAATCGAATTTAAAGCTGAAGGATCTGTCATGGCCCTTTTGGTTCTTTTTTTTGGAACATTGAGCGGTGTACTTTATCGTCAACATATTACAGTTAGCGATAAAACCCTAACTGCAAGGGAACAAGAATTAGTGGATAAAGCGTTGCAAGGGGACGATGATCCACGAGTTATTGTGGTCAAGCAGGAAGCTGAAACGAAAGACGATGAAGAAGATGACTACGACGAATATGACGAATATGATTATGCTTATCCCTATTATTTTGATGAGGATGACGATTATGAATACGCTGACGATGATGACTAAACATCGTCAATATAAAGAACAAATTGCAAAAGGGCTGATTTTCAGCCCTTTTTTTATTTCCGATCAGCTCCCGTCATAGCCAGAACAATATTCGTACTGCCAATAAAGGCTTTATGCTGGGCCAGAGTCGCTTTTATATAATAATATAGAGTAAGCCAATAAAGAATGTGAAACCACCATTCACTTACCTTATTTAGAAAAAATGCACCGTCAAAAATAACTGTTGCCATAAACAGAATGGTCACCATCATTGTCGGCGGATAAAGTTTTCGTTTGATTCCTAAAACACCATTATAAAATTTATCTCCTATCTCGGGATGGGCTTGGGTGTATTCTTTAATGTTGACACCTGTTCCCACGAAGAAGAACATGACCAGAGTTTGAGTTGCAATGAAGATAATACTCACCAAAAGATCCAAAGTGATGTGGGTTGTAGGCCAGATATTCATATAGTGGTTCAGACCAACCATCGCCAACCCTGTCCCCGCCAGAGCGACCATTATATAAGATAGAATCATGAAAAACCACATATTAGAAACTACACATTGAAATGGAAATATATACAATCACCATCAGCCACTAAATACTCTTTACCTTGAAGTTTTGCTAATCCTGCGTCTTTCACCACTTTTTCTGACCCCAGCCTTATCAGGTCATCGTATTTGATTACTTCAGCTTTGATGAAACCGCGCTGAAAATCGGTATGAATTTCTCCCGCTGCTTCCGTCGCAGTGGCGCCTTGTTTGATTGTCCAGGCTCGAACTTCCACGTCACCCCCGGTAAAAAATGTTTCTAGCTCCAGCAACCGAAATCCAGCGTGAATGAGTTTATTTAACCCTGGTTCCGGAAGATTGAATTCTTCCAGAAACATTATTTTTTCATCATCAGGTAATACAGCAATTTCCTGTTCCAATTTCCCACAGAGACGTATAGCCAGATTTCCTTCTTTTTCAGCGAATTCTACAAGTTGCTGTTCCAGCACACCCCGTTTATCATGTGTTATTTCAGTTTCATCTACATTGGCTACATATAAAATGGGTTTGCGTGTAAGCAAGTGTAATGATCGAACGATGGTTACTTCTTCTTCATCCGCTTTAAACGTCCGAGCTCGATGACCGGCATTACAATGTTCCAAAAGACGTTTGATAACATCAAATTCTTTGTGTTCTTTTTTAACTCCGGATTTCAAACCTTTTTCAGCTTTTATATAACGTCTTTCAAGTGTTTCTAAATCCGCCAAGAGAAGTTCTGTTTCAATAAGTTCAGCATCACGAACGGGATCGACCTCTCCTTCAACATGTGTTACATTTTTATCATCAAAACAACGCACCACATGAATAATAGCCGCTACTTGCCGGATTTGACCCAAAAATTGATTTCCTAAACCTTCGCCCTTACTGGCGCCTCGAACCAGACCAGCAATATCTATAAATTCAACAGTAGCCGAAGTAACTTTTTCAGGTTTAAATATTTCAGCTAATTTAATCAGTCGAGAATCGGGAAGCTCAACGATACCCACATGGGGATCGATTGTACAAAATGGATAATTTTCCGCAGGGACAGACGAAGCTGTTAAAGCGTTAAAAATGGTAGACTTGCCTACATTGGGCAGGCCGACAATACCACAGCGTAAGGCCATATTATTTGTATACAGTTATTTAAAAGGGGTCGAGAGCGGGATCCATGCCGGTATCCCATACAAGTTTTTCAAATAAACCAACTTGAAGATCTTTGGCAAAATAAATGGCTTTATCTTTCACCTGTAATACCGCATCTCCCCAAGCCATAAACATTGGACGGGTGATAAATTTTCGAATATCAACCTGATAGGTTATTTTATCGTGGTAAGGTCTAACCTGCCCTTTAAACTTTACTTCTTTTACACCCAATGCTCGGCCGCGTCCTTTCCCTCCGGCCCAGGAAAGAAAAAACCCAACCAATTGCCAAAAACCGTCTAATCCTAAACAACCGGGCATAACCGGATCATTTACAAAGTGGCAATCAAAAAACCAATTCTCCGGATCTATATCCAATTCCGCCTTAATAAATCCATTGCCGTATTTGCCGCCGGAATTTGAAATTTCCAAAATGCGGTCCATCATCAGCATGGGCGGTGTAGGTAATTTTCCATTGGCTTTACCGAACATTTTACCTGAACCAATATCAAGTAAATCTTGTTTTGTAAATGAAGACTTTTTATTCATTATATTATCCTTTATAAGCAAAGAAGTTAAACACAATGCTTGTTTGTCTATTATTCTTTTGTGTTCTTGGTTTGGCTTTGCTTAAGTCTTACCTAAATTCCTACTTTAATTCTCGGAGAAAAATATGTCTGAATGGGTATTAATACTTGGTGGTTCAACAGGCCATGGCGCCGCAACAGCTAAACGATTAGCAAAAGATGGCTATGGTGTAATCGCATTTCACTTTGACCGCGGCGAGGCGAAAAAAATTGCAGGCGAAACCATTGAGGAAGTAAACAAAATAACAAACGGTAATTGCCACTATTTTAACACCAATGCAGCTGCACCGGAAACCATGGATAAGTATATACCGAAGATTGCAGATATAACCGGGGGACAACCCTTGAAGTTGATGCTGCACTCTATTGCCTTTGGTACAACCACAAACTTTTTCGGAGAAAAACCGGTGAACCAAAAACAAATGGATATGACTGTACATGTTATGGGTAATTCGTTATTGTATTGGACCCAAAAATTATATGATGTAAAACTTTTGTCTAAAGGATCACGCATTCTGGGACTCACCAGCGAAGGAAATTATGTTGCTATGGAAGGATATGGTCCGGTGAGTGTAGCCAAGGTAGCTATGGAAGCCATTATTCGCCAGATTGGTTGGGAACTTGGACAGTTTGGAATTACAGCGAATTCAGTTCAAGCCGGAATTACTCCAACCCGGGCATTAACAAAAATTACAGACAACTGGGAGGCTTGGGTGGAAAATACAAAAAAGCGTAATCCCATGCGCCGTACAACCACACCGGAAGATGTAGCCAATACAATTTCCCTATTGCTAAAGCCGGAAGCAGACTTTATAAATTGTTCTATTATTTATTGTGATGGCGGCGAAAGCCGATCGGGGTCTTTTTAAAACCGATAGAAATTAGATAATAATCAGGATCCTGTATCCTGCAAGCCAACCCGCTTTCTTAACAGCGTGACAATATCATAATGTTCTCTGGTGGGTAATAATTCAAAGCTTGTTTCAGCCTCTTCCAGCGCATAATCCCACCAATCTTTTTTTGTATACATAAGCGCTAACCGGTAATGTGCATCAGCCAGCAATTCGTAATCCCCCCTGCTTAACGCTCTAACGTCTGCAGGCAGAAGCCGTGTCACTTCACGATATTCCAAAATTGCTTCATCAATAAGTCCCTTTTGAGAATACCATTGCGCCAATTGTAAATGGCGTTTAGGATCATCTTTGCAGCCGGTTAATGCCAATACAACAAGAAGGAGTAATAATATGTTTTTCAGGTGTTTAATCATCCTCGGAATCCGTATAGAATTTCATTGCATACCGTCAGTAAAACAAGAGAAAAGTTTGTTATTTGCTCATCAATAACTTACTATTCACTAGTTTTCAAAACACTAACCCCACCAATTAACCAGATGTTTTGTGGGGATGAAAGCGAGGCTCTTTAACCTGGAATACTAATTGTAATAGACCTATAAAAATCAACCCCCCCAACATTATGAATAAATTGCGAGTGCCAATGAGCGGATTCAGAATACTAGCCCCCACAATCATTAGTAAAACAAAGGGAGCCAGAAAGGTATCAATAAGCGCTATGTATGTTTTACTGTCTCGTGATTCTGCAAATTCGTAAACCATATTCATGGCGGATGGCATGAATCCTCCCTGCCCTAATCCCAATGAAAGGAAAATGGCATATACATGAAACATGGACGTGGCAAAAACAGTAAAAGCAATTGCCAATAAATAACCACAAAAAGAAAGCGTAATAGCTAATTTATGTCCCCAGCGATCACCAATTTTACCGGATACAACACTTCCTATACCAAATGTAATAACTTGTAATACAACAAAGACTCCTGCTTCACTGATATCAAACCCAAACAAATCATGAGCGTAAACAGCATAAAGGCTCATGGCAGGAAAGTGAGCAGTAATAAAAATTCGGCTGTATAAATAACGCTTGAAATTTTCATGTGTACGTATGATCTTATTTGTATCCCGCCAAAATTCAGTTAGCGTTTTATTGGGAGTTTTGTTTGATTTAGTATCCACATTATAGAATACATAGGCAAAAATCCCCAGCCCTAAAGAAATTCCCATAATGATGAATCCCCAACCAAAATTGTTTGGAAAAGGGACTGAACTGTTCAGCAGTATTTTAACAATAATACCACCGATAAAACCGCCGATGCTATTAAATGCAAATGAAATACCTAAATAGTGACCCCGGGATTTTCGTGGAAAAACATGAGAGAGAAAATCTGTCCAAATGGGGATAATAAATCCCACTGCTAAACAATAAAGAATAAAGCATATATAATAATATATCCATGCCTTAGGCCCTGTCGGTGCAAAAAAAGCAAATAGAAATCCTGTAAAAAATATGGGAGGCAACACAACACTATGTGTCCAAAAAACAGCCTTTTTAATATTTCGAATATTGCGTCCCAAGATCGCAGAAAATAACATAGGGAATGCGATCAGTATACTGAACAAGCCCGCAACGGAAATAATCACCGCATCGGGAGCACCCAGTTTTTTTAAAAATAAAGGTATAATGGCATAGGTGGTATGAAACGCAATCCCAAATCCCCAGCTAAACTCATGAATACAGTTTAAAAATAAATTACGTGAAAGATTTTTTTGTGTTAATTCAACCATTATTATTTTGCCGTTCCTGGGTCAATAACACAATTGCAGTCAGCAGGATAATCGCACCGGCTACTTGGGCAGGTGACATGGCTCGGCCGCGAATAAACCAATCAAAGCAGATAGCTGAAAAGGGCCAGAATAATTCATAAATAGTTGTATGGGAAGCAGGCAAATGGTTCAAGCCGTAATAATATATGAATAGAGCAACGGCACCGGTGGAAATTACAATTGTTGCCAAAACTATCCATTGGGAGGCATTTAATGACACAATTTCAGAAGATCCTCCCATGCCAATCAGTACAATTCCTGCTAATAAAGCTGTAATTGTAAGTCTCAAAGATGTTACTAACTGAACAGGCAATTTATTCAACGCATGTTTCCCTAATACAGTTGAACTCCCCCAACTGAATGCAGCCAACAATGCAAGTAAAGATGCAATCATGGTTTTATCATCCCATCCAGCCATGGGTTTATTCCCGAATGTGACCAAGTAGCCGCCAATTAACGCAGTGATTGCCAGTAATAAAAAGCGATTAGACAGTTTTTCCTTTAATATAACTGCTGCGAGTATAATAGCAAAAATGGGCTGAAATTTTTGGAGCAGCACAACAACGGAAAGATCAATATAATTGATGTAACTCAATGCTTTTGTGTAAAAAAATGTTCCTAAAATTCCACCACAAATGCTGATCCACATTATAGAACCCCAACCTCGTTGGTCCAATCTTTTTATGTTATCCCAGCCTTTGATAAGGAAGGGTAAAAACAGTATAGCCCCTAAAGCATGTTCCAGTGTAATGATTAAAAAAGACGAAACACTGAATAATTGCTGGCGCAGAAAACCATCGAGGCTCCACAAAAAAGCAGCTGTTACAACAGCCAGGGGTGGAAGATATCTTTTCACGGGCGGGAAATTAAGCTATCTTGAGCTGGATGGAACAGTCGATTTATGTTAAACTAATTTTTTCATATTTATAATCTGTTTTTGTTTTACCAAATTTAACCCTTCAGAAGTACGACAGGCTTTCTTGCCTGTCGTAGTGCAAACAGGAATGTTTGCACTACTTTAATAGGATGTAAATCACTATTATTGAATTTTTTTTTCACGCAAATAGTCTAAGGCCGAACGCTCTACCTGCCTAAATAGCGGTGGATAAAAAATTAATGTTGACTAAACCCGAACTCTAAAAGGAAATCCACCTCTCCTTCATCTACTTGACAATATATCCGTTGTCCTGTTGGGCAGAAACACGCATCGCAAACAGCATCATATACCCATTCTGTATATACATGATACATTTTTACACCCTGCGCTTCATAGTAATCTGTAAATATCTTTAATTGTTCGTCTTCATCATGGGGATAGTCTTCATAATCGTGCGTTTCAAGCCATGCTGCGTCCTACGGGTTACCAAGGCATTGGATAGGCTCAATGTAAACAATGTCTTTTTCAGTCCCATTATTACAGGACACAATTATCAGCAACGAGATAATAATGAATGAAATATTATTCATAAAAACAGCATTTTTGTTAGCTTCAGTGAAAATTAAAATAAAATACTAAATAATCAAAATCAAGAATCAAGCCGAACCGCCCAATCCGGAAAATTCAGACATGTCTATGCCAAAGGATTTAGTCGCCAAATCCCACATAAATTTTTCATCAGAATTAAATATAAAGTCCTGAGTTGTATGCTGCAAAAGCCAGTCGCCATTTTCAATTTCTGCTTCCAACTGGTATTGTGCCCAGCCGGCATGGCCCAATAAAAGTTTAGAATGTTTAGGACCTTTCTTTTCTGCTATTTCCGTAATAATAGTTTTATTGCTGGTTAATGAAAAATCTTCCCCGATTGCTATAGTGCTTTCTGTTTCATAATCAGCTGAATGCAAAACGATACCACGCTCTACAAGAACCGGACCACCAAAATAAACATCAGGAACCAATTTCAATATATCATCATCTTCCGGGAAAAAATCAGAGAACAAATCTTGAAGTTCCGGGGTTTCAAAAGGTTTGTTAACTATAAAGCCCAAAGCGCCGTCTTTATTATGTTCACAAATAAACACAACAGCACGGCCGAAATAAGGATCCTGCATGTGAGGCATGGATATAATGATTTGATTTTTTAATGACGCCATTGATTAAATGTAAGGTTTTTGAGATATTGAAACAAGTTGGTTATTGGTTGCTGGTCTATTTGGACAGCCACCCACCAACTCCCAGTAAGATAAATGTAAATCGTTTTATGAAAACGGCTGAATAGTATGTAAATTCTAGGCTGTCATTTCGAAATGACAAAAACGGTATTATGAAGCAAGATAAAATCATCATAAAGGGTGCCCGCCAGCACAATCTCAAGAATATTGACCTAGAGATACCACGCAATAAATTAGTGGTCATTACTGGTTTGTCCGGCTCGGGGAAATCATCTCTGGCCTTTGACACCATCTATGCTGAAGGACAACGGCGGTATGTGGAATCACTGTCATCCTACGCCCGCCAATTTCTTGGGCTAATGGAAAAGCCGGATATGGATACAATTGAAGGATTATCTCCCGCTATCTCCATCGAACAAAAAGCTTCAGCGCGCAATCCAAGATCTACGGTAGGAACCGTTACAGAAATTCATGATTATTTACGATTACTTTATGCACATATTGGTAAACCCCATTGCTGGATATGCAGCCGTCCTATTCAAAAACAAACAGTTCAGCAGATTGTTGATGCCATTTGCAAATTTAAAATTGGGACCAAGTTTTTTGTATTGGCTCCGGTTGTACGTGGACGCAAAGGTCTTCATAAAGGCGTATTTGAAGAAATTAAAAAAGAAGGCTTTCTCCGTACCCGAGTCGATGGAAAAGTGTATGGTATCGATGACAAGATTGAACTAGAGAAAAATAAGAAACATACCATCGAAGTGGTGGTTGATCGACTCATTATTGAAGGAGATTACAGAGAGCGATTAACCGAATCCATAGAACTTGCACTAAAGATTGGTTCCGGGTTAGTCATCATTCAAGAATTGCCTAAAACGGATCATTTATTCAGCGAACATTTTGCCTGTCCACACTGTGAAGTATCATTGGAAGAATTGTCTCCCCGTATGTTTTCTTTCAATTCACCCTACGGTGCCTGTCCCCATTGCGACGGCTTGGGTTCCCACATGGAAATTGACCCGGAACTTATTGTCCCGGACAAAACCAAGTCCATTATTCAAGGAGCTGTTGCCCCCTTGGGTGAACAGCCCCGGGGAAATTGGTACGGCAGTATTTTAAAAAGCCTGGCCCGCCATTATGATTTCAGGTTTACCACACCCTGGATGAAATTAGACAAAAAAGTTCGTGAAATGCTCTTATACGGTTCCGGGTCAAAACAAATGAAGATGTCCTATTCTTCCAAGCGTTGGTCAGGAACGTATACAGGCGGCTGGGAAGGAGCAATTCCGAATTTAATGCGTCGTTATAAGCAGACAAAATCTGGACATATACAAAACTGGATTGAACAATTTATGAGTATGCGCCCATGCCCGGAATGCAATGGTGCACGTCTGCGTATTGAAAGCCGTTCCGTATTTATCAATGAAAAGAGCTTGGGGGACATAGCTTCCTTATCAATTAAAGGTGCTCTGCACTTTTTTGAAAATATTCAGCTCACAAAAACAGAAACCAAAATTGCTGAACAAATACTGAAAGAAGTTAAAAATAGATTGGGCTTTTTAGTCAATGTTGGTTTGAATTACCTTACTATTGATCGATCCGCCACAACACTCTCCGGAGGGGAAGCACAACGTATTCGATTGGCCACACAAATCGGTTCCCAGCTCGTAGGAGTTTTATATATTTTAGATGAACCGTCCATCGGTTTACACCCCAGAGACAATGCCCGATTATTAAACACATTACAAACGTTGCGCAATCTAGGTAATACCATTCTTGTGGTTGAACACGATAGGGAAACCATGGAGTCTGCTGACCAAGTGATTGATTTAGGGCCCGGCGCCGGTGAACACGGTGGCGAAGTCATTTATTCCGGTTCACCAAAACAACTTTTGAAATGCAGTGATTCCATAACAGGATTATATTTATCCGGACGCCGCAAAATTCCCATTCCAAAAATTCGCCGAAACGGCAATGGAAAAGTTCTAACATTATTAGGTGCTCGAGGAAATAATTTGAAAAATCTGGATGTATCTTTTCCATTGGGGAAAATGGTGGTTGTTACCGGTGTATCCGGTAGTGGTAAAAGTACTCTAGTGAATGAAACACTATTCCCCATTTTACATAAAGAACTGAATAATGCCCGATCATATCCACTACCCTATAATGAGGTGAGCGGTTTGAAATATTTGGATAAAGTTGTGGATATTGATCAAAAACCCATCGGCCGCACACCCCGCTCAAATCCCGCAACCTATACAGGTGTCTTTACCTTTATTCGCGACTTGTTTGCACAATTACCGGAATCCAAAATTCGGGGCTATAAACCGGGGCGATTTTCATTCAACGTTAAAGGCGGTCGGTGTGAATCCTGCGAAGGTGATGGTATAATAAAGATTGAAATGAATTTTCTCCCCGATGTTTATGTTACATGCGAAGTGTGCAAAGGAGCGCGCTATAACAGAGAAACACTGGAAATTATGTATAAAGGAAAAACAGTCGCTGATGTTTTAAGCATGTCGGTGGAGGAAGCGTTAACCTTTTTTGAAAATATTCCTTCTGTAAAGAAAAAATTATCTACGTTGTTTAAGGTGGGGCTTGGTTATATACGTTTGGGACAACAGGCGACAACTTTATCCGGCGGAGAAGCCCAACGAGTAAAACTGGCCACAGAACTTTCCCGGGTCAGCAGAGACCGAACGCTATATATTTTGGATGAACCCACAACAGGTTTGCATTTTGAAGATGTGAAGATGCTTCTGGCCGTGTTACAGCGATTGATTGAAAAAGGCAACACAGTGATTGTTATTGAACATAATATGGATGTCATTAAATCTGCAGATTGGATCATTGATCTTGGTCCGGAAGGCGGCGATGAGGGTGGAGAATTAATCTTTGCAGGAACACCTGAGGATTTGAGTGGTGAGAAATCCTCTTATACCGGCACATTTTTAAAAACAACATTGAATAGCAGAAAAAATGGAGATTAAAATAAATATGAAAACACCACAGGAATTAAAAAATGTATTCCCTTACTGGGAAATCACAAAAGACCTTATTGATCAATGTATTGATATAATGCTGAACCTGAGCCAGAGCGGGCACCCGGGCGGCTCCCGTTCAAAGGTACACGGCATGGTTGCCACATTACTGTCCGGTGCAATGCGTTGGGATATTCGTGAAGCCGGTAAACCCTTTGCCGATCGCTATGTACTGGTGGCTGGTCATGCTAATCCGGTTGTTTATGCCGCGCTGGCTGTGCTGAATGAAGCTATGCGCATTAAGTATAATCAAACAGGGGATAAAAAATATCAGCATTTTAAAGGCAAGAAGTATCAACTTGTTTGGGAAGACTTGCTTACATTGCGCCGTAATGGCGGTCTACCAGGCCATGCGGAAATGGAAGGCAAAACACTCTTTTTTAAATTTAATACGGGTCCAAGTGGGCACGGTTCACCTGCAGCTGCGGGTGAAGCATTGGCGTTAAAGTTTGCAAAAGCACCGGAAGTAAAGGTGTTTGCTTTTGAAGGGGAAGGCGGTTTTACAGCCGGCGCTTCCCACGAAACAATCAATTCAGCTTGGGGGTTGGGATTGGGCAATTTGGTGTATTTCCTGGATTGGAATGATTTTGGAATTGATGCTCGGCCCTTTAGCTCTATTATGTACGGCACCCCGGAAGACTGGTTTGGTTCACATGGCTGGCATGTGGAAGGAACCATGGATGGAGAAGATTGGGAATTACTAACAAAAGCCTTTTATAAACTGTTAGTGGAAAATGCTAACCCCGACCAGCCCAAGGTGCTCTATGCCAGAATGCGCAAAGGACGGGGATATCATAAATTTGATCACACCAGCCACGGTGCTGCCCATAAACGAAATTCTGAATTGTTCTGGAAAACCAAAAGTGAATTTGCTGAAAAGTATAACGTAAAATTTGATTGTTTCGGAGAAGCGGCACCTGAAACCCGGGATGAGCAATTGACCCAGGCCAATTCGCTTTTCAATACTGTTTTTTCTGTTATGGAAAACAACCAGGCATTGATAGACTATTTGGCAGATACGTTGGTTGAAATTGGAGATTCAGTACCCAACGAAATTGACTCTTGTCGTGTGAGTGTAAAAAATCCAATCACAGATAAATCCATATTCAATATTAACTCTTTGCCGGATGACCTTTTTGTTCAGCCGGGAGAAAAGGCGCCCAACCGTGTAGGCTTTTCTAAATATGCCAGTTACATTAATACGATTGCTGAAAAGGAATACGGTCGCCCTTTGGTGATTGCCATGAGCGCTGACTTGGCTGATTCCACCAATATATCAGGTTTCGCCAAAGAATGGGATGGGGACGGGAATCATGGTTTTTATAATAAGGATACAAATACGGACAGTCCTTTAATGCCCCAGGGAATTACAGAATTCACCAATGCGGGGATGATGGCGGGACTGGCAACGGTTAACTTCAGCCCAGATGTATACAAAGACTTCAATGGTTTTTACGGAGCCATGAGTACGTATGGCTCTTTCAGCTATTTGAAATACGGCCCTTTAAGGTTGTTCAGTCAAATTGCCCAGGATTCAGACTTTAAAGTAGGAAAACTTATTTGGGTTGTTGGGCATTCTGGGCCGGAAACAGCGGAAGATAGTCGCACACACTTTGGTATTTTTTCTCCGGGGGTAACGCAGCTTTTTCCTGATGGACACATTGTAAACATTCATCCCTGGGAACACAATGAAGTTGCCCCGGCTTTGGCAGCAGCATTTAATACGGATATACCAATTATTGGTTTGCATTTGACACGCCCCGCTATAACAATCCCCGATCGTAAAGCGCTTGGCATTGCATCATATTTTGATTCGGCAAAAGGCGCTTATATAATTAAGGATTATGATAAAGATAAAGAAAAGGAAGGAGTGGTCATCGTTCGCGGTACCAGTTCCACAAATTCTATTGTAGAATTGCTGCCGAGGATCAAGGAAGAAGGACCTAATATTAAAATTGTCTCCGCAATATCCTGGGAGTTATTCCAAAGACAAAGTACAGAATACCGTAACAGAATTATTGCTCTAGAGGAATGGCACGATGCCATGGTTATCACCAATGGCGCAAAACGATTAATGCAAAAATGGATGGCCAATAAAACGATTGAAAAGTATTCACTGTCATCCGATTGGGATAATCGCTGGAGAACCGGTGGATCGGTAGACGAAATTGTGGATGAAGCTCATTTGTCGCCACGATGGATATGGAAAGGAATAACCAAATTTACTGCTGATCGTAAAGATCGGTTGGATGCAATTCGCGGAGAAATCCCTGCATAAAATTCAAAAATTTGACGACCCCCCATTCATTTTTGTACCTTTCGTGGCTCAATTAGCATGGATTACGATCAATTCATTACCTTTTTATGACTGAAATTCACATAACAGATCCCACTCCCCTCGAAGAAGACATTATTGTTGAAAAATCTTTACGCCCAGAAAAATTCCATGAATTTATTGGCCAGAATGAAATTGTAGACAATTTGAAGTTGTATATTGAAGCGGCCAATAATCGTAAGGAATCTTTGGATCATGTACTGTTGTTTGGACCCCCGGGACTTGGTAAAACAACACTGGCAAATATTATTTCCAAAGAATTAAGTGTTAGTTTAAAACAATCTTCTGGACCAGTCCTTGAACGCGCAGGTGATTTAGCAGGCGTATTGACAAATCTAATGGGAAGGGATGTATTTTTTATTGATGAGATACACCGGTTGAATTCAGTCGTTGAGGAATATTTATACTCAGCTATGGAAGATTACCGAATTGAAATTATGATCGACAAGGGTCCCAGCGCCCGCAGTGTGCAACTGAATGTGGAGCCCTTTACGTTGATTGGCGCAACAACACGGTTGGGAAATCTTACATCTCCATTGCGGGATCGTTTTGGTGTTGTGTTGCGTGTGGATTTTTATAATGCAGAAGACCTGTTTCATATTATCAGGCGTTCTGCAGAAATCCTTGAAGTGGATATTGACGATGGCGGCGCAAAAGAATTAGCACACCGCAGCCGGGGCACACCACGGATTGCAAACCGCATTTTACGTCGAGCTCGGGATTATGCAGAAGTGAAAGCCAATGGTAAAATTGATGCAACTGTCGCCAAAGAAGCACTGGACGGAATGGGGATTGATATTCATGGTTTAGATGATATGGACCGCCGTATTCTGATAGCACTTATTGATCAATTTAAAGGTGGTCCTGTAGGTGTTGGTTCTCTGTCCGTTGCAGTGAGTGAAGACGCATCGACACTGGAAGACGTCTATGAACCTTATTTAATTAAAGAAGGGTTTATTCAGCGAACATCAAGAGGACGTATTGCCCAAGAAAAAGCATTTAAACTTTTAAACAGAACATTTAATTCAAAAATACAACAGAGGTTATTTAAATGATAAATAAAAAGAAAAAGTACAAACTGGCAGATTTTGATTATCTTTTGCCGGAAAAATATATTGCCCAATATCCTGCAAAACGTCGGGACTTGTCCAAAATGATGGTAGTGGATAAAAACACAGGTGAAATTGAACATAAAACATTTTCAAATATGGTTGAGTATTTTCGTAAAAATGACTTAATTATTATGAACAATACAAAAGTGTTTCCAGCTCGGCTCTATGCAAGCAAAGATAAGACAGAAGCTACTGTAGAAGTGTTTCTTCTGCGGGAATTGGAAAATGAGTTGTGGGAAGTAATGGTTCGTCCGGCACGGAAAGTACGCATCGGCAACAAACTCATGTTTGCTAAAAATGTTTTTTGCGATGTTATAGACAATACAATTTCCGGAGGACGTGTGGTGCGCTTTGAATATACTGGCAAAAATTTCTACGATATTATTGACCGTATAGGAACATCCCCTTTACCTCCCTACATTAAACGACCTGCCGAAGCAAAAGACAAGATTCGATTTCAAACGGTTTATGCTGATGAACGTGGAGCTGTTGCGGCTCCCACTGCCGGGCTTCATTTTACCAAAGGGGTGATGAAACGCCTGCAGGACAAAGGTGTTAAAATAGCGTACACAACGCTGCATATCGGATTAGGGACGTTTCGTCCGGTTCAAGTTGAAGACCTGAACCGCCACCAAATGGATTCAGAATATTTTGAAGTGTCCCCAAAAACTGCCTTGGCAATCAATGAAACGAAGAAAAAGCGGCGAAAGGTGTATGCTGTGGGAACATCGACAGTAAGGGCGTTGGAAACGGTTGCTGTATCGGGTTTTCAGGTATCACCTAAAAGGGGATGGACTGACAAGTTTATTTATCCGCCATATAACTTTAAAATGGTGGACGGGATCATTACCAATTTTCACCAGCCGAAAAGCACATTACTCATGATGATATCAGCCTTTTCTGAAAGGGATATTATTATGAAAGCTTACCGGGAAGCCAAGAAGAACGATTACCGCTTTCTGAGCTACGGCGATGCAATGTTCTTAAAATAATGTCATCTGCGTTGAAAGCAGGTGCTGTTATTGCCGCCGCCGGAATGGGAAACCGTTTTGGTGAAAAAAAACAGTTTAAACTGTTGGGCCGACGACCACTCCTCTTTCATACTTTAACCCCATTTCTGGAATGTGATGATATTTCTGAAATAGTGGTGGTGGTTCCACAGGAAGACCTTGAAAAAATAAAACGTGAAATCGCTTCCTTTACATCGGCAAAACTAGTAAAAGTTGTATCAGGTGGACAACGAAGACAGGATTCCGTATTGAATGGGTGCAATGCATTATCAGAAAAAGTTTCAATCATAGCTGTCCATGATGCTGCCCGGCCCTTTGTAACGTCCGAATTGATCAAATCCACCATTGATGGATGCAATGGCGTGGATGGCTGTATTGCTGCGATCCCCTCTCAAGACACGGTGAAGCAAGTGAAGGGAGATCAAATTCAAAAAACATTAGATCGGAATTCCATTTGGCTGGCCCAAACACCTCAAACATTTCATAGGGATATTTTGGTTAGCGCACTTCAGCAGGATATAGACTCCACCGATGAAGCATCCATGGTGGAAGCGGCTGGTGGTACAGTAGTCGTAACAGAAGGATCACCATCTAATTTTAAGATCACTACAAGTGATGATTGGGAATTAGCAGAGAAAATGCAATCATGATTAAAACAGGAATAGGCTACGACGTGCATCCCTTGGCAGAAGGTGAAACGCTTATTATAGGCGGAGTAAAAATTGACAGTCCCGTTGGTTCAGTTGGCCATTCCGATGGGGATGTGTTAATTCACGCCATGGTAGATGCATTATTGGGCGCAGCTAATTTGGGAGATATTGGTCAGCATTTCCCCAGTTCTGATAAGCGGTGGAAAGGAAAAGAAAGCATTCATTTCCTGGAGCACGCCATCAATTTAGTAAGAGAACAAGGGTTTGAAATCGACCACATTGACAGCACAATTATTTTGGAAGAACCGAAGTTAGTTGATATTATCCAGGAAATGACATATAAGATATCTTATTCCCTTCAAATAGATGAAGCATCTGTATCTATCAAAGCCACCACAACGGATAAAATGGGATTTATAGGCCGGGGAGAAGGTGTGGGCGCGGTGGCTGTGGCTACCATTTCTAAATAATTTTAAATAATGAATTCACAATGGATTTGTTAACATTAAAATCACATGCAAAGGTGAATATTGGTCTACAGGTATTGGATCAACGTAAAGATGGTTTCCACAATATTCACACAATTTTTCAGGAATTGGATTTCCACGATACCGTTATTTTGGAAAAAATAGATTTCGGATGTGAATTAACGTCAAACGACAAGGATTTTCCTCTGGATTCCACTAACACATGCACAAAAGCTTATGCGATTATTCTTGAGCAATTCCCTGATTTGGGTGGAATTAAAATCCACGTTGAAAAAAACATTCCCCAGGGATCAGGGCTAGGCGGCGGATCCAGTAACGGTGCAACAGTGTTAAAAGGCATAAATGAGTTATATGAATTAGGTTTATCAGTTGCTGATTTGCAGGATATTGGAAAAAGATTAGGAGCAGATGTTCCTTTTTTCATTCGCGGAGGAATACAGCTTGGCGAAGGTATCGGAGAAAAACTATCACCCATAAATGTAAAAATAGATTTCTCGATTTTATTGGTTATTCCCCCTGTTTTTATCTCTACAGCATGGGCATATAAAGAGCTTAAATATGGTTTGGAGGGAATAGTTGAAAAAGCTAAATTTGCCGACTTATTCAGAAGGGATATAATTCCTTTTGGGCTTTTTAAGAATGATTTTGAACGGATTGTTATTCCAGCACATCCAAAGATTGGTGAAATAAAGGATACTCTGTTAGAAAATGGAGCCACATTTGCTAGTCTGTCGGGCAGTGGTTCGACTGTGTTCGGAATGTTTGATGAAGACACTGCAGCAAAAGCAGCCGAGTCTGTTTTCTCGTCCAACTACCGAACCATCCTAACCCTTCCAATACACAGCTGAAATTAAATCCAAACAAACCCTTTGGGGCGTCGTCTAAGGGTAGGACACCTGGTTTTGGTCCAGGCAGTTGGGGTTCGAATCCCTGCGCCCCAGCAGAAAGAATTAGGAGAATGGCAGATTTCCTGAAATGAATCCCTGCCTGTCCGCCGTAATCCCGCAGTGGCGGGATGTAGGAGGGCGCCCCAGCAGAAAAATATTATGAGTAAAGATACCATAAAATTATTTACAGGACGAAGCAATCCCCGCCTTGGAGAACAAATCGCGGAATATCTGAGCGTTCCATTAGGCCAATTATCCATTAAGGATTTTGCCGATGGGGAGATTTGGATCAAGTTTGAGGATAATATCCGCAACAGGGATGTGTTTATTATCCAGAGCACCAATGGTCCGGCGAAAAACATTCTGGAACTTGTTCTTATTTTAGATGCAGCTGTCCGGGCTTCTGCTAAAAGTGTTACAGCCGTGATACCCTATTTTGGGTATGCCAGGCAGGATAGGAAAGATACACCACGAGTACCTATTTCAGCACGAGTTATGGTAGACATGTTTACTGCAGCCGGTACGGACAGAATTGTCACAATGGATTTACACTCAACCCAGATTCAAGGGTTTGCGAATATTCCGTTTGATCATCTTTATAGCCGTATGGTCTTGATGGATAAAATCAAGGCATTAGGTTTGGATCCTGAAAATTCTGTTGTTCTTTCTCCTGATGTGGGATCAGCTCGTATGAGTCAGGCTTATGCAAAACGGTTGGGCATGCATTTTGCTTTAATTGATAAACGGCGTTATGCACCGAACCAAGCAGAAGTCATGCATTTAATTGGTGAACTTAAAGGGAAAGATGTCTTAATTATTGATGATATGATTGATACAGCAGGAACGATAGTAAATGCCGCTGATGCTGCTAAGGAAAATGGTGCAAATTCAGTAACAGCAGTTGCGACACACCCCCTTTTATCTGGATCGGCAATAGACAGGATAAAATCTTCAGCAATCAGTCAGTTGATTGTAACAGATACTGTCAAGATACCAGAAGAAAAATTATTTAATAAAATGAAAATAGTAACAGTTTCCAACATTTTTGCTGAAGCGATCAATCGTATTCATGAAGGCGAATCTGTGAGCTCACTGTTCGAATTTTAAGCGGAGAAAACAATGGCAAAATATTATCAGTTAGCTGTAGAAAAAAGGGAACAGACAGGAATAAGCACAACAAAAGCATTACGCAGAAACGGCAAAATTCCAGCAAATTATTATTATAAGGGAGAAGCCAATGTCAATTTGATTCTTGATTCAAAAGAATTTTTTCATGCCCTGAATTCAGGAAATCGTGTATTTGAGGTAGAATTTGACGGTAACACCCAATATGTAATGATCAAAGAAATGCAGTACCATCCTGTAACAGAAAACGTTTTACACGTGGACCTTATGCGCGTTCGTAGAGATGTGAAAATGACAATTTCTGTACCTATTCACTTAGAAGGAGAGGCTGCGGGCGTTAATGAAGGCGGTGTTCTTTCTCAAATCCTTACAAGTGTTGAAGTTGAATGTTTACCAACGGACGTCCCGGAATTTATTTCTGTCGATGTGACTGAATTGGAAATGAACAGCAGTCTGACAGTTGAGGATATTGTTATAACAGGTGAATTCACAATTTTGGCGGATGAAGATCAAGCCATTGCTGCTATAGCACCTCCAAAAGAAGAGGAAGAACTCATTGTTGAAGAACTCGAAGAAGGAGAAGAGGGCGAAGAGGGCGCAGAAGGCGAAGAAGGAGCTGAAGGAGAAGCGCAATCAGAAGGCGGTGAAGAAAAAGCTGAAGGTAAAGATGCTGCTGAAGACGGCTCTAAATAATTATGAAAGCATTTATAGGCTTGGGGAATCCAGGGCCGGAGTATGCCAACACCAAACACAACGCCGGGTTCTGGGTTGTGGACGAATTGGCCAGACGTTGGTCTATCACGTTTCAACCGGGGAAAGGATCGTTTGTGTATGCTGAAGCACCTGAAATGGGTTCTCTTTTGGTTAAACCCACAACGGGTATGAATGCCAGCGGCGTTGCTGTAAAAATGGTCAAACAGAACTGGAATATTAATCTGGCGGATTTACATATTGTGTTGGATGACGTGGATTTACCGCTAGGGACTATGCGGCTTCGATCCAAAGGTGGTGATGGCTGTCACCGGGGGATGGAATCTGTCATTTACCATTTAGGTCATGCGGGTTTTCCGAGATTACGTTTTGGTGTAGCAGCTTCTGACCACAAACGGCCAGCAGAAAAATATGTACTTAAACCATTTAAGAAAAATGATCAACAGGATGCTGATGATATGATTCAGACAGTTGCTGATGCAGTTGCATCACTTCTGAATCATGGATTGCAAAAAACAATGAATAATTTTAATTAATGAAAAAGGAAATAATTTAAATGAATAATCTATTATTGGTTGTTGGCGCCGGTGTATTGGCCATGTTGTTTTCGTTTTGGAAAACAACATGGATTAATAAGCAGGATGAAGGTACGGACAGAATGAAGCAAATTGGTTCTAGTATTGCTGAAGGCGCCATGGCGTTTCTAAAAGCAGAATATCGAATATTAACTATTTTTGTTATAGCAGTTGCTCTGTTGCTTGGATTTGCAAATTCCGGTCGTGATGATTCAAGTGCGTTGATTGCCATGTCATTCATTGTCGGAGCAATGGCTTCTGGCTTGGCCGGTTTTTTAGGGATGAAAGTTGCTACAAAGGCAAATAATCGTACAACAAACGCAGCACGTAACAGTTTATCTACGGCACTTAATGTTGCTTTTACCGGCGGCACAGTTATGGGTTTAAGCGTTGTGGGATTGGGCGTTCTTGGGCTTGGTGGATTATTTATTTTCTATACAAATCATTTTGGTTCCGATGCAATTTCAATGCGAACGGTATTGAATGTGATATCGGGCTTTTCTTTAGGAGCCTCATCTATTGCGTTGTTTGCACGTGTAGGTGGTGGGATTTATACAAAAGCGGCAGATGTTGGTGCTGACCTTGTTGGAAAAGTAGAGGCTGGGATTCCGGAAGATCATCCGCTGAATCCTGCAACTATTGCTGATAATGTAGGCGATAATGTAGGCGATGTTGCCGGAATGGGCGCTGATCTTTTTGAATCTTATGTAGGCTCAATTGTTGGCTCCATGGTTTTAGGAGCAAGCATACTTGTCGCTGGCGGGTTCGATATAAATTTTGTGATATTACCTCTTCTCATCGCCGCTAGCGGAATTATAGTTTCCATTGTGGGTACGTTCATGGTTTCTGTTAAAGAGGGCGGCGATCCGCAAAAAGCTTTAAACCGTGGAGAGTTCGGAAGTTCTGCAATCATGGTCGGTGTTATCTATTTTCTGATACAGTCATTTCTCCCAGAAACATTTA
Source organism: Fidelibacterota bacterium 408169 (assembly GCA_002256485.1). GTDB lineage: Bacteria > Fidelibacterota > Marinisomatia > Marinisomatales > TCS55 > UBA2126. The sequence continues at coordinate 75,817 of NNSG01000006.1, forward strand.
TTCAGGGCGGAACAGAATTCACAGCAATGGGCGTATTTTGGGCAACAGTTATCGGACTCGTTGCCGGTTTAGGGATTGGACTAATTACTGAACATTATACCGGAACGGGTACAGCTCCGGTTTTATCTATTGCGAAGCAATCCGTAACAGGCCCGGCTACAACTTTAATTGCTGGCCTGGGCGTTGGAATGCAATCAACGGCTATACCTATTTTAATTTTAGCATCCAGCATTATGGGCGCTCATTATTTTGCAGGGCTGTATGGTATTGCCATGGCGGCGTTGGGTATGCTGGCCAACACAGGAATTCAGTTGGCTGTTGATGCCTATGGTCCCATTTCTGATAATGCCGGGGGTATTGCAGAAATGGCTGAATTACCAGAAGAAGTACGTGAACGGACAGATAAATTGGACGCTGTTGGAAATACTACTGCAGCGATTGGAAAAGGATTTGCAATTGGCTCTGCAGCATTAACTGCATTAGCACTATTTGCCGCATTTATGGTTCAAACCGGAATTAAGAGTATTGATATTTCCAATCCAAGAGTGATGGCTGGTTTATTTGTTGGCGGTATGCTACCATTCCTTTTTTCTTCAATGGCAATGGGAGCTGTTGGCCGAGCAGCAATGGCCATGATAGAAGAAGTCCGTCGTCAGTTTAGAGATATCCCTGAATTAAAAGCAGCATTGGATATAATGCAAAGCAGTGACGAAACGACTTGGTCTGATGAAGATAAAGCAGCATATGAATTGGGATTAACAAAAGCGGAACACGGCCGCTGTGTTGAAATTTCTACACAGTCAGCCATTAAAGAAATGGTCATGCCCGGAATTTTAGCAATTATTTCTCCCGTATTGGTTGGATTTATATTTGGTCCGGAAACGCTGGGAGGATTACTTGCAGGTGTTACTGTAACTGGTGTGCTCATGGCTATTTTTCAATCCAACGCTGGTGGCGCTTGGGATAATGCCAAAAAGATGATCGAAGTTGGAATTAATGTAAATGGTGAAATGCTCAAAAAAGGATCAGAAGCTCATAAAGCTGCTGTCGTTGGTGATACGGTTGGAGATCCGTTTAAGGACACATCGGGACCATCATTAAATATTTTAATTAAGTTAATGTCAGTGGTGTCATTGGTGATAGCACCATTATTAGTATAAAAGGAATTTAAGGAGAATCTATGCGATATTATGAAACGCTCTACATTTTGAACCCTGATTTTGAACAGGAAAAAACAGATAGCATTTTAAATGATATTGGTGAACACGTAAGCAAATTTAGTGAAGTTATTTACCATAATGAATGGGGTAAAAAAAGGCTAGCTTACCCTATCAATAATCATAAATATGGAACATACGTACTTTTACATTTTGAAACAGAAAAGACTGTGGGATTAGACGATTTTGAAAATTTTATGAAATTGAACAACTCTGTATTGCGTTTCCAAAATGTACGTCTTGATTCAAAGCCCGAAGTTGTAGAAGAAGATATTATGGACGAAAGTAGTGATGTAATTGAAAAAGAATCCTCTGAAAATGATGAGAAAAAAATTGTAGAGGATGACACAAAAGAACAAGTATCGGAAGCAAAAGAAGAGATAAAACCTGAAACGGTTGAAGAAGAAACTTCAGCATAATAAAAAAAGAGGATATTATGGCATTTGTAAGTCGTAAAAAGTATTGTTATTTCAAAGAAAACAATATCAATGAAATTGACTATAAAGATGTAAAACTATTGCGCCGCTTTGTAACGGAACAGGGCAAAATCATGCCTCGGAGAGTTACGGGCACCAGTGCAAAAATGCATAGGAAATTGATACGAGCCATCAAAAGAGCTCGAAACATTGCTTTAATGCCTTATACAAGATTAGGCGACAATTAACATTATATTAACCAAAAGGACTTAAACCATGGATATAATATTACTAAAGGATGTAGATACATTAGGTACTGCCGGTGATATTGTTAACGTAAAACCGGGTTTTGCGCGAAATTTTTTGTTTCCCAGACGGTTGGCGTTGCGAGCATCTAAACGCAATCTGGCCATTGCGGATGAACGTAAACGTAATTCTGAAAAACGTCTCGCACATGATGCAAAAATAAATCATGAACTTGCAGATCAATTAAAAGATCTGGAAATGACATTTGAGGTACAGGTAGGAGAAGAAGAAAAAATGTTTGGAGCTGTAACTACCAATGATATTCATAAAAAATTGGAAGAAAAAGGTGTTGGTCTTGAGCGCCACCGAATCGAGTTACAGGAATCCATCAAATCCCTGGGTATTTATCATGTACCAGTACGCGTTTCTGCAGATTTAAAACCTGAACTAAAAGTGTATGTTATAAAAGCATAACACTTGAATTCTATCTAACTCTTATATAACCCTCGCATATTGCGGGGGTTATTAATTTGTATAAAGAATTCTTGCCGGAAGGTATAACTGCATTTACCTTTAATGATCATGTTTGCAGAAGTTGCTTTCCCGATCTCTAGTTATTGCCAATTTACTTACCAAATTCCAAAAGAATTAATTGGCTCTATTCAAGTTGGAACGCGTGTAAAAGCCCCCTTAGGTAAACGTATAGTTACGGGCATAGTTGTTAATAAATCTACAAAATCAGAATTTAAAGGTAAACATAAACAGATTAAGGAATTAGTTGACCTTCAACTGGTAATGGATGAAAAACTGTGGAAATTAGTAACATGGATGAGCACATATTATTTTACCCCGATTGGGCAAGTAGTAAAAACAGCTTTACCATCAAACTTATCAGCAAAGTATACACCGCCAACAACAAGCATCATTTCATTCAAAACATGGGGAGGTGATTACAAACAATTGCAAAAAAGATCCCCCGCACAAGCAAAAGTATTGAAACATCTATCTGCTCAAAAAGGGGCTATTCCCATATCCGCACTCAAGCATTTAGTCAGTAATCCCAGTGCAATTTGCAAAGCATTATTTGAAAAAGATCTAGTTGATTTAGATGAAGTAACGAATCTACCCGATGTAACCGGGTTTACATTTTCAAAAATCCATAAAGAAATAAAATTCACAGATGAACAGCAGCTGGCGATAGATGATTTAAATACAAAATTGAATTCAGGAAAATTCAGCCCAACATTACTCCATGGCGTTACAGGAAGCGGCAAAACAGAAATATATATTGAGCTTGTACGTCAAACCTTGGAGCAGAACAAATCAGCAATATTACTGCTACCGGAAATATCATTAACGCCTCAAATCGCTGGAAGATTCCGAGCTGTATTTGGTGACCAGGTTGCATTATGGCATTCAAAACTATCCCATGCAGCACGGGCCTGGACTTGGAAAAAGATTTGTTCAGGAGAATTTAATGTTGTGATAGGTGCCCGCAGTGCCATATTTGCTCCAGTAAAAAATATTGGCGTAATTATAATTGATGAAGAACAGGAAAATTCATTTAAACAAGGGTCTCCAGCGCCAAGATATCATGCACGAGACATTGCTTTGATGCGTGGAAAACTGCACAAGGCAGTTGTGCTTATGTCCAGCGCCACTCCCAGTTTGGAAAGTTATTATAATTATGTCCAAGGGAAATATGATTATATACGATTAAATGATAGATTCGGCAATGCTAATTATCCTCGAGTTTATGTTGCGGACATGATCAAAGAACAGGAAGAGACTGGTAAATTTCAGCAAGTTATTTCCAGCACGCTCCAGAAAAAAATGGAGAGAAAATTAGTCAAAGGTGAACAAGTTATTTTATTGCAAAACAGACGGGGATTTGCACCAATAATGCGTTGTGGTGATTGCGGCCATGTGGAAACATGTGTTCAATGTGAAATTGCCTTAACCTACCATAGTTACAAGCGCATGCTTAAATGCCATTTTTGTGGTTTTGAAACCGGAAGTATATCAACAGCATGTCAGAAATGCAGTAGTATAAATATAAAGCTTCTAGGAATTGGCACTCAAAAAGTAGAAGATATTATTACTGATATTTTCCCAAACATTAAAGTGGCAAGAATTGATTATGACACGACACGCAACATTGCTTCCATGACAAAGGTTTTGGAGCAATTTGCTATCGGAAAAATTGATGTGTTGATTGGAACTCAAATGATTGCTAAAGGATTAGATTTTGACAATGCAACACTTGTGGGAATTGTAAATGGTGATACCGGTCTTTTTTTACCTGACTTTCGTTCAGGAGAAAAAGTGTTTCAACTTATTTATCAAGCTGCAGGCCGATCCGGAAGACGGAAGTCCGGAGAAGTAGTAATTCAAACATATAATCCCGACAATCCTGTATTAAAACACGCTGCCAAATTGGATCAGAAAACGTATTACAATATTGCCTTGAGTGAACGTCAAGAATTGCAATATGCTCCCTTTTCTTGGATGATACGTATTGAAATTGAAGGAGCAAAAAAAGAACATGTAAATACAACCGCAGAAATAATATGCAGCAAATTACGGCCATCTCCAAAAGGATTAGTTATATTGGGACCTGCAAATTGTTATCGGGAACGATTGCGCGGTAAATATCGTATGCATATCATGCTTAAATCAAATAAAACACATGATATTAATGGCAATAAAATGCATGCATATTTACAAAAAAGAATATCTGCAAAATTATTCGATAAAATTCCTTCAGGCGTCAAAGCCTTTATTGATGTAAACCCGGTGTCTGTTTTATGAGAGTTTTTGTTTATAGTTTATTATTAAAAATATTATTTGCGGGAGCCACATTTCCTGGGCTTGAAAATTGGTATCATCCCCATCGCATGGCGCTTACAGGCGCTGGAGGCGCTATTCAAAACATTACTGCAGATGCGGTCAACCCAGCGGCTTTATGGATGCTGCCAAGGCAATTTGAAGTGAGTTTTATTTCTTACCCTGCAGATATAACAGCACAATCAGTTCATTTATCTTTACCCGGGAAAGAGTCGGTAACAGTTTATGGTTTACGTCATTTAAACTATGGTTTGTTTTCAGGCCGAGATGAATTAAATCAAGAGACTGAAAATTACTCCGCTACTGATACATGGTTGAACTGGGCAGCAGCAGGACACTCTTCACGGTGGCCATTAGCCTGGGGTATTAGTGCGGGTGTTTTTTATAGTACCATCGAAGACGAGCAAGCAGCACTGTTTACGTTTTCAGCCGGTGCTATTGTGGATTTAAAAAAATTGAATTCTAAACTGGGTGTTAGTTTGATAAATTCTGGATCCGTCATAAAAAACTATTCTGAAAACGAAGAAGAACTGCCAACAGCGATTGTAATTTCGATTTCAAAAAAACTTGCTTATTTACCATTGACCTTTTCACTGGATGCATATAATAGATTTAGCACAAAAATGCCTGAAATGCGTTTGGGTGGTGTCTTTGCACTTCCTTATGGGTTACAACTAAAGTTGGGTACAAGTACAAATCGATTACAGCAATCAACGGGCCAAAGTTTATCCGGTGACTTTTTTGCTGATACAGGTTTAGGTGTGGGGTGGATATATGAAAATTATAATTTTGAGACAGGGGTGTATTCCTATGGCTCCGGAGGTTGGATTTCCGGACTGGCAGTAGGTATTATGTTTTGATGCGTGATTAACAAACGTATAATAATAAATAGTATCTGTGGTGTATTTCTATCCACTTTCTTAGTTGGAACCGAACTTGAAATAAATTATAACCTTGATGTCTACTTTCATCCCCGGACAGATCAAGTCTCCGGTTTCATAGAGGGTGTTAATCATGTCCGCATAGTTAATAATTCTCAAACAGCATTAAAGGAATTATACTTTCATAATAGCACCAACCACGATTCACATACATCTCCTTTATCAGAATTATCATCAGTACGTTGTTCACATGGAGGTATAGTTACGGGGCTGGACAGTCTCGTTTTAACAATCGGTCTGTATCCTCCGGTTCAGGTGGGTGAAACAGTCATTGTTGATATCCCTTTTAAAACGTATTTCACTTCAAAGGGGGACCCAAATCTACCTGCTTATGGTATCCGAAAAGATACGGTTACCTACAATGCCATTCATTACTACCCTGTACTGGAATATTTTTATAATGATGGATGGCATCCTGCTGATTATGGAAATTCTATAAAACCTCATTCTAATTTTGCAAAATATGAAGTGGACTTAACTGTACCGACGGGTTTTTTGATGGGGACATCAGGGCGCGTATTAAATAAGGTTGAATTAGAAACAGGGCATACCAAATATAAAATCCAAGATAATCATACACTTTCAAGCAGTGTAGTTTTTATTAAGGGAATGCAAAAATATCCATTTAATATCAGTGGTATCACGATAGAAATCATTGCACAAAAATCGCAGGAAAATCATGTTAAGAATATTCAAGCTCGTTTGGAAAAATTGATTCCTTTTTACGAAGAACAGTTTGGTAATTCATTAATGGATAAATTGATTATCAGCAGCGGATATTCTATTGGGTCGCGAGCTATTACAACAAGCAATTATATTATTTTTCAAGATAAAATTGACAAGGGTCATGTATTGGATCATGAATTAGCACATCAATGGTTCGGTCTGTCAATTCAAGCTGATGCATATACAGAAACCTGGTTAAATGAATCTCTTGCTGAATATGCGAGTTGGCTATTTGAACGATCTCAAAAAGTAAAACCTGACCCCTTTACATTTACTAAACCTATCCCAGATTTGAATATTTGGCCCGAAATTAAAGCCATGGGTATGGAAGATTGGACACAGTTTTTTCTGGATGTAATTGGTGAAAAATCACTTCCACCTATCTATCGTCCCGGGAAACAAACTAATTGGGAAGAAGCTGCAAATATATATAGTAAATATATTGTAGGCAGTCATGCATTGCAGATGCTGCAAGCATCTGAAGGAGATTCTATAATGAAGAAAATTATGCTTGATTATTCTATGATGTTTAGAGGGGAAACTGCCACTACAGAAAATTTCATTGATATAATTAAACAACACACAGACGATAAAATAGCAGATAATTTTCGATTAGCACTTTCAACAAATCTACGATCTGATTTTAAAATTAAAGATGTAACAAGCCAATATAATGTAAAAAGACAATGGAATAATAAAATTGCTATAGAGTATGAAAGCAGTTGGCTTTTACCGGTGGATATTTTAATTATAACTGAAAATGGAGACAGCACATTATTACCACAGAAAGATATTAATAAATACAATACAATTGAAATAACTACCTCAACAAAATTGTTATCAGCAGAGCTTGATCCCAATAAACGACTATTTGATAATAACCGGTTTAATAACCGCTGGCCTCGACGCATATCACTACAGCCAGATTATGGTTTACCGCACTGGGAAACATATAAGGTATATTATCGACCGAAGCTTAAAAGGGATTGGCGCGGCAATTGGCGAACAGGAGTAAAATTATCGGGCGGGTTGGGAATTAACCTGATGCCGATAATGCCAGCTTTTTACCAAAACCTATTTGACTTGGAGATTACGTTTTCAACTGGTGTACCAGAATATAATTGGGGTGGAAAAGTGAGTTATAAAACTCCTTTGAAATCTACAGTCAACACTTATTGGGAGCTGGAGATGGGATATGAATATCCTAAAAAATGGACAAAAATTGCATTTAATAATTATCTGGGTGAGCCAAGATATTTAGCTGTACATGGCGAATCATTTTATTCCAGATTAACAACAACATTTTCTAACACTGTATATATTTCGTCAGATTCAAGCGATTGGTGGCCGGTGGGTAGAAATATTAAATTGAAAGAAAAATGGTCAATTTTTTCTTATTCAACAGATCAGCGATACCTTATGGAAGTCCACCTTCTTGGAGGTTTTCAGGAAGAGTCGTCATTTTATAATTTTGGAGTTTCTGCAGATGTAGAAACTCATAAAATAGAAGGTTTTATTATTCGTATTCATAGTGAAGCCGGTTTTGTTTGGGATGAACGCGGGGGAAACGAACTTTCTTATAGGTTATTATATATCCCAAAGATCTGGCAACAACGTGAAAGTCAAATCCCCCTTTTTCGCGGTGTTTCAATTATTGAAAAAGAATGGCAAAAGAATATTTTCAGCAGCGGGATAAGTGTTGGCTGGGAGACGAAAACAATAGCATGGCCCATGGTGTTTATCGATGGAGCAGTCATTAGTAATAAGCAAGGAACATGGCTGGATCGAATGGATTATTTGAATAATAGTGATTCTGTGTATTTGACAGCAGGTGTTGGCCTTGAGTCTCAAACAATGATGGAAGTTGGATTATATTTTCCAATTTGGGTTTCTCATCCCATTAGAGGTGAAAATAATTTTGCTTGGAGAATGCTAATGCAATGGGGATTCTATTTTTAAAATAGTGTTATTATTTATTATTTACAGAAATAAGGGTTTTAACTAGTAAAAATATTAGAAAACTCTTTCTTTCTAGTAAAATATTTCTGCAATAAGTTCTTTTAACAATAAAAAGGTTGTATATATGTTTGATAAAAAAGACATTCAAATTTTAGAAATCCTACAAAATGATGGTCGTTCAACAGCTAGTGATATTGCTAAAGATGTAGAACTGTCAATTCCTGCGGTGGGAGAACGAATCAAAAAATTAACTGAAAAAGGGCTCATAAAACAATTTTCAGCTATACTGGATCATAAACAAATCGGCATTGACCTTACAGCATTTGTTTTTATTATTAGTGAGCATTCTGATCATTACGATGAATTTGTAGAGAAAGCTAAAGAAACGAAGGCAATTTTGGAGTGCCATTCTATTACAGGTGGTGGGTCGCATATTTTAAAAGTACACGTGAAAAATTCACAAGCGTTGGAAGATTTTTTATATGAAATTCAAAATTGGCCCGGCGTGTCGCGAACGCAGTCAAACGTAGTGCTCTCAACATATAAAGAAACCATGAACGACGACCTAATAACATTAAAGGAATTACATAACATTGCTTAATTAATAAAGATTATTGTATTATACATTTTCAAGGTTTAATATTTGTTTGGTATAAACGCTGGAGCAATAAGAAATCCCGACCTTTAGAAGATAGATTTAGCGAGTTTTAATGGCATAAAAAGCCATAATTTTTTATAGTTCGTTTTTTTTGCCCTAACAACAATTGTTTGGGCAATTATTTTCCTCCAAAATCCAAATAAGTAGAAATTCTTGTGAGAAAAAATAAAAATATATACCCATTTTTTAATAAAGATTTATTCCATGATGCTTGTGGGGCAGGATTTATTGTGACGCTTTCCGGGAAACCGGAAAGCAGGGTTCTCCCCTTAGCTATTAAAGGGTTGCAACGATTGGCTCACAGGGGGGCAATATCTGCTGATAAGGAGACGGGGGATGGGGCAGGTATACTTACGGATATACCTAAACCATTTTTCCGTGAAATTCTACAGACTGAGTTGGGAATAAAAATACCAATACGTAAGTCATTTTCTGTCGGAATGGTGTTTACCACTCCCAGGGAAATTAATTGGTTGAAAAATACTGTAAAAACCCATGCAAAAATCCGCGGATTTTCTGTTATTACTTTTAGAAAAGTAAAAGTGAATTCAAATGTATTAGGACAATTTGCTCGGTCCAAGCAACCATCAATCGTACAATTTTTCTTGTATGAGAATAGAAAAAGCAATCGCTCTCTGGAGTCAAGATTGTATTTACTCAGAAAAGAAATTGAAAAAGATGTGCTTATTCAAAAGAAGAAATCATACATCTGTTCTCTTTCATCAAAAACGATTGTTTATAAGGGACTAATGACCTCTTCCCAACTTGATCATTTTTATCAAGATCTTGCTCATGAAAAATATATAGTAAAACTGGCGATTTTTCACGAACGATTCTCTACAAACACCCAGTCAACTTGGTCTATGGCACAACCATTTAGAATGCTGGCTCACAATGGAGAAATTAATACAATCAAGGGAAACCGATTGTGGATGAAAACCCGGGAAAGGGAAATCAAATCTCTGTTTTGGAAAGACGACTTAGAAGCATTGAAACCAATCGTTAATGATAAGGGGAGCGATTCAGAAAGTTTAGATAATATATTAGAATTCTTGACAAGAAGTGGACAGGATTTATTCAGCAGCACCATGATGATAATACCTGACCCCTATGAATATGATCAATTTATACCCAAGGGGTTAAAAGACTTTTATATATACCATGAAAACTTTATGGAACCCTGGGATGGCCCAGCTGCCATGGTATTTACCGATGGAGACCACGTTGCTGCCAAAATGGACCGCAACGGTTTACGTCCGTTGCGGTATACAATTACAAAAGATGGTTTGGTTATTATGGCTTCAGAAGCGGGGATTATTGACGTGGCTCATAAAAATCTTGATGTGCACCACCATATGAGAGCCGGAGAAATATTTGCAGTATCTTTATTAGGAAAGGGTATACTCCGTAACCATGACCTAAAAAGAATTGTTGCTGGAAAGAAATCCTATTCCTCTTCTTTAGAAAAATATTTAACAACTATAACCAGAAACAGTCATCAACAGGAATTCGGTATTTATAGCTTACCTGAACATGGTTTTAATCCCAGATTACGGGTGGCATTTGGCTGGGCCAAAGAAGATTTTACCCGCTACTTAATACCGATGGCTGAAAGCGGAAGAGAACCTATTGGCTCAATGGGAGATGATGCTCCATCAGCAGTTATATCCAAACAAGACCGTCGCTTTTATGATTACTTTAAACAATCATTTGCACAAGTAACCAACCCTCCTATTGACTCAATAAGAGAAAGGGGGGTGATGGCGCTCTTTCAATATCTTGGGTCGGAAAACAATTTATTGGATACACGACCAACATTTAGAGGAGCTGTACGTATTGAGAGTCCAATTTTGTCCCCAAATGAAGTTCAAAAACTATATAGCTTAAAGAAAAAATATCCTTATAAACGAATATATTGTCATTGTGAAATAGGCAGTAGTTGTGATAAACGTATTTCAACTATAAAAAAACAATCAAGAGAAGCGGTTGAAAATGGTGCAAAAATAATACTTCTAACAGATGAAAATTTGCAGGAAGGACTCTTACCCATACCAATGCCATTGGTTGTTTCTGCGGTACATCATTATCTCGTTAAACATAAATTAAGAAGCTGTGTTTCGCTGATTTGTATATCTGGCGATGTAGTTGAAGATCACCATGTGGCTGTGTTGATAGGGTTTGGAGCAAGCGCGGTTTACCCATATATGGCCTATGAATTAATTAGAGAACATTTTTCTGATGATGTCCAATGGACTGAAAAAATGGGGAATTACCGTTACGCTCTTGAAAAAGGCCTTCTTAAGATCATGGCGAAAATGGGAATATCCACCATCAGTAGTTATCACGGAAGTATGTTGTTTCATGCCCTTGGTTTATCTCGCAGATTTCTTAAAAAGTACTTTCCATCCATTCATGGAAATATCAGTGGAATAGATTTAGATCATATAATAAAGATACTCAAAAAGAGACATGACGCTGCATTCGGAAATCATAGGCCAGAGTTTGTTGAAAGAGGGTTTTTCAGGTTCCGCAAGGGTGGGGAATTACATGGGTTTTCCCCAAAAGAATTCAAAAACATTCATTATGCTGCAACTAATAAAGAAAAAAAGAATATTGAAATGTCTGATGTGGTTTATATACGCGATTTTTTTCAATATCGCAGTAAGCGCGATCCTATTTCTGTTGAATTAATAGAACCTCTGGAAGATATTCTTAAACGCTTTGGGTCCGGGGCCATGTCTCTTGGTGCAATTTCTGAAACTGTGCATAGAGAGATCGCTCGCGGCATGGCTTTAGCCGGAGGTCGGAGTAATACAGGTGAAGGAGGAGAGCTTGATGATAGATACAGTCGAACAAATCCAGATAAGTATGTGAATTCTTATATAAAACAAATTGCCAGTGGACGATTTGGGGTTTCAGTTGAATATCTGGCTGCCGCAAAAGAAATTCAAATAAAAATGGCACAAGGAGCTAAACCCGGGGAAGGAGGACAACTACCCGGGCATAAAGTAACAGCGCAAATTGCTCATTCCAGGTCGTCAACGCCCGGCGTTCCACTTATTTCTCCTCCACCGCATCATGATATTTATAGCATTGAAGACATTAAACAACTTATTTATGACTTAAAAGAAGTCAATCCGAGAGCACAAATATCAGTAAAACTTGTTGCTCAGCCTGGGGTGGGGACAGTGGCTTCTGGAGTCGTTAAGGCCGGAGCTGATATTGTTTTAATTTCAGGAGGAGACGGAGGAACAGGTGCCAGCCCCTTAGGGTCTCTTAAGCATACAGGTTTACCTTGGGAATTGGGTTTAGCAGAAACACATCAAACACTGGTTGCAAACAAGCTCCGCGACCAAGTGACGTTACGTGTGGATGGAGGAATTAAAAAAGCATCTGATATAATAATAGCAGCTATACTGGGTGCAGAAGAATATGATTACGGGACGGCAATCTTAATAGCAGTGGGATGTGTTATGGCAAGACAATGTCACTTAAATACATGCCCTGCAGGAATCGCAACCCAAGATCCCAAATACATGAAAAAATTTAAAGGCCGAGCCAATAATATTAAACAATACCTTCTTAATATAGGAGAAGAAGTTCGTCGAGAATTAGCACATCTTGGTTTTGAAAATTTACAGTCTTTAGTTGGTAGAACTGATTTATTAATAATTAATAGGAAGTTCAAAAAATATGCACGCACAAGAGGGTTGGATTTTTCATATATTTTTAACCACGATACTAAAAAAGGATTACCTGTGATTTCTTCAACGAAAGTCAAGTTTCAAAGCAGACAAAAGACTATTAGCCTTGATGAAGAAATCATTAATGAAGTCAGAGGTGCTATCTTAACCCATAGTTATGCAGTTGTAGCAAAAATTGTAAACAATACTCAGCGGTCAATAGGTACGCGTTTATCGGGAGAAATCGCATTTCTTTATGGAAAAGGAAATTTCAATGGTAGCATTCAAGTACAAATGTCTGGATCAGCAGGTCAAAGTTTTGGTGCCTATCTTTCTGATGGAGTTGAATTGCGATTAAGGGGAGTTGCAAATGATTATGTTGGTAAAGGGCAATCTGGAGGTTTGATTACAATTCGTATACCCAGCGTAGTTCGACGCAAGAAAAAAGAGCATACACTTATAGGAAACGTTGCTTTATATGGCGCCACAGGTGGGACTCTTTTTGTCGCTGGCCGTGGAGGTGAACGGTTTGCTGTGAGAAATAGCGGCGCATCAGCAGTCATCGAAGGAATAGGAAATCACGGTTGTGAATATATGACTAGGGGAACGGTTATTATTTTAGGGGAAATCGGACATAATTTTGGCGCTGGAATGACAGGTGGTCAAGCGTTTATTTATACTAAAAACAATCCTGTTTCTTACCGGCTTAATAAAGAGTTTGTAAAAGAAAAAGAACTATCAATTAACGATGAAAATCTTTTGAAGCGCTTTTTAGAAAACCACATTTTTCATACAGATTCAGTATTAGCTGATCGAATTATTTCAGATTGGAAAAATCAAAAACAGTATTTTAAATGCATTGTTTCGATTGCTCAGGAAATCATGGATTTTCAGACTATTTATGACCTCCACGCCGCAGACAGATTAGGTGTCATTCTCAATGAATAAACCTCTTTAGCATTTTAGGATACATTATATATTTAGGCAAATATAACAATATAACTTAAATATTTAACTATAATTATATAATTACTAAAATTATACTTGTTTTGACATATATTTGCTTATTATATTTATTAGTGTTGATTCAGAAAGTTTTCTGAATATATAATTCATTTAAAAACTAAAAAGAGAGCAACATTATGATTAAGATTAGGAAGTTATGGATAATTTTATTGTTTATCACTGGAACGAGTTACGGACAATTTGAAATTGGAGTGGATATCTTTAACCGATATGTATGGCGAGGTACAGATTTTGGAAATGCTGCCAGCCTTCAACCGTATTTAGAATACTCCAAGGGACCAATCAAAATTGGAGCTTGGAGCTCTTGGGCTGTAAATAATGGAAACGCAAATGAGAACGATGTTTTCATCGCTGCAAGTCTTGGAGGATTATCTTTATCTATAACAGATTACTTTTTCCCGGCCTATGATGGCGCGGATCGATTTTTTGATTATTCCGAAGAGGGTGGAGAACATTTTGTTGAAGCTGGAATTAGTACAACTATTAAAGCTGTGGATATTTTTGCAGGGTATTTTTTCATAGATGCCAATAATTCAACATATTTAGAATTTTCATATGGGCCTGTTATCCTAGGCATGGGTAATGGGATGTTTACTATTGAGCCAGAGGATGAAAACGATTCCTTCGGTATAGTTAATATAGGTATTACTGCTGGCAGAGATTTATTCTCAGCTGCGTATATCATTAATCCCCAACAGGAAACATCCTTTCTTGTTTTTGGTGTATCTTTATAATTAACCACTGAATAATCCAAAAAAGCAGAGGAAACAATGAAATTAAAAATATTGACAATATTAATGTGTGTATCGGTAAATAATCTCTTTGCGTCGGATATATCAAGCACAACAGATCAAGTCTTATTTACGATTAATAATATATGGATGTTAATTGCAACATTTTTGGTGTTTATTATGCATCTTGGTTTTGCTACATTGGAGTCAGGGTTGACCCGTGCTAAAAATACTGTGAATATTCTTTTTAAGAATATATCCATTATTGCTATTGGTTTACTAACCTATGCGATTTGTGGTTTTAATCTTATGTATCCTGGGGAATTTTTATTGGGTAATTATTTTGGTTTTGCTGGTTGGGGGATTACAAACCCGCCAGGCATTGACGGGTTAGTAGGGTATGCTGATGGAGCTTACACTTACTTTACTGATTTTATTTTTCAGGCGATGTTTGCAGCAACGGCAGCGACCATTGTTTCCGGTGCTGTAGCAGAACGAATACGGCTAAGTAGTTTTTTAGTTTTTTCCACAATCTATGTAGCATTTATTTACCCAATTGCAGGTTCATGGAAATGGGGAGGTGGATGGTTAGATCAGTTGGGGTTTTATGATTTTGCCGGTTCTACTCTCGTACACAGCGTTGGGGGATGGGCGGCATTGGTTGGCGCAGTGGTCTTGGGCCCTCGTGTCGGTAAATTTCATAAAAATGGAACCATCCCCATTATGGGACACAACTTACCCCTGGCAACAATAGGCGTTTTCCTCTTGTGGTTTGGATGGTATGGGTTCAATGGTGGATCGGTTCTGTCAGCCGATCCCGGACCAGTGTCATTTGTTTTTGTTACAACAACACTGGCTGCAGCGGCAGGTGTGGTTGGCGCAATGACTGTTTCTTGGTCGATTTCAAAAAAACCAGACCTTACAATGGTACTTAATGGATCATTGGCAGGATTGGTAGGTATTACAGCTGGAGCTGATGTTATTACGCCCATGTATGCTGTCGTTATTGGATTTATTGCCGGGCTATTGGTTGTGTTGTCAGTACTATTTTTTGATCGGATTCGGATTGATGATCCCGTCGGAGCTATTTCTGTACATTTAACCTGCGGTATATGGGGTACATTGGCTGTGGGAATATTTAGCAGCGAGTATAGCTTTTTAACCCAATTGTTAGGAGTTGTTTCCTTTGGTTCATTCTGCCTTGTTTCAGCATTAGTTATTTTTTATGGGATTAAAATGATCATGGGTCTTCGCGTGAGTGAAGAAGAAGAAATGATAGGATTAGATTTGGGCGAACATGAAATGGAAGCGTATGCAGGTTTCCAAATTTTCACAGTAGAATAAAACTTATCAGGAGAAATAAAAATGAAATTAATAATTGCTATAATACAGCCGGAAGAATTGCCAGCGATGAAAGAAGAATTGTTGAAAAAGAAAATCTATAAGTTTACTGTTTCAAATGCATTGGGCCAGGGTAAAGAAATACCTGTACATGAGGTATACAGAGGAATAGCACACGAAATATCTTTATTGAAGAAAGTCAGATTAGAAATCGCAGTAAATGATGATTTTGTTGAACCGGCCGTAGAAGCTATAACAACTGTAGCAAGAAAAGAAGGGGATAAAGGTAGAGGGAAAATATTTATTTTACCAATTGAAGAATGTATTCGTATCAGAACTAATGAAAAAGGTTCTGAGGCAATAGGGTAAAATTGTATATTATGCCTTGAATTTCCTGGTATATTAAATATATACCTTAATAATTATAGGAAAATCAAGATAAATACATAAAATATTAACTTAATTGTAAAAGGAAATAAAAATGAGTAAAATGAAAGCAGAATACATTTGGATTGATGGTCATCAACCTACTGCAAAATTACGATCCAAAACAAAAGTTATTGAAGGATCTATTAATAATTTGGATGATATCCCCGAATGGGGATTTGATGGTTCCAGCACCATGCAGGCAGAAGGGCATGATAGTGATTGTTTGTTAAAACCAGTTTATTATGTTAAAGATCCTCTTCGTGGAGAAGATCATATCTTGGTAATGAACGAAGTTCTTCAAGCGGATGGTTCTGTTCATGAATCCAATACACGCGCACAGTTAGTAGATATTGCTGAAAAATTCAAAGACCACGAACCATGGTTTGGTATTGAACAGGAATATACATTTTTTGTTGGGCGCTCACCCTTAGGGTGGCCCGAAGGCGGTTACCCCGCTCCACAAGGTCCTTTTTATTGTGGTGTAGGTGCGGATGAAGTGTTTGGAAGAGAGATTGTTGAAGAACATATGGATGCATGTTTGGAAGCAGGGATTGAAATTTCCGGTATTAATGCAGAAGTTATGCCCGGCCAATGGGAATTCCAGGTTGGGCCTGTAGGCGCAACGGATGCAGGGGATCAATTATGGCTTGCACGTTGGTTGTTGTATCGTATTTCTGAAGAATATGGTGTTAATGCCACCCTCCATCCCAAACCAGTTAAAGGCGACTGGAATGGCGCCGGCGCTCACACCAATTTTAGCACTAAATCTATGCGAGAAAACGGAGGAATGAAAGTGATTGAAGCGGCCTGTGAAGCGCTGGGGGAAAATCATGATGGACATATTGCAATCTATGGCGCTCATAATGAGGAGAGATTAACCGGACTACATGAAACGTGTTCTATTCATGAATTTCGGTATGGCGTGAGTGACCGTGGAGCGTCCATCCGCATTCCTATGGCCACAGCAAAAGATGGTCACGGATATTTGGAGGACCGCCGTCCCTCTGCTAATATGGATCCTTACCAGGTGTGTGCTGCCTTGATTAAAACTTGTTGCAGTTAATGTAATGTAACACTTGTAGACGCAAAAGCCCTTTTAAGGGCTTTTGTTTTTTTATGCAATGATGGTTGGAATTGTGTAGTAAAATTTCTATTCTTTAATGCTTATGAAGAATATTTATTATCCATTTCTACTCTTTGTATTCCTCTTTTGGGGCTGTACTGAAAAGGCGCAGAATTCTAATGTTGATCAATCTGTTATAAATAGTCGTGAATCTTGGAAAATTATTCAGGAAGATATTTTTTCCCAAAATTGTGTGGATTGCCATACAGCGGGGACATCATTTGCCAATCAATCCAATCTTGTTCTTACTCAAGATGTGGCATATGATCAGTTGACCAATCATCCTGTTGACAATCAGGCTGCATTAAATGATGGTTTGGAAAGAGTAGGAACCGATGGATTAAACAGTCTGTATAAAAGCTATTTCTGGGAGAAAATTAATGCTCCCGACAAGGAACACTTTTTTAGCGACCATCTTAATTATGGTTCGTTAATGCCCTTAGGGTTGCCATATCTAACGAATGGACAGTTGGAATTTATTCGCCAGTGGATTATTGCGGGAGCACCTGAAACAGGGAGCGTTGCGGATACAACTCTGTTAGTGGATACCACACGCTTTGAGGAAATTAATTTTAGTCCGTTGGCAATTCCTGAAAATGGTATACAAATCCACCTTGGCCCTTTTGAAGTGCAACCCAACTACGAACGAGAATTTCTAAATTTTACGGATTTTGATACAAGTGGGGATATATATGTGAATCAAGTTGAAATAACCATGCGACCGGGTAGCCATCATTTTATCTTGTATACTTTTCGTAATAGCATGCCTGATTTATTGATTCCCGAAGTGGGGGTTTATCGAGATTTGAGAGACGAAAATGGAAATTTCAATATTGACAATTTTGCCGTTATGTATTTCCATGATTTTTTTGCTGGAACTCAATGGCCATATATAAATAGAACATATCCACCAGGAATGGCTATTAAGATCGACGCTGATAAGGGGTTAGATCTTAATTCTCATTATGTGAACCGATCTGACGATATTTTGATTGGTGAAATATATGCAAATATCCATTTAGTGGATCCTGTAGAAGTAGATCACATAGCTGAAATTTTGACGCTAAATCATGATGAATTTGAATTGCCTCCAAATGAAATAACTACTCTTGAACGAACATTTACATTTAACCAACGCATGCATATTCTCCAGCTCTTTTCTCACGCCCATGAGCACAATTTGGAATTTGCTGTGGAGGTTGCAGGCGGCGATAAGGATGGGGAATTGGTTTATATTTCTTATGATTGGGAACACCCTCCTATTTTGGAATTGGATCCTCCACTCACATTGAACCAAGGTGAAGGCTTACGGATGATTGCTACTTATGATAACTGGACCAATGATACCCTGACCTTTGGTTTATTGAGTGAAGATGAAATGATGATTCTCTTTGGCTATTATTATACTGATTAAATGAAATTCCACAATCCTTTAATAATCTTCAAGACACTCCTTTATTTAGTCCTTCTGACTAATCTTGCTGCTGAAAATAAATACCCAATTGTTTTGGTACATGGTTTTATGGGGTGGGGTGCTGATGAAATGTCTGGTTATAAATATTGGGGTGGTAAAAATGATTATGAAGATTTTCTTCGTGAACAAGGATATGAAGTTTATACCGTATCTATTGGCCCCGTATCCTCTAACTGGGATCGAGCAGTAGAATTATTTTATCAGATAAAAGGTGGTCAAGTTGATTATGGTCAGGGCCATTCAGAAAAATATGGATTACAGCAAAAACCGCAGGGAAAGTTTTTTGATGGCCTTTATCCTCAATGGGATCAAAATCATCCGGTTCATTTTATTGGACATAGTATGGGCGGGCAAACGGTTCGAATGCTGCAGTATTTACTTGAAAATATTATTTATGACAATGAGGAAGAATTTATACCCGAAAAAAACCTATTAATGGCCAATATTCATGAAGGGTGGATTCGTTCAATTACCACAATATCCACACCCCATAATGGTACAACTCTTTCAGATATAATTACAAAAGGCATTCCATTTTTACAGGATGTAATAGGTTTAGCGGCAGTTGTGGGCAACGATTTTTATGATTTTGATCTCCAGCAATGGGGCTTTGAAAAACAAGAAGAAGAAACATGGGCAGCGTATTTCAGGCGTATGCGTGAACATAAAGCCTGGGGCACAAAAAATATGTGCGCTTGGGATGTTAGTATCGAAGGGGCTCGTGAATTAAATACAATTGCGCCGGCTAATTCCAGCATTTATTATTTTTCCTTCTCTACCGCCAATACCCGTTTGGATACAGCCAGTGGATTTCATACACCTGATGAAACTATGAGTTTAATTTTGCGCGCTAATGCACGTGTGATGGGTAAAAATAAGGCCTATTGGGCTGACGGCTCCGCAACGGATTCCACATGGTTCGAAAATGATGGTATCGTAAATACAATTTCTCAATTTGGTCCCACAAGCGGCTTGAACGGAGCCGATCCCATTGCAGAATACCGCTCGGATGAATTATTAATCCCCGGACAGTGGTATCATATTAATACGATCAATATGGATCATAAATCACCTCTGGGACATGGCTTGAACGATGAAGAAGATGTCCAAGAAATGCTAAAATTATTAGAAAATCAATGCAATCTCCTGTGGTCTTTACCGAGGAAGGAGTAAGTAGAATTATGCCCAAAAAACTTCCTATACATATAGATGACTTGTATAAATTTAGAATCCCCTCGGAGCCAAGCATTAGTTCCGCCAGTCAACACGCCGTGTTCATTGTGGAACGAATGGATAAGAAAGATAAAAAGTATTATTCCAATATATATTCTATAAGAACAAATGAGCGAAGTATAAAACAATTAACATTTGGGAAACGAAACGACCATTCCCCCACTTGGTCTCCGGATGATAAAACAATCGCTTTTATTCGTAAACAGGAGAAATCCAGTCAGATCTGGCTCTTACCCATGGATGGCGGAGAAGCTCACCCGCTAACAAAATTACCCAAAGGCTCAATCAGTGATATCCAATGGTCTCCGAATGGTAAAAAAATTCTTTTCCTTTTTCATCCACTTGGGAAAGAAGTAAGAACAAACAAAGATGGAAAAATTGAAACACCTGTATACCGGCATATTAAGGAAATATGGTTTCGCATGGATGGACAGGGATACTTTGATAGTGAAAATACCCATGTGTGGGTGGCGAATGGAAAAACAGGTTCTACTAAACAAATAGTTTTTGGTGACTATGACGATATGTTCCCCTGCTGGTCCCCGGATGGGAAGGAAATTTGCTTTGTTTCCTTTCGGGAAAAGGACTGGCGTCAGCGGCTAGATGAACATGATATTTACCGTGTTCCGGCAAATGGTGGAAAATTAATAAAAGTCAAAACACCTTCAGGGCCTAAGGACGGAGGACTTTCTTTGTCACCTGATGGTAAAACCATAGCTTACATTGGCCATGACCAGCCTTATAAAGGATGGGGTGAGGTTAATTATATTTTGAATACAGTGAATATTGCCGGGAAAAAACACGAATCGTTCGGGAAAGAATTAAACCGCATGGCCATGATGTTGACCTTAGGGGATATTACACCGTCGTTTGTCATTACATCTCCCATTTGGAGTAAAAATGGAAAGTCGGTTTATTATGGTATTACTCATGAAGGGCGGCATCATATTGTTAAAACGGATGTAATAACTGGCCAGGACAAAATTATTACTGCAAAAAATGCCGTGGCATGTACATGGTCAATGGATAGTCAAGAAACAGTTTTGATTTATAATGGAGCCAGCCTGGAATCGCCGGATGAATTGTTTACTATACAATTGAAAACCGGTGAAACAAAACAAATAACACAATTAAATGGCCGGTATATCAACAGTCGAACTTACTCGGTTGCTGAAGAAGTAGAATTTTATAACCGTAAACAAAAATTAATGGGCTGGATAGTTAAACCACCAAATTTCAATCCTAAAAAGAAATACCCTTTTATTTTGAATATTCACGGCGGCCCCCGTTGTCAGTATGGCCGAACATTTTATCACGAAATGTATGTGTTAGCCCAAGCAGGATATGTCGTTATGTATTCCAACCCTCGAGGCAGTCAGGGATATGGAGAAAAATTTGCCAGAGCCATTAAAGGAAAATGGGCAGAACCAGCCATGAAGGATCTCATGTCAGCGGTGGATTTTGCTCTTTCTCTGGGTTTTGTAGATAAAAATAAAATGGGTGTAACAGGCGGCAGCTACGGTGGTTACATGACCAACTGGATTGTGACACACACAAATCGATTTAAAGCGGCAGTTACACAACGGTGCGTGTCGGATTTATCCAGCATGTTTGGTAATTCAGATATTGGCTGGGATTTGTCTTGGGAATTTGGCGGTACTCCCTGGGAAAACAGGGAAGCATACTTAAAATGGTCACCCATTACATATATAGATAAATGCATCACTCCTCTGCTTATTATTCACAGTGAGTTCGATCTTCGTTGTAATATTGAGCAAGGAGATCAAATGTTTACGGCTCTAAAATATTTAAAACAAGATGTGGAATATGTACGTTTTCCTGATGAGCCCCATGGTTTATCCCGCCACGGTCGTCCCGACCGCAGGGGAGCAAGGTTAAAATTTATTGTAGACTGGTTTGATAAGTATTTAAAATAGAGCTATGATTAATATAAATGATTTTAAAAAAGTTGAATTACGTGTAGGTACTATCGTTGATGTTGACGGTTTTCCAGAAGCAGAGAAACCTGCATATAAACTAAAAATTGATTTTGGTGGATTTGGCTTGAAACAATCCAGCGCCCAGATCACAGATCATTATTTACCGAAGGAATTGATGAATCTGCAAATAATTGCAGTTGTGAACTTTCCACCCAAAAAGATTGCATCTTATGCATCTGAAGTGCTTGTTCTTGGTGCTAATGGGGAGGATGGGGGGATTATTTTATTGGAATTAGATAAACCAATCCAAAATGGAGCAAAAATAAGCTAATATTGCTTCTTCACCAAATATATTTGTAATATACAAGTATGGAATTTGGTGAAGCTCTAAAGCAGTTCCTCTTGGATCTACAGCGATTATTCAGATTGAATATTGTTGATGATGAAATTACACTCTCACAGATATTGCTTATTTCCAGTGTGCCCTTTGACGGTATAGATATGACTTCTATGTCCCAACAGCTGGGAGTGGATAATAGTACACTTACTCGATTAGTGGATATTCTTGTGCGGCGTGATTGGATAGAAAAATCAAAAGGGCGACATGACAAACGAATTACATTACTAAAATTGACAAAAAAGGGACAGGAGATACAGGAGAAAGTTGAAGAACGGATTGATTTATTGGGCGATACTGTTTATGCTTCAATCCCATTGGAAGATAGAGATGAAGTGAAAGAAATATTATCAACATTTCATTGGACATTATCAAAAATACTATTAAAACAAGAATAAATTGTATAATACAAATAATATTTCAAAAAAACTTCTCCATTGGTATAGTTTGTATCAAAGGGATCTCCCGTGGAGAAAAACACAGGATTCGTATAAAATATGGTTGTCAGAAATTATGCTTCAACAGACTCAAGTTGATACTGTAATGCCTTATTATACAAAATGGATAAATAAATATCCGACTTTAAAAGATGTTGCTTTGGCGGAAGAAAGTGATTTATTGAAGATGTGGGAAGGTTTGGGTTATTATAACCGTTGTAGGAATTTTAAGAAAGCATGTAATATTGTTTTGACAGACTATGCAGGAACAGTTCCTTCTGATTTTAATGATTTTATCAAAATGGCCGGTGTGGGGTCGTATATTGCATCTGCTGTTTTATCCATTGCTCATGATAAACCCCATCCTGCACTGGATGGAAATATTATGCGTGTTATGGCTAGATTTCTGAAGAAAAAAACAGTATCTCGATATAACAAAAAAGTAATTTATAATCATATTCGTAAGTGGATGAATTATGGTTCCCCGGGAGATATAAATCAAGCGCTAATGGACATAGGCAGCCAAATTTGTAAACCAAACCAGGCTCATTGTTATAAATGTCCATTAGAAAACTCATGTTCTGCAGCACAAACACACTCACCTGAATCGTATCCCACACCAAAACTTCATAAACCTATTCCTCATTACGATGTGGTTACAGGTGTAATCTGGAACCATGAAAAATTCTTAATTTTACAACGAAAAGAAAAAAACCATCTGGGTGGATTATGGGAATTTCCCGGTGGAAAAATAAAAAATGGCGAGAGCCATAGTATAGCCCTGGCTAGAGAGATAAAAGAAGAATGTGGTTTAAAAGTTAATATCCAAGCAAAAATTGGCAGTATAAAGCATGTATACAGTCATTTTTCTATAAAAATGACTTCCTATCATTGTGTTTCAAAAAACAACACAATTTTAAAAACAACTCAACCGTATATGTGGATAAAGCCCACTCAAATCAAGGATTTACCGTTTCCCAAAGCCAATCATAAATTGTTTGCAACCCTGAATAAACAAGGCTGGTATGTTTAGAATCATTATATCTATTATTCTTTGGCCATTGGCTTTATTGGTGTTTTTATTATTTGTTGCCGTTTTTTTATTATTGAGATTATTTATAAAACCTATCCCCCTTTTTCCATACGTTCGATTTGCCTGTAGAATAATGATGTTGGCCGCAGGTCAATGGTTGCGAATAGAAGGTAATCTCCCAAACAAAAAAGGGCAGCCGTATCTTTATTTATTTAATCATGAATCCATGTTTGATCCCTTTATGTTTGCCGGTTCAGTAAAACATTATATTACCGGCGTTGGGGCTAATTATCAATTTTCATACCCAGTTTGGGGTTTTTTGATAAAACGATACGGTGCTATCCCAATTAAAAGAAAAAAACTGGATGAAGCGATCCATAGCCTTGACACGGCAGAAGAATTGATCCACAATAATATTTCATTTATCATTTCTCCTGAAGGAACAAGAACAGTCTCTGGTGAAATGGGGCCATTCAAAAAAGGACCTTTTCATGTTGCACTTAAAACAGGAGTTACCATTGTACCGGTTGCTTTAATCGGCGCATATAAAGCCAAGAAAAAAACGGATTGGAAACTGAATCCGGGAATTTTAACCATTCGATTTGGCGAACCGATTTTTAGAGATGAGTATTCAAAGTTGGATTTAGATACTTTGAGTAAATTAGTACGAAGTAAAATTATAAAATTGATCAATCAATAATATTTGAGAAATAGTTAGAAAATGGATATAAAAACATTTAACTGGGTAGTTACAGGAGCAAATGGAAACGTTGGGATGGCGCTGATTAATGAACTGGTTCAACGACAATATTATATTTTTGGAATCGATTATGGGAAAGGGCAACAACTGAAAGAGCTCAATGATTACTATATTTATATGGAGGCTGATCTTACTGAACAAAAGGAAGTTTTTCGTGTAGTTGATGAAATGTTGAAGCGAAAGAAATTGATACATGTGTTAGTCAATATTGTTGGCGGATTTGCCATGGGTAATCCAGTGGAAGAAACCACAAGAAACGATTGGGATTACATGTTTAATCTTAATTTTCAGACTGCACTTAATTGTTGTAAAATAACATTGCCCGAAATGAAAAAAAACGGCTTTGGACGGATAATCAATTTTGGTTCTGTTGCCGCACAGGAAGGGATGGCACATGCAGGACCATATGCTGTCAGTAAAGCTGCTGTCGTTGCCTTGACAAAGACTCTTGCTTTAGAAGGGAAAAAACATGGTATCACATGCAATGCAATTATACCGACAATTATTGATACACCTCAAAACAGGAACGCTATGCCGGAAGCTGATTTTTCTACCTGGACATCACCACGAGCAATAGCTAAAACAATCATTGAGACAGTGAAGAATGATAAAACAGGAGAAATGATTTATGTCTAAAAATGTTTTAGTTCCCCTTGCTGAAGGATTTGAAGAAATTGAAGCTGTAACGATTGTAGATATATTGCGCAGAGCTGGTGCAACAGTTACAACTGCTGGTTTGCATAAACGAAATGTAACTGGGTCCCACGGGATTTCAATAATAGCTGATAGTGTAATACAAGAAGAGATTGATAAGGAATGGGATTTGGTTGCTCTTCCCGGAGGTATTCCCGGGGCCCAAAACCTTGCTGAAAATGAAGATGTTGTTACATTAATTCAAAAAACATCGGCTCATAAGAAATTTACAGCTGCTGTTTGTGCTGCTCCCATTGTTCTTGAAAAAGCCGGTGTTATTAAAGGGAAAAAAGTGACATCACATCCTTCGGTAGAAAAAGAAATCGTAACAGCTTTTCATCAAGAAACGCGGACGTTAGTTGATGATAAAATAATTACAGGACAGGCATGTGGCTCCGCAATGGAATTTGCTTTTGAACTGGTGGCAGTATTATGCGGTGAAGAAAAAGTTAAAGAAATGGATAAAAGTATATTATCCGTAAACGTCAAATCATAAAGAAGGATTAAATATGAGTTCAAAAATATTACAGAAAACCATAAAAGAATACCGAAAAAGTGTAGTGAATAATCCAAAAGTAATGCTGGCAAGAAATTCATCTATTAAAACAAACTTTGTTGATATTGCGATGAATTGGGAAGCGTTTAGAAAAATTGACCATACTTTTTCTCACACAGTTTCCGGGGAAATGAAAGTTACCAATCAAAAATCCAGCGGTAGATGTTGGGGATTTGCCGGCTTGAATTTGTTCCGAATATATTTGGGTAGGAAGTATAAGCTCAAACAATTTGAGTTCAGCCAGAATTATTTCATTTTTTGGGATAAGCTGGAAAAAGCCAATTATTTTTTAGAAAGTATTATAAAAACAGCCGGAGAACCAAGAGATGGTAGACTCATTATGCATTTGTTATCCGATCCTGTCCAAGACGGAGGTCAGTGGCATATGTTTGTAAATCTAATTGAAAAATATGGAGTTGTGCCAAAGTCAGAAATGCCTGAAAGTTATCAATCCAGTAATACAACCAGGGTGAATAGGATGATAACAAGGAAACTGCGGGAATTTGCAATTATACTTCGAGAATCACATCAAAAAGGTGTTGCCATCACTGAGATGAGAGAACTAAAAAAGGACATGCTGGAAACCATATATAAAATTCTAACTATCAGTTTTGGATCTCCACCAGAAAAATTTGATTGGCAAATAAAAGACAAAGACAAAAAATTCCATCGGTTTGAAAATCTCACTCCACAGAAATTTTTTAAGGAACATGTCGGAATCAACTTACAGGATTACATTTGCTTAATCCAATGTCCAATGTCGGATAAAACATACAATGAAGTCTATACTGTAGATTTTCTTGGTAATGTTGTAGAAGGTGAATCTATTCGTTATTTAAATCTTCCCTCCAAAAGATTAAAGGAAGCAGCAGCAGCATCAATAAAAAAGGATAATCCAGTTTGGTTTGGTTGTGATGTAGGGAAACATTTTCATCGGGATATTGGCATCATGGATATGGACATTTATGATTTTGAATTGTTTTATGACACACCTTTCCCTATAAATAAATCACAGAGATTGGAATACGGAGATAGTTTAATGACACATGCAATGCTGTTCACGGGTGTTGATTTGGATGGTAAAGGTAAGCCCAAAAAATGGAGAGTGGAAAACAGCTGGAGCGATAAGTATGGTGATAAAGGGTATTATATTATGACTGACAAATGGTTTGATGAATATAATTATGAAGTGGTGGTTCATAAAGATTTTGTTAGTAAGGAAGAAATGAACGTGTATAAAAAAGATCCCATAGTACTTCCGCCGTGGGATCCCATGGGCGCATTGGCAAAATAATCCATGAAAAGGAAACCTTTGCGAAAGTTTCCGCCAGTTGTTGGACACGTTCCACTTCCGCATACCGGCCGAAGGCGGGCAAAGTTTAATATATGAAAGACCTCTATTTATTAGATCCTGACATTACCTTTTTAAATCACGGTTCCTTTGGTGCATGCCCAAAACCGGTTTTTGAAGTATATCAAAACTGGCAACGTAAACTTGAGAAGCAACCTGTGGAATTCATGACTCGGAACGTTTATGATGAATTAGAAAAAGCACGTCATGCACTTGGTGATTATGTGAGCTGCCACGGAGATGATCTTATTTTTGTGACAAATCCAACAACAGCTGTGAATGCAGTCATTCGCAGTTTGGACCTTGGCCCTGGTGATGAAGTACTCATGACAGACATGGAATATGGATCACTTGTTCGTACGTGGGAACTATTTGCAAAGGAAAAAGGATTTTCCATTATTCAACGATCTACGTCCATACCTCTTACAACACATGATGATTATGTGGAGCACTTTTGGGAAGGTGTGACTAAAAATACTAAAGTCATTTATTTGAGTGAAATTACCAGCTCCACGGGATTGATTTTACCTGCCGAGGCGATTTGCAAAAAAGCCAAAGAAGCGGGCATAATGACATTCATTGATGGAGCGCACGTACCGGCACATATTCCATTGAATATATCTGACATGGATCCAGATGTATATGTGGGCGCTTGTCATAAATGGCTTTCTGCCCCAAAAGGGTCATCTTTTTTGTATGTGAAAAAATCATTGCAGGAAAAAATAAAACCACTCATTATTAGTTGGGGCTCTGTGATTGACCCTGCTCCAACTGCCTTTATTTATGAAAATCAATATCAAGGTACCTGGGACCCAAGCGCTTTTTTAACCGTTCCCACAGCTATTCAATTTCAAAAAGATCATGATTGGGATTCGGTGCGAAAACGATGCCGCAACTTAAACCGAGAAACACGGGATCGTATTTATGATATTATTGATACAGAACTCATTTGCCCAAATAATTCTGAATGGCTCGGGCAAATGGCCAGCATCATCATCCATATAGACAATGGGCTTGATTTTAAATGGCGCCTTATGGATGAATATAAATTAGAAATGCCCGTTTTCCCCTGGGGTGACAAAATACTATTTCGCACATCTTTCAATGCCTATAACGATGAAAAAGATGCAGACAGATTGATTGACGTATTAGGTGAATTGTTTTAAGGTATAAAGCTTATATTAAGCTTTTTTCATGCTTCTTGAACCAAGATATTTGCTTTACATTGAGGATAATCAAGAAGACACTCATGGAATATATGGCAAGTGCGTTTGCATATTGACACTAACATGAGCATTAGAGGAACTTCTATTAGTACACCAACCACTGTGGCCAATGCCGCCCCTGATGATAAGCCAAAAAGAATGACGGCGGTGGCAATGGCTACTTCAAAATGGTTAGAAGCCCCGATCATAGCTGCTGGTGCAGCATCATGATATGAAAGTTTTAACCACCTTGCCAAAACAAAATAGCCAATAGCAAATATAAAGATGGTTTGTATAAAAAGCGGAATAGCAATCCAAAAAATCGTAAGTGGATTATTAATGATAACTTCGCCCTTAAATGAAAATAGCAGAACCAATGTTAATAGTAGCGCAGTTATACTAATAGGAGTAAGCCAATGCAAAAACTTTTCATTAAACCATTTTATCCCTTTGTATTTGATTATCCACTTTCTCGATAAATAGCCTGCTACGAGAGGTAATGCCACATAAATTGAGACAGAAAACAACATAGTTTTCCAAGGTACAGGCATAGAATTAACATTTAGCAATAAACTGCCTAACGGGCCATAAAGAAAAAGCATCATTAAAGAATTAATTGCCACCATCACCAAAGTAAGTCCATCATTACCCTTTGAGAGATAACCCCACATTAAAACCATTGCTGTACACGGTGCAATTCCCAGCAAAATTGTTCCTGAAATATAGCTCCGCCATAACTCAACTTCTTCACCATTGGCAAGGATTTCTGTGCCTGGCAGAAAATCCTTAAACAAATAACCCAAAAAGAAATAAGAGATTGCAAACATTGAAAATGGTTTAATAGCCCAATTTATAAATAGGGTGAGAATCACAGGTTTTGGTGTTTTTGCTGATTTTATTACTTGAGTAAAATCAATCTTTACCATAATAGGGTACATCATAAAAAACAGACAAACAGCAATAGGAATAGACACCTGATACATTGAAAAATCATTGAGTGTCGTCGCAATTTCAGGTGCAGCTTTTCCTAAGGCAATGCCCCCCGCTATACAAAGCAATACCCAAAAAGTTAAATATCGTTCAAAGATTGATAACTTTTTTTCTGCCATTTTTATTACTCCTCGATATTCAAGTTTAAATACTGTGTGATTATTAGTTCCATTAATTTTCCATTTTCAATATATTCGCTTGTTAAAATCAATATCATTAGTCTTATAGTAATTCTGCAGCTTTTAATGCAGAATGCCATTGGCCTAATTTCTCTTGTCTATATTCATTGATCATTTTTGGTGTAAAGATTTGATCACATTCGACCATTTCTTCTGCTATTGATTCGCCGGCTGCTTTTTTTAATAAGTTGAAAACACCATAGGCTGTTCTGTCTTTCATGGACGAATGACCAATAGAATTTCCCGTTATATCTGATATAAACTGCAGTAAAGGTTTTCTAGCACCGCCTCCACTGGCCGGGATCATTTTATCTGTAATTTCCGTTTTCATGGTGTGAAAAATATCATTCACCAAAAAGCCGATGGATTCCATTCCGGCTCGAATAATTTCATCATGTGTTGCATTCTCTAATTCATGAAAAATAGTTTTAAACCCACTTTTCCAATAGGGTGCCGCCAAGCCTGAAAAACCTGGTATCATAATGCCATTTGTAGTTGCATTTTCACATCTCGAATCCCAATTCATTTCTTCATGAGGGATACCGAGTGTTGTTTCCAGCCAATAGAATAATGAATTACAGGCATTAATGGATCCTTCAAGCAGGTAAACAATAGACTCCTTGTTAGAAAATAACACATTATTTAACAGGCCATCATACTGCAAAGGTCGGTCGCCGGAATTCATTAAGACAGAACCGGATGTGCCAAAATTCATTGCAAGAAAGCCTTCCTCCATTCCACCCTGTCCAATGAGAGCGCTTTGCTGATCGCCCAGTACGCACGCGAGTGGAATTCCATTATATTCTCCAAAATCTCCAAGAGCCGGAACAATCTTTGGTAAAATATCCTGGTTAATTTGAAAAAGAGAACATAATTCATTATCCCACTCCAAAGATTGAATATTCATTAGCTGGCTTCTTCCTGCTATTGTATGATCGATGGCTGGTGTTCCGGTCAATTGATGAATGAGGAATGAACTTAATGTGCCGTACAAGGCATCACCGATATCTGCCCGACTCTTCAGTTGATCGTTGTTACGAATTAAGTGCTGAAATTTTAATCCACCAAAATGGGGACTCAAGGGAACGCCGCATTGTGAATGAATCATTTTACTGTATTGAGCATATTCACTTTCAATTTCTGTTGCCCGGCTGTCCTGCCAACTCAAAGCAGGAATGAGAGGCTCTAATGTTTCTTTATCCCAAAAAAGGAAAGTGGATCGTTGTGCGGCCAATCCCATGGAATGGATATGAAGTGAATGCTCATTGGCGAAATCAACTGATTTTTGAATTAAGTGTTCGCACGCATGAAAGATCTCTAGTGGATCACACTCTACATGATGTGTATTTGGCCGTGTTAAAGAATGTTTAATCCGGTGAGAAAAAACAACCTTTCCTCTTTGATCAAATAAAAAACACTTCGTGGAAGATGTTCCTTGGTCAATAATAAGAAAAGATGTGGAACCGGAGGCGTCCGGCACGATCAGTCAGCTACGGTGTAATCATAAAGGGATTCAAACTCATCCGTTTTTAACATCCGAATGGCGTCCCATGTAAGTTTAGTGCAGACTCGTGCACATATTTGGCATCCAATACATTCATCAAAACGAATCTGCACAGGTGGAATGGGAATTCCATATTTTTCTGTGGGAACCGCTTCAATACAATCTACAGGACAAAATGGAACACATACCTGACACCCAGTACAATTATCCTCGTCAACAACAGCGATTAATTTCGGTTTCTTCTTTTTCCGATTGATTTTCTCTGCAGGCTCGGGTACAGTTTTATAATGATCGTATTTATATGTATCTGCCATAATAGTATTAATTAAGAAGCGTGAAATTATGTTTTGTTATAGTAAATCCAAACGTTAATTCAATTGTCTCATTTCTTTTGATGTTAACCCAATTAGACCCGTCAATACAGCCCCCATTCCAAAAATAAGAAAAACAAAACGGACATCCATTCCAGCTGCCAGGATACCCACCAAAGCAGATGACATGGCTGTCATTCCAACAACTGCCAGATGAACCATGGAAAATAGACGTCCATGATATTCATTTGGTGTATTTTTCTGGATAATTGATGTTCTGGAAATAGTAATAACTGGTATACCCATCCCGTGAACTATTATCATAACAATTGCCGCGGGAACTGAAGGAACCCAGTAAAAAAAAGAATATGTAATGCCATCCCAAATCAGCGCCAGTAATAATAATACACCATTGCTTAACCGATGGCTGATTTTATACATAAACCATGACCCTATGAGCATACCACCGGCCATGCCAGCTTCCACAAAAGCAAAATCGGACGCTGTGCCACCCAATGTGATTTTTACAAATATTGGCATG
Source organism: Fidelibacterota bacterium 408169 (assembly GCA_002256485.1). Taxonomy (GTDB): domain Bacteria; phylum Fidelibacterota; class Marinisomatia; order Marinisomatales; family TCS55; genus UBA2126. The sequence continues at coordinate 107,764 of NNSG01000006.1, forward strand.
CCGACAATTGCGGGACCCATGATGAAAATATTATTTAAAATCGTTAAGATGATTAAATATCCAATACTACGGTGTTTAATAATATAGTGTAATCCGGATATAAGCTGTTTGAATGTAGCATGTGTTTTCTGGGAAGGACGATTTTTTGGCTTGATAACAAATAATAACAGTATGCTGGCGATTAAAAATGATAGTGCATCAAAAATAAATAATCGGGTCAAAGAAATTATTCCCAATAGTATTCCCGCCATGGCCGGGCCGATTAAATAAGCCAGCTGTGAACTGGTTGCTATCACAGAATTAACTTTTGTCAAATGATCTTTGGCTACTACTTCCGGAACAAATGCATTCATCGCAGGTGGGAACATCGTACCAAAACTGCTTCGTATAAATGCCAATCCACCAATGATCATTGCATCTGCCACGCCATAATATAGCGTAAGGGGAATGAGCATCACTGTTAAGGATTGACTTGTGTTTGCCAAATGCATAATTGTTAGGCGATTGTATTTATCGGCGAACACTCCTCCAAGAAGTCCAAAAAGCATTGCAGGTAAAAAAGCGCTCATGGCCACCAGCCCTGTGATAATAGGTGAGCCGGTCAAATCCAATATCAGCCAGATAAGGGCTAGTTGATACACAGCATCTCCCATCGATGAGATTAGTTGTGCCAGCCAAAGAACAGTTACATTTCGATTCCACATAGTAATAATTAGTGGGAAAGTTAATGTCAAAATCCTTTTCACCTTTTATAAAACCCTCCTAAATTTTCACTCTAATTTTGTACAGTTTATATAACCAACTCATTTAGGAGATAAAAATGACATACATAATTGCAGAACCTTGTGTAAGTACATGTGACACTGCATGTGTAGAAGTATGCCCGGTGGATTGTATCCACGGGCCCGATGATAAAACTGGTTCTGGCGCTGAAGCAAAAGCAGAAGGATTTGATCCTGAAGGCAAGCAGCTTTACATTGATCCAGAAGAATGCATTGATTGCGGAGCCTGTGAACCGGAATGCCCGGTTGAAGCAATCTTTGAAGAAAGTGAAGTTCCTGAAGAGTGGAACAAATACATCAGAATCAATTACGAATGGTTCGGCCAAGAATACACCGGCTGATTCATTAATCCAATCAATCTTAACTCAAAGAACGGCTGTTTTACACAGCCGTTCTTTATCTTTTAAACATCATGAATAAACAAGACGTATTAGACCTGCTAAAAACAATAAAATATCCTGGTTTCAGTCGGGATATAGTTTCCTTTGGAATGATTGATAATATTACTGTTGATAGCAATAGTGTTTCAATTTCATTAAAAATAACCACAGATAAAGATGATAAAAAACAAGCGGTAATTGATGCAGTTAAAAATGTTTTACAATCAACAAATGCATTTGATAAAATTGATGTATCACTTGCACAAAAAAATCACACACCACCGCCCTTACAGGAACAACAGGCACCAGCCGGGCCAGCACCATTAGAAGGGATTGAACATATAGTTGCCATCGCCAGTGGAAAAGGCGGTGTGGGCAAATCAACTATAGCTGCAAATATTGCCACAGCGCTTACACAAAAAGGTCACAAAGTTGGTTTACTCGATTTAGATATTTATGGACCTTCATTACCTACAATCCTTGGATTCAATGATAACCCGGAATTAACCCAAGACAAAAAATTAATCCCCCTTAACCGTTATGGTATGAAAGTCATGAGTTTTGGGTTTATCAGCGGTAACGATACTCCCGCCATTTGGCGCGGACCACTGGTTAGCCGAATGACTGAACAGTTTTTCCAGGATGTTATCTGGGGAGAATTAGATTATCTGATATTAGATCTACCGCCTGGAACAGGAGATGTACAACTAACATTGAGCCAAAAATTACGCATGAGTGGGGCTGTAATTGTTACGACTCCTCAAGATATTGCTTTGTCTGATGTACGCAAAGGTGCCGATATGTTTCGAAAAGTTCAAACACCTGTTTTGGGGGTGATAGAAAATATGTCCGGTTTAGTTATCGAAGGTCAAATTTCAAGCGAAAAAGATGTAAAAATTGATATAGCCGGTATTGGCAATGTTGATGTAGATAAAAACGGACATTTTGAATTTATGGTGGATGTTTTCAAAAAAGGTGGTGGTGTTACAGAAAGTAAACGATTGGGTGCTCCCCTATTAGGCGAAATTCCCATTGATAAAGAAATAATGAATTCCACCGATAATGGCAAACCCCTTGTTTTAAGTCAACCGGATTCACCAGTATCACACGTTTATGTTCAAATAGCTGATCGCATTCATACTTCGTTGCAAGATTAGCACTATAAGGGTACAATGACAACCCATCTTGCTGACATTTTAATTTATACACTTTTGGGGTTTGCTGTTTTATATCCTTTCTTTTTCTGGTTTACTCCCCGACAAAAAATCGATTCCGGTTTTTATAATTTTAACTTGGGTCTTTCAGGGATGCTTGGAGGAATGGCCTTGGTTTTATCGTGGGCTACCGGTATGGATCAGATGCACGTTTACGGAATAACAGGCTGGCTTGGACTACATTTATTAGTTACGTATCTGTATTGGAATAATGAAAAAATTTCCTTATTCGTCATATCGTTTGTATCTAGTTTAGGATGTTTTGTTTTTATTCTTTTTGCAAAATCTATGTTTACTGATAGTAATATTTATTCAGTGATATTTACAGGTAGCCTAAGCCAAGCTATCCTTGCCGGTGTCATATTTTCAATGATTCTTGGGCATTGGTATTTGAATGTTGTTCAATTACCTATTATTCTACTGCGCAGAACATCAAATATGCTGGCGTTTCTTTTAGTCACTCGATTGATATGGAATTTAATTCAATTACAGTCATTTTCAGTTGTAGATCAATATGGAAGAATGCTTTCTGTCTTTCAATATATAGCAACATTAGATGGCTTCTTCTTGGGAGTAGCTGTGTTTTTTGGACTTCTTGTCCCATTAATATTGCACATTTTTATTTGGCGAACATTGAAAATCCACGCAACTCAAAGTGCGACAGGATTATTATACATTAGTGTTTTAGCCATTATGGTTGGTGATTTATGTTATAAATATGTTCTATTTCAAGATGGATTATTATTGTGAGTGAGTTAGATTTCTCAAAATGTCCAGAGTGTGAATGTAAACATTTTTATCGCCAAAAAGATTTTAACAGAGCCATTGGTTGTCTGGTGATATTAGTGGGCGCCATTCTGGTCCCATTTACATATGGCTTAAGCCTTGCTTTAGTTGCAGCAATTGATTGGTATTTATACAAAAAAATATCCGACGTAGTTGTGTGTTATAAGTGCCGGAAGGAATTCAAAAAGGTTGATATTCCTGAACACATTACACCATTTGATCATCATATTGCTGAATTGTATGAGGAACTGGATTGAGTACGGTGCGTTATACTCGAAACAAGTCTATACACTGTTTGTATATAGACAGTGAAAAAGGTAATTTCGCCCGCAATTTTTATAGATAATTAAATTTTTTATGTCAATTGATTTATTAAAAAATAACGTAATCAATAACGGGAATGTCCCCAATCATATTGCTATTATTATGGATGGTAACGGGCGATGGGCAAAAGAGAAAGGCCTTCCCCGCTTTGCCGGCCATAGTGAAGGGATCAACTCCGTAAGAGAAATTACCAGAATTTGTGGTGAAATAGACGTGAAACATTTGACCCTTTATACATTTTCTTCAGAAAATTGGTCAAGACCCAAAACGGAAGTATCTGCTTTGATGAAATTGTTATTAAAAACAATCAAAACGGAAGTAACTGAACTGGATAAAAATAATGTGAAATTAATCACCATCGGCGAATTAGACGATTTGCCCCCAAGCGCACGTCAGGGAATTCTGGATGGAGTTGAAAAAACTAAAAACAATACAGGCTTGAATCTTGTTCTTGCCTTGAGCTATGGCGGCAGGCAGGAAATTCTTAAAGCAGTCAAAAATCTTTGTTCGGATCTGGAGAAGAAAAAAGTAAAATCCGCTGATATAAATACCTCACTGTTTAAGAATTATTTGTATACAGCATCGATACCGGATCCGGAACTACTCATTCGTACTGGCGGAGAAAACAGAATCAGTAATTTTCTCCTTTGGCAAATAGCGTATACAGAGTTATATGTGACGGATCTTTATTGGCCATCCTTCCGTGAAAATGAATTGCTGTTGGCAATTCAAAACTATCAGGAACGGGAAAGGCGTTTTGGAAAAGTGAGCGAACAACTAGAATCATGTTAAATAAATTTTTATATTTCATACTTATACTATTATTAGCATCAAATTGTCTTTTTGCTCAGCAGGAAGATATCAAGCTAAAGGAAATTAATATTGAAGGGAATAATTTAACGTCAGAATCGATGATCCGATATACAGCCGGATTGCAAGAAGGGGAAAATATTGCCCCAGGTGATTTCTCCAGAGCCGTAAAAAGACTATGGCAACTTGGTTTGTTTAATGATATTCAAATCAGAATGGATGAAGAATCAGAGGAGGGGTTGTCCCTTACTATTGTTGTAAAGGAAAATTATATTATAGGGGAAATCCTTTATAATGGGAATAAGAAAATAAAAGATAAAAAATTTGATGAAGATTTAGCCCTGCGCAGCGGAATGCGGATTCAGCCAAACCTCATTAATGAAACCATTAAAAAAATGAAAGATCTTTATGCTGAAGACGGTTATTTGCTTGTCGATATCGAAGGTGTTTTGGCTGAGCCCGAAGATATGTCCGAAACGGACGATGCCAGGAAAAAACAAATCCGCCATTTAGTTTTTAACATTAATGAAAATAAAAAAGTAAAGTTGCGTCATATCAAATTTGAAGGTAATGAACAATTCTCATCCTTCCGTTTACGCCGTGAGCTTAAAGAAACAAAAATGCAGCGATGGTATTTATTTTGGCGTTCCCATTTTGATGAAAAGAAATTTGATGAGGATAAACTTAACCTAATCAATTTTTATCATAACGAAGGCTATCGGGATGCTGCAATTCTTTCAGATTCTATCTATTATGATGAAAACAAAAAAGCAATGACCATACTCATTAGTATAAATGAAGGGCCACAATACCGTTACAGACATTTTACATGGGAAGGGCAATCGCTTTATACAGAAGAAGAGTTAAGCCGCGCTTTGGATCTGGAAATTGGCGAAAAGTATAACGAAGAAGATTTTAATATTGCCGTGTATGAACGCATGCATGGTCTGTATATGGACCGTGGATATATTTACAGTAATATCATTCCAAAGTTTACACCGGTTGGTAAAGATTCACTGGATATTCATTTTGAAATTACAGAAAATCATAAAGTTTTTATTCGCAATATTTATGTACAAGGTAATGATAAAACACGGGAAAATGTAATTCGCAGGGAACTCCATGTGTTCCCAGGAGATGTGTTTAATCGTCAACTTTTGCAGCGGAGTGCTCGTGAATTATTTATCTTGAATTATTTTAGCAATGTCGTTCCCGATGTTGTGCCGGTCGATGAAGACGAAATTGATTTAGAAATAACGGTTGAAGAAAAATCATCTGACCGCGCCAATGCCAATGTAGGTTATAGCGGCGTATATGGGCTTATGGGCGGTGGTGGTGTAGAATTCAATAATTTTCGTGGATTAGGTCAGCAGCTTACTATGAGTTACAATGTTGGTTCACAACAAACTGTTAATTATTACTCGCAAAATCAAGGTGCGAAATATGAATCGTTCAGCGTACGTTTTATGGATCCTATGATTTTTGATACGCCAAACAGGGTTGGTTTCTCATTTTTTAATTCTTTTCGAGGTAGATCATCCAGTTTTGGAATACCCTTGGATATTCAAGTTGTTGGCGGATCAGTTCAATGGGGAAGGCGTTTTAAATGGCCAGATGATTATTTCCGTGGCTATTGGGTACTGAATACGACATCTAAATCATATGAGGGCGCTCAAAGCGATATTGATACATATGCGGGAGGACTCGATAAAACATTGGGCCTCGGCATAACACAAGTTTTAAGCCGTGATAGTCGAGACCGGCAAGAGTTTACCAGCAGGGGATCACGATTTACCTGGGAGTCAACCATCTCTGGTGGCCCCTTCGGAGGCAATGAAGATTTTCTTAAACACGTATTGAATTTGGAATGGTATACACCTACATTCTGGAAAATTGTACTGATGAGTTCATTGAAAATGGGTGTAATTGATGCATTACCATCGAAGGAAGAACGATCCATAATTCCGTTTGATGAAAAATTTATAATGGGAGGGAATGGTATTCCCTATGGTAATATGCTTCGGGGATATACTGAAAATTCCATAGGACCAAAATCTTCTTCCGGGAATACAGTTCCGGGAAATGCCATGATGAGATTTGTTTCGGAATTAAGGGTTCCGTTTTCAGAAAATCCCGTAATTTATGGGCTCATGTTTGCAGAAGCTGGAAATGTTTGGAATACAGAATCCATGACTGAACCGTTCAGCATTCCAAGGTCTGGACCTTTGAGTCTTAAAAGATCAGCCGGATTTGGAATCAGATTCTTTATGCCTATGATAGGAATGCTCGGATTTGACATGGGTTATGGTTTTGATGATAATAATGGTGATGGCAATCCAGACGGCTGGAACTACACTATCATTTTTGGCCAATCTTTTTAATCAATTCAACCAAGGAGGACTTGTGCCTAAACAAATAATAACACTAATCATTGCTTCAGTAGTGTTGACTTCAACATTACTCGGTGAAATAAAAATCGGTTTTGTTCAATCGGATCGTATTCGTGCAGAATATGAAGAATTTCGTGATGCAGAATCACAATTGCAGATGGAATTCCGGAAAGTGCAAATGGAATATCAAATGCAATTAATGGAATTGGATAGCCTCAAAAACGCATATGAAACACAGCGGCTGATGAGTTCACCTGAATGGCGTCGTGAAAAAGAACAAGAAATCGCAACCAAGGAACGCAATCTGCAAGTTTTTCAAGCAGAAAAAGTGGGTCCGGAAGGACTGCTTTATCAAAAACAGGCCCAGATGGAATTTGAAATTCTATCCAAAGTAAAACGTGCTGTGGATAAAGTTGCTGCCGAAAAAGAATACGACTACATTATTGATGGTTCAGTTTCACTACTTTTTGGCAATCCTGCATTTGATGTAACTGACGATATTCTTTATGAACTTCGGAAGTATAACATATCCGAAGATGATAAATAACTAAACCTTTGGCATCATTGCAGGAATTGGCCTCCCTATCCGGCGGTCAAGTGATTGGTAATCCCAAACTTGAAATTTCAGGTGTCTCTGAAATCCAGAATGGTGTATCTGGAACAATCACGTTTATAGGTAATCCAAAGTATAAAAAATACGCAAAGGATACACATGCCTCGGCAATTATTACTGCAAATGAAGCAGACCTAGCTAAAACGAATGGATTATTAGTTAAAAATCCCCAATTGGCTTTTGCAAAAATCCTGAATCATTTTTATTCACCCCCTGAAACAAACAAAGGGATTCATCAAACAGCTATCATTTCCGATTCAGCAACAATCGGTAAGGATGTTAGCATTGGTCCTTTTTCACTAATTGAAGAAAGGGCTTCAATCGGAGATCATTCTATTATTGGTGCGAATACTATTATTGGTAACGATGCCTCAATTGGTAAAAATAGCCATTTGCATAATAATATCACTATTTATCATAACTGTACAATCGGTGATAAAAATACCATTTTCAGTGGAACCGTTATTGGTAGTGATGGTTTTGGATATGTTGAAGAGGATGGAAACCATAGAAAAATTCCTCAAGCCGGAACGGTTGTTACCGGCGATAATGTTGATATCGGCGCCAATTGTACTATTGATCGAGGAACCATTGGGGATACAGTAATCGGTGCCGGAAGTAAGTTTGATAATTTGGTGCATATCGCTCACAATGTGAAAACCGGTAAAGGGTGCCTCTTCACTGCAGGCGTTTCGATTGCAGGGAGCGTTGAATTAGGAGATTTTTGTATATTTGCAGGGAACTCTGGTTGTATTCCGCATGTGAAGATAGGAAATGGCGCTGTTTTTGCAATAAAGAGTGTTGCAACGAAATCTCTTCCGGGTGGGAAAACATACGCTGGTGTACCCGCTAGAGAAATAAAAGAACAGCATAAAAAAGAAGCTGTGATGTCAGAAATAGCATTAATAAAGAAAAGATTACAACAATTAGAAAATGCTGAAAACCCATCATAGACTACAACGAACCATAAAAGAAGCATCTTCATGTACAGGCGTTGGTTTACATACAGGTGTAGAAAGTAAGATAACATTTAAACCAGCACCAGAAAACTACGGTATACGATTTAAACGAACGGATATTAAGGGCAGTCCAGCAATTAAAGCTGATATCGATCACGTAGTTGATATTTCTCGTGGAACAACTATTGAGCAAAATGGCGTTCGTATTCATACAGTAGAACATGCATTAGCAGCAGTTTCCGGATTACGAATAGATAATATTCTGATCGAGTTAACCAGCAAAGAAACACCTGTGATGGATGGAAGTGCCAAAGATTTTGTTGATGCATTACAATCGTCTGGCCAGATTACTCAAGATAAAAATCGCAGAGTCTTGCCAATCAGGAATGCAGTAACCTATTCCGACACAGTAAAAGAAATTGATATACATGTTATTCCATCAAATCGTTTTCGTGTAACATTCATGGTAGATTATCCATTGCCGCAATTGGGAACACAATATGAAGCGATTTATAATATGGAAGAAGATTTTGCAAAAGAAGTCGCCCCAGCAAGAACATTTTGTTTTATGAGTGAAGTGGAAATGTTAAAGGAACAAGGATTGATCAAAGGCGGTACATTAGAAAATGCTGTGGTGATTATTGATAAGGAAATAGTCCCTGATGAAATTGATCATTTGCGAGCACTGTTCAACATCGAAGAAACAATTATTTCTGGCGCAAATGGAATCTTGAATGGTAAAATTTTACGTTATAAAAATGAGCCTGTCCGTCATAAAACACTTGATTTGATTGGCGATTTAGCACTGTTGGGCGTCCCAATTAAAGGACATGTTACCGCTGCCAGAAGTGGGCATGCCAGCAACGTAGAATTCGTTAAAATGATTCGCCAAGAATACGCTAATTATTTTAAAGAAAACAAAATTTAAATTTTAAACAGAGAGCTAAAATGTTGTATATAGAAGAAATTATGAAACTCCTGCCACACCGTTATCCATTTATTTTGATAGATAGAATAATTGAAATTGAACCTGCAAAGAGTTGCACGGCAATAAAAAATGTGACCATTAACGAACCCTATTTCCATGGACATTTTCCAGATCAACCTGTAATGCCTGGAGTACTAATTCTAGAATCTATGGCCCAAGCCGGTGCGTTTCTTACGCTGAATTCAGTTGAAAATCCCATGTGTAAAAACATGTTCTTTTCAGCCGTTGAAAAAGCCAAGTTTCGTAAACCAATTATTCCGGGTGATCAGGTTAGGATAGAAATGGAATTGTTAAAAATTCGGATGAATGCAGTTAAACTTCGTGGTATTGCCTATGTGGATGATAAAATCGTTACCGAAGCCATAATTATGGCAAATATAGTTGATCGCGCTGGAGCGTAATTATTTCAACACTTATCCATCCTGCTGCTCTTGTATCGAAGGGAGCAAAACTAGGAAACAATGTTTCGGTGGGCCCTTTTTCCGTAGTTGAAAGCAATGTAACAATCGGCGATGATTCCAGCATTGGAAATAATACAACGGTTAAAGCAGGGACGACGATTGGCAAAAATACCCACATTTTTCATAATTGTTCCATAGGAGAAATACCTCAAGATCTAAAATTTGGCGGCGAAGAAACCACAACCTCGATTGGCGACTATGTTACTATTCGAGAATCAGTCACCATTAATCGAGGAACATCTGCCAGAGGATGTACAGAAATAGGCAATAATGTTTTATTAATGGCCTGTACTCATGTGGCTCATGATTGTGTTCTTGGTCATAATGTGATTATGGCCAACTTAACCACCTTGGGAGGACATGTAGAGCTGGGGAATTGGGTCTCTTTGGGAGGTGGTGTCCTTGTGCATCAATTTTCTAAAGTCGGGGACCATGTTTTTATTGGTGGAGGCTTTCGTATAGTACAAGATGTCCCGCCTTTCATTCTTGGTGCAGGAGAGCCACTACAATATAGTGGGATAAACCAGATTGGTTTACGCCGTCGGGGATTTAATGGAAATGCCAGAAAATTAATTAAGGAAACGTATAAATTGTATTTCAGATCAGGCTTAAACCGAAAAGAAGCCCTTGAAAAAATCAAAACAGATCTAGAACAAACAGATGAAATAACTTCAATCATAAATTTTATAGAATCCAGTGATCGTGGCATAATTTGAAATGGTACAAACAGAGTATGATTTTTCGTTTATTAATATATTGTCTAATTTTTACTTCTTTTTTAACAAGTCAGTGGATATCGTTTGATTTGTCAAAGGCAGATGCTGCAACATTTGATAAACAAGTTGAACCAGCTATAGTGTCATCTGTATTAACCGGCGGTCGTTCGACCCTGTTAAATTTGACTCCAAACCAGCGGCTAGGGATTGCGGTTTCCATACCAATTGGGTGGGATATTGCAAAGACTTCTTATCAATTAAATCCCTTTATACATCCATTCATGGTTGAAGGACAGTTTTTAATCACAAAAAATCTAGTGTTAAAAGGGAAAATGAATATGTTTTCTAATGGTGAAGAATCTGTTCAAGTTGCTGGATACGGTTGTAATTATTTTGCAAATTCATGGTCCTCAAGTGTTTCAATAGGGTGGCTGGAAGGGCCAAAACATTTACGTATACGATTCGTTGATACAGCTATTACTATGAAGAAGTCATTACTTAACATGCCCGTATTTTTTGGTGCTGGTTTTAATAAATATAGAGGAAATATTCTTGGATTAAATAGTGATGATTTCCCCGGGTCAATAGAAAACACAATTTCGTATTTAATTGCAGGTACTGAACTTCAATTCGCTGGTATAGATATTGAATTACAAACCCAAATTCATTTTGAATTCGTTCAATTTAACGTTACGATTTTCCGTTTATTTTTCTAATGACAATAAAATTATCCATACTTGGTTCAACAGGATCTATTGGGGAAAACACATTACGTGTAGCAGATAATCTTGGTCAGAAATTTGATATTACCTATTTAACTGCGAATAGAAATTCAGATAAATTGATTGCACAAGCGAAAAAATATACACCTAAAGCTGTTGCAATAATTGATGAAGAAGCAGGTAAAAAAGTATCATCTGCACTACAGGATAACATTGAAGTATTAATCGGTAGAGAAGGATTATTAGAATTGGCCAGCCGAGATGATGTTGATATTGTAATGAACGGTTTGGTGGGTAGTGCCGGGATGGAGCCAACATTAAGATCGATTGAAGCAGGCGTAAATGTTGCCTTAAGTAACAAAGAAAGTCTGGTGATGGCCGGTTCAATTATAGAAACAGCCAAAAAGAAATCCGGGGCGGAACTATTTCCTGTTGATAGTGAACATTCAGCGATTTGGCAATGTTTGGCAGGTGAAGAAATTGGGGATGTGAGGAAAATAATTCTAACAGGCAGTGGAGGCCCTTTCAGAACAAGAGATATTAGTTCATTTATAGATATAAAACCGGAAGAAGCTTTAAATCACCCCAACTGGGATATGGGCAAAAAAATTACTATTGATTCTGCCACCATGATGAACAAGGGCTTGGAAGTTATAGAAACAAAGTGGCTCTTCGGTTTGAAAACTGATAAAATTGATATTGTTATTCATCCCCAATCAATCATTCATTCAATGGTTGAATTTGTTGACAAATCAGTCAAGGCACAATTAGGCGTACCGGATATGAAAGTCCCTATACAATATGCCCTGACGTATCCCCGTCGCTGCTCCGCAAATTGGGAGAAGTTGGATCTGATAAAATCCAGGCAACTTACTTTTGAAGAACCGGATCTGGAAAAATTCCCCTGTATTAAATTGGCATATGAAGCTCTTTCTGCCGGAGGTTCAACACCTGCTGTATTAAATGTTGCTAACGAACAAGCAGTGTATCGCTTTTTAGATAGTGAAATAAAATTTACTGAAATACCGGCAATAATAGAAAAAGCCTGTGCTAATCATCATTACATTTCTGAACCAACTTTAGAAGACTTACTCGCATTGGAACTCTGGACAACCAATTTTGTTAATTCATATAATTAAAAGGTAAAAATTTAATGACAACTCTTTGGGCAACAATCATTGTATTAGGTGTTCTTGTTACTGTTCACGAACTGGGACATTTTCTAGCAGCGCGCTCTGTGGGTGTACGTGTGGATAGGTTTTCAATAGGGTTTCCTCCTCGTCTGTTTACGTTTACTTCAGTTGACAGCGGTTGGTTATTCAGAATATTCTTTTATCATCGAAATGAGGAAAACAAATTTGTCTGGGGTCCTGTATTAGAAAAAATAATCGGCAATAAAAGTCGTAAAGGGAGCAATACTGAATATTGTTTGGCCATTATTCCCTTAGGTGGTTATGTAAAAATGGCTGGGACAATTGACGAAAGCCTTGACGATAATATAAAACACGCGGATGATGAATTAATGAGCAAGACTTCCCTACAGCAAATTTGGGTCATGAGCGCCGGTGTAATCATGAACATCCTGCTGGCATTTGTACTGTTTTCAGGTATCGCAAAATATATGGGTATTCCGGAATTAAGCGATGATCCTGTTATTGCTCAATTAGTGCCAGATATGCCGGCAATAACTGCAGGTTTGCAAGTCGGAGATCAAATTTTAGCAATAGATGGTGAATCAATAGAAACATGGACAGATATTTCAACACGTATCCACGAAAAACCAAATACGCCGATAGAATTAAAAATTATGAGGGGTACTGACGAATTTGATATTGCCATAACAACAAAATATCAGGTAACAGTCATTGAGGGTCATATAGACACACTTGGGGCCATTGGAATTATCCAAAATTATAGTTATCGGCCCATTGGAATGGTTGAAGCGATTCAAGCAGGTTCGAATGCTACTGTAAATGGTTTTGGAATGATTGTTATATCATTGTCTATGCTGGTCAGAGGAGACGCGTCAATGAAAGATATCGGCGGGCCTATTATGATCGCTCAATTAGCCGGGGAAACAGCCAAGGCAGGGTGGACAGCTTTACTGACCTTCATGGCGTTGATCAGTTGTAATTTAGCTTTTATAAATATATTACCTATACCTGGCCTAGATGGCGGACATATCTTTATTATACTTATCGAAGGAATAATACGCAGGAGATTGACAATTAAAACACGGATGGTTATCCAACAAATTGGAATGGCATTTTTATTGTTATTGATTGCCACAGTGATTGTTAATGATATCAGCCGTCTTTTCGGTTAACTATTTCCTTTAGTTTCAAATTCATGGACCCAAATTTCAGTTTTATCTGAATTTGAACAGGTAATCGTTTTTCATCATCACTGAACCAAATTTGCATATCACCCTCATTTTTAAATAGTGTTTTCCCTTGTCGAAACGGCTTTACAACAAGGCAATTGAATGTACCGGTTTGTGTTATAACAGTTTCTTTCCCTGTAACAGCTAATTTGAAAGGGGTTGTTTTTTTATTCTCGAAAGATGTGAATTCCAGTAATTGACCTACATTTAGAGGAATAGAACGTAAATAGTAAAAAAGGGAATATGGATCTCGTACCGGCTCTGCAATTTTTACAGTATCAGAATTAATAATTGCCAGTGAAGCATCATAATGGATAATTGTGTGAATTTTCTTATGGTAATTACCTTCCCTCAAATTCTTTATTAATTGGTGAGTAAAAAGATCTGTTTCATCCAACCAAATATCAACCTGGTCTCTCAATTTATATAAACGATCTAATGTGGGATTAGTACTTGCCTTAAATCTTGCATGAAATGTCCCTACACCGTTGATTGATTCATGACCAAGGACTTCAAGTGAAGCTTGGCCCGAAGGAATAATATTGAACTTTGCTGAATAAATCAGTGTTTCACCTAATTGAAAAGGTAAATCCTGTCCATTTAATATTGCTATTAAAATAAATAAGAAAAATCGCATTTCAATTTCTCAATTGAACCAGTTTGCCATGTTCGAGTTTATAAATACTTGACCCTTTATTTCCTTCTAAATTTCCCCCATTTACAAATAGATCAATTTCATCTCCAAATTCTTCCAGAATTTTAGCGGGATCATTCAATGCTGGATGGTTGTGCCTGTTTACGCTTGTTGTTGTAATTGGATTTAAAGATTTTTTTGCCAATTGATTGCAGAATGTATTATTGGGTATTCTCACGCCCAGAGTTTGATTTTTACCCAGTATTTTATGACTGACGATTCCCTTCCTAACAGGAATTATTATTGTTGATTGTTCTTTCAGATTTGCCTCAACCAATTTTATTTCATTATTAGAAAGATGACTCCAGTTTAATGCAGTATTACTATCCGGAGCCAAAACACTCATGGGCCCACTGCGTCTTTTAATTAGATTTAATTTGTCAATAGCGTCATCATTGTCAGCATCAACACCAAAACCATAAATAGTATCTGTTGGATAAATAATGAGACCACCTTCTTCGATTACTTTTAATGCTGTAACAACTACATTTTTATTATGTACATCAATTTCGATCATGAAACTTGTGATGGTTTAGTTTTCCAGCGACGATGAAACCAGAAATACTGTTCAGGAAACTTTCTAACTTTTTCTTCTAGTAGTGTTGTAAATGCTTGTGTGATGGACTCTACTGTTTTTTCTCCTTCAGGGACGATAGGTTGGATATGAAGTTTATAAATCCCATTTCGTTTAACATGACATGTAATGAAAAACATATCTGAATTTGTATGCAAATGGAATCGTGCAACACCCTTAGGCGTTGAAGACGGTATGTTGAAAAAGTTAACAAACACGCCTCGCTTTTTTGCGTCTTGATCGCTGGCCAGAATTAAAATTTTATTTTCTTTCAAAACACGATACATATGTTTTAATGACGATTTACGGAAAATCATCTTCATGCCTGTATTTTCCCGGAATTCCCTGAAGAAAATATCAGCACCCTTGTTTTTTTGTCTCAAGGCGACAGCAACACATGGATATCCTGAATATCCAAGCCATGTAGACATTATTTCCCATTTGCTGAAATGACCTGTGGCTAAGATGGTACCTTTACCTCTTGCCAATGATCTGTCCAATAATTCCTGACCTACTATATCAAAATCTATCATTCTGTATGATTTTGGGATTGATAAAAACTGTAAAAACGTTTGAGCGAAAAACGAGTACGTTTTTTTTAGGATCACCTGTCGACCACCAACGCTTTTTTCCGGAAAAGCATTTGCAATATTTTTTAATGAATCTTTTTTCCGTAAACCGAGTAAATAGTATGCAAACCTTGCTAGTCTAACACCAAGTCTGTTCCTTTCACATTCCGAAAGACTCCGAAGCCAGCCGGAAAACAGCGTTAATGATGCATAGGATAATTTATGATGAAATCGCATTGATTAATAAAATGACCTTTATTGATGGTAAATCTATAATAATTTCTATGATGACAGTATTGAAATTACCAATGAATTGGGGTAACATCATTCGAATGAGAATACCCATTTTACTATCTTTATTTATTCAATTCCTTGCAGCGGAACCGATTGTCTTCCGAGTCCCGATTCAGGGGACGATTGATTTAGGGCTCCCTCCCTTTATTGAAAGAACTATCGCAGCAGCGGAAGAAGCAGATGCCGCAGCTATTATTTTCGATATAGATACGTTTGGCGGGCGAGTAGACGCTGCGACACAAATCAAGGATGCCATTCTTGATTCTGACGTTTTGACGGTTGCGTTTATAAATAGACGAGCTATTTCCGCAGGGGCATTAATATCTTTATCGTGCGAAAAAATTTATATGACTGGTGGCGGTACAATTGGAGCTGCGACAGCTGTGGATATGCAGGGCAAAAAAGCATCAG
Organism: Fidelibacterota bacterium 408169; assembly: GCA_002256485.1. Classification (GTDB taxonomy): domain Bacteria; phylum Fidelibacterota; class Marinisomatia; order Marinisomatales; family TCS55; genus UBA2126. Next base: position 123,834 of record NNSG01000006.1, read on the forward strand.
AAAAAGTAATCAGCTATATGCGAGAAGAAATGGCTTCTACAGCTGAAAACAGAAATCGTAATACAAAGATTGCTACTGGAATGGTAGATGAAGAATTATCATTTACACATTTAATTATTGATGGCGATTCTGTAGAAGTGACTGACTTGGAAGGGCGAAAAGAAGGGAAGCTGATTACGCTAACAACTGAAAAAGCATTGAAGTACAAAATAGCGGATGGCGAAACAGAAACATTTGATGATGTTTTATCTAAACTGGGAATATCCAATGCTTCAATTCGAGCATCAAAAGAAAACTGGTCAGAAAATTTTGTCCGCTTTTTAACTAACCCTGTGGTAGCTTCCTTGTTAACAACGTTTGGGTTTCTAGGAATTTTATTTGAATTACAAAGCCCTGGCTGGGGGATCCCCGGTACGTTTGGTGCAGTATGCCTGGCTTTATCTTTGGGCGCCTCCTATATTGTGCGCCTTGCCACGATGACCGATTTACTGATTGTTTTTGTTGGTGTTGCGCTGTTACTTGTGGAAGTCCTCTTAATCCCTGGTTTTGGAATAGCCGGTATATCAGGTATTGGTATTTTATTGTGGGGATTGTACGAATTACTCTTGCCTGATGTACCCGTGGGTCAGGAAATTCAATCCATGGCATTTACGGGACTTACCATAGGTATTATTGGTGGAATCATCGGACTAGTTTTATTGTTTAAGCTAATGACCAAAACAGAATTCTGGCAAAAATTGACTTCTCCTGCAGTTCAGAAAAAAAATGAAGGCTATAATTCCTCAATTGGTTTGGAAGATTTGATTGGACAACAAGGTGCGGCGGATACAGATTTGCGTCCATCCGGGTGGGTAACTATAGGTGATCAGCGAATTTTTGTAGTAACGGAAGGATCGTATATCGATCAAAATGATAGTGTAATAATACTATCTGTGGATGGGAATAGAGTTGTTGTTAGAAAAATTAAATAAATATAAAGGGAATTAATTATGGCTATTGGATCAATAATAATGTTGTCTTTGCTACTGTTTTTTGTAGTACTGTTTTTCTATTTCGTCCCATTGGGGCTGTGGATACAATCTATCGTGAGTTTGGGTATAGGTCCAATTTCTATTATTGATCTTATCCGCATGCGCTTGCGAAAAATTCCTCCAAGACTGATTGTGGATGGTGTTATCAACTTGCACAAAGCGGGATTGCAGAGCATTTCTACGGATATGTTGGAAACGCATCAATTAGCCGGTGGTCACGTTGTAAACGTTGTGTCTTCTCTAATTGCCGCTGCTAAAGCAAATATTCCCTTAACATTTGAAACTACAACAGCCATTGACTTAGCAGGGCGCGATGTCCAAGCAGCAGTGGCAACCAGTGTATATCCAAAAGTGATTGATGCACCAAAAGATGGATTTTTATCGGCTGTTGCTAAAGACGGTATTGAATTAAAAGCACGAGCACGCGTTACTGTACGTACAAATATCCCCGGTTTGGTTGGAGGTGCAACCGATGATACGATAATTGCCAGAGTTGGCGAGGGAATTGTAAGCGCAATTGGTTCATCAATGAATTATTCTGCTGTGTTAGAAAATCCGGATAATATTTCTAAAGCTGTATTACAAAAAGGATTGGATGCAGGAACTGCTTTTGAAATTTTATCCATTGATATAGCTGACCTTGATGTGGGTAAAAATATCGGTGCCAGTCTTCAAGCAGACCAGGCAGAAGCTGATTTACGGGTTGCCCAGGCGAAAGCGGAAACTCGCCGTGCCATGGCTGTAGCAGAAGAACAGGAAATGAAAGCACGAACCCAGGAAATGCAAGCCAATGTAGTAGCAGCAGAAGCAGAAGTGCCTAAAGCGATGGCTCAAGCTTTCCGTGAAGGGAATTTGGGTATTTTCGATTATTATAATATGCAGAATATCAAATCAGATACAGGCATGCGGGATTCCATATCCGAGATAAGCGAAGAAACCCACACTTCAGAGGATGATGATTGATGGATAGTCTCGGCTATTGGGTTGTATTGATGATTCTTTACATACTGTCAGCTATGATGAAAAAGCGACAGCAAAAATCAGCGAGGAGAGAATTAGACCAAGGTGAAGATAAAAGTTGGCAAACTCCAGGCTTTGTTAAAGATATCTTCGCTGATTTTGTAGATAATGGCGAAGAAGAATTGGATGAAGTAGTTGTTTCTGAACTGGAAGAAGAGCTTGAGTTTGAACTCCATGAACCCTCATTTCAAGAATCTCCAATAGAGATTCTTGAGGAAACGTCCCTGAAAAATAGACATTTATCCAGTCGTGTTGGAAAACATGAAATTGGAACCATTGCCCATCGAAAACAAAAAAGGAAAATATCCCGTTCAAGATATTTCAAGCATCAAGGAGATGTTCGTCTGGCTATGATCTATAAGGAAATAATGGATAAACCTCGGTCACTGCGACACAGCATACGCTAAACGATTCGATTGTAAATATCAGTAATTTCCTTCTGAAGATCTTCTTGAGTGCCATCGTTATGAATAACAAAATCAGCCAATCCTGTTTTTTCTTCTTCTGACCATTGCAACTCAATTCGCTGCAATATTTGTTCTCGCGTCAGCATTCCCCGGGTTATGGTCCGCTCCATCCTGTTTTTCATTAATGCAGTAATAACAATGACGTAATCCAAATGTTGATCATACCCGGATTCATAAATCAGTGCTCCGTCCACGATAAACATAGAATGCTCATTTTTTTCTGAAATCTTCCCAAACTGATCATCAATCAAATTGTAGATGTATGGATGAACAACTAAATTAAGGCGCATTTGATGATCTTCATCCTGGAGAGCAATTCGGCCAAGTTTCTGCAGGTCCATTACATTTCCCACACCCATAATATCCGTACCAAATTCAGCAATTAATTCACCTTGTACAGTTGAGTTTTCTGTAATCATTTTTTTTGCTTCATCATCCGCTTCAAAAATATACGCTCCTAATTCAGCCATAACTGAGCTGGCTGTACTTTTCCCACACCCAATTCCACCGGATAATCCAACCTTCAGCATTTTAAGACACAGCTTTTAAAATTCGTTCAGTGATTTCATTTATTTCACCCATACCATCGATCGTTTTTACCAAATTGAGCTTTTCGTAAAACGCAATCAAAGGTTCCGTTTGTTTGGTGTACACCTCTAAGCGTTGACGGATAATTTCAGGTGTATCATCTGATCGTCCTGATGTCGTCCCTCTCAAAATCAACCGGTTAATCAACTCCTCTTCATCAACTACGATACTAACAACCGCATCTAAAGATTGATTTAAGCCAGAAAGAATATGTTCCAATCCTTCAGCTTGAGAAATTGTTCTGGGAAAACCATCCAGGCAAGAGCCATTGATACAGTCATCTTGAGTGAGGCGACCGGACATCATATTCAATAAAACATCATCAGGCACTAATTCTCCTGCATCAATAAATGCTTTTGCAGATTGTCCAACAGATGAATTATTTGATATTTCATCTCGCAAAATATCACCTGTAGAAAGGTGTACAATACCAAAATGGTCACAGATACGCTTCGCTTGAGTACCTTTTCCAACTCCGGGGGGACCAATAAAAATAAAACGCATAATTATTTACTAATAGTCTTCTACCTATACAAATAATAAGAATTAAATCAATAATCCTGCAATAGTTGCTGTAAGCCAAGATGCAAGAGCACCACCAACCATCGCTTTTGTAACCAATTTAGCGAGATCCTTTTTTCGTTCCGGCGCCATACCTCCTATACCACCTAATTGAATTCCAATTGAACCAAAATTGGCAAATCCGCATAAGGCATAACTTGCAATAATAGCTGTTCGATTCGATATTGTTCCTGCAGACATCAATTCTTTCAAATCGCCATAGGCAATCAGTTCAGTAAATACGATTTTCTTTCCCATAAGTGTTCCCAATATACCCGCCTCTGACCATGGGACGCCCATTGTCCATGCTAATGGCTTGAATATAAATCCAAGAATTGTTTCCATGGATGTGCCAGCGAAACCTAGGAGGTAGTTAATCATGGCAACGAGGGATACAAACGCAATCAGCATAGCAGCCACATTCGCGGCCAGTTTTAATCCACTCGTAGCGCCGTCTCCCAACGCTTCCATTGCATTCGTGCTTTTTTGCTCAATATCGATTTTCAGGTCTCCCATCGTTTCTGATGATTGCGTTTCAGGATAAATAATTTTTGCCACCACGAGTGCTCCCGGCGCAGACATGACCGACGCCGCCAATAAGTGACCGGCAATTCCGGGGATGTCCCCTAGCCACATGACATAAATCGCCAACACTCCACCGGCAACGGTTGAAAAACCACCTGTCATCACGGCCATCAATTCCGATTTTGTCATATGATGAAGAAATGGACGTACAATGAGAGGTGCTTCGGTTTGACCTACAAAAATATTTGCGGAAACACTTAATGTTTCCGATCCACTGGTACCCATGGTTTTTTGCATGGCTCGAGCTATCCATTTAACGATAATCTGGATTATTCCAAAGTGATATAAAACAGCCATAAGACTGGAAAAGAAAATAATGGTTGGCAAAGCTCGAAAAGCAAAGTTGATCATGGCAACATGGTACCCCACATCCGGTACAAAAGATTTGAATAAAAAATCACTTCCTGCGTCAGAAAAACTAATCAGTTTTCGAATGGTTTTATCAAGAAAACCAAATAACGGGCTGCCTATGGGTGTTTTTAAAATAAATATAGCAAAGAGAGCTTGTAACCCTAGTCCCCACCCAATGATACGCATATTTATCTGTTTTTTATTATTTGAAAAAGAAAAGGCAATTGCTAATAAAACAACAATACCAAGTAGTCCAATAAAACGTTCCATTTATTTTTTCTCCGGTTGTTGATAACATTTTCGGCAGCGTGCTTCATATTTATCTGTTTCGCCAATAACAACTTGCCCTGCATCAGTTGAAATTCGTTGTGTAAAATTGGCCGGTTCTCCGCAGAGAATACAAATTGCCCTCAGTTTATCGAGATATTCAGCAGCACACATAATTTTAGGCATGGGTCCAAAAGGACGCGCCAGATAATCATTATCCAGTCCGGCCACAAGGACACGTTTATTATTGGCGGATAATTCTTGGCAAACAGCGATCAAATTATCATCAAAAAATTGTGCTTCATCAATCCCTACGACTTCAGCTCTGTCTGCTTTTTCAAGTATTTCAACAGCATCCGCAACTAGAAAAGATTCCATTTTCATTTGATTGTGCGATACAATATGTTTTTCACTGTAGCGATTGTCTATTAGTGGTTTAAAAATAGATGTCTTCATTTTAGCAATCTGAGCTCGTTTTAATCTGCGAATAAGTTCTTCTGTTTTTCCACAAAACATGGGACCGCATATTACCTCTATCCAACCGCCTGTGCGTGGCGTAAGCGTCATTTAAATTTCTCCCATTTTGACTATAGATTTAATTTTAGTCCGGATAAGATCGACAGCTACTTTGTTTTGTCCCCCCTCGGGAATAATGAGATCTGCATGAACTTTCATAGGCTCAACAAATTGCTTATGCATGGGACGAACTGTGTGTAAATATTGATCTATAACGGATTGTGTTGTTCGTTTTCTTTCCTCCCTGTCCCGTGTTAATCGTCGAATGAAGCGAATATCATCCGGTGTTTCCACAAACAATTTAATATCCATCAATTCGCGTAGTCGGGCATTCCAAAGAGCAAGAATTCCTTCTACTACAAGGACATGGTGAGGCGCAATAGTTTCCGATTTATTCAATCGAGTATGTGTGCTGAAATCGTAACGGGGAATTTCAACATTTTTCCATTGCATCAATGTTGACAAATCTTTGTACAGCAGTTCAAAATCCATAGCATCAGGATGATCAAAATTTTGTTCATTTCTTTCATCCATGGACATGTGACTTAAATCCTTATAATAGGAATCCAACTGGATTACAGCAACTTCTCCTGTTGTGAATTCTTTTACAAATTCTTTGGCGATGGATGTTTTTCCTGAACCGGTGCCCCCGGCGATCCCGATCAATATAGAAGATTGTTTCATTTTAACTTATTTTGATCAAACGCTTCCGGCAACAATTTTGCAGATGATGCTTTTTCAATTTTACCTTTATTATCAGTTATAAAAATAGGAATATCACCGCATAAATCCCACACAACTTGCCTGCAGGCACCGCATAGGGAGCCGCCATTTTCCGTAGCAACAGCAAGGGCCTTGAATGATGAATGTCCTTCAGCAATCGCTCGGAATAGCGCTACCCGTTCAGCACAGCAGGTTAGACCATAACTGCTGGATTCTATATTACAACCACCAATTATTTCTCCATCGGATGTCAAAACAGCCGCCCCAACTGCATAGTTAGAATAAGGAGCGTGGGCTCGTTTTCGCATTTCATGAGCGCGAGCGATTAGTTTTTTCATTTTTGGATTCCTACGAAAGTAATGGATGAATTTGTTCCTTTATAAATCTGTCGGAACAATGTGTACCGCCTAAAAATATTATAATAATAATTCCCCCTCAATAGAACACTTTGTTCTGTTGAAATTATTTTATCTTTAATTACTGCCATATCAAAACTCTTTTATTTTTATATGTTGAAAAATGAAATTGAATCCTACTCCGGCAATAAATCCACCAATGTGGGCAAACCAGGCTACACCACCCGTGGTATCAAGGTTCAATGTGCCCAATCCATTGGTTAGTTGAGTCAAAAACCAAATCCCAAGTACAATAATTGCAGGTACTCTGATAGTTGTAAAGAAAAAGAATATGAAAACAAAGACATGCACTTGTGCATGAGGATATCGAATAAGATATGCGCCAAGAACTCCGGCGATAGCTCCACTGGCTCCAACCATTGGAATCATAGAATCAATATTGAAAAGAACTTGCGCCAGCCCGGCCGCAAGACCGCATAAAATGTAGAACAATGCATATCGAGCATGGCCGAGAGCACTTTCCACATTGTCGCCAAAAATCCACAAAAACCACATATTTCCTAGCAAATGAGCAATACCACCATGTAAAAACATGGATGTAAAAAGATTAATAATATGAAATTGTGCAGGGATCAATCCAAATAAATAAATAAACGATACTTCAGCTTCAGACCCGGACATTGCCAAGAAAAGCTGGTAAAGAAAAACAAGGACATTCATTCCAATGATACTATACGTTACAACAGGAACGAGAACGCGGGGATTATCATCTTTATACGGGAAAAACATTATTTAATCACAAAATCTATTTGAATGCTGGCGGAATTGCCTGAACGATCCTTCACGGATACAGTCATGGTATGATTACCCAAGGTTAATCGATCCAGCAGATTATAAGATATGGTTTGGCTAACTGGCTGGAATGCATATAATAATCTCTTGCCATTAAGTGTCATAGTCATAGATGTTTCTTTGGGTGCAATGCCGGATAAAAGGTCATCTACATTGGCTTGCAGTTGAAGAACATCTTCTGTGTAATACTGTCCGCCATGAGCTGGAAATGTAGATTTAATAACCGGTGGAACATTATCCTGAAGAATACATACAGCTTCCAAACTGTTCAAGCTACCAGTTAATACGTGGCGTTTTTTTGAATCCTTTGTTTGAATATATGTCCATCCATCATCTTGATCATAATAATACAAACTTGTTTTTTCTAATTTTGCTACGTTTTCATCATATCGAATACCGATTCGAACTGTATCTTGAAGTGGATAATTAAAAGGCTGGAGTTGATATATATTTGAAAGATATTCTCCATGAGGAGGCAATACAGAGTTTTCCACAGCATCAATCCAGATTAAACTTTGACTGTAAAATGTTGATTCTAGGGATTGCATTGAACACATCTCATCTTCTGATACAACAACCGTTTGTCCATTTGGTTTTCCTAATTCAGGTCTAAATGCATGTTTGAATGTGTATTCTGTCCCATTATTAATACTAACATTTAAAGAAGTAACATCCTTGAATATTTCAGCATCCAATGCTTCAGATATATATGTAAAGGGTTGAATTTTCTCTAAAACAACATCTGTAAGTTTTTGAGGAGAATCCAAATTCAGAGACGGTTTGGCTTTTCCCATATTTCCCGTTTCTATCTGAACAATAATACCAGCAGCCGTTTGATTTACTTTTATATCCGGTTTGGCATTATAATCCACAGAAACGTTTTGAGGATGCCAGTGCAATGGTTTTGAAAATGCACCCATTTTATTTTTGGCAATAAATTGTAATGAGCGATCTTGAATCATTCGCATATCCAGCGTTACCATTAATCCACCATCTTTTTTTTCAATTTGTAGAGGATCAATTTTTTTATCAGCAAATCCGGAAGGAGAGAATGAATAACATGTTATGTTCTTCAAAGGAATACTGATGGATTTGGATTGCACATTAAAAGTGATTTCATTTTCATTCTGTTGTATTTCCTGGATAACTAAATCGATTGGCGGGTGGGTAAAAATCCAACCGGATACTTCAGCAGTATTTTTGTTAGCATCTGTTGCTTTGATGATAAGCGTGTGGTATCCTGGAGGCAATTTCAAAATTCCAGAAAGGTTATCAGGCTGAACAGTTGATTTGGGATTATCTTTTAGATGAAAAAGGTTGTGGAAGGAACCAAGGTTTAAACGATGCAATTCATGATTACGTACCAATTGTACATGATCATTTAAACTGTAGTCAAGAATCTCAAAATTAATCTTGTATTCCCGTTTGCCATCAATGATCAATTCAATAGTTTTCAACTGATAGGTTTCTGAAAATCCTTGGCGTTTGTCTTTTGTCCGAAGCGCAAGTCCAACAGGACCAAAAATATTAAGCGTATCAGCAAGTTCATATGATCCATTGGGATTTCTGAAAAAAGGAATTTGTACCGGCAATAAACTCCCATTTACGCGTGAATTACTTTTCAAAGGGATAAGCGCCAATTCTTTTAATTCTGGAGACTGGCGGTCATCAATTACAAATCCATTTGTTTGTGGATTTAACGGCTGTTCTTCTTCATTTCGAATTTCAAAATGCAAATGCGGCCCAAATGAATAGCCGGTGTTTCCTGTGTAGCCGATCAATTCTCCTTTTTTTACGTTGATTTTATTTGACTCTAAAAAGTGGTTCAATACATACGATTCATTCATGTTTTGATAATATTTCAGATATTGTTCTAGTTTAGGATTGAATTGGGAAAGGTGAGCATAGACACTTGTATTTCCATCAGGATGAATAACATAAAGCGCTCGACCGTATCCCTTGAAATTAGCCACAATGCGTGAAACATATCCTTCTTCCACTGCAAAAACAGATGCACCTTCTTTTTCCCCTGTTTTAATATCTATCCCCATATGAAAGTGGCGATGGCGAAATTCACCATAATTTGATTTCAGCGACTTACCGGCATCGGTGGGCCACGTGTAGCCTTGGGCAGTGATAACTCCCAAAAGTATAGTATTGAAAATGATAAAACGGTTCATAAATATTGAAGAGGCACTGTCAATTTATATCTGTATATACAGTATAGAAAAGAAAAAGGCTCAATAAAGAGCCTTTTTATCATTGTAGTAATTAGATTTTTTATGAATCACTTTGTTTATTTATTTCTTCCCGCAATTCTTCAATTTCCTTTTTCAGTTTTTCCAGTTCATCACCATTATTCCAATATATTTTCTTTTTCATCATATCTTTAATACCATCGGGCATAGGCATATCAATATCCATTTTCATTTGACCTTTCATTGTACAATTATCCCCACATTTATCTGTACAAACATGGCCAATATTTTTCATCATCATTTTGTGTTTTTTCATACCCTTTTGATGATTTCCCATTTTTCCAAACCAAGAGAAAGAATCATTGCTTGATCCTAATGTAGCTTTTAAGGATTTTTCCCGCCCTTTACGAATGACGGTTATGTCAACATTACTTTCCGGTTTTTCATTACGGATTGTTTGTGTCAACTCACTCCGGTCGCTGATACGTACATCATTGACTTTCATGATAACATCACCTGCTTCAAGCCCTGCATTTTCTGCGGGGCTTTCTTTCACTACTTCAGATACGAGTACACCACCATCACCCTTTACTTTAAAATAATCCCTGAGTTGATCTGTAATATCTTGGATTTGAACACCCAAATATCCACCGCCACCAACACCAAAATGTTGTTTGTGTTGATCACTGCTAAAGAAAATGTTTGATTCATCATCATTGTCTAATCTCAATACATTATAATCTATATCCAAATTATCCAATTCTTCTTTTAATGCTTTCAAAGCATCTATATCATCAATATTAACCTTAAAAACGTTTTCTTCACCATTTTGCTTTATCGTCAGCGTCATTAGATCGTTTTCTACTTCAATATTAACATTTACATCTGATTCATCTTGGTTTGAATTAACAATAATTTTCTTGACGATAACATTATTCTCACTTGATTGAGCCAGACCGGCAGTAAAAGTGAATAGAATTGCGAATAACAAATGTTTCATAATTTACCTCACTAGTTTTAGGAATTTACTCTTCAGATACGAATTTTGACTGGAATAAGTTCCTATTTATATAACTTTAATATTTAACTCAAGTACCTTTAACTTATTGATATCTAAACCACAATCCACAGGGAGAATACCATGAGAATTTTTAAAATAACCCTATTAACTATTATTTTTTCAACAACAAGTCTTTTTGCCGTTGGAGGAATTGGGCTACAATTGGGACAAAGTTCATTTAGCGTTGCTGAATCCAGTCCGGAATCTGGAATCCCCGGCGTCACGTTAACTAACGGTAGTTTTGATGGAGCATATGTATTTGGCGGTTATCTATACATTGATGTTATTCCTTTTATTGATCTTGAAGTAGATGCAAATATTCGTGGTAACAAATATGAAATCAATTTTGAAAATGTAGCAGGTTCAATGGAACCGATCAATTTTGCGTGGGCTAGCACAGACATTTACTATACTTTGCGGAAGAAAGTGTTTGGACTTTCAATACCGTTTCTGGCTGGGGCAAAATTGCATGCCGGCGGCGGATTTAATACTCATGTGTCAACACCCCTTGCTGATATTGATATGATAACAGAACTATTGGGCGGTGATTTGTCTGAAGGTGACCCATCAGCTGTTGAAGATAACCTTGTGGACTATTTAAAGGATAATAAAATTGACGCTTCCGGTTTTCATTTTCAGACTGGTCTTCAATTTAAACTATTGATGTTGGACACGTTTATAAATTACCGTTATACTATTGTGGAAGATGTTGTCCCGGATGCCAGTGGATTTGGCAGTATAAACCTCCGTATAGGGTTTGGTATTTAGTTTTAATAATTCACGCTGTTAAAAAAGGGCAGAATTCTGCCCTTTTTTTATTTCAGTAACAGTAGCTTTTGTGTCTGATGTTTTTCTCCGCTTTCTAATTTTACAAAATAAACACCACTAGCAAAACCTTCCGCATTCCAGATTATTTCCTGCTCCCCCGCTAGACGTTTACCGCTAATCAAATCATCTACCAAACGTCCGCTGATATCATAAATCAGTAGAGATACAGCATGGGTCGTCTCTACCGAAAACCGAATGGTGGTGGTGGGGTTAAAGGGATTGGGGTAAGGTGAAAACAATTTGAATTCATTGGGTAAAATCTCAGTGCCTGTACCGGCAATTTCTTCACCAAAAAGCATTTCTTTAAAATCCCAAGCCTGATGTAAGGGCCACTGGTCATTTTTATGATTGCTGGGAGTTCCGTCAATGTGGATCAAATCACTTTGCCCGGGAGGATTGATATTATAATCAATGATGTCTGATCCATTGAATTCATACGCAGCTTGATATGTCCCATGGCTACTGATTGCATTGGGGACATCTTTTACATCGTCAAGAGTCATGGTTGAAAAGGTAGTAACAAAGTTGGTTATGGCATCGACGCCATCACAAATCCATGCACCTGAAATCCATGGACCCAAATCGCCATTGTTCCACCCAGTTGCTGGTTTATTATTCCAATTTGTAAAATATCCCAAATCCGGATTGAGTGATTGGGGTAAATCTTCAAAATCAATAAATCCGCCCCATTCTTCTGATCCATCGCCTTTATGAGGCAAATAGGGATGCACGCCATCGCTCCGATCTTGGAAGCGACCGGAATGCCAAAAACCAATGTTTTGATTTTGGTCTACCACAAAACAATTAAATGACATAGAAGCTGTACTCAAAGCATTTTCATATTCATAAATACTTGTAGCTTTATTTACATCGTAAACATATTCAGACATGAGTAACTCATCCATCCAAAATGTCATCTTGTGGGAATATACTTGATTCCAAGGTAAATATGAACTTACAACAGGTCCATGTATGGTTCGGTAATGAGTAAATATTTCTTCTCCAACAATCATATTAATGGTATCTATAATCACTTCAAAATCCAGCCATGCACCGTTGTGCCAGTAACCATCATTATAATCCATGCTTTGGGTTGAATCGATATACGTATCAACGTTATCGCTAACACCGCTTGTCCATGTCCAACCAACGTTTTCATTGTGGCCAAGAATTACAAAAGGCATTCCCGGAACAGACATACCACCGATATGAATAGTGGGACATTCCAGCTCGACTTCCATCGTAACAGTAGGGTTATCATATTCAGGAGCGCCCATTTGCGGGCAGCCCAATAATAAGGAATTTCCAGTTGTGGAAAAACCGGATGATACTAATGTAGCAAAGCTGCCAAATTTATAAATGAGGCCATGATCTTTTTTGAACTGCAGCATATATTCCTGCCTCGCTTCGTATTCTAATGCAACTTCTTCCGGGATGGTCATGCCAGAGTAATGCCATGTTTGGGATGCTGTTTGACCCGAACTAGGAATGGTCGTAGAACATGAAGGATCATTAACGGGTCGATTTTCATTAAACCAATCCCAGCCATTATTTTGTAATTCATTTAATCGAGATAATTCATGTCCGCCAAATTTCCCGAAATCCCAGAGCATGTACACACCAAAAGCAGCAAGGTCTTGAATCGTAAAGGTGTCGAAATCCATATCGTCATACTGTGTGGGTTTATACATATCCGGTGATAGATTCATGGTATCCGCATAGGCATTCACGCCAGCCACATATCCTTCAAATGCGGTCCTCACTTCATCCGATAAACGATCAATCATCGTGTTTAACTCCGCCTTTGTATATCCATTTCTCCGAATATCTTTATCAAAATCCAACGCCAAGCTGCCAAACCACTCGCTCAAACGGCCAGTCCCCGCCCGGCGGTTTAAATCTATTTGATATAAGCGGTCATTGGCTTCTGCGAATCCCTGACCGAAAAATAATGCTGCTTCGTTTTCAGCACTAATGTGGGGAACACCGTACTCGTCTCGAATGATTGTAACTGTAGTCCCATCCGGAGCAATTAGATGTTTTGTTTCAGCAAATAATACTGAAATTGAAAACAGAATGGTAATTAGATAACGCATTTGAACCTCTCTTGCAATTTTTAAATCCGGCGAATTTACAGCTTTTTTGCCAAAACAACTGTTTGGATATCTTCCCAAGTTTTGCTGCTGGATTGATCCGCTGCTTTTACTTTAATTATGTAAACGCCAATTCTTGCTAATTCACCGTTTTTTCGCTTGCCATCCCACGTTAATATATTTTCCTGGGCTGTAAACATATTCCAGTAAGGTACAGCAATGGTTCGGCCAATCACATCAAAGATCTGAATAGAGATGACGCCATTTTCAAAGGGGAGCTTATATTTTATATAAAGCAAATCATCAAAACCATCTCCATCAGGCGAAAATGGATTGGGTTCCAGAATCAATTGTCCAGTTTTTGACAATTGTTCGTAATACACACTGTTTGTTTGGCCGGGAGTCTGTCCGGTCTCGTTTACAGCAACTGCCCAGCGAGAAGAATCACTGGATACAAACTCCGGCCGATATTTTTCCATCGAGCGGTTTTCAACAATCCCCCAGTCTAAAGTATAAACAAGTGAATCAATAATTATGCCGGTCATATCGTATAAATAAATTCCATCGCTTGTGTTGTTTAACCCAGGAAACCCGCCATCAGGGATTTTCCATTTTCCATTTTCTGGAAGAAATTCAGTTATGATGGAATCTGCCGCTAAAACCAAAAACTGTTCTTCAGCCAAATCTCCAAAACTGAAAATTTTAGGTGAAAGAGCATTATCGCTAATTGACCAATTATCCATTTGTACAGTATTGATGGTAACAAGTTCAACAAACTCTGCTTGTGTTGAATCAGGAACTGTCATGAATTCATTCAGAACCACATCTCCAAAATCATAGCTTACCAGGATTGAATCACCCACAACGTCATTTGTATTATTTTCATCCCCGGGAATATCCAAGGTGATTTCAGCATAATGATAACCAGAAATAAGCGGACCAAATTCTAGTGCATGGATAACTGTTTCTCCTGGCTCAATATTGGAAAAATCTGATAAACCATATTCCTCTCCGTCAATAGCCAGAATAATAGATCCATTAAAAGAAGTTACTCCTCTGTTTACAACTGTAGCAAAAAGTATAATAGGTTCTTCATTTTTAGGATAAAGAGGTGAATGTTGTGTGGAGTCCAAAAGCAGAGCTCCATCTAAATCAAAGAGTGCAATGGAGTTTGAAAATCCGGGAGTAATTCCGGATGAATCCGTTGACAGCCCCCAATTTGCAGAACTAAACGAAGCAAACTCCGGCCGTAATTTTTCAGTGGATATTTCATCAGATAATGGCCAATCCAAATCATAACGTAACGAATCGATAATATTGCCCGTGAGATCATAAAGGAAAATAGTGTCACCGGAATTATTCAATGAGGGCCACCCATCTTCGGAAACAACAAAATGAGCAGAACTATTTTGAAGGGGATAAAGACTGGAATCAGCACTGAGAACAATATAATCACCATTTTCAACTGTGAAATTCTTGATTCGTTTCATTTGCTGATTGTTATCACTAAATGACCAGCCGTTCATGTTTAATGTATTAAAGCTGACCAATTCTATGAATTCAGTTTGATTATTATTTGGCTTGGCCATGAATTCGTTTAAGCGTACAGTACCAAAAGGAAAACGAACCTCAATACGAACAGTATCTGCATTATTAGTAATATTGCCATCATTCAATACATCCAAAGCTAAAAAAAGAACATTTTCACCGGGAGGCAGGGGTGGAATAATTAACGTTGCTAAAATTGTATCTCCGGGAGTTGGAATAGAAACGACAGTGCTGGCCAATTCATCTTCATTGTATTCAATATACATATCACCGGATAAAGCATTCTGTCCGGAATTAACCACTGGGATAGCCAATTCTATTGAATCTGTTTGTGATGGAATAATCGGATCGAACCTGATATTTTCAAAAGCGATAGATCCATCAAAAGGCCAAGGCATGACAGAATTGCGAATTCCCGGTGTATTGCCATTTGAATCAACTGCAGGCAGCCAGCTCGCAGAATCCGCTGAAGATAGATTCGTAAATATTTTTTCCATGGATTGACCTCGATTATAATTCCAATTATCAGAATAGGTTAATGAATCAATCAATGTAATGAATGGATCATAAATACGAATGGCATCACCACCGTTGTTCAAAGCCGGGAATGATGACAGGGGAGTTAAAAATAAACTAGAGTCCGGAATTGAAAACAAAAGTGCGGAGTCAGCAGCAATAACAATATAGTTTTGATCTTCAACGATTATCTCACCAAACAAAACAGGATTATTATTTTGATCAGCAATGCTCCATCCGGCAAGGGATAAAAATTCATCACCATGATAAAACAATTCAACGAATTCCGTTTCCCCGCTTTCAGGATAAGGCAGAAATTCATTAATAGTAAACAGTCCTGTAGAAAAACGAATGCCGAAAGAAACAGTATAATTATTATTGGTTGTATCCTGATCACCGCTGATAACAAAATGAACATCTAAATTCTTTTGCCCCGAAGAAAACGGACCAACAACTGAAGAAAAGTTTGTGGTATCCAATTCATTCAAGGAACTGATAAATATAGATTCAAGGATATCGTTCCCATCCCATATTTCAATATCACCGGAAATGGTTGTGCGGCCTCTATTGGTTACATATCCGTGGATAGTTACAGTCTCACTGCTGTTAGCAATTTCCGGTTCAGCAACCAACGAATCAGCAATCAACTCACCATCAATCATAAATGGTTCCACACTATTTATGCTGCCGGGAGTCCCCAGAGAATCTTGACTCGGTAACCAGTTTACATTTGTGTTGGGTAATTCGATGCGCACTTTTTCAATTGAAAACCCATCAATTACGATATCTGTCCAACCGATAGAATCTTGTACTGCGCCCGTAGATGATATAAGAAACAAGGAATCACTTGTGGAAAGACTATTGCCGATGCTGGAGTCGTCAACTTTAATCAGCACAACTCCTACCGGGATAGAATCTGCGTAAATTCCCGTATTGAAGTTGTAATCCCCTTCAAAGATTATTCCGTAGGATTCGGGCGGAATGATTAGACCATAACCGGAATCATGCAACGCATCTGTTGATGATCGGTCACGGATCTGCCAGCCTGAAAGGTCAACAGAGTCCGATGTGGAAAGGTTAAATATTTCTACAAATTCATTGGGTGAATCAGTCCCGTCCAGATCATACATGATTTCGGTGATACGGATTTGTCCGGAAATGAAACATGAAAATAGTATAAACAGCCATCCATATTTAAAAAACCGCAATCCACTACTCTACGTTTCTGCTTTTCAAAAATTCCTTAATGCGCTTGCAGACTGTTTCCCGTGTTTCCCGAAATGCATCAAAATATTCATCATTTGCATCCCAACCTGAAAAAGGATCTTTGATGCTCCAATGCAGTCTTTCAATATCACCGGGAAAGGTAGGGCAAACTTGATTGGCATGATCGCACACTGTAATAACAATATCAATTCCTTTGTCCAAAAAATAATCGATGGGATCGGATGTTTGCTCTGAAATGTCAATCCCCCATTCGCTCATTACTATTATGGCCATAGGATGAACATGAGAGGGATGGCTCCCAGCACTGAAAACGTCAAATTCATCTCCTGCAGCATCTTTTAAAATTCCTTCTGCAATTTGGGAGCGACATGAATTCCCCGTACAAACAAATAATACTTTAGGCTTTTCCATAATTATAATTTTGCCTTAAGTAGTTAGTCATATCAACAACTATCTGGGAACATTCCGGTTTTGGTTTTAAGTAATAATATGTATCATTGACAATGTTTTTTTATAAGGTGGTAGAAAAAATATTCTTTTTAGTCATCGACACAATCGGTTGATTGGCCATAACGTAAGATGAAAAAGAATGCATATACAGGTTTCGTAACCAATAACCGTTAAACGATTATATTTGACGGTAGAAGCATGTAAATTTTCACCTGTTAGAAATGGATAAAGAACACCTCAACCCCCTATTTTCCAATCCCTTGGAGCCTTTCCCGGGTTTATCGGTAGATGACCTTAATCGTTATTTACCTGCGATACGCAAGGTAGATGAAGTTATTATGACGCTGGAAACCATGGAGGAAGGCTTATTTCTTGCGGATGCATTGGAAGGATTAAAGAGGCTTCCTGAAAAGTCCATTGACCTGATTCTAACCGCTCCCCCTGTAAGCCCATGGCGGAATATTGGTGCTCAAGGCCAAAAAATGACACTTCAGGAATATTATACATGGAATAATAAATGGTTGCAGGAAAGCCAACGTGTGTTAAAAAATACAGGAGCAATTTATTTACTGTGCGGATGGCGTTTTTCAGGAATGTATCATGCACTGTTAAGCGATTATTTCAGGGTTCAGACTCGGATAACATGGCGAGATAGAAAAGCCAGGGACACAACACAAGAAACAACATGGTTCAATGAAATAGGTGATATTTGGATGGCCACCAAAACGGGTGATTTTGTTTTTGACAGGGAAATGATAACAAATGATATAAAAATAGCGAATTCCCAAACAAATGAAAATATGTCGAATCTCTGGCTGGAATATTTCACAGCTGGTTCTAATCAAGAAAAAGGTGACCTTCCGGAGATGCTCTTGGAAAAAATTCTCAAGGCCAGCAGCTTTAAGCTTAGCTGGGTTGTAGATCCATTCATGCGCAAAGGCAGTGTTGGCGTTGCTGCAAAAAATAAGGGCAGGCGGTTTATAGGGTTTGAAACAGACCAGGACAATCTGCTTCTTTCCATGAAACGAATCGATCAATCATAAATAATTAGTATAACAAAAGAAGGAGTTCAAATGAGTTTATCTGCTCAAATTCAAAAAGATATGTACGTTGCTATGAAAAGCGGTGAAAAAGAAAAGGCAACAACCTTAAGAGGTGCTTTTTCAAAACTAAAAGATAAACGTATAGAGAAACGTGACGATTTGAATGAACAGGAGGAAATGCAAGTGATTAAAACACTGGTGAAACAGCGTAATGAAGCTATTGAAATGTATACCAAAGCCAAACGTGAAGATCTTGTTTCAAAAGAACTAGCAGAGAGGGAAGCGCTTGAAATATACTTGCCCCAAATGATGAATACAGAAGAATTAGACGTTCTGATAAATACTGTTATTAACGAAACGGGAGCTGCATCCATGTCGGATTTTGGTAAAGTGATGCCCGTTGTCATGCAGCGTTCCGAAGGAAAAGCTGATGGGAAATTGGTGCAATCCTTGGTTCGGGGAAAATTGAGTTGAACGATGAAACGGTTTTCGGTAACTGACACATTGCTCGTATTGTTTTTACGAGCTTCATAAACGCTTAATAATGATTCTATTTCTAGATATATTAACAACAATTTTTATTATTTCCCTGGGAATCATTGGTTATAAACGTGGTCTTGTGGAAGAACTGGGACGCCTGCTGGGATTGTTATTAGCCATTTCGTTTGCCTGGGGTTATTATGTAGAATTATCCGGAATTGTATTGAACATATTTAATATTAATCCCTGGGTAGTCATGGTCTTTTGTTTTACGATTGTATTTTTGATGGTACTTTTTCTAGCTAGACTTGTAACCAAATTCATTCACGTATTGCTGTTATCAAAGAGTACGAAATTATTAAATAGAGGTATGGGGTTTGTTTTTGGAGCTATTAAAGCAATGTTAATTGTAATGGTATTTATTTGGGCATTGGATATTTCTCAAAAAAAGGAATGGACAAAAATTATTCATGCTGAATCAACCATAGCTGAATTCATGACCTCAAATCGATTAAAAATTATTAACGTGTTTAATTTGCAGGATCCTGTTGCAAAAGGGGAAAAATTTGTTCAAGAATTAATGGAAGCGTCGGAAGAGGAATTATAATGGCGCGTATCAGCCAGGAAACAATCGATAGAATTCGCAACTCCGCGGATATTGTAGATGTCGTATCCCAATATGTAAATCTCAAAAAACGTGGCCGTAATTTCTTTGGTCTGTGCCCTTTTCATGATGAGCGCACACCTTCTTTTAGCGTTGCTCCGGAAAAAGAGATTTACCATTGTTTTGGCTGCGGCGCAGGAGGTAGTGTATTCAATTTTATCATGGAGCACGAAAATCTTTCTTTTGTGGAAGCTGTTCAGCAATTAGGATTGCATTATGGAATTGAGGTGTCCCTTTCCGGCGAAAGCGGCTCAAAGAAATTTTTTACACAATTATATGAACTCCACGAAATTGCTGCTTCTGCTTACACCAAAAACTTGTTTTCTGATCCCGGAAAAACTGCCTTGGATTATTTGCTCGAACGCGGTTTAACTGAAGAAACGCTGAAAGAATATCGCGTTGGCTTTGCGCCGGATGCTTGGGAATTTCTCACAGAAAAAGTGAAAGGGCAGGGCTATTCACGAGAAAGTGTAGATAAGTCAGGATTGTTCGGAAAAGGAAAACAAGGCGTCGTGGATCGATTTCGCTCCCGAATTATGTTTCCCATCATGAACCGCACTGGCAAAGTGATTGCGTTTGGTGGAAGGGTGTTTGATAGCGATGATCCGGCAAAATACATGAATTCCCCGGAAACACCTCTTTATCGTAAAAGTGAAGTTTTTTATGGTTATCACAAAACAGCTCCCGCTGTACGTAGTGCCGGATCGGCTGTAATGGTGGAAGGATATATGGATTTTCTCCAATTGGTTCAGGTTGGAATCGAAAATGTATTAGCCGTTTCTGGCACGGCGTTTACCACAAAGCATGCAGTACAAATTGGCAAAATTACCCAAAAAGTATATTTAGCTTATGATGGTGACGAAGCAGGGCAAAAGGCTTCGTTGCGAGCGGGATATGCCATGTTGCAAAACGCTATTGCAGCGTTGATTGTACAGGTGCCTGAAGGATTGGATCCGGATGATTGGGTACGAAAAGAGGGTGGCGATGCTATTCGAACCGGTATTGAAAAAGCTATTCCGCTGTTAAATTTTCATTTGGAAAAAACCGGCGCTATGGAACTCCCAGCTGTGGAACGTTCAAATTTGGTAAAGGAAATATTAGAAGAAATTGCTGGTGTTAATGATGGAATCATTCGCGACGATTTGCTGCAAACGCTGGCAAATAAATTGAAAATAAATGAACAGGAAATGATCAAACAGTTTCAAAATGTTATCAACCGAAAGCGCAAACCACTCCAAATAGAAAAGTCTAAACCTGCAGAACCAACATTATTTACAACTGTTTCTCAAAAAGCCCAGATTGAGATTATCAGCGCCATGTTGACATCATTTCGTGATGTAAAAAAGATTGTTGAGAAAAATATTAATCTTTTAACTGAACCTCTTTTGAATAAAACTGCCCAATTGCTTCTGGAACATAGATCCGGAACGACAGCTGAAGTATTAGAAGAATTCAATAATAAGAAGGAACGTGAAACTGTTGCTGGTATTCTAATGATTGAAAACAAAGTTGATGATCCTATAACAGTCGTCCAAGAATGTATCCATACTTTAAAAACGCACCCCATTCGTGAAAAAATTCAACAAACGCGCCTGAAAATTCGAGAGCTAGAAGCTGCCGGGATAGACAGCAGCGATTTGATTATGGAAGTAAGCCGACTGCACCAGCAGTTGCGATCAATTTAAATGTAGGTTAAGCTTCCAGTTTACCGGCCCTTTATTTGGCGGGCTTGACTGAAATGTACAGTGATTAATTGAAAAAGTATTATTTCGACAACCCCGTCTTAGGCCGGTAGGCAAGATAGTCGTTGTACATATAAAAACAGCTTTTATTGATGGAAATGAATAAATTTTATCAATATATAAAGGGCATCAAGAATAATTAAACAAAAAAATATATATTTAGTAAAACTGCTTATTATAGCGGCACTTACAACGTCATCATTTGCTCAAAGCAGAACCGCCATAAGCATTGTCTGCGACACACCTGAAATCCCCATTTATGTTGATGGGCAGCTTATGGGCTATACTCCCTTGGACCAGGATGTTGATGTGCTGCCAGGCTGGCATACGGTCAGCTTTTTTCCCATTATCGATGATGGATATCTGGATACACGCAAAATATCTCGTGATATTTTACGAATGGGTACCCAGGATGTATTGGTGGAAGCGAGTGAAACGGTTTATGTCTCCATGGCCTACAGCAAGCTTGGCCAAGACATAGATGGCTATTATAATAGTGTCCGTACGGGAAACTATTTTGGATTCAGTATGATTATTGTGCTCATTTCAATATGGGTGTGGGCATATGTTTAAATACGGTATATTATTGCTATTCAGTACAATCTTGATAGGACAAACACAGGATACACTTGTAAAATATTTTCCAACAGATATTCAACGGTCTGAAATATTGAACAGTAAAGTATCGGAAAAAGATGTAAAAGGAGAAGCCCATTTTAAATCCACATATTCCGAACAAGGAAAACTGTTGAAAGTGGAATATATCCCCGGGAAGAAAAAGGGCAGGGAAAAATTATCCGGTCTCAAATTATACTACGGTTACTGGGATATAGAAATACGTAATCTGGCCGATGGTTTAACCCGGGATCAGCTGGATGGGAAAAACTATTATGAAGCCACTTTCAACAATAAGGGCCGCATAAAAACTGTAACATTTATTGATAGAAATAAGCGCAGATTATGGTCATATGTATTGAAATGGAATAAGGCCGGAACGCAATCAAAATATAGCGTTGAGTTTCATGTTAGAGAACCGTTGACGCTTTTTGATGAATTTTTATACGCGGATGAATTGAGCGAAATGCGCCGAGGCTGGTCAGCAGAAATGCAGGAACGTGAAGATAATCGGCCACATACGGTAACAATAACAGATGAGCTGGGGCAGGTGTATTATTATTATACACTGCAGTACATGGATGGTGGAGAAAAAAGCCGCGTAAAAGAAATTATTATATCGGAATATTTTCGGGATGATTCTACGAAAGTGGGTAAACATAAGCTGTTTTATAATAAGAGAGAATATTTACAAAAAGCAGAGTATTTTGATAATACAGATAAACTTATTTATACGAATGTTTACAATTACAGTAATGCGCCTAAAGAACTTATGCTGACGTCAACAGACAATCGTGGGAAATTGCTGGAAAAACGGATTATTCCCTTTTCAAATAAATATAAGCGGCGTCTGGGACCGCCGAAAGACAAGACCGGTTTGGCGGATGTTATGCTGTATTTAGATGTAACATCTGAAGGAGATTTACACAAATTGGTGCAATCTATTGAGAGCAAATTTGATGTAACAGTAGAAATGGATACACTTATTCAAAAGAATATTGTGGAAGTGGAGCCTGAAGTTGAAGTAAAAACAGAAGCAGTTGTATTGGATACGCCAAAAGTTGAAAAATCAGATAAAATTGTTAAAAAATTCACAGCTGTTTTTAATATAAATAGAGAGATTATTGCCGGCAGTTATTTGGATAGCGGAAAAGTCAATACAATTGGTTTTGATTTAACGTTTCCATATAAATTGGAATTATTTTGGTTTAGTCTCCAAGGAGGATTAGGATTGGAATATGTTTCATTTAATTCAGGTGATAATGCCTGGGGCACATGGGTGTTTGTAGAGTCTGCTGATTTTATTCCATTTCCTTTTTTCCCCATTGTTATCAATAGTGGTTTAGGTAAAGTAGGTTCTGGATTAGGATTACGTTCTGGAATTTATGCGGGCAGGGAAATCGGGCCGGTAAAATTGGCTGTTGGCACAAACGCTGTTATATTGAACAATATAGATGGGACAAATAATGTAACAGGTTATTTAGCCGGAAATGTTTCAATAATGTATCCTTTTAATTTCCCCCAGATTCGTATTCCATTTAAGTGGTAGTAACTTGATGTGAATTATACTCTACCTTTTTAAATTAAAGATTTACTACCAAATCATTTTTATAATTCACTATAATTTTCACCATTAAATTGTCTAAATTATTTATCAGACTTATGGATAATAGAACAGAAACAATAATTAACCGCTTATTGTGGGATTATGAAATAAATCCAAACGATGTACTGGGCGTCTTACGAGGGGGAAAAAAGAAATGTGCTCATTGGGACTTTGAACATATTCTATTACGTATGCTGGAAAGATTAAACTGGTATGATATATTATATATTTTGGGTAAAGAAAAAATCAAAAATAATTTAACTCCGTCTATTATTTCAAAAATCCATAATAAAGACCAAAAAAAACGATATGAATATATCCGCAGAGTATTACATAAAGAACCTGTATCCTATACAGAATGGGGTCCTGAATTTAGTAAAAGAATCCGGAACACCCTTTTTTCTGACCGGTGGTACGGCACTTAGTCGTTTCTATTACAATCACCGCTATTCAGATGATTTAGATTTTTTTGTCCATAATGACAATAATTATTCTGCTTATGTAAAGTCAATCATTTTGCTTATGACAAAATCAGAGACGATGTCAGTTGATAAATCGCAAATTACTTTAGGAGAATCATACTCCAGATTAATAGTGAAATCGGAATTTGATACTCAAACAGAATTACAACTTGATTTTATAAATGATGTTGCCAGTCATTATGGCGGCTATCTTGATCATCCTGAAGCAGGAAAAATTGATGGGTGGGAAAATATCCTTACCAACAAACTCACTGCGCTTTTTAGATCTGAACCGAAAGATATGGTTGATATTTGGATGATTGCTAATAATCAATCGTTTAAGTGGGAAGAAATTGTCTTAGCAGCCAAATCCAAAGAAGTCGGAATAGAACCGGATATTTTGAATCGTATTCTAAAATCATTTCCTATTTCAAGTTTAGATACAATCAAATGGGTAAAAAAGCCGGACCCCTCTGAATTTTCATCTGATATAAATTGTATGGCTGAAGATATTTTATACGGAAGTCAAAACAGTCTGCATTAACCCTGTATTTTTGCCATGAACACATAAAATTTACCTAGTATTTTGGCCATATAATTCGAAATTTTACTTTTTGAGCATAAGGCTCCCAATGTGTGAAACATTTTAACCAATAAAAAACCCCGCCAGTTTCCCAGCGGGGTTTTTTGTTTTAACTAAACAAGAAGTTTAGAATTGTACTGAAATACCAAAGTTCATATATCTTGGTGAACCAAGAAAAACTTCGGCTCTTTCGGCAGAATGGTTATTAATGGTGTTTCCATCTGCATCTTTGATTTTGAATCCGTTGTATTGGCTTTGATCAGTTGCATCCTGGACATACACATCATCTAATGCATTAAATATATGAGCAAATGCTTGGAGATTTAAACCGCCAATGGATGGTAGATCATAGGTTACATGGGCATCCATTTTTGAATAATCCGGTGCCATCCAAACTTGATCTCTGTCTGCATCAGTATCATCACCGCTATACTCCCGAGCGGATGGACCCCAGTCAGAGTAATTATCATCATACATATTGTATGATATATTTGCTCTTAAACCGGGGATAGGTGTCAATGTTACGCCAAAAGCGTAGGCCGTTTGGGGCATATCACCCACCATTAATCCATCAAGTGCATAGTCATAGGTTGTTGTTATTTGACCAATAACTTGACCTTCTTCGTTGAATTCGTCTTCCTGGTAATCACCGGAAGCATCGCCTACAAATTTCCAGTTACCAATACTTATAGCAGCATTAATACTTAACATCGACATTAACCGTGCTTCAGCTTCAATTTCAATACCGCTGTGGTTTTGGTTTACGCCTGAAAGGAAAATGACATCTGTATCACCGCTGGATCCTTGACCTGATGTAACTGATTTTGTCAAGTTACGGTCTTTCCAGTCTGTGCTGTAATAACTTGCTTTAACAGCCATATTTCCTGAACTGTAATTCACACCCGCTTCTAAGCTTTGGAATTTTTCATTTGCAGGGTCTGAAGCAACCGTTCCATCAAAATAAATAACATTATCCATGATAGGTGGTTTTTCCACAATACCAAAGTTTCCAAAGAGACTTAAATTCTCATTGAGATCATACATAGCGCCTGTTTTGAATTGTATGGCTCCAATAGGATCAGCTACTATTTTTTCATCAGCTACAGTGAAGTGATCCTGGTAGGAATAGGAAATAGATGACCAGCCAGCCATACCATAGAGATTTAATGGACCTGCAGAATAATTACCTTGTGCAAAAAAGCCAAGCCAGTCAACGGTTGTTTCATTATGATAAGCAATAATATCACCGAGACCAACTTGTTTGCCGTCAGGTGCATTATCATCAGCATAATCAACATAGTACGAACCACCCATTAAGTCGCGGACTTCACGGGCATGTTCAATACCGGCTGAACGCCAGTCAAGACCAACCTGCAGTTTCAAGGCATCGCTCAAGTCAATATTGAGCTTGGAAATAGCCCCAATCGTACTTTGACGGTTAATACTGTTTCTCAAAATACCAACTGATTGACCGCCTGCAGCGTCCCTTGCAATAGCTGTTTTGTCTACATAAACGGTATCTGCACTACCTGAATTATAATCAATGAGTGTATTCCAATCACGTGTCCACGGACCGCTTCCATAGTAGAATTTATAATCATCATCACCGAGGTTGCCGTCTGCATCCATGGTTGGTATTTTACCGTATGTACCGGTACCACCACCTGAACCACCAGACCAATAGAGAATTGAAGAAAGTCTCATATTGTCACTTATGGTTAAGAAATGATTCAAGTTAACAAGCGGTTTATGGAAAAAGTTTTCTCTTTCATTCAGAAAGTTGGCATCATGGCGCTCTGTTTCACGGTCACCATACATATACCAATACTGTTTCCCTGAATATGAAGAATTGATAGGTGACCAGTTTTGGTTGAATGTGCGTCCTGCAATTGATCCATCCTCTTGATCAAATTGGGAAGAATATTCTTCCCAATCACTTTTGCCGTCTTCATCACTATCTCTACCTTCCAATGTTGATTTCCCCACAACAGTAGCAGCAAAATCACTATCATAAGCATAGATATTTTGCTTATACAGATTTTGGCCATGACGTTGAGGAGCGCCAATTGCATAGAGTTCGAAACGATTACTTTCATTCATTTGGTAGCTTGCACCAAAATAGTAAGCCCATGCATCTGTCCATGTTTTATCAATGATACCATCACCTGTTTTGCGAACGATGGTTGTACTAAAAGCCATATTATCATTGATCAAACCAGTATTTAGGTTGATTGTAGTTTTCACGAATCCACCATCTCCCAATTCCTGTTTGAATTTTCCACCACGTGAATGTGCTGTCGGGTCTGTAAGAATATTCATGGTACCGCCAATGGAAGGGGTAGCCAGGTTTACAGCGCTCAAACCACGCTGCATCTGGATGGACTGTGAAGCATCGCCAACACCGTCCCAGTTGGACCAATAGACCCATCCGTTTTCCATATCGTTTTGGGGTACACCGTTAATCATAACGGCAACATTTCGTTGATTAAAACCGCGAACATTAATACGTGCATCTCCGGCACCACCACCCTGCTGGGTAGCGTAAACGCTGGGGGTCAAGTTCAATGCCATGGGAATATCCTGTGAACCCAAGCGGAATTCCATATCTGCTTTAGTTACGTTGGTATAAGCAACAGGTGTTTTTTCATCAGCTCGTGAAGCCAAAACTTCTAAAGCTGATAACTGGATAGCAGAAGCTTCCAGAGAAAAATTCACTGTTGCAGCTGCTGTCGCACTCGCGCTGGTATATCCAATCATCGAGGCCGTTATGGTTGCGCCTGCAGGTACGTTGGCAATGGAATAATTTCCACCGGCATCTGCGGCAGCTCCCAGGTCAGTTCCTTCTATAACCACATTTGCGCCAGGGAGAGCATTACCGGTGGCAGCATCAGATACTGTACCGGAAACAGTCGTTTGGGCAAACAGGGTTAGAGGAAGGAGTAAAGACACAAGAAGCATGGGGTATCGTTTATTACGATTCATTCTGTTCTCCTTGGTTTTTGATTGAAGTTTATTCAATGTTTTTCGGTGAGGGGGTATGTGGTGTTTATATAGTTTTCATACCTAATCTCAATCTTATTTACTCTTCAAAAGAGCGAGATGAATTTCAGGTAAAAAAGATTTAATAGGCAAGAGGAATTATAACCATAGAAGTATATAAAAGTAAGTGGGCGATGAGGGACTTGAACCCCCGACTTTCCCGACATGGAATGTCGGGACGCTCTGACTTAATAGAACGTTTTTCCGTGTTTTTTCAAATAACTTAATACTCTGTCTTTTCGTTTAAATGATTTCAATTTCTTTTCCAGCTTCATTGCTTCATTTCTTGATTTGGTTTCAATAAACCCCATTAAAGTCCATGGTCCACGGTTTTTTGTTGATTTTGATCTACCTTCATTATGTTCATTTAATCTCCGTTTAACATCATCTGAAAATCCAATATATATTCTTCCACTTATTTGACTTTCAAGGACATAAACATAGAACATTGTGGGCGCTATTGGACTTGAACCAACGGCCTCTGCCGTGTGAAGGCAGCGCTCTGACCAACTGAGCTAAGCGCCCAATTCTTTTTCAATTAACATAATTAGGGTGAAGTTGGTCAAGACCAACTGCCTGTCCCGCACACCGAAACAGAGTGTAGGTGTCGGGAAGCTAAGCGCCCAATTCTTTTTCAATTAACATAATTAGGGTGAAGTTGGTCAAGACCAACTGCCTGTCCCGCACACCGGAAGAGAGAGTAGGTGTCGGGAAGCTAATCGCCCGAAAAAGCTTTTATTAAATTACTAAGGGGGGGCAAATTTATCTGTCTAAAAAATACATTCCAAGAACCATGAACTCTAAACAATTACAAATTAAACATACAGAAATAGTTAATGATTTTCTTTTAATCCAATGGTCAGATGAATCTGATTCAGCTATTCAATTAACCAAGCTAAGGGAAAATTGTCCATGCGCAGGTTGTATCGGTGAAAGGGATGCGCTGGGGAATATATATAAAGGACCCCCTCAAGAAATGACTAGCCTAAGTTATAAACTCAATGGAGTAAAACCTGTGGGGTATTATGGATTGCAACCTTATTGGGCTGATGGTCACAGCACAGGTATTTATACAATTTCATTGCTAAAAAAACTTACAGTAGAAAATTGAATAATGAATGAATCTATAACAACCATCCCCTTTTCCAGCCTTGTGCTGATTTTTATCCCGGTAGCAATTGTTATTGGTCTTTTGCATGCTTGGTCTTTGGATTGGAAAAATTCAATTTATGCTGTTATCAGGATGTTGATCCAATTACTGTTAATCGGTTATTTTCTGTCTTACATCTTCGAATCCAATGATGCGTCCATCACAATTGGTGTTTTATCGGTAATGGTTTTTGCCGCAAGTTGGATTGCACTGGGAACCATAAAACAAAAAAGAAGAAAATTTTACCAAATTGTTCTTTTATCCATTTTAGTTGGGGGTGGATTAACATTAATTATTGTAACACAATTTGTTCTAAAATTGAATCCATGGTTTATGCCCCGCTATATGATTCCCCTAGCAGGAATGATTTTCGCCAGTTCCATGAACGGTGTTAGCCTAGCAGCGGAAAGGTTGAAAGCGGAAATAGAGAGAAATGTGAGCTATCATAAAGCGCGTGGTATTGCTTTAAGAGCGGCGTTGATTCCCATCACTAATTCTCTTTTTGCAGTCGGTTTGGTGTCTCTGCCTGGAATGATGACGGGACAAATTTTATCAGGAATTTCTCCACTCATAGCAGTTCGATATCAGATTATGGTAATGTGTATGATTTTCAGCGCAGTGGGGTTTTCAACCGCTATATTTTTACTACTCATCAAGCCCCACGTATCTGAATTCATGTCAGAAAATTAATTTTAGAACAATTTTTTACTCCTAGAGTGCAATTGAAAAAGGAATCGTTTAGAGTATAAATATATTAAATAGGATTAATAAATCTTTTTATCTTGTATTGTGTTTTATTTTTATTTAACTTCACCGCCGAAATGAGATAATCTACAGCGCAGGATATAGATAATGAATAGTGGTGAAACACGAAATCCAAATACTTCCTCTCATAATTCCCAACCTTTATATACAATATCCATAGCTGCAAAACTCACAAATACTGCCATTTCTACTTTACGCATGTACGAGGAGAAAGGGCTTATTATTCCCCACAAAACAAAAACAAACCGCCGGCTCTATTCTGATGTTGATATTGAGCGCTTGCTGTGTATTCGCCAACACTTGGATCACGATGGATTAAACATTGCCGGCATTCGAAGTTTATTGGCACTGGTGCCCTGTTGGCAAATCAAGCCTTGCAGTAAAACAAGCAGAAATACATGTGAAGCATATACCAACATCTATAAACCCTGTTGGGAGGCGGATCCCAAAGGAAAGGAATGTAAAAATATTAATTGCCGTGACTGTGATGTTTACAACCTGGCTAATCAATGTACAGACATTAAACAATTGTATAAACAACTCCTGGATGGAAATGATTAAGGAAACTCCTTATGGATAAAGATTTTTCAAGACGCGAATTCATTAAAATATCATCAGCCGGATTAGGTGGGCTTGCTTTATCAAACCCTGTGTTTAATTGGCTGAAAGGTGAAACCATGGTGCCCGGCGTCTTACCGGGAACATACAAACGTGTTCCAACTTATTGTGAAGTATGTTTCTGGAAATGCGCCGGTTGGGCTCATGTAAATGATCAAGGTGAAATTTGGAAACTCACAGGAAATCATGAGGACCCCCATTGCAATGGGCGTTTATGCCCCAGAGGCACAGGTGGTGTAGGAATGTACTACGATGAAGACCGCTTAAAAACGCCACTCATCCGTAGGATTGTAAATGGGAAGCAAGTTTATCGTGAAGCATCTTGGAATGAAGCCTTTGATTATATCGCAGATAAAATGAAAAAAATCGCCGATGAACACGGACCTGAATGCATTGCTCTCTTTTCTCATGGTTCCGGTGGTAAACATTTCGGACGTATGCTTAAAGCATTTGGTTCTCCTAATATAACTGCTCCATCATACGCTCAATGTCGTGGTCCCCGGGAAGTTGCATTTTTTTCCACCTATGGAGAAGGAATTGGTTCGCCGGAGCGGGTTGACATTCGGGACACAGATTGTTTGGTGCTGATTGGTTCCCACATCGGTGAAAATATGCACAACGGCCAAGTGCAGGAAATGTCTGATGCTATCGACAAGGGTGCAACAATTATAACTGTCGATCCACGCTTTTCAACTGCTGCCAGCAAATCCAAACATTGGTTGCCCATTAAACCGGCAACGGACATGGCCCTTTTGCTTTCATGGATTAATGTCATCATTAATAACGAATGGTATGATAAAAAATATGTAGAAAAATATACATTTGGATTTGATGAACTAAAAGAGCATGTAAAAAACTTTACACCAGAATGGGCCTATGGAATAACGACAATTAAACCACATATTATTCGAAAAACGGCGAAAGTAATGGCCAATGCAGCCCCATCGGTTATTATTCATCCCGGTCGCCATGTAACCTGGTATGGAGATGACACCCAGCGCCTGCGTGCAGTTGCTATTTTGAATGCACTTTTAGGCAGTTGGGGAAGACGCGGAGGTTTTTACAATCCGGAAAAACGGAATGTGGCAAAACTGAAACTCCCGAAATATCCAAAGCCTTCCAAAACATGGCGCGATGCATTTCCCGAACAATATAAACTGGCCCATTTGGCTTTGGCCTCTGGAATCTGCGATGCCACAATTCCTACAGCAGAAAGAGATTGTTCATTCAAAGGCTGGATTGTCAATGGTACAAACCTCATTTCCACACTGCCAAAACCGGCAAACACATTGAAAGCCATCCAGAGCCTGGACCTGATGGTTGTTGTAGATACCATGCCCATGGAAATCACAGGTTATGCTGACGTAGTCCTCCCCGAATGCACGTACTTGGAACGCTATGATAATATACGTGTGAGCGCCCATCGGGAGCCTACCATTGCACTTCGTGCTCCGGCAGTTGCTCCTATGTACAATTCCAAACCGGCTTGGTGGATGGCAAAAGAACTTGCAAATCGTCTTAACCTGCAAGACTATTTTCCATTCGCTACTGAAGAGGAAGAATTGGATTGGCAGCTAAAACAGGTTGGCTCTTCGTTGGATGAAATGAAAAAAATCGGGATGAAGAAATTTGATCGGGAATTTGACGATGTGTATCCCCTGGAAAATTTGGACGATTACGAATTCAATACAAATACCGGGAAAATTGAATTGTATTCTACCGCCATGGAAGACGAGGGCTACGATCCTCTTCCCACATATACACCTCACGAGGAACCGCCAGAAGGGTTTTACAGGTTGAATTATGGCAGGGCTCCCATGCATACGTTCAGCCGTACGGCCAATAATCCGAATCTCACGGATTTAATGGATGAAAATTCAGTCTGGATTAATCCCAAAGTAGCCAAAGAATGGGACTTGGCAAATGGCCAGAAAATTTGGCTGGAGAACCAGGATGGAATTGTAACATCTTTTCCAATTAAAGTTCGGGTGACCGAACGAATTCGCTGGGACTCGGTCTATATGGTCCATGGATTTGGGCATACGGACAAGCGAATGAAACGGGCTTATGGTAAAGGAGCAAGTGATTCTGAACTGATTACACAAACGAAAATTGACCCTGTCATGGGCGGCACTGGAATGAGGGTAAATTTTGTTACATTTCTCACTGAAGCACCCATAAAAGGAGCTGTATGATGAGATACGCAATGGCTATTGATACAAAAAAATGTGTGGGTTGCAGTGATTGTGTCGTCGCCTGCCAGACGGAAAATAATGTACCCATTGGTTATTGTCGTGACTGGGTAATAGAAGCAACCACAGGAACCTATCCTGATTTATCCCTGGAATTTCGAAGCGAGCGTTGTAATCATTGTTCCAATGCCCCTTGTGTTCGTTGCTGTCCTACGGAAGCCAGCCATGTTGTGAATGGTGGAATTGTTTTAGTGGATCACAATGAATGTATCGGCTGTAAAGCATGTATAGAAAGTTGCCCTTATGACGCCCGTTTTGTACACCCGGAAGGATATGTAGATAAATGCACTTTTTGTATACATCGTGTGGAAAAAGGTGAGAATCCAGCATGCGTAAATGTATGTCCAACCAAATGTATGTATTTCGGAGATACGGATGACTCCAATAGTGAAATTTCCAAAATCCTGAAAAAGCGCAAATGGAAAACCTTAATCCCTGAAGCGGGAACCGATCCAAACATTTATTATTTGATTTGAGGTGAATGATGATTGAAGAATTAATAGTCAGCGGAAGAATGAACCCGGAAATTGATCCCCACCTCCATGCCTGGCCCTGGTATGTTCCTACAGATTTATTTCTGGCCGCTTTGGTGGCAGGAATTTTGATTTTTTCTGCTTTTTTAACATTGCATGGTAAGGAGAATGAATTTCCTGCAGCTGTAAAACGGGCGCCCCTTTTCGCGCCCTTCCTTCTTGGAATTGCACTGTTGCTGCTGTTTTTGGATTTATCCCACAAACTGTATTTCTGGCAATTATATACGAATATCCGCTGGGAATCGCCCATGAGCTGGGGTTCTTGGACTTATCTGTTTATTACACCATTAAGTGTTTTATGGGCTGCGATCCATATTCAGGATGTATTTCCGAATTTGGATTTAAAATTTTCCTGGCTGAAAGAAAGTATCGAATGGTTGAAAACGTACAAAAAAGTATTAGCAGGTATCATTATCCTGCTGGCCATTACATTAGGAATGTATACCGGTATTTTATTGTCAGCATTCAATGCCAGGCCATTATGGAATTCTGCAATTCTTGGTCCGCTCTTTCTTACTTCCGGATTAACAACTGCAACTGCTGTAGTTTTATTGTTAAAACCGAATGAAAAGGAAGAAAGAAGATTCATTGTTTTGATGTTGATTTTTGCAGGTATTCAAATATTTTTATTAATCCATATGATTATGGGATATTTAGCCGGAACCCAGGTACATATTGAAGCCGCCCGACTCCTATTGGGTGGAGAATACACAACATCATTTTGGGTATTTGCTTTTGGCTTTGGTTTGGTTTTACCAGTTGTTCTACAACTATTAAAATTAAATGGTTCAAAAATCCCCGTTACAGTTCCAGCAGTGTTAATCATTGTGGGCGGATTATTACTCAGACTTATTATTGTTGAAGCCGGCCAAGCGAGTCGCTGGCTATATTAAAAGGAGACTATTATGAAAACAAAATACATGAATCCATATCTGGCAGGCGTCCTGTTGGGCCTTGTTTTATTGTCTGCTTTTTATTTTTCCGGTAGGGGCTTAGGAGCCAGCGGTGCAGTAAAAAGTGTTGTTGTAACAACCGTGGATGCTGTGGCACCGGAACATGCAGGTGGATCCGGATTTTACAGCAAATACTTAAAAGATGGGAAAAATCCTCTGAATTCCTGGCTGGTTTACGAAATCCTCGGTGTGCTTGTTGGGGGATTTCTATCAGGTGCTGTAGCAGGAAGACTCAAATTTAAAATTGAACATTCACCAAAAATTACGTCAAAAAAACGGCTGATTCTTGCCGGAATGGGTGGAATACTGTTTGGATTTGGAAGTCAACTGGGACGTGGCTGCACCAGTGGATCAGCTCTAACAGGCATGGCTGTTTTATCATTGGCAGGATTTGTAACAATGATGGCCATTTTCGGGACAGCGTTTGCTTTGGCATATTTTTTCAGAAAAAATTGGATTTAGGAGGATATGATGGGACCTTTAATACCACAAGAAATTATTGGTGAAGGCTGGAATTTTTTCATTGCCTTTGCAGTTGGAATTGGATTTGGGTTTGTTTTAGAACAAGCGGGATTTTCATCCAGTCGGAAGCTTGCCGGTGTATTTTACGGATATGATGCCGTCGTGCTGAAAGTCTTTTTTACAGCAGCCGTTACAGGAATGTTGGGACTATTATATTTTAGTCTCTTTGACTGGATTGACCTGAACTTGGTATGGGTGAATCCAACATTTTTATGGTCTGCCATTGTGGGCGGAGTTATTATGGGAGCCGGATTTATTATCGGAGGGTTTTGTCCCGGGACTAGTGTCTGTGCAGCGGCTATTGGTAAAATAGATGCCATGGTTTTTGTGGGGGGTATTTTTATAGGCATATTTGCCTTTGCAGAAATGTTCCCGATATTGAAAAAATTCTACATGTCCAATTACTTGGGTCAAGTAAAATTATCAGAAGTGCTTGGAATTTCCCAGGGCGCACTGGCATTTTTTGTAATCCTGGCAGCTATCGGAATGTTTTGGGTGGCTGAAATAGCTGAAAAGAAATTTCCAAAAGAGGAATATTAATTATGCTGACTCACACTTTTCGAACTTTGCGAAAGTTAACAACTTCCGCAAAGTTATTTTTTAATCAACACCATAATATTAAATGGAGGATACAATGACTCCCCGATTAAGATTAACATCTATTGTAATTATCCTGGGTATGATTATTGCATTCGTCCCAGAAAACACTACAAAGCCCTATAAATTGACAGCATCCGAGTTGTTGGAAGAAGTACAATATGGAACTGAAATGGTCTCTCCGGACGATTTGGCAGAATGGTTAATTAACAATGATCCTTCTATTCAACTCATTGATATTCGAACACCAAATGAATATGAGCAGTTTCATTTAGACAATGCCATGAATATTCCATTATCACAATTGTTGGACGAAGAATGGATAGATTATTTGGATCAGGGTATAATGATGAATATTTTTTATTCCAATGGTACAACACTTTCTCACGAAGCATGGATGATTACACGGCAGTTGGGGTATGAAAATAACTATGTATTGCAGGGTGGACTTAATTATTGGACAGAAACTATTTTAAACCCTTCAGCCCCGGCATTGACATCTCCGGATGATGAAATAGCTAAATATACATTCCGTAAGGGAGCCAGCCAGTATTTTGGAGGAGGAAGCCTTACTCAATCTACCGCTGCCACAAAATCAAAAGCGTCTAAACCAAAAATTAAACGGAAAAAGAAAAAGAAAGCACCAGATGGTGGTTGTTAATTCGATCGTATCAGATCTTGTACATGTCCCAAAATCTATAGAGTAGGAAATTGTTCAGAGTAAGTAAAACAATTTGAAATCCCCACCTTGATCCTCTCTGTTATCGGGGAGGACACATTTACGTTAAGTTTTTCTAATTTTTGAAGTCTTCCCTTTCCGTTAATGTCTTTCCCAATAGTGGGAAAGCTTATAGTCCCGATCTTTATGTCGGGGATACAGATAGGGATTTATTAAATTGGGGAAGACTTATATAGTGATTTAACACTACTTACGTTGCTTTCCCCTGGGCTGCCACAGCGGCTGCTTTCCTGGCTATCTCGTCTTGATCTCCTAGATAATAGTGGTTGATGGGTGATAAATTGTTGTCCAATTCATAGACCAGGGGAACACCGGTTGGAATATTGAGCCCTACAATTTCTTCATCGGAAATACCATCCAAATATTTTACGAGAGCTCGAAATGAATTTCCATGAGCTACGATTAACACACGTTTCCCGGACATTATATCCGGCGCAATCTGCTCATGCCAATAGGGTAAAAATCTGTCAACAGTATCTTTTAAACATTCCGAAGCTGGGAGTTCATCTGGTGTCAAATCACTGTATCGTTCATCAAACCGAGGATGACGTTCGTCTTCATTTTCAAGTTTAGGAGGAGGTGTATCATAGCTTCTGCGCCAGATCAGCACTTGGTCATCGCCATACTTATTTGCTGTTTCTGCTTTATTTAACCCCTGCAAAGCACCATAATGCCGTTCATTCAATCGCCAGTTATATTGGGTAGGGATATTATCAATTCCCATTTCCTCCAAACATATTTTCATTGTATCGATCGCTCTAGCAAGAACGGATGTATGAATAACATCAAATTCAAAACCACCTGCTTTTAATAGATCACCGGAAGAGCGGGCTTCATCTTCACCTTTGGGTGTAAGACCTACATCTGTCCAACCGGTAAAACGGTTTTCCAGGTTCCATTGACTTTCGCCATGGCGAAGTAATACAAGTGTATGCATATGAATTCTTTCTTTTATCTATAATTATTGAATGTAAAATTCGACTAATTCAAGAAATGTTCAAAACAATACTATTATCAATATCGCATATAATTAAATGGTGATTTACACCCTTTTAAAGTAGCGCAAACATTCCTGCTTGTCCGCCATCCATATAGGCGTAGTTGAGAAAAAGAAAAATCTTACTCGATAAAGTCTTTATTGTTAAACGTACGTTGAGTTGGGTATTATATCGTTCAATTTTGGGAGTCATTATGGAAAAAGTAGCCGTCAACGATTTTGTCCGTAGACAAATTAAAGGGTCCGGAAAAACCTACTCATCGGATCTTTCTTTTGAGGAAATAGCCAGCCATGCAGCCATTCAAATGGAATCTGGAAAATTCGAAGAAGGATATCGAGACGGTGTCCGAATTGTCAGTGGATCAGCTGAAATTGCCAAAAAATTTATATGTCCATTTACAAAAATCAATGAAAACACTACATTAAAATCAGAGATTGTAAAACGCCGTCCAAATGAAGAACCATATATCCAAATCCGAGCTGCAAACGCTGAACCAATTAAAACAGGACGAGTGGAATTTATATTATATAACCATGATGTATTAGCCGAGAACAATG
Source organism: Fidelibacterota bacterium 408169 (assembly GCA_002256485.1). Classification (GTDB taxonomy): domain Bacteria; phylum Fidelibacterota; class Marinisomatia; order Marinisomatales; family TCS55; genus UBA2126. Next base: position 160,988 of record NNSG01000006.1, read on the forward strand.
AGCAAACAACAGATGCAGAATGGGAACTCATCAGCATTCACGCTATTCCGGAGGGAGTAGATAAACTCCCTATGGGGCCGGTCACCATGATGCGCAATCAGCTGGAACTTCCTGGAGGAACAAAGGCTCGCTATTCATCAGAAGAATGGGCGGAGTCAATTATTTTCTGGCAGCGTTATGCAGCTGTTGATATATGATAGTTTAGGTGATTAATTTCACCACTTATTTTAATGGAGATTACACAATGACGAATAAAGTATTTACCCCACCCGCGGATTTTTCTGATCAAGCCCACATCAAAAATATGGACCAATACAAGGAAATTTTTGACCATTCCATCCAAGACAGAGATACCTTTTGGGCAAACATTGCCGAACGCATCACCTGGTTCAAAAAATGGGATAAAGTCAGCGATTATGATTTTAGAAAAGCGGATATAAAATGGTTCGAAGGCGGCAAACTTAATGTGAGTTATAATTGCCTGGACCGCCATGTAGAAGCAGGGAAAGGTGATCGTACCGCTCTCATTTGGGAAGGGAACAATCCGGAAGAAGATAAGCATTTTACCTATCAGGAATTGTTGGATGAAGTTCAGAAATTTGCCAATGCGTTGAAAAACATCGGCGTAGAAAAAGGCGATCGAGTCTGTATGTATATGCAAATGGTTCCCCAGCTTCCCGTTGCCATGCTGGCATGTGCCCGTATTGGTGCAGTTCACTCAATTGTTTTCGGCGCTTTCAGCGCCGATTCACTCCGCGATCGTATTAACGATTCAGAATGCAAGGTTCTGATTACGCAGGATACCGGAGTGAGAGGTATAAAGCAGACGATTCCCATGAAAAGTAATGCGGATAAAGCAGTGGCTCAAACGTCGTCCATTGAACATGTAATTGTGGTTCAGCGTACGGGAGAACCTGTAGAAATGAGTGAAGGCCGAGACCTCTGGTGGCACGAAGAAATGGATAAAGCACCTGCTGTCTGTCCACCGGAAGAAATGGATGCGGAAGATCCGTTATTCATTTTATATACATCGGGATCCACGGGTAAACCTAAAGGTGTATTGCATACGACGGGTGGTTATCTTGTATATACTGCGTATACCCATGAAATTATTTTTGATTACCATGAAGATGATATTTATTGGTGTACAGCGGATATTGGCTGGATTACCGGTCATTCTTATATTGTTTACGGACCGTTAGCCAACTGCGCCACGTCTGTCATGTTTGAGGGTGTACCCAATTATCCTGATTTCAGCCGATTTTGGGACGTTGTGGATAAGCATAAGATTACCTTGTTTTATACAGCGCCTACTGCATTGCGAGCACTCATGAAAGAAGGAAATCAATGGGTAGAAAAAAATGATCTTTCCAGTTTACGTTTGTTAGGCTCGGTTGGAGAAACCATCAAAGAACCGGAATGGATGTGGTATTATAACATTGTTGGCAAGGGAAATTGCCCCATAGTGGATACATGGTGGCAGACCGAAACAGGCGGTATTTTACTCACTCCACTCCCGGGTGCCACGCCCATTAAACCGGGAACAGCCACATTTCCTTTCTTTGGTATTGAACCTGTATTATTAACAGAAGACGGTCAGGAAATTGAAGGGAATAATGTGTCCGGGCTATTGGCAATGAAATCATCATGGCCGGGACAAATGCGCACGATATACGGCGATCACGATCGCTTTTTTGAAACCTATTTTTCACAATGCGAAGGATATTATTTCACCGGTGACGGCGCCCGGCGAGATGAAGACGGATATTACTGGATTACCGGTAGGGTGGATGATGTACTTAACGTGTCCGGCCATCGCATCGGTACGGCAGAAGTAGAAGGCGCCATTGGTAAAGCGGATGGTGTAGCGGAAGCAGCCGTTGTGGGGTTTCCCCATGATATTAAAGGTCAGGGTATTTATGCTTTTGTAACACTCATGACCGGTGTTGATTCTTCAGATGAAATCAAAGACAGGATCCGGAAAACGGTTGCAGCAGAGATTGGACCCCATGCTAAACCGGATCAACTCCAGTTTGCTCCTGCTCTACCTAAAACTCGTTCCGGGAAAATTATGCGCCGCATTTTGCGCAAGATTGCTGAAGGAGATACAGACAATATGGGTGATATTTCAACTTTAGCTGATCCATCGGTTGTTGAGAGTTTGGTGTCAGGCTCAAAATAAACACTAAAATTATTGTCATCCTGATCCCCGACAAGTAAGTCGGGAGAAGGATCTCAAACCGTCTTTTCTCCCCTCAACTTATAAAGCCTTCCCAACCTATAGTGTCTTCCCCAATGTAGCGAAGGTTGGATGGGGATTTTAAATATTGTTTACACGAGGATTTAAATGCCCGCTCGCCCCATAAATATGAAAAATAATGCGGAGGGTGATTTAAACTTACATTCAAACAAATCTCTTTTGAAGGGATAGCATTACTGATATATATTTGATATCATAATAATATCAATTAATGGAGGATTTATGTCCGATATTCTTATCCGAAATGTACCGGAAAAAATGAAAAACAAATTAAAAGCGCGAGCAGAAAAACACCATCGCAGCGTATCTAAAGAAATATATGCTATTTTGGAAGAAAGTATTATTGAAACATACCAAATTAGAGAAACGCCCAAACCTTATAAGGGGAAATTCAAAGTTACGGACGAATTTATTTCTGACGCTAAAAACGCGGGACGCAAATGATTATTGTTGATGTAAATATAATTGTGAATTTATTCATTGAAGGTGACCATACGCCTGCAGCGGTTGAATTATATGAACAAGATAATCAATGGTACTGTCCGGATATTTGGATTCATGAATTAACAAATGTAATGTCTACATATGTAAAGCATGGTGGATTATCTCAAAAAAAAGCCGATCAGATTCTTAACAATGCAATGGATTATTTTTTAGATACAACGTTTAGTATGTCTATGTCAGATGTTTTAAAATGTTCTCTAAAATATAATATTAGTGCGTATGATGCAGAATATATTGTCTTGGCAAAAATGAATAATACACGGTTGGTAACAGTGGATAAAAATCTTAACAAAGCAATTCCTCAACTTACTCGATTATTATAATTAATCATGAATGCTTTCCCCTCCTTACTGTAAGGAGGGGTCTCGGGGGTGGTTGAGAAAAAGATGAAAAAACATCTTCTTTCCAAATGTTAAAAAGAGATGAAGAAAGAAAAAAACATCCCTCCTTACAGTAAGGAGGGATAATAGGGTGGTTGAGATAATATTAATAAATATGAAGAAACATCAAATAAATCCAAAAAAGCAAAAAACAGTAAGAAAATTATTAAGAAATTTTCCTACACCATGGGAGCAGAAACTCTGGAATCATTTAAAGGGACGACAATTAGATGGTTTCAAATTTAGAAGACAGCAGGGAATTGAAAATTATGTAGTTGATTTTTGTTGTCCGAAAGTAAAGTTGATAGTTGAGTTGGATGGTTCGGGCCATTTATTACCTAAAACACAAAAAGAAGATCAAAAACGTGAAAGAAGGTTAGAAGATTTAGGTTATCATATAATACGATTTTATAATAATGAAATAGATGAAAGTATGGATGGTGTATTAACAATTATTTCTGATAAATGTAAAGAATTAAGTAATTCATAATATGTGTGCTGTTAACCACCCCGCATCCCCTCCTTGAACAAAAAGGAGGGGGCAACAGTTTGAATACATTTCAACAATTCCACTCTTTGAATTAAAATTAGTGAATATAATTAATCATGAATGCTTTCCCCTCCTTACTGTAAGGAGGGGTCTCGGGGGTGGTTGAGAATATTAAAAATACATCACCACCCCATGAAACCCCAATCATTCACCCGTTCAATAAACCCGACGAAGACGTAGCGTAGGAATGGTAGTCAGGCATTCAACCAGTTTCTTTATCCTAATTTTAATTTTAATCCTTATCCTTATCCATCAAACAATACTTTTTATATTTCATCATACATCTTGAAAGACTCAAATTTGGTGCTAGATATAAACTATTTATCATTTACTTCGTAGAATCCAAATATGAATTACAAAGAAGCTCTATTACAGAAAATTACAGATAAGTCAGCTGTTGTCAGCATCGTCGGTCTTGGTTATGTGGGTTTACCTCTGGCGCTGCGCTTTACAGAAAAAGGGTTCAATGTTATGGGGTTTGATATTGATCAATCCAAGATTGACCATATTGAATCGGGCACAAGTTATATCAATTATATCCGGAATGATGCAATTACCGCTGCGGTAAATGACGGTTTAAATGTTACGACTGATTTCCAAAAGATTTCGGATGTGGATGTCATTATTATCTGTGTTCCCACGCCGTTGTCTGATAACAAAGAACCGGATTTAAGCTATATAAAAAGTACGTTACAGTCCATATTGCCCTATCTGAAAAAAGGCCAGGCAGTATCTCTAGAGAGTACCACATACCCCGGTACGACTGAAGAAGAACTGGTTGTACCTTTTCAGGAAAAGGGATTTTCAGTTGGGGAGAATCTATTTGTCTTGTACTCGCCGGAAAGGGAAGATCCCGGAAATAAAGATTATTCTACAGCAACCATTCCAAAGATTGTAAGTGGGCAGACACAAAATTGCCTTGAAATCGCAGAATGTCTCTATGGGGATATTGTAACAAAAGTAGTTCCCGTTAGTTCAACAAAAGCAGCTGAAATGACCAAACTTCTGGAAAACATTCACCGTGCAGTGAATATCGGCCTCGTGAATGAAATGAAAATGGTTGCAGATAAAATGGACATCGATATTTTTGAAGTCATCGAGGCCGCCGCGACTAAACCATTTGGATTTACAGCTTATTATCCAGGCCCGGGACTGGGCGGACATTGTATCCCCATTGATCCATTTTATCTAACCTGGAAAGCAAAGCAGTCCGGGATTGATACGAAGTTTATCGAGCTTGCCGGGGAAATCAATACCGGTATGTCGGAGTGGGTTATTGATAAAATGAAATCAGCGTTACAGGATAGAGGACTAAATCCAAAAAATGCAACTATTCTGGTGTTAGGTGTGGCTTATAAGAAAAACGTGGATGATCTCCGTGAATCACCGGCGTTGGACATTATAGAAAAGCTCCTTGTCCAAGACATTTTTGTGGATTATCACGATCCTTTTTTACCTTCCTTACCCAAAACACGAAAATACAATTTGAAACTGGACAGCATAGACTTAACAGCGGAAAATGTAAAAAAATACGACTGTATTCTGCTCATTACCGATCATGATAATGTGGATTATGATTTACTTACAAAATCAGACACACTGATCATCGACACCCGCGGCCGACTTCGCGGCAATTATAAAAACGTTATCCCGGCTTAAGCACAGTCTGACAATTCCCTAACATAAAATAATCCCCAAAACACCAATATTTGTCATCGCGATCCGCCTACTGGCGGAGAAGCGATCCCCTTGCACCAAACAACCTCCAGACCACCATTAGTGTCTTTGCGAGGAATCCTGTTTACGGGATGACGCGGTAATCTCCTAGCATAGAATAACGTACAGACATCAGGCTTCCCCGGATGTTATCGCTCCCAAGGAGATAGCGTCACCTCCTCATGTCGGTTCGCTAATACAATATCTATGTTTTATAATAAAGAAAAAAGAATTTGTCATCGTGAGCGAAGTAGGAACGAAGGTGGGCAATCCCCATGCATTAACAAACGTAAAGACATCTAAAGAGTTTTTAAAAAACAATTGTTTTATGTGTATCAATACCGTAAAATGAGGGTAGCATGCTTAATAGCACAAATAACAATTCGAAACGGAGGTATAATATGAAACGCGTTTCTATATTACTAATCATTGCTGCACTGTTTGCAGTACCATTAACCGCCCAGAGCGGATACACCGTCGGACTGAATGTCGCTATGCCGGTCATAGGTGGTGAATACTATGCTGACAGCGGCATGGACCCGGTTTTTGGCGTTGTAGTCGGCACTCCCTATGGATTGCCTCTCGGCCCCTTTAACGTGGGTGTCAATGTCGGTCTGGAAAGCGCTAATGGACTCACAGGTGTATTTGGTATTTTAAATGCCAGTGTGCTTGAAACACCCAATGGTCCTGTTTCCGTCTTTGGCGGAGCCGGTCTATTGGATGGTCTTGGTCTTATCGGAGGTGCTTCCTTCGACTATGCTATCCCGGATCAGCCCATTGTGGTAAAACCCTATGTCAGGGCAAATATCTCAACGGCAGCTGCAGGAGGAGAATCAACCGGCTGGATTCAGCTGGGCGCAATGGTCAGCTACGCGCTGTAAAGTAAACGTAAAATAAAATGAAAAAAGCCCTGAGCAATCGGGGCTTTTTTTATAAATTTAACGCTCTATTTGGGGCCCTTAGCTCAGCGGTTAGAGCAGCGGACTCATAATCCGTTGGCCCGGGGTTCGAATCCCTGAGGGCCCACTATGTGGAGTGTTTACATTATTAAATCAAATAAGTTTGATTGGTATTATGTTGGGATGTCAAAAGATCCTTCTGATAGGTTAACGTTTCATAATTCTGGTAAAGTCCGCTCTACAAAAGCGAGACGACCGTATAGCATTCTCATAATTGAAGATTTTGATGGCAAGATAAGCGCTAGGCGACGAGAAAAATATTATAAAACCGGATTTGGTAAAAAAGTTTGGATGAAAAAGATTAATAATGGTCCGGGGTTCCCAGCCCGCTCCCCTGCCGGCCACCAAAATCATGAGGCAGGCTGGCGATTAGCGGGAGGGCCGGCGGGGAATCCCTGATGGACCACGTCTTCCTTTTGTCATCCTGAAGCATAACGCCTGTCCGATCTCTGGCGTAAAGGATCTCAAGCATTATTAATAACAAGTTCGCTTAAGATTTTTATCTGCCGTAGTACATCGTAGGCATGGCTTCTCCCGATAAATCGGAATCAGAATGACACTATGTTTTTTTGTTTTACCCCTCCTTACAGTAAGGAGGGGATTAAGGGGTGGTTGAGGAAATTTAATTCATTCCATATAAAATACCTGCCATTGCGAACGAATCCGCCAACTGGCGGAGGAGGGCCGGCGGGTGTGGCTTTTAGTTTTATCAATCAATCATCCAAAATCCAAAATTTATTCAGCGTCGTGACGAAGGAACGTAGATTAATCAATTTAAAGGTCAATAATCAATTTCAAGGGTTTCAGACTTCCGACTTTCCGTTCGTCCACTTCTCATATCGCCCAAAAATAATGAGTAGTATATTACCCGAATGAGTAGTATATTACCCGGTATGAATAATTCATATACACAATATCCATTGCAAGAAATATTTGGTGCTCCTAGTCATATTGCAATTTTACGTGTTTTAAACCAACTCGTTGCAGGTGTTAGTGGGAGGGAATTGGCGCGTAGAGCAAGTATAAATAGTCGGACGTGTAGGCTTGCTTTAAATCGCCTCGAACAATTAAACATAATAGAAAACTTGGGATCAGGTAAAACAAAGGCATTCATTTTAAATCGTAAAAACTATTTCGCGAACTCATTGATAACCCCAATATTCTTGATAGAAAATGAATATTTAAATACTGTTATCAAGAAATGTCAGACCTTTTTTGACAAGAACTGCATATGGGCATGTATTTATGGAAGTGTTGCAAAAAACATGGATACGAAAAATAGTGATTTAGACATTCTTGTTATTATCGCCAGTAAAAAAGATGACGATTTAATTCAGAATAAAATGGTGGAATTTTCTTCAAATATCTTGGCCGAGTTTGGTTTGTCTATCTCTCCGATAATAATAAACCTTAAACAATGGAACGATGATAAGAAATATCAAGCATTAAAAACGAATATTTACAAAGACCATATTCATTTAACAGGTAAACGTATTTAATATGGCAAGAAAGCTAGCCAAAAAAACAGTAGAGCGGGAACAATGGCATCAATATTATGTGGCGGCAGAAGAGTACTATTCTGGAGCATTGAATAATTATGAGGCTGAACTTTGGACATCTGCATCTATCTTAATTGTACATGCGGCTATAGCATTTACAGATGCACTCACCATTAAGGCGGGGAGCGTTAAAAGTGCAGGTGACGATCATGCGCAAGTGATTTATCTTGTTGAGCAAACTCTGTTTTTATCAAAAGGGGATAAAATCGCCTTGAATCGATTAGGAAAAATTCTTGGAGAAAAATCAAAAGTATCTTATGGCGGTAAAGTGTATTCGAGAAAACAAGCAGACAAAACAAGCAGACAAAATAATGACAAACTTTGTAAGATATAAATCATGGTTAAAAGATAAAATTGAATCAGTATCTTGACCTATATATCAACTTTATGACTTTCCGCCTTTACGACTCTCATCCATCCACCTGCTCACAGACTTGTCCGTCGTATCCGCCAACCGGCGGAGAAGACGAACGTGTTAATCGTAGTGACGAAGGAACGTAGATTAATCACTGCTTCCGAATCACAGCTCACAGATAACACATTACTGTTCACTGATTAATTCCTTGCATTTTCCATTAATGAGTAATAATCTTACTCGTTATCAATCAATAACAAATATGTTAGATTCATTGATTACATCAAAAACGAGGGTAAAACTCCTCCTGAAGTTCTTTCTGAACCCGGGAACAAAGTCTTATCTCCGTGGTTTGGCCACAGAATTTGGCGAATCCACCAATGCTATCCGCGTGGAGCTGAATCGCCTCACGGAGGCTAAACTCCTCAAGTCTGTCAATTCCGGCCGAACCGTAGAATACAGAGCCAATAAAGACCACTCTCTATTCAAGGATATTCAAAGTGTTGTAAAAAAATTCGTTGGTATTGATAAAGTTGCAGAAGAACTCGCTGCCAAACTCGGAGATATCCGAGCGGCATATGTGATTGGAGATTATGCCCAAGGTAACGATTCCGGATTGATCGATCTTGTTTTGGTGGGCCAGGTGGATGAAGAAAAGCTGAAGGAAGTAACGGAAAAGACAGAAGATTTAATTGAAAGAAAAATAAGAACACTTGTTTTAAACGAAGAGGAATTCTTAAAATTGCAGGACAGATTAAATATAAACCACGCTTTATTTATATGGGGAAAAGAAGCCGTTAGCGATGAACTGTAATGAGTGAACTGTAATGAGTATAAAAACACACAAAGACTTGGATGATTTGCTGTCAAAATTTTTGACCGCAAAAAATAAAATTGATAACATTTCTGATAAATAATAATGCATATGCTAACCGCCTTACAAAACTCTATAAAAATATTTGTGTTAATTAGTGCGCTACCGCTAATTCGTGGACAGATTATTAGTGGAGTGTATTTTGAATAAAAAATGGTTCGCGGTGTATGTAAAGAGCCGTCACGAAAAATCCGTTCACTCTGAACTTAAGCAAAAAGAAATTGAATCTTCTTTGCCACTAGTTACCCAAACCCGCCAATGGAGCGACCGTAAGAAAAAGGTGGAAGTGCCATTATTCCGCAGCTATGTATTTGTAAACATTGATATACGTAAAGAAAAGTTGCCTGTATTGCAAACGGACGGTGTGGTAAAATTTGTCACATTTTGCAATAAAACAGTTTCTATCCCTTCTGAACAAATGTACTGGCTGGATCAGATGCTCATGTCTGAACTACAGCTTCAGAATGAACAAGATATCCCCATAGGTGCAGAAGTAGATGTGATCTATGGCCCCCTGAAAGGCCTTCGGGGACGAGTAAA
>NNSG01000007.1 GCA_002256485.1 Fidelibacterota bacterium 408169
TCATCACCGTCAGTTCCAAAACGAGTCATAAGAGATTGCCTGTACCCTGAATTCATTTCAAGATACACTTCTGCTTCAATAGCATAGTCTGTCATGGAAGCCGAACCTCCGTATACTACACCAAGAGCAGCATAATCAAGGTCCACAGTCATCTGACCTACATAACCATCACCGCTAGGGGCAGAAGCATCTTCCACAACTTCCAAAGGCGTAGACATACTATCTGCCCACATTTGTGCCCATACAATATCTGGACCGTCTTCAGTAAATTCATCAGTGATTTCGGAAGCAATTAAAAAATTTCCACAACTGACAAGTATTAGAGGAACCATTATCATTTTATTATTCATTATAACTCCTTTGATTATTTTGTTTTGATTGTTTTATGATCCTTAAGAGAAAAACCCATGATTGGTATGATGGTATGACCAATTCTATTTATATTTCTCTCTATATTATGTGGAAGGTAAACACCATGATTGAAAATGTCAATTTTTCTTTTTTATCGATTTAATTGTTTATCTTTCAATAAGTGTAATGATTACTTCTTCTTTTTTACCATCACGTTCTATCGTAAAAGTAACAGTATCACTTGGTTGGTGTAGTTTTAAGAAGTTTGAATAATCTTTCAAGTTGTTGACCTCTTTTCCATTAAAAGCAGTGACAACATCGTTAATTTTTAAACCAACAATTGATGCAGGAGAATCGTCAGCCACTCCGGCGATTCGTACACCCACTCCTGAATAGGTAAAGTCAGGCATGATGCCAGTCGATGCTTTTCGCTCACCAGTTTTTTTATTCTTGGAGGGTGCTTGCGAATGACTCTTTCTTGCTTTTCCCGTAAAATCCATGGGTTCTTCTCTTCCAGTAAGATACTTTGAAACTTCGTATGCAACTGTTGCTGTTTTAATCAATCCGGAAGCATCAATCTTTTGAGCATCATCTTCTGGGACATGGTAGTCTGAACCAACGCCGGAGTAGAATAATTGTACACCGGGGATTTCTTTCTCAATAAATGCCACTTGATCACTTGCATCTAAATCTTGTGGAATGATTGATGTTTCAATCCCTGAGGAATATTTAATGCCCATAAAAATATATTTCCATTCAGCAGCAGAGTTACTATTTAAAACCATCAACTTATTTTCAAATAATCTCCCAACTGTATCAATATTTAAGTTGGCCAATATTGAATGTTTTTTGTAATTATTAACAAAATAACGAGATCCGACAAGTCCTGCTTCTTCGGCAGTAAAAGCGACAAATATAATGGTCCGCGCAGGTTTTCCTATTTCTCCAAATGATTTAGCAAGTTCTAACATAACGGCTACACCACTTGCATTATCATCAGCTCCATTATGGATTTTACCATTATTCCCTTTTTTAGCATTAGGCCATCCAAATCCCAAATGATCATAATGGGCAGAAATAACAACTGCTTCAGATAATTTTGGATTATTTCCAGGAATAATTCCAATTACGTTTTGTAAATCAACTCCATTTTTATCTAAAACGTCTTGGGTCCATTTCTGAAAATATGATCCCACGTCACTCCCAGGATTTAACCCATATTCTTCAAATTTATTCGCAATATAATTTGCTGCATCATCAATTTCTTTTGTACCGATACCACGTCCTTTTAGTTTATCATCAGCAAGGTAATTAACGGTGTTCATCATTCTATCACTAGAAAATGTTGGTGGTGCTGATTCAAGTGCCTTTTGGGTTCTAATTCCAACTTTCCCGTCATCATTTAAGTTTTGCATTAAAGGAGAATTGCCTACATACCATTGACCTTTTCCCACATTTTTGGATCCTTTAAAAACGAGATAAGAATATTTTCCATAATGGGGAACCAGTTGACCTATACGTGGTAATGATTCAAAATCTCCAGATAAAATAAGGAGTAGATTTTTAAATCCATTCCAATCTTGGCCAGTTAAAATAAATGTATGTCCTGATTTTGGATAACTTTTTCCAGCGATTGTAATTGTTTCATCAGTTATTTCGATCCGTTCAGAAAAAAACGCCGGCAATTCTTTCAGATTAAGAATAATTGGTAAACTATTATTGTCTTGAGATGAAATATCTTGTGTTGAGTGAATAGAAATATCACTTTCTGTTACATTATCTCCAAATTTTTTGAACTGACTTGGATCATCATCTGTGAAAAATAGTTTATTTTTATTTCCTAAGGCTGCGGATAAAATAGGTTCAATTTCTACAGGGTAGAGCCGGCGGAATAAATGTAAATCAGGATCAACTGAAATAGAATTTGCTTTTTGAGATAATTTCATATAATAAGATGTAGATGGCGAATTAAATATAACGGTCGTATCAAAGCCACTATCAAAATGAATTGGCACTTCTAATCGATAATTTTGGCCGCTCTTTTCAAGTAATGTAAATTTAATCGAATGGTCGGTAGCGTTGTCTATTTGTAAATCTAAAATAGGAGCTCCATCTTGGTTAATCCATTGGGGAATTATATGACTTAAATCTTTACCTGACGTATTTTCAAATGCAGATACCCATTCTTCCCAAGAAATTTTTTGTTCTTGGTGTTTTGTATTGACCAATTTCCATGCTTCGAAAAAAGGTTCTGTTCCAATTTCTTCTTCAATCATATGATATACCATCATAGCTTTATTGTATCCGATGGTTCGAGTTTCAGGACTCGTGCGATTAATAAATTCGCGAATAGGAAAATCATTTTCTTCAGTAACATAATTCACATATTGCTTCAAAATATCCTTTCGATATGTTTTTGCAGCATCTGCAGATCGCTTTAGTTTATATCGATAATCGGCTCCATAAACGGTTGCGGATTCACACCAATTTCCACGTTCATAATCCACATAAACGCTGTTTCCCCACCAGTTATGAAGCACTTCATGTCCAAGTGAAGTAAAAACAATAAAGGGGAGACGTATAACTTGTTGTCCCAATAGCGTCCAAGCAGGCATGCCATATCCTGTGGGAAAGAAATTTTCTACCACCGTAAAACGCTTATAAGGATAAGGTCCAATTAATTCAGAATATTGACGAATATATCCTGCCGTTGCAGGAAGGTATTGATCAAACAATCCCGTATCCGCTTCAAAGAAATAACAAGCCACTTCAATATCATCAACCCAAGTGGATTTCGTTACGAAGGGTGCAGCCATGAACATATTACCATCATTTTTGAATGGATTTCCCCAAGATTGGATTTTTCTTCCGTCCTTTGTTTCATTGGATAAACGATTGCCATCACTGATGGATTCCCAATTGGCTGGAATATTCGCAGTGAGTTTGAAACTAGCCATAGACTCTTTCCCGGTGGGGTAGTAGGTAGCAGCGGGACTAAAATAGGCACCTAGTTCAGAAATCGTAGCAGCCACTTCTCGTCCCACATTTTCATTGGAAAAATGAACATCTTTTACGTCTTCAAAAAATGTCCCGGAATAAGAAATGGAAAAAGTTACCAACCCATCTGAATTGGATTGAAATGCAATTATTTGCTCTTCTTCATGGGGATTATCGAATGAAATGATTTGTTTATATTCATCGGGATATTGAGCAGAATCTTTTGAAAAAAACGTCTGATACTGAACAGGTGATTCATTCACTTCGAAGGACTGAATTCCGACTGTGCCATTCAATTTAAACAAATTCCAACCAGCTGAAACTTTCATTTTGCCAGTATCAATAAGTTTAGCAAAATGTTGGTTTACATCAATTTTGAGTTGAATGTGGTGTGAATCAAATTCCACGACGGAAATATGTTTTTCATTGCATGAAATGAAAAATAAGAATAATAAGATTAAAATACGTTTCATGGGTTCTCCTTTACCGAACAACAATGGAAATGGGGTTATCTCCATCCATATATTTTTTAACAACACGCTTCACATCATCAAGTGTTACAGATTTTAATCTATCTAGAAATTCAGAATCAGAATTCATATCTCCATCGAAGTAAAGAGAATGTCCCAAATAATAAGCTTGATTTATGCTGGAGAGTCGCCGAAACATCATACGTCCCAAATACATATTTACCGATTTCTCTAAAGTGGCATTGTCCACATCATTCAGCATTTCCATAGAGAAAAATCCTGGGAATTGGGGAACCAGAACATCTACATTTTCTGGTCGAGTGCCAAAATTGATGGAAAATAAGGCTTTATTCTTTTTCAATGAAATGCCCGCATGCATTCTATAAGCCATGCCTTGTTTTTCGCGAATATCAAAAACAATTTTATCTTTCAAGATTAAGGACAAGGCTGTAAGAGCAGGCTTATCACTAGTATCAATTTCTTTCATAAATCCCCAAAATAAGTATGCTTGTGCACCACCGCCATCTTCTTCAATGGTAATAGCTTTTTTATTCAAAAGATACAATTGCTCTTTTGGTGGAGTTGAGTCTTTTTCTTTTCCCGTGCCAAAGCCTGAAAATAATTGATTCACACTTTCCGGAGAATTCGGTGACACAACTGTCATTATGACGTTTTCGGGTGTCCAATATTTTTCTGCAAATGCCAAGAGTGATTCGTATGTCAATTGTGGTGGTTCTTTATTATCCTTTTGCTCTGGGTAAATCTGTGCATCTACCAACTTATTGAATGTTTCCTTCGCCACATTTTTATGACTCATACCTCCATAACCACCATGGGATGGTGCATTTGCTCTATCGTATTCTTCTTGAGATGGGGTAAAATTCATAAATGCGTTATTTAAAAATTCAATCCCGCCATCCATATCATCCGCCAATCCTTCAACACGAATATATCCAAAATCATCATGGAGATATATATTATCCATGGGAATCCACGGATTGTCATTCACTGTAAATGTGAATCCAAAAGATGAAATTTGATCTACAATTTTTACAGACTTCATCCTTTGCCCAAAACAATCATGGAGTATTTTTGCCGCATCTTTTCCAAACTCATTTTGAAGTTTTGCTTTATGTTTGAATAAATAATGTACAGCTAGAAGTGGACTAGATGCGTTTTGCTTGGCAATAAGCGTAGTTCCAGACCCTTCTTGATCAAATAGTTGAACTGATTCAGATTGTGATTCATCGTCCGTTTGTGTATTCATTGGGTGATGGATGATAATAGTTGGGTCATTATTAAAGCGGTGTTTTTTTAAGGATTTTGCAGCATTAACGTATATGGTCTCATCAAAGGAAGATAAAAAACCATCGATTCCTTTTTGAGCAAATACATGCGCATTATAAATCCCAAACATATGTGGTTTTTCCAAGCTTTTATAAAAGGCAGTCTTTTTTGCAGTTGTGAAAGCGGATACTGCATCTGTTTTAATTGAAAACTTCATATCTGATACTTCATTTGAAATAGTATTAATTATACTATTTACATTTTCATTGGACTTTAGAGTTGCTTTTACAATGAGGTAATTTTCTATGGGTGATTGCTTGATACTACCAACAAGGGATTGAAAAGAAGATCCATTTTCTTTTTTTAAGCCTGCTTGAATGGCATCAATTTTATCAGACAATCCATCTTCCATAAGATCAAAAAAACCAGGAATAGGGTTTGTTGGTAATTCAAAAGCTAAATGAATGATTGTGGTAGAATCAGCATGGGAACGATGATAAGTGGTATTACCCATTTTGTCTGGTAAATCAAAGCCAGTTTTGAAGTCAGAATCCTGTGGCCGATAAACACTTCCCGGCCCTGGTTTCCCGTAAATATCTTTAACCCATTCTAACATTTCATCAGAATCAAAATGTCCCACCACACTTAAAATCATATTGTTGGGAACATAATTCCCTTCATAATACTTTCGAACGGGGGAAAGGGGGAGAGACTCAATAGTGGAATATGTTCCTAATGTGGGTAAAGAAAGAGAATGCCCATTAAATAAAATAGACTGAATATCTGTTTCAATCTGTGTCCCGGGTCTTGCCAAACTTTGAGCAATCTCTTCTAGAACAATTCCCTTTTCCTTCTCATATTTCCCTTCAGGAAGTATTGAGTTAAAAAGCATATCTGCTTGAATTTCCATTCCATCCTGAATGTGCTCCGTTGGCGTGACCATCATATAATTGGTATAATATTCACCTGTGTTTGCATTGTTATAGGCACCAATTCTATCTCCATCGTCATACAATTCTTTTTGTTTGCGAGTCGTCGTTCCATTGAATAGTAAATGCTCCAACATATGACTCATCCCACTGGTTGCATACGTTTCGTAGGCGGATCCGGTTTTGACGACAACATTTGCTCCAACCATCGGTAAGGACTGATTTTCAATTAGAATAACTTCCATTCCGTTATTTAAACGATGGACTGATATTCCAGAAGGGAGAGAATCCCCTAATCCAATGGAAAAAATGAGTGGAATAAATAAGTAATTTGTATATTTTATCAAAGAAGTCCTCCTTTTATATAAAATTGACCAAATTTAGATTTGACTCATACCAACAAATGCCCCAGTAAAATATGCAATTACCCAAATAATATAGGCAGATTTATAATATATATGTGCCTTTTCATCCAGTAAATAATCATGTTTGTTGGATAAAATTGACTTCCAACTGAATAATACAATACTGATCATAATTATTATACCCGCTAATCCAATCAAGCCATGAGGTGTTGTTATGGGTTGTGTGGATCCTATAGCCATGCAACTGACAGCAATTAATTCTGATACAAGTCCAATAGTTAAAAACCATGTAATCTTTTTTGTTATGAGTCGGTTTTTTAATGCTGGAATCATTCCCATTGAGTACAGAACCAGAGATAGTGTAATGGTTGCCGTACCTACCATAATAATCGGTTTCATTTGTTACTCCATTTAAAAAAATAGGCTGAAGTTAACCACATCAAGGCCAATCTTCATCATCTGGATTATAGGGTTTTATCTCAGCGCTACCATTATGGCAAGTAAAACAAGTGAACTCTTCAGTTTTGTAATCTTTTGAAAAATATTTTTTCCCATCTTTTCGAACCATTCTTGTTAATTGAATCATTTTTCTTGCAACTTGTTTATGCTCTTTATCGTCTTTATGATACTCATCAAGAATATGACAGAAAGAACATTTAACGTCCAGATAATCCGCAAAGTTGTTCATAGTAGCTTTTAAATCATCTTTGCTGATATTTTTATTTAGCACTTGCAGGTTTTTGAATTCGGGTTGAGATAATAATACAGTACCTATTGCAATGAAAAATATTGATAATTTGAAAAGGTATTTATTTGGTTTCATCGTTTTCCTTAATCCTTTATTGATTTTTAAGTTTTTTGTTTCTCATAAAATTGAGAAATATTGGGTATTTAATTTAACGATTTCTATTATTTCAGTGTTGAGAAAGATCGTTTAATATAATCTACCATCGCTTCAATTTGATGGGTATTCAAATTTTTCTTGAAATCAGGCATATCTTTACCTTTGCCATCACGAATGGTTTTTATCATTTTGAAATCGTCTGTCTCCAACCAGTATTTTTCGGTTGTAAAATCGGGCGTTTCCAAGTCAAAAGTTTTTGATTGAGGTCCATCACCTTTTCCCACAGTTCCATGGCAATCATAGCATAAGCTTGTATAGTTTTCACCTGCCTGAATAAACATAGCTGCTTCATAATCTAATTTATTAGGAAGATTTCGATCTGCGTATAATGTTAACCCTGTTAATATTAACCAAACACCACACCATACAGTTGCAATGGTGAATCGTTGTTTTAATGAATGCTGTTTAAGAAGGGGGAGCCCAATTAAAAAAAGTGTCCCAGCGAAGGGAAGAAGAGTGCTCCGAATCCAAGGCGCCCATTCAACGTATTTCCCAAATTCAAATAACCAGAGAAAATACCACTCAGGACGTGGAATATATTCCACATCAATTGGGTTAGCTGGAAGTTCAAGTGGTGCTGAAATGGAATATGTCCCAATATAGATTAGAACCATACCAAGACTAGTCCCGATCAGAATGGAAACTTTTGATAATACTGTTTTTATGGATTCCCACTGATATTGAATAAGTAAAAGAGAAATGATAGACAATATTAAAGGAAAAAGAGACCCATGAATTGTGAAAAAACGTGATAATGTTTCTGATCCAAAAGTCAAGCCACCTCTTAAAAGGTTGGCTAGGGTTAATCCTATGAAAGGAATTGTTTCGACAATCCCTAATCTTATCTGTGTTCCCCAAAAAGCATTTTGATCCATTGGAAGCAAATAACCTGTGAAGCAACTACCTATAACAAGAAAATAAATAGCCAATGAGAAATACCATTGTTTTTTATAGAGTGAAACATACCCTAGTAAATAGAAGGTGATTAAAAATATAAACCCTGATATAATAAGTCCGGATGATAAATAAAAATGGATACTCCGAATCATTTGTCCAATTCCACCCATTTTTCGAAGATATAAGATTGAAGAAAACGCTTCAGATTCTGAGGGGATATATCCGCCACTCAATCCCCAGCCTGAAACCATTAAAAGGGTTAGAAATAAAAAACTAATTCCCGCACTCATTTTAAATATGGGTTGAAAATTCATTTTTTAGCTAACAACTTCTTTGGTTTTTAACCCGGTTCGGAATTGTTCATATTTAACATATAGTCGGCCCTTTTTTACGGTCCATTCCATGGTATCTAAAGGGCGGGGAGAAGGGCCTTCAATTACAGACCCTTTTTCATCAAAAAAACTTTTGTGGCACGGGCATACAAATCCACTCTTTTCTGTTTTAATGAGGCACCCGGCATGGGGACAAATGGAGCTTATAATTGTCACATTTCTTCCATCGCGATAAACATAAAGCATTTCTTGTATGATTCGAGTCTTCCAACGATCTTGAATATTAAATGAAATGGGACGTTTGAGCCATTGGTTCTCATTGATTTTTTTTGCTTTGCCTAAATCAATCCAGCTTTCAGTGTTTTTAGGTTTATGCGGTTGATCCCACCACCAGTAATAAAGTGATGGAATTGTGGCCATTGTAGCTAAAGCGCCTACAACTACTTGCCATGTCTTAAGAAAATTTCTGCGTGTTATTTTAGTCATTATATTTAAAGAAGGACGTTTGAAGATCAAACGCCCTTCTTTAATTAGTCAAGTTGTTTTATTCAAATTATATTGCATTATAAAATGATAAATTAACTTCAAATTATTGCATATATGTCACATTTTGAAATAATAATTCTAAATCCACATCAATAACAGTCATATCAGGTTGTGGTAACTTTCCCTTTAAAATACGATGTTCTGGGAGCCACCATTTTCCATCTTTGACGAATTTATCATCATAAACGACTTCTCCTAAATCATGTCTCTTATCCCCATCTTCAATATAAAATTTGACGGGATAATAGTTAGCAATGTAATTCCCTTTTTCTGTTATGATATTTTTTTCATGATGAATCATAAATTTGACAGGTCCACCCAAAGTACGAGTTAATTGGCGAACTTCATTTGTCTGCGAATCTATCAAATACCAGGAACCCATAGCGGTTTCTCCGTCAGCAGTTATTTCCCACATTCCCTTAGGGCGTTTTTTAACAATTTGAAAGAAAGCCTCACCCTGTGCATATTTTTCATCAAAGGGTTCGTAAACACGATGTGTAACGAATTGACTAACTTGAGCACGAACCAAGGATCTTAATTCGCCTCCACAATCATCGCACTCAAAATCAACTATCAGGTTACGATCCACTGTAATTTTGGCAGCAATTGGTTTATTTCCATGATTTATGATATTTAAATCTGCTGTAAGTCCAGGGAACCCATCTTTCCAAGTATAGCGATTTTCAAAAGCATCTTTAAATATCCTCCGCGCTTTTGGATCATCTTTCAATTTTGCCATGGCAGCTTCTACATTTTTAACATGTGTTGCTAATTCGGCAAGATTAGCAACTTTATCACCTTGAAGCGTTGCTTCTTTTACACGAGCAACCAATCCAATAACACGTTTGCCCGTAATTTTATCGATTGCTTCATAATCCATCCCAACAATTCCAATGTTTTCAGCTAAATAATACCATTGACTTACCCAAGCTTTTGATGTGCTCCATGAAAGTCGAACTCTCAAAACATCAAATAAACCAACTTCAGTTTCCAATGTTTGGAATCCCTCGGCTTCGGATGTCCAATGCTGGTACCGTTTATAACGTCCGATATTACTAGGTTGGTTTGCTTCTGGCTCGCTCCAAGTGTATTCACGGCCAATCACTTGGTCTGCTCTCAATAAATGGAGTGCTGGCTGATAAGTAAATACCTGTCCACCAGCCCGACTTTCATAAGATCCGTGAATCATGATGCCCTTATTGGAAAAAGAACTATAATAAAGATAACTTCCTTTATTATCTAGCAATTTGAACGCAACGCCAATATCAAAAAATTCTACTCCAGAAAATGATCTTACGCGATCTTCCGATCGCGTTGTTCCATCTGCCATTGTATATGACCAATCATAAGTCCAAGAATCACCTTGGTAAAAGGGAAAATAATCTTTCCAATTATCAACAGTTGGTGAATTTTTCCCTCCTACTTTTTGTCCCTTAATATTTGCATGTATTAATTCACGGTCAAAACGCAATGTTTGTCCAGCTTTAGGGGAAAAAATAGAGAATTCTTTTTTAACGACTCCCACGCCCTTTGCAAGCCAAGTCACTGATTCAAATGTTGAACCGTTCGGATTGATATAAGTAAATGTACTTTTCAAACAATTTTTAAATTCACCGGCTTGTGTGCGAATACTTTCATAGCCATGGAATACTACTTCTGTTCCCCGAGCAGACCCATCGCTGATTGCATGTGCAAAAGAATATTCCTTACCATAAGCAAAATTGGTATCAAAAAATCGAAAGGGTGGATCATTGGTAACTAGACCACTATTTTCATGTTCTCCCCAATGGAGATAGCGATCTTTCTCAATTGTGATTAAATAATACCATCCGCGCTGGTCTTCCAATTTTTTAACTACTTCTCCATTTTCAAGCTCAAGATCACCGGTAACAGTATAGGTCTTAATACTGTATTTAATTTGACCATCTGGTTGAAAAGCTCGGAATTGATATACCCATTGATTACCATCCTCCAATGGATAATAATCTCGCAAATCAGTTGTTTTGCTGAATCCAAACGATAAGATTGCCATTATTGAAATGACAAAGGTGTGTTTAGTTTTATTGATTATTTGCATTATACTTTCTCCTTTATACATTCTTTTTTGCTATTATTATAACAAGGTCAAGAAGTTCTTTCGCTTCGCTTTCTGAAATTTTTCCCGCATGTCCAATCATTTTATCTTTTCCCAATAAGATAATTTTTAATAATTCATCATATTTAGGCGCACGTTCATTTATCCACTTCTTATTTGCCCAGGCAGGCACCCCCTGAAAAGGATCACCATCGCCATATTTCCCATGACAATTTTTACATTCTTCTCTATAATATGTTTTTAAATTGAAGGGTTTATTCCCCGGGACATCTGCTATAATTTTATCTGTTGATTCTTCTAACCTAGCCAATTCAGTAATACTTTTGCCTTCAACATTAAAAAGATTAGGATATTGCAGAACTATTGCATCCGACAATTCCAGGTTTGCACGGTCATATTTTTCCCCAAATCCGGATAGGGGCCCCGAACCGTCAACTTGAACATGGCAAACCAAACAATCATCTCGGTATTGGGGTAAGCTCAAAGGATGATCATTATAATCATCCATTAAAATGGGCATCGATTTTGCAACAATGACTGTACATATAACTATACTTAACCCCATAATGAAACTAGATTTTGAAATGTGCATGTAATTTATTCTCCTGATAGATTTAAATTATTTTTTCGTACATAAACCAAATTAATTGTCCATCGTTACTTGAACTATAACTGTCTTCTTCTAATTTTATTTTATATACATTATTATCAATACGAATGAGGTAAATACCATCCGGGTTCAATACCTGCATAAAATGACTATTGTATGTTGGGAAGTCGTAAATGAGGACGGCGTTTGCGCATTCCTCTAAATTGGCAACACCGTCTCCGGCACATGACCAAAGTTTTTTAATGTCAGATTCAGTAGTCCACCAATGAGCATTTGCAGGCACATCAATTATTTCTTCAAAAGTTTCACCCGTTATTACGGCAACTTCTACCTCAAGGTCAAAGTTTATTAAAGCAGTGGGGACATAGGTCAAAGATTGAAGTTCTACTGAAAAATTCAGTAAGTTGCCAAAACCAATATGCCATGCCTCCGGTGTGTTTATCTGACCGTTTGAGAATGAAAAAAATGTTGGTTCACTCATTGTTCCAATATCACCTGGTGCAATATGATCGGTTTGATTAAACGGAATTTCTACCGTATCCGTGGCACTGTAATTACCGTCACCTGAATCAATGGCGTACTGAATAAAGAAGGATGTACTAGCTTTTAATACTTCCATTTTGACCCATTCATTTTGGGCTGTAAAAATAAAATAAATTGTGCTGTCCCCAGCCATATAATGTGTTACTCCATCATATTGACCATACCAACTTGATCCGATAACATAATTAGATGAATCATCAAAATTATACCCAGAATCAGGACGAACAGCACTTAAAAAATCAGAACCGGTCATACTTATACCCGTTACGGCCGCAGCGGTATTTAACCCTATTTTTGATACAAAAGGATAAGACGAAGAAGCATCAGGATCTGTTGGGTCAAAAACTTCGAAAAGGTAAATATCGTAGGTCGCGTCGATAAAATCTTCATCGGTTAATGAGAACAATTGGGGTGCTCCATCAGGAAATCGAATATTTTCAGTAATAGTTATTCCACCATCATCAGATTCGTCCTTTGATTCTTCGCACCCTGAAAAAGCTATGATTGTTATAATTATAAAGATTAATAATTTATTTAACCGCATATTAGTTACCTCCGAAATTGCTTCCTAACTCGAAATACATTGTCCTTCCTATGAATGGACCATATTGTTGATCCATAACATTATTAATATTTCTAATTCCAAAAGACAGGGTTACCCATGAATGCAACTTTATTTTACTATCAATGTCTAACAAAACATAGCCATCTCGATCTCTTATATCAAAATATCCTTCGTTTTGTTCTTCACCAGACCCTTCTGGAACAAACTCCTGTACTTTATAAGGTGCCACCACTTTAATTTTTAATGAAGATCTGAATTTACTGGTTGAACTTTTATAGCTTACTTTTACATTACCCGAATGTTCAGGACTCCCGGGGACAACTTCGTCAGTGGCAACATTGCGGTTATGACTTAAGTTATATGCAAAGTACCCTGTAAAATGTTTAGAGTAATTCGCCCTATGTTGAAATTCTATACCGGTAAAAAATACTTTATCAACATTGGAATATGTAAATAGCCCCGGCTCTAATTGATCATCAATTATCATATTTTCAAATGTATTACGATATATCATTATACTGTATTTGTATTTCCCAGGATGATAATATTCTATACCAATATTATAACCAGAAGATGTTTCAGGTAACAGATCAGGATTCCCAATTATCGCATAACCAAATTGCCAATGATTCCAATCCATATACTTGTCCATAAAAGAAGGCATACGAAAGCCTTTTCCCCAAGAAGCACGAATTTTATATCTCTCTGAAATTTTAAACATTGCAGCAATTCTTGGGCTCACAATTGTAGAATCTAGTTCATTATTATAATCTGCCCTTAATCCAGTTACAACAGTCAATTTTGGTATAATTAGTTGTTCATATTGAAAAAATAATCCCGTTCCAGCCAATGACTGAACTTTGCCACTATCAACTCTGGCATTTGAATACGATTCATTCCAGTATTCACCCCCAATATTAATTGTCACTTTTTCATTAGTATATACAGAATTCATTTCTAGTTCAATTTTATGTTCTTTGGTCGTATCAGATTTAACGAGGTCATTGGTTTGCGGTCTCCTTTCTGTATACAACCTAGTATAGTCTTCTTTATGAAAAATACTTTGAATATTTATATTATCGTTAATTGTCCAAGCATGATCTCCATTCCAGTTATTCTTGATTATTCTTGTTTGGCCCTCCAGCAGGGTTGAGTGATTTTGCTCATTATTATAATATTGTCCAACATTTAGTTTCAATAATTGGTTTTCGTTTATTGACCAATCAATGTCACCTCTTGCTGAATATTTGTCATAATTATCTACATCAATGTATTGGAGATTCTTGTCAACATTTGCATTCAGATAATCAATATCAGTATGAAATACGAATGATTTTTTTCTTCCATTCAAATTTAACCTGACATCTCTTTTACCCACACCAAAGTCTATTGGGTTAAATGATTCATCAATAGGATCTGAAAACCCCCCACTATATCGCATTGTTACAGATACAGGATTTTGATATACATTCCTTTTTGTAATAATATTTATGACTCCTCCCATGGCTTCACTACCATAGAGAGAAGAGCTGGGTCCTTTTATTATTTCTATTTTGTCAATCACAGCAGTAGAGATTTGATCAAGATTTATACGGCTATTAAATTTGCCAATTACTGGTTGTCCATCAACTAATATGAGGATGTATTTTGAATCCATGCCCAACATATTGACAATTTTTCCACCTTCTTTTGATGCAGCAACAGAAATACCAGATCTTTCTTCTAATAATTCAGCTACATCCCTTGCTCCAGATTCAGTAATATCATTTCTGGAAATTACTTCTGTGGCTATCGGTGAATCAGTATTTATTCTTTGATTTCTGGTTCCAGTTACAACGACATGTTTCATTTGTAAAAATGTTTCAGTCATCCAAATTTCAAGTGGTTCCTTTAATGGAACATTAATTACGTCTAATGATTTATCAAATCCAATAGCTGAATAAAAAATATTATAATTCCCCTCTGGAACGTTATTTATTATAAATGATCCATCTTCCAAAGAAGCTGCTCCTAGTTCAGTGTCGACAAGTATTACATTTACTCCTGCTAAAGGTTCAGCAGTTTCTGCATGAAAAACATGACCTGTAACTTTATGAGTATTCCCCAATAAAAGTGTACTAGCAATTAATATCATAATTAAATTTATTTTCACAATAAAAATCTAATTTTGTGTAACTATTCTCTGAGTTTTTTCTTCTGTCCAAAAGGAAAAATTCAATCAAAATATTGGTATGATGGTCATACCAATTATGAAAGGTAATAATAAAGATTTTTTTAGACAAAGTATTTTTTATAATTTAGAATTCTAAAAGGATTAAAAATTTGTTAAATAACATTATCAAGCTAATTATTATACAATGAGTAGTTTTGAATAAATAATACAAGACGTTTTGTTTCATCATAAGAAAATTGAGGGAAACCAGGCATAATTCTACCTGTGTAATTATGAGGATCTGCTAATGGGCGACCCTCACGAATATGGCGTGATAATTCATTTATGTCGCTTTTCTCAACATAATCATTCTTGATCAGTGGTACGCCTAAGTACTCCAGCCCATCTAATTGTTCTCCATGGCATACTGCACAATTAGACATATATATATCTTTACCCCCCTGAAGAGCAAATCGTTTTCCAATATCTACGGGGTTTTTATTAGTCACGTCGAAGGCAGTTGCAGGACGGACCACTTTTAGTTTTTGGAATCTATCATTTAATATGGGTTTCATTTTCAGCGTAGATGAACTCCCAAGAAAAGTCATCCCTGCAAAGCCAATCACTAATGTTATTCCAATGGTACCCCAATTAGAAAAATGTTTTATCGTTTTATTTGGAATGGAAAAGAATAGAGTAATTAATAGGATGGATGAACATAAAATTACTGACATTTTAAAAATATATAATAAAACTTCTGGCGACCAAACACTTCCATTGTGGAAAAAAGATGATATATCTTTTGCTGTGCTTTCTTGAATATTTCCTAGTGCAGCCCCAGCCCAATTTTCTTCAAACCGATCTTGAAACGCAGTAACCATACTGGCAATGACAGCAAACCCAACCGCATATCCGGTTTGTCGAAATGTGCCAATAAGCCCGCTAGCCATGGAAGTACGTTCGGGTGGGACGCTAGACATAATAATACTATTATTAGGAGAAAAGAATAGCCCTGTCCCAATACCAAATACAGCCATGGCTAAATATAGAATTCTAATTGATCCATTTAACGGTACCGCCATCATGAGCCCATAGCCAATTATGGCAAGGATTGTGCCAATGGTACACAATCGTTCAGCCCCAAACTTGTCGGCTAATTTTCCTGCTTTTGGACTAATGAAAAAGGTGACTACCGCGCCTACAGCCATAAGTAAACCCACGTCCCATGAGCGAATTTCTAACCCTACAATGAGTAGCATGGGTAAAACAAAAAGTTCGGCTGGAAAACTTGCAAACATGACGGAATAGGCCATTCCTGCTCGAGTAAATTTTTTATTATTCTTAAATAAATTTATATCAATAATTGGGTCGGGGCTCCGTTGCTCATGCTTAATAAAGATGGGAAATAAAATGACACCTCCAAGGAAAATTGCCCAAGTCATAAAGTCTAGATGATTATCTTCAACAGGGAGACGGTTAAACCCATAAAGCAGTCCGAATAAGCTAAACGTTAAAAGGGTGGCACCCACAATATCATAATGGCTTCGTTCTGTTTTTGTTCTTCCGATATTTTTCCCAAATACCGTAAATCCTAAAATGATTGCAATAAGACCTAGAGGAATCCGAGATAAAAATAAAGCATGCCAATCATATGCATCCAAAAGCCATCCTGCAAAGATGGGACCCAATAAAAACCCAAATGCATTTCCCGAAGCCATAATTCCAAGTGCTTTCCCTCGTTCTTCTGGTGGGTACACTTCTGTAGCTAACGTAAATGTAGTAGGAAGAAACATAGCCATTCCAAACCCTTGGATGATTCTAAACATGATAAGCATGGAAACAGAATCGGCATAACTACAAGCAGACATAGCAACAGCATATACTAATGTTCCAATCCCAAACATCTTGGCTCTGCCAATTCGGTCTGCCACACGTGCCATGAATAACATGGGTCCTGTTGCTGCTATGAGATATCCCAATGCAACCCACACCACTTCACTTGTACTTGTATCTAAATCATCGATTAAGTCCGAAAATGCAATGGGAACAAAACTGGAATCCAAACTTGCCATAACGCTGGAGAGTAAAAGGCCAGATAGAACCCACAGTCGACGAGAAGATGAAATTTGGAAATTTGGATTATTGGATTGTTGCATTGCTGATTTCATCTGGGTAATTATTTTGCGAAAGTTTTTTTACTTCCGCAAAGTTTTGCTTTTCATTTTTTACGTTCATCCAATTATCCATCAATCCATTATTCCAGTTTTTTCCATCAAATCAACTTGACATCCGGAATTCCAAACATGGCTTTCCAATCTTTGGCAATCAAGAGATCCATCAATTCTGAATCTTTCCCATCGTCTTTCTTTTTCATTTCTGTCTCCAATATTTTTAATGCTGCTTGGGTTCCTTTGCCAAAAAGGGATTCCATATATTCCAAGGGAACTCGGGGTGTGTCGGAAATATTTCCATTTTCATCAAAAGTAGGAGGAAGGACCGGCGGCACATAAAACACATTAGGTTCACATCCATATTCTTCATGCAAAGGGAGAGCCACTTTCCATTTGTAAACCAGTTTATGGATTGGACCGTTTTCGTCATCTAAATATCCAATGAAACGTAATCGACCAGGACATTGTCGGGCACAAGCTGGTGGAATTCCTTCTTCTAATCGTGGGAAACAGAAGATACATTTTTGAGATGTTTTTGTTGCCATGTTAAAATAGATTTTATCATAAGGACATGCTTTATTGCATTCACGATGCCCCTCGCATCGATCTTGATCAATAAGAACAATGCCATCTTCTTCTCTTTTATATATAGCTCGAACTGGGCATGCTTCCAAACACGTAGGATTGGTGCAATGATTGCATATGCGGGGAACATAAAAATGGTAATTGTTTGGATATTCACCCGCACTCGAATCCTCATTCCAATTTGGGCCAAACTCCATGGATTCTTTTCTTCCCAAGACTTTTTCTTTCCCGTCAAAAAACACTTCTTGTGCGTTTGTATCACACACACTTCCGAAGTCTGCAGGGTTGGGAATCGTTCCTGGGTTGATGGATCCATCTTTATCCCATCCGCCGCCATTCTTCTCCCAATTTTTAGGATAGCCTTCGCCGGGCTTCGTTTCCACATTATTCCAAAACATATGGTCTTGTCCTGGTTCATCTGTCCACATAGATTTACACGCTGCAGTACAGGTTTGGCAACCAATACATTTATTTAAATCCATGACCATTGCGATTTGTCGTGCCATTAAATTGCTTCCTTTAATTCATTTGTTTGATTTTTCAGCCAATTCAAGTCCTTTTGGATAAATGTAAATAATGCGGAAAAAATGGCCATCCAAAAAGGGTGAGCATCTAATTGTTCCATTTTATAATGAACCGAAGCCAACCATAATATCAAATGGCGATCAATAAAGTCTTTTTGTGCCAATTGAAATGAAAGGGCATCTTCGCTCTCACGTTCTCCTTGGCACAAGAAATGAATGAATTCCAGCTCAATGGATAAATGATCAGATTCCCACTTTCGATTTTCAGAAACGGTATATCCAAAATAGTCATAGTAACGCGTGATTTCTTCTTTTTTAAATGCCAAAGAATCATTGGCGCTTTCCCTGATAGGAATCGGAGGACCGTCATCTCCAACTTCGAATAAGGCGCTATAAGATTGGACAATATTTTTCCAATTATTATCAGTCACTTTGTTAGTTTCATTGATAATGGATGAAAAATCAACTTCGAAGGGAAGGACCTGTTCAATTTCTTGAATCACGTTTTCTAAATCAGAAAAAATGATATAATCTTCGTGGGGAGAATGTGCCAAGTTTGAAAAAAGAGCATAAGCTGCAGATCTAGCGAAAAGAGTTCTGGATTTATCCATGGGTTGCCTTTTCAAAATCGCAGGTGAAATCTTTGTATGTTTGGTTGGGCGCATAGGCCAATACCTTATAACCTAAATGGCCATAATCCCCAGCCATGGATGTAGGCTTAATGAGTCCGGATGTGGAAATAACAGCAGAGAAATTTTGTTGATCTTTAAACATCATTGGGTCCCAGCCATGATACATAAATGTCATTCCAGGTTGAATACCAGCGCTAATGTGAGCCATGGCGAAAAATTCTCCACCAGAATTGAATATGCGAAGTTTATCTCCATCTTTAACACCACGTGTTTTAGCATCATCAGGATTTACATAAATGTCTGGTTCTCCGCGCTGGAGTGTGAGCATGAGCGGATCATCACGCCACATACTATGAATTCCGTGGCGAGCGTGTCCCATCATCATTCGTAACGGATATCCTTCAATACTTAACGGTTCTTTATGGGTTGGGAGCTGTTCGCCATATTCAATAAACCAATCATGGTCTATGTAAAATTGTTGCCGGGATGTCAATGTTTCATAGGGCCGTTTTTCATTGACACTTTCCATAATTTCCGAGTGGTAGGGGGCATCTTTATCGTAATACGTTTTATCCGATCCTTCTACGCGGACTTTTCCTTTTGCCGCTAATTCTTCAAAGGACATTTTTGGAATTCCGGGTGTCGTATTGATGATAAATTGAATCACATCCTTTACATCCTTAACCTTCCCATCCATAGTAAATTGTTGGTGTGCTCGTTTAAAATCACGGCGGACACTTTTGCCATCCACATTATCTCGAATCACTTTCATGTGTCTTTTTTTTGCCCTTTTTTCGAGTATTTTGGCAAAATCATGTACGATAGTAAAGTCATCTTTGGATTCACCTATCGGTGGCACAGCCGCATCTAAAATTTGCACGTAAGGCGTCCGCGCTTGAAGCATAATATCTGCTCTTTCATAATGGTGAGCGACAGGTAAAACATAATCTGCGTAATGTGCGGTTACGCCCATATCTGGCACAATAGCCACAATGGATTCTAATTTTTCAAAAGCGTCTTTCCGCCATTTATTCCCTGATGCTCGCCAATTGGCGCCATTATTCCCAGCGAAGAAACCCATTTTCCAGCCCTTCTTTCCATATTGGGGAAACCAGTCTTCTTTGATGGACTCTTGATATTTCGCATCCCATTCTTCAGCTAATTCTTCACCATATACATTTTTGGTGAGTTCTTTCATATTGCCTTGCTCATAGTCCCAGTTTGTAGCAGAAATCATGCGAGTTGCCGGACCCATTCCATTGAATGCAAAAGCCATGAGTCCCCGTACTTTAGGTGAATTGGAAATTTGGAGTCCACTTCCTTCCGGGCCAATATTACCTGTTAGAGACAGGAGTAATACGAATGCTCGTTGTAATAAATCACCGTGAACCCATTTGCACGCCGCATATCCTGCATAAATCATGGCTGGTTGAGCTTGGGCAAAATCTCGGGCAATTTGGCGAATAACTTCTGGGCTGACCCCTGTGATTTCTGATGCTTTTTCTGGTGTGAAATTTTCTGCTTCATCTTTCAATAATTCATAAACGGTGGTTACTTCTACATCACCGTCCAAAGTAGACATAGTCCATCGACCCTCTAACGCTGGGTCTATATCACCTAGATCAATCGTATCAAATTTCCGCCGATCTCTTCCTGGTGGCGGATCGGTGAGCCCCGTTCCAGGTGCAATCACTGGTTGGTTAGTCTTTTTGTCCCAAAGATAAAATATATTGTCTTCAACTGCTAGGGTAGACACAATGGATGTATCTTCTTTTCGAAGGAATTTTTTATTATCTGTTCGAACCAAAAAAGGAAGATCTGATTGTTCTTTAATGTATTCATGGTTAACTAAATTTTCCTTTATAATAGTATGAACCATGCCCATCGCAAGAGCAGCATCCGTTCCAGGTTTTGGATTCACCCACAAACTGGAATGCATGGCTGTGGGAGTAAATTCTGGAGAAATAGAAATCACTTTTGTGCCGTTATATTTGGCTTCCCAAAAGAAATGCGCATCTGGAATGCGTGTAACCGCCGGGTTGGACATCCACACCAAAACACAATTAGATTTATATATAGCAGACATCGTATCGCCAACATACACTTTCCCAAGTGTTGTATAAACTCCTGTAGGTAAATCTCCCACACCAGAATAAAATTCAGGAACTGTAACACCTGTAATATTTACAAGGCGTGCCAGTGCAGCATACGATGCAATTTTTACACTCATCTGAGTTCCGCTTCCCCAAGAGATACTTTCAGGACCATCTTTTTCTACAACATCAATAAATTTATCGGCGATTTCAGTTAATGCTTGTTCCCAGCTGACTCGTTCCCATTTTCCTTCACCTCGTTTCCCAACTCGTTTCATCGGATAAAGAACACGTTGATTTCCATACATATATTTGGCATGCCGGAGTCCTTTTTGGCAACCACGTGGACCATAATCCGGTGTATCATCTGTGCTTTCATAATCACCTTGTTGCTCTTCCCGCCAAACAATTCCATCTTTCACGAATACATTAAATGCACAATTTCCGGCACAGTTAGTGCCATGTGTTCCACGAGCTACTTTATCCCATGTGAATTTATTACGCATTAAATCTTCGAACTTTCGATAGGGGCGATTTGGCGTTACGGCAGCTTTTAATGGAGAAAATTTTAACATAAGACCCAAACTAGCTAATCCAGAAGCTGATAAAAATTTCCGCCGAGAAATGGGCGGAAAATAATCCACTTTCATTTCATTAATGACTTCAGGTTTTGAGAGACTTTGGTTTTTCATACTGCTAATTCAGATTCAGAAACGTGGGGAAAATCACTGACTGTTTCTAATAAATGTTTTAAAGACTTGATCAATACGGATTGATCTTCATTGGAAATAGAATCAAATAATCGGTCATTTAGATATCGTCTTTCATCTTGAATAGATTTTAAAGCTGATATTCCTTTGTCTGAAACATGAAGCGTTTTTCGTCTTCGATCCGATGGGTGATCAGCTTGGGTAACAAATCCATTACTAATTAATGTGGATATAACCTGACTAATATTTGCACGAGATACGCCGCGGTTTGCTGCAATTTCAGATGCCAATACTCCGGGATGGGGTTCTGCAACATCTTTGACTATCGGGAGGTTAGGATCGCGTGCAATATTGAGTAAAACGATCCATTGTAGAGTTGTGAGTCCTGCTTTTTTAGCAATCAAATCCCCTTTTTTATTGAAGAAATTTCCAATATCAGATAAAAGAAAAATGATTTCATCATGTGTATTTTTAGTAAAAATATTTTGTGAATTATTCATTGTTGACCATTTTAAAGTATTTTGTAAATTAACTTAATTGTTAAGAAGCTTAATCATATTACAACAAATCTTTTCGAAATTCAATAAAAAAGAAATTAGGTTTTTGGATGTCTACACAGTTTATCTCGACACTTTTATTGCCAGGACTTCTCTTTCTCATTATGATGGGAATGGGGATGACACTCACGTTCGACGATTTCCGGCGTGTTGGTACTGACCCAAAAGGTATTATTGTTGGGTTGGGGAGTCAATTAATTGTTTTACCCATTATTGCATTTTTATTGGCAATCGTACTACAGTTACCCACTCATTTGGCAGTTGGACTTATGATAATTGCAGCTTCCCCCGGCGGTGCCACATCAAATCTATATTCTCATTTATCAAAAGGAGACACAGCTTTATCCATTTCTCTCACAGCTTTTTCAAGTATGATAACCATTTCCACAATTCCCTTTATTGTGAACTATTCTTTATCCTATTTTGGGATTCCTGGGAAAGAAATGCAATTGCCTATTCTCAAAACGATATATAATATTTTTAGGCTTACCGCGTTGCCAACTTTTATTGGAATGTTAATCCATATCAAGTTCCCTGACTTTAGCAAGAAAAGTGAATCAGTATTAAAATGGCTTTCAGGTGGATTTATTCTTTTGGCATTATGGGGTATGTTGACACTTCTCGAGGAACAAGGTCCTATTTGGAATTATGTCCTTTCAGCTGGGCCGAGTGTGATACTATTAAATATAGTTACTTTAGCAGCAGGGTGGGGAGTCGCTTCTCTATTCAAATTAGATCTAAAACGACGCGTCACAATTTCCATAGAAGCAGGACTTCAGAATGGCGTGATGGGTATGACGATTGCTTCGGCACCTGCCCTATTGGGAAATGCAGAGTTTGCTGTGTCATCTGGCGTTTATGGTTTGGTCATGTGTATTAGTGGCCTATTCATTATTTATTTCGGGAATAAAACTTTATAAATCATGTCTCGAATAGAATTGTACGCTTATTTTATACAAAATAGTTTTATTAGGGATTGGGTATATATCATCAAATATTTTTTTTACTTCTTGTGTATTGCAAAACATAGTAGTATTAAGTACATTCATATTGGTATGACCATCATACCAATTTAATTTCGTAAACTAGGAACTTTTTATGGACAATATAGATTATACTAAAACATTGCCGCCGGTGTATACTAAAATTGACAAACATGATGTTTTTCCCGAAACAACCCATGATGAAACTGCGCGTTTTAATTTTATTGCGAACCTCAATCAACATTTGGCGACGATTTCGGCTGGTAATAAAACAATTTATGATAAACGGGTAAAACCCAATTTTCAAAACGAAAATGGTAGAGATTTTAAAAATAGGCATGAAGTTCATCGTGCGCTAAAAAAAGATCCCTATTGGCAGACATGGTCTGCTCTTCGAAGGAATACCATGGAAATGCGACAACAGGCAGGAAGATCAGTGGTCCTTCGTCAAATCAATGAGCTCAATGAAAAAGCGGCACAATTGAATGAAGGGAAATCCTCTCTTCAATTAAACACTGAAATCAAATCACCACGGTATGCTTCTGCTGTGGATATCCATTGCCAAGTAGGCGGGTACCATACAGAATTGGGCGAAGGAGATGTTTCTGTTGGCGCCAATTATGATTCGGGTATTTTTGTAACAACTACAGGTGGTGTTGGACCGGGAATTGACGGTGGTGGTAGAGCCGTAGCTTCTGCGGTAAAACAGAAATTCCCCGACTTCAAACCAAAGCGCATTTTAGATGTGGGTTGCACTATTGGACACAATGTATTGCCGATTGCCCAAGCGTATCCGGAGGCAGAAGTAATTGCTATTGATGCGGGAGCACCTGTTCTACGTTATGGCCATGCACGGGCAAAATCATTAGGCATTGATAATGTGAATTTTATTCAGGCAGATGTAGAAAATTTGGAATACGAAGATGGATATTTTGATTGGATTCAAACTACCATGTTTTTGCATGAATTATCATCAAAAGCCATCAAAAGGATTATGAGCGAAATCGGTCGTATGCTTCAACCTGGTGGACTTATGCTTCATGTAGAACAACCCAATTATACTTCGGATATGGATTTATTGGAACAGGCCATTCGGGATTGGGATTGTTGGTATAATAATGAACCGTTTTGGTCAAAAATGCATGGTATGGATACGAAGGAAATTATGCGAATGGGTGGTTTTACTAATGAAAATTATATGGAATTTAAAGCAGCAGCTGATACAGTAGATGGAGATGTAACCAAACCAGCGAAAGCTGTTTCTGAAGATCATGGCAGAGAAGCATTATGGACCGTATTTGGAGCGTGGAAATCATGAAAAAAATAGACATTGACTATATTGCAGAAGCAGGAAACAAAGCCAAAGGGAAACGCCCATGGTTTATGGAAAACAAAGAAGTGGAAAAAGTTTTATCTATAACCATGGCAATTGCAGGTGAATTGGCCGTAGCGAGAGAACGGCTTGATACATTGGAACGCATCTTGGAATCCAAAGGAATTATGAGCAGGGACGAAATTGAAGCATTTGTACCATCTGAAAAAGAAGCTGGAGAGCGTCAAACCTGGCATGCAGAATATTTGGCTAGAATAATGCGTATTATTCAACAAGAAAGGGAAGCATTGGAAACTGCGCCCGATATGAATGAAGCGGTAGAAGATTTAGCTAAAGAATTCACGACGGAATAATTGCCAAATTATATTAAATCTACAGATCCTTTCCGTGTGCCAACCACAGACGGAAAATTGATTGAAGAGTATTTTGGTTTAGCGAGTAGCCAGACAGACACTTTTAGTGTAGCGCATATGGTTGCACCATCTGGATGGTCAGAACCTTCCCAAACACCGGAATTTGATGAAATAACCATCATGATTTCAGGAAAGAAACAAATATCAATTGATGGGGAATTAATAACTTTATCGGTGGGCGAAACATTAAAAGTAAATAAAGGTGCAAGAGTGCAATATGCCAATCCTTTTGAAGAGCCAGCTGAATATTGGTCTGTATGCCTTCCCGCTTTTTCACCCGATCGTGTTCATCGGAATGAACTTTAACATTAACTTACCTGGATAATATGAAATACACAATTCTTGGCGCTACAGGACAGATTGGCTCTCAAATCACAGAATCTCTATTAAGCCTTGGACACGAAGTACGTGCAATAAGTAGAAATCGTGAATCCCTTGATGCGATGGCTAAATTAGGAGCAGAACCCTTTGTCAGTACATTGGATGATTCACAAAAATTAACAGAAGCATTTTCAGATGTGGATGGTGCTTTTACACTCATTCCCCCAGACTTATCTGCTCCAAATGTTCGAGAGTTTATGCGTAATACCAGTAGGGCTCAGGTGAAGGCAATCCAAGATTCTGGAATTAATCAAGTAGCTATATTGAGTAGTATTGGTGCTCATATACCGGATAACGATAGTCATATATCTGGGCATTATGAACATGAACAGCGATTGGCAACTCTCACGGATGTTGATTTGCATATTTTTCGTCCCGATTATTTCATGGAAAATGTATTATTTAGTGCGGGAACCATACAAAATATGAATTTTTGGTCATCTCCATTGAAAGCAGATTTACCTATAAATATGACAGCTACAAAGGATATCGCGGCACATGTTGTGTCTGCATTAACCGAAGATCAAGAAACGGGTGTGAAAGAATTAATTGGCCACGAATCCATTAGTTGCTTAGAAGCTACATCCATCATGGCAGAAGTATTAAATCGACCGGAACTGAAATATATTGAAGCCACCTATGAAGATACGAAAAATGCTATTATTCAATATAGGGGAGCATCAGAAAATTATACCGATGATTTAATTAACATGTATAAAGCATATAATGATGGCATCTTAGTCCCCGAACATTCCCGAACGCCAGAAAATACTACACCTACCAGTTTTAGAGAATTTGCTGAATCAACATTGGCTTTTTTGAAAGCCTAAATCATCAATAAAAAAAAGTATTTGGAAGAAGAGTCATTTTAGTTTAATATGCGTTAGTGAATACTAACAAACGCAACATTATCATAAGCAAATGAACAATTACACCGAGAGACAAAACCAAATTATTCAGGAATCAATCCAATTGATTGCGGATAAAGGGATTCAAGGATTAACCATTAAAAATATTTCAAAAGCAATTGGAATTACTGAGCCTGCTATATACCGTCATTTTGAAAGTAAGAATGACATCATTCTTGCGATCATCTCAACAATGAAAGAATCCACAGCGGAAGAATTATCTCATATTGATGATGAAAACCCAACCCTAGAAAAAATCAAAAAAATGATTCAAGGGCATACAAATCGATTTATTAAAAACCCATCTTTAACGGCTATAATATTTTCAGAAGAGATATTCAATAATAATAGTATTCTCGCAAAGCCTATTCGAATGATGATGAAAATGAATCAGAATAAATTAATTACCATGATTGAGAAAGGGCAAGTTTCAGGTGATGTAAGATCAGATATTCAAGCTGAACAAATATCACTAATGGTCATTGGCAGCTTTAGGTTTTTAGTGAGTAAATGGCATATTATGAATTTCGATTTTGATCTCAAAAAAGAAGTCAATGAAATGCTTGATGCAATAGAAAAGGTGCTAGAAGTCTAAAATTTTTTAATCAAAAATGTTAGTGAATATTAACTAATAAAAGGAAAAACAATGTTAAACATACTTATGAAATTATTAAAACAACCAATAATCGTTTTGATTGTCTTCTTTGGAATTACATTATTCTTTCTTTCAGAAATGAAAGATAATACACGGATGGAAACAGACTTGGACAAATATATGCCCCAAGATCATCCTGCATTTATTTATAGCGACCAAGCGGCTGAATGGTTCGATATAAAAGATGGAATTATTATTGCGGTAGAAAACCCAAATGGAATTTATAATACAGGAACTTTGACAAAAATCAAACAACTCACCAAAGATTTGCAAAAGATGGATGAGATTGAAAAGCATGATGTAACTTCATTATATACGGCTGATAATATTGTTGGGACCGATGATGGTATGGATGTGAAAGCATTCTACAAACGTGTTCCAAATACACAAGGAAAATTAAACGAACTCCAGGAAAAAGTTCGCTCTAATGGAATGGTTTATGGACGGCTTGTTTCTGAAAAAGAAACCGTTTCGGTGATAATTGCCAGAATTAATGATGATGTATTTACACAGGAATTTTATAATGAAATTCTTGAACTGGCTCATTCCTACGAAGGTGATGAAAATATTCATGTAGCAGGTCGGCCAATTGTAGAAGGAACCATGGCTGTATTAGGACCAGCGGATATGAAAAAAATGGTTCCTATTGTTTTAACTGTTATAATTCTTATTCTTCTCTTTTTACTTCGAAGTGTAAAAAACACAATTTTAACAATGATAGTTGTTTTATTTAGCACTATTTGGACATTCGGATTATTGGCAGTAGTCGGGATCCCAATCTATGCTGTGTTTACCACGATTCCGGTGATGCTCATTGCTATTGGCGTGGCAGATGGGATTCATTTATTTAGCCATGTTGATTTATTTAGAGTTGAAAATCCAACCGCATCAAAAATGGATACCATTAAAAATATGATTCAAGAAATGTGGAAGCCTGTAGTCATGACATCCGTAACCACTGCTGTTGGGTTTATATCATTATTGACATCTCAAGTATACCCCATTAAATATTTTGGTATTTTTACAGCCTTTGGTGTATTAGTAGCCATGGTTCTTTCATTGGTATTAATTCCAGCAGGAATGATGATTGTGGGTTTACCTAAGGTTCGAAAAATTAGAGTGCATAGTAAAAATGATAAGCAAGCAGTTGTCTTTGCTCATTCATTTGCATCGGGCTTGTTGAAATATAAAAAATACACTTTAGGAATTACTGCATTAATCATTGTTTTATCCATATTTGGAACAAGCAAAGTTTGGATTAATTCCAGCTTCTTAGACAAATTTGAAAAAAATAGCGACACTGTATTAACAGATAAATTCATTAATGAGAATTTTGGTGGCACATCCACATTAAATCTTGTTTTGGAATCGAGCGAAAAAGGCATTTTTAAATCACCGGCGATATTGGACATTGTTGATAAAATGCAATCGGACGTAGAGTCCATTGAAGTAGTGGGAAGTTCTTTCGGACTTACGGATTATTTATTACGTATGAATAAAGTCATGCATGCGGATGATGAATCATATAATATTATCCCGGAAACATCTGATTTAATTGCTCAATATTTACTTCTTTACGAAATGTCAGGTGACCCTGAAAATTTATGGCAAGTTACTGATTTTGATTATCAAAAATTGAATGTGACATTCCAATTAAAAAGTGACGATTCAAAAAGTATTAACGCTGCTATGGGCCGAATTGAGTCTTATCGCGATGAGTTTAAGTCACTTAATATTGAAATGAATTTTGCGGGTTCTGGTTACAAAGCATTGGTGTTTACTGATTTGATATTAAAAGGGCAGGTTGCCAGCTTGCTTATGTCTTTGGTGATTGTGGCAGTGCTATTGAGCTTTATGTTTAAGAATGTTGTGGCAGGGTTAACTGGAACGGTTCCCATTATTATTACAGCGGCCATTAGTTTCGGCGTCATGGGACTTTTAAATATTCCTTTAAGCACAACCACGGCTCTCATGTCCAGTATTTCTATAGGAATTGGAATCGATTATGCAGTGCATTTTATTGATCGATATCGAGAGAATACGAAAAAAACAAAGAATATGGAATTAGCCATTCAACGCACAATGCATCACAGTGGACGTGCCATTGTCTTTAATGCCGCTGTGGTAATAGCTGGTTTTATGGTGATGCTTTTTTCTGTCTTTCCACCTAACAGAGAATTGGGATTTTTGGTCTCACTCAATATGTTTACCAGTTTTGTCGGCACGATTACTGTAATGGTGCTTATCATTGAACAGAAAAAACTTTTTTGCAAAAGAAGCAATAATAAATAATAAAAGGAGCTGAACATGAAATTCAAATCAAT
The DNA here is from genome assembly GCA_002256485.1 of Fidelibacterota bacterium 408169. Lineage (GTDB taxonomy): Bacteria > Fidelibacterota > Marinisomatia > Marinisomatales > TCS55 > UBA2126. Next base: position 29,313 of record NNSG01000007.1, read on the forward strand.
ACTAATAAATACTATCTTATTCACAGGAATGATTTTTGCCCAAGACTTAAGTGGTCTTGAAGTGATTCAAAAGGTGTATGATCGTCCAACTGGAAATGATATGACAGGCGATTTAATTATGACCATTGAAAATTCCCGTGGAAATCAACGGATTCGAAAGATAAAACAGTTTGTAAAAACAGTCAAAAATGGTGAAAAGAAAATAATGTTTTTTCTTTCTCCTGCCGATGTGAAAAATACTTCTTTCATGACTTGGAGTTATGATGAAGCAACAAAAAGTGACGATCAATGGATATATCTACCAGCGCTTAAAAAAGTAAAACGAATTTCCAGCGATAGTAAAGGGGATTATTTTATGGGTTCCGATTTTACGTATGATGATTTAGGCGATAGACATCCATCTGATGATAATCACACAATTTTAGGGGAAGAATTGATCGATGGTAAAAAAACGATTATCATTGAAAGTGTTCCTAAAGATGAAGAATATATGTATGCCAGAACTGTTACTTGGGTGGTGAAAGATTCTTGGATTGGTTTGAAAAAGGAATTTTATGATGAAGATGATGAATTGTTAAAAATATTAACGGTGGATGGACAAAAAGCATTTGGCGATGTAATTATTCTAACGAAAGTTAAAATGAATAATGTTCAAAAAAATCAATTTACAATTATGGCATTTTCAGATGTGAAAATTGATCAAGGTATACCAAATAATAAATTTACAGAACGCATTATGAAGCGGGGGATATAATGAATAAAAAATCACTAACATTCAGTTTAGTTTTACTATTAGGGGCAAATTTATTTTCTCAAAATTTGGATATTAATGGATATGTTCGCACTTATTTTGGTGTGTTGGCTAATGATAACTATGACTATTCCATTAATCAAAATACATTGGATTTAAAATTGAAACGCACCGATGATATTGTGTCCTTTTTTGCAAATCCATATGTGTATCAATACCCTAATCAAGATGCCCAATTAGGGCTTCGAGAAGCCTATGTGGATATGTATTTCAATTCGATGGATTTACGCATAGGAAAACAGCAAATTATTTGGGGTAAAGCGGACGGAATGTTTATTACTGATATTGTGTCTCCAAAAGATTTGGGTGAATTCCTTCTTCGTGATTTTGATGAAATTCGCACAGGGATCACATCTATGAAAGCTAATTATTATTTGGGAGACAATACATTAGAGATGGTTTGGGTTCCTACATTTACACCGACGATTATGCCGGAAGAAACATCCATTTGGTCTCGTATTCCTGAATTTCCATTACCTATTACGATTAATGAATCTCAAAAAGAAATTCCAGGACGATTAGAGAATAGTGAAGGGTTTGTCAAATTTTCGGGTATGTCATCTTTATTGGATTACGAAATAATGGCTGGAATAATGTGGGACGATGATCCAACCTTACATATTACACCAATCGTCACAATAGATAATCCAACGCCAACAGGATTGATGTTATCTCCTATACATCACCCATTGACATTAGCGGGGGGAAGTTTTAGCTCTGAATTAGGTGGCGTTATTTTAAGGGGAGAAGGTGCTTATTATATGGGGAAACAGTTTTCAGCATCTAACCCAGATCAGATGAATTTACCTACACGCTTATTTGAAAAAGATTATGCTCATTATTTGGTTGGGACAGATTTTTCTATTGGGACGACTCGATTTAGCACTCAATTTATTCAACGAGCTATACTTGATTATGATGAATCAATAATTCAGGAAGAGTTTGATAATACAATGACATTCTTGGCAAATCGAACATTTTTACAAGAAACCTTAACGCTTCAACTTTTTGGGTATGTTGGGCTAAATAATGAAGATGCGCTTATAAGGCCAAGTTTGACTTATGATGTAGCTGATGGATTTGAAGTGTTAGCGGGTGCGAATCTTTTTATAAGAAATGAAGATAGTGAAAATACCGGATTGTTTGGTCATTATGATGACAATGATATGGTTTATTTAAAAATGAAATACAGTTTTTAGTTTGGTGTAATTCAACAGAGTTCACAAAAAACACAGTATAAATAAAAGGAAAATAAAATGAGTAAAAAAACAATTTCAATTATTGCGGGTATTGCTATCTTGATCATAGGTGCTATGTTTATAAAACATCAATTTGGGAGTCATAATAGTCATGATTCAGCACAAGAAAGTATGAATGAAAAACATGTTATACATTGGACACAATCTACCAAGTCAGCTTTAATTAAAGAGATGCATTCTATTAACCAAAATTATCAAGCATTGGTTTCTAATTTAGCTCAAGGGAACTGGAATGATGTTATTGAAAATAGCCATAACATTCATTCGGCCTTTATTTTAAAACAGGAATTATCTGAAGAAGATATGGCTGAATTGCATCGCATTCTTCCTGAACGTTTTATAGAGATGGATTCAAAATTTCATGACCATGCATTAAAACTCGCAATGGCAGCTCAAGCAAAAGATGGTGAATTAGCATCTATGTATTTAGGGAAAATGGCTGAAGGATGTGTGAGTTGCCATCAAGTTTATGCGAAAGGCAGGTTCGAAGGATTTTCAACTCATGAAGAATCAGTGCATGAGCATTAATAGAGTTTATTTCACTCCATATTTTATTACTCGATTTGTGATGGGTGGTAGTGTGTGCAAATAATCATAAATAGCGCCAAGGTCACTATCTGTCATGCCAGAAAATTGAGTCCACGCCATTGGGGTATCAGACTCTCGAGCACCTTTTGGGATGAGAATCGTTTTTGAATCTTCCGAATCAAAAGCTTTAAAAATACCGATAAAATTTTCTCTGCTCTTATTCCCAATTCCCGTTTCCATATCTGGAGTCAAATTAGATGACCGAATAATTTCATCATCCGAAAGGGGATGATCTAACCCACCAGCATAAAACATATCCGGGTTCGGTTTTCCCTTGATTTGTGGCGTATGACATCTCGCGCAAACGCCCGATAAATATTCTCCGTACTCAACTGTATTTTCAGGATCGGGTTTTTGGATAAATGTTGCAGGTTTTGGCATAAAACGAACCATAACATTTGCCCATAATTTTGTATCGCGTTTAGGGATATCATTTTGAATCGATGGTAATGTTCGTAGATACGCAATGACCGAATACACATCATCTTTATCTTTTGATCCGTATAAGGTGTAAGGATGGAATGGAAATAATGCATCGCCGTTTTTATTTACGCCTTCTGTAATTGCTCGGAGTAATTCACCATCCGTCCAATTGTCAATTTCATATGGCGTTATATTGGATGCATAAATATGTCCAAATTCGCTATCGAATAGGAGTCCGCCCATCCCTTCTGTTCCAGGCTTAACTGGATCTGAATAAAATTGATTATTTTTTTGCGAATGGCATTCCATACAGACCCAAACATGATTTGCAAGATAATCCCCACGTGCAACACGTTCCGGTGTGTATTCAATGATAATATCTAAAGGGGCAGCAACTTTAGTTGGGATTATTTTTGGATCAAAAACCAAAATCAATAATACAATTGCGATCAGGCCAATAACAACTTTACGCACTATATTTATCAATTTATAATTTATAGGTTTTATGTTTTTTTAAATACGGTGCCAGTCCACCTTCATTTAAAATTTCAATCATGACTTGTGGTAAGGGAGTCGAAGAATATTCCGTGTCTCCATCCACTACTTTCCCCGATTCCAATTCTATCTGGAGACGAGTGCCATTCGAAATATTATGTTCTGGGATTTCCAATATGGGTAACCCAATGTTGATGGCATTTCGATAAAAAATACGTGAAAATGATCGAGCAATGATAACAGAAATTCCAGACACTTTTAAAGCAATGGGTGCTTGCTCACGAGAAGAACCGCAACCAAAATTCCAACCGCCCACTAAAATATCTCCTTGTTGAACTTTATTTCTAAAGTTAGGATCTAAATCTTCCAAGCAGTGATCAGCGAACGAAGACATATCCAGTGTTTTTGTATATTTACCGGGTATGATTCTATCCGTATCAATATTATCTATGTCATATAAATGAACGTTACCAACCATGTTAATTGCTTTCTTCTGGATCAGTAATTACACCGGTTAAGGCTGATGCAGCCACAACAGCTGGTGACGCCAAATAAACGTCTGAATTTGGATTTCCCATTCTACCGGGGAAATTCCGATTTGCAGTAGAAAGAATGACATCATCATTTCCCGGAACACCTAAATGTGTCCCAACGCAAGGTCCGCATCCGGCTGGAATAAATGTGGCACCAGCTTCAGATAATATATTCATAGTGCCATCTGCCATCGCTTGATTTAGAATATTTCTAGATGCAGGAGTAATGAGCATTCTAATGTTTGGCGCAAGTTGCTTTCCTTTCATAATTGAAGCCGCTAATTGTAAATCTTCCAAGCGGCCATTTGTGCACGTTCCAATAAAGGCCATATCAATTTTTGTTCCGATCACTTCATCAATATCACAGATATTATCTGGTGAATGTGGTTTGGCTATTTTTGGTCGAATGGCAGAAACATCAATCGTTATTGATTGTGAGTATTCCGCATCTGAATCAGGTAAAACGGGTTCAAAGTCATAAGGTAGTTCCAGGCCGGTTGTTTCAAAGATGCCTGCTTTTCCACCCATTTCCACCGCCATGTTGGCGATAGTCATTCGATCACCTAAAGAAAGGGTGTCTAAAGTTGTGCCGGAATATTCCAATGATTTATATGTGGCGCCATTTAAACCAATTTGCCCCACAATTTCTAAAATGATATCTTTTGCTGTAATGCCAGGATTGGGTTTCCCATTTAAAATGATTTGAATACTTTCAGGCACTTTTAGCCATGTTTTCCCTGTAAGCATAATTCCAGCTAAATCTGTTGATCCTACGCCCGTGGAAAAAGCACCAAGAGCACCATATGTTACCGTATGGGAGTCGGCTCCAATAACCAATTGACCAGGCTTTACATGTTCTTCTTCTACCATAATTTGATGGCAAATGCCAGACCCTTCATCATATAATATTGAATGGGTGCGCTTTGCAAATTCTCGCATCTGTTTATGAAGATTTGCTATGCGTTCATTGGGGGCAGGTGATGCATGATCAATCACAAATATAGTTTTAGTTGAATCCCAGGGTGACGAACCGCCCATTTCTTCAAAAGCTTTCAATGCCAATGGTGCCGTTGTATCGGAAGCCATAGCGCCATCTACATCAACAATGGCTAATTCCCCAGCTTTTACATCATGACCAGCATGAGCAGAAAGGATTTTTTCAGTGATTGTTTGTCCCATTTAAAAGACCGTGTAAGCCCCATTATAATTATACCCCCTTAAATCCCCCCTTGAAAAAGGGGGGAATAAAAGGGGGGTTTTAAATAATGATTTTGTAAGCATCAGCTTATGTTATAGAGTTTTCCAGAAAAATAAGAATCTCCAATCACAGGAGCTAATGATTGGGATACTGCACTGACTTTTTGAATATCAATACCCGTATCATATCCCATTTCATGAATGAGATGAACTGTATCTTCAGTAGCAATGTTTCCAGTCGCGCCTTTTATAAATGGGCACCCACCAATACCACCTAAAGCGGAATCAAATTGTTTTATGCCCATATTTAAAGCAGCTACAACATTTGCTAACCCCAACCCGCGTGTATCATGCAAATGTAAAACAATAGGGGTTTCTCCAGCGAGCGGAAGGATTTGGTCTAAAATTTTCTTAATTGTATTTGGATTTCCCATTCCAGTTGAGTCAGACAAAGATAATGTACCCACTCCCAAATTCAAGATGGATTTTGACATATTAACAATTCGTTCTATGGGCGGACTCCCATCATACACACAACCCCAAACGGCTTGTAGTCCTGCCCGAACTTCTAATCCATTATTTTGCGCTAACTGAATCATGGATTCCATATTTGACATGGCTTCATCTAATGTCATATTTGCATTCTTTTTACTATGGGTTTCACTGGTAGAAATAGAAACTTCTACTCGTTGTAGATTGGACTCAATGGCCCGTTCTACGCCACGATTATTTAAGGCAAGTCCACTGAAAATAACATCGCCGATCTCCGGCAATTGCGCACATATTTCTTCCGCATCAGCCATTTGTGGCACCCACTTTGGATGAACGAATGAAGCAACTTGAATTTGTTTTATTCCAGCATCCACAAGACCATTTATCATGGATAATTTATGCTTCGTTGAAATTGGATCTGAAACGCTTTGCAAACCGTCTCTCGGCCCGACTTCTGTTAGTATAATTTTTTCTGGATAATTCAATTATTTAGCCCACTTAATTTCGCCACGAAGACCCCAATACTCGAAGTTGTATATAATTGAAGAAGGTTCTTTTTTTCTTTTCCTTCGTGTATCTTTGTGTTCTTTGCGGCTAAAAAACTCATCAATCTAAATTTAGAACTCTTGGTTTAAACATACCCAATTCAGCATCCGTATAGGATGCGTGGCGTTTTTCTGCGATTTTTTGATATTCTGGATCATTGAAAAAAGCGTCTGCTTCCTTCGCAGTAGGAAACTTAAGCAGACTATTAATTTCAAAGCCCGGGTCTGCGTATGATTTATCTAATCCTTTTCCGCCTGCCAATAAACTTAATCCGAAATTCTTTGCTATTCCCAATACGCCATGTAAATATGCTTGGTATTGCTCTTCTGTCCCAGGAATCAAATTGGCAAAACTGGCAACAACACATTCCGTATCATTTTCTGTAATTGGCATTCCCACTTTAAAGACTGAAATATGAACTTCTTCATAACTTGGATCTCTATATTTTTCTTTAATTTTGATATAATCCGGATCAAGAAAATAACCGTCGCAATCTGCTTCTTTTTCAAATGAAACAACAATCGTTAACGGGAGCGTGACATCAAGATAATCACGAGTCAAAGTATCGCCTACAGCCATGACTTTTGCCCCATACTTTTCAGCAATAGGTGTTGATGCTTCTAAATATTTTCCATAAATCTCGCCGCTGCCTTCAGCAAGTTTTCCCCTTAATACAACAACAATTGAATGTGCGTTTTCAGACATGTTTAATCCTTATATAGTTTGAGTTTTATTAGATGAATTTTTTACCAAGAAGGATAATACAAATGCTAATCCGACTAATACAGCAATCACATTAAAAGGGAGTGTATAAGAACCAGTTTTGTCATACAAGACACCTGTGAGCCACATTCCCATTCCTCCACCAAATGCATCCAAGATGGACATAGTACCCATGATTTTACCAAATGCTTTCATGCCGAATATATGGGCTGTCAAAATTTGGAGTAACGTATAGAGCCCACCCCAACCAAGACCAATAAGAATGACTGCAGGCCATAATAGCGATTGTGGGTCAATAACCAAAACAACTACACCAGCAAACATGGTGCCAATATTAATATTAAAAACTTGGCGTTTATCCATGTGGTCAGATAAAAATCCGAAGAAAAATTTTCCTAGCAAAGCTAATCCAAATAAAACGGAGAGACCGGATGCAGCTGTTTGAGCGGTGTGTCCTTGCCCAAGCATAAATAAAAACATGTGATCTGCCAATGCAAGTATTGCATAAAATGTACACATAGCAATGATGGTCAATTCCCAGAAATTTCTATTTTTCATGGCTTCACCGTATTCCATACCGCCTTTTTCGATCTGTTCTGCAGATGTTGCGTCAGACTCATCTTCGGTAACACCATCAGGTTTTTCGCCAATGTCAGATGGATATTCTTTTATAATAAATAAAATAATCGGTATGAGAATTATTGGTGCAATGGCTAAATAGACAAATGCTGGGCGCCACTGAAGAGATTGGATCAGTTGAACATTAATCTTAGGCACAATCATATTTCCCAAGCTTGTTCCCATAAGAATAAACCCTAAAGCAGTGCCACGTCGTTTGTTAAACCACCGTGAGACCAACATAACATTAACCACGAGTCCTGCAGATGCTAAAGCACCTGCAAAAAGGATATGAATAATATAAACATTTGTAAGTGATGTAATTTTGGAATACATGAAATAGCCCATACCAAGTAGGAAAGTTCCTACAACCATTAATGGGCGTACACCATATTTATCTGCCAATGCACCCATAAACGGCGCCAAAAGTCCTGCAAACAAAAATGTGATTAATCCCTTAAGCTTATAGTCGCCAACTGTCCATCCAAACTCTCTTAAAATTTCTTTATCAAATACACTCAAACCACCCAAAGTATAGGCTTGGGATATAAACAGCATAACAAATGATGAAATGACAATGATCCATCCATAAAAGAATTTTGATTTAGTCGACATAGGTTTTCCTTTCAATTAGTTGAACCACCATGGATCATTCTCTTTATCGGTTTTAGTATATAATACTTTCTTTCTTAAAAATCGTTGGATGGATGCAGGTCCCATACGCGAGCCTCCTAACCCAGATGATTTAAATGAATTTTTTTCACCATCATATAATATAGATGTTAATCCAGCATCATTAATACTAATGGCGCCAGCTTCCATTTCTTCCGCAATGGATTTTGCAACTGATTCTTCTCCAAAAACAGCACCACTCAATCCAAATTCTGAATCATTCGCATATCGAATGGCTTCATCATGAGAAGGCACAGACATGATGGGAACGATGGGCCCAAACGTTTCTTCAGTCATGATACTCATAGAATGATTTACTTGAGATAACACCGTTGGAAAAACCCAATCACCGCCGCCATGATGTTCAATAGTTCCACCACCATGCACTTGGGCTCCTTTTGATTTTGCATCTTCTAAATGTGATTCAATTATTTCAGTTTGATTGGGTGAAATGATGGGGCCAATCTCACCGCTGTCCATTTCAGGATAGGCCAATTTTAATGTTTTAGCTTTTTGTGAAATGTGTGAAACAAATGATTCATAAATAGTTTCCATACAATAAACACGTTCAATGGATAAACAGGATTGTCCAGCATTAACGACTGAACCCCATAAAATAGCAGATGCTGCTTTTTCCAGATCAGCACTTTCCAATACTATGGCTGCATCTTTTCCACCTAACTCCAAGAATGCAGGTATAAAGTTTTTGGCCGCTTGTTCTCCCACTTTTTTGCCTGTTGCAACACTTCCTGTAAAGCAAATAAGGTCCACTTCATCTACTAAAGAAGCACCTGTGTTTCCATCCCCTTGAATATAAGTTAAAACACCCTTCATTTCGGGGACAGATTTAATAATTTGTTGCAATGGTTCAACAAACCTTGGTGTGAATTCACTTGGCTTAATGATGACAGAACTCCCGGCTAATAGGGCAGGGATGGCATCAATGTGAGCCAATAAATTTGGCACATTCCAAGGGCTGATAATTCCTACTAATGAATAGGGGATTGATTGCTGCTCCATAGAAATAAATGGAATGGATGATGGAGATGGTTTTGGTTCTGTAAATAATTCTTTGGCTATACCACACCACCGATCTATGGATTTGGGAATAGTTTCAACTTCCAATTTAGTTTCATGAATTCGCCCCGTATCTATGGCTAAAGCTTTAACGATTTCATCTTGGTGAGCTTCATACGCCTTTTTCCATTTTTGTAAAATATCAATACGATAATTGATTCTATTTTTTGCCCATGTCTTTTGAGCTTTACGTCCTGATTGGCATAAGGATGAAAGATCATCTTTGGAAGGTGAATCAAATGAATAATCCACTATCCCTGTCCGGGGATTACGTACCGAAAAAGACATTAAGTGAGAATGCCAGCCTTGGTTAATCTTTCGATGGTATCTTCTTGCATCTGTTTAAAATGAGACCGATCCGCTTCCTTGTCTAACAAGGAATTCACCGGATAGAAACTTGATGATGCATACGAATTTGCATATAGTTCTAAGCGTTGACGCGCAATCATATTTCCCATTCCGACACGTTTTCGCGCACGACGAACGGCTGCCAACTCGATTGTTGAGAAAGCAGCCATACTTTCGCCTGAACTTGTTTCATTTAATATTCGCCCTTCAAAGTCTACAATCATGGAACCACCATCCGTGGAAGATGCGGGTATATCGATGCCATAAATTCCGGCGGAATTTGCAGATACAATGTAGGCCATATTTTCGAATGCGCGCGCTTGTTTAGCAATGCGTTTTGGCGTCGCTACGGGGCCATACACTTCAGATGAAGAATGGCAAATAACTTCCGCTCCTTTTAGGGCATGACATCGTGTTACTTCTGGGTAAAGTATTTCTTCTGAAGCAACACAGGCGAGTTTTCCAATTTCTGTATCAATGACGGGGAAAATGGCATCTGCACCATATACATCTAAATATTTATCCCATACATCGTGGGGTGTTACCGCAAACATGGAATTGAGACGGCGATACCGTAATACAACATCACCAGAAGGGCTGATTATGAACGAAGTTTGGAAATAGATTCCTGGGAAATTGGGATCACGTTCATAGACATTCCCAGAAAGGAAAATAGCATTGTTTTGAGCAATTTCTCCTAATGACTCATATTCTTTGCCATCCATGTCAATCGCAGCTTTTTCTGCCCAGTCTGATATGGATTCTCCCATTGGGAAAGATGTAAGAAAATATTCGGGTAGAACTACCAATTTGCAATCTTCACCAATGAATCGTTTGCTGGACGAAATCTGTTTCCCAATTTTTTCTATGGTATGGGACATAAGTTGAGCTGCTTCTTCTCGTGTCGTTGTTTTATTAACGGCTTGGCAAATTACTTGCAAGGGAAGAGCTCTATATGCTTCTAATGGTTTAGGCATTTTGTTCTCCTTTTTCTAACCAATCTCCTGTACCATATGGATCAGAAGCGGGCTGTGAAAAATGTTCATGTTCAATTTTCCATTCGTCATTTGTGTTTTTCCCTATGACAAATGTTCCGCGGAATTGTATTTCTTTTTCTTCACCATTGATATCTACAGTCATATTTATGATATGACCGATCCATGCCATTTTTTCTGTCACGCGACCTTTGGGTCCTTCGACGAATTGAATATTTTTTACTTTGATGGGGGAATCCACATATCCATTCCAACCTGCGGAAATTTTTTCAAACCCCAATGTGGACCACCGGGGACCTTCTACAAACACATATGTATCTGGTGAATCATTATAATGGCTGATAATATCTTTAACCCGCGCTTCAATGACTGCGGAAAATTGTTTGTCGCAAAAAGTGTGAATGATGGATGGGTTTGATGATTTACTTATTGGATGATTAGTTGAATGTTTTTCCATTGAGCCAGAAACCTATTTATTAATGAATCAACTTTTTAGTGATATAACCTAATTCTAAATCACGTTTTATCAATAACGGATCGCGTTCAGTTTCATCCCCATAGCCTCCGCCGCCGGGTATCTCCATGGTTATTTTATCACCTTTTTTCAGACGCATAATTCCCTTTGGCGGCACTGGTTTATCAGGCTCAATTTTAAGCTGACCCTTGATAGAATCACTCCCGCCTTTCATTCCTTTGGAAACGTTATTTAATTTTTCTGTCAAAAGAGACATATTCAATCCAGCTTCATTCACAACCTCAAAAATAATTCGTTGTCCCAAACCGCCTCGATATTTACCTATGCCTGCTGAATCGGGAAGAAGTTCCTTACAGTGGTAACGAATGGGAGCCGATGTTTCTTGAACTTCAAGTGGTACATTAGAAATATTTGTAGGGAAACTCAAAATTCCCTCTCCATCTCGATCAGATCTAGCGCCATATCCCCCATTCAAAAAGAAATATTCTACAAATTCCATGTCATTTCTGTCAGGATTATATCCATTAAGGACCACACACCAGCAAGGAGCACCACAGTCTGCTTGAACTTGTTCCGGTACAGCTTGGACCAACGCACCAAATACGGGCGCATGAAGCATATTCCCTGTCATATTTCTAGCTCCCACGGGGACAAATTTAGTAGCATTGAGCAATGAACCTCGCGGAGCAGTAACAGTAATAGGGCGAAATGCGCCATCATTGTTGGGTACTTCAGGGCTAAAGGTGCATTTAATAGGATAGGCTGTGTATGCATATGTATAATTCAATACAGAATTGATACCCAAAGTGTGGGCATCACTTGTGCCTTCATAATCTACTGTTATTTCATCACCAGAAATGGTAACGGCACATTCAATACGCACCGGTTCTTCATTGCAATCACCATCGGCATGGTAAGTATAACTAAACGTTCCGTCCGGTGCTTTGGAAATAGCATCCCGCATAGCTTTTTCCGTTGCATTAATAATCTGATTAGACAAATCTTCAATATGTTCCAAGCCTTCTTCATTCAAAAGAGCTATCAATCCTTTTCTTCCCTGGTCGTTTGCAGCCACCTGTGCACGAATATCACCTATAGTTTGCATGGGCGCTCTTACATTATTTTTTATTAGATTGAGGAGAGTTTCATTTTCCACACCTTCAGAATACAATTTGGTAGGTGGTATCAATAATCCTTCTTCATAAGCATCTCTGGCACCGGCCCCCCACAGAACTCCACCAATGTCCGGGACATGGGAAATAGTTCCCAAAAAACCAATGAGCTTTTCTTTAAAAAAGATAGGACTCACCACCCCCACGTCAGGTTTATGTCCTGCACACAGTTGAGGATCATTTGTGGTGACTACGTCTCCCGGTCTCCATGAACTTTCTGGGAAATCACCATTTAATAAATATTTTGTCATCATGGGAATCACACCCAAAAAAGAAGGCACACTTATTGCTGACTGCGCCACAGATTGTCCTTTTTTATCCATTAATACTACTGCAAAATCATTGGATTCGCGTGTTACAGTTGAAAAAGATGTGCGTTGCAATGCAGTACCGGCTTCATCCACAATAGCCAGCAATCGTGACCATAAAATACTGAGGGTTACTCCATCAAATTTTTGACTATTCATGATGCATCCATATCTACAATAATATTCAATTGATCATCTACGAAAAATTGGCTGTTTGGACCGATAACAAAAGTGGACTCTTTTTCTTCGATTATGGCAGGACCGTTCATGGCGTCTCCGACTTGTAATCCATATCGATCATAGACAGGACATTCAATGGTTGTATTCAATTGGGCAAATCGCACTTTCCGATGACCCTTGAGGGCATTCTGACTATTAAACTCAAACTCTTGTTTTAGTCGTATTTTCGGAGATGGACCTGTAGTAAGAACTCTCCACGTAACACTTTCTATTTCTACATCATCAATTGTTCGAGAGTATAAAGCTGAATATGTAAGAGAAAAATTCGATTGTATTTCGTTTGTTTTATCTCTACTTAATTCCCCGTTTGGAATGGGAACATTGATTTCAAACCCCTGACCCAAATAGCGCATATCCGATCGACGACTAATCGAAATATTTTCATCAGGAATGCCTGCTGTATTTAAAAAGGCTTTTCCTTCATCTTCCATTTTGGAAAGGAATTGATTGGCAAATTCCCAATCCATAGAATTTAATTTCCCAACATGGCTCCGAACATTTTCAACAGCTACCGGGGAAACAAGAAACCCTATGGCAGAAGCAACACCCGCCCCCACAGGAGCCAGTAATTGAGTAATATTTAATCTACTGGCAACATCAAAAGCATGAACTGGTCCAGCTCCACCAAACGCCATCATAGTGAAGTGACGCGGATCTTGACCTTTCTCCAAAATATGGACTCGAGCTGCATTAGCCATATTTTCATTCACCACGCGGTGGACACCCAACGCTGCTTCTTCCACGGATAAACATAATGGTTCGGCTAAATGTTTACGAATAGCACCTTCCGCTTTTTGTCGATTCAAAGTCATGGTGCCGCCTAAGAAAAAATTTTCATTTAAATAGCCTAATACTAAATCCGCATCCGTGACTGTTGGGGATTCTCCACCTCGGTCATAACAAGCGGGGCCGGGTTCAGAACCGGCACTTTCCGGGCCAACGGTTAAGAGTCCCAATTGATTGACTTTTGCAATACTACCTCCACCGGCTCCAATTTCAATCATATCAATCACTGGAATACGCACAGGCAATCCGCTGCCTTTGCGAAATCGTTTTACTCGGCCAGCTTCAAATTGGTTCGTTATTTCAGGTTTATGGTTATGGATAAGAGAAGCCTTCGCAGTTGTTCCTCCCATATCAAAATTGAATAAATCTTTACGATTTGTTTGTTTTCCCACAAAAACTCCCGCCATAGTTCCGCCGGCAGGTCCTGATTCTAATAAATGGATGGGCGATTCTTTGGCGCCTTCGACAGTTGTTAAACGTCCACTGGAAAGCATAATGTTGATTACACCGGATATATCCATATCAAGTAAACGAGATTCCAACTTTGATAAATATGTATGTGTCAAAGGTTGAACATAAGCATTCATGGTTGTTGCAGAGGTGCGTTCATATTCCCGAATCTCCGGCATGATTTGACTGGATGTACTGATATATATTTGCGGATAATTTTCTCGTATAAATTGAGCAGTTTTTTCTTCATGGGACGGATTTAAGTAACCGAATAAATAGCAAATTGCAATGGCTTCTACACCGTTATTTACCAATGTTTGCACTTGAACAGCCAATTGAGATTCGTCCAATGTAGAAATGACATGGCCATCTTTATCAATTCGTTCGTTTACACCCAATCGTAAATTTCTGGGAACGATTGGTTCAGGCATTTGAATATTTAGATCGTAAATATAATAACGTAATTCTCGACCGATTTCCAAGATGTCTTCAAACCCGGATGTTGTTAGTAATCCGGTTTTCGCACCTTTTCTTTCTATAACAGCATTAGTAACTAAGGTTGTCCCATGAAGAACGCGGCGGATTGAACTTCCTTCAAGTTTGTTTTCATCCAGAACTTGTTTAATTCCAGTTACAATACCATCAGTTGGATCACCGTGAGTGGTGAGAATTTTACTGAAGAACAGTTTTTCACTGTTTTCATCCAGCAAAACCACATCTGTAAAGGTTCCGCCAATATCGATACCAAGTTGAAAACTCATAAGTTTAATGCATTTCTTCGCCGCCGCTGACATTCAGCGCTTCGCCGGTAATATAATCTGCTTGGTCTGATGCTAGAAAAATGCACGCTTTGGCAATATCATCCACCATGCCGACACGTCCTAATGGAATTCTGTCGCGAATCCCTTGAATATAATCGTCATAATTCATGCCCATCTTCTCACTGAAAAATTTATTTTGCCATTGGCCAAGCCCTGTGGTGATATGATTGGGACATACTGCATTTACTGTAATTTTATGTTGACCTAATTCTACAGCATTAGAACGTGTCAACCCCACCATCCCATGTTTGGATGCGGTATAAGCTGCAGCAAATGGGAATCCAGATTTGGCCGCTTGAGACGCAATATTAATAATGCGCCCGCTTGTACCTTGATTGATCATATGTTTAGCAGAATGTTTTGTGCACAAAAATGCTCCTTTTAGATTTACATCTAAAACAGCGTTCCAACTCTCTTCTTTAAAGTCAATCAATGGTTCCATGAGATATCCAATTCCTGCATTGTTTACCATAATATCAAAGGACCCAAAATGATCTACGGTGGTTGAAATTAAATTTTCAACTTCGGATTCGCTCCGCACATCACACGCAACGCCAATTGCATCTACTCCTTTATCCTTGGCTTCTTGAACAATGGCTTCCATTTCATCGTTTGTTCCAATGTGGCTTTCATCAAATCGGTGATCTTTTACAATACCAATATCGCTAATGACCACATTGCATCCAGCATCTGCGAATGCCATGGCAATACCTTTTCCAATACCTTTGTCTCTACCTGAACCGGTAATGATGGCTGTTTTTCCTTCTAAAGTCTTCATGATTAGGCGATTTGTTCAGTGAGTATAAACATAGGATTGTCCACCATGCCTTGAAACTTTCCAGCAATCTCTTGTACTTTCTCATTTTGGACATCTACCCCAAAAGCATCCATATCATTCACATCAATAACTTCGAAATATTGATAGGGGGGAGTGTCATCAGAAAATAAAAGTGCCTGCGATTTATAGACTTTAAACTCATCAATGGAATTCAAAGATTTTACACCGGGAACATCTACATTTTTTGCAAATGCTTCATAATCTTCTACTGATTGTCCTTCTTTTAAATTGAATAATACCACGAGAGTTGACATAGGATTCTCCTTTATTAATTTTAATTTTTTGCTTCGTTTAAATATGTTTTACCAGCAGAAACCAATAGCCCATTTACACCGCCAAGACAAATCTGAACACCCCGCTCTATAAGTCCTTTTGCTGCAACGCCATTTGGAGCAACTGTTCCTACCACCAGACCAGCATCCGTGACCGTTTTAATCACTTTGTCTACTGTTTCTTTTACATCATTATGCCCTGCAGGACCATCGATATACCCCATGGACATGGCTAAATCTCTGGGGCCAATAATAAAGCCATCAATTCCTGGGACCTTTACCAATTCATCTAAATTATCTAAAGCAGAAATATCTTCGAATAAGGGTAAAACCAAAGTTTGTTCATTGGCGAATGTGACATATTCTTCTTGGCTCATTTTCCCTAACATATAGTCAGCGGCTCGAATAGGACCAAGGCCACGATTCCCCATGGGCGGATATTTAACGGCATCTACCATTTCTCGCATCATGTCGGCATTCTTCATACCTGGAACAATAAGCCCCATAATACCAGCATCCATAAATTGAAGAATGAGATGGCGATTTAATTCACGGACACGGGCAAGTGGCGTCATACCACGAATCTCACATGCACGGGCAAAGTTTTCCACTTCTACTACACCTGCGGGACCGTGCTCACAATCTAAAATGTGATAATCAAAGCCAATAAGTCCCATTGTTTCAATGAGAATGGAATCGGAATTAGGTGCAATGCAACCAAAGACAGGTTCGCCGTTGGTTAATTTTGTCTTCATTTTATTTTCTTTCATCGTAATTCGTCCACTTTTCCTTCTTTTATGACGTTTTGGATATAAGAAATTAATCCACCCGCTTCAGCAACTTCAGCTACAAATGGTGCCACAGGTGCAGCTTGAATTTCTTTACCAGTCGAAAGGTTTTTAATCTGCCCTGAAATAGGATCAACTTCCAATTCATCTCCAGTAGAAGCAATAGCTTCGATGCCTTTACATGTGATAAATGGGAGTCCATAATTAATAGCATTCCGAAATTGAAGTCGAGAAAATGATTCGGCTATAACAGCTTTAATGCCAGCGCCCATGAGACCTGTAATAACGTGTTCAATACTTTTTCCACCCCCAGCAAAATTATGTCCGGCAACGATAAATGAATACCCATTGGATTTAAATCCATTTTCTTGATCAAAGTCAGGATGAACGCCACCCATAACCCATTTGCTATTTTCTTCCTTGTCTAATGCGGAAGTCCAAAATTCCTGTTTAATGATATCATAAGCAAATACATATCCTTCTGCTTTCCAAACCGTTCCTTTTAAATTATTCGCCATAGGTGACTCCAAAGTTTTTTGGCATAGGTAAATCTCTTGGATCAGCAATTCTCCCTGTAAGAGCAGAAGCAGCACAAACCGCTGGAGATGTTAAATATATTTCCGCAGACTTACTTCCCATCCGTCCTTTCATATTTCGATTTCCGGCACTCAATACAACATCACCATCTCCCGCAACACCACGATGGGTTCCGAAACAAGGTGCACATCCGGATGTGCCAATAGCAACGCCCGCCTTAACTAAAGTAGAAACATATCCTTTTTCCATGGCTTCCAAATATTGCGTTTGACTTGCAGGTACCATGAGCATATTTATATCTGGATGCACTTGTTTTCCTTCTAAAATTGCAGCCGCAATACCAAAATCTTCCACGCGACCATTTGTGCAGGTTCCTATGAATATTTGATTCAATTTTGTTCCAACCACTTCATCAACCGTCACTACATCATCTAAATTATCCGGTTTCGCAACAACAGGGCCAACATTGGAAATATCAATTTCATATTCTGCTTCATATTCTGCGTTTGAGTCACTGGACATCATTTCCCAATCGCCTTTAGCCACTCCATTTAAATAGGCTTGAGTTTTATCATCAGGAGCCACGATGCCATTTTTAGCTCCCAAGTCAACGGTCATATTGCAAAGAGAAATTCGTCCACCCATGGATAAATCACTCATCGCGGGACCATCATATTCTAACGCTTTATAAATAAGGTCTCCATTCCAATGCATCATATTCATAATGTGAAGCGATAAATCTTTTCCCATGACCCAAGGTTGCCATTTCCCGGTTATGTGAAATTTCACTGTTTCAGGAACACGAAACCATCCTTTTCCCGTGGCCATAGCAACGGCGGCATCAGTGACACTTACAGCATTCCCAACTGCACCAACTGCGCCATATGAATTGGCGTGAGAGTCGGTTCCGATGCTGATGGTTCCAGGAAGAACATGACCATCTTCTACCATGATTTGATGTGCGATCCCTTGCTTCCCAAAATCATAAAAATGAGTCACATTATGTGCCTTGACGATTTCACGCCATTCGTTTAGTAAATTGGCAAATGCTTCGGTGGGGGGTGGAACTAAATGGTCTGAAACACAAATAACCTTATCGCGATCAAAGAGATCTTTTGCACCTAAAGAGTCAAATATATTAAAGGTGGATTTTCCTAAATAATCCATCGTCATGATGGAATTCACATCCGCCCAAACCAATTCTCCGGGTCGCACAGAATCTCGCCCACTCTGTTGTGCCATAATTATTTCTGTCAGTGTCAAGCCTGCCATTGTTTATCAATTCTCCTTTATTCTTTTCTCATTATATACAATTAACTATATGATTATCGAATGAATTATTGTAGGTTTAATGGTATGATGGTATGACCTTTAAACCATTAATATAATAAAGAGACTAAAGATTTATTTCAACTTTTGCAATACAATTTTATCCAAAAATAGGACTTTTATATGATTGTTAAATACAAACCAATAGGACCGCAAAAAAAACTATATAAAAATATTGTAAGCCAAGTTAGAGAAATGATTATTTCAGGTACTTTGAAAAAAGGTGATCGCTTGCCATCTGAAAGAGATCTGGCTAATCAATTTGGAGTTAGCAGAACAGCTGTCCGTGAGGCAATTAAATCTCTCTCTGAAATAGGTTTAGTTGATATTATGGTAGGTCGTGGAACGTTTGTTGCCAATAACACAGCTGATAGAATTGTAGAATCTGTTGATTTATTATTGAATGTTGAGCAGGTAAAAATGGAAGACCTTCATTATGCCCGTAATGTGTTGGAAATGCCAATTGCTCGGCTGGCTGCGAGGAATTGCACAGATGAAAATATTAAACAATTGAGTAGTTTATTAGACCAAATGGAATCCAATCAAAAACACACTAAAAAGTTTATTGACGCAGATACAGAATTCCATGTAGAACTTGCCAGGGCTACTGGAAACTCAGCATTTGTAGTACTAATACAAGCGATAATACAAATTTTGAAAAGGGAGAGAACATATTCTCTTAATTTTCAAGATCAAACAACAGTTGCTTTAGAACATCATAAAGAAATATTAGAACTTGTCAAACAAAAAGACGAAAAAGGTGCTGAAAAAGCAATGAAGTCTCACCTGGATGATGTACAGCATGTATTGATTTCAATCAAGGATGGTTAATGACTCAAAATAGTGGATTACCTTTAAATAATATTAAGGTAATAGAATTTACTCATGCAGTAATGGGACCCTCTTGCGGTCTCGTGTTGGCAGATTTAGGTGCAGAAATTATACGAATCGAACCGAACACAGGTGACCCCACTCGACGCTTGCGAGGGTTTGGAATTGGTTATTATCCATTTTATAATCGAAATAAAAAGAGTTTGGCAGTCAATATAAAAACAAAAGAGGGAATGGAGATCATAAATAAATTGATTGAACAATCAGATATATTGATTGAAAACTTTGGCCCAGGAACAATGGATAGGCTAGGTTATGGTTATGAATCAATGAGCAAAATCAATCCCTCATTAATATATGCATCATTAAAAGGATTCCTGAAAGGACCCTACGAAAAACGCCACGCTATGGATGAAGTAGTCCAAATGATGGGCGGGTTGGCTTATATGACTGGCCCGCCAGGAGAACCGACAAGAGCTGGAGCATCCATTATTGATATAACAGGGGGAATGTTTGCTGTCATTGGAATACTAGCAGCTTTGCATGAAAGAGAATTAACAGGAAAAGGTACATTTGTTAAAAGTGCCTTATTCGAAAGCTGTGTATTTCTTATGGGTCAGCATATGGCATATGCATCTATGACAGATGAACCTGTACCACCAATGCCTGCACGAGTAAGTGCTTGGGCTGTGTATAGAATTTTTGATACGAAAGATAATGAAAAAGTTTTTGTTGGGTTAATTAGTGATAAACATTGGGAAAGGTTTTGTTCAACTTTTGATAGGGACGATCTTTTTAAAGATAACCGACTGGTAACTAATAATGACCGCATTAGAGAGAGAGAATGGTTATTACCGGATTTAGAAGATATGATGATAAAATTTACCAAATCAGAAATTATTGATTGCTGTCTTGAAGCTGATATTCCATTTGCACCAATAGCAACTCCTGAAGATTTATTTTCTGATCCACAATTGGATCAATCAAGAGGTTTGCTGGAAACTGTATTCCCCAACGGAACGAAGTCAAAAATGCCTAGAATCCCTTTAGAATTTGGAGAATCAGATTTCAATTTGCGTTCAAATCCACCTGAAAAAATAGGTTTAAATACTATAGAGGTATTGGAGAATTTAGGATTTGAAACAAATGAAATTGAAAGATTGAAAGATAATAAAATAATTCATTATGAATCATAATTGAGAATAATATGGATAAATATTCTGTAGTTATAGCATTTGTTATATTAAGCTTGAATACAACGTCAATTTTATCTGGAAATGAACCAGACTGGAAACAACGGGATAAAAGGGAGTTACCCACATATAAAGTTCCAAATCTAGCAGAAAATGGAGAAGCTTATTATGCACCGGACGGCATTCATCTCATCGCCCAGGTAGATGACCCGGATGCACAAAAGCCGGGCCGAGGAAAAGTGGGTGGCGCCTTGACCTACACCTTCACCGATAAGGGTGAAGATATACAGCGCATTAATGACCGGGGACACGATGCCTGTTCATGGTTCTATCCAAATGAAAAACGGTTATTATGGACTTCAACAAGAGACCATGTGGATGATATGCCTGCGGGGAATTGGTCAGATGATGATGATTATCCACAAGGATCAGAAATATATTCATCTGATCTAGCTGGTAATGATATAAAACGCTTGACAAATAATAAATGGTATGATGCAGAAGGAACAGTTTCTCCTGACGGAAAATGGATTGTTTTCGGTCGTCAAATTAATGGAAATGCTGATCTTTGGCGAATGAAATCTGACGGTTCAGAACAAACGCAATTGACATTTACATCTGATTGGCAGGAGGGAGAAGCTTATTTTTTGCCGGACAATGAAACTGTAATTTTCCGCGCCTGGAAAAAAAGCGAAAAAGATGCACTAGATAGAATGGATTTGAAAAATGGTACACATACCCAAACACCTATGAATATTTATTCACTTAAAATTTTGGGAGATGATCGAGATGTTCAGCAGAGAACATTTTCTTATGATACGAATTGGGCGCCGTTTCCTGCGCCGGACGGTCGCCATTTTTTGGTGGTTCGAATAATTGAAGGACATAATTGGGAATTGTATCTTGGTGATTTAGCAGATGGCAGTTATTTAAAACGCATTACCTACAATACCGGTTGGGATGGAATGGGTGCATTTTCACCTGATGGTAATAAGATGGTCTTTACCAGCGGCGAGCCAGGCAGTTGGTCATTGTATTCCTATGTAATGGATGTATCTTCATTAAACTTGGGACCAGAAAATTATAAAGGTGTACCCCAAAAGTCTAAGGCTCCCAAGGGATGGTTGGAAAATCCTGCAGATTTTGCAGAGTGGAGATAATTAATTATTTAATCAACGAATGATTCTCGATGCAATTTGATATAATTATTAAAAACGTTCGCTTAGTACGACCGAATGTTTCAACAGTTGACCAAGTGGATATTGGAATAAAGGGCGGAAAGATTGTCAAAGTAGATCCTTATCTTCATCCACATGAAGCTAAGACCATTGTAGATGGGAAAAATCATATGGCATTTCCAGGATTGGTAGATGCTCATATGCATACAGGGATTTATACACATTTAAAAGATGATGCTATTACAGAAAGTCGAGCAGCAGCGATGGGAGGTGTTACATCAAGTATTAATTATATGAGAACAGGTCAATATTATCTGAATAAATCTGGTCTTTATAATGACTTTTTCCCGGAGGTGCTGAACATATCAAATGGAAGATTCCATGTGGATTATGCTTATCATCTTGCGCCGATGATGGGAAGTCATATTAATGAAATAGAGCCACTTATTGAAGAATTTGGTGTTACATCGTTTAAAATA
Organism: Fidelibacterota bacterium 408169; assembly: GCA_002256485.1. Classification (GTDB taxonomy): domain Bacteria; phylum Fidelibacterota; class Marinisomatia; order Marinisomatales; family TCS55; genus UBA2126. The sequence continues at coordinate 51,787 of NNSG01000007.1, forward strand.
TTTATGTTTTATGGAAGCCACGGTCTTCATGGAAAATCTGATGATCAATCGAATTTTCTTATGATTGGGCCAGATGATAAGTATGATACAGCTCATTTTGAATTCATTATGCGTGGAATTCATAAAGCAATGGAAAAATTTCCAGATAAAAAAGACATTATCAGTTTAAGCCTTCATTGTGAAACCGCGGAGATTATGACTGCTTATACAAAGCTTGTGGAACAGGAGGGAACTCTCTCAGGGTTACGAGCATATAGCGCATCTCGTCCACCACATTCAGAAGGATTGGCTATTTTTATAGCATCATATCTTGCAAATGAAACGAATTGTGCAAATATCAATTTATTACATTTATCTTCAAGAAAGGCCATAGATGCAGCTATGATAATGGAGGCAACTTTTCCTCATATCAATTTTAAAAAAGAGGTTACGGTTGGACATCTTTTGCTCGATGTAGATTGCCCAAATGGGAATTATGCCAAAGTAAATCCACCAATTCGACCCAGAGAAGATGTAGATGCTTTGTGGGAATCACTTAAGGATGGGCACATTGATTGGGTTGTAAGTGATCATGCATGTTGTTCGAAAGAAATGAAAGTAGATGCTGAAAAACCTGATGAAATTTTTCTTGCTAAATCCGGTTTTGGAGGTACAGAATATTTATTATCCGGAATATTTAGTGAAGGAACCAATAGAGGTGTGTCGCCAAATAAAATAGCTGAATTAGTTTGTTGGAACCCAGCAAAGCGTTTTGGGCTTTTATCCAAAGGTGATATTGCTCCCGGATTTGATGCAGATATTGTTCTTTTTGATCCGGATGAAACATTTACAGTTCGAGCTGAAGATTCTGAATCTTCCCAAGGATATTCACCTTTTGAGGGATATGAATTAACCGGCAAAGTGAAAACAACATTATTAAGAGGAAATATAATTTGCGAAAATGGAAAAGTGATTGGTGAACCAAACGGGAAATATCTTTCACGTCCATATTAATTAACCAATAGAAAGGATAATAATGGAATTCAATATTTTACAACTTGCAGTGATTTATATTGTTATAGCATTAATTTTCTATACAATTGCTGTTTGGGGTGAACGAATTGCAGGAAGGTTAAAAGGATGGCATTTGGGCTTTTTTTGGACAGGTTTAGCTGCAGATTTTACAGGAACAAATTATATGAAAATTATAGCTGGTGGAATTAATCTAAATCTTCATGGTCTAACCGGGATAATTGCCATCATCTTGATGCTCGTTCATACCATTTGGGCAACAGTAGTACTGGTAAGAAAAGATGAAAATGCTGTTTTAAGTTTTCACAAATTTAGTACAATTGTATGGCTGATTTGGTTAATACCCTTTATGACGGGTGTAATAATTGGTTTAATGAAATAGTATTAATATAGGGAGTGCAAATGGATTGGTTAACGATTTTAGTTCTCTGGATACATGTTATTTTTATTGTTGTCTGGCTGGGGAGTGATTTTGTGGTTTTCAGTCTTAGTTGGAGCCTGATGAACAGGGATTTGCCTATTGATGTACGATTGGATAGAGCCAAACTTGCTCAAAAATTTGACATGTGGGTAACAAAAGTGTTTCTGTCAACCCCGATAATTGGTTTAGCACTGTCTTGGTTGAGATGGAGAAGTTTAGAACCATTAATAATATTACCATGGATGAATATTAAACTGATACTTTTTAGCATAATTCTATTATTGGCTATTTTATTGATTACAGGTGCTGCAGGAACTGTAGGTGTTTTACAGTCCATAAAAGATGGAAATGGGGACGAGGAAGAAAATGAAGCACTTTTAACTAAAAGAGTTAAAGATCTTGCATATCCTGCTATTACTCTTCACATTTTATTGGCTCTGATAATTATTATAACATTAGTTGGCTCAAGAATGGGTACACCTATGATGGAAGGGGGTTGGTAATATGTGGATATTAAAAGTTTTTTGGATAGAAATGATTATTTTTCCAATCATTCTGGTTTATTTGTTTCTGGATGTTTCAAACAAATCCGGACTGCAAATTGCAGGACTTATAATGTATGCAATCGTTTTCTTTTCTGCTATTGCTGGTTATTTATATACATGGAATAAGAAAAAAAAGGACTAATCAGATAAAGCTGCAAATGAATAATCTGTTAAATAAAATAAAACAATGGTCTTATCTCTGTGATTAAATATATTATTAATATTTTGGTATTATCTATTGTGTTGTATAATCCATTGTGGTGTAAAAATACCAAAAGTAAAATTGCTGAAGAAGGAAATACAACTCGAAAAGTACATATAGAATATTCTATTAATGTAATGACTGAATCTATGTCTAACATTTCAGGAGGAATTAAAAAAGGAACAGCGTATAACGGTTTAGTGCAATCTGGTATGGACATTTCTATTGGTTCCAGCCTATTTAGAGGAAGTTTTCTTCTATTGTCGGGAGACAATCCTTCAGATTTAATTGGAGATGGTTTAGGAGCGAGTAATATGCATGGGTATAATAGTTTACGATTGTATGAAATATGGTATGAGCGAAGATTGCTGCATGACAAATTGAATGTTAGAATAGGAAGTCTTTTGGCAGATGCAGAATTTTCAGTAAATGATTTAGGAGGACTTTTTATCAATAGTGCATTTGGCTGGCCGGCATACATTTCCGGCAATACAGTGAATACCGGACCAGCATTTTTTGTTACAGCTCCGGGAGTGAGGATTCGTTATACAATAGATGATCAATCAAATTTGCAGGCGGGTATATATGATGGAGACCCTTTTGACAATCTGGAGGGAGATGGGAAAATAACCGCTCATGGAAATCACTGGAAAATTTCAAAGGGCCAGGGAATATTTTCTATTGGTGAATATGGGAGAAAATTCAAGAAGAGTGATGGTGGAAATGTGAAACTAGGATTTTGGAATTATTCTAATTGGAATACAGAAGGGTACTATCCAAAAAATATAACCGGACTATATTTTTCATCAGAAGTATTCATGTCCTCTTTGTTACAATATAAAATTTTTGGTGTATTTTTCAGGGCAGGAGTCAGTATATCTAATCATGAAGATTTTTATAGTTCAACTGTTGATGGTGGATTCCTATTTAATAATCTTTTCCCTTTTTTAAAAAATGATGTATTGGGGTTTGGATTAGCGTTTGGGAAAATTGCAGGCGGAAGGCATTATTATTTACCTGAAAACGATCAATATATTCCAATGGATTATGAAATGGCAATTGAATCCTCTTTACGGTTTCAGATTTATCCATGGCTGGAAGCTCAACCTGACATTCAATTTATTTTCCACCCAGGAGGTGGGTCAATTGTTGAAGATGCAACTGTTACTTCAATTCGGTTTATCATAAGCGATTAAGATAGGAGCCCAGCATGAAACGTTTTACAATTATTTTATGCCTTTCAGTTATTCATTCTACATGGATTAGTGCAGAGGACAAAAAGTGGCTTGATCCTGAAAAGCCTGAAGATGCAGTAAAAATCATGCGGAAGGTTTCATCCAGCCTGGAAGATGGGAAACCTACTATTTTCTGGTTTTATGGAAGTGTATATAGCCATATAAAAGGTGAAAAAGATAAACTCCTTTTTACATTTCAGGGTATGAACATTCGAGCGACAAAAACAGTTTCCAATAAGGAAAATGGGTATGGTTATGCATGGGTATCCAGAGAAGTATTGTTATATACCGATCCAAATACGGGCGAAATTATTCATACATGGGATAATCCCTGGACAAGGGAAACGGTTGATGTTATTCATATTGCGAATGATCCAGTTAACAGTCATTTCCCGGTGTATGCTTATGGTTCCAGAGGACCATTCAAACTTCCGGCAGTAGTGCAAGATGGACATTTCCTCATGACAATGGAAATTCCTCTATTTTATACCAATCCACTTGGTGGGGAAAACCAGGAATATGTAGGCGGAAAATACCAGGCCCACGAAATGTTTAATTGGTACGCCAGAACTGATGATCTTTTTGATGCTGAAAAAACAACAACTACAAATGTAACAGTAGGCTGGGCCCGCAATGCACAATGGCTCCCTTGGATGAAAATGGGTGATCGTTTGGGGGAAACTTTGTATCATGGTACAGGAAAGCGCCTGGCATCATTTGATGATTTACCAGACGTGTTAAAAAATACAATTAATTCACATTATCCAGAATATAAATCGCCACCTCCATTGAATGATACAAGACCCAATGAAACAAGCTGGAGTTACTTTAAAAAAATTCTCTCCGGTGAAGAAAAATATCCATGGAAAGAAATAAAATAGTAAGTCCACCTAGTACATTTACCACTTTTCAAAAAGGAAATCTGATTTAAAATTGACAGATTTAAGTTTATAAGTGTATATTAAACACGAACTAACTTAACTATAATGAGAAAATAATATGTCTAATAGAGGAAAAGATCGCAGGCTGAATGAACGGCGCAAGAATAATTCTCAAATGGATAAGAATAGACGGATAGACATTGAACGGCGGAAGGGAATGGACCGACGTGAAGGGAAAGATCGTCGTCAAAATTAAAAACTCTATATATTTGTAATTAATCATTAAATTGTACTATAATATGTTAGCTGACAGCTACATTGTAATTGAAATAACTAGAGGAAAACATGCAAGAAGGAACAGTTAAATTCTTTAACCAAAATAAGAATTACGGTTTTATAGCCGGTGACGATGGTAAAGATTATTTTGTTCATTCCAGTGGTATTGCCGAAGGCATTTATATCAAGGATGGTGACAAAGTTTCATTTGAAGTCGTAGATGGTGAAAAAGGCCCTAAAGCTGATAAGGTTGAAATTATAGATTAGTCTATTAACCATCTTAACGTTTTAGACAAAAGCCCTATCTCCCAGCTGGCGGATGGGGCTTTTTTTATGAACCAAAATTGTGTAATATCAGATTGAAAATTAAAAAAATGTCTTAATGAGGAAAAAAAGATGAAAGAACAAGAAATTGGTTATATTTCCAATTATTTTGGCAATATCGAAGTCGCAATTATTGAAATGACAAAGGGATCCTTAGTAACAGGGGATACAGTACATTTCAAAGGTAAAACAACAGATTTTACGACGACTGTTTCTTCTATGCAGATTGAACATGAACAGGTTGAAAAAGTAAAAAAGAATGACAGGGCTAGGCTTACCATAAAAAAAACAGACAAAAATCACTTTACAGAAATATTTGAATTAGCTGCACCAAATAAAGAATATGAAACGTATATTCATAATTACTGGACTAAAAAATAGGAGTAAACAATGAGAAAAATAATTATCATACTTATGTTTATTTCAGGAATTGTATTCCCTCAATCTTTTGGTGGGGATATTTTGAATGAATCACCTCTAACACCCATTCCGGAAGAAATGACCTTTGAAGAATATCTAGATATGAATCGCAGGTTAACTATTGGAATTGCTTTTTCGTCGATACCAATACCCGGGTTGATTCATGACTATGCAGGAGAAAAGAAAACAGCGAAACGCATTCGTCGGGTTGCCTTAGGTAGTATCGGGCTTATAATTGCCGGTATTGCAATGGCTGAGGAAGAAAAAGGTGCATGGGAAGAAACCAGCTATAAAGTATATGTTGAAGGTGAGGGTGAAGATGAAATGCGTTATGAAATGATTCCAACGTATATGACGGATGAAAACGTACATTATGATCTGAAACCACTTAACCGAAAAGGAGGCGGAGGCACGGGAGGATTAATCGCAGTCCTTGGTTTCGGTCTGTTGATTGCAGATATCATTTATGATGTCTATCATGGCGCTAGGATCATAGAAGAAAAACGGGATGCTGTTCGCTATAAATATGGGAAAAAATTAAATTTCAGTTATGCTCCTGAAATGAATTTACAAAACAATTTCGCAGGGTTGAAAATGTCATACAACTTCTAATTAACCGATTGTATGAATTGTGTTTTCAGGTATACTCTTATGAAAATAAGAGCATAAATATTAGTTCAAAACGATCCTGTCATTAATATAGACAATCTGCAATTTTTGCAGCATAAGAGGCGATTTCAAATCTTTACGTTTAACGGTTTTTTTTATGAAATCGGCAACAAGCATATCCATAAGGTAGTAGTTTGGATATTCAAGGTGTTCTGAAAATATATCTATATTCATGCGGCGGCGTTTTCTTAAATCGTTCCAAACTTCGCCATAATATTTCTCAAATACTTTCAAATGCTCTTTCGCATAAGCATTAAATCTGTCATATTCATCTATTAGCCAATGTTCTTCATCATTGGGTTCATACATACTATCTTTAATCAAATTTTTGACCAAAGCTGCTACTTTTGTTTTACTTCCTTTATATATTTTTTTATTTGTCATTATTTATTTATCCGTTAAATGTGTTAGAAACATGTCGTTATTATAATAATAAAAAATATAAAGACAAATACCTCATTGACTTCATTGCGTATTTTTCTTATTAAGAGCTACATTCTTACGAATATACTACAGGAAAATTCATGTCAGATCAACAAAAAATAGATACAAAACTTATTCATGCAGGAGAACCAAAGGTACGCTACGGAGATGCAGTCAGCATGCCTATTTTCCAATCATCCACTTTTGAATACAGTGGACAAAAGGATTATCATGATATAAAGTATATTCGGTTAAATAACACTCCCAATCATATTGTTCTCCATAAAAAACTTGCAGCTCTGGAAAACGGTGAAGATGCGTTGGTTACTTCCAGCGGTATGGCAGCAATTTCAACAGCATTGCTTTCTTTTCTTTCTTCGGGGGATCATTTCCTGGCCCATGAATCTTTATATGGTGGAACCCATGACTTGATAAATAAGGATTTTCCTGAAATTGGAATTGAATGTGATTTTATAGATGCAGCTGATTCCTCTGGATGGAGTGAAAAACTGCGCTCTGAAACAAAATTGATTTATGTTGAAACAATTACAAACCCATTGTTAAATGTTTTGGATTTAAAAGCAGTTGTTAATTTTGCCAAGGAAAATAATTTATTGTCATTTATTGATAACACATTCGCATCACCGTTAAATTACCGTCCCTTGGAGCACGGATTTGATCTCTCACTCCACAGTGCCACGAAATATTTGAATGGTCATACGGACATAGTTGCCGGTGCTGTCATCGGATCAGAGGAATTGGTGACAAAAGTAAGGCATAAATTAAACCATTTTGGGGGAGCATTGGATCCCAATGCCTGTTTCCTTATGCATCGTGGGATGAAAACATTAAGCATTCGTATGGAACGCCAAAACAGTAATTCACTCGCTGTGGCCAAGTTTTTAGAAACACATGAAAAAGTGTGTAAAGTTAATCATCCCGGCCTTGAAAGTAGTACTAGTCATACTCGTGCACAGGAGCTTCTTGATGGATATGGCGGTATGGTTAGTTTTGAGATTAATGGAAATATTGATGATGCAGACAAGTTCATTTCAAACTTAACATTATTTATTAATGCTCCCAGTCTGGGAGGAGTAGAGTCCCTAGTAACACGACCTGCACAATCCTCTCATTCCGGAATGTCCATTGAAGAACGTTCCGCCGCCGGGATTAAGGATGAACTCATTCGCTTGTCCATCGGTATTGAAGCAGCGGAAGATTTGATTGTTGATTTAGAGCAAGCACTGGAAATAATATAATGTCTGACGCAGTCCAATTGGATCAGCCAGGTGCCGGGTTGCCGGTATACGAAACATTTTTTCTACGCTATATATCCTTTCCTCGTTATGTTCGAACAATGACTTGGCATTCGGCTGCGGAATTATTTCATGAGGAGGGGAAAAAAATTAATTCCCTGGTCTCTCCGCTGAATAATGAGCAATTATTATTTCCAGTATTAATCGAACGCTTACGGGGGATGGAAGACAGTTCTCGTCACTGGTCACCAGTTATGGTTATGGAACATTTAATTATGACCGGCAAAGATTTTAAAGATGCTATCATTCATTTGAATGAAGGGAAAGTCCCCGAGAGAAATGTAAATATCGCCAATTATAAACCATCTCCTGAAATAGGCCGGGAAGTCATTGGGCGATTCAAGGGATTCCAGGAAGAATTTATTACCATAATGAGTGATGAACGCTATCACCGAAGTTCAGATATGAAATTCCGTCATCCTTGGTTGGGTCCACTGAATTCGTTTCAATGGTTATGCCTGGCTGCAGGTCATCAGTATTTGCACCGAACGCAGATAAAGAAAATTTTGGAAACGTAATGATTTAGTAAAAAATACAAGAAAATGTAGTGCAAACATTCCTGTTTGCACTACGACAAATAGGAATGTTTGTCGTTAAACTAATCACTTCTGCAAAAAATAATAAAAAAAATGTCTATTATTGATTATAAAATTTAGCCGTAGAAAATTCCAACGAGGATACAGGATTCTAATTGAAGATTCAGAAATATAAAACATGCCTCTTCGTTTGGGCAATATGGTTATCTGCATGTGTATATGCAGAAGATTTACATAACCCGGATACATCCAATCCAATTATAATTGACCATGGTTTATCTTTAAATGGAGATGGTTTTGTATTAGTACAAGACCATGAAAGCTTATCCTTGGATGAAGATTTCACCGTTGAGTTTTGGTTAAAACCGGATTCTTCATTACGATATTCCCATATTTTAAACAAACACCAACCAGGGAGGAATGATGACGGTAGTTGGGTTTTAAAATTGATTTTTGGTCCTTCGGGTGAATTGTCATTTGCTTTTTCGTGGCCGTATATACCTTTTGAGATTCATATGAATGTGGAAAAAACTTTTCCTAAAAATGATTGGTTTCATTTTGCATTATGTTATTTAAAATCAAAAAAATATTATTCATTTTGGATTAATGGGAATTTAATAAAAGAAGGTTTTGCTGAAATTAATATCAAAGATACTAACTGGCCTTTATATATTGGTTCAGAGATATCATATAATTACTACAAGGGGTTAATTGCTGAAATCAGACTTTCTGATATTGTACGGTATACATCCACTTTCAGATCGCAAGCATCTTTTCATTTAGATCAAAATACTCTTGCTTATTGGCCTTGCAATGAAAAGAGTGGAGATACTCTGAACGATCTCGGACCTTTTGAAAATCACGGAAAACTCAATAATGTTTATTGGCTAAATCCAAAAAGAGCACAAAACATTACACCCTATTTATATCTATTCCTGTTTTTGATTACTTCTGGCATTTTTGTTCTTCTTAAAAAAAGAAAAAATGATAAGAGGTCTAGTTTAACGAGCATTTCTTCAGAAGACGCTTTCATTTCTGATCAAAAATATGCTGTTGAAATACGAGTCTTCGATCACTTTCAATTACGTATCGATGGAAAAGAAATTCATCATAGTGACTGGGGTTCTAAAAAAGCTCGTTTTCTCTTTATTTATATTTTGTTACAAAATCATCGGGGTGTAACGCCTGAAAAGATTGCAGTTGATTTCTGGCCGGATGTTGATCACAAAAGTGCTGTGAATAGCCGCAATGTCGCCCTTTCAAAAATTCGCGGTGTTTTGGGAGAATATGCACATTTGATGCAGCGTTCAGATGATCTTATAAAAATTGTCCCTGATGAAAGCACCTTTTGTGATTTTACACTATTTATGTTCGTAAATGGTAATGGACAATTTGAAGTAGATCGCATTGAACAAGCGCTGGAATTGTATGATGCAAAAGGACTATTACCGGAAATTCATGAAAACTGGATTGACTCTTTTAGGGATCAAACCAGAGCAAAAGCACGCCAAATGGCGATCAAACTTGGAGCATATTATATTGAAATAAAAAATTGGGGGAAACTGGAATTATTAGGTAACCAGATGCTGGCTTGGGACAAACTGGATGAGATTGCAATACAATTTGCTGTAAAAGGACTGAAAGAACAGGGGAATGCTTCGCGGGCGAAAGCACGCTTTGACCAGTTTTCTTCTTTATACACCTCTGAATTAAATGAACAAATCATTATAGAATACGATTCTTTATAAAATTTAGTATTTTTTAATTCTCACTATAATCCTCACTGTAATACTCAACTCGTAAACTCCGGCTGTAAATCTAAATCCTGTGTCCTCACAATATTAGGATTATGTGAATCCAACTCAGTATAAATCATGCAAGAGTTGGAAAAGCGAATAGTGGTGTTATTGTTTAATTATTTCCTGTATCTACTATAAAAAAAAGAAAGCCCCTTGTGTTTCGCTGGGGGCTTTCTATTGGTGGTCTATTGCAACCATACATTGTTAACAAAACTAATAACAATGACAAAAAATAAGAACCTTGCGAAGGCTCAAAAAATCCCGTATACAAAATGTAGGGAAACCTCCGCAAGGTTTTTTGGCGTTCGTTTTTTCAGCTACGGAGAAATAGCATGTGAAAGTGTATTGCCAAGTGAATCTTGAACATTTGCTAAATTGCTATCCGGTTGGACAGCAAGAGATTCAGCGGCAGCTTCTTCTACAGTATTGGTTGAATACTGGTTTCCATTCCAAGAAAATGTTTGGCCTGGGCCGAGAACTTCTCTGGCAACGGAATACGCTTGGGTAAAGGAAATCACTTTCTGTTGTTCCGGAATAGCAATTTCTTCTTCAAGTACTTCATTCTCTTCAGTTAAAACCACTTCAGTTATTTCCGGTTCAACCGCAAGTACTTTTTCATTTAGTATGGGTGTTTCCACTTTTACAAATGATTCAGTAGTATTTTTGTGTTGAATGTAAATCGCAGTGAATACTACCACTGCGAATGTAAGAGTTATAACAAATGCTCCCTTTGAGCTGTTATCGTTTTTTTTCATGGCGTGCTCCTTTCATTGAGTTTACGCTTGTGATTAGGGGCTTGTACGACATGGAGTTTTAGCTTGTTCCGTAATAATTTGTCATATTGAATCATATCATATTCGTCTTTATAACCAAACCTTCGGAAGGTTGATTATGTTGGCAGAGAAAGATTTCATAACAAAAATGTTCAGTTGTACGACAAACATTTCTGTTTGTCGTAGTGCAAACAAGAATGTTTACACTACATTATTTTACATGATATACTCTCGCCATCATCCAATGGCTTCAGGGAGATAACGGGAAATAAAAAAAGGCGGCTGCGCTTAATCACAAGCTTCCCAATAAAAGGAATGCAGCCGCCATGGGGGTATGGGAATCTACGAAAATTTTATCATTTTTAAACGCATAGTAATAAAATGAATTAAATAATACCAACCAAGAGCAAGGAGTATATTAACACCAACATAAAGCGGCCAATCTCCAAATAATAGTTCAATATCCAATGTGGCATATCTCAAATCCAAAATGTTCTGATCAAATACCAAATTATAAATTGCAATAAATCCGGTATAAACCAGCATCCATTTTAAAGCTGTCCAGACCGCATCTCTATTGAAGAGCCGTCCTTTTTTGATAAATAATATCGTAAGGGCAAGTGGCGCAATGTGTTTTAAAATAAACCCAGCCCACGATAATGGATTTGTTGCCAAAGGAGGGCTGACTGGGTTAGGCCAGATTAACAATGTCAGCAAATCTCCAGTCCAGGCAAAATAAAAAAAAATTTCAAAAAGTTTCTGATTAAACATGAATGTAAGGATTAAGCCCATAACAGCGGTAATGTTACATAACCAAATTATCAAATGAGGGTTATGCTGGATATTATACCAGCCGGTAGTTATCAATGCATATACGATGCAAAGTTGAATCAGAATCAAAATACGTTTTTCATTACGCCATGATTCTACAAAAAGTATGACAGAAATAATCAGTGTTATAATTGGACTTATCAGAGAATATCCTTAAAACAATCCAACGCTTCCGGGTTGGACAACGCATCTTTATTGGTAACTTCTTCTCCATGGAGTATTTTTTTCACTGCCAGTTCTACTTTTTTCCCACTAATCGTGTAAGGAATATCCTCTACAGATTTAACTATAGACGGAATGTGGCGTGGGGTACAATTTTTTCTGATTGATGATTTAATCTGGTTTATCAAATTATCATCTAATATTTCCCCATTGTTCATTTTTAGAAAAAGGGCTACCAATTCATCACCGTCAGATTGAACACCGATAACTAAACTATCTGAAATTTCCGGCATTTGTTCTACTACACGATATATTTCTGCTGTTCCGATTCGAACGCCACCTGGATTTAATGTGGCATCGCTACGACCATAAATTGTTACACCACCATGATCATTGATTTCGATATAATCTCCATGATACCAAATACCCTCAAATTGATTAAAATAAGCATTATGATATTTTTGACCATCTGGATCATTCCAAAAATATATGGGCATGGAAGGGAATGCTTTTTTGCATACCAACTCACCTTTAGTATTTCGCATAGAATTTCCGTTATTATCAAAGGCATCTACGTCCATTGCCAATCCGCTGCACTGCAACTCACCTCTGTAAACAGGTAGCATGGGGTTTCCTCCGGCAAAACAGGAAATGATATCCGTACCGCCAGAAATGGAAGCAAGTTGTACATCTTTTTTAACATCCCTGTAAATATAATCAAAATTCTCTTCCATTAACGGGGAACCGGTTGACAGGATTAATCGCATTTTTGAAAGATCATTCGTTTCTTTAGGAATATTATTCGCTCCTTCACTGGCCGCAATGAATTTTGCACTCGTCCCAAAAACGGTTATTCCGAGTTTATCAGCCATATCCCACATGGCGTTACTATCAGGGAAGAAGGGTGATCCATCGTATAAAACCAGTGTTGCTCCAATAGCCAGGTTAGTTACTAACCAATTCCACATCATCCATCCGCATGTTGTAAAATAAAAAACGGTATCATCTTCTGTAATATCACAATGCAGACGCAATTCTTTCACATGCTGCAATAGTGTTCCCCCGGCGCCATGGACGATTGATTTGGGTAATCCGGTTGTCCCGGATGAATACATGATGTATAGTGGATGATCAAATGATAATTGTTCAAATTTGATATCTTTAACATCATTGTTTATAAAATCCGGAAACAGGATACTGTTTTTTATTGAATGTAAGTTTGGTTTCTTTTCACTGTAAGGAATGACTATTACTTTTTGAACGCTAGGAAGTTCATGCAATATACCTTTTAATTTCTCTAATGAATCATGGGGTTTTCCATTATAAAAATACCCATTAGCAGCAAAAAGAACTTTTGGTTCAATTTGTTTAAATCTGTCAAGAACACCTTTGATTCCAAAATCCGGTGAAGAAGAAGACCAGATGGCACCAATGGAAGAAGCAGCTAACATGGCTATAATACTTTCCGGCATGTTGGGAAGAAAACCTGCAACACGATCACCTTTATCTACTCCTGCATCTTTGAGAGCGGTAGCTGTTTTAGCAACGTCACTGTACAATTTATTATAAGAAAGTTTCCGGATAGGTTGACCTTCGCCCCTGAAAATTATTGCTGTTTTATTATCTCGGCGCCGTAGCAAGTTCTCTGCAAAATTTAGACGTGCTCCAGAAAACCATTTTGCTCCGGGCATTTTGATCGCATTGTCTACAACCTGTGAAAATTTCTTTGAATGGATAATATCAGCGTATATCCAAAGGTATTTCCAGAAAATATCAATATAATTTATTGACCAATCATAAAAATCATTAAAATTTTTCAGATTTAGGTTGTGTTTTGTATTAATGAATTCTTTAAATTTGTACATCTGCGAACCTTGTATTTGTTCGCGTGTGGGTTTCCAAAGGATATTTTTCATTTCAAAGTCTCTTAAATTACCTTTAAAAATAACAGACTTTAACCATAATATCATAAGTAGAATAATCGTATGAAAATTGCTTTTCTAACTGCTGGCGGACTTGCTCCTTGCCTTTCATCATCCATTGGCGCATTGATTGAAATGTATCATCATAAGGCACCCGGTGCAGAACTTGTGGGGTATCTAAATGGTTACAAGGGGTTGTTAATGGGGAAATCAATTCAATTTCCAGATAATGCCCATGAATATGCTCAAACGTTGATGCGGTATGGCGGAAGCGCAATCGGCAACAGCAGGGTGAAATTAACTAATATGGAAAACTGTGTAAAAAATGGGTACGTACAAGATGGTGAAAATCCTGTGGAGGTTGCAGCAAATCAACTAAAAATTGATGGAGTGGATATACTTCATACAATCGGGGGAGATGATACGAATACCATGGCAGCTGAATTGGTAAAATTCCTTTCAGAAAACGGGTATGATCTAACAGTTGTGGGATTGCCCAAAACTGTTGATAACGATGTGTATCCCATTGCCAGATCTCTCGGTGCAGATACAGCTGCTGAACAAGGAGCGATCTTTTTCGAAAATATTGCCAACGAAAATACGACAAGTACACGTCAGTTACTTATCCATGAAGTTATGGGACGCAATTGTGGATGGCTCACTGCGGCCACAGCAAAAAAATATAGGGAAAAGTTATCTCAACGCCCTTTTGCCGATGAATTACTGATTTCCAAAGAGCGATGGGATGTGGATGCAGTGTATATACCCGAAGAAGAAATGGACTTTGATTTAGAATGCGATCGGTTAAATGAATTGAAGGAAAAGAAAGACGGTGTAAACATATTTTTTAGTGAAGGGGCAGGGGTTGAAACAATTGTACATGAAATGGAAACTGAAGGAAAAGACGTCCCCAGAGATGCCTTCGGACATGTACGATTAGATGAAATAAATCCTGGATTGTGGTTTGCCAACCAGTTTAAAGATAAACTTAAGGCCGATAAAGTCTTGGTTCAAAAAAGCGGATATTTTGCACGGTCAGCCGCACCAAATTCATATGATTTAACACTAATTAAACAATCTGCAGAATTGGCAAGCGATTGCGGATTGGAAGGTAAAAGCGGTGTTGCCGGATTGGATGAAGATCAAAATAATGAAATGGGTCTTATTGATTTTGACCGTATTAAAGGGGGTAAACCTTTTGATACAAGTAAAACCTGGTTTCAGGAATTAAAAGATGAAATTGGACAAACAAATAATTAACACTTAAGAGAGAAAATATGGCACTTATATCACTTAGACAATTATTAGACCATGCGGCAGAAAATGATTATGGAATGCCTGCATTTAATGTAAATAACATGGAGCAAATGCATGCCATTATGATGGCAGCTGAAGAAACAGACAGTCCAGTTATAGTCCAGGCTTCTGCAGGAGCAAGAAGTTATGCCGGGTCTGCATTTTTAAAGAATTTAATTCTGTCAGCTATTGAACAATGGCCGAATATTCCTATATGCATGCATCAGGACCATGGCGCTTCACCGGGAGTATGCCAGAGGTCCATTCAACTGGGTTTTAGTAGTGTAATGATGGATGGTTCTCTAATGGAAGATATGAAAACACCATCGTCTTGGGAATATAATGTTGGTGTAACAAAACAAGTGGTAGATATGGCTCATGCCGGTGGTGTCTCCGTTGAAGGTGAATTGGGATGTTTAGGTTCACTGGAAACAGGAATGATGGGTGAAGAAGATGGACATGGATCCGATGAACAGTTAGATCATTCCCAATTATTGACTGACCCGGATGAAGCAGCAGATTTTGTAGATCAGACAGGAGTGGATGCTCTAGCTATTGCCATTGGCACATCTCACGGAGCATACAAATTTACACGCCCTCCGACGGGAGATATTTTGGCAATCGACAGAATAAAAGAAATTCATAACAAAATTCCCAATACACATTTGGTAATGCATGGCTCTTCATCTGTACCCCAAGACTGGTTGAACATTATCAATACTTATGGCGGCGATATGGGTGAAACGTACGGTGTCCCTGTTGAGGAAATCCAGGAAGGAATTAAACACGGTGTTCGCAAAGTAAATATAGACACGGACCTGAGAATGGCATCCACTGGTTCAATTCGCAAATTTATGGCAGAAAATCCATCGGTATTTGATCCGAGGAAATATTTGGGGGTAAGCAGAGACGCTATGAAAGGAATTTGTGTTAATCGCTATGAAGCGTTTAATGCTGCCGGGCAGGCTTCAAAAATAAAACCAATTTCCCTGGAAACGATGGTGTCATTCTACTAATTAGTAAATTATAGAATAATCAAAAAATAATAGGAATTATTCATTCGTCTTGTGATTGATGATAATTCCTTAGTCCTATTCCTGTAAAAGTAATTGTAACCATTTCAAATCAAGATAAGATTTATTGACATCCTTACCTTGAATGATATGGCAGGGTTTTTCTTTTTCTCCCATATGATCAAGAACTAATACAGCTTTGCTAAAATCTTCATGAGCAGTGTATTCATTAACTGTTATTATTGTTTTCAATCCTGCTGAAAAAGATGATTGCAGGCCTAATGAAGAATCTTCAATTGCAATACAGTTTTCAGCTGAAAAACTTAATTTATTTAAAACTAATTCATAAATATCTGGAGCTGGTTTTTTTGCAACTTTAGTTTCTGCAGAAGCAATTATTTTAAACCAATTTTCAGAGCCGGGTAAAAGTGAATGTTTCAATAATGACCGGACTGATTTGTGAGTAGATGTAGTAGCTAAAGCCATGGGAATTCCAGCTTCATGAATTTCTGACAATAATCTTTTAACACCTGTTCTTAATGAAATTTTTCCTTTGTGAATTATTTGAGAATAAAACTGTGTTTTTTTACTATGAAGATTATCTACTAAATTGCTTAATCCTTGTTTTTTTATAGATTTGGATTTTTCATTTTCTATATAATACTTTAATCTTTCCTTTCCTCCGGGGACTTTTAGTAATTGACCGTATTTTTCAGTATCCCAAAACCAATCAAGTCCAACAGACTCAAATGCCAAATTGAAAGCGACTCTATGACCATTTTTCTCGTTATCTGTCAAGGTGCCGTCGACGTCAAATATGATACCTTTTAATTTTTTCATAGTGAGAAAATAAACTAAAATATTTTTGGAGAAAATTCAGATATAAAAAACATTGGTCTGGAAAAGCAAATCAATTAGTATAATTTATATAGGTTTTTTTACAAAGAAAATTTCATTCCAACAATATATGTTTGTTCCCAACCATTATTTTTCCAGTCATCTTGGATTAAATGGTAGATTATAACTTTCATCATTGAAATACTCTTGATTTCGCATCCAACATAAAAACGATTGCGATTTAATTCACTCTCTTCCATATCATAAAAAATTTCATCCGCAACATATGGTACAAGTTCAAGAGGTGTGAATCCGTTTCCAAACTTGATAGAAACCATATCACGGTTACGGAATACAGGATCCTTATCCTGTTTAATTCTGTATTCCAAACGCGCTCTGGCAGAAACACCGAATAAACCCAATTTCATTTTTGTAGAAATTGTACCGTGGGGGCGATGTTCTTGTTTCCATATATCACCTTTCCATTCAAATACTTCCCTAATATTAACACTTACTTTGAAATTAGATATAAGAGGAAATGATATACCCATATCACCATGATAATATTTAAGTTGCTCACCTAAATTGAATGAACGGAAATCACCTTCCATTGAAAGGGTATAAGTATCATTGATAGGTTTGGATATTTTCGCTGCTTGCCAGAGTTCAGGTAGTTCAGCAAATAAACATAAAGGTATAAAGATTCCTGTGAGTAATTTTTTCATAAAATATCTTTTTGTTGGTATTATAAGAAGGGGGAAATTAAACAAGGTCCCGCATAAATGCGGGACCTTGTTTAATTGGTTATCTATTTATTTCAATAGAATCATTTTTCGTGTACTTGACCAAGATTCAGCCTCAACTGAAATCATATAGACTCCAGAAGATAACTGTTGACCATATACATCCCGTCCGTCGAATCTTAATTCGTATGACCCTGGACTCATTTGTTCTGCAGTAAGTGTATTTACTTTCTGTCCTACTAAATTCCAAATATTAACCGATACAAATGATTGTTTTGCTATATCAAATCGAATAGTCGTAGATGGGTTAAATGGGTTTGGATAATTTTGATGTAATGCAAATTGACTTGGTATAATACCTTCATTTATAATACTCAATTCAGCATTGGCTGCTCCGGGAGTTGGATCTAAAGAACTCCATGAGGATGAACCATCTGGAAATCTTCCATAGGCAGTATCTGTAATCTGTTCACCAAATGTTAGGGAATCAACGAAATTGGTATCACTTGCAAAAATGGTTACAAGTCCAATTTGCTCTCCGCCACTGCCTAGTTTTTCTTCTACATGTAGTACACCTTGTTCTGATTCTTTATCCGCCCAAAGCAGTAGAAAACCACCTGACGCTAAAGTTGTTAAACTGGCATCGCTTGTGGGAATTTGCCAAGAAGCAGGGTCGGTCAAATCATCAGTAATATACATTCCGCCAATATTGATTGAACTTGCACCGGTATTGTATAGTTCAATGAAATCATCATAGTCGCCATTTTCATCGGTACAGCACGAATCATTACTAGCCAGAAATTCATTAATGACAATTCCTGCTAATGCGTCAGGCGTCCACGTGTTGGAAACACCGGCTGTAGGGTCAGGAAAAGAGTCCCAATCACTTCCACCATCAGCAATTCGGCCAGAACTTGTATCGGCGATTTGTTCGCCATATGTAAGAGAATCGACAAAAACAGTGTCAGTTCCGGATATATAAACAAGACCTATCTGTTCACCGCTACCGCCGAGTTTTTCTTCCACGTGAAGAACGCCCTGTTCTGATTCTTTATCTGCCCAAAGGATTAGAAATCCACCGGGAGGAATAGTGGTTATTGCTGATGCAGTATCCGGGATTTGATGGGAAGCCGGATCTGTTAAATCATCGGTGAACCATAATCCACCAATGTCAACTGAATCAGTTCCTGGGTTATATATTTCAACCCAATCATCAAAATCGCCATTTTCGTCTGCCCAATAGGCATCATTGCTTGCCATAAACTCGTTGATATATAACGTTGGTGCCTGGGCAAGTATCAGGACGGGTAACGCCATCATTATTGTTAGCATTCGTTTCATAACGAACCTCCTGTTGTTTTGTTAGTGTTGAAATTCATAAATATAAAGTTTTTGTTCTGAGTCACTGACGATGTAAATACGATTAGTTTCGGGATTATAAGCAACTCCTTCTGCTTTTTCATAATCAAGAGAAAATGATCTAATGATACGTTTTTCAAAATTCCATTCTATTAGTTCTTGCGATTCATCACTCACAATAAAATAATTACCATCTGTTGTATTAAAACAAATCCCGGAATAGTCTAATGCAAAATCCAAAGCATATTCCAAGGTAATATTCATGGAAGAGTCCAAATCAATAAAAGTACCGGGGGATTTCTCATTTAACAAAACAATATGATTTGTTACTGGATTCAACAATATACCCTCGAAACCACTACTGCTTGACGTACCTTCAAAATTTATTGAAAATCGTTCTAATTCATTTCCAAGTGTATCCAGATGAACCACTTCCCTTAGGCTTTCTTCGGCGACCCAAAGTGTATGATCACGGTGGTCGTATGAAATTCCTTCCAAATCACCGCCGGAGTATGATAAAACTCGTTTTACATTTCCAAGCAAATCAAGTTTATAAACTGAATTATCAGGAGGATCACTTACAACGTATAATGCGTTCGCACCATTATTTAGCGTAAGTCCAGAAGGTTCAGGAACTTCCAGGCTTACACTTTCAATTAAAACTAATTGAGATTTTTGTCCATCAGGTTTTATTTCATCTAAACTGCAAGCAGTTAGAAAAAATAAATATCCCATAAGCCAAATCAGTTTCATTAATTAGATGCACCCGGTGTTGGTGTAGTAAAGGTTGTCCAAGTATCAGCACCATCCGTTGTGCGACCCATGGATACGTCTGTTTCTTGTGCATCATACGTGTATGTATCAATAGTTGTTACGCCGTCAGAATCAATTAAAACAACAGATTCTCCGTCACCGGACAGTTTTACTTCAACGTGTAAAATACCTTGTTCTGTTTCTTTATCGCACCATAAAACCAGGTAGCCACCTGCTGGTATCGTGGTGAGAGTAGCGTCCGTTGTTGGAATCTGATAGGGTTCTGTATCTTCAGGATCGTCAGTGAAATACATTCCGCCAATATCAATAGCTTCAGATGTTCCGTTATATATTTCGACCCAGTCATCGAATCCATCGAATTCATCTGCACAGCAAAAGTCGTTACTTGCTAGGAATTCGTTTATCACTAATGCTCCTTCTTCTGTTGGAGGAACTTCTTTTTTGTCTTCATCAAGTTCACAGCTGATAAATGTGATTATTGATATTGCCAACAATGTATTTAGTAGTGTTTTTAACTTCATGTTGGTTTCCTTTCATTATTGTTTATTTAAAAAAAGACCAGTGTTCTAAACTGGACATAAGAAAAATCATAGTTACTTGGTGCGCTATCACCTGTTGCATTATCAGAATTATCTACCATTGCATAATTTAAGTAAAATCGAAGATTTGGATTCACATACCAATTTATACCAAGTGTTATATTATTGGCTTTTCCTCCATAAATCATGGCATCTTCATCTGATAGATTTAGATGACTAAAACGAGCTAATAATTCAAATGCTCCAAGCTTATTGTTCTTTGGAAGAACCTGTCCAAATTCACCATCTTCTGCTTGCCATGGTCTCGTCTCACCTGTTACAAACCAACTAATAAATCCATATCCTCCTACAAAACTGGCATCTGTATAATCAGTTTCGCGAGTTAACGACGTTTGCATGAATTCACCTTGTAATGATAAACTTTTAAGGCGAATCGCACCTTCCAAACCGGTTTGAGTTATTTTTTCTACATGGAAAATATTATCTGTATCCAGCATTTCAATATCACCAATTTTTGTTTCAGGTTCAGCTGTAAAATCTACTATTCCTTTATCATCAATAGGTGAATGTTGGGCAAAAGCTCCTCCCAAGTGAACAAGTAAACCAGGTGTCTTTATAGGAGCGATTGCAAATCGTCCAGCAAATCCATTTCCTGTTTCATCCGTGCTCTGGTTTTTATCATCATCCATCCCTTGAGCAAATAGTGCACTACTTGCGTGCCATTTATTTCCCCACTTGGTAAAACCGATTGATGTACGTCTACCTAATTTGAAAGCCAAAGCATTATAGGCTCTTTCTGGAAATGATATAATACGTGAACTAGTTAAAATCTCTAATCCGAATGGAACTTTGAAATGCCCAATTTTCAACATAGCATTATTCCAACCATTATAGCTTAACCACATATCTTTTATTTCAACGGAATATTCAGCAATATCCATATCCCATTCAGCATTCCAGTTTCCCCAAAATTGTGTTTTCGCTGCAAAACGGGCTTTGCGTAAATGAGTTCCATTACTCAATATATCTTCAGTATCATCCATAAAATATGCTCCATCAATATACATTCTAATATCAAAACGTAATTTGAACTGACCATCTGATGATTTTAGTAGGAACTTTCCATTATCATCCCAGCCGGAAGAATCTGATAAAGTAGATTGCCCCATGAGTAGACCAATTGTAGAAATGATCATTAATGCTGTTCTTATTTTTTTCATTTTTAACTCCATTTTATTTTATTCATTTATGTCTATATCCGAAATCGTTTTAGCTATATTTGCCAGATATACATTAATCTGTTTCAGCAGATCCATTAACTCCATATGTACCTCATGAGTCGCAACTGATTCAGTTAATGCTTGCTGAACACGCTTTAAATGTGTTGTTCGATACTCCGACTCTAAATTTCTATATTTAAAATCTTTATTCATTACTTTCTGTGCTTTTTTTAGATCCATTTCTCCAAAGGTTTCTGTTAAGCGGCTGATTTGTTTCATAACGCGTACATGGAAATCTTCTATTTCAGACTTACCATCACTTGAAAAATTTTCATCTATCTGATCAAATTTGCTCATGAGCGGAATAATATTTTTATCTACAATATCACCGATACTTTCCATATCTTTGGAGATAGACATCATTGCAAATACTTCAATTGCCTGTTCATTATTCAATTCCTGTCGGCTGATATTAAAACAGTATTCAGTTACTTTTTCCTCAAGATAATCTATTTTTCCTTCACGCATTCGAATTCCTTCAATGAGTGAAAGTTGGGGATATATTTCATCATTCTTTTCTTCGTCGGAAACAAAAGGATGAATAAGAGATTCTACCATACGGGAAACAATTTTGAACATTCTGTCCATTTCTGATTTAACCAAACCAATTGCTATTGCTGGGTGTGTGATTTGTGATTCGTCGAGATGCCATGTTACAGGTACAAGTCCCTTTTCAATTTCTTTATCAGGAAGTATTTTGTAAACATAATGTGCCAAAATGGTCGTAAATGGTAAGAAAACAAGACCGACGGTAATATTAAAAATTGTATGGGCATTTGCAATTTGGCGTGGTGTTTCTGCAGCAAGCTTTTCCATACCTATAAGTCCACTGGAAGAAGATAAGGAACGAACTAATTCCGCTAAAGGGGGAATGAGCCAAACAAAAATTAAAACACCACCAATATTAAATAACACATGGGCAATAGCAACGCGTTTGGCTCCCCTGATTGTTCCAATACTTGCCAAACCGGCAGTAATGCACGTACCTATATTTGCTCCAAAAATAAGAGGTATCCCCGCTTCCAATGTGAGTAATCCTTGTTGAGCAAGTACAATCACAATTCCTGTAAAAGCACTTGAACTCTGGACCAATGCAGTAAAGGCAGCTCCAATTAAAATTCCGAGTAATGGATTTTCCAATCCTTTCATTAGATCAATGAACGGTTGAAATTCACGTAACGGTTTCATTGCATCCGACATGAGTTTCATTCCAAAAAACAATATCCCAAATCCCAAAATTGCTTCCCCAATATGTTTGATAGAATCTTTTTTACCAAACATTGTCATTACAAAACCAAGAGTTATCAAAAGAAGGGCATAATCAGTTAGTTTAAACGCAACTAATTGAGCAGTTATCGTTGTACCGATGTTTGCTCCGAGAATAATTCCAATAGACTGTGCATAGGTCATGAGTTCAGCTTGAACAAAACTGACCAGCATGACGGTTGTGGCACTGGAACTTTGAATAACCATCGTGACAAATGCTCCCACTACCATTCCAATTATTCGATTTTTTGTAAGCATTGCCAGGATATTTCTCATACGGTTCCCGGCAGCCTTTTTCATCCCCGCGCTCATTTTTGCCATACCATAAAGAAAAAGCGATAGGCCGCCGAATAATCCCATTATTAATAGACCCCAACGAATAGTATCTCCGGAATTATTCCCGCCGAAGAGAGAGCCTGTTCCCAAGATAATCAAACAAAGGGGAGCTCTAATAAATGTCATTATTTTAATCATAGTTTAATCCTGATATTGCCTTCCAATTGTATGTATTGTTTTCGCAATATCACCAGTATACACATTGATCTGTTTTAACAAATCCATAAGTTCCATATGAATCTCATGCGTTTCTATTGATTCTTCTCTTTCTTCGTTAAGACGCTCCAAGTGCCTTGTTCGATATTCAGTTTCCAAATCTGTATATTTTTCTTCTTTTGCCATAATATGCTTTGCAATTTCCGGATCTAATTCTGAAAAGGCATCTTTTAAGCGACTGACTTGTTTGCATATTTTTGTATGGAAAATATTTATTTCTTCTTTTCCTTCTTTTGAAAAATCTGTATTTAATGCTGACTTTTTGGCAATGAGTGGAATCATGTTTTTCTCAATAATATCACCGATACTTTCAATATCATTCACAATAGACATCATTCCATACACTTCCTGAATTTGGCGATCAGATAATTCTTGACGGCCAATTTTTCGTAAATAAATTACAATGTGTTCCTCGAGAAAATCCAATTTTTCTTCCCGCATTTCAATTCCTTCTACCAAAGAAAGTTGGGGATATTTATGATCTTGCTTATCTTCATTTGATTTAAAGGGTTCAATTATCGCTTCCAACATACGTCCAAATATTTTAGACATTCTTGAAATTTCATTTCGAGCTAAATCGATAGCCATTGCTGGAGTAGAAATTGCTTTATTATCCAAATGCCATGTCGCGGGCTGGATGCCCTTTTTTTGCTCTCTCTCTGGGTAAATTTTCATAATTAAATTTGCAAACATGGTTGTAAACGGCAGAAAAAAGAAAGCCAAGCTCACATTAAATATTGTATGCGCATTCGCTATCTGCCGGGGTGTTTCTGATGCAAGTTTATCAAACCCGTCCAACCCAACCGAGACGGGTGAGATGGAACGAATAATACCTGCAAAAGTGGGAATCCAAAAAATAAATAAAATAACACCACCTATCTTAAACATTACATGAGCAATAGCAACACGCTTTGCTTCTCTCGACGTACCAATACTTGCAAGTCCGGCGGTAATGCATGTTCCAATATTAGCACCCATAACCAGAGGGATTCCTGCTTCCAATGTCAATAATCCCTGTTGTGCCAGAACAATTACAATCCCTGTAAAGGCGCTACTGCTTTGAACCAATGCAGTAAATAGTGTTCCTACCAAAAGTCCTAATAATGGATTTTCAAGGCCTTTCAATAAATCAATAAACGGCTGGAAGGAACGTAAGGGTTTCATGGCATCAGACATTAGTTTCATGCCAAAAAATAAAATTCCAAACCCAAGGATTGCTTCACCTATATGTTTTGTAGAATCTTTTTTAGAAAGCAAAGTCATGGTAAAACCAACGGCTATCATGAGCAATGCATAATCGGTGAGTTTAAATGCAACCAATTGAGCTGTGATCGTTGTACCGATATCCGCTCCAAGAATAACGCCCAATGATTGTATAAAGGTCATGAGCTGGGCTTGAACAAAGCTGACCAACATAACTGTTGTTGCACTGGAACTCTGAATCACCATGGTAACAAAGGCCCCAACAAACATGGCAATGAAGCGATTGCTGGTAAGAGCAGAAAGAATATTCCGCATACGGTCGCCGGCGCTTTTTTTCATTCCTTCACTCATTTTTTCCATACCGTAGAGGAAAAGCGCTAATCCACCTGCAAGGGTCATTATAAGCACACTCCAAGAGATGGAATTGGAACCCATTTCTGAATCTGCCGCAAAAAGTGGATTAATTATTCCAATTAATATTATAAACAGCAATAACCGTTGTCTGTATTTTTTATTCATGTCACTTTATTTCTGTCTACAATATTTTTTGGATTATTTTTACGAGATTGAATTAATGGTACGGCAAAACTTCCGAGAGCAACCAAAAGCATAATAAAACTTCCTGGTCTTGTAAAAAAGATTGTCCAGCCACCCATCATTACAGCACGTATAAAATTGGTTTCTGCAATATTTCCAAGTACCATGCCAAGGACAATGGGAGCAACCGGATAATTATATCGTTTAAGAATCCATCCAAAAACACCAAACCCCAGGCAGGCAATAACATCAAAGAAAGAATTGCGGACTGCAAAGCTACCAATGATAGATACCGCAAATATGATCGGGAATAATAATCGTTTTGGTATAGTTGTGACTTTAATCCATAATCTGCTGCCAAAAAATCCGAGCCCCAATAGAATTACATTTGCTAACAATAGACTTGCTAATAATCCATAAATAATATCAGGATTAGATATGAACAATCGTGGGCCAGGAGTAAGATCATGAATCATAAGTGCACCAATCAATACAGCGGTTGAAGCACTGCCAGGTATTCCTAATGTTAATAAAGGGATTAATGCACCACCAACAGAACTACTATTTGCACCTTCGGCAGCTGCCACGCCCTCCATACTTCCTTTTCCAAATTCATCAGGAGTTTTACTCAATTTTTGTGTAACATCATACGAAATAAATGCTGCAATCGTTGCACCAGCTCCGGGAAAAATCCCGATGATTGTTCCTAAAGCCGATGAACGCAAAATGGTCAATTTTAATTTCCAATATTCTAAAATTGTCGGCCACTTTTGTTTACCGGAGTCGATAGTTTTGCTATCAAATTTCCCACTCTCCAATTGCTTAAATATTTCACTTAATGCGAACAATCCGATCAATGCCGGAATGAGGGCAAAACCGTCATACAAAAATGATTGTCCAAATGTGAATCGGCTTACACCGGAAATGGGGTCTATACCAATTGTATTAATTAATAATCCGAACATGGCTGCAATAAATGCTTTAATCCAATTTTTTCCGCCGAGAGATGCTACGGTAGTGAGCCCAAATATTGCCAAAGCAAAGTACTCTGCAGGGTGGAATTTCAAAGCTAACTTTGCCAGCGGTCCTGAGAAAAATATTAAAATGAGAGTTCCGACAATACCTCCTATCGTTGATGCGACTAGAGATACGCCAAGCGCCATACCCGGTTTACCTTTTTTGGTTAAAGGGTATCCATCAAAAGAAGTAACAACTGAAGAAGGAGTTCCGGGAGCATTGATTGTTACAGCAGTAATTGAGCCACCATAGTTTGCAGCGATGTAAATTGCCACAAGTAGAATTAGGGCTAAAGTTGGAGACATTGCATAAGTAAAAGGGACCAACAACGCCACTCCCATTGAAGGAGATAGTCCTGGTGTCGCACCTGCGATTATACCCATTGCAACACCCAAGATAATTGTAAGAATTGGTACAACACCTATGACGTATGCTAATCCATTCCCTAAATTTGCAAGTAATTCCATTAGAATAAGGCCTCGAACCACTCACCAATTGGTAAGGGTACATATAATATCTTGAAGAAAATGAAATATGAAAATGCGATCCATATTGCAGCTGTGGTAATCATTACTTTTTTATTTTTATATCCTAAATAAATCATTCCTGTTATTAAAAAAATGAAAGTGCTAAAGAAATATCCTATGTAATGCATTATCAATAAATACATCACAAGGAAACCAATAAAGGTCAGAACAATGTCAATTCTAATTTCTGATTTCTCAATATCTTCTTTATTCTTAAATGTGTTTATTACTAGTAAAATACAAAGGGGTACTAGAGTGAATATCCAAAGACGAGGGACTACAGCAGGACCTACTTCACTACTTACGGAAAAAATGAATGACTGAAGGTAAAAGATAATCGACATCATGAGGAAAAATCCGATAACCATCATTCGTCCTAACGTATTTGAGAATGTAGATTTATAAATAAAATATCCACATAAAACCATGAGTATTATCAATCCGATTGTCAACAATAGTAATGGTGTCCCCTCTCCATATTTACTTAACCCGCTTTTATTAGATGTAGAAATAATCTCCGATTTTGTTAAATAATATTCGAATGTTTCAACGTCCTGTTTAACAATATCCGTAAACTCATCACCGCCAATGAATTCAACATCAATACCACCCCTTTCCCAGAATTCTTTCCAATCAGGATCTGCAGACACTTTTTGGAACAGGTGTGAATACCACTCTACAATCTCTGGTGGAGTCCCTTTTTTAAGGGCAAATCCACGCCACATATATTCATTATTAAGTGTGGATACACCAAGCTCAGCATAAGTAGGTGCATTAGGGAACGCATCTAATCTTTCATCACTTGAAACAGCTGCAATGTATAAATCGGGATTGCCAAGCGCATCACGTGGATTGCCAACATAAGCAACGCCTTGCCCACCAAGTAAAGCGGCAATTGCTTTCCCACCACTTTTGTATGGTATCCACTTGGCGGACATTCCATATTCATCCCAAATTTTCATAGCAGTTACATGATCTAGTCCACCTGTGGCAGGTCCAACCCAATTTTGCTTACCCGGATATTGTAGTGCATTAGTTACAATATCATTCCATTTATAAATATCATTTTTAACATTTGTCAAAACACATTCAGGATCTGCCATCAACATGGCTGTCCAGTGCAATTCATCAACATAATCTTTTCCGCCAACTTGAATGAATTTTGCAATATTAGATTTTGTACATGCATACAAATTGTATCCATCCTCAGGAGCCTGTAGAACTTTTTTTAGTGCGACAATACCACCTGCGCCAGGTTTATTTTCAACGACAAAAGTTGCATCTACATATTTATCAGCAATACTGGCAAATTTTCGAGCAGTAATATCTATTGATCCACCAGGGCCTGTGTACACTACAATTTTAATGGGTTTGGATGGGAATTCAGCCATCAGCGACCCAATTCCAATTGAGGCGAGAACTATAAAAAGCATGAAGAATCTATTGCTTGCTGATCTTAAATAATTCACTGTAAAAACCGGGATAATTATTTATGAACCATTATATTTCTATTTCCAGGTTGTATATGGATTTTTAAGCAACATCATGTTGTAGTACTTTACCTGACCTGTGACTTCTTCGCCAACAAAGTCCGGTTTATCGAACCGTTGTTCTTCACTTTCTAGCTCGACTTCAGCAACAATAAGACCATCATTAACTCCATGGAATTCATCTACTTCCCAGAGCAATCCATCGTAATCATATTTATATCGTGTTTTTTCAATGAGTGGTTGATCGCAAAGAGAGAGAAGATGATCTGCATCTGGAACGGGGATTTCCGTTTCAAATTCATAACGGCTCATACCGCTTGCACTACCCATTCCCTTAATAGTAAGAACACCTTTTTTTGAGCCGTCTTTTTCAACAGTTCGAATTCGGACTGCACGTTCTTTTTCCGGCTGAAGATACCCCTGACGCATGGTGGTTCCGCTCATACCGTCAGGTAGTGAATTTATTAAAAACTTTCTTTCAATTTCGTTTGCCATAATTAATCCTTTTGTTAGTTCGCTAATGGTTTGTCAATCCAGCCGATAACACGTTTGATTGCTTGGAGATAATTGATATTTTCTATATCATCAAGTCCAACATCAGTCATGGTTTTTTTAATGTCGTCAAGTTCTGTTGATTCAGAATTAATGGACATGATTTTTGCCCCGTTCACTAGGACATACCCAACTTCACAAATTGTGTCATTAACCATATACCCATATCTTTCCTTTACTACACTTACCGCTTGAAGATCAGGATGGTTATTGACCATTTCTAAAAATTCATCATGTGTATATTCTTCTTTTTCGAAGTCGGGCATTTCAACTTGGAATGCAGGAAAAATGTCACTTTTCAGGAAATCAACAGAAACAGGAAATTCTGTTTTCGTCAGTGGATTCCACTGCTCCAACCCATCGACAGTTTGGACATAGGTTTTGATATCCATTTTTCCGTCACGAATTTTTGTATTGTTGATATCATTCGTCCGTGACATGATATAGGTTTCGGGCGAGTGGCGAACCCATAGTTTTTCCGGTATTGGAACAGACAATCTTGCCATCCGTTCAGCTTGCTTATTGAAATCCTGTCCGAATGTTCGAAATTCGAATCTGGGTTTGGAAATTTCACCCACTTTCATTTTTTCTTTTCCCATTTTAGCTCCTCATGAATTGAAAATCACGTTTTTATTTAAAGAATGAAGATGTATAAAATTGCGAACGTGGTTATGATAGTTTAATTAATGTAGCAAATAGCGTGCCAAATGAAGTCACCATCTGAACAATGAGAATTTAGTATAATAAGTATAACAGTATATCGTCAAAAAGACGAAAATTCGACCTATTCTGATAATCCTAACTTATCCATTTTACTGCGTAAAGTAGTCCTTGGGATACCCAAAAGTTCAGCAGCATCTTTTTGACGCCATTTACATTTTTCAAGAGCATCCATAATGAGGTTTTTTTCTGATTCAGCCATTGTTTGTTTTAAAGATGATTCAATGTGTTGTTTTTGTACTGATTCACGGTTGAGAATATGGCTGGGTAATAAACTGGCAACCAATGTATCGCCCTGTGCCAATGCTATCATTTGAATAATGACATTTTCGAGTTCACGAACATTCCCTGGCCATGAGTAATTTTTTAATTTTTCCATGACAGCTGGAGTGATGTGATGATTTGATCCATGCTTTTCAAGAAAATGTGCAGTAAGCAATGGTATATCATCAATCCGATCATTTAATCTGGGTAAAGAAATATGGACAACATTTAAACGGAAGAAAAGATCATCTCTGAATTCGCCTTCTTTCATTTTTTCTCGTAAACTAATTTTTGTAGCAGCAACGATCCGTACATCAACAGGTATCGTTTTATTTCCTCCTACTCGTTCGATTTCTCCTTCTTGAATAGCGCGAAGTAAATTCACCTGTAAACCCAAGGAAAGATCATCTATATCATCCAGGAATAATGTTCCATTATTCGCTCTCTCAAACCGTCCAATATTTTTCTTTAGAGCACCGGTAAAAGCCCCTTTTTCATGGCCGAAAAGTTCACTTTCAAACAAATTTTCAGAGAGAGCGGAGCAATTTACTTTTATTAACGGAAATTCAACTCTGCTGCTAGTTTCATGAATATAATCTACTATCATTTCCTTTCCCGTACCACTTTCACCCTCAATTAAAATAGTATGATCACTCGTAGCTGCTAATTTCACTTTATCCATTGTGTTAAGAAAAAGAGGTGAATTACCAATAATTTTAGTTTTGGCATCTAGTTGTTGTTTTAGCTTTATATTTTCAGAAACAACAGTTTGATACTCTTTTATTTTAGAAAGTCTCAGAAGCAATTCATCTTGTGAAAAGGGTTTTGTTAAATAATCAGATGCTCCTTTTTTGAGTGCTTCTACGGCAGATTCTACGGAACCAAATGCTGTCATCATGATTACTTTTGTATCTGGATAATTTGATTGGATATGATGTAATATTTGCATTCCGTCTTTTTCTGGTAGACGGATATCTGTAAGTACAACATCAAATGTTTCATTATCCAATGCAGTAATAGCTTTTGCACCCGTAGAACAGGGAAGAACAGCATAGCCTGCGTTTTTCAGAGTATTATCCAATGAAATTCGAAGGATTTTTTCGTCTTCGACTAATAAAATTTTCATCAATCTAATGGTAATTTAACTGTGAATTTAGTACCAGAATTGACATGAGTTGTAAGATCAATTTCTCCACCCAATCCATTTACTATTTCCCTGGTTACATATAATCCAAGTCCCGTTCCCTTTCCAACTTCTTTCGTGGTAAAAAATGGTTCATAAATACGTTGAATATCTATTGATCGAATTCCATGGCCGTTATCTTCAACTTCAAGAACGATATTTTGGTTTTCAGAATAAGATCTACACGTGATTTTACATCCTGACTCACATGCATCGAGTGCATTAATAATCAAATTCATACATATTTCATCAATCAAATGGGGATTACAGTGTATAGAGGAGATATCAGAATCTAAATCCAATATTAATTCTATCTTTTTTGACTGAATTGAATAGTCCAATAATTTGGTGATAGTTATAATTGCATCTTTGAGTGATGTGTCCGTTGATTGATCTCCTTTTCTCCGGGAAAACCCTAGGAGTTTTGAAACAACAGATTCAATTTTCTCTAATGCTTCATCAATTAAGGATAAATATTCATCTTTATCGAGTGTACCTTTTTTATCATTTAAAATATTATTAATAGAGTGTCTTATTCCTGTCAAAGGATTATTGATTTCATGAGCGACTCCGGCCGCAAGCCGTCCAATTGCAGCTAATTTTTCTGCGTGAAATACATTACGTTCAGAATCCTTTAATTCTTGTCTTGATTGAATTAATCGCCTGCGGAGATCATTAAAGTTTGTAGCTAACCTCCCAATTTCATCATCACCTTCAGGTAGATTTGTACTAGTTGTATATGTATCAAATTCGTCCACAGCTTTACTTAAAATATTCAATCGTTTAGTCAATGTTTCTGCAATAATATTCACAGTAAATAATGTTGTCAGAATGGCTACACCTACAGCTGTATAAATAAAAAACAAAATTCGTTGAACTTCATCAAGAATAGTACCAGCATCAAAACCCAGCACAAGATAACCCCATACTTTTGTTGAAATAGATACTTCTTCAACTACTTCCAAAACCCATTTATTATTTGCTTTGAAAATGGTTTTTTCAGAAATATGCTTTTTGCTGTCGGTTTGCCACCCCGGTTCTATGCTTGAGGCAATTAATTCATTACCGAATGGTTGAATAAATTTGGAATAATATATTTTGTTTATTGATTCAGCACGCAATTTATGAAAAACATTATCTAAATATCCTGCAGGTAGCAGTTTTCCCATAGATTCAGAAAGCATTGCATCAGTAAGTGTTATGGTTTCTGTACTGGCTACACTTTGCGCAGATTCGATATGTTTTGCTAGTATCAAATTTTTCATTTCATCAAAAACTACTACCGAAATCAATGACAACACACCAATGAGTAATGTCCCAAATACAACTATGAGTCTACTTTTCAGGGTTGTAAGCATACCTTATGGAATCTTGTTTATAGATTTTAAGATTTGCCTAATTGGATCATAATCTGAATCCATGGCTTTTTGGAATCCATATGAAAGTTCTTCATCCCATTCAGATAACATCAATTTGGTATTGTAATTTTGCGGGTTAATTTTTAAAAAAGCATCAATAATAGATTGGCGCGTAAGACTATCAGTTTGTGCAGATACAACCAGAGGAATAGTTGGTCGTGGAGGCGAAGTATGGAAGATTCGCAATCCTTTATCACGATAAGCTTTAGCAACAACTGCTTTTACTACACCGGCGTCATATTCTCCACTTAAAACCTTTGCAGCTACTGTTGTATGATGGGAGACAAAAGCCATTTTTTTAAGGTCATTTGATTCTAAATTAGTTTCATTATAAATAATTGTCGGCATCCATTGACCTGTTAAAGATTCTTTTGAAGGAAAAACAACAGATTTTCCCTTTAAATCTGTTAGTCGCTGAATTGTGCTTGTATCCTGAGTGATAAACATGGATTGATACACATTATTACCATCTTGAGTAAGCGGTTTAAGAATAACTTCAAGATTATATTCATCTTTCATTGTTACGTAAATAAAACTCCCCAGCGATGCAATAGAGATTTCACCCGTCCCTAATTGATGTACTGTACCTTTGTAAGATTCACTAAGTTTTAGTTCAAATCTGAAAGGGGTATTTTCGGTTAAATAATCCATAATTGGTTGATACCCGCGGTAGATTTCCCGGGGAGTATACCTTGAAACTACACCAAAATAACGAACAGGCTTTTCAGCGATTAGATTTTCATCAGGTTTAAATTGAGATTCTGTTGTTATATCAATTGCTTGCCGAAATGTAAACCACATTATTGTTGCAATAATCACGAGTAATACTGGAAGGTATAATTGACTGGTTTTATTCATTTTCTAACACTTATAATAATTATGAGTAATGAAACGAGTAAACCAGGATAAAAGGGCTCAAGCCCACCAGGATAATGCCCTGAAATTCTACTATAAAGGAACCAGATTCCCGCAGTAAGAACAGGTAGCACCATCGCCAGAATAATCTTGTTTTCTGGAATACTAATTTTTGAGAATGTAATTAAAAAAGGAATCAGAATTCCCGGTACAATAATGGATCCGATCACGTACCATAATTTAACTACAGATGGTATGCTTAATGCCAGCATTACTGCGATAAATGCCATGACAACCAACCCTTTGCGAATATATTCTACGGATCCAACTTTTTTATCTTGGATTCTCCATAATATATCACGTCCAAAAGTTATGGCGCTGATCAACCCGTTGGAATCAATCGTAGACATTATAGTAGATAATAACCCTGCTAAAAAAATTCCATAAATAAAAGGCGGTAATAGACTGGATGCTAAAACAGGATAAGCCATCGGAGCATTTTTAGTAATGGTCATGGATGCTGCATATAATCCTGTTGTTATTGTTAACGCATCAAAGATGAACCAGAAACAGATTGAAATTATAATCCCTGCTCGTGCAATTTTTTGAGAAGCAGCAGCAGCAGTCCGTTGATAAAACCCAGGATCAATAAAAGTCCAAAGAGCAATAAAAAACCAAACTAAAATATATTGTAAAGAATTTCCTCCGGTTGGATTCCTGTGGCTATCCGGTAAAGATGTCCAAATTGAAATTGGTGAACCGTGCACATTCCAAGCGAAAAATAAGAGAAATGAAAAACCTGCAAACATTAGTCCGAACTGGAGTATATCCGTTCTGACGACTGATCGGAAACCACCAAACCAGATGTAAATTAGACTTATGATCGTTGAGAATAAAATTGAAAACTGTAATGACCATCCTAAAGTGAAATGTAATAAAATACCCAAACTCAATATATAGGGCGCAGGTGATGCTAGAAAGAGAATAAACAGGGCACTGATAATACCTGCGCCTTGTCCATAGTGGTTTCTGAAATGATCCGGTATTGATAGATGGGGTACATTACGAATTCTAGGAGCTAAATATATGGCAAACAAAAGTCCAAATACATAATAAGGCAAAGCAAAAATAAACCATGTTTGAATTCCAAAATTGTATGTGTTTTCTCCAACACCTAAAATTCCACCGTACCAGGTAGCTACCAGAGTGACCACAAATCCCGGGAGACTTAATTTTCGTCCGGCTAGGATAAAATCTTTTTCGTCTCCTTTTTTGGATGATTTATAAAAGCCTAACCAAAGTAAGAGAATAATATATCCACCAATGGCCAGCCAGTCTAAATAATGCATAATAATTTTATTCTATATGGTTGATAAAAAGCCAAATTGGGTGGGACGTATTTATGGAAAATTCATCACCTTCAGCTTCATTACTGATTCCGTTGCAAGCCGGTGGAAATAGATCATTTTTCAATGCATATTTTAGACCTTTTGTTGTAATGGCTTCCACTTTTTCTATGGCAGTTAAGGAGATTTGTTGTCCTTTTTTTGAGGGAAAAGTTTTCTGTCCATTTATACAATAAATTCTGGCATAATCCGTTACAAAATGGATGTTCATCTTTTCGGAAAACTCTGCGAGAATATGCAGATTCCCTAAACTATGATCTTCTCTTAGGCCCATTGCTCCCAATATGACAACCTCATGTAATTCATTAACAATACACCAATCTAACGCCTTATGCAAATCTGTTTTACTTTGGTCTGGAACCTCCACCCATAGTCCCTTGAAAGATTGTTTATCGAGATTTGTGGAATCAAGGTCACCGATAGTTACATGCGGTTCTGCGCCTAATTTCAATAAAGTATCTGCACTACCATCAGTACAAATAACTGTTCCTGCTGAATCAAGAATATTCAGTGGAATAGAGTGGCTTGGAAATTGACCATTGGCCAATATAATAATTGGTGGTTTAAAAGATGTTATCATAAGAAACTAAAATTACATTTAACTAATAGTATTATATTGAGTTTAATTAATTTACTCCTGAATTAGCGATATAAATTTATGAAACACTTACTATTTATAATATCCTTTCTATCCATAACAAATGCTGATTTGATTCAGCCGCCGAATTATAGCGCTTTGTATCATACATACGTCCAGTTTGAATGGGAGCAAATTCCATCAGCAGATCGCTATCAATTGATTGTATCCACTAATGATAGTTTTACCGATGTTATTATTGATGTGACAGACCAGACATTGGTTTACATCGATAGAGAAAATATCGAATGGAGTTCGCAATATTATTGGAAAGTCCGAAAATATAATCTGGATGGTGAACTGGGCTCCTGGTCAGATGTCTTCACATTTACTACAGCTGAACAAAAGTCAAATGTAACAACAATTTTTTCAAATGAATCTGATATAGAAAATGGAGTCACAATCTTCGGATCATTTTTTAATTACTACAGTGCAGTTGTTGATATAAACGGAAATGAAATATGGAATTCCGGAGAAGAAGATTTGGTGTTTTATAATACAAACGAGGATGGTGATCTTTTCGGTTGTTATCTAGACAATACTTCTGACAACAATCTGCCAGGAATAGAATTTAATATTGATAATGAATTCCTTTGGGAAGAACCAAATGATGAATTTTTACATCATGATTTGATCCAATTACCGAACGGCAATTATATGGGCGTTGTTTCCGTAAGTCAAATTGGACCTATCCCCATCGGCAGTTGGACACCATTATTCCAGGGATTTGGTTATGTAGCCGATGGAGTTACACCGGAATTTCCATGGGTGGGTGATAAAATTGTGGAATGGGACAAAGATACAAAGGAAGTAGTATGGAGCTGGAATACATTTGATCATTATGATATGCAGGATTTTGATGGTATTGGAGGAACGTGGGATCAGGCATACATTGATCAACAATATGATTGGACACATGTAAATGCTCTTGCATTCCATGAGGAGTCGAATTCAGTCCTCATTTCAGTACGACATCTTTCCCGGATTACACGTATTGATTATTTGACGAGCGATATAATATGGAATATGGGCCATGAATTTCTCTCTGGCGATGTGGATTTTGGATATGACTTGGGTTTCAGTTTTCAGCATAGTTTGCAAATATTGGACAACGGAAATATTGTTATTTTGGATAACGGAAATTTAAGTCAGATATTTCTCGGAACGAATGAACCAACATCACGAGCTATAGAAATTGAAATCAATGAAGCGACTGAAGATGCAACCATCGTTTGGGAATATATACTCCCAACCAATTTATTTGGATTTGCATCCGGGAATACCCAAAAACTTGAAAACGGAAATTATTTAATCACAACTGTCGGTGGTGGCGGAACCTCTTTGGAAGTAAATGCCAATGGTGATATTGTTTGGGAAGCTGATCTTAATTTATCACTACCAAGTGGAGCAGTATATAGAGCCATGCGTATTCCGGGAATTTATCCGGTGGTTTTTAGTATTGTTACTCAAGATCTCATTATGCATGATTTAGAGCCGAGTGTTTCGGTAGAAGATTCCACTGTTGCGTTTGAAATTCACAATGAAGGAAATTATGCTATGACATATACATATAATTTAGTGGATGATGAAGGTTGGTTTGATTCAGCTGCTCAAGAAGTGTTGATTCAACCAGGAGAAAGTTTCACAACCGAATATTCTTCTGATCAAATAAGTGATTTAACATTTGCAAATCCCATGGTATTTACTGTAATACCTACAGAACATATCCATTTATTAAAAACAGCCAATGTAAATGCCTATACATTCCCAGTTGCGATTGAAGATGAACCAATTCCAAACCTATTTAGATTGGATAAACCATATCCCAACCCCTTCAACCCAACAATAGCCATCCGGTTTTCAGTAGGGAATGCAGATCAGTATTATCTACATGTATTTGACATAACCGGTCGTTTGGTGGAATCGTTGGTGAATGGCGGAACAGTATCTGGTGAGTACGAGGTTCAGTGGAATGCATCACAGTTTTCCAGTGGAATTTATTTTGTACAATTGACTGTCGGTAATAGCATAGATACACGAAAAATTCTTTTGATAAAATAATGAAATACATATCCAAACTCTTAATTTTGATCCTCATCCAATTTCCATTGCATGCCCAATGCGATCCTGAATACACGTTTTTTGATACAATCCCGGGAAATGTAAATCTTATAAATGGAGACAGTTGTTTTTTCACCAGCGATTTGGACGTTTTTGATGTACTGATAAATGATAATGCTTTAAACTACAATTCACCTTTAGAATTGGGTACCCAGACATGGTTTAACGGAAGGTTAAAAGTTCTTGTAGCTGGTAATTATAATAATTCCAGCGGTGTGAATGACACCATTTTCATACTCCCGGACAACATTGGGAATTGGAACGAATTGAGTGCGCTGTATTTGGAATGGAATCAAATAGAAACATTGCCGCCTAGTTTTTCTCAATTAACCAACCTTCAATCTTTTTATATATCAAATAATAAATTACAGAACATTCCAAACGATTTTGGAAATTTAACTAATCTGTATTTATTAGACGTAGGTTACAATGAATTGGACTCTCTGCCAGAATCATTGTGTGATTTATCTGGGCTCACATATTTCTGGGCGTTCAATAATGAATTAACAACTGTTCCCACATGTATGTGTTCACTCGATATTAATTGGGATGATACAGACGGCGCTTTTTATCCCTTTTTCGCAATAGGAGGGAATCAGCTTTGCGAAGATGTACCGGAGTGTGTTTCTAGCAGTGACCATTTTAATATTAGTCTGGATCAATTCTATTATTCATTTATGGTAACAGATTCTCAAGATTGTGATATAACAGGTATTGTGGAAAATGATATTTATCCCAAAACATTTAAACTGCATAATCCATATCCCAACCCGTTTAACCCCACCACCACCATTCGGTTTTCGGTAGAAACATTGCAGTCAACGTCTGTACATATTTATGATATAACCGGACGACTGGTGGTAACGTTGATGAATGAACAACTTGCAGTTGGAGAACATAAAGTAATATGGAATGCGCAATCATATTCTGCTGGAATATATTTTTTACAAATGACTTCAGGGCGTCATCGCCAAGCACAAAAATTGATATTGCTTAAATAATGATGTCAGTATAAAATATTTTCATGGAAAAATCACATTATACAATTTTAATTATTTTACTTCCTTTGTTTCTCCTTGGGCAGAATAATGTATGTTTCGAAATTGAAGAAAATCCGAACCCGAACGATCCAGCTCTTAGCGTTTTTTCAAAATATGTAAACGTATTGGAATGTTTTCATGTTTATGCTGTGTCAACTATTTCAGATGCAAAAGTTTTGCACGTAGCCGCTGTAGCAGCTGAACTTCTGGATAATGATGAAAATGGAATCATTGATGACCAAAATATTGAAGAAGAATTGACCAATAATTATACAGTTATGCCGGTATTTCAGTCGGAGAATGGAAATGCCATCGATACTTTTTTCGATAATTTCGATGAGTGTACAGGAGCAGTATTATTTCGAAATGAAATTGATCCTGACCGACCGGGACATTGGGGAGATGATGCTACAGTTGAAGAAGTCTTGCATACAATCAATTCATGCGGGCATGTGGAGGTCTATCCTGAACTTTATGCACTTGAGCCCAATTCATCTGAATTAACAGATGCCATGGATGTTGCTCGGGGAGGTCAATTTATAACTATTCCAAACTCTTATCCTGACGAAGCATGGTATCATTATGATGACTGGACATGCGAATATGACTGTATGGCGATGGAATATCTGTATTGGTGTGTTGTCACTAATATGGGAATACTTGCCGATACGCAGACATGCAATGGCATTGCCAATGAATGGGAACCGTGTACACCAGTTATGTTTGAATCCATCGACACACTTATGTTTAATCTTGTGACCAATTCTGAAAATAATTTACCCCAACTTGCTCCTGATGGTAATTATTGTCCTGAAAATGCGAGTATTGATGAAAATATTTTCCCTGAATCATTTTCATTCGTATCTATTTATCCGAACCCTTTTAACCCAACCACCAAGATTCGGTTTTCTGTAGAAACGTTGCATGCAATGTCTCTATGTATTTTTGACATTAACGGTCGATTGATAGAAACAATGATAAATAACAATATCAAACCCGGGAATCATGAAATTCCATGGGATGCATCAGCTTTTTCAAATGGTATTTATTTTGTTAGATTGGAGTCTGATAATTTTGTCGAGACAAAGAAAATTGTGTTGGTTAAATAGAATGTAATTATGAAGAATCAACTAATAATTTTAGCAGGGTTGGTGTTCTTCTTTTGTTGTCAAGAATCTACTGGTGGTATAGAGAAACCTTTTGAAAACCCGTTCATCGTTTTGGATGATGTTGATTCAAGTAATGTAACTGGAGAAGAAGATGGACGTGCTTTAATACAAGAAGATGGTTGGTCAGCACCCGTTAAATTACCAGCCAGTGATGACGGTGCAGAGGATGGAACTTACATTACAAGAGATGGCAGATATGTTCTCTTCTATTACGTACCAACCTGGGGTAACGAAAATGGTGTTGATCCCCAGATTTACTTTACTGAACGTCCATTTGTAAATAGACAACTTCATCCAATTACTTCAGATGATTTCAACGCTGAAGCCGGACCTTATATTTCAGAAGTAGGCGATATATATTATACAAAAACATTTATTGTTCTAGAACCAACCCCTCATGAAGCTACCCCAAGAAAAATAGTAATGAATGATGGGACAACAATTTTAGATATGGGGACTGGTGAGCATGAAGGCAATCCGCATTATTGCGATGCAATGGAAGAGCTCTATGCCAATATTGAATATGAATCAGGAGATACAGACATCGCTGTGTTTAAAGATGGAGTAACTACATTCCTTCCGGAGCCGATTAATCTTCCGGAAAATCTAGACTTACAACCATTTTTAACAGACGATTGTCAAACTATGTATTTTACTTCATCCAGGGGAAGTGTAATAAGTAATTTCCCTCTGCAAGTTTACAAATCACAGAGAATAGGAGAATTTGAATGGAGCGAACCGGAATTATTCATCTCATATCCGCAACCGGAAGGAATGTTTGGAGGTGTTGGTGAATTCTCTATGACTCGAGATGGAAAACAAATGGTTTTCCTGGAACTTACAATAACACTCGAAGGCGACGAGTATGTTGGAACAAATGAAATGTATTATGCCGAAAGGTATAATCAGTAAAATTAAAAATTGAAATGAAAAACTAAAGCCAATTGTTGATGAAAAAATCGACTAATTATCTGGTGCTTTTTCTTTCGTTATCCTATTCACAGGATTATGATTTTGGGGATATTAACACATTTTTGAACGATTCTTTGGCCGTTTATAATGGGAACGTTATCGTGTTGGTTGAACAAAACAACTCGAGGATTTATGAGTATCAGGAGGGCTACATCGATACCAATTCAGTCATTCCAATCGCATCGGCTACAAAGTGGCTATCGGGAGCTGTGGTTCTTTCCTTGGTTGACGAAGGGTATTTTTCCCTGGATGACACTATCGGAACTTATTTACCAATTTTCACTGAATACGGGAAGGGTCACATCACAATAAGGCAGGCATTTTCAATGACATCGGGACTTTTCAATGTAGAGTATTATAATACTTTCAGTCTTGACACGTCATTAACACTGGAAGAATCAGTAGACAGCATTGCTGTTTATATACCTTTAGCTTATCAGCCGGGGAATTGGATTGCATATAACAGTAATGGTATGCAAACGATAGGCAGGATTGCAGAAATCGTTACTGGACAAGATTGGCAAACCATCGCGGAAGAACAAATATTGAACCCATGTGAAATGTTCAGTACCACCTACGATGTTTTTGGGATAAATCCTGTGATCGCAGGTGGAGCACAAACGTCACCCATCGAGTATATGCAATTTTTACGAATGGTCATGAACGAAGGCATTTACAATGGTGATACAGTATTAACAAGTCAATCCATACAGGAATTATTTACTAATCAGACTGCAGAATTACCTATTTATTGGTCTCCGTTTCCAAACGGACATCCCAATTATCCTTATGATGCAGATGTCCTCCGGTATGGATTCGGTTCGTGGATTTTTGCAGAGAATCCCGCTTCAGGGGAAGTTGAGGAAATTACAAGTCCCGGTGCTTGGGGAACATTTCCATGGGCTGACAACAGCAGAAATATTTCCGGTATAATTTTTACTTTTGTTTTTGAAGGCTTTCTTCCCACACTTAACACAAATCTGAAACTTATCCAAAATGTCAGGGAAATTATCGATTCACAACTTCATACAGACAGCAATTCTGATTTAAAAAATATGATTCCAGAATTTTTCGCACTTTATCAACCCTATCCAAATCCATTTAATCCAACTACAACCATCCGGTTTTCAGTAGTGACCACAGATCTGTGGTCACTACAGGTATTTGACATTACAGGGCGTGTGGTGGAAAATTTGGTGAGCGGTCAATTTGAAACTGGTGAGTATGAGATGACTTGGGATGCCAGCGAGTTTCCTAGTGGGATTTATTTTGTCGAGATAACATCGAAACACATTCGCCAGGTTCAAAAGTTGATTCTTTTAAAATAGTTGTAGTATTAAAAGAAGTACTTCAATTCAAAACGAAAGTGAGAAAAATCCTCCATTTTATTGAATTGATACTGGTCCCCGTCCGGGTGTGAATCATCGCCAAAAACTTTTGTAGTAGAAACTGCACCGATCAAATTTTCTTTAATCGTGTATTCAAATTTTATTTCTGTTAATGATCCAAACAATTTGCCAATCTCATTTTCCGAGCCAAAGTCCATTATAGTTGTTGATTTTAATTTGGCTTGTTCATTTAAAAATGTTTTTTCTAGAATGATGAGCCCTATATTTTTGGATAAGATAGCCAATGGTGCTCCCATCCCGGGAGTGAAGAAATTAGCTGGAGTCATATCTTCCGGATCGATATTCAAATTTGGGATGGAAATTTGTTGGCTGACCGGTAATGTATCCGCCGCATAGGATAAAGTATCATATTTAAAAAATTGCCCGATAAATGTAATCCCAAAAGGCAGTTCAGTTTCCAGTTGAATAGTAGTTTGAAAATAATCCGCTTGTTCGTTCAAGGGATATGTAAAGTGGAGAGAATCATACCATGAAGGATTGAATGTACTTTCCTGGTTAATAGTGTTATTCATATCACGGGTAGAGAAAAATCCGAAGTCACCACGAAGTATAGCCAATTCATGCAATAGTACACCACCTATACCAAAAACCTGTGTTTTTCGGTAACCAAATAAAATATCTAAATGGGGAAATGAAAGATCCGGGCCATGGCCATAAACATTAACCCCGGTCAAATTAAATATACGGTCATAACCGTTAAAATAGGAAAGAGAAATATCACCGAATGAGGATGAAAAAGTGGCATTCGCTCCATATTCTAAAGGTAAATCTCTAATTTCAAAAATTTGGTCTTGTTCAGGATAAATAGGCAATGTGATGGGGAAATCATCGTTACCAAGAGGAAGTCTATTGGTAGTATGCAAAGGAGAAAAAACAAAATTTAGTTTCAGATTATCAAAAAAGAAATCAGCCGTGACGGAAAGGGTAGCCATTTTTCGCTCTGTGCCTAACATGAAAATATAGTAATAATCGTAAGCACCGGCATTATCTAATGGACTATTTTCGTCAGCGCTGCCCCAAGAATGAATTTGTTTCCCCATGCGCAGTTCATAAAAAGCTCCGTAATACGCCGCATAAAACTCCCTCATGTCAATGTAAAAATCCTGAGGATTTGAAATAGCTAGGAAATATGCATCATCCCTTAATTGATATTCCAAAGCAACCGTGGATAGTATGGAAAAATTATCATTTTGATGGTTGATGTTTAAATTGAACATACGGTATGGGATATCTATAACAGAATTGTCAGATAACCGTGAAATGTGATTAAAACTTGCATAACCTCCAAATTCTGTGGAAGGTTGAGCTAGCAGTGCAGATATTAATAATAAGTACTTAATCTTCATTTTATCTTTTTCAATGCATCATTTAACCATTCCATAATTTCATTACCCTGAGTTTTCCAGGCTCTTTCCAGTGCCCAAGTGGGAAAATCGCCAAGTAATTCTCCATTCCACATGTAAGTAACGATCGTTTCATATTCATTCATTGCAGTCAATTTCCATTCGCCTGCAGCATGAATCAGGCGCACATGACCTTTATTAAGGGGAGCATCTTTATGTTCGACTGCAGAGAAATTGAAAGTCCATTCGCTGCCGAATTTATGTTTGTTGTACTTAATAATGTAATCCCTCCCTGCAAATGGAAATGGCATATCGAGTACAATATGAACGAC
Source organism: Fidelibacterota bacterium 408169 (assembly GCA_002256485.1). GTDB lineage: Bacteria > Fidelibacterota > Marinisomatia > Marinisomatales > TCS55 > UBA2126. Next base: position 95,387 of record NNSG01000007.1, read on the forward strand.
ATCATTTTCTAATGATTTTGATTCTGTAACTCTGAGAAAAACAGATGGATATTCATTTACATTTTCAATAATTGCAGAAATTGTTTTTAAAGGATAGGGAAGAGTCGTTTCTGCATTGCAGATTGGAAAACCCAGATAGTCTGTTGTTTTTATAATAATATTATTATTCTGCAAAGTCGTCCATTCTTGATTTGTATTTAACCCGGAAAGATCCAACCCAAAGATCCAGTTTATACTGGAAATGAATATAATTATTTTAGTCAATTTCATTCTTTTCAGTATTTAAAAATGTATCATAAATAAATGCACAGTCTGAACGAATCTGATCTTCTGTTAATCCAAATTTCTCTAAGTTATATTGATGAGCGCTTTTGTATTGGCGTTGGCTCTCAGCTGTTTTGCTAATTTCTGTCATTATATCATCAGTTTGAGTCGCTCCCATGAATTTCAAGATATCGCTCATTAATTCTTCAAAATCTGTCATCATGCGATCATACTTTACAATGAATACTTTTGATTGATTAATTGCACCGCTTTGCCAATCTTCATGAAAACGTTTCAGCAATTCCAATAAGGCATTATATAGTCGGTCAATATATCTCCGGCGTATTTTTTCATCAAGACTCCAAAAACCAAATCGTTTATCCAGAACACCGGTGACCAGGCTTAACCCTGAAGGAAGTACATTCAATGGATCCCGCACCATATACACTATTTTTGCTTCTGGGAATCGGTTTTGAAAAGCAGGAATATTTGTACTCAATGAAAAGAGCTTTGGAATCACTGTATCGTGTTTAGCAGACATAGCTAATCGTTTCCAATATGTTTCAAACCAATCAAAATCCCGTTCTGATGTATTTCTTTTTTTGGGATCAAACCAATCAAATAGATCTTCTTCAGCGAAAGAAAGAATAAAACCGTAAAGGAAAAATCCATCAAAATACTTGAAAAGCAATGAAACATCATCCGTTTCAATTGAGGTTAAACTGGTTTTATGTGCCGCTGTTGAGTGATGACGTGCTGGACTGATAATTTCTAAAAGGGGTAAGAGGGGCTTGATTAATTTTTGCAATGTTAATGACGGATAAACCATTTGCCATAATTGAGCACCGGTTCCCAATCCTTGATTTATGAGAAATCGGTGTAAAAATGTTGTGCCCGAGCGAGGATTCCCAACGATTACAAGGGGTGAAATTTTCTTTTTCCGGATGGAGGGGAAAAATAAATGATCCAGCATCAATCCAAAGGCAACGAACAAACGCAGTATAGACAAGAGTAGCCCGGAAAAGATCGGGTTAACCCACGTTCCAAACGTACGCCCAATCGTCAAATATGATCTAATTGCTCTGGATGTTTTCATGAGTATTTTTAGTTTATTTGCTTTATAGAGTTATAGTATATTAATTAAATAATACAATAAACTTAACCATCAGATTTAACTAATTGACCATTTTCAAGTCTATTGGTTAAACAAAATTTGAAAAAAATATGAATTTATTAAAACAAATTATAATTTTCATCATACTTGTCAGCGGTTTATTCAGCCAAGCATTCAATGGATATACAATTTTTTCACCTACGTCCGGTGGCCCTGGAGGTATCACGAATGGTACATCATATTTAATAAACAATTCATTAAATGTTATCCATACATGGCAACACTCCAGAGGAGCAGCAAGTATGCCTTACCTACAACCAGATAGTTCGATAATATATCCATACCGTGTGCAAAATCCTTCCATGTCCAATGGAGGAGTAGGCGGTGGGATAGCACACATAGATTGGAATAATAATATTCTGTGGCAATTTGAAATAGCAAATGATACATATCAACACCATCATGATATTCAACCTTTACCAAACGGGAATATATTAGTCATTGCCTGGGAAAGAAAAACGGGTGAAGAAGCGTTTGCATTAGGTCGTCAAGTAATTAATAATCCATTAAATGAGATGTGGCCCGAAGCAATATTAGAAATAGAACCTGTTGGTACAGATACTGCCAATATAGTTTGGGAATGGCATTTATGGGATCATTTAATTCAGGATATAGACTCGACTTTACCAAATTATGGTGTTATTTCAGACCATCCTGAATTAATGAATATCAATTATGGAAATGTAGGTGGTTCTAACGGTCCGGGTGGATCCCACGCGGATTGGATGCACTTTAATGCTATAGATTATAATGAAGAATTGGATCAAATTGTACTTTCCTCTAGGGCAACGAGTGAAATATATATTATTGATCACAGCACCACTACCGCGGAAGCAGCATCTCATGCAGGTGGGAATTCAGGAAAAGGTGGCGATTATTTGTACCGCTGGGGTAATCCCCAAGTGTACAACCGCGGCACAAATGCAAATCAGCAATTAAATTCTCAACATGGAATCAACTGGATACCGGCCAATTATCCCGGCGGAGGTCATCTTATCTGTTTCAATAATAATTATCAGGAAAATAGTTCAGCTATATTTGAAATAGCTACACCCATAGATTCTTCAGATAACTACAATATAGGTGAAAATGAGGGTTTTGGTCCAGAAAGTCCAATCTGGATACACAGCGGAGGGTTTCATTCAAATGTGCAATCTGGAGCATTTCGTCAACCTAATGGGAATACCCTAATAACTGAAGCAGATGATGCTCATATGTTTGAAGTGAATAGTAATGGCAATGTAGTATGGAATTACACATTTCCCGGGAATAATATTATGATTGCCCGAGCTCAAAAATATGAGCTTACATTTTTTGGTGACTCAACATTTCCAGAATTCACATTAGGAGATATCAATTTCGATGGTGAAATTGATATTCAGGATGTAAACATTGCTGTGGATATGATGCTGAACCAGGGCTACAATCCCACACCACCTGCTGATATAAATGTTGACGGTATTGTGAATATGGAAGATGTCGGACTGCTGGTTCAAATGGTTTTTTCATTTTAATCTAACTGTTTTAATAAAAACTTAAAAAAACTTTCCAAATTTGATAAAAGTTCTTAAAATTAGAAACGTAATAAACGTAAAACGTTTCCTTTGACTAATTCATACACAGAACAAGAAGAACAAATTCTCGAAGAAAGTTTTAATGCTATGACCCGGAATGGTGTTCGAGCATTCACTGTTGATTCACTATCTCAAAATTTGGGAATGAGTAAAAAAACTATTTATAAGTTTTTTCCTACTAAGGAAGTATTGGTTGAAAAAAGTGTCGAACTATTTTTTCGATTAATTGAAAAAAAATTAAAAGGACTTTTAAAGACTGAACCAAATCCTGCTCTTCAGTTTGTAAAAGTAATGGAATTTATAATGGGACATATCTCTAAAGTCTCTATTGAAAAACTTGCAGAACTAAAGTCCAGATTTCCAAATGTGTGGAAAAAAATGGAAACATTTAGACTTGCACGACGAGATGACTTTTATATGATTTTATCCGAAGCGCAAATTCAGGGATATGTTAGAAAAGATGTGGATGTACAGGTGGTAGCTACTTTATATATGAATATTATTAATTCTACATTTCAACCGGAATTTTTTCTCAATAATAATTTGGCTCCATCAAATGCAATTCAACATTTCTTAAAAATGGTAACGGGTGGGCTTTTTACTGAAGAAGGAATTAAATATACTAACGAATTATTTGATAATGATGAGGATTAAAAAATGACTGGATATAATTCCAAATACTCCGACCATCCCATTCGAAGATGGTTTATCCAGCAGAGCGTGGATCATCCTTGGCGGACAATTTTACTATCCTTAATTGTTACTATTATAATGGCTTCAGGCATCCGTTTTTTTACGATAGATGATGATGTTATGAAAATGCTCCCCAAAAATATGGATTCCAGAATTGCTTGGGATGCAGTACAGGAAGAATTTGGAAGTACTGACGTGATATTTATTGCATTTGGTGAGAAAGGAAAATCCATTTTCCATTCAAAAGCTTTAGCAGCGCTATGGGATTTAATGGAAGAAATGGAATCAAACGATTTGGTTGAAGAAGTCATTTGTATTTCCAATGCAACTCGTATTGATAATGTTGACGGTTTTATGGAGGTAGGTGATCTTCAGTTGGAAAGAAGATTAACAGAGAGTGATGTTGAATATATCAGGAAATATCTAAACAGAAATTTATCGATTAAAAAACGTCTCGTAAGTGAAAATGAAGACTATTTTATTGTAATGGTGCAGCCATACAATAGTGAAGGAATGGATATTTTTCGTAATACTGTCGTTTCAATTTCTGACCCAATATTAAAGGATTTTGAGATTCATTATGGAGGTCAAGCCTATATCACAGGAACTATGCCGGCATTGATTCGCGAAGATGTACAGAGTCTTATGAAGGCCGGAATGCTTATTATGGTGTTCATTTTACTTATGAATTTGAGAAGTGTACCCGGCGTTGCCATGGTTATGATGGTTATCGGTTTATCCCTTTTATCCATGTTAGGTTTTATGGGCTGGATTTTAAAATTAACCGGATCTGATCGATTTTTATTCACCATGGCAAATACATCCATGCCCATCATATTACTGACGATTGCCAACTCGGACGGAGTGCATGTAGTAACGAAATTTTTTAAAGAATTAAGATATAAAAAAGAAATACAACCCGCAGTTGTATCCACAATGGATTCATTACTCATTCCCATTTTTCTAACGAGCATTACTACAATTGCCGCATTCCTGACAATGATTACATCACCTCTCGAACCCATGATTGGATATGGTGTTACCATGGCGGCTGGAATTACATGGGCATGGTTTTTAAGTTCACTAATGCTACCGGCAGTTATAAGCCTTAAGAAATGGGATGTTGAGTCAAAAGCAATCTCACAACAAAGTGCTTTTGAAAAAGGCATTGATAAATTAGGAAAAGTAGTGTTAACACATCCAAAATATGTTTTTTCTGTCGGAGCACTTTTTGTCATTATTGGTGTTCTGGGTTTAATTAAAGTTACTGTTGATGTGAATTTATCAAGCTTTTTCAAACCCGGAACAGAAATACGGAATAGCCTGGATTTTATGGATGAAGAAATGACAGGAACGACTGATATTCGAGTTCGATTGGCGGGGGATATAAAGGATCCTGAAATATTAACCGATATGATCAATCTTCAGGATTTTATAGAAAAGGATGAAAAAGTATCCATTAGTTATTCCATCGCAAATGTAGTGGAGCAAATGCATCGTATTGTAATGGATGATGATCCTGCATACGAAATAATTCCGGACACCCGCGAAAAAGTAAATAACCTTTTTACTATGTATTCTATGTCCGGTGACCCTGATGATTTCTCAGGCATGGTTGATTATGATTATGAAGTAGGATTGATTACATCTTTAAGTAAGGTAATGTCAACAGATGAGATTTTTTTCTTTGTTGAAAATATGGATATGTTTATTGAAAACAACTTTGATTCTTCAATAAAAACGACAGTAACGGGCATGATTGTTGTTTTTCGAGATTTGGTCATAATGATTGTCAAATCAGCAATCTTTAGTATTATCTTCTCTCTGGTAGTCATCGGAATAATAGCATCCATATTTTTTAAACGAATTTTATGGGGTGCATTAGCTGTAATTCCTTTATCATCTGCAGTAATCATGAATTTTGGATTTATGGGATATTTCGGAATTGAATTAAGCCACATAACTGCTATTCTCTCTTCAATCATTATTGGCGTCGGTGTGGATTTTGCTATTCATTACATTGCGCAATTTCGTCGTCTATCCAGGACGATTTCTTCTGATAAATTGAGCCGAGAAGTTATTGATGATGTAGGTTATGCAATTATTCTTGATGCCGGCTCCAATATGGGATTTGGCGCATTGCTATTCTCTGCATTTTTACCCATTCAATATATTGGCGGTCTCATGGTTTTTGCCATGGTTTCCACATCTCTTGGAACGCTCACTGTTTTGTCTGCTTTAGCGGAATTATTAAAGAAAAGATTGATTGGAAAGGGGAAAGGCTGAATTTCATTCATCAATTCATCCTTACAAATTAATTAATAAAGAAGGACTAATTATGAAAATATCAATAATTGTAATCACATTTTTAAGCATTCTTTTCGGACAAACTGGATTTGAAATCGCCAAAATGGTGGACGAAAAACCGTCACCAATAGATATGTCCAACATGACTAAAATGGTGTTAACGAATTCTAAAGGAAAGTCACGAACCAATATAATGGTCTCGAAATCAACCGGTGGTAATGAAAAACAGATTATTTGGTTCATGGAGCCAAAAGATGATAAAGGTGTGGCATTTTTAAAAATCGAACATGATGATAAAGATGATGAAATGCGTATGTGGCTCCCGGCGTTCAAGAAAGTGCGGAGGATTTCATCAAAGAAAAAGGGTGATTCGTTTATGGGTTCTGATATGAGCTACGAAGATTTGTCCAACCGTGAACTTAATGAAAATGAATACAATCGCCTTAAAGATGAAACGGTTAATGGAATTGAGTGCTACGTATTGGAAATAATCCCTAAAAAAGAACTGAAGTCCTCATACACAAAACATATTTCCTGGATTGCAAAAAATGGATTGTATGGCGTAAAAGAAGAATCATTTGATAAGAGAGGTATTTTACTCAAGAAAAAAGAGTACACATTTCAAAAATTACAAGAATACTTTATCATCGATCGGGTTTTTGTTGAAAATGTCCAAAAACAGCATTCAACAGAAGTCACATTTCTTGATGTTAAAGTTGATTCGGGAATTGATGACGGGTTATTTCATGAAAAGAATTTGAAAAGGATGCCAAGATAAAATGTCAACAATAAATCAAACAAATTCAATAAATGATCTTACTGAATACCAAGATAGATCGGTTGTCAGCAAAACGCTAATTAAAAAAGATAAAGGAACAGTAACACTGTTTGCTTTTACAGAAGGCGAGGGCTTGAGTGAGCATACCGCTCCTTTCGATGCGCTCGTCCACGTAACAGATGGGACAGCTAAAATAACCATCTCCGGGACTGATCATGTCGTATCTGCTGGAGAAATTATTATTATGCCGGCTGATGAACCTCACGCCCTTAAAGCAGTAACCCCTTTTAAAATGATGCTGGTGATGATCCGTGAATAGTTTGGAATATGAATGTGAGACTTTTAGAAGGATAAATATGTTTAACGCTTCCTCCGTCAGCGTAGAATTAACACGGTTAATTCAGTCCAAAATATAAATTAAAATTATGAAAAACACCTACCAGAGTAAAATAAAATGATTAACACAAAAAATACAAAAGGGCACATTTCTGTTTTACTTGCATTTTTATTTGTTTCGAATCCTTTAATTGCACAAATATTTTATTCAGGCTCAATTCAACCATTAACCATGAACCGACTATCGGATAATTCACAGATATCTCTTCCATTCAGAATAGCAGAATTAGATCTCGGATTTTCAAAGGGAGATATCGATTTTAAAATAAATTCAGCAATTGAATACAGGTGGTCTGAAGGTGATCCCAAATTTGATTTGCGAGAAGCCTATTTGATATGGTATCCAAGTTGGGGAGAAGTGAAAGCTGGTAAGCAGATCCACGCTTGGGGAGCCGTAGACGGCAATAACCCCATGGATAATCTCAATCCCTACGATTATTATTTCATGTTTTTACTGGGGACAGACCGCAAGATCGGTACACTGTCCGCTTCATTAAAATATTATTGGAATGACTGGCAATTGGAAGCAGTTATAATTCCACAACATGAAGGGAATCGTTTTCCTTTTAATGAACCTGATTTTCCTATCTCTCAATCAACTGAATATTTTGATCCAAGAGATTACGTTAAAGAGATACCATCAGAAACGGAGTATGGATTTAATATAAAAACAACCATTGGAAACAGCGATTATGGTGTGTCCTATTTTAGCGGGAGAGATCGTTCTTTTACTTTGGGTGGATTTAATTTTACTGGCGAACCATCTACAGATATACTTCCAATACTTCCAGAATTTTGTTACCGAAAAACCACAATGCTTGGTGGTGATTTTGTATCGTTTATTGGTGATTTTACACTTCGTGGAGAAGGGGGATATTTTCAGACAGAAAATGATTTCTCATTTGATTTTAAAAATGATCTGGATGCATCATATTTACAATATGCTTTTCAAATTGAATACCTGGCAGAAAACGATTATATTTTTGCGGGGCAACTCATTGGAAGTGATATTCTTTCTTTGGAAGGGCAAATCTATGAATATAGTGGAGGAATGAGTTTCCCAAGCAGAGATATAACTGAAGACGATTTTCAACAGGGCATGGGCACTCCCTTTGCCATGTTCACAGATATGGGCATGTTTTTGTCCACAACCGGAAATTATTGGGATAATGTACTGGAAGTTAGGGTAAATACATTTATGGATTTGGAAGACAATCAATCTATGCTGGGCGGAGGGTTTACCTATTCACCTGTGGAAAATTGGGAGATTGATTTTTCAGCATCAAAATTCATTGGAACAGATGGAACTCAATTCAAAAGTCTGGAAGATTTTTCCCATTTACAGATTGGTTTACGATATAGTTTTTAATAATTGATACAGTATCTTTACAGCATTATGTTTTGTAGAATCAATATCCCCTCATTCTAATTAATCATTAAGGAATATCTATAAATGACACAGTTTACAGGATTACTAGGTATAATCGTTTTGCTCGGTATTGCGTATGCAATGTCTAATAATCGAAAGGCGGTTGATAAACGTTTAATTGTTTGGGGTTTGGGTCTCCAATTATTTTTTGGTTTATTCATATTAAAAACGCCATTAGGTCAACCATTTTTTTCTGCGGTTGATACGTTTGTGAAAAAACTAATTTCCTTTTCAGATGCGGGTGGAGATTTTCTGTTTGGGTCTTTTGTAACAGGACAAATGGAAATTGGATTAATCAATATTGCTTTCAGAGTTTTACCAACCATTATTTTCTTTTCGTCACTTATGGCTGTGGCTTATCACCTTGGTATTATGCAGTTCATTATTAAATGGATTTCTATGGCTATGCAAAAGACTCTCAAAACAAGTGGAAGTGAAACGTTGAGTGTTTCTGCAAATATATTTGTAGGGCAAACAGAAGCGCCTTTGATGATTAAACCGTTTATTTCAAAAATGACAAAATCCGAGCTTATGGCCGTTATGGTCGGGGGATTTGCTACTGTAGCCGGTGGAGTATTAGCAATCTATGTTCAAATGTTGTCTGATGTTCCTAATATAGCCGGACATCTAATGGCAGCTTCAATTATGAGTGCACCAGCTGCACTTGTGGTTGCAAAAATTATTTATCCAGAAACGGAAAAATCTGAAACAGTGGGGACCACTCATATCCATGTAGAAAAATTGGATGATAATATGATGGAAGCCACCTCACGTGGCGCATCTGATGGTTTAAAACTTGCTGCAAATGTTGCCGGAATGCTGATTGCATTTGTTGCATTAATAGCCATGCTAAACTATGTGTTAGGATTAGTCGGATTATCCATGGAAGGTATTTTCGGTTTTATTTTTAAACCATTAGCTTGGTCTATGGGCGTTCCATGAGTAGATGCAGGAGTTGTTGGTGCTTTGATGGGTGAAAAAATTGCTTTAACAGAACTGATTGCTTACACAGATTTGGGTAAATTAAGTGCAGAAGGTGCCTTGACTGACCGTTCGGTTATCATTGCCAGTTATGCACTGTGTGGATTTGCAAACTTTGCTTCAGTTGGAATTCAACTTGGCGGTATCGGAGGAATTGCTCCAGAACGTAGAAAAGATTTAGCTAAAATAAGCTTAAAGGCAATGTTTGGTGGTGCGCTGGCTTCATGGTTGACAGCGTGCGTGGCAGGTATATTATTATAAAATAAAAAATTGCATAAATTTAATTATCGATCTGGACACCCATTCCAGATAAGCGTAATCGGGCAACTTTTTTATCAATTTCTTTAGGTATATGATAAACGTCGGGTTTTAGCGTTGAATAATTTTTACTCAAATATTCTGCAGTTAGTGCCTGAAGGGCAAAACTAGTATCCATTACTTCAGCCGGATGTCCATCTCCACACGCTATATTTACCACGTTTCCATCTCCAAGCACATTTAACCAATTTCCATTTTTTAGTTTATATCCATCAATATTTTCTCTCATGAAGTTTTTTTCTATAGCAATAGCTTTCAAAGCTCTTAAATCTATTTCTGTATTAAAATGACCTGCATTAGCTAGAATAACTCCATTTTTCATTAACTGGAAATGGTTTTCTCCCAAAACATTTTCCTTTCCAGTAACTGTAATAAAAATATCACCTAAAGCAGATGCATCTACCAGAGGCATTACACGGCATCCATGCATAGTTGCATCTACTGCTTTTATAGGATCAATCTCACAAACAATGACATTTGCTCCTAATCCTTTTGCTCGATCAGCAATACCTTTACCGCACCAGCCAAATCCAATTAAAACAACTATTTTACCAGAAATTACTAAATTTGTTGTGCGCATAATACCATCCCATACCGACTGTCCAGTGCCGTGGTAATTATCAAATATATATTTACACTCTGCGTCATTAATAAGCATAATAGGGAATTTAAGTGTTCCATTCTTTTCAAGTTCTATCGCTCGCATAACTCCAGATGTTGTTTCTTCACATGCGCCGAATACGTTCTTCAATAATTCAGATCTTTCTTTATGAAGTATATCAACAATATCTCCGCCATCATCAATAATAATATTCGGTTGGATATCTAGTGCATGGTTCATGTTTTCATTTAATTCTTGATCTGAAACACCCTGTTTTGCATAAACATGTAATCCATCAGATGCGAGAGCGGCAGCTACATCATCTTTAGTGGAAAGGGAATTACTTCCTGTTACAGAAACATCTGCGCCGCCAGCGGCAAAGACTTTAGCTAGGTAAGCTGTTTTTGCTTCTAAATGAATACAAACAAGTATGTTTAGTCCTTTGAATGGTTTTTCTCTTTTAAATTCTGATTCAATCTGGCGAAGGATGGGCATATTTCTACGAACCCAATCAATTTTTCGTTTACCTTTTGAAGCAAAATCTAAATTTGTTATAATACTCTTTTTCATAATTTTGTTATATAATTAAAAAGGGAAGACCCAACAAATGAATCTTCCCTTTTTGTATTTAATCAGTCTTGTTATTAAGATTAAAAGATATATCTTAATCCAATCTGTAATTGCCAGCGTGAAAAGGCACTTATATCATCGATGAATGTTTCTTCTACACCGTTGAAGTCCAATATCGGTTCTCCATCATCATCAAATTCACCAGAAAATGTTAAAGGAGCTAATGCGGCTTGATTTGCTATTTTTCTAACACCCCAGCTATCATTAACCAAATTAGCAAAATTCAAAATATCAAAACTCAACTGGAATTTTCCAGCACTTGTATTGAATTCATTTAGAATTTTTACGTCAATATTGCTAAACCATGGATTAACTAAACCATTTCGTTCAGCAATTTTACCACGGTTTTCGCTTAAGTAAGGATCTTGGTCAATAAACGCATTTAATGCATCCCACTCGCTTGCATCTGCAAGTACAATATCATTTGCATCATTTGGAATGTAAATCAAGTCATTGGTATAGCTATCGCCATTTACGTCCCCTGCATATACATGGGAGTAACGATTTCCACCAAAATAGTTATATCTATTACCTTCTGACATTTCAAAGAAAACGCCAAAGTTTGTAGACATATTTTCATTCCAGTTCATGCGGTAATTGGCTGTACCAATAATACGATGACGTATTCCAAATTCTGATGGAGCTAATTGAGGATTATTTGGATCGCCTTGAACTGGCTGACCTTGCCATAATAATGAAGCAATTTCAGTCGACTTCAAGTTGTTTGTCGCATTGAGATATGTGTAAGCAGCACTTATATCTAATCCATTGCTTAAACTTTTACGAAGTTGAGCAGTCAAAGTGAGATTTGTTCCATTTTGATCTTCTGTATTATCAATGACATATGCACCGGCACCTTCACCTGGCCAGTACGCATTTAATTCATTGTTACCAAAACCGCCATAATATGGACGACCATCTTTAAGATATCTAACTGGTGCAACTAAATCAGCATTGCGCATATAAATGGCATTTAGATCTTTTCCGTACACCATTTCAAATGTTCCGACCATGTCTCCTGGAAGAGCCATATCAACGGCAATATTTGTTGTCCAGATTTGTGGCCATTCAAAATCATCTACCATAGCATTTAAATCAAATGATTGCTGTAAAGTGGATTGGCCTTCTCCAACTTCACTTGGGCGACCTTCACCATCATCAGTGACAACTGGATCATCGCCAGGTAAGTTAGAATTAGAGCCGGGATTGGATATAACATTACCGAGCCAAACAAAAGGTAAACGTCCGGTAAAGATACCGCTACCACCCCGAACCTGCATGGAACGGTCACCTTTAACATCCCAGTTAAAACCAAATCGTGGAGAATAAAGAGGTTTTGCGTCAGGAAGTTTTGCTTGATCCACAACTTCTGCATCGCCATTTTCATCCAATAAACTCAAACTTGTGGAGTATGGATTTTCGACTGGTTGTGTATTATACTGGGGAATATCAACTCTTATTCCAAAAATAAGATTCAAGTTATCGCTGAAAGCCCACTCATCTTGCGCATAATATGCCATTTGGGAAATGTCAATCAATTCGCCTTTAAAATCACCGGAACCATTTAGTGCCCGGAAATCAACATTTGCTGGATTGCCTAATGTATCTAGTACAGTTGGATCCGTTGCCGCTAAGAAATCATCCACAGAATCAAAGGTTGTTAATCCTGTTGTAAATCCCAATCCAAAAAAGAAGTGTCGGAAAAGATTGAATGAATTAAAGAATTTGAAGTTTTCATAATTCACACCAGCAGTAATTACATGATCACCCATAAAGTAGGATAAATTGTTTGAAACCTGCAAAACATCCTGATCGAGAATGTTATGAATTGAAAAAGGTTCATGTCCTAATGTTGCATAGGCTAATCCTTCTTCACCAATTTGAATTGTTGGAAAATCTTCACTTTTTGGGCTTCTCCAATCGCGAAATTTATTCATACTGAAAAAGAACCTGTTTGCGATTTTTCCACCAAAAGTGCTATTTAATTCACCAGCGTAAGAATCCAGAACATTGTTAATTGTATAGCCACTGTTTTCGAAAGGAAGACTTGTGCTATTTGGACCGCGACCTGTATTATTGTAACTCAATGCAATAAAGTGAGGAGGTAAATCTCGGCTTGCATCTAATCTGCTGTAGCGCAAACTTGCATTATGATTGGCGTTAATGTTCCAGTCTAATTTTAATAACATTTTGTCATTATTTGTTTCGTGATAATAACCTTCATAAGGACCTGTTTCATAGCCATATACATCTAACATTCTTTGAGAAATGGCATCCATGACATCTGCTGATACACGAGATTCACCAAATTCTACAACACCATCTCTGTCTGCTACAAAATTAGAACCTGGATCTGAACGACGTTCCATTTCATAATTTGCAAAGAAAAATACTTTATCTTTAATAATAGGACCACCAATTGAAATACCACTTTGATTAAAGGATAATTCAGGATTAGCTACTACATCATTTCCGGCGACAGAATTACCAATGAACGATTCATTTCTATTATACGAATAGACTGAAGCTGTTAATGTGTTTGTTCCACTTTTTGTAACAGTATTAATTCCTGCGCCAGTGAATCCACCTTCGCGTACATCGAAAGGAGCAACTGAAACTTGCACCTGATCTACAGCATCAAAGGAAACTGGCTCAGCATTTGTTTGTCCACCTGGAGCTGGATCATCCAGTCCAAATGGGTTATTAAAATAAGAACCATCAAGTGAAATATTATTGTAAAGCCAATTTCGTCCACCGAAGCTGAAGTTTCCATCACTACGTGGATCTAAACGAGTTAAATCTCGAGTACTACGTTTGATTGAAGGTAATTGGTCAACTTGATCAGAACTTATAAATGTTGCTGCTCCTGTACGGTCGCCATTCATTACATTGTCCATTTCAGCAGTGACGGCAATACCGGCCATTTCAATAGCTTCCTGGGTTAACGTAAAGTTCATCCGTTCTGTTACGCCTAAACTTAGAGCAACATTTTCAACTGATTGACTTTTGTATCCAATATAGGATACAGTTACAGTATAAGGACCACCTACTTTCATGTTCAATATAGTGTATGCACCACTTGTTCGAGTCGCCGCTCCATATTGTGTGCCGGTGGGCGTGTATACTGCAACAACATTAGCGCCCGCTAAAACATTTCCATCTCCATCACTTACAGATCCACTTAAACCAGCGGTTGTAACACCTTGTGCCATCAAGAAGGAAATGCTAAAAAGGGCTATGGATAAAATATACCCAATTGATCTTTTATGATTTTTCATTTTATAATTCCTTGGTTTGTTTGTTGATTATTATTTTTAAATATAAATGTTTTGAACCGGGCCTAATTTTAATAATAAACTAGGTGAATATGATACGAAAATTCTAGAGGTTTCCAACATTTATTTATTTTGGGAATGATAGTTAAGAAGTTCATTGTAAAATGTAATTTAATTATCTTAAAAAATAATAAATAGGATACTAAACTAAAATGATAATAAACGGAAAACAGTACCAAACGATTTGGATGGAAGGAAATACCATCCACACAATCGAACAAAACAAACTACCAGAAGAATTCGAAATTATTACGATTGATACTTTGGAAGATGTAGCTAAATCCATTTCAACTATGATTATTCGGGGAGCACCCGCAATCGGAGCAATGGGCGCTTTTGGATTAGCGCAAGCTATCCAAAAAATGGAAGTACCCAACAAAGTGGATATTACAAATGTTCGAGACTTTCTATTTGAATCACGACCAACTGCATACGATCTTCAGCATGGATTAGATTTTGTTGTTAATGAAACGCTATCTCGATCTGAACCCGCAATAATGAAAAAAACAGCTATGGAATCAGCGCAATCATATGTAGATGCATCGGCTGAAGCATGCCGTAAAATTGGAGAATATGGAAATACAATAGTACAAGATGGTGATAAATTACTCACCCATTGTAATGCAGGCGCATTAGCCACCGTTGATTATGGAACAGCACTAGCTCCAATGCGTATCGCTCATGAGAATGGAAAAAACATTTTTATATTCGTTGATGAAACGAGACCAAGGCTTCAGGGCGCAAAACTCACCGCTTTTGAATTACACGAAGAAGGTATCCCGCATGCGGTAATTGCTGATAATGCTGCAGGTTTTTTTATGGCTCGCGGGGATGTAGATATGGTTATTACCGGGACTGATCGTGTTGCCTCCAATGGAGATGTTGCAAATAAAATTGGAACATACGAAAAAGCAGTGGTTGCACATGAAAATGGAATTCCTGTTTATATCGCCGCCCCTATTTCAACGATTGATTTTACCTGCCCAACGGGTAAAGATATTCCAATCGAAGTAAGGGATGAAAATGAAGTACTGGATGTGAATGGGTTGAGAGTTGTTTCTCAAGGAAGCGGAGCGCTAAACCCCGCATTTGATGTTACGCCTGCAAAATATATTACAGGAATTATTACGGAGCAGGGGATTTTTAACCCCAGCGAATTAGATAAAATATTTAGGCTTTAAAAAAACTATTTATAAACCTGTCCATAATTTTTAAATAGTTCTACCATTTTTTCCATTTCTTCATCTGATAAAATAATTGGGTCTCCAATTGATTTTGCTTTAACATAAAGTTCGGATATATATTCAATTTGTTCTGCAATATAAACTGCATTTTGAATATTTTCGGCCCCAGCAATTAGACCATGGTTTGCTAGAAGGGCTGCCTTTCTTCCTTTCAGGGCTTTCAGTACATTTTTAGCTAGATCCATAGTTCCAAAAGTAGCATAGTTAGCACATCTAACATTTTTCCCGCCAGCAACTGCAATCATATAGTTTATTGCTGGTAAATCTTCGCCTAAGCAAGCAACTGTAGTCGCATAAATCGTATGGGCATGAATAATTGCTTCAATATCGCTTCTATTATTATAGACCATCAAATGCATCTGTAATTCGCTAGATGGCTTGAGACCTTCTATTAATTGTCCATTTAAATCGACAATAGATATATCATCAAGGCGTAGTTCATCAAATCTGACTCCGGAAGGTGAAATGGCGATTAACTTTTCAATTTTGTTAATAATACTAATATTGCCTGAAGTACCATTTGTTAATCCAGTATTTAAAATCTTTTGGTAGTAACTGTATAAATCTTCTCTTTCTTTTATAAGTAACATTCTATCCTTTAACAAGCCGGTCAGAGGCTTCTTTAAAATGATTAACAACATTTTGTTCATCATTTACCCGACCATTTTCCATAAGAATATTCCCTTTTGAAATGGTTGTATCAATACACCCGCCATGAGCAGAATAGACAAGGTTCGGAATTAGATGATGATTTGGAATTAGATGAATATTTTGAAGATCTACCAAAAGAAGGTCCGCCGATTTTCCCACTACAATTTCACCCATGTTTAAATCAAAGAGCTCAGCACTCCCTTTTGTAGCCAAATAAAAAGCTTCTTTTGCAGGCATAATAGTTGGGTTTTGGCTGGATGATTTTTGTAATAATGTAGCCATTTTCATTTCATCAAGCATATCTACATTATTATTAGATGCAACTCCATCTGTAGCAAGCCCCATTCGTACGCCAGCATTTTTCATGCGCTGATACGGGAAAACACCTGATGCCAACTTCATATTTGATGTAGGACAGTGAATGACTCCCACATTTTTATCAGTAAGTTTTTGAATTTCTTCATCTGTTACCCAATTCACATGAGCGGCTAATAGATGACTTCCCAACATATTTAAACTATCTAAATAATCAACAGGACGCATGCCAGTTTGAGTGACCCATTCATCAACTTCTTTTTTCGTTTCAGAAAGATGCATATGAATTTTTAACCCATGATCTTTTGCAAAATCCCTCGCCCATAAAACGCCCGCTTCTGAAACGGTGTACAGCGCATGAATTCCAATTGTGAAAGACACATTTGGTTCATATTTATTTTTTCGATGAAATAAATCAACTTGTTCAGTGATTTGTTTTTTGGATAATTCTTCATCACCCAGATCAATGAATGCACTTGATAAATGGGCATTAATACCTGAATCCATCACTGCTTGAGCCGACCCGTCATAATGCCAGTACATATCATTAAAATGGGTGGTTCCCGATTTGATCATTTCTATGGCAGCAAGTCGTGTTCCCCAATAGACATCTTCTTCTGTAATATTTTTTTCAAAAGGCCAAATTTTATTTTCCAACCAATCGTGTAATTCCAGATCATCTGCATAGGATCTCATTAACGTCATAGCGCTATGTGTGTGCGCATTTACAAAAGATGGGATAGCAGCTTTATTTTTTCCTTCAATTATTTCATCTGCATGATTTGTTAAATTTGTACCAAGTGATTGAATGAGCCCGTCGCGAACAAAAATATCAGTTTCATTATCGTTCAGAAGAACATTTTTGATTAGAAGGCTCATCGATTTTTGTTTATAAAATTATAATTGCGTAATAAGATAAAGCTATTCTTTATAACCAATGGAGTCAAAAGGATTAACCAGGGTAGTTGTTATATTCTTCAAGTGAGCTCCAATACGTTTTAAGTATCGGGCATATAAGGCAATTGAAGCCGTTCGAGATTCCCCTCCAAAATGGAGTTCATTTTTTAGAATTCCATTTACTATATCATCAGATTTCCCGGTCATTTGTTCTTTATATCCCTTCATGAGTGATTGGGCAATTTCTGTATCTTGAGCGTGAATTGCTTGTATCGTTTTTTCAAAACGACTTTTTACTTCTTCTTCAATCATGGCCAAATCTTCAGAAATTTCGGAAGAAATTATGGATTGTTCATGGTTAATTGTTAAATCGAGGATATTCTTGCAGTAATCACCAATGCGCTCGATATCTACCACCATATTGATGAGAATAAGCCCATCGGCCATGTCGGATGTATCTTGTTCAACAGCATAATGGGTTAAAACTTTCCGCCTGACTTCACGTTGAAATTCATTGATCTCCTTATCACGCTTTTTTAATGCTTTAAGGGTATCAATATTTTCACCTTTTTGTAAATAGACCAACGCTTGCTGAAAAATTTCATAGGAAAGATTTAGCATTTTATATGACTCATCCCAAGACTGGGACAAAAGGTCTTCAGCTTTCCAAAGATTAATGATGTCTTTAAACAATGTCATAGTTTACCTCACGAGGAAAATTAAGCTTAATGGTACGATGAAAAACACAATCAAAATGTATAAAATTGGAAAAATTCTATTTTGAATCGCAATTTCTGCGAACCATTCAGACAAATTGATTGGAATCATCCTAATTTTTTCAACCGGCCAGATTAATAATATACCGTAAATATTAAACATTAAATGAGCAAAAGCGACTGATAAGGGTGCAATTGTTCCTGAAACCAAGCTGGCTAATAATGCAGTGACAGTCGTACCAATATTGGCTCCTAACATATAAGGAAAAATCTGGCGCAAGTGCAGAACCCCTGCACCGGCCAAGGGAATTACCAGTGAGGTTGTAATTGAGCTGCTCTGAACAAGGATTGTAATAAATATACCAAAGATTAAAGCCCGTCCGGCAGTTTTGAAAATATGGGAGTCAAAAAATGCTTCAAGTCGATGCATGACCAAACTGCGTATCAATTTTGTTAAATAACGTAAGGACAGAAATAATAATAATAGTGCAGCAATCAATAAGATCCAGTTATAATTAATAATTTCCTGTTGTTTGAATATGTCCTTTATCCAGGAAACTGCAGGTTTGGTAATCAATTTGATGGGACTATTGAATGAAAAGGATTCTGTTCCAATTAAAAGTTCCGCTAACCAGCTTGCGCTCTTGTTGATCAACCCAAACAACATTTCCAAAGGCAATAAAATTAACACGGAAACGACGTTAAAAAAATCATGGACGATGGAAGCAGAAAACGCGCGCCGAAATTCGTTTTTATTTACAATGTGTCCAAGTGAAACAATAGTGTTGGTAATGCTTGTTCCAATATTTGCACCCATTATATATGGAGTTGCGGCTGCAACAGCAATACGAGGATCATCGCCAAATGTTCCGGCGGCAACCATTCCTACGATTAATGATGTAGTTGTGGAAGAACTTTGAATTAAACTAGTGGCGAGAATACCAATAAAAAGGCCGATAAGCGGCCCGGCATTGCTTTGGATCAGCTGAACAGCAAATCCTTTACCCATGCCTTTAAAGGCACTGCCAATCATACCGATGCTAACCAGAAATAGATAAAGGATAGCAATGATTGCTATTGTTTTGAGTATTGTGTCACCTTGCGGTGATTTTAGTTCGCCCGCGGCTTTTGATTCCATTCCCGTTTAATTATTCAATACGGAATTTATAGTCTCAAATGAGTTACTTTATATTAATAAATTTAATTTCGCAGAGGTTTCCCTTTTTTCAGCATAAACCGTATACGATCTTGGGTTAATTTTTCGCCAGCCAGGGAAACGAATGCTTCACGTTCAATATCCAGTAAATATTGTTCATCCACTGATTTTGTTAGGCCTCCTTTATCACCACCAGTGATAACAAAGGCAAGTTTTTTCCCAATATATTCATCGTGATCGGAAATTTTCCCTTGAGCTTTAAAACCTTTTAATGCCATGGCCATTGCAGTTCTTCCGCCTGTACCTGGTAGTTTCAAATCTTCTCTGTATTCAGGAGGAACATAATTCTCTGTTAATTCAAGAGCCTTCTGTTTGGCTGCCCAAATGCGATGATCATTGTTAAGAACAACTGTATCTGTTTTTAGTAAATAACCAATATATTTGGCTTCATCAGCACTGGTGGCTATTTTAGCAAAACCGATTGTTTCAAAAGCTTTTTGCGCAATTTGGAATGAATTAATTCGCCCTTTACCGCTGTTTTCCATCAAATGTAACAGCATTCGAAGGTTTCCACCTGCACCAGGGATTAATCCAACACCGACTTCTACCAGTCCCACGTATAATTCTGCAGCAGTAACTCGATGAGCAGCAGGGCCGATGAGTTCAAAACCGCCACCCAATGTTAAATGAAACGGGGCTGCTACAACAGGCGCTTCGGAAAAACGAATCCGTTGCGTCAAATCTTGAAGGTCTTTTACTGCCCCTTCTAATTTATCCCATTCTTTTGCTTCACATACGGATAGAATGCTCGCCAGATTTGCACCCGCACAAAAATTCGGTCCTGTATGTCCCATCACCAACGTTTTGAATTTTCCCGCTTCAAGAAGGTCTAATCCTTCATTGATGGTCATAGCCAATGAACCGTCAATAGGATTGAGTGTGGGCTGCAAAATTGAATGAAACTCGACATTCAATACACCATCACCCAAGTCAATAAGGCTGGCACTCCAATTTTGTTTTACCAAATTTCCAGCTGATTTTTGGAGGTTGAGATTAATTTCTTTATTCGGTATAGAAACAGGATTAGCTTCGCCTGATAAAACATCCCAATATGTTTTAACACCATCTTTCGTTTCGTAAAAACACGTTCTTCCGCTGGCCAACATATCCAACACCCACTGGGGAACTTTTCTATTTTCAGCCTGCATTTTGTCAACTGATTGTTGTACACCGATGGCATCCCAGCCCTCAAAAGGTCCTAATTCCCAGCCAAACCCCCATTTAATTGCATTGTCAATATTAATAATATCATCGCTGATTTCAGGAATACGGTTGGCGCTGTAAAGCAATCCTCTGGTTAATGTTTCCCAGAAAAATTTTCCTGCTTTATCATCGCTGTACGCCAATGCTTTTATTTTTCCTGCCGTAGATGTATGGTCTTTAGCTAAACGAAAGCCATCAAAACGTACTCTTTTTTGGGGACCGTATTCACCAGTATTTAGATCAATTGATAATATTCCTTCATCTGTTTTTTTATAGAAGCCGGCTTTTGTTTTTTGCCCCAGCCTGCCGTCATCCACAAGTGTTTGAACAATCTCGGGTATTTTGAACATATCCCGTTCTTCATCATCAACAACTTTGTTATAAGTCGTATTGGACACATGAACCATTGTGTCCAAGCCGACAATGTCTGCTGTCCTGAAAGTGGCACTTTTTGCACGCCCCACAATTGTTCCGGTCAATTTATCCACTTCTTCAATAGTTAATCCTTGCTGTATTGCAGTATGCATAGTTACGCCCATACTGAATACACCAATTCTGTTTCCGATAAAATTTGGCGTATCTTTAGCGTGAACGATTCCTTTTCCTAAAACACTCTCGCCAAATTCTGCCATGGCTTGGTATACTTCTTCGGTTGTATGCTCACCTTTAACCAGTTCTAACAGATGCATGTAACGGGGTGGATTGAAAAAATGAGTAATCATGAAGCGGGATTTAACATCTTCAGGAAAAACAGTAATTAAGTCGGCCAATGGAATTCCGGATGTATTGGAGGTGACAATGGCTGTTGGTTTTAAATGAGGTGTGATGTTTTTGAAGACAGTGTGCTTGATGTCTATTCGCTCAGCTACCACCTCTAACACCCAATCTGCTTCATTTATTTTATCTACATGATCCTTATAATTACATGGGGTAATTAGATCTGAATTTTTAGGTTTGAAAAGTGGGGCAGGTTTAAGCTTTGTTAATGTCGTAATTCCTTTTTCTGCTAATTCCTGATTGATATCGAACAGGAGGGAAGGAATACCCGCATTGGCCAGATGTCCTGCAATTTGTGCTCCCATCACTCCAGCTCCGAGAACGGCAACTTTTTCAATTTTTTGACTCATAATTTCCTCAATGATTTTTTAGTTAATAATTGTAATATATTTATACATGACCCAAAAATGGCTAAAGCTTCCAGCCAAAACCATTATATGCCATATTTCATGAAATCCAAATCCTTTTCGAGGTGATTCATGTCGATCCAATGCATAAAAAATGACACCACCTGTATAAAAAATCCCCCCAACCAATAGCCATATCAATGCACCCGTCTGGAGTAGTGTAAAAAGTGGCCAAATTGCTACTATTGACAGCCATCCCATAAAAACATAATAAACAGTGGAAAACCAATTTGGGAATTTAAACTGGAATAATTTCCAGAGAATTCCGAAGAGCGCTAATCCCCAAATCACTCCAAACAGGCTCCAACCCCAAGGACCCCTTAATGGTATCAGGCAGATAGGTGTATATGTGGATGCAATCAATACATAAATCATCATATGATCAAAACGCTTCAGGATGGATTCTACTGGACCTGAAACTGGGATCCAATGATACAGTGTACTTGCAGTGTAGAGCAAAAATAACCCGGTACCAAAGATTGAAAAAGATACAATTTTCCATGGATCAACAGGATTAACAGCTTTTAGGATTAACAACACCAAAGCGGCAATCGATAGGATAGCTCCGATGCTATGCGTCAAACCGCTCATGGGATCTTTTAAGTACTTTATCATGCAATCATCATCTCTTAATAATGGTAGAAATACCCTGGCCGCTACCGATACACATTGTTGCTAATCCTGTATGGGTATTTTGTTGTTCCATCACATTCAACAGTGTTACAAGAATCCTCGCCCCTGAACATCCCAACGGATGCCCTAAAGCAATAGCACCACCATTCAAATTGATTTTATTCATATCCCAACCACCTTCTTGAATGACGTACAGGGATTGAGCAGCAAAAGCTTCGTTTAATTCAATTGTTTCAATATCAGCCATTGTTAAACCTGTTTTTGCCAAGATTTTTTCAGTTGCAGGTAAAGGACCAGCTCCCATGTGAGTCCAATCCACTCCTGCTATGGCCCTTGCTACGATTTCAGCTCTGGCAGTTAATCCTGTTTTTTCTGCAAAACTGTTGCTTGTGAGTAAAATTGCAGATGCGCCTATGGAGATGGGACTGCTGCTGGCAGCAGTGACAGATCCACCTTCGATAAAAGCAGGATTCAAGCTTTTAATTTTTTCAACATCTGGTTTTCGTGGACCTTCATCTCGATCCACAGTTGTTTCACCGTAAACATCAATGGGAATCAATTCATTATCGAATTTTCTATCCCCATAAGCTTTGAGTGCTTTTTCATGAGACTTGATAGAAAAATCATCTTGATCTTCTCGGGATATATTTCCATCGTTTGCCAGATTTTCTGCAGTTTCTCCCATACCTATATAAAATTCTTGTTCAGCCAATTCCGGATGAAAATCAGGAGCAAAACCTCCCATAGGAACGGAAAACATGTCTTCAACCCCCACAGCAATTCCCACATCAATGTCGCCGCTTTCTATTGCAGTACTTAACTGGTGAACTGCATCCATAGAAGAACCGCAAAATCTATTCACTACTTTTCCTGTAGATTCCTTAGGTAAGCCCGCCAAAACGCCAACTGATTTTCCAATAATCATACCTTGAGGTCCTTCAGGGAAAGCGCATCCTACTACAACATCTTCCACATCAGAAGGATTTATTTTTTCATTTCTTGCTAATAGACCTTTTACAACTTGCGCTGCCAGATCATCAGGTCTGATTCCTATTAGCTGGCCATTTTTTAGTCCAATCGGGGATCGAACTGCATCAATTATGACTGATTTAATACTCATGTTAAACTCCTAAAATGGATATGTGTTAGATTGATAGATTCGGTTTGCTACTTCGCGTTTTAGGTTAATGATATCTGTAGGCATCATCATCCGAGCCTGAAAATGACGCAATTGATCAATAACCATCGGTTTTGTATGCCCGCCATAGATTCCATTAAGCGCTGTGAGAGACATGTTCAACAAGCGTAAAACCATCTCTGCGGTAAAGATTTTTGCAATACTGCAAACAGTCCGATCATGATTGCCATCTGACATTATTTTTTGTGCACGTATAACAGTACTTTCTGCTGTGAATAAGTCCATGAATATGTCGGCCAATATTTCTGTTATTTGCTGTTCGTGCTTCAAATCTTGCCCAAACTTTTTTAACGCTTCATTCAATATAAAAAGAGCAAGACGTTTGCCTGTTTCAATCGTTTCACATTCAGTAGCAAGAGGACCATTGCTTTCATCTAGTTTCCCATTTGACATATAATTTTCTATGGAACTGATGGCGTCACGAATAGGCAATTCTTCCAAGAGAGCATTTTTCATCATATATCCGGCGATGATTTGGCGGTTAATCTCGTTTGTGCCTTCCCAAATCTGGTTGATTCGATCGTCTCTGTAAGCAGATGCCATAGGATATTCTTCCAAAAAACCATATCCACCGAAAATTTGCAATCCTTCATTAACAACAAAATGGCTGGTTTCGCTACCATACACTTTAGCCATGGATGTTTCGATCGCAAATTTTTCCATGGCTTCTCCAAGATGGATATAATAATCTGGATCGGATTTATCTAATTGATCAATTTCTTTTTGAAGAAGTCCGATAGTCCGATATACCATACTGTCTGCGGCAAAGGTGCGTACAGTCATGTCAGCAATCTTTTTGATGATGGCATCAAATTTGGAAATTGATTGCCCGAAAGCGCGTCGTTCCTTGGCATATTTCGATGCTGCTTCAATTCCATTTTTTGATCCGCCCACTCCGGCCGCACCCAGTTTAAATCTGCCGATGTTGAGAACGTTAAACGCAATAGCTGCTCCTTTACCAACTTTATAAAGGAGATTTCCTGCAGGAACTTTAGCATTTTGAAAAATAAGGGATGTGGTAGATGACCCTTTCATACCCATCTTTTTTTCCTCTGCACCAATGGTAAAACCTTCTGTATCCCTATCAACAATGAATGCACTGAATTTATTTCCATCCACTTGGGCAAATACAATAAACACATCTGCCCATCCACCATTGGTGATGAAGATTTTCTCACCATTTAATATGTAATGTTTTCCATCTTCAGAAAGCATAGCAGTCGTTTTACCGGAAAGTGCATCAGATCCTGCGGATGGTTCAGTTAACCCATAAGCACAAATAACTTCTCCAGTTACAATTTTGGGTAGATACTTTTCTTTTTGCTCAGGTGTCCCAAACCATACGATGGGTAAAGATCCAATGCCAGTTTGAACAGACCACGTTACAGAAAATGATGGACTGTATGTTAAAGCTTCTGCTACGATAGCAGATGTGATTTTGTCCAATTCCATACCGCCATATTCTTCAGGTGCATCAATACCAAGAAGCCCTAACTCACCCATTTCTCTGATCAAAGACACGGTTAGATCCTTATCGTATTTCTCAATTTCTTCTTTTTGGGCAAGTATCCGTTCTTTATCGAATTCTTTTACCATTTCATAGATTTCACGATGTTCTTCTGTGAAATCTTCCCTTGAATAAACAGTTGCCTCGGTGATAGGTACAACTAGAAAACTGCCACCTGTTTTGTATGTTGTTTCTGTGTCACTCATGTGATTATTCTCCTAATGTTTTTTCAAAATTCCTGCTAAAATAAAATCCGTTATCGTTTCCATATATTCTTTAACGGTAACACCATGGATTTCAAAGAGGGTAAACCAATTTATTGATTCAATATTGACCATAATAGATAATGCAGTCATGCGTACATCCAGTTTTTTGAATTCTCCGGATGTGACTCCCCGCTCGATAATATTTTCTAGTAATTCCAGGAAATGAGTATAGACTTTTTGGAGTTTGTTTTTAAACTCTTTATCTTTTTGAGCCATGGACCAAAATTCTGTTAAAGCTATAAAGGGTTGGGGATCAGTTTCATATTGATCTATAAAATATTTAAATAAATCTTTCAGCTGGCGAGAGGGAGGGGCATCTTCTTCCACGATATGGTTCAAAATAACACTATAACGCAGTACCCAAAAATTCACCAAGTCCAAGTACATTTCCTTTTTGGATTTATAATACCAATAAATTGCACCTTTACTCAATTGGGATGATTTGACCACGTCATCCATGCGCGATTGTTCGTATCCATTTTGGACAAGGACATGTAACGCCGCATCCAAAATCTGTTCTTTGCGTTGAGTTTCTAATGATTCGTTCATACACTATACCGACTGGTCAGTCTATATTAAGAACCATTAATGTATTTTCCTAATCAAAATGTAAAAAGTGTTTGCATGGTGACAGTTTAAATTATAAATTGTTATTGAGACTTATTATCATTAACAATAACTTAACTTGGATTTAATAACATTATGAAAAAAATTATCTTACTTTTTACCATGTCACTATTGGCTGGTATCTACGCTGATAACAGAAGATATGTATGGACATATGAATATCAAACTATGACTACCGGGGAAGCAGAGTTAGAGCATTATCTGACATTTCAGGGAAATGATCGTGAAAATACTAAAGATGCAGTTAAAGTATCTCATAATCTTGAACTTGAAATAGGTATGAATTCACGATTTGATGTAGGGATCTACCAGAATTTCAGTCAAAATCCAGGTGAAGCATTTCAGTACGACGGATTTAAAGTACGCACGCGATATCGTATAGGTGAAAAAGGTCAGTATTTAGCAGATCCACTCCTATATTTTGAATATAAAAGTAATACTGATTTTTCAAAACATGCCTATGAAGGGAAATTAATATTAGCACGGGACTTCGGTTTAATCAATGTAGCCCTCAATCCTGTATTTGAAATTGAAACACACGATGGTAATACAGAAATGATGTGGAAATACAATGCAGGAATGAGTAAACGTATCCATCCCCTATTTTCGCTGGGATTGGAATTTCGTGGTAATAAAGACCATCAATATCTAGGACCGGTGTTATCTCATGGTAAAGATGGCCTGTGGATTGCTCTAGGCTCTGCCTTTGCTGTTACCAATGTATTAGAAGGTGTTGATCCATTTAAAATCAGGATGATAATAGGAATTCACTTTTAGCTGGTGAAACAAAAAAATGACTTATTCAAAACAAGTACAATATGCCTTACAATTATTGATCCATTTAGATAAATCTGAAAAAGAATATTTGACCGTGAATGAAATAGCGCTTGAAAGCGGCATGCCTAGGGGATTTTTAGCAAAAATAGCAAAAGAATTGTCAAAAAGAAATTTATTGATCACACAACGGGGTCGTAATGGTGGACTAAAATTTGCAAAGCCGTCTAATCACATTACAGTTAAAGATGTTGTAAACAGTGTAGGCAGTTACAAAGAAAAATATCACGAATGTTTGATTGGGCAAAAAAATTGCATGATAAAAGAATCGTGTTCAGTTTGTCAAGAATTTCAAAATCAATTTGCTGACAAATTCTATGAAAGAAGTATCAATACTCTATTAACATAATTATATTAAAATGTTAAAAAAACCACTCGTCGGCATATTAGCATTTATCGTTGTTTTATTAACAATGCCGCTTGGCCATACAGTTATGATTTTAATGGAGTCTATTTTTGGGCAAAATCACCAATACACAGCTGCAATATTGATGGGGATTTTAGGTGTTTATATACTTTTACGTGGAATCAAGATTAATAAGGAATCCCAAAGTACGTGGCTGGGATTTTTTGCAGGGCTATTTATTTGGACAGGATGGGTGGAATTTTCCTTTATATTCTTTGCCAATCATCTTGGAATTGAGGCATTTATGGAAAATGGAGAAATTGCTACAAAACCAGAATATTTATTGCTGCCATCTTCTGTCGGTGTCTTGATGGCATCACTTCTTTACTTTTTTTTCAATAAGAATACACGCTGTCATTTTTTCAATTGGTTTCACAGGAACTTAAAATTACAAATGGGTAAAGCAATATCAGGCAAGGATAGAAATTTTGCAACTATAACTGCCATGGAAACCATATATATTACTTGGTTTTTTTATATCGTTCTTTTGCTGATATATGATGATTCAATTTTAGGAGACCGCCATTGGTTGACATATGTTGTTTTCTGGGGGTCCCTTGTGTGGTCGCTATATTTAATAATTCGCCTTATAAAATTTCAAAAAATTGCACCAGCTGTGCGTTATGCTATTCCCACTGTTATTATTTTTTGGAATTGTATAGAAATTTTAGGCAGATGGAACTTCTTCAATGAATTTTGGATCTATCCGGGGGAATATGCATTTGAAATGGGGCTTATTTTTACAGCATTCGTTGTTGTTACACTTCTAACAATTTTACCGTCCGCACGAGAAAAATCAATTATAAATACATAAAATAAAAAATTAGCGGAATTAAAATACCCAATCCTGTAAGCCAGGCACCGCGGCCGGTAATACCTTTTTTCCCTTTTAAAACAAATAGACCTGTAATTGCGAGTATAATTAAAACTGCTGCATAAATATCTGCCATCCATGTCCATAATCTTTTGGGATGATTCAGGTGCATAGCATTGAATTCCTGGAGAAATACACGTTTTTCAATTGATTCTAATTCTGCTTCTCCGGTTTTTAGATTTAAATCCAAAGTCCGGTTTTCCAGGAAAATTCGGATTTGGTCCGAACTGATCATAAACGTGGACTCAACTGTTCCGGTTAATCCGGAGGCTGAAACTATGTGGCTTATATCTGATTCAGTTAGAGGTGATTGAAAAGAGGATATATCAATTTGAAACGATGTTTTTTCAATAATGTAACTGGGGTTCCAATCGGCCACATGGTTTACAGCTATACCGGAGACAGAATAGATTATTGTCAGTCCAACTGCAAGGTACCCAAGGTCACGATGGAAAATATTATTCCATTTCCGCCATTTCATATTTATTTAATAACTGCTCCCAGTCCCCGGAGACGGTAAATGGTTTTATCCGATTCAGTGAGTTTGCAGTTCTCTTCATGAAATTCTTCGCCTTTTTCTTCTGCTTCATGTTTTTTCATGCGTAATGCTTGATCATCTGACAAACTTAATTTTTCCAATTTCCCTTCAGCCACAACGTTTTTACCTTTCGCTGTAATTGGGAATACAATAACACCATCATCCACTTTTACCTGGATGGTTTCATAGGGACGATCGCCGGATACTTCTATCCAGCAGCCTTTATGGGCGCAGACATCCACCACCGTGCCGGCAATCTGTACAGGTTTGTTTAAATACGTATCTGGATTTTCTAACAAAGTAGATACAGCAGTTGTGCTATCCAGCGTTAATTTTTGACCAAGTTCAATTTCTTTTGCAAAAATAAATGAAAATAGAATAATGTAAAATAATAAGCGTTTAGCCATGATTAATTCCTTTTTAAAGTATCAGAAATTACACGAATCAATATTTATTATGAAAGGGGAATGAGGATATAATTGTCTTAAAAAAATCTGTTGGGGGGGGAGTATATGTTTGTAACTTTCGTTGAACGGAGGAATTGAATGAAGCATATTGCTAAATGGTTTTTAGCTATTGGCATTTATAATTCTGTCTCTTTTGCACAGATCAACTTTGATCTGCCGGATGATTCTGCATCATTTGGTATTTTAATCAATGATTATATGACCGGCGAATTTGAAGAGGGAACAGTATTGAATGTTCCTATTTGTCTTCCGTGTGATAATTCAGATTTCCCTTTTGATATTTTATATTTATCTCCCGGAGATTTTGGATGGATCCAGTTCAATTATACTGAAACGGGAGATACTGTTTTTTACGGAACAATCGTTTGGATGGGGCTTGGGGAAATTTATTTTCCTGATACTTTTTTTCCAGCAGACTCTTTTTTTGTAGATACAAGTTATGCCGCTGATCCGGATTCAATATATTATTGGTCTTCTTGGGGCGGAGCAACTATTGAAGAAGACGTATTTCTTCAATCCGCAGCGACTGCGTACGAGAATATAAGACAATTATCCATTGTTCACGAATTAGCAGAATATCCCTATCAAATTGTGGCATTTATGTATACACCAACTGTTGGAATGACTGACCTGACTGTAGCAAAATGGATCTTTTTCCTTTTTCGTAATCCGGAAGTAATTGGTGTTGATGATGAAAATCAAATCCCCAAAAATTTCAAATTATTTTCACCCTATCCCAACCCCTTTAACCCAACCACTGCTATCCGGTTTTTGGTTACGCCAAACCAAAAAACCACTCTACGTATATTCGACATCAACGGACGTTTGGTGGATGAGTTGGTGAATGGTGAATTGGTAACTGGTGAGCATAAAATTGTTTGGAACGCCGGCAATCAACCCAGCGGCGTGTATTTTGTACGGTTGGAGAGTGGGAACCTTATTGAGACACAAAAAGTATTGTTAATTAAATAAGAGGAAACCATGATTAAAAAATCCATCCATATTTTTATTCTATGCTTCTCCATTTATTATATAGGCTGTAATAAAGAAACTGATGATCCAAATAGTCAGGATAATGATTTAACAGAAAGTACTATAACTGATATTACGTGGACATTATTTAAATATTCCGATATTTCTGGCACACATTTTATTATTCCCGAACAAGGAGAAAATTATACAATTATTTTTAATAGCTCCGGTGACATCACAGCAAAAGACGCGTGCAATGATTGTTCAGCTTTGTTTGAATTAGTAAATGAGGATGAGATAAATATTACTGACATGAGTTGTACTGAAATTGCGTGTTCAGGTGGTCAATATATTGTCAATTTTTATGAAAAAACGTCATTTCAATTTTTAGGTGATACATTAACGTTATCATCTACAAACGACTTAATTCAGTTAAATCCAACTTCATTTTATTTAATTAAAGATCAATAAATTAGTTACGAATGATAAGTTGAAATTCTAATAGGAGTCTAAAATGAGAAAACTAATTCCATTTCTAATATTATTTCTCATCCTCGGTTGTGAGGATGAAGAAAATAAAATTCTAGAGACAGATGCTTTGCTGCGTTGGACTGGAGATTTTGCTGTTGACGGATGTGGATTCTTTATTGATATTGGAGAACATGAATATAAGCCGGAAGATGAATTGGCAATTCCTGATAGTTTAAAAATTGACACTGGAGTAGATGTATTTATCAAATATGAATTGTTAGATGATTCAATAGAATTTACTTGTGGATTTCAACCTCAGGAAATTGATGGTCTTAAACTTCATTCTATAGAGAAAAGATAAAATTTGCGAAGAATAATCATAAGTATTTTTTGGTTATTTATTATCTCCGATGTTTTATTAAACAAAGATTTAAATAAAGCAACATTTTCTCTGGGTTTTAATCCTCAAGCATTGATTAATAAACAAGCCCATTTTCAAATAGGATGTATTATTGACTACAAACATGAAATTGTATTACCGATTATTCCCAATTATAAAAATGACGATTTAACTTATAGCAATTACGGTATCGAATATCGCTATCATCGTAGTAAAGATATTCGAGGGAAATTGATTGGGTTAGGTTTGAATGTATCCAGAGTGGATTGGGCTTATGAAAATGAAACAGAAATGATAACAAAAACCATTCTTTATCCTTATATAATTTACGGTTATAGAATTATCATAGGAGAGAATTTTGGTTTTGTTACAAAAATGATAGGAGACTATAAAATAGGTGATCTTAAAGCAAAAGATGGTACAGAGCGTCTTGACCGTCCTTACTCAAATTATAAATTATCTTTCGGATTTGAATTAGAATATTTTTTTTAAATCACTAAAAATTCTTACCCTGAAGATGTGCTTTTACAATTTCTTTGGTTAAATATTTATAGGCATCTTCAATCGTATCAGCAAAATAAAATAATTCCATATCTTCTTTAGAAATGGTTCCCATTTCTACTAGATAGTCAAAATTGATGACTTTTTTCCAAAATTTGCTGTCATAGATTACAATCGGTAATTTTTTTCGAATCTTCTTTGTCTGGATTAGTGTCAGTAATTCCATTAATTCATCCAGCGTACCAAACCCTCCGGGGAAAATAACCAGTGCTTTGGATAAATAAAGAAACCAGAACTTTCTCATGAAGAAATAGTGGAAATAAAGACTTAAATCTTTGGAAATCCATTTATTACCCGATTGCTCGTGAGGAAGCGTAATATTTAATCCCACAGCAAGCCCATTCGCTTCAGACGCACCGCGATTCGCAGCTTCCATGATCCCCGGTCCACCGCCGGAGGTAATGATAAATCGTTTTTTCTTTTCTTTCAGCCCCATGCTCCATTTTGTAAGTTTATAAGCCAACGTGCGTGTATCTTCGTAATAACGACTCATTTCAAAATCGCGCTTGAGCTGGTCTTTCTCTTTTTTGGACATATTTTTCGGCGCGTTTTTTAGTGCATTTTGGGCGTCTTCTTGTGATTTTATTCGCGCCGATCCAAAAAACACAATGGTATCGGCAATCTTATTTCGTCGGAAACGCTGGAGCGGACCAAAGTATTCAGCGAGAATTCTTAATACACGTCCGTCCGGGCTACCAATAAATTTTGAATCATAATAAAAACGATCTTTCTTTTGATCTGACATAGATTTTCCTTAAAAAATTGGCTGGAAGTTACCATTCATCAGTTATAATTCACTAACAACCAATAACAGTTACCAATAACCAATAACTTTTATAACTTTAATGCTATGAAAAAACAAAACTCACCCCAATATTATCACGATTATTTAAAATTAGACAGTATTCTGGATAGTCAATATCTTTTGAGTAAAGAGCTAGGCGTAGAAGCCCACGATGAAATGCTATTCATCATTATTCACCAAGTATATGAATTGTGGTTCAAACAGATTCTGTATGAGCTTGACTCCGTTATTACAGCCTTCGATAAGGGTACAGTCAATGAATCTCATATTGGCATTGCCATTAGCCGGTTGGATCGGATAATTGAGATACAGAAAATATTAATCGATCAAATTCATGTTCTGGAGACCATGACTCCCATGGACTTTTTGGATTTTCGCGATTTACTTAATCCCGCATCCGGTTTCCAGAGCGTACAGTTTAGGGTTCTGGAAAATAAACTTGGCTTGGATAAAAGCAGTCGATTTACATACGGCAGCAGAAATTATAAATCCCATGTAAGAAAAGATCATAGAGAAAATATTCAAAAAGCGGAGGAGTCACCATCACTGTTTAATTTATTAGAGAAATGGCTGGAACGAACACCCTTTTTGGAATTCAAGGATTTCAAATTTTGGGAGCAATACCGATCAGCAGTTGATGAAATGCTGGCGAATGATAAGGGTCTTATTGAAAAAAACGAACGATTATCTGAAGATGAAAAACAGATTCAACTGAAAGAATATGCAGGGACAGAGAAAAAATTTGATGCACTCTTCGATCAGGATAAACACAATGCACTCATTGAAAAAAAGGAACACAGACTATCATACAAAGCTACGCAGGCAGCATTGCTGATTTTGCTATATCGAGATCAACCTATTTTGCATAACCCCTATAAATTAATTAATAGACTCGTGGATGTAGATGAATTGCTGACAACCTGGCGGTATCGCCATGCATTAATGGTTTCAAGAATGATAGGAAGAAAGATTGGAACTGGTGGTTCCACAGGGTCAGAATATTTAAAGAAGACGGCGGAGCGACATAGGGTTTTTGAAGATTTAGCCAATTTAACAACGTTTCTTATTCCTCGATCGGCTTTACCCAAATTACCTGATCATATTGTACGTAACCTTGGATTTTATTACGATTCGAGAGGAAATAAATGAATTTAAATCTCAAAGGGAAACGAGCATTACTTTGCGGGAGCACTGATGGAATAGGGAAAGCGTGCGCATTGCTCATGGCGAAACGTGGAGCTCAAATTATTATGGCAGCACGTAATGAAGAAAAAATTATGACAATAATTGCTGGATTATCCGGGAAGGGGCATAGCTATATTTGTGCTGATTTTAATGATCCAGAAAATTTAAAAATTAAAACACGATCCCATTTGAATAAAACCGGACCGATACACATCTTAATGAATAATTCAGGTGGACCACCTGGAGGTCCTCTTATTGATGCAAATGCAAATGAGATTGAAATTGCCTTCCGACGACATGTGATAGCTAATCAATATTTAGCCCAAGCTGTTATTCCTGGAATGAAAGAATTGGGTTATGGTAGAATAATTAATATCATTTCTACTTCTGTCCGTCAGGTTATACCAGGATTAGGTGTCTCAAATACTGTTCGAGGTGCAGTTGCGCAATGGGCAAAAACATTAGCTTTGGAACTTGGTCCTGATGGGATAACCACAAACAATATATTGCCTGGTTTTACAAATACCGATCGCTTGAAAGATTTATTGGAAAAGTTAGCTAAAAATAATGGTATCACTTATGAAGAAATGTTGGAAAGCACTTCAAACAAAACTTCATTACGTCGAGTTGGGGAACCTGAAGAAATCGCAGCAGCAGTTGCGTTTTTAGCCTCGGATGCTGCCGGTTATATAAATGGTGCAGATTTTCCTATCGATGGTGGTCGTTTCGGAGTCTGATGGAAAGGATTGCCAACTTTATTAATGGTGAATATGTATCACCAAATTCTGGAAAATATATTGATGTATTCGAACCGGCAACTGGTTCTGCTTATGCTTCTGTTCCAAATTCAAACTTAGAAGATGTAAATGCTGCAGTCAAAGCTGCTGAGAAGGCATGGAAGAACTGGTCAAACACTACACCTGAAGATCGCTCTATAATTGTACACAGAATTGCAGGTGAACTAGAAAGTAGACTGGATGAATTTGCTGAATATGAGTCCCGCGATACGGGAAAGCCACTTTCTCAGGCAGTATCAGTTGATATCCCACGTGCAATAGCAAATTTTAGATTTTTCTCAGATAGTATACTCAATTACAAGGATGAAACTTTCGATTCAACTGAATATGGTCATAATACAGTTTCTCGACAGCCTCTTGGTGTAGTGGGTTGTATTTCACCATGGAATTTGCCATTATATTTATTTTCTTGGAAGATAGCGCCTGCCTTGGTAACAGGAAATTGTGTGGTAGGAAAACCGTCAGAATTAACACCTTATACGGCATTCAAATTAGGTGAAATTTGCAATAAAGCTGGATTACCAGGTGGAGTTTTAAATATAATTCAAGGATTGGGCATGAAAGCGGGTTCAGCTATAACATCTCATCCAAAAATAAAGGCTATTTCATTTACAGGGGGAACGAAAACAGGAGAGATAATTAGCAAGTCTGCAGCTCCTTCTTTCAAAAAATTATCCCTTGAGTTAGGTGGAAAAAATCCAAATGTTATTTTTGCTGATTGCGATTTTGAAACTATGCTCGCAACAACAATTCGTTCCTCATTTTCAAATCAAGGAGAAATTTGTTTATGCGGTTCACGTATATTAATTGAACAAACAATTTATGACACGTTTGTCCAAGAGTTCGTTAATCGTACGAAAGAGTTGAAAATTGGAGATCCAAAGGAAGGTGATACAAATTTAGGTGCTTTAATTTCAAATGAGCATTTAGAAAAAGTGCTGGGATATGTTGATTTAGCAAGAAATGAAGGCGGTAAAATTCTATATGGAGGAGAAAAAGTACAATTAAATGGACGATGCTCTGAAGGATGGTTTATGTCACCAACTATCATTGCAGGTCTGGCTCCTGGATGCAGAACAAACCAAGAGGAAATTTTCGGTCCAGTAGTTAGTTTAATTCCATTTGATACTGAATATGAAGCTGTAGAAATAGCAAATGCTTCAAAATATGGTTTATCAGCTACTATTTGGACAAGTGATATCACTAAAGCCAATAGAATAGCAGAACAAATTGATGCAGGTGTCATCTGGATAAACTGCTGGATGATACGGGATTTGCGGACGCCCTTTGGTGGGATGAAAAATTCTGGTGTGGGCCGTGAAGGCGGCAAAGAAGCACTGGACTTTTTTACAGAACAGAAGAATATCTGCAGGATCCAATGACACCAAAATATGCTAAACACATTTTTGTCTGCATCAATGAACGGGATGAGGAAAGTCCAAAAGGAGACTGCAGCCGGTGCGGTGGAAAGAACATTCGATTTAAATTTGTCCAGCTCATCAACAAACACGGGCTGAAAGACAAGGTCCGAGCCAACAAGAGCGGCTGCCTGGATGCCTGCGAAATGGGTGCTACTGTGGTGATCTACCCAGGGTGTCATTGGTATGTAAAGGTGACACCGGATGATGTGGAAGAAATTTTTGAAACATCTATCCTGAAGGATGGCAATGTTGAACGGTTGGCCGCTACTGCAGATACATGGGAGAAATTAAAAGAAATAAGGAATAAAAATGAGTAAATCATACCAAACAAACAAAGCACCAGAACCTGTAGGCAACTATCCACATGCCAGAAGAGTAGGGAATTTGTTATTTCTTTCGGGAGTAGGTCCTAGGAAACCAAATACTAAAAAAATCCCTGGTGTATCCTTAAATAGTAATGGCAAAATTGTTAGTTATGATATTGAAACCCAATGCAAGTCAGTTTTTGAAAATGTACGTATCATTTTGGAGGAATCGGGTAGCAGTTGGGACAATCTTGTGGATGTAACTGTTTTTTTAACCAATATGAAAGATGATTTTAAATTATATAATAAAATCTATGGAGAATTTTTTAAAAATAATAGACCCTGTAGAACTACATTGGAAATTAAATCCCTTCCAACACCAATCGCAATTGAACTGAAGTGTATTGCAACCATTGATTAGGAGATTAAGATGCCGATAACACCACCACTCAATTTCAAACAATGGATAGCAGATAACCGCCATCTGCTGAAACCGCCTGTTGGAAATCAGGTTGTATATCAAGGGACAGATTTTATGATTATGGTTGTCGGTGGTCCCAATTCCCGGAAAGATTATCATGTGGATACTGTGGAAGAATTCTTTTACCAGTTGGAAGGGGATATGCTTCTTAAAATAATTGATAATGGCAAACGAGTGGACATACCCATCAAGGAAGGGGAGATCTTTTTACTGCCAAAGAATGTACCCCATTCACCCCAACGATTTAAGAATACAGTAGGTCTGGTCGTAGAATATCAACGGGAAGTAGGTGCATTGGATGCTTTTCAGTGGTACTGCGATGAATGCGATAAATTGCTCCATAAAGTGACCCTGGACCTGGAAAATATCGTCACTCAACTTCCACCTTTATTTGAAGCTTACTGGAATGATATGGATGCCCGAACCTGTGAGAACTGTGGAGAGGTCCAGGAAAAACCATGAGTCACAGAGAACACAGAGTTTTAAAAAAAATTGATAATGATTTTTAAACAAAATGAAAAATTCTCTGTGATCTCTGTGATCTCTGTGGGAATTAATTTATGAAGATCGATATCCATACCCACATTCTTCCAAGAAATTGGCCGAACCTGAAAGAAAAGTACGGTTACGGAGGATGGATCCAATTGGATCACCATAAAACAGGCTGCGCCCGGATGATGAAGGATGAAACATTTTTTCGGGAAGTGGAAACGAATCTATGGGACCCTGGTGTCCGCATGCATGAATGCAGCAGTCATGGCGTGGATGTGCAGGTGCTGTCCACTGTTCCGGTCATGTTCAGTTACTGGGCCAAGGCGGATGATGCTCTGGATCTTTCAAAATTTTTAAATGACCATATTGCAGCTGTGGTGGAAGAATTTCCCAGGCGATTTATCGGGCTGGGAACAATTCCACTGCAGGATACAGAAAAAGCAGTTGAGGAATTGGAACGGTGTAAATTACTGAAACTTGCAGGTGTCCAGATCGGTTCCAATGTAAACGGAACGAATTTAAACGAAGATGAACTGTTTCCTGTATTTGAAGCGGCGTCTGAACTGGGAATGGCCGTGTTTGTCCATCCTTGGGACATGATGGGGCAGGAGGCAATAACTAAATACTGGCTACCCTGGCTTGTAGGAATGCCGGCAGAAACCAGCCGTGCAATCTGTTCCATGATCTTTGGGGGAATATTTGAAAAACTCCTAGACCTTCGTGTTGCATTTGCCCATGGCGGAGGCGCTTTTCCAATCACTGCAGGGAGAATTCAGCATGGCTTTGATGTGCGCCCGGACCTTTGTGCTGTGGATAACCAAATAGCTCCAAATGAATATTTAGAAAAATTCTGGGTGGATTCCCTTGTCCATGATCCTGATGCCTTGGAATTTCTCATCAAAAAAATGGGACCAGATAAGATTGCTCTGGGAACGGACTACCCCTTTCCTTTGGGCGAACTCGAGCCGGGCCAACTGATCGAGTCGTCAGGACTATCTGAAGAAATTCAGGAAAAATTACTTTGTCAAAATGCATTGGATTGGCTGGGATTGGATAAAGGACATTTTGAAGATGTATAGTTCTGTTGAGATCGACTCACGCCTCAATCATTATAATACGGAGAACTTTATTGACCTGTCCATTCCTATGGATTTCAATGGGGACCAGGCAAATTATTTTGATGTGGAACGGGCGAAAGCAACACCATTCAAAAGTGAGAGCGTGATCGGTGATACTAAGCAGGGTGGTGGGTGCAATTTTGATGTGGTCACATTCATTCCCCATTGCAATGGAACCCATACTGAATGTGTGGGGCATATAGTCGATGAAAATGTATATGTGAATGACATGATCACCGATTCCTTGATACCGGCAACTCTGGTGACAGTCACCCCGGAAAATGGTGTGATTAATGGGAAACAATTAGAATTGGTATCCGGCTTTGATCAGGCGTTGATAATCAGGACATTGCCCAATGATGCATCAAAACGATCGGCCACATATGATGCCAAAAACATTCCGCCACATTTTTCATCGGACGCCATGGAAAAGATCATTGAGCTTGGTGTTCGTCATTTATTGGTGGACATGCCCACTATTGATCCGGCCTATGATGATGGAAAACTGGAAAATCACCATACATTCTGGGGGATCGATCACGGGAGTCATTCACTCTATGGTTCGAATCCATCACAAAAGACCATTACTGAAATGATATATGTTCCCAATGAAGTCCAAGATGGGGCGTACTTACTCCAGATCCAGATTATTCATTTTATCAGTGATGCAACTCCCAGCAGACCCTTAATTTTTCCACTGGACCGATCATGAAATACGATGCTACTATAGAATTTGCGCAACGAATGGACCTAGAAGACCCTATACGTTCATACAGGGACAGGTTCCACTTCCCTCAATTTAACGGTGAAGACATCCTCTATTTCGGTGGTAATTCACTGGGACTCATGCCCAAGACATCGAAAGCGGCGGTAAATGAAGAACTGGATGTATGGGAAAAACTGGGTGTTACCGGACAACACGACAGGTGGGAGGCCTATCACGAATATTTGACTGATTCCACCGCCCGGCTCGTAGGCGCAAAACCAAATGAAGTGGTGGTCATGAATGCCTTGACTGTAAATCTTCATTTTCTACTTATTTCTTTTTATCAACCAACAAATAATTGTAATAAAATTGTTATTGAAAAAGGAGCTTTTCCTTCGGACCAATATGCAGTGGAATCGCAAATTGCATTTCATGGATTTGATCCAAAAGAAGCATTGATCGAACTGACGCCACGAGATGGAGAAAAGTGTCTTAGGACGGAAGATATCCTGAACACATTAAGATCTCATGGCGAGTCCATTGCCACCATTTTGATCGGTGGTGTGAACTATTATACCGGCCAGGCCTTTGATATAGAAACAATCTCAAAAGTTGGCCACGAAATTGGTGCTATGGTTGGATTTGACTTGGCCCATGCAGCGGGAAATTTGAAATTGAAACTCCACGACTGGAACGTGGATTTTGCAGCATGGTGCAGCTACAAATATTTGTGTGCAGGACCGGGTAGTCCGGGAGGTGTTTTTATTCATGATAAACACGCCGATTGGAATGGTCCCCGTTTTGCGGGATGGTGGGGACACAACAAAAAAACTAGATTCAAAATGAAACCCAACTTTAAACCAATTATGGGCGCAGAAGGATGGCAAGTCAGCAATGCTCCCATTTTATCCATGGCTTGCCTGCGAGATGCAATGGATATTTATGATGAAGTAGGTATGTCTTTATTAAGAGAAAAAAGCGAACAACTGACAGAATATTTGGAATTTCTTTTACTTAAAATGCCTGATAAAATTGAAATAATTACACCAGAGGATCCAAAACAACGGGGTTGTCAATTATCTTTAGTTGTTAAAGAAAATGGAAAGGAAGTTTTTGAAAAACTTGGTAGCTCTGGGGTTATCTGTGACTGGCGAGAACCTGATGTAATTCGAGTAGCTCCAATGCCTATGTATAATTCTTATAAAGATATTTTTCAGTTTTACGAAATACTAAAAACAATACTAGATTAAATAATGGAAAAAATTACACTCATAGGTGCAGGATTGACGGGCCCTTTAATGGCGACCTATTTAGCAAATCATGGATATTGCGTAGACATATACGAACAGCGTCCTGATATGAGAAAAGAGTCAATTAGTGCTGGTCGGTCTATCAACCTGGCAATGTCAGAGAGAGGTAATCATGCATTAAAAGAAGTAGGCTTGTATGAAACAATAAATCCATTAACAATTCCCATGAGGGGTAGAATGATTCATGATTTAGATGGTTCAACTCATCTACAACCTTATGGTCAAAGACCGAATGAGGTAATCCATTCAGTTCCCAGAGCACAATTGAATAAAGCACTTATGACTTTGGCTGAAGAAACAGGTAAAGTAAAAATTCATTTTAACAAAGAATGCACTGATTTGGATTTAGATAAAAAAACTGTAACTATAAAAAACAGTTATACAGGTGAAACATGTATAATTTCTTATGAGTTGGTGATGGGAGTAGATGGGTCAGCCTCCGCTGTTAGAGAAGCAATAGTGCAAAAAGGAGCTTTTTCTTATCAAAAAAAACCTTTAGGTCATGGGTATAAGGAATTAACAATGTATCCAAAAAGAAATGGTGATTTTAGGTTGTACTCTAATGCATTACACATCTGGCCGCGTGGTCAGTTTATGCTCATTGCATTACCTAATAAAGATAAAACATTTACGTGTACCTTATTTTTTCCTATTGAAGGACCAATTAGTTTTGAAACTGTTAATGATGAATCAGAAATTTTGAAATTTTTTCAATTGCAATTTCCCGATACTATAAAATTGATCCCTGACTTGGTAGAACAGTTTCAGCAAAATCCAGTTGGACAATTAGCATCAGTCTATTGTGATCCATGGCATTATCAAGATAAAGCTGTTTTATTGGGTGATGCTGCTCATGCTGTCGTACCTTTTTTTGGGCAGGGTATGAATGCATCTTTTCAGGATTGTTCTGTATTGAGTTCTTTAATAGAAAAAAATAGAGGTAATTGGTCTGATATTTTTTCTGAATTTTCAAGAACTCATGTACAAAATGGACATGCAATAGCTGATATGGCAGTAGAAAACTATCTAGAAATGCGAGATCATGTAAATGATCCAGAATACAAAAAACGTAGAAAACTGGAATTAAAATTTGAAGAATATTTCCCTGAAAAATTTATTCCGAGGTATTCCATGGTTTCTTTTCACCGCTTACCTTATGCTGAAGTTTATCAAAGAGGTGAAAAACAATTTCGACTATTAGACAAGATAATCAAAAATCTTAAATCAATTGAAGAAATTGACAAAACTACAGCCCTAACATATATAAAAGATTTATGAGCAAGTATCGAGTAGATAATGTTCCTCTCTTTATTCGACCCTTTTATTATTTGTTGGCTTACTTTGTAGCTACACTTGTCCGTTTATACTGGTTGATCATTCAAAAATCATGTATAATTAAAATTGAAGGGATTGAACATTTAAACAAACACCCGGGCCGCATTGAAGCTGTTTGGCATTACAAGAGTTTCCTGTATTGGTTATCCAAAATAGATGCAAAAAACTATGTGCAGTTCAGTCACCCTGATTGGTATATGATTTATGCAATCATAAATCTTAGATGGGTAGGATCTGAAGTTATTCTTGGATCAACAGGAAATAACGGGAAGGAAGCTGCTCATAAAATTGTGGAAAGAATCAAAAAAAGTAAAGCTTGTTGTGTTACGCCCGATGGTCCTTTTGGGCCTTATAAGGAAATTAAGAAAGGAATTTTGCATATGTCTTATCAATCTGGCTTGCCCATTATTCCAATACAAATGGATTGTGAC
Source organism: Fidelibacterota bacterium 408169 (assembly GCA_002256485.1). Lineage (GTDB taxonomy): Bacteria > Fidelibacterota > Marinisomatia > Marinisomatales > TCS55 > UBA2126. The sequence goes on from NNSG01000007.1 coordinate 137,433, forward strand.
AGATACTTTAAACTTCAATTCGCTTGGGATAAAAAATGGATTCCAAAATTCTTTTCAAATATAAATGTTCGTTTTAAAAAACCAATTTATGTAAAAGATGAAAATTTTGATAAATATATTAAACAGATAACAAGTGCCCTGGGAGATTAACATGAAATTTGAATTAAGTAATAATATAGCTTTGCAACATCCGGACTGGAAAAATTCAGAATTTTTTTACAAAGAAATATTAGGGTTAGATACGACTATGGAAAAGAGTCATTTGCATATTCAAAGTGGTGGAGTAAATCTGTATATTATGGAAAATAATGAATTGAGAGGTACGGTGATGGAATTCAATATGCTGTAACAAAAAAGAAAGACTACGAGAACAAACGTGTTGTTATTTTAGGTGGTGGAGATTCTGCTGTTGACTGGGCATTGGAATTACAACCTATAGCAGAATCAGTATCTATTATTCATCGAAGAGATGAATTCAGGGCTCATGCTTCTACAGTTCAAAGAATGCAATATCTAGACCATCGTGGGAAACTGAATATTTTTACACCTTATTCTCCTTTTGAAGTTGAAGGTGATGACTCAGTTAAATATATTATAATTAAAAGTACATCCGGAAAACTGAAAAAAATTCAATGCGATGTTATTTTGGTCATGTTTGGATTTGTGTCTAATTTAGGTCCTATGGGGAATTGGAATCTTGAACTGGAGAAAAAAAGAATTAAAGTAAATCAAAGAATGGAAACAAGTTTACCTGGTATTTTTGCTGCAGGTGATATTGTAACATATGGAGGGAAAATAAAACTGATATCTACCGGCTTTGCTGAAGCTGCAATTGCAGTAAAAAGTGCAATTAAATATTTAAATCCTGAAAAGAAAGTAAAAACTCAATTTAGCTCAATGGTGGGTAAACCGAAAGGAATAGCATGAAAGTAGCACCTTCTATATTATCTGCTGATTTTGCTCATTTAGCAAAAGCAATAAAACAATGCGAATCTGGTTTAGCAGATTATGTTCACGTTGATGTAATGGATGGTCATTTTGTCCCTGTTATAACCATCGGTCCCGATGTGGTTAGAGACCTCAAAAAAAGAACTGATATTCCATTGGATGTACACTTAATGATCGAAGAACCAGATAAATATATTGATGATTTTATTGCCGCAGGTTCAAATATTGTTACTGTGCACGTAGAAGCCTGTGTTCATCTTCAAAGAACTGTATCATATATTAGGAGTAAGGGAGTGAAAGCAGGTGTTTCATTGAATCCTGCTACTCCACTTAATACAATTCAGCATGTATTGAACGATGTAGACTTGATCTTAATTATGTCAGTGAATCCCGGTTTTGGAGGTCAACAGTTTATACCCGATGCACTTCATAAAATTTCACAAGCGGATATTCTATTAAAAAATAATGGTAACAGAGAAGCTGTAGAAATTGAAGTTGATGGCGGAATCAAATTAAATAATGCAAAAGAAGTGTTGGATGCAGGTGCAGATGTTTTAGTAGCCGGATCAGCTATTTTTGGTACAAATGATCCTGCGCAAACTGTAAAATTGTTTAAACAAATTCATAATTAAAACGACTAATTATGTTGGTGAAAGATATAATGGTTTCTAAAGTTATTAGCGTAAAACCTAACACTCCATTATCTATGGTGGCTAAACTAATTTCTCAATTTCGGATTAGCGGTATGCCAGTGTTAAATACAAATAAAGAATTAGTAGGTGTGCTTTCTGAAAAAGATGTAATTAGAGCAATGTATCCATCTTATGATGAATTGATACAAGATTCACTTGCTTCTAGAGACTTTGAAGGGTTGGAAGACAGGTATCAAGATCTTTGGCAAGTTGAGGCTCAAAATGTTATGACCAAAAATGTAATTTCTGTAGACCCTCAAACTCCAGTACTTAAAGCAGGATCTATTATGATAAGAAAAGGAATCCGAAGACTTCCGGTTATGGATAAAGAATCAAATGCACTAGTTGGTGTAATTACATTGGGAGATATCCATCAAGCACTTTTTTCTCAACAATATTTAAATTTAGAAGATTAATGAATAAAAAAACATACAAATGGATTTATTACAATGAAAACATATAAAGAATTAAATAGTTTTGATTCATGGACAAATGATGAAAAGGATCAATATACTCTAAATGTAATAAAGATGTTGGTTTTGGATGGAGTACGCAATGCCAATTCGGGTCATTCCGGCGGTCCTTTATCATCAGCTGATTTTGCCTATATTCTTTTTAAAGAATATTTGAATTTTGATCCGGATGATGATCAATGGTTCAACCGCGATCGTTTTGTTCTATCCGCAGGGCATGAATCTATGTTGCAGTATGCACTGCTCCATTTCATAGGTTGGATGCCCATGGGCGAGATCAAAAAATTCCGCCAATTGGGAAGCAAAACTCCCGGTCATCCTGAAGTTGAAATAAAAGGAGTTGAAGCAACTACAGGACCGCTGGGTCAAGGGGTTTGCATGGGGTCAGGAATGGCTGTTGCTGAAGTGATTGTGCGTGAATTATTCAAAAATAAAAATGACAAGGCAGAAGATTTATTAAGCCATTTTACCTATGTATTATGTGGCGATGGTGATTTACAAGAACCTGTTGCACTTGGAGCTGCAGCATTGGCTGGTCATTGGGGTTTATCAAAACTTGTTCTGTATTATGATGCCAATGATGCACAAATTTCTGGAAAAACCAGTAGATCTGACTCAACAAATGTTTCTGCAGTTTTTGAAGGTATGAATTGGCATGTACAACAAATAGATGGTCATGATCATAATGCCATTAGAAATGCCATAGAGAAAGCACAAGTGATTGAACAACCAAGTATCATTATTGGAAAAACAATAATGGCATGTGGCACAGCAACAATGGAAGGGGATCATGAAACACATGGAGCCCCGTTACCACATGAAGAAATTTCTTCTACAAAAGAAAAATTACATTTACCTGATGAAATGTTTTATGTCCCGGATAAGTGTATTTCTCACTTTCAAAATCGATTTGAAGAATTAAAGAAATCTATTGATGAGTGGAAAACAGCGTTACACGAGATGCAAAAAGATGTTGAATTCAAAAGGAGTTGGAAAATGGTAGTTGAAAATAAATTACCTGATTTACAATATCCTGATTTCGAAGAAGAAACGTCTCTTGCTACACGTAAAGCATTTGGTGCTACATTAGATAGATTTGCAGAACAATTACCACAATTGGTAGGCGGTTCAGCAGACTTGGAACCATCGAATTATACCGGAAATTTTGCTAAAACATATGGAGATTTTTTATCAACTAATCCAAAGGGCAGAAATTTTGCTTTTGGAGTAAGGGAATTTCCCATGGCGGCATTAATGAATGGTATGAGCCTTCATGGCGGGGTCATTCCATTTGGAGGAACATTTTTGGTATTTGCAGATTATTCAAGACCTGCACTACGTTTGGGAGCTTTACAAAATGCTCGCACGATTCATGAATTTACACATGATTCTTTTTGGGTAGGAGAAGATGGCCCAACCCATCAACCGGTAGAACATGCAATGGCTTTACGAACGATTCCCAATTTCAATGTGTTTCGACCTGCAGATGCCAAAGAAACGGCAGCTTGTTTTAAAATGGCATTAGATCAAACTGAAACACCTAGTGCCATGCTTCTCACTCGGCAAGGTGTAAAAGTATTAAACCAAGATATGGATTTCATTGTTGATGGCGTATCCAAAGGTGCCTATGCTGTATTTGAGTGTGAAAATCCTGAATTAGTTTTTCTTGCTACAGGTTCAGAAGTGGGACTAGCAATGGAAGTGGTAGAAACCATGAGCGATAAAAAAATCCGGGTTGTGAGTATGCCCTGTTGGGAAATATTTGAGCAACAATCTGATGATTATAAAAATGAATTGATTCCAAGTCGGGGTGCAATGAAAATTTCCTTTGAGGCGGGAATCACTATGGGATGGGATAAATATATTGGTCCTAATGGATTGGCCATTGGTATTGATCATTTTGGTGCATCAGCCCCAGGAAAAGATCTGGCCAATGAATTTGGCTTTACTGCTGATCAAGTTGAGATAAAAATAAGAAATCATTTGGCAGATTTAATATGAAAATACATATAGGAACAGATCACGCAGGACTTGATTTGAAAAATACAATCAAAAACTATTTGGTAGAAAAAGGTTATGATGTTACAGATCATGGTGCTTATGAATATGATGCTCTTGATGATTATCCCGATTTTATTTTTCCGTGTGCAAAAGCGGTGGCAGCTGACTCTGATAGTCGCGGAATTATTTTAGGTGGTTCTGGACAAGGAGAAGCCATGGCTGCTAATAGAGTAAAAGGTGTTAGGGCAGCTGTTTTTTATAATGGTCCCACTGAAATAGTAAAATTATCTCGAGAACACAACAATGCAAATATTCTGTCATTGGGAGCGCGTTTCATGACAGAAGATGAGATTTATGATGTTATAGATATGTGGTTGGCAGAACCTTTTGGTGGTGGAAGGCACCAAAAACGCATAGACAAGTTGGATAAATAAAATTACTTTTTATCAGATAAATAATTTATTATATCTTTCAAATCACCTTCTGTGTTCATATTCCAAAAACGTAAATCTTTACCAAAATCTATATCTACAGAATTTATAATTTGAACAAGCTTGAATAAGCTGTAATTACCATTTTGAATTTCATTATCTACTAAAGGTAAAATTCGTTTATTATAATACCCACAAGTGACTTGGGTTTTTCCATTGGCAATGGGAACAATTACATCTGCTTGTTTATCCAAGTGTTTGCCTAATAAATTAATAATTTGAGAATCAATCAATGGTAAATCACATGAAAGAAGTAGTATCCAATCCGTTTTTGAATTCTTGAGTGCTGTATAAAGTCCATTAATGGGCGCATTTATTAGAAGGTCATCTTCAATAAATGGTTTTTCAAAATTGAGTGGCTTTTCTTTCCCGATGATTAATCGGTTCTTAATCGAATCACAAGAATTCCATATACGATTTAGAACTGATTTCCCTTCGATCATAGCTTGCCATTTGTGTGTACCAAATCGCTCACTTTTACCACCGATGAGAATGAATGCAGTTGCACTAAACATGTCTTAATTTCTGTTAAAAAATCCTTTTAAACATAGTATTTGTTTTATATAGTAAAATTACTATATTGTGGACCTTATGGTAGGCAACCAAACAAAAATATCGCCCGAATTTATCCAAAATGCCGCACGCATATTAAAAACATTAGGTCATCCAGATCGTATTAAAATTGTAGAATTTTTAGAAGATGGTGAAAAAACGGTAGGTCAAATTCACAGAGAATTGAATATGCAGCAACCGATAGTAAGCCAGCATTTAAAAGTAATGCATGACAGATTTATTGTTACCTTTCATCAGGAAGGCACACGATATTTTTATTCATTAGCCAATAATTTTATTATCAAAATTCTCAACTGCATGAGTGAAGTCCAGGAGAAACTGGATTCAGGCGAATGGGATTTTGACTTTAGTACAACAAGCAACCAAAAGGAAGTAGCATGAACGATTCATCTTATGATCAAGAATTGGATTGCAAAGGAATGAATTGTCCTTTACCAATTCTGAAAACAAAAAAACAAGTTGATACCATGGAAGTAGGTCAAGTATTGAAAATGGAAGCCACAGATCCAGGGTCCATTAATGACATGAATGCTTGGTCCAGAAGAACTGGAAATGAATTGTTATCTCATAATCTTGAAGATGGTATTTACACTTTCTTTATAAAAAAGATCTAATCTTCTTTCCAATAAAAAACTTTTTCCCTAACGCTCACTAAAGGAGTCTATCATGAGTGAACAAAAAAAAATGGCCCTAATTGCGTCCCAAGGAACCTTGGATTGGGCTTATCCACCTTTTATTTTGGCTTCCACGGCTGCCGCTATGGATATGGAAGTTCAAATCTTTTTCACATTCTATGGGTTAACATTACTGAAAAAGGACATTAAAGCAAAAGTAGCACCGGCAACCAATCCAGCCATGCCGATGAAAATGCCATTTGGCCCGAAAGGATTTCAGGATTTTGAATGGCCTATGCCAAATGTATTCATGGGAAATATGCCCGGTTTTGAAACCATGGCCACTTCACTTATGAAACAAACATTTAAAAATAAAGGTGTCGCCACCATTGAAGAACTCCGTGAAATGTGCGTTGAATCCGGGGTAAAACTCATTGGATGTCAAATGACCATGGATGTCTTCGGATTTGAAAAAGAAGAATTTGTTGAGGGAGTAGATGTAGGGGGAGCAGCAACCTTTTTGGAATTTGCTTCAGAAGCAGATATTCAATTATTTATCTAAAAAACTGGAGTAATGGATTTATGGATTGTTGGATTAATGGAAAAAAGTTCATTACAAAAATCCAGTAATCCACTAATCCATTAATATTGTTGAAAAACTAAAAAAAGAATAAGGATTATATAAATGTCAGACGAGGGAAAAGTAACCATATTTGTTACATCAGGACCTGGAACACCACAGCGTTGTGCCACACCTTTTTATATGGCAAGTGTGGCTGCCGCTATGGATAATGAAGTAATGATCATTTTTCAAATTGATGGTGTGTTGCTCATGAAAAAAGGTGAAGCAGATGCATTATATGCGAAAGAGGGTGGCAAATCTGTTATGGATTTTATTCGCGATGCGAAAGAAGCGGATGCTGAAATGTATGTCTGTTCTGCAGCACTTCAACTTCATGATATGACAGAAGATGATTTGATTGAAGAATGTGATGGCGTCGTCGGCGCAGCATTTATGACCGATGAAGGTCTCGACAGTGATATGGTATTAACCTATTAAAACTTGGAGTAATGGAATTATGGATGAATCGATTATTGGGAAAAGAATTCTTTGCGAAAGTTTAAAACTTCCGCAAAGATTGAATGAGGTTTTCCCATCAATCCAAAAAACCAATAATCAATTCTACCATCAATTATCATTCCATCACCCCAAAAATAAAAAGGAGTCATTATGGCTGAATTAAAAAATTGTATGCTCCCGGATGAATTATTCTATCACGTGGATTATAATATTTGGATCAAAAAAAATGATGACGGAACTGTGGACCTGGGTATGACGGATATTGCCCAAACAATGGCCGGAAATATTATTCATTGCAGACCCAAAAAAGTGGGCAAAAAAGTGAAAAAAGGTAAAAGTGTTGCTACAGTAGAAAGTGGAAAGTGGGTCGGTCCGGTAAAAACACCATTTGCTGGAGAAATAGTGGCTAAAAATGATGCCGTAGAAAGCGATGCAACCGTATTGAATAAAAGCCCTTATAAACAAGGGTGGATCGTACGCATCCAACCCAGCGATTATGATGGCGATTCTGGAGAATTAGTTGCAGGGGATGATGCTATTTCAGGATTTGATGGGTATATGACCGAAAAAGAAATGGGTGAATGCATCCATTGCGAAGGATTTGAAGGCTAGATAAAGCCTTAATCTAATTTGGGAAAAATGACACTTCGTATTTTCACTCACCCAGCTTGCGCAGGTTGCGGACCCGCTGTTGAAATGGGATGGAATCTGTCAGAATCAAACGAAAATTTGACTCTTGAGACAGTCAAATTAGAAAATAAAGAAGGATTAGCCAAAGCACATGGAGTCGGAATCAAAACAATCCCAACCATGATTTTTTACCAAAATGAAAAAGAACTGAAACGAATCGTTGGTTTGCCGAAAGAAGACCAGTTAAAAAAAGATTTTTTAGAATTGAACCCGTAATAATTAGGAACCAATATGTCAATTTATACAGATGCTAAATATATGGATGTTCCCTATGAAGATAAATTAAAACTCTTCAAAGAAGTGAAAGATGACATGCGTTATGATCACAATTTATACGGATGTTATGAATGTGGTATTTGTGTGGCAGCATGCCCATCCGCCCGGTTTTATGATTTCAGTCCCAGAGTATTTGCTCAAATCATGGCACGAGAAGATGTGGACACATTTTATGAATTAATGAATGATAGCGTGTGGGATTGTTCTCAATGTTATTCTTGTACACGATGTCCAAGACAGAACAGTCCAGGTGGTATTATTCTGATGATGCGAGATGCAGCCGTGCGTGCAGGATTACAGTCTGCCAAAGATGCGCTTCGTGCCTATAGTCGCATTATATATAAAGTGATGTCAACAGGAACGCAAGTAGCACCAGATATGCTTCAACCGGACTTTTTCCCGGATTGGGGAACAGACGTAAAAGCAGTTGCTGAAAATTTGGATGTATGGCGTCGCGCGATTCCACCTGAGACGCTTCATACCACTGAACTGGCTTGGGATGTTTCAGAAAAAACCCGGTTAGAACTCTATATGATATGGAAACTCACCGGGAATTTGGAACTCATTGAAGGCATCGATGAAGGAATTTATATGATATTAGAAGAAGTGATGGAAGAACTCTTGGATGATAATGGGTATGATATCGATGATTTTGAAAATATTTTGGAAGAGTAACAAATCATAAGGATTGAAATCTATGGATAAAAAAGAATTTTTGAAAATAATCAAACAGCGAAGAGTTGTTAGGAAATTTGATAGAAATAAGGGCGTCCCAAAAGATGCATTAGATCGAATGCTAGAAGCGGCTATTTGGGCCCCCTTAAGTATTTACCATCCTCAAGAATGGAAATTTATTGTGCTTGAAGGGCAAAAAAGAGATAATGCTGTAGAAATAATTACTCAGGACCATACTATCCTTAAATATATTCGGTTCATGTATGAACAAACATCTATAGGACATGGGGAAAAATGGAAAAAAATGGCGGAATATTTTGGACACTCGCTTGGAGATGCACCTGTATTAATTGTTTGCCTTGTAAGATTTGATCCCCATATTCATCAGTTTGGTCACAACCTTGGAGCAGCTTGGTGTGCATCCGAAAATTTAATGCTCCAAGCAGAAACAGAGGGGCTAAACACAGGTATTATTTCAATGGCTTCACCAAGGATTCAGCATGAACTTATTGATTTACTTGAATTCAATTCTGATGAATGGGCAGTGGCTTATATTATAAATGTAGGGTATGGATTAAAAATACCACCACCGGTTGAACGGGAAAAAGAAGGCGTCATCATTTTTCAAAATTAAAGGGAAATATCATTATGGTAACTATAGCAACCCAAACTCCTGCCGTCCACACTGAATCTAAAGTTCCTATGAAGGAATTTGTTCGAAAAGGCGAACCGCCCACAGAAGATTATCGAGAAAAGTTATTTGAACTGGAAGCAAAAGGCGAATTAGAAGTCCAACGTGTGCCAGAGCCGATTATGGAAGTGGAAACAAAATATGGTCGGAAGAAGAAAATTCCAGTTGAACATACATGGCATCATAAATCCTGTGGCCAATGTGGACACATTCCAGGATATTCCACATCCATCTTTTGGCTACATCGTCAATTTGGATTGGATTATTTTGATCCGAAAGATCAATCGTCCTGCACAGCTTGGAATTATTATGCATCATCTACGTCCAATTCTGCCGCTCAAGCGGCTATTGCTGTGAGAAATTTTGCACAAGCTAAATTGGATGGATATTTTCCACTCATTCATTGTGGCACCAGTTTTGGGCATTATAAAGAGACACGAGAAGAAATTATTCATCATCCGGAGTTGCGAGATCAAGTTCGTCGTATCATGGATCGATTGAAAATGCCATTCGTTTTCCCGGAAGAAATTGTTCATTATTCAGAATGGGTTCATGCTATGCGCCATCGCATCGCAGAACGACAAGTGTTAGATTTCAGTAATTTGACGATTACAGTTCATCCTGCCTGCCATTACCATAAACTGGTAGTGGAAGATGCGATTTATGATCGGGAATTATACGATGGTCAGAGAACAGCCATTGTAACAGGATTGGTGGAAGCTTTGGGTGCGAATGCGGCTGATTATTCCACTTGGCATGATTGCTGCGGATTTGGGTTTCGCCATATTTTGGTGAGTCGTGATTTTTCACGATCCTTTTCCACGATACGAAAAATTGAACGGATGAAAGAAGAAGCAGATCCAGATATAACACTAACCCATGACACGGGTTGTGTTACCACGTTGGATAAAAGTCAATTTGCAGCCCAAGCCCATGGGCGAAATGTGGGAATCCCCGTTATGTCTGATGCGCAATTTGCAGCATTATCCATGGGAGCTCATCCGTATAATGTGTGTCAGTTACACTGGCACGGTGTAGATAATAAACCTGTCCTTGAAAAGATGGGTATTGACCACGCCAAAGCGTGGGGTGAATTTGAAGCCATTGCCGAACGAATCGAAAGTGGCGAACTTGATTTTATGACCTGGGAGGACGCAGATGTCAACTAAACCAATTTTAGTCATTGGAGGTGGCCCCGCTGGATTGGAAGCCACACGTGGAATTGCAGACCTTGGATATCATGCCATTTTGGTGGATAAATCTGATGTGTTGGGAGGGAACCCCATTTCTGCTCATTATGCAGCGTTGACGCCGGATATGAGAAGCGCCGAAGATGCCATTGGCGAAATGATAAGCGATATTACGGATAATCCATTGGTGGACATTCGGTTGAATACATCTGTGGTTGGGTCCGAAGGCGATGCACCCAATTTTAAGGTTACATTGAAAAATGGGTCCAGCGAAGAAATAGTGGATGTTGGGTCTGTAATTGTTTCTACAGGATTCCAGCATTTTGATCCGGGTAAAGAAACGCAAATGTATGGTTATTATGAACATGATGATGTTATCACTTTGGTGGATGCAGAAAAAATGTTGAAAGAAGATAATTTTGTTGTTCCATCCACTGGAAAAAAACCGGAGCAAATTTGTTTTATCCAATGTGTAGGAAGCCGTGATCGCCAAATTGGAAATCAATGGTGTTCAAAAGTGTGTTGCGGAATTGCATCCAAACAGGCAATCGAAGTGAGAGATATATTGCCCGAAACGCGTGTATTTATTTTTTATATTGATATGCGTATGTATGGTTTCTGGGAAGATGAAATTTATTGGAAAGCTCAAGAAGAAAAGAATGTGAATTATATTCGTGGTATTGTGACTGAAATCACGAAACGCGGTGACAAACTCTTGGTGAAGGGTGAAGATACAACCATGGGTCGCCCAATGGAAATTCCCATGGACATGGTGGTATTATCTGTTGGGATGGAACCCAGTGAAGGAACCACCCAAATGGCGGATACATTTAAAATTCCCCTTGAGTCCCACGGATTTATTGAAACAACGGGTGGTGCGTTAAATACGGTTCAAACAAAAGTACAGGGTATATTTGTTGCCGGTGCGGCTGCTGGACCAGCTGATTTGGAAGACTCCATTTCCATGGGCGGTGCCGCGGTAATGAAAGCGTGCGCGTTTTTAAGGAAATCTGAACTACAGTCTGCCTAAATGCTTTACGACGAAATCAATGTTCAAGATGTGGTGGATTCGGAAGCTGCCATGGAATTCATGAAAGAAGCTACCAAATTGGCCACTTCTACTGAATTAGAAGATATTGGCCTAAAGTTGGAAAAAAAGGCCAAATTATTTTCTGATTTATTATCAGAAGACCATATTTCTGATTTGACAGAAGATGAATTCCGACAATTGGTCGGTTCGATCTTTTCCATAAAACGGAAAGCGAATCGCATTTTAAAAGCCAACGGATTTGAATCGCTTCAACAATCCATAACCGATTTGTTATATAGCGATGATAACATTGATCTACGCTTTAATAGATTCATTGATTCAGTGGACAAATTAGATGGTCCGATGCGAGTGAATTTTGCCAGTGAATTACTGCATTTTTCCAATCCGAAAAAATATTGGTTATGGACCAATTGGATTTGGGATTCGAAAACAGGAACCGGTTCACTGCCATTAATTGTTCAAGAAGGTGTGGACCTATCTGGGCAAACAGATGGAGAAATATATGGGAAGGTGGGGCAATCATTAGCGTTGGTAAATGCAGTAGGGCATAGTATTGGGTTTTCCGATTCTGGAAAAGGATTATTTGGGACAGATGTTTTTCTCGCATGTGTGTATGCCGTTTATATGTATACCGTTTTCCGTGTCAAACTTTCTCAAGAATTCAATAGAATTTTACCCGAATTATCAGAATTAGCCCAAAGAGTTTTGGGCGTTTACAAAATGGAGATGAATTAAGTATGTCTGAACATAAATACGAAAAATGGATTCAAAAAGATAATGTCGTTATCGATGGGATTGATATTTCCGGTGAATGGAATAAAATGTATGAACCGCGGGAAATTACGGAATACGATATTACTGGATTGGAAAAAGTTCGGGAACTGCCCGGTGGAGAATCCATGAATTGGTGTTACCAATGTGCCCAGTGTATCGGTGTTTGTCCTGTAGATAATGTGGGTAGTTATGGTCCACGGAAGATTTTTAGAAAATTGCAAACTGGCATGGATTTATTCACTCATGACGATTTGTGGATGTGCACAACCTGTTCCAATTGTTTACGAGTTTGCCCCAAAGAAGTAGATATGATGAAAATTATGCCTGCTGCACGGGAACAAGCTGTGTTAAATGGACATGTTCCAGCTGAACTTCAAGATATGCTCCAAAATGTAGCAGAATATGGAAACCCCATGGGAGATTCGGCACGGAAACGCGTGAAATGGCTAAAGAAATTTGATGAACCGGTTCGCGATTTAACCAAAGAAAATGACCCCCAACCTGTTGATGTTTTATGGTATGTGAGTGATTATTTTTCATTCCATGGTCGTGGAAATGATGCAGCAAAATCTATGGTACGCGTTTTTAACCGTCTCAATGTTGATTTTGGTATATTAGGGAAAGAAGAAAAATGTGATGGTGATTCCCAAAGATTGGTGGGTGAAACGGGATTATTCGAAGAATTAGCAGAACATAACGGTGCGCAATTTGATAAATATGACCATAATAAATTGGTGGTAAGCGATCCACACGCATTCAATGCGTTTAAGAAATTCTATCCAGCTGTGACGGGGAGTGAATATAATCTTCAACATTATACTCAATTTTTGGCTGAACAAATTGATACTATATCCAAACTCATGAAGCGACCCTTTCCCAAGAAAGTGACTTTTCATGATCCATGTTATTTGGGTCGTCATAACGGAGAATATGATGCACCACGGAAATTGTTAAATGCGATTCCTGGAATTGAATTTTCTGAAATGTATCGTTGCAAAGAACAAGGCTATTGTTGTGGCGGTGGCGGCGGCGGAATGTGGCTGGATGGCTTGGTGGCTGACCACACCACTGAACGCTTATCGGAAAATCGAGTGAAAGAAGCCATCGAAGTGGGTGCCGAAGTATTGGCTGTATGCTGTCCGTATGAAGTATCTCGTTTTGAAGATGCTGTAAAATCCACAAATAATGATGGAAAATTGAAAGTTATGGATATAATTGAAATCATGGATTATTGCATGGGAGATGACGCAGAAGCCTAATCTTTTGCCACATAGAACGCAAAGATAAATGAAAAATATTAAAGTTGATGCACACATAGAAACAGGGGATTGCGGAATGGGCATGCCCGTGATACGGTCCTGGCAAGCCATGAAAAAATTATCCATTGGAAATATTTTACAATTAACCAGTTCTCATCCATGAGCAGTTCCAGATATGGAAGCCTGGTGCAGGTCAACTGGACAAAAATTATTAAACATAAATGAAGATGGAAAAACACGACATTTCTTTGTCCAAAAAATGAAATAAGGAAAATATAGAATAATGGCATTTACAATAGTAAAAAAAATCAGATTTGATGATGTGGATGGGGCGGGTATTGTCTATTATCCACAATTTTTTCACTTGTGCCATGCAGCTTTTGAAGATTTTTTTGATGACGCTGCACATATTTCTTACCCGGAATTAATTTCAAAGAAGCGTTTAGGATTTCCAACAGTTTCCGTAAAAAGCGATTTCAAAGCACCCTTGGTATACGGGGACACAGCAATTATTAAATTAGGAATAAAAAATATCGGTAAAAGTTCGTTGATATTTAGTTATCGTATCCGACGGAAAAGGGACGGAGTACTTTGCTTTACTGCAGATGTCGCCACTGTCGCCGTGTCTCTGGAAACCATGAAATCAGTAAGAATTCCAGATGAATATAGAAACCTTTTTGAAAACTTTTTAGAAACATAAAAATGGAGTAAACCAATACTCTAATTTTATAATAATAGGAGAAAAAATGAAAATAGTAGTGCCCTTAAATCAAGTTCCCGATTTGGTGGAAGACCTGGAAGTGGATGCTTCCGGGAAAGCATTAGATACGGACGATATTAAGTTTAAATTAAACGAATTTGACGATCATGCTTTAGAAGAAGCCATTTTGCTAAAAGAAAGTGGTTCAGCAAATGAAGTGGTTGCAATGGCCATTGATAGTAATGGTGCCGATAAAATGCTGTTTACTGCCATTGCCAAAGGTGCTGATAAAGCTGTAAAGCTTTCTGGCGGAAATCCAGCGGATAGTCACCAACTGGGAAAAGCATTTGCTAATGCTTTGGAATCAGAAGGATTTGACATGGTGTTTACCGGCGTCCAATCTGTAGATGACAGAGATGGACAATTGGGACCAATTATGGCAAGTTATTTAGGTGCGCCTTGTGTAAGCGTTGTTTCCGGTGTGAGTGTTTCAGGCGGAACAGCTGTGGTACATAAAGAATATTCCGGTGGAATGATGGGCGAATTTGAAGTGGATATGCCGGCCGTATTGGGCATCCAAGCTGCGAAGCAAGCACCACGATATGCTCCGGTGAGTAAAATTCGACAAGTTCAAGAAACGGCATCCATCGTGGAAGCATCCATGGGTGATGTAGGTTCTGGGAGTGGAAGTGCTGTGGCATCCATGGCACCACCTGCGAAAGGGTCTGGTGCCGAAATGCTGGATGATATTGATGATTTAATGGATGTATTAAAAGACAAGGGAGCAATCTAATGGGTGATATTCTTGTAATTACAGAACATTTAAAAGGTGAGTTTCAGGACATTACGTTTGAAATGTTGGGCAAAGCAAAAGATTTAGCCGGTGCATCTGGTGGACAGTGTATTGCTGTCACTTTTGGAAATATGAATGAAAAGTCTGGTGAATTAGGCATAGCTGATACTGTTGTATCTGTGAGTGGAAGTGATGATTTTAATCCCGAATCTTATGCTGCAGCTGTGAAGTCTGTGGTCAGCGCAAAATCGCCTTCATTGGTGATGGTGGGTTCCACATCCATGGGAATGGATATCGCCAATTCAGTTGCCACAGCGTTGGATTTGCCAACGGTGTCTTATTGCGCAGATATGAGTGCAAGCGGTGGCGGGCTTTCGGTCACCAGTTCCATGTATGGTGGAAAAATGAATGTGGTCACTGAAGTGAGTGGATCTGCTGTAGCTATGGTCTTGGCAGGTGCATTTAATGCCGATGCAGGGAAAAGTGCAGGATCACCATCTGTGGAAGATTTTGCTACAGAATTGGGCGCAGGAAAGGTTCGATTTAAACAACTCATAGAACCGGAAGCTGCGGATGTGGATATTACTCAAAGCGATATTCTTGTAGCGGTAGGTCGTGGAATTGGCAGCAAAGACGATATTGAATTGGCAGAAGAATTGGCAGATATTTTGGATGCAGATTTGGCCTGTTCTCGTCCGTTGGTGGATGCGGGATGGATGTCGAAAGCCCATCAAGTTGGGAAATCTGGAATGAAAGTGAAGCCAAAAGTCTATATTGCATTGGGTATTTCCGGAGCACCCGAACATATTGAAGGCATGAAAAGTTCGTCTACAATCATTGCCATTAATTCGGACAAAAATGCACCCATTTTTGATGTAGCTCATTACGGAATGGCGGAAGATTTATTCGATGTGGTAGAAGAATTGGTCGAAGAGTTGGAATATTAATCTATGTTAAGTCCTAACGAACAAATTGCATTTATTCTATTAGTTATTATCTGTGGTGCATTGGCATTTCAGGGATTTAATCGAATATTCAAAACGGTTAAATCGGGCGCAAAGGCCGATAGAAGTGACAATCTGGTAGGAAGGTTTATCACTGCTTTGATTGATGTGTTTCTGCAAAAACCAATAGCCAAAGCGCGGCCCATTGTATCTCTGTTCCATTCATTCATTTTCTTTGGATTTAGTTTCTATTTAATAGTGAATGTGAATGATGTTTTGGAAGCGTATGTGCCGGGTTGGACTACAATTGGAAGTGAGAACATAATTGCAAATCTCTTTAATGTATTTGCAGATATTTTCAGCGTATTTGTTTTAGTTGGGATGGTTTTCTTTCTGTATCGACGTTTTGTTCAAAAACCCAAAGTTATGGAATTTAACAGCAATGTGAAATTGCATCCCGGCGTCAGTGCCGGTGGATTGAAAAGAGATTCACTCATTGTGGGTATTTTTATTCTTATTCATGTGGGTTCACGGTGGCTTGGGACGGCTATGCATTTGGCGGAAAATGGACACACAGATTCTTGGCTTCCTACGGCAAGTATTATGTCTGGACTTTTTTCCAACTGGTCTCATGCTTCATTAGAAACGGGAATTCATGTGACGTGGTGGTTGGCCATGGGGCTCATTGTTATGTTTCTCCCATACTTTCCACGCTCAAAGCATATTCATCTCATGATTGCACCAGTGAATTTGGCCTTGGGTCGTAGAACAGAACGTGGTGCCATGGATGGCGTAACGAATATCGTATCGCCCGGCTCTAAAACGTTATCCGATTTACCTTGGCCGCAAGTGTTAGACCCTTGGGCGTGTATCATGTGCACTCGCTGCCATGAAGTATGTCCCGCCCATGAAAGTGGAACGCCATTAAGTCCATCTGCGCTGGAAATCAATAAACGCTATTTCATTAATGAACAAGGGAATGCTTTGTTTAACGGTGCCGGTGAAACAGCCTTAATGGACTATGCAATTTCTGAAGATGCGGTTTGGTCCTGCACCACGTGTTATGCTTGTGTTGAAGTATGTCCTGTTGGGAATGAGCCCATGATGGACATTTTGGAAATGCGTCGAAATCAGGTATTTGATGCAAAAATGCCAGACGAATTAGCCGACGTATTACGAAGTTTGGATGAGCAAGGAAATTCATTTAATGAATCGGCACGTCGTCGCCAAAAATGGTCCAAAAAATTAGATTTTAAATTGAAAAACGCCACAAAGGAACCGGTGAAATATTTATGGTATGTCGGTGATTTTGCAAGTTTCAATCAAAATTGTCAGGATACGACTCGAAAAGTAGCGAAAGTATTAACAGCTGCCGGTGTGGATTTTGGCATCATGGGGAAAAAGGAAAAATCTGCAGGGAATGATGTGCGTCGCGCTGGAGAAGAAGGACTCTTTGAAGTATTGGCAGAGCAAAATATTGAAATGCTTGAAAAATGTGACTTTGAAGAAATTTTTACCACTGATCCCCACACATTTAATACGCTGAAAAATGAATATCCGGATAAAGGTGGAAATTATTCCGTGAAACATTATTCCACTTTATTGCTGGAACTCGTTAAAAGTGGCGATATTGAACTCAAGAAAAAATTGGACATTAAAGCCACTTATCATGATCCATGTTATTTGGGGCGTTACAATGGTATTTATGATGATCCGCGTGATGTAATGAAACTCTGTGGAATTGATTTGGTGGAAATGCCACGCAACAAAGAAAACAGTTTTTGCTGTGGTGCGGGCGGTGGTCGAGTTTGGCTCCCGGATCACGATGATATGACTCAACGCCCCAGTGAAAATCGTATTGAAGAAGCAGTAGCGGTCGGTGTAAATAATTTTACTGTCGCCTGTCCAAAAGATATGACCATGTATGCAGATGCAGCAAAAACATCCGGCAATGAAGAGACAATGGCGGTGAAGGATATTATTGATTTTGTTCTGGAAGCAATGGATTTACCAGAAGAATTAGAAGAGCTGGAACCGATTGCTGAAAAAGTGAAACCAGAACATCCCGAAATTCAATTGGACTCGAGCGATAGGGAAATTGCAAATGAAAAATCTACAGATTCTGATTTAACTGATTCCCAAATGGATGAATCTGATGAAACAATTTAATTTTAAATCAGACCGTTACTATAACAGCAACCATCTTTGGTCAAAACAAGAAGATGATGGAAGCATTACCATTGGCATGGATGAATTAGGTTTGGATTCACTGGGTGAAATGGCCTATTTAACTCTGCCGACTGTAGGCGCACCTGTAGAAATGGGAAAAGTCATGGGCTCGATGGAAGCAGCAAAAATGACAGGCGAACTTTTTGCCCCAATTACAGGAATTGTTGTTGATAAAAATGATGCTGTATTGCAAAACCCGTTGTTAGTCAACGAAGACCCTTACAATAATGGTTGGCTGATTAAAATTGAACCTACTAATTGGGCAGAAGAATCAGGTGCTATGGTTTCCGGTGATGCACTTCCAGAATGGATGGAATCTGAAAGTGAACGATTTGAATCCCAAGGTATAACTGGGTGAACACTTGGCGGTATATTGAAAATAACCATGTAGCCGCATCCGCTGGATTGGCGGCGGATGAATTACTTGCCAATCGTGTCGGTGCCGGCACATCCCAACCCACCCTTCGACTTTATACATACCAACCGTGTGCATTGGTGGGACGATTCCAAACGATTGAAAATGAATTGAATTTGGAATATTGTGCTCATAATAAAATCCCTGTCAATCGGAGACCTACAGGCGGGGGCGCCATCATTATGGGGGAAGGCCAATTGGGTGTTGCCTTGGCGATACCGGGGAAATCAGATGAATCGTATGCCAGTGTTCGGGAACGAATGGCACAATTTTCCCAAGGAATCATATCAGGGTTGAGCACGTTGGGAATTGATGTAGAATTTCGCCGCAAGAATGATTTGGAAGTGAATGGAAAAAAGATTGCTGGATTGGGATTACATAAAACAGCCACGGGCGGATTGTTATTTCACGCATCATTATTAGTGGATTTGGATGTGGCGTTTATGCTTAATGTTTTACAAACGCCTTTTGAAAAGATTTCAGATAAAGATATTTCATCTGTAGCAGAAAGAACAACTACGATTCAACGGGAAAACTTAAATCCAATTACGTTGAATGAAGTCCGGCGAACCGTCTTAAATGGATATAAAACAGCATTTGGCGTAAATATAGAATTAAGTGATTTCTCCCATGAAGAAAAGGATGAAATCCGTCAATTAGAAAAAGATAAATACATGGATTCAGATTGGATATTCCAATCTACAAATGTGGCAGACGCCATTGGCAAATCTATGATAAAAACGGAAGGTGGTCTTCTGGATATTCGTATTGTGCTTGCAGGAAAAATGATTAAATCTGCGTATATCGGTGGGGACTTTTTTACATCAGAGCATGCCATTGCTGATTTAGAGCAAAGTTTGCGCTGGCATTCGAGTCAGGATAAATCTCTCAAAAAAACATTAACTCAAGTGTATAAACGATGGTCAGGAGATTTAACAAATTTTCCCATTGAATCTCTTATCAAAGGTTTGATGTCCGCCATTCAAAAAGCTGAAATCATGTCACGGAAACATTCATCAGACCCTTACGGGTGTTTTGTTACACCGGGAAGTGCCCATGCTTGAAACAACAATTGAACCAATGAGTAAGGGTGTGGGGAACCCTTTTGATATCCGAAAAGAAAATTTCCCAAACGAAATAACATTTTACGGTCCGGGGCTAAAACCCCATTCCACATCAGAATTTTCCGGTTCCATGAAAGAATTTGTTTCCATCAGCGTTACGGGAAGTAATTGCGCATTGAATTGTGAACATTGCAACACGAAAATGTTGGACAATATGTTGGACTTACCTTCCTTTGGTGGCAGCCTATTTGATATGGCAAAAGATATAAAGAATAAAGGGGCGAAGGGATTATTGGTTTCCGGTGGGAGCAATATACGGAATCAGGTTCCATTACTTCCCCACATCAATGATATGAAACGGATTCGCAGAGAATTGGGTATGGTGATTCGTGTTCATCCCGGTTTGCCTGACGAAGAAACCTGCGAAGCATTAGCAGAAGTGGATGTTGATGGCGTGATGCTGGATATTATTGGCGATCAGGAAACCATTTCAGATGTATATCATTTAGATGCAGAACCATCCGATTATGAAGCAGTATTAGAACGATTGCAAAGACATAATATTCCTGCCATTCCTCATATTGTTTTGGGGCATTATTTTGGGAAAATGAATGGCGAATGGGCCGCTTTGGATATGATTAAAAAATATCCACCCAAAATATTAGTGCTGGTGATTTTATTACCACTTACAGGCACGGGTATGGAAGGCGTCATTCCACCATCCATGAAAGAAATTGGGGGGTTTTTTGAAACAGCCAGATTGTCGTTGCCATCCACACCTATTTTATTGGGATGTGCCCGCCCATTGGGAAATATAAAAATTGATATTGATAAATCCGCCATAAACGCCGGACTGAATGGGATTGCATTTCCATCAGAAGGTATTGTGGGATATGCGGAAGAAAAAGGATTAGAACCATCATTTATTAATGCCTGTTGTGGCGTTACTTGGTAAAGGAAGAAAAATGAATGCAGAACAACTAAAATTTTCATCACAAGAACAAGCTGAACTGCTAAATATTAGCCCGGATTATGTTCGAATTAGTATGGCGGCTGCCATTGAACTGGGACTAAAACCGGGTCGAATTCATGGCTGCGGATGCGGGTGCATCAATTTACTTCAAAATTACCCAGAAGGATGTTTTGCCAATTGCAGTTATTGTGGATTAGCGCGTGAGCGTCCAGGATTAGCAGAAGAAAATAGTTTTATTCGTGTGGACTGGCCTTTGTTTTTTACCGATTTAATTGCGGAAAAGATTGCAGAAAAAGAAGCAGAAAGTTCTGTAGGACGTGTCTGTATTTCTCAAGTTCAGGATCATAGAGCGAATGATGATTTGATTGAAATTACAAGAAAAGTTCACACAGCGGCACCAGAAGTGCCATTGTCCGGATTAGTAAATGCCACAACTATGACTGTCCCATTTTTGGAGCAGTTGAATGCAGAAGGGATAGACATTATTGGTTATGGATTAGACGCTGTTACGGAAGAATTATTCATCAAAACCCGGGGGAAAGAAGCAAGTGGCCCCCATGATTGGGATTACCATTGGGAAATGGTGAGAGCGGCACGAAAGATTTATGGCCCTATGAATGTGAATTGCCATTTGATTGTTGGGCTGGGAGAAACTGATCAAGATTTAGTGAATATGTTTTACAAATTGAAATCAGAAGAAATTGCAGGATATTTATTTTCGTTTAACCCTGAACCGGGCACTACATTACAACATCAGACCCGCCAACCTATAAAACGTCATCGCCGAGTGCAATTGGCAAAATATCTCATTGAAGAAAAAAATGTGGAACGCGATATATTTCAATTTGATAATAATGGGTTTATTGCTTCAATAGAATCGGAAGAAGAGTTGATTCAAAATTCCATTGATGAAGGATTGCCTTTCATGACAAATGGATGCCCCGATAGAGAAGGCGTGATGGCCTGTAATCGTCCCTATGGGTCTTATCGCCCAGGAGAAGAATTTCGGGATTATCCATTCAAACCTACTGGCGATGAGTTAACAGTCATCCGCGAACAAATGCAATTAAATGGGCAATTGAAGACAGGATAACAGGATGAACTGGATAAAAGAAATAAAAATAACGACACAAAAAACGATATATATAAAATGTTTTTCCCATCCTGTAAATCTTGTTAATCCCGTCAAGCCCATATGAAATTTATTCGATTAATCCATATGGGACGGATTCCCGGATGGCAAACGCAAGCGGTGTATCATACCGTTGCGGAACTCATGACAGAAGATACGCCGGATACGATTATTATTTCCCAACCATCGGATACGTATGTTTGTTTGGGTTACCATCAAAAATTGGATGAAACATTTGACCGAAAGGTTTGCGATGAAAAGGAGATTCCCATTTTGCGTAGAAAAGTGGGCGGTGGTGGAACCTATCTTGACCAAAATCAACTATTTTACCAATGCGTATTCCATAAAAGTCGTGTGCCGGCAAACTCGGATAAAGTATATGAAATGATGTTGACACCGGTGGTGAATACATTGAAACATTTTTTTGATGTCAAAGCGGAATTGGTGGGAAGTCATGAAGTCGAAATGAATGGAAAACGTGTTGCAGGTATCGGCGGTGGGCAAATGGGTGAAGCGAGCATTGTCGTGGGCAATATTCTTTTTGACTTTGATTATGATACCATGGCATCTGTGTGGAGTGTCCCCAATGAGTCATTTCGTGCGTTAGCAAAAGAAGCCATGAAAGACCATATCATTACCCTGGATGATATTGGTTCCATGGTTAAAATGGATAAGCTGGCAGATCAATTAATTGAAGAATATGAAAAACATTTGGGAAGAAAGTTGAATCCCGGTGGCATGACCATTGATGAAATTGAAAGAGCAGGACAAGTGGGTGCGGTGTTGCGGTCAGAATCATTTTTGAATTCTATGGACGAAGGGAATGGATCATCTAAACGAAAACCGTTGAAAATTGCTCGGAATGTTTTTATTCATTATGACGAAATATATGTGGATGGTGAAAAGGTAATGGGGTGTTTCCGTGTAGAAGATGGTTTAATCCATTCTACAAAATTGGATAATGGAAATGCTGAAATGGAAGCAGCATTAATTGGAAAAACGTATAAAAATTGACGGGATTAACTGGATGAACAGGAAAAAACATAAAAGAATATTATTTTTACTTTCTTGTAAATCCTGTTATCCTGTCCAAGAAGAAATTTAAATGAATTCATTGAAATCCTATTTACAAGACCCATTTTTACACCGATTGTATAAAGAGATTCGGCAAGCAGGCGCAATGAAATCCATCTCTTTGGATTTAACAGATGAATGCAATATCCGATGTGCGGGATGTTATTATTTTTCTGAAGAAATGGATAAAGTGAAAACACCTTCAGACGAAAGTCAGTTTGATTTATTTATAAAGAAGGAATTGGCTCGGGGGACTAATTTTGTCACCATCGTTGGGGGAGAACCAACCTTACGGTTGGATAGACTAAAAAAGATTTATGACAATTTCAAAATGAATGTATCCACAAATGGTATCATTCCAATTCCAAAAGACGGATTTGAACATATGCCTATTGGTGTGTCTGTTTGGGGGAATCATGAAACAGATTCAAAGTTAAGGAGCAATGGAAAACGAGATGTATTTTCTATTGCTTTGAACAATTACAAAAATGATTCTCGCGCATTTTGGTATTACACCGTTTCTGCCGGGAATGCCAATGAAATTGAAAATGTAGTGGACCAATGTGTGGCGAATGGCAATCGCGTATTATTCAATTTCTATAGTGATATTACTCCATTGGGTGGCACAATGGATCATCGTCAAGGATTTGACAATGTTAGAAAAGAAATTGACAAAGTGATTCAGAGATATCCGAATTCTATTTATCTCTCTTCCTATTTGACCAAAGTGATTTCCACCGGTGAATTGTATGGTCAACAATGGGGATATGATGTTTGCACAACCGTCAGCACAAATCTGCCAAAATATGCAGATCGGATGAAAAATGGGAATCCATACAGTCCACATTTTCGAGCGTATAATTCGGACTTCGAAACAACAAGACGTTGTTGCACCGGAATCGATCGTTCTTGTGATTCCTGCCTGGATGTGTGGCAACATTTTTCTTGGGTGATGCTAAATATGAAAAAACATTTGGGATCAAAACAGGAATTCACAAATTGGCTCACAAGTATGTATTTATTTTATCTTATCAATCGTTTGGTGAATTATGATGATGGGGTAAAACGCCTGCCTGAAATTCATATGAGAACTATCCATAATAATGGTAATGTTGACGAGCGAATATTCGATAAAAATATTTGGACGAATTAACATTTTATCATGCATATTTCAGAACCAAAGATTCGCAGTGAGTCCATTATTCATGTGCTGGACCCCGAAATCAAATCCGGGTTAAAAGAAATTGAATATCTTCGAGAAGAATTAGGGGCAAAAGAAAGTGAAAAAACAGAATTAGATAAACTTATTCACGATTTCAATATTCGGCATCAACAGGAATGCGGCCGACTTATCATTCAATTACTCACACTGCGGAAAGATAAATTAAAGAAAAAAGCTGAATCTGATTTTGAATGGAAACAAGCCTACGATGATGCTGGGAAAGCGTTTCATGATTATCAGAAAATATTTGATGCGGCGCAAAAAGAATGTCAATGGAGTTTATCTGATGACGAACAGACAGAATTAAAAGATTTGTTCAGAAAAGCAAGTAAATGTTGTCACCCTGATAAGGTGGAAGATGAACTGGAAGACGAAGCGGGTGCTACTTTTCATGAACTTAAATCAGCTTACAATCAAAATGACTTGAATCGAGTCCGGGAAATATGGGAATCATTGGAGAGCAAAAAACAAGTAAATGTATCTTCAACAATCCGCCAAGATATGAAAAAAATACAGATGGAAATTGTTAGGCTTAATTCACAATTGAAAATCGTTAAATCTGAATTAAAAGAATTGAAAGATTCACCTGCATTTATTCAAGTTATTCTATTGGATGATTGGGATGAATATTTTGAAGAAAAGAAACGGAAAATGGAACAAGAAATTCAACACATGATGGCGAACGCATGAATTCAATAAAACCCAATGCCATAGCACATGTGGAAACCACCGGCCTTGATGTATTATCAAATGTATTTAATATAACGAACAATTTGTTGGATGAATCTTTACCAAGTCCCGATACCCAAGAATGCCACAAAGCATTGGAATTCATGGATTGGTTTCAAAAGGGGTTATTTGCTTACCGTGGAAAACAATTTGACGATGCTATTCATTATTTTAATGAAGCTTATGCCATTCAACCCAATAAGGCACAATGCCAATTTTATTTGGGAAATTGCTTTTACCGACAAAAAGATTTTACATCTTCTGTATATCATTATAAAAAAGCCATTTCATTGAAATCCAACTATACAGAAGCCATGAATAATATGGGTGTCACTTATGATGCTGACAGCAGGTTTAATCAGGCAATAGAATCATTTAATGCCGCCATTAAGATAAATCCAAATTATGCGAATGTCTGGTATAATCTCGGAAATACATTTGTCCATAATCGAGAATTAGACAAAGCGATTGATGCGTATCAGTCATGCGTTAAACTTGATATATATCATGGGAGGGCTTGGTATGCACTTGGGAATACATTTCAAAATATGAGCCAGTATGAAAATGCTATTTCTGCCTATAATGAAGTAATTAAACATTATTCAAATCATTTTAGAGCATGTATGAAAAAGGGATTAGCCCAATATAAAAACGGTGATTTTATAGATGCCGCAAAGACCTACAAGCACGCATCAAACATTGAACCGAAAAATGCAAAACCACACTATCAGATTGGACAAACTTTTACAAAGATGCATCAGGAGAAAAAGGCAATTTCTTCTTATCTTCAGGCGATCGATTTAAATGAAAAACATACAAAATCGTATAATTGCCTTGGGGCAATTTATGAAACAAAGAATCAACTCGAAGAAGCCACGCGGTTTTACAGACAGGCTGCTTATTGGGGAGATGTATCCGCAAAACAGTGGGGATTGGAGCATGGGTTTCATTGGTTATAATGAAGGGAATTGAAACATGACAACTTTGAATAATTTGACTGACTTTTTGTTAAATTGGGCGATATTAATTTTTATAGTGGGCATGACTGTTCGGCTCGTGCGTATCTTGCGATATCCATATAAAAAGGATTTGTCCCAAAGTAAAGGTGATCCAAAATACGGCGCTTTTTATGCGCTGACATTTGCCATGTTGCCTTGGAAAAAAGAAAGTACAAAAAAACATTGGCTTACTTATATGGCGGGGATGATAATGCATATAGGTGTATTTGCCGTAATTCTTTTTGCATTGGTAAAACGATTGGATTATGGAGTGGAATTGATGACAATAGTCGTCAAGTGGATTGGTCCGGTAGCTTTATTGCTGGCTTTTAGTTTATTTATTAAAAGAGCCACACTTGGATACATGAAAGCCATTTCAAATTTTGACGATTATTTCTCAAATCTTTTGGTAGATTTTTATCTTTTGGCAGGAACATTGACGGCCTACAATTTAGAATGGGTTGGACTCTGGCGATTAGCTGCAATCCTGTTACTTCTTTGGATTCCGTTTGGAAAGATTTTTCACATGCTTCTTTTCTTTATATCCCGCGTATTGTTTGGATTACAATTCGGACGCCGGGGAGTCATCAAACACGGTCCCCCAATCACCTATTAAAACGAAAGATTAAATCATGAATAACACACAAATATCTGATGCTTTGAATCTACTGGAAAGCAAATTATCACTTCCGCTGGTAACGTATCTTGAAACCTGCACCCATTGTGCGGTCTGTGCCGATTCCTGCCATTTATATCATATTGACGAAGATCCGATCCATATTCCCTGCTTCAAAGCGGATAAGTTGCGTCGTGTTTATAAGCGGAACCATACCTTTGCTGGAAAATATTTTCCTTGGCTGGTGGGCGCTCACGATTTAAATGACGCGGAATTAGACGATTGGGTAGATAGCGTTTATCAATGCACCATGTGTCGCCGATGCACAATCGCTTGCCCCATTGGGATTGATAATTCGCTGGTGATTCGCACATCCCGATCCATTCTTTCCGCCATGGGGAAAGCACCGAAAATGTTAGAAGAACATACGGATAATGCCTGCAAAACCGGCAGTCCGTTGAAAGTCTCTAAAGAAGATTTTCTCGACCGATTAGAATGGTTTGAAGAAGAATTGCAGGATGAATTGAACGACGATGATTATGAAATTCCCATTGATAAAGAAGGGGCGGAATTTTTGTTCATTCCTGCATCGTTGGAAATGATGAAATTCCCGGAAACCATCATGTCCACTTTAAAGATTTTTCATGCCGCAAGTGCAAACTATACATTCAGTTCGGTAAGGTATGATGTAACTAATTATGGTGTTTTCAACGGCGATGATGTGGCGACAAAATCCATTGCCATGAAAGATATTGAAGAAGCGAATCGGCTGGGAATTAAAACATTGGTGGTGTCCGAATGTGGTCATGCGTATCGTGCATTGCGATGGGAAGCGCCTAATTGGTTGGGCATGGAATATGCCTTCGAAGTGAAAGATATTGTGGAATTGGTACAGGAATGGATTAGCGATGGAAAACTGACCTTGGATTCATCTCGCAATCCTGAAAAAGTCACCTACCACGATCCGTGCAATATGGGACGGAATTCAGGATTATTTGAAGAACCGAGAGATGCGTTGAAAGCGTCGGTAAATGAATTTCAGGATATGTTACCCAACAGGGAAAATAATTGGTGTTGCGGCGGTGGCGGTGGAATGTTGTCCATGCCGGAATATGAAGAGAACCGCTTGGCATCGGGTAAGAAAAAAGCGGAACAAGTCAGAAATACCGAAGCAAAAGTTCTTGCAACAGCTTGTGCCAATTGTCAGATGCAGTTGGGGCAGGTCATGGAACATTTTGATTTGGATGTGAAAGTTGAAAGCGTCACGGATGTTGTAGCGAATGCATTGGTATTAGAGTAAAATAGCGAAAAGGATAACAGTTATGAAAAAAATAAAATCATCACTCATATTTTTATTAACTTTAGGATTTATTTTTGCCGGTCCCGATTATGGTATTTTCGAAAAAATTTTGAATGCAACTGGATCGTTTGAAGAAACCACGTCTGCATTTGAAACTGCATTGGATGAATCTAATTTAACGCTTCATTCAAAATATGATTTTAATTCATCAGATATAGATGGGCAGAAATCTCGGTTATATTTATTGACATCACCTATGTATATGAAAGATGCTGAAAATGAAGAACCAAATACAATATCAGCACAAGTGCTTCGTGTAGCGATTTATGAATATGATTCGGGAAGAAAAACATTCATTAATATGGCAAACCCTGTAGCACACGCTATGGTGTATTATGCAGGTTCCAAAAAATATAATCGTTTAAAAGCAGCATCCGAATCAGTAGCTCGAGAAATTAGAAATGTTGTATCAAAAGTTCCTGGTGAAGTTGTGTCAGAGCAAATGGAACCGATGCGAGACGAAGAAGGCCTGAATGAATTCAATGGCGATGGCCCTGCAAAAATGATGGCCCTATGGAGAAATTGGGAAGAAAGTCAGGATGAACTGTTTGATGAAAAAACAATGGAAGCAGCTGTGGCAAGGGTTGAGCAAACAATTAAGGGGAGTGAAGATGCCGGAACAGAAGATTGTATTGGCTGGCGAATTATTTCAAAAATTGAATTTAAGGATGCAGTGTATTTCGGTATTACCAATGAATATACAGAAAATAGAACTACAAGCATCAATTCAGATTTTCGAAGCAATGGGAAATCGGATGATGCTCCATTACCCGGAATAGATCATGCATCAGCTCATCCCATGGAAATTATCGTTTATAAAGATGGGCGAAATATAAAGGCGATTCAATACGGACAAATGTGGCGGATGCAATTGTATTATTGGGATTCAGGCTATGCAGCTTTTGCTAAATACACGATGATACCTGGAATCATTTCTGGTAGTATTGAAGATCTATTTGAAGATTAGTTTAGCCACAGAGAACACAGAAAAATACTAAGATAATCAATTGTGTTTGTTCTCTGTGATCTCTGTGGCAAATAAAGGATAAAATGAATTACGGATTTGTCATAGATAATCGCATGTGCATTGGCTGTCATGCGTGCACGGTGGCTTGTAAAAGTGAACACGATGTTCCCATTGGTGTCAACCGCACCCATGTGAAATATATTGAAAAAGGCGACTTCCCTAACAACACTCGAGAATTTTCTGTCCATCGATGCAACCATTGCGCTGATGCTCCCTGTGTTGAAATTTGTCCCACAACCGCACTCCATACCCGTGCGGACGGCATCGTGGATTTTGACAATGATCGTTGCATTGGATGCAAATCTTGTATGCAAGCTTGCCCCTATGATGCGCTTTATATAGACCCAAACACCAACACAGCAGCCAAGTGCAACTACTGTGCTCACAAAGTGGATTATGGCTACGAGCCCGCTTGTGTGGTGGTGTGCCCAGTGGAAGCCATTGTTTCTGGTGATTTGGATGATGCCAATTCCAAGATTGCTCAATTGGTGGCCAACGAAGACACCATGACGCGGAAACCAGAAAAAATGACTGACCCCAATTTATATTATGTGAATGGTACTCATGAAATGTTGGATCCAAATGCAACGCTAAGAGATGGAAAATATTTATGGTCCGAGCAGTCCAAAGGGGTGGGGCATTTTGCAAAATATGCGGATCAGAGATTGGAAGACTCGGATACTGAAAATTTACTGGTTCAATTGGCTATGGAAAATTCAACCAAAACAGGTAAACCTATTGACAAGCGTGCGATTGATAATGTGGCTCAAGAAATTCAACAAGAAGTAGATTCAGCAAAAGCTCGTCGAGTTTATGATTCCCCAAGTAAAGGTGTTCTGTGGGGATGGGAAGTGCCAGCGTATGTATGGACAAAAGCCATTGCTACAGGCACATTTTTGATGATGGCAATATGGGAGTTGTTAGGTGGAAATTTATCTCAAACTACAGAGTTAACCGGGTTGATGACAACATTAGTCTTTATGGGTTTAACAGGAGGATTTTTGGTGAAAGATTTAGATCGCCCTGACAGGTTTCTATACGTATTACTTCGTCCCCAATGGAAGTCTTGGTTGGTTCGGGGTGCATATATAATTACAGGGTTTGGTGGATTAGTCACGCTAAAATTATTTGATAATTATTTTAATCTCGGATGGAATTGGTTATGGTATTTAGGCGCTGTGTTTGCCGTGTCAGGAGCGGGTTATACGGCCTTTCTATTTGGCCAAGCCCGATCAAGAGATTTATGGCAATCCACGGGACTTTCAGCCGTCCACATGTTGATTCATGCGGTGATGGCAGGGACTGTTTCACTCATGTTTATTTCGCCTGAATTAATTCCTTTTATGGCAAATACATTATTATTGGCCATTGTTGCGAATATAATAATAATTGCTAAAGAAGTTTTATTGCCACATGATACGCCCGACACAAAGAAAGCTATCTATCTTATGACGAAAGGATATTACTCTAAATATTTCTGGGTTGGAGTTTTCATTGGAAGTATAGCTCCAGTTGTTATGTTAAATGCTTACCCAAGTATGGCATTCTTAGCTGGTGGTTGTGCATTAATAGGAATCTTTTTAACAGAATTGGTGCGGATTCGTGTACCACAAATGATACCATTGAGTTAATGATGAAACGAAGTTGGATAGAAACATTTTCAGAGTCCATTGGACTGATACCAAAAATTTCAGATAGACCGGATTGGTCTGAAGAATTCGCTATGGAAGGTCCACGGGAATTATATAAATATCCAGAACCGAATGAATGGAATGATTTTAAAGAATTAGACCCCAAAGCGTGGCCCGAGAAAAAAGAGCGTCATTATTCTATTGTTCCTACAACTTGTTTCAATTGTGAATCGGCGTGCGGGCTTTTGGCTTACGTCGATAAAAAATCCAATAAAGTGCGAAAATTTGAAGGGAATCCCCACCATCCGGGAAGTCGCGGAAGGAATTGCGCAAAAGGTCCTGCCACCATTAATCAAATCAATGATACTGAACGGATTTTGTATCCATTAAAACGAGTTGGCGAACGGGGAGAAGGTAAGTGGGAGCGCATCACTTGGGATCAGGCATTAGATGAAATTTCGGACAAGATTGCCGCATCTTTACGAAAAAGTAAAGAAAAAGTGGTCTATCATGTGGGACGTCCTGGCCATGAAGGTTATGCTGAACGTGTATTAAAAGCGTGGGGCGTGGATGGACATAATTCCCATACGAATATTTGTTCTGCTGGCGCTCGTGCCGGCTATGCCATGTGGCATAAATATGATCGTCCAAGTCCGGATCATACCAATGCAAAAGTGATTTTATTGGCATCATCTCATTTGGAGACGGGTCATTATTTTAATCCCCATGCCCAGCGTATCATGGAAGGCATGATGAAAGGCGCAAAATTGATTGTTATGGATCCGCGTCTGTCCAATACAGCGTCTATGGCGGATGAATGGATGCCTACGTATCCTGGTAGTGAATCGGCAGTGTATATGGCTATGGCGAAGATTATTTTAGACGAAGAATTGTATGATCGTCATTATATGGAAAATTGGGTGAACTGGGATGACTATCTAAAAAATTTACACCCGAATGACCCCATTGAATTTGACCAATTCATCAAGCGCTTGAGCGAAGAATGGGCTGAATACACACCGGAATACGCTGCCAAAGAAGCCCAAATTGATGCAGATCAAATTATCCGTGTGGCTCGAATGGTTGGGAAAGCGGGAAGTAAATTATCCACCCATGTTTGGCGTGGTGCTTCCATTGGAAATCTTGGTGGATGGCAAGTATCACGAACACTTCATTTATTAAATGTGCTAACTGGTTCGGTTGGAACTGAAGGGGGAACATCTCCAAGTGCATGGAATAAATTTCATCCGGAATTTTTTGATGTGCCACCCGGCCCCGATGCATGGAATGAATTGGCTTGGCCAAAAGAATACACATTAACTCATTATGAAATGAGTCAGATTTTGCCCCATCTCATCAAAGATGGACGCGGATCTATGGATGTGTATTTCACCCGTGTATTTAATCCTGTTTGGACATACCCTGATGGATTTTCTTGGATAGAAATGTTATCCGATGCAGAAAAAGTGGGGTGCCATATTGCACTCACACCTACATGGAATGAAACAGCCTTTTTTGCTGATTATGTATTACCTATGGGGCACGCTGCGGAGCGTCATGACATCAATTCTTATGAAACGCAATCAGGTGTTTGGATTGCATTCCGCCAACCAGTATTGCGAGAAAAAGCGCGTCGTGATGGAAAAGAAGTTGAATTCACCTATGAAGTAAATCCCGGCGAAGTGTGGGAAGAAGATGAATTTTGGATCGAACTTTCCTGGCGGATCGATAAAGATGGTGATCTAGGGATCCGAAAGCATTTTATGAGTCCATTTCGTGAAGGCCAAAAAATTAATGTTGATGAATATTATCAATATATTTTTGAGCACACAAATGGCTTACCAGAAGCAGCGGAAAAAGAAGGATTATCTGCGTTAGAATACATGCGAAAGTTTGGCGCTTTTTTGGTTGATCCAGAAGTATATGTCAAAAATGAGTCTTTATTATCTGAAGACGCTATGAATGGAGCCACAGTAAAAGAAAATGGCCAAATTGAAAAAGATGGTAAGGTAGTGGGTATTCAAGTAGATGGAAAAGACTTTGGTGGATTTCCCACGCCATCTAAACGTCAGGAAATATATTCCCAAACCATGGTTGAATTTGGATATCCAGAACATGCAACACCGGGATATCGAATTAAAAGTCATGTGCATCCAGACGAAATGGATACGAGTAAAAATGAATGTGTGTTACTCCCAAATTTCAGATTACCCACACATATTCATTCCCGATCAGCGAATGCAAAATGGCTGACGGAAATTGCCCATAAAAACCCCATTTGGATTCATACAAAAGATGCGAAACGTTTAGGTGTAGATAATGGCAATCTACTTAAAATAACCACTCCTATTGGTTGGTTTGTGGATAAAGTTTGGGTCACAGAAGCCATTAAGCCCGGCG
>NNSG01000008.1 GCA_002256485.1 Fidelibacterota bacterium 408169
TTCAGTATTGTCAGCGAATTCTGCGTCTTTAAACGCTTTTTCAATTACGCTAAAGACGTCTTTATGGTCGTTTTTATTTTCTTGTCTTAATATCATTTTCAAACGTCTTTTTATATGCACCACAACGTCTTTATAAACCCAATATTGCGTTTAGCGGGTTAACTCTTTAAGTTGTTACTGTGTTTTAACCGCATTATCATGTTAAAAACCGACTTATTAAAAATAGCAAAACAAAAACTCGTTATCAGAAATTATAGCAAACGAACGGTAGCATCCTATTTGTCTGCTATAAATCATTTTGCAAATTGGCTTATCATTGAAAAAGTTACAAAAGTAAATGATGAAAGTGTTGAGAAATATTTATACCATTTGAAAAGAACAAAAAATCGATCAATCTCATCTATGAAGCAATCGATTGCCGCATTAAAATTTATTTTCTCTGATGTGTTAAATAAGAACATTCCATCCTCCTTAAACATCCGGTTTCGAAAAGAAGAAAAAATACCGGTAGTACTTTCAGAAGCGGAAGTCACGCGATTATTAAACTCCGTTAACAATCTAAAACATAAAGCCATTTTAATGACAATTTACTCATCAGGAATTAGGTTAAATGAATTGTTATCCCTAAAAGTAAAAGATATCGATTTTGATCGAAACCTCATCTTTATAAAAATGGGAAAAGGAAAAAAGGACCGTCAGTCTGTTTTATCAAGATCGTTAAAAGATATTCTAATAAAGTATTTTGAAAAATATCGCCCGGGGAAATACCTCTTTGAAGGGCAAAAAGGTGGAAAGTATAGTGCAAGTTCGGTTCAGGCCATTATGAAAAAAGCAGTGAAAATTTCAGGTATTAAAAAACATGCAACTGTTCATACACTTCGCCATAGTTTTGCAACTCATTTACTAGAGAATGGGACGGATATTAGATTTATCCAAGAATTGTTAGGTCATAAAAGGTTGGAGACAACACAAATCTATACCCATATTTCAAAAGTATTATTTGATAGAATAAAAAGTCCATTAGACAGATTAGATGTTACAATAGATTAGGATAATCAAGCCAAAAACCATGACTGACCGCCCAGACTTTATAGAAGGTATTTATAATTACTGCGATTACATGTGTGAAAAATGCATGAATCGAGATCGCTGTTATTTATTTTGGTCAGAAAAACACCCCAAAGAAGCTGAAAGAGATTTTGAAAAGGCTATGGAAAATATGGAAAAAGAGTTTGGAGATATTGAAATTCTGGAAGTTGAAGAATGGGAAAAGGATCCATTGGAGGAAGCCAAAGAAAAAGAAATAGAAGAATTATGTGAAAGGAGAATGAAACCGGTAAAAATCTTAACGAACATGGCCCATAGTATGATGGAAAAAATAGATAAAAACCATTGGAAATCTGATAATTCAGAAATAAAAGATGCGTTGGATAATATTACAGAAAATATGTTTTTGGTCAGTGCAAAATTATATCGCGCAATCCACGGATTACCTCAATCAGCTGAAGAAAAGCCAACACTTCATTTTTATGGTTATGATGCTGAAAATACTCTTTTGGCTTTAAAAGGATTTTTTTGGAACTTCAAAAACGGCTGTATGCAGTTACCCAATCATTTGCCTGAACATGGAGATACATGCAAAAAGCTAATAAGTATGATCGAAAATCTATCACTAAAAATAGACCAAGAATATTTACCAATGGTTTTAGAATTGAAAAAGTATGACGATGTTTGAAACGCTAACTAAAAAGTTTGTCCCTAATACCAAAGAATCGGCACAAAATTACCGCACCAAAATTGGTGTGTTCCAAGGCTGGATATCCGTTTTTATAAACAGCATTTTATTCATTTTCAAATTTGTGATAGGACTTATGGTGGGCGCTGTCAGTGTAATTGCAGATGCTGTTCATTCTTTATCTGATGTTGTTTCATCTGTTGTCGTTATCTGGGGTTTCAAGCAAGCCGAAAAACCTGCTGATGTGGAACATCCCTATGGACATGGCCGCGCAGAATATATTGCCACTTTAATTATTGCAATTCTTTTGGTAGTGGCGGGGATCGAATTTATTCAAGTGGCCATAGATCGTATCCAAAAACCTGAACGAGTAGAAGCAGAATGGTGGATGGTCATCGTCCTTACGGCGACCATTATATTAAAAGAAATCACTGCAAGATATGCTGAATTCCTTTCGTCCAGAATTGCTTCAGGTACACTCCATGCCGATGCTTGGCACCATCGTACGGATGCAATTTCAAGCCTATTGGTAGTTATTGCAATGATTGCAGGTATTTACGGTTATCCTGCAGTAGACGGTTGGGCTGGATTAGGAGTTGCATTGTTTTTGATCTATACAGGATTTGAGATTGCCCGGGATGCAGTGGATGATCTTATAGGAAAACCTCCTACAACGGAAGAAGTGGAAAGTATTCGACAAATAGTGATGAATGTAGAGGGTGTCTTAGGCGCACACGATATTACGGTTCATAGTTATGGTCATGACAAATTCGTAAGTGTTCATGTAGAGATTGATGCGAATGAAACCA
The DNA here is from genome assembly GCA_002256485.1 of Fidelibacterota bacterium 408169. Taxonomy (GTDB): domain Bacteria; phylum Fidelibacterota; class Marinisomatia; order Marinisomatales; family TCS55; genus UBA2126. The sequence continues at coordinate 2,545 of NNSG01000008.1, forward strand.
CAGCAGTATCCCATGATATTTCTGAAGAAGTTGAAGATCAACTTGAAAATGCCTTAGGCGTAGAACCGACGGTTCATATGGATCCGGTGCATCCAAAAGATCCCATGGTGCAGGATATCAGCACGTATTTAGAAGAAACATGGCTGAAAGATGGACGAATTACAGATATACATGATATTCGTGTAGTTAAAACAGAAAATCACAATGTGATTTTATTTGGTATTAATGTTAAAGTGGGAATGATACAAAGTCAAATTGTAGACTGTTGTAAATCTCTAGAAGAGGATCTAAAACAAAAATATAGCGGTTTTAAGATTAATATTAAAGTGTCACCGATTCATCGATTTTGATCAATTCAGATTGCTAAATATATGAAATAAACCCTTTAGAGTCAGATCATCATCAAAGGTGATTTTTGTTTTGGCAATACCCCCAATTACCTTCCCTAATCCACCGGTAATAATCACAGGAATATCATTCCATCCTTTTTCATCTTTGATTCGTTTGATCATTCCATCAACTTGGTCGGCGGCTCCAAACAAAATACCACTTTCCAGATTAGTTCGTGTATCTTTACCGATTGCAGAATCAGGAATTTCAAAATCTATACGATGCAATAAAGCGGCATTTTGGAATAAGTGAATGGCACTGGTCTCAATTCCGGGAGCGATGGCTCCACCGACAAAATTTCCGTTTTCGTCAATAACATCATACGTAGTTGCTGTACCAAAATCCACAACGATGGATGGTTTACCGTATAATCTTCCTGCAGCATATACATTGGCAATGCGGTCAGGACCAACTTCTTCCGGTGAAGAAACATCCAGTTTTATTCCAAGGTTCGTGGTGCCATTTACCTCAAAAGGGATGATGTCTAAATAATGATTACACATTTTTTTAAATACAAATGTTTCTTTCGGTACAACACTGCCAATGACAATTTCGTTAATTTCGTCAAGATCGTGGCCAGCATCTTGGGTTAATAATTTTATAGCAACCCAACATTCATCAATCGTCCGTGTTGAGTCCGTCGTCAGCCTCCAGCTTTCAATAATCTTACTATCTTTAAAAAGACCAAGGACTACATTTGTATTGCCAATATCGATTGCCAAAATCATGATTTAATTATGTGTATGTCTCCACTCGTAAATATTTTTTCATTTCCATTTGTTTTAATAATTGCTGCTCCGTCTGTATCGATGCCCATGAATTCACCTGATAGTGATTCATTTTCTACTTCAAACTTAACTGTCTTATTAACATGATTACAATATTCTGTCCATAATTCCATTAATTGGGATGGATCTTTATTTTCGGTTAGTTGGTTATATAGCGGTTCAATATGATTCATTATTTTAGCTAATACCAATTCTCGTTGTATGGATGATGATTTTTCCATAAAAAATGATGTTGCATTCAACTCAACAGCTAATTCATTTTCCTGTTCATAAATATTTAGTCCCATACCTATAACTACCCATTCAAGAACTTTGCCCTGCACACGACTTTCGCAAAGAATTCCCCCAAGCTTTTTGTTATTTACCATAATGTCATTCGGCCATTTTAAGTTTACTTCCAGACCTAATTCTGCAAATGCCTTTACGATTGCAATACCCGTTAATAATGGAAACCACCCGGACAATCGGCTGTCTATTTTCGGTTCAATTATGAGTGAAGCAGTTAAACTTTTTCCCGGGACTGATATCCAAGCCCGACCAGCCCGGCCTTTACCATCAGTCTGTTTCTCTGCAATAACAATTGTTCCTTCGGTTGTGCCTTCATCTATCAACTCCCACGCATCTTTGTTGGTGGATTCTGTCCACGTAGTATGCTCAATTATTTTACCCAATACTGATGTGGTAAGATTAGTTTGTATGAGATTTACAAACATTATGAAACGAAAAATAATTGCAATTGTAAATAAGTAAGAACTAGCCCTGCAATCGAACCGACCACAACTTGCAAGATACTATGAGCTTTCAAAATGACTCTGGAATAACTGACGGCTATTAAAATGAAAAAGGCTGGGATAGGAAACTGAAACCCGCCAATCCATAATGCAGTGATTGGTCCGCCCACGCCCATGGCATGAATAGATATTTTCCAGTAGCGAGTAATCAAAATGATGAAAATTGTATTCGTCATATAACAAAACATGAGCCCTCGAACCAACGGATTAGCATTCATATACGTCAGTATCAGAAATGCGATTCCCGAATAGATTATTCCCAACATAAGAGGAAAAATACGCTGTTCTTTTTTAGATGCATCCAAATCAGAAATTTTCCCCATTTTCTTCAATATCAATACTGTTGAAATAGGAATGAAATTGGAAAAGAAGAAACACACCAAAAGTATATTAAAGGCGTTTGCTGCAACAGGCTCACTGCCAAATAAAAGTAAATAAAATGCAGCAAACGATATGATCATGGGATGGAATACGAAAGAAATAATTAAGGAAAAAAGATAGGGATTCATGTAAAGAGTTCTGCTAAAAGCTGGGCTGGTATTCGCCGAACACTTCACGTAAAGAATCGGCAATTTCCCCGAGTGTGCAATCTTGCCTGACACATTCAATAATGGAAGACATAATATTTTCAGAACCGGAAGCAATTATTTTCAATTCTGATAATCGATTCTTTACATGATCACTATTTCGGTCAGCTTTAAAATCGGCTACATGTTTTATTTGGTCTTCGACAGCAGTTGGATCGATAGCCAGTAGATCAGATTCATTAGTTTCATCGCTCGTAAATTTATTTACACCCACAATTATTTGATCAGCAGAATCCACTTTAGATTGATACTCATAGGCACTTCGAGCAATTTCACTTTGCACCCAGCCTTTTTCAATCGCGTCTACGGCACCACCCATTTTGTCAATTTCAGCTATGATGTCTTTCGCTTCTGCTTCCAACTGATCTGTTAATGCTTCAACAACATAACTCCCTCCAAAAGGATCGGGATGATTAGTAATGCCTGATTCATGAGCGATAACTTGTTGAGTACGAAGAGCCAGTTTAACTGCATTATCTGATGGCAACGCCAGTGCTTCGTCTCGCGAATTAGTATGGAGGGATTGCGTTCCGCCTAATACAGCAGACATAGCTTGGATGGTTGTGCGAACAACATTATTATCAATTTGTTGAGCTGCAAGTGTTGAGCCACCCGTTTGGGTATGAAAACGGCACATCATGGCCTTTTCTTCTGTTGTACCAAAACGGTCTTTCATAATGTGTGCCCACATGCGTCGAGCTGCACGAAATTTGGCCACTTCGGTCAAGAAATCATTATGAGAATTAAAAAAGAAAGAAAGACGTTTACCAAAACGATTTACATCCAATCCTTCATCAATGGCAGCTTGGACATAAGCAATACCATCCGCCAATGTAAATGCCAGTTCCTGGGCTGCTGTTGAACCTGCTTCACGAATGTGATATCCGGAAATGGAAATCGTATTCCAATTTGGAACATGATCGGAACAGAAACTAAAAATATCCGTTACAATCCGCATGGAAGGTTCAGGCGGATATATGTAGGTACCCCTTGCAATATATTCTTTCAGTATATCGTTCTGAATTGTACCTTTCAATTTTTGGGTTGAAATTCCCTGTTTTTCTGCTGTAACAATATAGAAAGCCAGAAGAATAGCAGCTGTGGCATTGATTGTCATGGATGTGGAAACAGAATCCAGTGGAATGTCCTTAAATAATCTGATCATATCTTCAGACGTAGAAATGGGTACCCCTACTTTGCCTACTTCGCCATTCGCTAAATCATGATCTGAATCATATCCAATTTGTGTGGGTAAATCGAATGCGACGGATAATCCGGTAACACCTTGATCTAATAGATAGCGATAGCGTTTATTGGATTCATCTGCCGTAGTGAAGCCCGCATACTGACGCATAGTCCAAAGACGTTTTTGATACATTTTCGGATAAATACCACGGGTAAATGGGAATTGGCCGGGGCTTTTTTTGTTCAAGACATTCCCCGTTGTTTTTTAATAGATTGATATGAATCGTTGACAGATTTGAATTTTTCTTCAGCTAAATTTTTCAAATCCTCGCCCAAATGAGCTACCTTATCTGGATGATATTTTGAGGCCATTTTCCTATATGCTTTTTTTACTTCGCTGTCTGTGGCAGAATTTTCTATTTCAAGAACTTTGTATGAAGAATGTGTATCTTTAATAAACATGGCTTTAATTGAATCAAAGTCATGTTCATTAATATTCAAATAGCGAGCTATGGTATGAATGACGCTGATTTCGTCAGGATGAACATGACCATCGGCTTGGGACAAGCCGAATAAAACATGAATCAGCTCCAATCGACTTGGATGATCCATGGATCGCTGAATTTGTCGGCACACATCACGAATGGGATAATCTTGTTTTATAATATCCTTGAACAGGGACATATATTCCTGCGTGTTTTGATGACTGAATTTCTGGCGAAGGAATTGCTTGACATAATCCAGTTCTGATTTCAGCAATTGCTTGTCTGCTTTCATAACAGTTCCTAAAAGCACCAAGAGAGAGACCATAAAATCTCCCGGTTTCGTATTTGGATAACTTTGTGTGGTTGAACCAAATGTTCTTTGGCCTGAGTAGTCACCAGAAGAAGCAAGATAGTACCCGATTATTGCGCCAATCGGGCCGGCCAAAGCCCAGCCCAAGCCCCCAAACAGAATTTTTTTACTTACACTCATTATTTTTCCCGGATTATTAGAAAGGCGAAACTACACAGATTCTTTTCTGTGAAAAAAGTTATATTCCGCTGTGGATTTACCGTTAAAAACTCGCATGGCCTTGTGGTGGAATCGTCCCCGGGAAAAATCGAATGGAAAAATTGGTTTAGCTTTACGGAAAGAACGCTACCCATTATCTAATCTTTTAGTCCTATTACCAAAAAATCCGGAACATTCCCGCTTGGCACGCATCTTTATACAATCCTTACAAAATGCCATCGGACCTGAAGGTCGATTAAGTGTGAGATATATTGCCATGAGAAGAAATTTGGAATTTGTTGATTCATCGATAAATGATCGCTTGATTACATATTCAAACGAACATATAAATCGCTGGGGATTACCCTATAAATCATTTTTGGAAATTGTATTTTCTTCACAACCGGATGCCGTGATTGATTTAAATCTTGATTTTGATCCTGTGTCAGCCACAATTGTTCAAGAATCCAATGCGCCTATGAAAATTGGATTTTATACTGAAGAAAGTGAAAAATATTTTAATATATTGATTGAGCGAAAAGGAAGTGATTATCTTGAAAAAGGTTTTAGAAATATCCAGCAATTATTGGGATTAGTATGAATATATATATATATGAAAATAACCTTGCTTTGAATTTGGAACCGATCACATTGACCCGGCCATCGTTTGATATACGATGCGGTGCATTTACGTGTATTGAGCGTATTAGTATTTTACTGCCAGATGCGAATATTCATTTGTTTGTTCGTCCTGATCTAGAAGATATAACGAAAGAAACATTTCCTGGACATCATGTAAATCCTAGTCAAATTGATGATGGACTTTGGTTGTTAGGTAACGCACTTTGGAATGCTGAAGATATTGATAAAATTAAAGATCATCAATCAACTCTGTTTTATGCCAATAATACTCAAATCGGAGCAAACCTTACACAGGAATTAGGGAAAATGTGGATGGAGTCTGGTGGTCCGTTACTTAGCGATTTGGATATTGATAGTGCAAAGAGTGATTTAAGTACTCACATAGTAGAGTATTTATGGGATGCTGTTGAGCTAACAAATCAGCAAATTGAAAAAGATATACTGTTTTTCAAGGAATTTTCAACTCCTGAAACGGATGCGATTTTAATCAATGAAAAAAACATTTTTGCCCATAAATCATCAGTTATATCTAAAGGGGCTGTTATAGATGCATCTCATGGGCCGGTGATTATTGCTAATGAAACGTGTGTAAAACCATTGACTTATTTGGAAGGGCCATTATATTTAGGAGAAAAGTGTGTCGTAGAACCCATGACGCAAATCAAGGGAGGATGTTCAATTGGGCCGGCTTGTAAATTAGGAGGTGAAATAAACAGTGTCATTATACAGGGTTGGAGCAACAAAGTACATGATGGTCATTTGGGAGATGCATATTTAGGGCAATGGGTAAATCTTGGTGCGGGAACTGTTAACAGTAATCTTAAAAATAATTATAACGATATTGATGTTATGGTTAATGGTACAATGATAAATACAGGTTCAAAACATGTGGGTTGTTTTATGGGCGACCATGTAAAAACAGCAATTGGAACTCGGCTTAATACAGGCACAGTAATTGGTCCGGGCAGTAATATTGCCGTAAATGGATTTCCGACAAAAACAATTCATCCATTTTCGTGGTGTGTGGGTAATAAAATCAAACGAAATAAATGGGACGCGTTTATTGAAACTGCAAAAACTGTTGAAAAACGTAGAGGATTAGATTTATCTCCAGCTGAAGAAGAACTACTGTTCAATATTTTTGAAATTTGATATTTCATAATCTTTTTAAACATGTTTGATTACGATTACATTATTATCGGTTCAGGATTTGGAGGATCTGTTTCTGCATTACGATTATCCGAAAAAGGGTATAAAGTGCTGGTAATTGAAAAAGGTAAATGGTGGAAAAGCAGTGATTATCCAAAAACAATCTGGAATTTGAAAAAATGGATGTGGCTTCCGCTATTTAGATTTTTTGGTTTTTTTAGACTTTCCTATTATAGGCATATTGGAATTTTATCTGGAGTAGGGGTAGGTGGTGGATCACTTGTTTATGCCAATACATTACCAATACCTAAAAAATCTTTTTATACATCCAAAAGCTGGTCACACTTGGCAAATTGGGAAGAAGAATTAAAAGAATACTATCCATTAGCTCTAAAAATGCTAGGCGCAGACCGAAATCCAAGAATGGAACCCGGTGATATTGCACTGAAGGAATTAGCAAAAGATTTAAATAAGGAAGACGAATTTAAAGCAACGAATGTTTCGATCTTTTTTGGTAAACAGAACGAAACTGTCCCGGATCCGTATTTTGATGGAAAAGGACCAGACAGAGCTGGGTGTACTTTTTGCGGCGGTTGTATGGTGGGCTGCAGATATAATGCAAAAAATACATTGGACAAAAATTATCTGTTTTTAGCTCAAAAAGAAGGGGCCAAGGTTTTAGCTGAATCAAAGGTTGTAGATGTAAAGCCGTTGGGAAATAAAAATGGATCAGAGGGATATGAAGTAGCTTGGAAACAATCAACATCACTGTTTTTAAGAAAATCAGGTAAATTAACTAGTAAGGGCGTTATCTTTTCCGGTGGTGTTTTGGGGACAGTCAAATTACTATTGAAGCTTAAAAAATCATCTCTACCTTTTTTATCAGATCAATTAGGAAACAAGGTAAGAACAAATTCTGAAGCGCTTATGCCGGTGACAGCTTTAGATAAAAAAACAGATTTTTCCAAAGGAGTGGCAATCGGATCCATTTTACATATTGGCGAGCACAGTCATTTGGAACCAGTTCGGTATTCAAAGGGATCCGGATTCTGGCGTTTAATTATGTTGCCCAGAGTAGAGGGAAAATCATTTATTGTTCGAGTTTACAAAATAATAGCTGATTATATTAAACATCCTATTCAAAATTTGAAAACGATATTTGTAGATGATTGGGCTCAAAGAACGCAAGTTTTGTTATTTATGCAAACGTTGGACAGTACATTAAAATTGAGTGAAAGGTCTTTCGGATTGGGTATGAAAACTGGTTTAGAAGAAAGCAAGGCACCCACTCCGTTTATACCGGAAGCTCAATCGATGTCAGAAAAATATGCTGAAAAAATAAATGGCAAACCCATGATGCCCAATAACGAAGCTCTATTTGGTATTCCTACAACAGCACATATTCTTGGTGGAGCATGTATGGGAAAAAATATAAACGAAGGCGTTATTGATAAAAATAATCATGTTTTTGGGTATGAAAATATGCTTGTGTGTGACGGTTCGATGATATCGGCTAACCCCGGTGTAAATCCATCACTGACAATAACAGCCCTAACGGAACGTGCTATGAAATTTATTCCAGAAGTCTTATAGCATTCATTCTATTATCAAATTTGATTAAAATTGTAACTAATTTCACGATATTTCTTGTTAAAACTAGTAAAAAATTTTCTAAATAAAGCTATTGACGAAACAAAATCGCTCGATTAACTTAACGCCCGATTTTAGAGGGAAAAACTAAATGTTAGAAGGAATAATATGCCCAGCGTGTGAATCACCACTTGAGGAAGAAGAACTCAAGGAAAGCTTGACATGCTCAAAATGTAAACATGATTTAAAGGACAGAAAATATTTAGATTTTCTAGAATATTTGATGACCAATGGTATTGTAAAAGATTTAGATTTCTTTGATCCTGAAATATACAGCGAAGATATCGAAGATCTGGATCAGACTGAAGAAGAAGATGTGAATCCAGCTGATTTTGAAAAGAAAAAGGATACATTCAGTCTCTATGAAAATGAAATGGTTCGCCAAAAAGATGAAGAAGAAAATGAAAAGCGACCAGAGTATACCGAATTTGACGGTCTTGAAGAAGATTGGGAAGAATTTAACCGACGGGAATTTGATACTTTTTAATTCCCTTTAAGGAGGAGTTATGGATAAGAAAAAAGTCCAACAGATCAATATAGAACTTGATGAAAAAGTCAGTAGTGGAGAATATGCAAATTTTGTTGTAGTTACACATTCTCCTGCAGAATTTGTAATGGATTTCACTCGATTGTTGCCAGGCGTACCCAAAGCAAAAATTCATTCCCGCATCATTATGGCTCCACAGCACGCCAAAGCTTATATGATGGCGTTACAAGATAATATCAAAAAATTTGAAGATAAACACGGGGAAATCAAACCACCGGGAAATGAGTCTTTTCAGGGGTTTGGCGTTAAGCCGCCAGAGGGCAACTTACCTAATTAGTGTTTTAACGAAAATCCACCCAACTGCTACGTTACTTCAACGTTTTGCATCTAGATAACTTTTCTCTCAAACACAGAGTTTTCTGTAAGGTACTTAATAAATTCTATTCGTAGAGGACCCAAGTTTTTCCTCGTTTTATCTCCCTCATTTTCACAATCACCCAGAGGGAAATAACCACCCACGCAATTCCATAACCAAATAGCCCGCCAAAAATCACATCACCGGGATAATGTACTCCAACATAGATCCTGCTGAATGCTACGAGTGTTGCTGATATATAAAACACATAACTCCATTTAGAATAGAAATAGGTGAAAACAGTAGCTGCACAAAACATATTAGCAGCATGGTTAGAAACAAAACTGTATTTCCCTCCTTTGTGTACGAGAAGATTGATTGATTCAATAATGGCATGAGAAGGGCGGAGACGGCCTACAATCGGTTTTATAAATTGGGCAGCAATTGCATCAGTCGTAACGAGGGCTATTATGAGTAAAACAGCAGTTATTTTACCTCTTGATCCACCTTTAAAAATTAATCCAAAAACAAGAACAAAAATGGGAATTATCCAATAATTCTGATTGGTTATAATTGGCATAATAAAGTCAAAAATAGGATTGGATAACTTTCCATTTAAAATATGAAATAATGCTGTATCAATGCTTTCCAGCCAAGAGATCATTTGTAGTGCACTTCTATGGTTTTATATAATACCATTTATTCGAATTATTTTTTAGTACTAGATTACTAGCCTGAAAGTTAAAACGCCCCGGAATCATAGGAAACTGGGGCGTTCAATTCGAATTTAGAATTTTAGAGTTTGGCTTGTAATCGTAAAATGATTGATTGACCTAATGTAGGTCCACCCATAATTTCTACATGGCGATGATCCAGGACATTATTGATCGTTAACATTGCAGACAGGTGATCATTAAATTTATAACTGGCATGTAAATCTGCAATGAAATATGAATTAATTTTTCCAAAATAAATTCCTGATGACCAGGGAAATGCATCTACGTACCTAACATTAAACGTACCGCTGAAGTCATATTTCGTAGGATTATATTGAATTTTCAATCCACCTTTATGCTGGGGCGCGTTAATGGGATCAGGTGTGTTTGTTATGGGGTTCATAAATTCAGTTATACTTAAATAAGAATAGTTCAACCCCACTGTCCATTCTCTATTTAAAAACCACGCAAGGCTCATATCTAAACCGCCCATGTCTACTTCGCCATAATTAACATAGCCTACAACCACAGGTGGGTTTTGACCTCGGGTTGTATCCATTGCGGTTAAACCTTCTATATAATCCCGCCAATTATCAAAAGATGTTTCCAAGTCTTCTTGATCCAAAATGTTATTTGGATCATCATTGATTATACCATCACCATTCCAGTCAGTTGCTAAAGCTCGCTTTTCTAATACAAGGGGTGAAATAAAGGAAACGGAACTAATGAATGAATCATAATGGTTAACAAAAAAATCTACAGTACCATATACTCTTGGTGTTAAACGCCCTTTATATCCCAATTCAAGTGTACGCATGACTTCCGGGAACATACCTTCCTGATCATGAACTTCATTTTTAAAATGACCTTTAACTTTTGGATCTGTTGACGGAAAAAAGAAAATTTCTTCCTCGGAATTAAACACGTTCAGACTTGAAGCTTCGTAAGGATCTTTCCAATAAACTTGGTTTGTTAAACTGTCTCTGGGGAAAATATAACCTTGGTGGGCTCCTTTAGCATATACTTTAAATGTAACAACACGTGTAACAAAAATGTCCAAAAACAGATGCTGGTTTGAGGGAGTATTGAATGCTTGTGCATATGTTAAGCGTACATTCTGGTTTTCACGAGGTCGCCATATGAGGCCGATTTTTGGTGAAACCTGTGTACCGTCTGTATCATCCAGATTAAATTTCCAGTTCAAGGGATTGTAATTACGGTCATAATTATTATATTCGATTATGTTCGTTAAACGATCGTGAGAATCAAATCGTGTTGCTTGGATCAATTCCCATTTGTCAGTCAACTTCCAATTTAATTGGTAATAAAGACCAAATTCATTCACGATATACCGATTATCTTCAGCTTGTTCATCTATACCTTCATCAATGTTTTCATCCACTTTACCGTCACCATCATTATCAACACCATCTGCATATACATCGCCAACACCATTTACGCCTGGTTCCCATGGATCAGGCATACCATTCCCATTGGTATCTACATAATCGTCACTGTCACCATCGTTATCAATACCATCTTGAATGGCGTTGGCCACATTATCTGTGGAATCTTGAGACCAAACATTCACTTGTTCACCATCATCATATAATAGATTATCATTTAGATCTACATAACTTATTGGGGAATATGCTTCACCATTTCCATTGTTATCCCGGCGATCCACTAGTTTATTATCTGATAAAATTGTACCCCGTGTATCCGGCATTGTGAGAAAGTAATCTAATCCCCATACAAATCGAAAATTTCCATCTAATAATTCTAAAGAATGTTGGAACTGTGAACTCCATTTTCCCGAACGGTCATAAATTTGTCCACCTGTAGATAAGTTCCTCGTCGGATGTGTGGGGTTGCCTGAAAAGCTGGTATTCAAATACGATTGGAGGAAAAAATTCTTATAGCGTAAGCGGCCATGCCAATATTTATAAACCCAACCATCAGCAAGATAACGGGCAATCCCGGTAATATTAATATTGCGGGCGTAAGCATAGCCATGTGAAATGCTCGCTGTAAAATCCATGTTTGGTTCATAATCAACACGAACATCATATCGATAGTTTTTTACATTAAAGTCCGGATAATCATCCACACCGTCATCATTAGCATCTGATTCAAACCTGGGAAAATTGGAAGGGTATGCTAATTTGAAATCTTCTTCACCACCATATACTCCATCTGAATTTGTATCGAATAAAATATTTCCAGCATCATCGTATTTGTAATCACCAAAGCCAGACCCAGACCACTCGCCAGTCTCATCATCATATGTACCAGATTTGTAACTTCCAAAACGGCCTATCCAGCGGGAGCCAAGTTCATCTTTTTCATCCACGAGACCATCACCATCGTTATCAAACCCATCGAACCAGACTTCATCAGATCCGTCTATGCCCTCATCAATACCGGTATCAATAAGTCCATTACCATCATTATCCAATCCATCGGCATAGGCTCTGCCAATTTTATCTTCAGTAATGCCCCAAAGGATAATTCCATTATCTAAATAATAACGATTGTATGGATCATTTGCCGCTTCATCCACCATTTCCTGGGTTATTGTCGGACTGCCTGCTTCAGTATTAAATGGTAAAATTCCATCTATATTATCTTTATATCCTAAACCAATCCAACTATCATTTTCATCTATAAATCCATTCCCATTATCATCTATACCGTTGTTGGGAATCTCACTAACGGAAATGCCTGTAAGCATTTCAGCAGTAAAAAATGGATTACCTACTTCAGAACTATTACTATTATCATCTACACCATTATGTCTTAATTGTGCACGTCCTAAAAATGATGGATCATGTCCTTCGTATTCATCGGTGTTATAATGCTCCCAATCATATGCATTGAAGGCAACACCGGAAATTTTAATGGCTAAATCTTTAAATGTGTCTGCATGACGTACTGTAAGCTTTTTTAAATATCCCCTCTCCTGGGCAAGATTGCCGCCTTGTATATTAATCGTTGTACCTTTTGATTCGCGAGGAGTAGACGTTATAATATTTAATACACCACTGTGAGCATTGGGACCATAAAGAGCGGACGAAGGTCCTAGCACAACTTCAAATTGTTTTACATCTTCAAAGGAAACAGGAATAACGTTATAAGCTATTAAACGGAGAGATGGAACATTCGCCATTCGACCATCCGTTAACGTCAACAGTCTTGAACTGAAAGATGAATTAAATCCCCGGGCGCTTAAGTTATAGCTATCTACACCTGACTGGGTAAAATCTACTCCTTTTACTTGCTTTAAATAATCACCTAGATTTGTATTGCTTTCCCGACGAATTTCTTTTTGTGTTATAACACTTATTGCCGCCGGCGCATCTTCTACCCGTTCCCGTCTCCGCGAAGCCGTTACCACGTAGGTCTCCATCTGGATGGCTTCTCGAGTCAATGCAATATTAACCGTGGCTGTTTCACCCAAGGTAAGGGTTAAATCCTGTGTTTGATCTTCGTAACCAATATATGTGATTTTGATCGTCACTGCTCCAACAGGAACATTTTGGATAGTATAGTGACCATTGACATCAGTAGCTGCTCCCATTGTTGTTCCTTGAACAATCACATTTGCACCAATGAGAGGATCGTGATTGTCTTTGTCTTCAATCCGACCTGTAATAGAACCACTTTGGGAAAAAAGCTGTGAAGTGACAGCAGTGAAAGTGAACAATAATAATATTCTCTTCATAAAATCCTTTTAAATAAACAGACAGCTCCACCTATTAGTGGAGCTGTCTGAGTTATCATATGTACAACGAAAAACTGTCAGTTTATTTCAACAGCATCATTTTCTTTGTTGCTACATTGCTTCCTGACTCAATACGGTAAATATATACACCGCTTGGCAGAAGTGAACCATTTGTATGGTGGCCGTCAAATTTTATGGAATGACGTCCAGCGTTTAGGTCACCGGAAAAAAGTACAGCAACTTTTTGTCCGAGCAGATTCCAAACAGTAACGTCTGTTTGAGACTGTTCAACAATATCAAATATGATATTGGTGCTGGGGTTGAAAGGGTTTGGATAATTCTCATACACAGCAAATTTCGCTGGGAGAATATCTTCAGATTCGATACTTACTTCTGTAACAACATCAAACAAAGCATAGACATCCCTTGCTTGAAAATCCGGTACACAAGAATTGCCGATCTGAAAGACCATTCGTCCATTGGTTCCATTCCAATCATGATCTGAATCATCTACCGTAACTCCAGCTTGTGCCAAAGCACCCAACGCATACACTGCAGTTGCTTGACCGGTTTGTAACAATGCATCTTCGACCGATACACCGCCTGTTAATAAAGCCGTTAGTGTTGTACCGGCATAAGCACCGACAGATGCACCGATAACAGCAGCTGTTCCTGCATCTAAACCAAAAGCAGTTGCAATCGCTTGACCAGCCAAATCAGCTAAAGAATCAGCAGCCATTATTAATGCTGATGTTGGGTCTAGCCCTTGTGTCACAAAATAATATACTAATGCAGGTGTATCAGCAACGCCATCTCCATCCGTGTCAACCGTAGGAATCATACCATCGGTGTATGCTTGTGTAAGAGCACCCGCGGCTGTTAGAAAATTGTAGGTCATATAATACCCTGTGAACTGAAAGGGTGAATCGTCTGCACCGGGTTGTTCCCAAAATGGAATACCGTCAGCGCCATTGGGGTCAAAATAATAGCCCCAATCTGTATCGAGGGTACCGTCTGCAACACCATCACCGTCCAGATCAACACCTGCGCCGCCAAGGATGGGATAGGTACCAACATTGAGCGGTATGCCTGTGGAAGCAAGAACTGCAACTGTTACTGTATCCCCGGGAGCCAAAGTGACACCGAGATGACGATTTAGAAAACCAGCATCATCAATACCACTGTCAGAATCCTGGCCATCAATAGCGTGCCATTCGAGCGTAGCTTCATCAAAGCCGGTATTTTCATCATTAAAATAACCGGTAAAAACACCAAAATTGTCAAGATCTGCACCTGGGTCGGCCCAGTCATCCGGTGCATCAAACCAGTCAAATACAGTTGATTGAGAAATACCAAATCCCCACGCGAATGATCCTTCATCAGCATCATAGGAATCAGATGTACTTGAGGAGGTTATGTCTGCATTATCCGAAACCGGAGCGATTACAGCAAATGTAGAACAGTCTTCAGTATTGGTGGTTGGATATGTTGAAGATGTTCCTTCAATACCGGGAATCAGCATACTGCTTTCTTCCATGTTTAATCCAACACTTAGGTCAATGCCAACGTAGGCTAATCCGGCTGGAGTTAAAAGTAAATCCGGTGTTTCAAAAACAGCGATGGTATCTCCCGGTGCCCATCCAGCTAATGTTGCAGAAAACGCAGGAGTAGCAGCATTTGGCCAGTGGGCATCCAATGTATACTGGGAAACAGAATCATCTGCGCTACCGGTTAATCTGGCTACGTTAGTGTAAATTACCTTTACACCTTTGAGCTGGTACGAGCCAGTAAATGTTTGTGCCTGCAGAGCTGCAGAAAGCACAAGAGTAATGATTATACTTGTTAGCAATTGTTTTTTCATATTTATTCCCTTGCAAGTTAATAGTTAGTTAAGAACGAATTCTTTCCACAAAAGGCGTTGCTGTCCGTCCCGTCATGTTAAGTATACTACGTTTTTGTATCCTTTTTCAAACAATTTTTTTAAAAGGTGATTTGGGTCATTTTTTGTAATTACGACGTTGCAGCCATCTCCAAATCGACCAAAAAAGAACGATTGAACCGACGAAGAAGAGAACGTTAGCTACAATAATTGTTTCAGTATGATTCATGATTATAGGATGCAGAAATATATAATAGACCTTAAATTAAAACAAGGAACAAGTCATTATTTTTGCTTGTCTGATATACAACAATAATTATGGCTTCAATAGTTTTATTTTATGACCACACATTTAATGAGGAAAACAAATGAAGATTTGCGTTTTAGTCAAACAAGTTCCAGGAAGTGAAGCACAATTTAGTGTTTCTGCAGATGGATCATGGATCCAGGAAACGGGACTCCCATTTGAAATGAATGAAAGCGATAATTATGCTTTAGAAGAAGCATTACAGATTCGCGAACAAAAGGACGAGGGTGAAGTGGTTGTTGTCAGTTTAGGTCCTGACCGTTGTCAGAAAGTGATTCGAGAAGCGCTGGCTAAAGGAGCAGATCGGGCCATACATATCAAGGAAGATGCTCCTTATAATACGGATCCATTTTCAATCGCCACAGCTTTGGCAAACACGATTAAGGATGAAAAGTTTGAATTGGTTCTTTCTGGACTGCAATCCGATGATCTTGGTTTTGGTCAAACAGGGGTCATTTTAGGTGAAATTTTAGGAATGACGACTGCAACACTAGTGGTAGGGACAGAAATCCAAGATGGAAAAATTAAGGTGAAGCGAGAGTTGGAATCAGGTTGGTTTCAATGGCAAACTATGGATCTGCCAGCCAGCCTGGCAATTCAATCAGGATTAAATCAACCACGCTATCCATCATTGAAAGGGATAATGGGTGCAAAGAAAAAAGAAATAAAAGAATCATTATTCGTTGACATGTGTGATATAGATGGGCTGCAATCATTCAATGGTTTATCTGTACAGCGTGCAGAAAAACAAACAGAAATGATTGAAGGAACTGTGGACCAAGTAGTAAGCAAACTTGTAGATGTTTTCAAAAACGAAATACGAATTAATTAGGGGGAGTGATGGATATACTCGTTGTATTAGAAGATAAAAATGGAATGATTCACCGTATGAGCCAAGAAGCCATTACTGGCGCTCAACGCATTGGCAGTGAATTCAATTTAAGCGTTGGAATTTTAGCTATGGGTGGTAATGCAGCTGCACTTTCTGATCAGGCAGCACAGTACGATGTAAATGAAGTTTTAACACTGGAAAATGAGCATTTGAATCATTATACAGCTGATGGTTACGGAGCAGCAGTTGCCCAAGTCGTTACCAATGAAAATCCTAAATATGTTTTCTTTGGACATACTTATCAAGTTCGCGACTATGTACCCAGAGTAAGTGCAAAATTAAAAAGACCGTTTTTGAATGATGCTGTATCTTATTCTTCTGAAGGAGGAAATCCTGTTTTCAGCAAGCAGGTTTTAAATGCCAAACTTGTTGCAGCTTTGCAACCCAATGATGGCGGTACCATTTTAATTAGTTTTCAATCGGCAGCATTTTCTTCAGAAAATATTCAAAGTGGTTCAGCAAATGTACGATCAATATCAGTTGATATTGATTCTGCTGAGATTAAGACAGTGACTGAAGATCCTTTCCAGGAAGAAGCAGGCGGAGTAGATTTGTCCAGTGCAGAATTAATTGTATCAATTGGTAGAGGAATTGGAAAAGAAGAAAATATTCTCCTTGCTCAAGAATTAGCAAATACCATAGGCGCTGAAATTGCTTCTTCTCGTCCAGTAGTGGATTCAGGTTGGCTGCCCTCTCATCATCAAGTGGGCAGTTCCGGACAAACGGTATCTCCAAAACTCTATTTAGCTTTGGGAATTTCCGGTGCCATTCAGCATGTGGTTGGGATGAAGGGATCAAAAAATATTGTCGTCATTAATAAGGATCCGGATGCACCATTATTTGAATTAGCGGATTATGGTGTTGTGGGTGATATGCTGGAAATTGTACCTAAACTGACGGAAGCATTGGATAGATAATTGGATAATTGGTTGATTGGTTGAATGATGGGAAATTGAGATTAATTAGGAAACGGATTTCCAATCAAATAAATAATTTATGCTTTATCCATTAGAACGAATCATTTTTGTATTAGCTGTTTTTGTATCCGTTGGATTGTCATGGGTCACATTCAGCAAAATGTTCAAGGTAATCAGTCGTGGAACCGATCCCATTGACTGGAAAAAGGCTCTGGCAAATTTCCCAAAAGGGTTTGGAGTCTTCTTAAGCCAGCGCACTCTTTTTAAAACACGACCCTTCATCGGTGGTATTCATGCTGCAGTTGCTTGGGGGTTTACTCTCTACATGGCTGTCAATGTGGTGGATATTCTTTATGGAATGATTCCCGGATTTCATTTCCTTCCTAATAATATAATAGGGGATATTTACAGGTTTTTTGTGGATATCTTCAGTCTGTTGGTTATAGGCGGAGTGAAATATTTTATCATCAGACGATTTCTTGCTAATGATCAAAAGCTTATTGTAAACAAACCGGTTTTATTAAGTGAATCAGCGAAAAAAGGGATGCGGCGTGATTCTTTTATTGTGGGTATGTTTATACTTTGTCATGTAGGATTTCGCTTAATTGGGGCTTCATTTGAAATATCACTCCACGGTTCGGACTGGAGTCAACCAGCTGCAACAGTATTATCGTTTGTTTGGACATGGTTAGGAATGGCAGACGGATCATTCGTAATCGGTGAACATATTAGTTGGTGGTTGGCATTGGGATTAATATTAGCATTTCTACCATATTTCCCATATTCCAAACATGCCCATTTATTTATGGGCCCACTTAATTATATGGCGACAAAAGAACGTCGTTCACCGGCAACGTTGGAAATTATGGATTTGGAAGCAGAAGATGCTGAACAATTTGGGGCATCAAAATTAGAACATTTACCACAGAAAGAATTGCTGGATGGATATGCATGTATTATGTGTAGTCGCTGCCAGGATTTATGTCCTGCTTATACTACAGGGAAAGAATTATCACCCTCCGCCATCGAAATCAATAAACGATATTATTTTAATGAGCATTTAACCTCCTTGGCCAAGGGTGAGGAAACGACTGAGCCATTACATAAATGGATGTTATCGGAAGAGGCCTTATGGTCCTGCACAACCTGTGGATTTTGTGTAGATGTGTGTCCGGTTGGAAATGAGCCCATGGTGGATATTTTACGCATTCGCCAGGATTTGGTGCTCATGGAAAGCAAATTTCCTCAAGATGCAATGGATGTATTTAATAAAATTGAAACATATGGAAATCCTTGGGGAATGTCACCTCAAGATCGAGAAAAATGGATTGAGGGGCAAAACGTACCTGTCATGAGAGAAAAGGGAACAGCAGAATATTTATATTGGGCTGGATGTGCAGGAGCATACGATGACAGGGGAAAAGATATTTCCAAATCAATTGTTAAAATATTGAATAAAGCAAATGTGGATTATGCTGTTTTAGGGAATGAAGAAACATGTACTGGTGATTCAGCCCGGAGAATCGGGAATGAATATCTTTTTCAAATGCAAGCCATGCAGAACATGGAGAATTTTGAAAAATATGGAGTGAAGAAAATCATTACTCAATGCCCCCATTGCCTAACTACGTTGAAAAATGATTATGGTGAAATTGGTATTGAGCTTGAAGTTATTCACCATTCACAATTTATTGATCAACTTCTCGCTGAGGGGAAAATAAAACCGGAAAAAAACCTAACCGATAAAATAACATTCCATGATGCATGTTATGTTGGGCGCCATCAGGGAGAATACGAAGCACCAAGGGATGTGCTACAAGCAGTCATGGCTGATAAAAATAATCTGATTGAAATGAAGCGAACAAAAGACCAAAGTTTCTGCTGCGGTGCGGGTGGTGGAAATATGTGGTATGAAATCAATACGGGTAAACGCATTAATATAGAACGGTTTGAAGAAGCAATCGAAACAGGTGCAAAAAAAGTTGCTACATCCTGTAATTTTTGCATGATAATGATGGAAGATGCCAGAAAAGTGACCGGTCAGGATGAAACAATGGAAGTTGTTGATATCGCTGAATTAGTCGCCGAGCGTCTTTGACCTTTTCCGGCCTTTATGGCGAACAATAATCATTTTTACCTGCCTTTTGAAAAACAAAAATCGTTTGATTATTCACCCAATTCAATTGAAAGAATAACTGAATACGAAAAATACCAACTTTCTTTTCATCCTGAACGACCAAAGTATTTAGATTACCTTGAATGTTTTACAAAAGTTGAGGAATGTTTTTCAAGTGATAATTTTGGTTCGTGTCTAATACAGACTCATCGAGCAGAATTCAATGGTATTCAATTGATGCTTGTAGGCCAGCAAAGTGGACCTTCTTCTAATTATAAAGATATTCGAGGGTCCATGGTTGATCCTGAAATTGTTGTTAAATGGAACCATGGAATGCCAACTCCGGCTTCTTATAAAAGAGCAGTAAAAGCAATTAAAACTGCTGATGATGAAAAAAGAATTGTAATTACATTTTTGGATACTCCGGGAGCTGATCCGACTGAAGAGGCAGAAGAAGGGGGAATTGCATGGGAAATCGGGAATACAATTCACGCTTTAGCAGAGGCAGTACGTCCAACTATGTCACTTATAATGAACCGCGGTTGCAGCGGTGGGGCTATTGCTTTAACTGGTTGTGATATTATTCTGGCCATGGAATATTCTACCTATTTGGTAATATCACCGGAAGCGGCATCATCCATTTTATTTCACACACGACAGGAAGCAAACCATGCCGCTGAAGCCATGTGGATTACATCCAAAGAAGGAAAGAAAGTGGGTATCGTTGATGAACTCATTTCTGAAGCATCGGGTCCGGCTCATAAATTTCCTGACAAAGCAAAACAAGCGTTTGCACATGCATTAGAAAAATGGTTAACACAATTTGAACAAATACCGGATGAAGACGTATTTGAAAAACGTATTAACCGCTGGAAAAAAATTGGACATTGGAATGAATCAACTCCTGAAGAATTTTCAAGTTTTACATCCGTTAAATCTCGTATTCCAACTTCAGAGAAAAGTGGTTTTATTAAGCGCCATAAGGATTGCAGGAATGTAGCGGAAAAAAGAATTTTTGATCCACAGCATTACGAATCTTTATTGGAAAATGATTTTGTATGTCCTGATTGTCTGCGTCGATACACGCGCCTCTCTGCTTGGGATTATATTCATTATGCCTTAGACAAAGATTCCTTTGCTGAACATAAGGAAACAAAATTTCTAGTAGATAAAGATATCCTTGGTTTTCCGGGTTATCAGAAAAAATTGAAAGAAACTCAAAATAAAACAGGACTTGCTTCTGCCATGATTACCGGCGATGGGACTATTAATGGTCGCCCTGTTGTTTATTGCGGGACAGATTTTGGTTTTTTAGGTGGATCTTATTGTATGTCAACAGCAGAAAAAATCTGGAGAGCTTCAGAAATTGCTTTGAATAAAAAAGTACCCATGATTCTACAAGCTGCAGGTGGTGGCGCTCGCATGCATGAGGGTTGTTCTTCCATGGTGGGAATTCCCAAAGCCCATGTAGCGTTAACACGCGTTGAGAGAGCCGGATTAAAAGTAATTACACTGATCACTGATCCAACATTAGGTGGCGTGGCGATTGGATATGCTTCTCGGGGAATTAGATTATTTGAAGAACACGCCGGTAATATTGGTTTTTCCGGTAAGCGGGTTATAGAACAATATACCGGACATAAAACCAGCCGGGATTTTCAAATGACTGAATGGCTCAAAGAAAAAGGACACGTGGAAAAAACATTTAAATTGAAGACGCTACGGAAAACTTTAGCTGGATTATTATAAAGTATTCAAGTGTTAGAGTGTTCTAGTGTTTACGCGAACACATGTCATATACTTTTTCTTTGCGCGCTCTGCGTCTTTGTGGTAATCTCAATCCTAATCCAAATGTACTAACTCAATTCTTGCTTCTTTTGCGTGTTTCAGGATGCGTTCATCACGGTAGAATTCATCGTAATAAATAGTTTTGATTCCTGAATTAGCGATAATTTTAAAGCAATTATAAC
The DNA here is from genome assembly GCA_002256485.1 of Fidelibacterota bacterium 408169. Taxonomy (GTDB): domain Bacteria; phylum Fidelibacterota; class Marinisomatia; order Marinisomatales; family TCS55; genus UBA2126. The sequence continues at coordinate 24,083 of NNSG01000008.1, forward strand.
ATGGCGAAGCAGTTACATAAATTTCTGCTGTATCCACACGAGCACCATGCTTGGCTGCTTGGGCAATGGCATTGGCTTCAGCGTGGGTAGTACGGATGCAGTGGCCATCCACCATTTCGTGTCCAGCCTCATCGCAGTGGGGCAATCCTTTAATACTGCCGTTATAACCGGTGGATAGAATATTTTTATCCCGCACTATGACAGCCCCCACACTTTTACGATCGCAGGTAGATCGTGTGGCCACTTCCTTGGCAATATTCATGAAATAGTTTTCCCAGCTAACGCGGTCTGTTGACATTAATTTTTACCCTTTTCAAAAATTTTCACAGCAGACCGCAATTCACCAAAATAGATTCGCTCCACACATTGGGCCAGTTGAGCCGTAAGTATCAGGTAGGCCCAGGTGGGGATCACCACGTCTGCGCAGCCCCGGACCAGCACTCGGTCGCCTTCATATTGAGACCAGTCCGTCTCCTCCATTTTTTTTCGAAATGATTCTTCTTTCAGGATGCCGCCATCCAGAAAATCATCCATACTGATGGTCGTCATATAAAACCTCTGTGATCTCTGTGGCTATTATTTCTTAACTTTATCCACGGACATATACACCGGCTTCTTGTCACCCATGAAATAATTGTAATTCAGAATGGCATAGCCTTCATTATTTCTGGTTGGGCAGGTAGAGCAGCTGGTAGAACCATCTTCCCTGTGTCTTAACAATTCCAGTAGTTCCTGATCCGTTTCCGGGGCTCCTGCTACCATATCTTTATCCGTTTCTACATACCAACGCATGGTAATCATGTATTTATAACGCTTATCTTCTGTTTTCTTTTCAGTCATATATGACCTCATATAATAATTATTTTAAACATAAAACGTAAGAAAAGTAAATAATTACGTTTTACATAATTAATTTTAACCACCCATAAACTTAACTGTTTTCACCAAACTTTCACACAGGCGATCTACATCTTCTTTTGAATTGTATACATAAAAACTCGCACGGCCTGTGGCCGATACCCCGAGTTTTTTCATTATGGGCTGTGCGCAGTGGTGACCTGCACGGATAGCTATTCCATCGTAGTCAAGAAGTTGGGAAAGATCATGGGGATGAATATTTTCCACATTAAAGCTGATTACTGCTCCTCGTTCATCTGCTGAACCGTAAACAGTCACGTTTGGAATTTCTCTCATTTTTTCTAAAGCATATTTCAACAATTCTTGATCATGTTTGTGAATAGCATCCATTCCAATTTCGTTTATATAATCAATGGCAGCACCCAGGCCGATGGCTTGAGCAATATTGGGTGTTCCTGCTTCAAACTTCCATGGAATGTCATTCCAAGTGGAATCACTCAATGATACAATTCGGATCATTTCACCCCCGCCTAAAAATGGGTCCATTTTCTCAAGAAGTTCTGGTTTTCCATAGAGTACGCCTATTCCGGTGGGCCCCAGCATCTTATGGCCGGAAAAAGCCAGGAAGTCGCAATCAATGTCTGTTATATCTACAGGCTGGTGGGGAACACTCTGTGCCGCATCCACCAATGCAATGGCGCCCACATCATGGGCCTTTTTTACAATGTCATTCACCGGGTTCACCGTTCCAAATACATTGGACTGGTGGATCACGGAAACCAGTTTTGTTTTGGAATTAAAATATTGATCCGGGTCTGAAAGATCAAGAGTTCCATCGTCGTTGAATGGGATAAATCGTAAAATTGCTCCAGTATCTTTGGCGCATAATTGCCAGGGAATCAAGTTACTGTGGTGCTCCATTTCTGTTAGTAGAATTTCATCACCTGCCCTTAAATTTTTTCGCCCCCAGGCATAAGCGACTAAATTGATGGATTCTGTGGTTCCTTTTGTAAAAACAATGGAATTTGTTGGTGCATTGATGAGTTTGGCAGCTTTTGATCGACTTCCTTCATATGCAGCAGTTGCCTTTTCACTTATAGTATATATTGATCGATGAACATTTGCGCTGTATTTGGAATAGTAATCTGCAACAGAATCAATAACGGTTTGAGGTTTTAAAGTTGTGGCAGAGCTGTCTAAATAAACAAATTTCTTGGCTTGCTCATTAAAAATGGGAAAATCTTTTTTAACGTCTAACATTTTCCATCTTCCATGCACCATCTCCCATAGAACATTACATTAGCCCTAATTGTAGGCGGGCAGCTTCAGTCATCATGTCTTGTCCCCAAGGCGGATCCCAAACGAGTAAAACCATCACATCCCAAACGCCTGGCACACCCTTAACTTTTTGTTCTACTTCTTGGGCAATAACAGGTCCCATTCCACAGCCGGGAGCGGTGAGCGTCATGGAGACTTCCACCAGCGTTCCTTCTTTTGTTTCAGAAAATTCGCAAGAATAAATCAAACCCAAGTCTACAATATTTACCGGAATTTCAGGATCATAGCAGGAACGCATTGCGTCCCAAACTGCCTTTTCATCCACTATTTTTCCATCAGGAAGTTTTTCTTTCACTTTCTTTACAGTTTCCTTTCCAATGGCATCTGCATCCTTGCCTTCAATACGGTATAGATTCCCATTTACAGCAACGGTGTAGCTGCCCCCCAGAGATTGAGTTATAATCCCGTGTTCACCTTTTATGACTTTGCCTTTTGTCCCCGATGGAATCATGGTGGCGGTACAATCTCTGCTAAATGTTATTACTTCTTCTGTATTTCTACTGTTAATCATAATTATTCTGTTGTTGTTAAAGATGTTTCCCCGTGGAGTGCATTATTCATGGTGTGCCAGCTTAATACTGCACATTTCACTCGGGAAGGAAATTTATAAACCCCCGCAAGAACGGCGAGTTTTCCCATGTCTTCACTTATTTCGCCTGTAGTAATCATTGTATGAAATTTATTGAAAAGCGATTCTGCCATTTTTACTGATTTCCCTATTAATAATGTGGTCATAATAGAAGCCGATGCTTTTGAAATAGCACACCCAGATCCTTGAAAACTCACATCGGTGATTATTTCATTTTCTACATGAAGAAACAATGTTATTTCATCACCACATAGTGGATTGTGCCCTTCAGCTTTGGATGTAGCATTTTCCATCTCCCTGAAATTTTGGGGATTTTGATTATGATCCAAAATCATTTGCTGATATAATTCCTTCAAATTATCCATTTTTTATACTTTTTAACCAAGAAGTGAGTTTATTTCTTAAATATGCACTAATCTTTTCATTTTTGGAATTCACAAGTAATTCTCCGGCAAATCCTTCTACCATCAATTTTTGAGCTGACTCATTATCAATTCCTCTTGATCGAAGATAATAAATGATATCTTCATTTAATTCACCGGTTGTGGAACCATGAGAACAACTAACATCATCAGCATATATCTCCAATTGTGGATTTGAATGCATGGATGCATTCTTACTCATAAGTAAATTTTTATTGGACTGACTTGAGTTAGTTTTCTGGCTGTCCTTTTGAACGATAACCCTACCATTAAATACGCCGGTTGATTTATCATCCAAAATATATTTAAAAAATTGATTACTTGTGCAATGGGGATACGCATGATCTACAATGACTCGCATATCCATATGCTGATTATTTTTCAATAAAGAAAGTCCATTTAATTCTGCTGCTGCATTTTGACCATTAATACTTATATTAACATCGCCACGATACAATTCAGTCCCTGAATTAAAAAACAACGTATTTAATCTTGCATCATTTTGCAAATGATATTCCAAATTACTGGTATGATATCCGGTGTCTTCCTGAATGCGAGTGTGGTGTAATTCGCTATTTTTTCTCAGTTCACAAACAGTGACGCAATTATTCCAGTATAAAGATGTATTTTCACCTGTATAATGTTCAATGAATTCAGTTGAACTGTTTTCCCCCAACCTGATTAATAGTCTTGGATGGTTCATGATATTATCTTCAACAGCGGTGGAAATGAACTGATAATGAATCGGTTTATCAATTTGAATATCATCGGCAACATCAACAACAAGTCCGCAATTCATTAGAGAGGTATTTAATGCTATAAATGGATTTTCTTCAGTATAAGAGAGATCTGCTTTTTCATTTATAATGAAGATATCAAGAAGCGTTTGAATCTTAACACCATCTGGCACACGTGAAAGCTGCGGTTGATAGTGACCGTTTAATATGATAATAGAAAAAGAATCAGCAAAGGATTGAGTATAAGACTTATCAATATCCTTTACATCGTCTGCTGAAGATATTCGAAATTTTGTTTTATCAAAAGGGGAGAAGTCCGTAAACTGCCAATCTTCCCATTTTTTGGTAGGGAAGCCACATTCAGAAAAACGATTGAACGCTTTTTGCCGAAGTTCAGACAGTTCTCTTGGTTCCTCAGACCAATTTTTCTGCATTGAGTCTAATTCTGATTTAAAATGGTTCATTATTCAAATAATAAATATTCGTATTAATTCGTGTACAGAAGAAAAGAATATCCTTTTTCCTCAAGTTCTTTAGCCAAAGACATATCACCTGTTTTGACAATTTTTCCATCAATCATTGCATGAACAATATCCGGTTTCATATGATCCAAAAGGCGTTGATAATGAGTGATGGCTAATATACCACGTTCGCTATTTCGATATTGATTCACACCGTTGGCTATGATTTTAAGCGCATCAATATCCAGACCTGAATCGGTTTCATCTAAAATAGCGAATGTTGGCTCCAGAGTTAGCAATTGTAAAATTTCATTTCGTTTTTTCTCACCACCAGAAAAGCCATCATTTACTGCACGGTTTAAATAGCTTTCATCCATTTCGACTAATTTTATTTTTTCTTTAATGAGTGCAAGAAAATCCATGGCGTCTAATTCGCTTTGACCGTTTGCTTTCAATTTTGCATTAAGGGCAGCTTTCAAGAAATATGTGTTATTAACTCCGGGAATCACTACAGGATATTGAAATGACATAAAAATCCCAGCTAACGCTCTTTCTTCAGGTGATTTATCTAAAAGACTTTCTCCATTGAATAAAACATCACCTTCGATTTCGTAACCATCTTTACCAGCAATAACATGGGCGAGTGTACTTTTACCCGATCCATTCCGTCCCATAATTGCATGGAGCTCTCCTGCGTTAATAGTGAGGTTAATTCCCTTTAGAATTTTTTTATTATTTATACTAACGTGTAAATTTTTAATAACTAACATAATTATTCTTCACCCAACAGCCCCTTCTAAACTCACTTCCATAAGCTTCTGTGCTTCCACGGCAAATTCCATAGGGAGCTCTTTAAATACTTCTTTGCAGAATCCGTTAACGATAAGAGAAACGGCATCTTCTGTAGAAATGCCTCGTTGATTACAATAATAGATTTGATCTTCTCCAATAGATGATGTAGACGCTTCATGTTCCATTTGAGCGGATGAATTTCTTACATCTATATATGGGAATGTATGGGCACCACATTGTTCACCAATTAACATGGAATCACATTGACTATAGTTTCGGGCTTTTTCAGCATTTTTCATTATTTGTACACCACCTCGATATGTTTGCTGACCCTTACCGGCAGATATACCTTTTGAAATGATCGTGCTTTTGGTATTTTTTCCAAGGTGGATCATCTTTGTCCCGGTATCCGCTTGCTGAAAATTATTGGTGAGAGCCACCGAATAAAATTCACCTACAGAATTATCTCCCTTTAATATGCATGAAGGATATTTCCATGTTATGGCTGAACCCGTTTCAACTTGTGTCCATGAAATTTTAGCATTTTCTTCAAGACATGTTCCTCGTTTGGTAACAAAGTTGTAAATACCACCTTTACCTGTCTTGGGGTCACCCGGATACCAATTTTGTACAGTAGAATATTTTATAGATGCATCTTTGTGGGCCACCAATTCTACCACAGCTGCATGGAGTTGATTCTCATCACGCATAGGGGCAGTACAACCTTCAAGATAACTCACATAACTTCCCTCATCGGCCACAATAAGCGTTCGTTCAAATTGACCTGTTTTAGCAGCATTGATGCGAAAGTAAGTGGAAAGTTCCATGGGACAACGAACACCTTTTGGGATGTAAACAAAACTGCCGTCCGTAAAAACAGCTGAATTGAGTGCAGAAAAATAATTGTCTGAATGTGGGACGACAGAACCGAGGTATTTTTGAATGAGTTCGGGATGGTTTTGGACTGCTTCTGAAAATGGACAAAAAATAACGCCGTGCTTTTCTAATTCACTTTTGAATGTGGTGGCAACTGAAACAGAATCAAATACGGCATCAACCGCTACGCCAGAGAGCATTTTTTGTTCTTCAAGAGGTATCCCAAGTTTATTGTAAGTATCTAACAGATCCGGATCCACTTCATCTAAACTATTTAATTCTTTTTTCTTCGGAGCTGAATAATAACTGATTGCTTGATAATCTATTTCAGGATATCTCACTTTTGCCCAAGTAGGTTCTTCCATTGTCAGCCATTGACGATAGGATTTTAACCGCCATTCCAGCATGAATTCAGGTTCATTTTTAATACGAGAAATAGTTCGTATAACATCTTCATTTAGCCCGGGAGGGAGGGTGTCCTGCTCAATGTCAGTTACAAACCCGTACTTATAATCTTGCTCTATGACTTTTTCGATTATATCTGACATTATTTACCTTTTAAGATTTGCCAAAAAGACACAAATAAAAATATATAATAAGTTTTTGTACCCATCCTGTCAATCCTGTTACCCTGTCATATCCTAAACAGAAAAACTGGTTCCGCATCCACAGGTTCTGTTTGCATTTGGGTTATGGATCTTAAAACCACCGTTCAGAAGGTCATCCGAATAATTCACTTCAAGTCCTTTTAAATAGAGCCAGCTTTTTAGATCACATAAAATTTTCAATCCATTGCTTTCGATCACTTTATCCATTTCACCTTGTTTTTCTTCAAAAGTCATCTGGTAATTCATACCCGAACATCCACCACCTTCAACTCCCATGCGTAATGCCCAGCCATCTTTCCCCTCCAACTTCATGGCATTTTTTACTCGTTCCGCTGCTTTGGCAGTTACGGTTATAGTTGCATTTGAAAAGTCTTCTATTTTTTGATCTTGAGATTGTTCAGCCATATTATTCCCACTCTTTTTTAACAGTTTCCGATTGAGCCTTGACAGGGGAGAAGCCGAGCTTTTCCTTTGCTTCGTCCGCCATCATTTCTGGATTCCAAGGCGGATCAAAAGTCACATTCACGGTTGTTTCTTCAACTCCATCTAATCCAGTTACTTTTGTTTTTATGTCCTCTGCCATATATTGTCCCATTCCGCATCCGGGAGTTGTAAGCGACATGGTTATATTCACAATATTTTCATCAATTTTAATATCATAAATGAGACCTAAACTCCATAGATCCACGGGTATTTCAGGGTCGTAACACTGCTTTAAAATTTCCACTACTTGATCTTTTTTAATAGCCATTTTTACCTCACTGAGTTATTTCACCAACGGACATGTTTTCAAACATGGTGCGCATATTGTCATTTATTTTTTGGATAGGGGATCGAATATTGCATGCAGATATTATTGTACAATCTGAATCAAAATAGCAATCCATGAGTCCCAGTGGACCTTCGATCTTTTCAAAAAATTCGATCATATTTATGTTTTCCAAATTAGCCTTGATTTTATATCCTCCATTGGGACCATGCACACCGTCAATAATACCATCCCGAGCCATTAACTGCAGTGTTTTAGCCAAAAGTTCCAAAGGTATATCATACAAAACAGCGATTTCTTTTGTACTCGTTACAGCATTCGGTTCTTTGTTTTGCATGTGACGCAGAGCAATGAGTGCATATTCAACTTTACGTGTTATTTTAAGCATGATTAAATCCGATTAAATTTGTCGGTTAAAATTACGAGGCAAGTTAAATATAGTACAAGAATTATGTCAGACTATATTAGTCGGGTATAAATATAACAGTTGTTGATTTTTAATATTGAGGTGTTCCGGTCATATCACTGAAATAATCCCACAAATCATCCATTTCTCGCTGGTGATCTTTTTTCAACTGACCCAAAAAGCGGGCGTTTTCTATAGCAATTGCACCTAAGTCTGCAAGAGAAGACATAAATTCAATTTCTTTTTCATCGAATGTTCTAATTTTGTTATCAAACAATCTGACGACTCCAATGACATTTTCTTTAAAAATGATGGGAATGGACAGAATTGCTTTAATGCCTTCTTTTCTGCACGCTTCAGGATACTGTAGTTCGGCATCATCCTCAATATTTGGAATAATAACAGGTTGTTTTGTTGTCAATGCCCTGGGCATACTCTTATCAGCATAGACCGGACCTTTGTTCAGAAAATCCTGACTTATATTTACATGGGCAATCATTTCCAAACGATTTCCCCCTTTGTTCCATATGCTTATAGCTCCGGCGTTCAATTCCAGGTATTTAACTGCATTTTCCACAATCTCATCTAAGATATTTTGAAAATCCCATGTGGAACTAATTGCTTTACTAACGTTGACAAATGCCCGAAAATAATCGTGGTTTTTTTCAAACATGTTGATATCCTTTCCCTATGCCGAAGCAGTAGGATTTTTCTTTTTCTTTTTATTTCTACGAATACTGTTGCTGTTGCATTTTGGACACGATCGTTCCACAGGAACCAACTTATCAAATGGTCCGCGGTATTCGTTTCCGCAACGCATGCATAAATAATCAACCTCTTCCATGGTAGTTTCTCCTTATGCTGATGCTTCTATGGGAATTTCTTTCACCGGTGTTTTCTTTTCTGCTTTTTTCTTTTTCTTCGCTTCTGCTTTTTCCCGGTCTTCTTTTAACACGCTCATTGCATGTTCTATTTCTTCTTGCGTCACCTGTTCTCTCATTTTTTCCAGGTCTTTCATTGTATTCGCCCATTTTTGACCTTCCGCTGCGCTGATCCATTCCAACTGCAGCCGTTCCGGACGAATACCCAATCGTTCCATTTTATCCCAAAGCTTATCCACACGTTTCACTGTCCAGCGATTGGCATCGATATAGTGGCAATCTGCATAATGACAGCCGCTGACTAATACAATCGGTGCACCGTTTTCAAAAGCATGGAGAACGAACTTGGAATCCACTCGTCCGCTGCACATGGTTTTTATTACTCGCTGGGAAGTGGGATACTGCATCCTGGATAATCCTGCCAGATCCGCTCCGCCGTATGAACACCAATTACAGGCAAAAGCGACTACTTTATCTGCGGCATTTTCACCGGTAATTGCATCAATCTGGGACATGATTTGCTCATCTTCAAAATGCTTCATTAACAGAGCATCAAAATTGCATTCCGCAGCGCAGGTACCGCATCCCTGGCAGGCGGCTTCCACCACTTCCACTGGGATTTTCAGTTTTGCATCGCCGCCGGTAATGGCGTGAAATGGACACACTTTAACACATACTTGGCAGCCGGTGCAGAAATCCGTCAGCACTTGTGATGTAATTGCTTCCACATTGATTTTCCCGGCATTTAGTAGTATCTGTGCTCTTGCCGCCGCTGCACTAGCCTGAGTTACGCTATCTTTCACATCTTTTGGTGATTCTGCGCAGCCGGCGAGAAAGACTCCTCCGGTAGGCGCATCAACAGGTTTCAACTTGGGATGTGATTCCATGAAAAAACCGTCTGTTGTGCGGGAGAGGGTCAACAACCGTTGAATCAGATCGCTATCTCTCCGAGGAATGACACCCACAGAAAGAACGACCAAATCAAACTCAAAATCGGTAACCGAATTTGCCACCGTATCTTCCACCAGCATGGTGAGATTTTTTGTTTTTGGATCTTCGAATATTTCACCGGGTAAACCACGAATGTACTTTACACCTGCTTGTTTACTCCGCTGGAACAGGTCTTCGAACCCTTTTCCAAAAGCACGGATATCAATATAGAATACCGTGATTTCTGTGCCGGGATAATGATCCATAAGCAGCAGGCTGTCTTTAATCGTATTCATACAGCAAATATTGCTGCAGTATGGATTTCCAATGGGAGAATTGGACCTGGAGCCCACACATTGGATAAAGGCAATCCGCTTGGGTGTTTTTCTGTCTGTTGGGCGAATGAAATGTCCTTCCGTAGGGCCACCGGCAGAAATCAGCCGTTCAAACTCCATGCTGGTAACTACATTTTCATATTGAGTATATCCATACTCATCCATTTCAGTGGGATCGTACACATCCATACCCGTCGCTGTGATTACTGCACCTACATTTAGGTTTATGATTTCATCTTTCATATCGAAATCAATACAGTTTTTTTCGCATACATCTGCACATTTACCGCAGGCAATTGGGTTATGTCCCAGGCAGTCCTTATCGTCTAAAATGTAGACCGATGGAACTGCTTGAGGGAATGGCATATAGATTGCTTTACGAGATGAGAAGCCTTCCTGAAATTCGTCTGCAGCTACAACAGGGCAGACCTTTTCACATTCAGCACAGGCGTTGCATTCTTTTTCATCCACATACCTGGCTTTTTTCCGGACGGTTACCTGAAAGTTTCCGATATAACCGCCGATGTTTTCTATTTCGCTATACGTAAGAAGATTGATTTTAGAATGTCGACCGACATCCATCATTTTTGGGCCGAGTATTCATATGGAACAATCCATAGTGGGATACGTCTTGTCTAACGCGGCCATAAGCCCACCAATGGATGCCTCCTTTTCTACTAGATTTACTTGATACCCTGCGTCAGCCAGGTCCAGCGATGCTTGAATGCCCGCTACACCTCCGCCCACAACCAACACTTCTTTTATTACTGGTAATTGAGTTTCTTCTTGCGGACGTAAATACCGAGTTCTGGCAACGGATACTTTTACAATATCCTTCGCTTTTTCCGTCGCACCATCCCAGTTATCCAAATGTGCCCAGCTACAGTGCTCGCGGATGTTTGCCATATCCATTAAATAGGGATTTAGCCCTGCTTCTGCAACGCAGTTTCTGAATGTGGGTTCATGCATTCTCGGCGAACACGACGCAACTACAACCCGGTTCAGATCATATTCCTTTATGTATTTTTGGATTTCCTGCTGTCCCGGTTCCGCACACGTGTATTTGTTGACGACTGAACAGACAACGTCAGGCAATCCCGCAGCATAATCCCGGACTGCCTCGCAATCCAGGGATCCGGCAATATTTGAACCGCACTCGCAGACAAAAACTCCGATTCTCATTTTATTTTTCATTTATGTCTCCATTCTTCATGTATTTTAAAATCATATTTGATTATTATAAGCCTCTCTAACCTCCAACCGGGGGTCAAATACCCACTAGCACGGACCAAAGATATTGTTGAGTCATCGAGGGTTGTCTGTTCGCTCCTTGTTGTTGCATTGAATAAGACAGAAATTGAGCATCAAATCTTTCTTCAAGGTTGATAAGTACTGGAATCAAACTGTCAGGAGATGTTACATTTATTTCTGTTGCTAAATTATCACTGATCTCACCTCCAGATATATAACTAATTGTAAACAAAATGGGTATGATTGTATTTAGTACATTTTTCATAGTTCTTTCCATCGTTTTTTTGATTATGGATTGAATCGTGTTCCACGATAAACTAAAGCATGGGTGGTTGTATAGGATGCTCCCACCAGAAAAACCTGATTCCCGATTACAGCACTCTCAAGTATAGGACCACTTCCACTTAATTCATCATAATGATGAAAACTTTTACCATTGTAATGCCAGACAGTTGTGTAATAGCCGGTGATAAATATATCATTGTGGTTTTTGCCTCCCATGTGTAAAGGAAACCCATACCAAGTATCAGTAATAGGTGTTGGTGGTCTAATTAAAATTGCTTTTCCATCCGTGTTCTTATGAGCGCGATAAATACCAAAGGGAGTTAAAGCCCATACTGAATCTGGATCATCTGTGTATACACTAGTTATTGGACCGGTTAGGTTATCTGATTCTGGAATCAAATATTGATTTTGTATTAGAAGCTTACTCCAATCATTACCGTCAAAATGTAATAATACAGATTCTTCATAATCCCAGCCACAAATCCATACATTATCTGGACCAGTACCACTGATAGAAATTAGATCAATATCAGTTCCGCTCTCCATTTTCGTAAATGTATTGCCGTCATAATGAACTATGCCACCGTCTTTACCAATAAAATATATGTTTGATGATGAATTACCCCATATGGCTTTGATATAACCATTAAAGTCCCAACCGTTCTGCCAATCATTAAATCCTTGCCACTCAACTCCATTCCAATGTGTTGGCATTGTTGATCCCATCCAAACATCATTCAATGCAACAGTATAAATACTAGTTCTTTTTGAATAAAAGTAGTAAGGAGGTACCTGTATTTTTTCCAACTTCCAATCATTTCCATTCCAGTATGCAGAATTATAACTCGAATTTTCCGTACCAGAAGTCGAATCCGGTTTATTTGTAAAGATTTCACCGACAGCCCAGACATTATCCTCATCAATGCCAGAAACATCGAGTAAAAAACTACCATTCAATCCACTCCCTAATGTATCTATCTCCCAGGTAAAATTATGACTGGTGGTGTCCATGAGGCATTTGCTTTGGTCTTCGTCCCAGTGATAGCCTTCCTCACATTCACAGTCGCCGTTTACTTCTACCTGATGAGTGCCGCAGTCTATTGTTTCCGGCGGGTCGGGACAGGCGGTTATAAGGAAAAAGGATAAAGGAATAAGTAAGAAGTGCGCCTGCCGGGGGAGTTGGTTTATTATTTTCATTTCAGTCCATTTTTATTCTATCCAACGTAATGGCTGAAATATCACGGATTTGAATACCGTGTTTATCTTTTACTGCTTGGTCTTTCATGGTGCAGACCAAGTGAATCTGGCATTTTGGGCAAGCTACAGCCAACACATCTGCTCCGGTGTCTTTGGCTTGCTTCAGCCGTTCCCTTTGTATGGATTTGGATGTGGTATCACAATTCATCCAGGCGCTGACTCCGCAACATAAGGAGCCTTTACTGTTCTGTTTCATTTCTGTAAAATGATTAGATCCATTGGGTTGTAATACTTTACGTGGTTCATCATAAATTCCCAAATGGCGCCCCAATCGGCAGGGATCCTGGTATGTCAGTGCTTGCTCCGGATCCTTCAATTTCAAATCGCCGGATTCAATCTTTTCCGCAAGAAACTGACTCATGTGTTTCAGCTTCAAATTGATGGAAAAACCGTATTTTGGATATAAATCATTAAAAGCACTCATACACTCTGCACACGAAAACAGGATTGTTTTTGCTCCGGTGTTTTTTATGGCTTTTACATTATGTTCAGCCAACATTTTGAAATTATCCACATCGCCATTCCAAAGTAAATCATGACCGCAGCACCGTTCATCGGGTAGAAGAACAGGCGTAACTCCTAATACATTTAATAATTTTACACTGCTCTTGGCTCCATCCATAATGTTTAAGTCAAGATCAGAAAAAAATACATCCTGATATGGAGCACACCCCACAAAATAAAGAACATCACCTTCCTCATCTGTTTCCATATCGTCGGTAACCCATTCCAAACGGTTTTGATTTAAGTCCGGTGTTGTCATAATAGTTTGGAGCATTTCCATGGCGCCGGAATGGGAGCATTTTCCATGGAATCCGGAATCTTTGGCGCCACTCCGGACAATTTGATTCAAATCACTGTATTTAATATTGGATGGACATACAGCATCGCAGCGTTTACAGGTCAAGCAGCTCCACAAATCATAATCCTGAAATAAAGTGTCGAAGTGTTCCCGAACTGCTTTGGTGAGCAAACTTCTGGGTGAATATTGACGATTGAATTTAGAAACAGGACAGACGCTTGTACATTTTCCGCATTCAAGGCAAGCAAAGGCATTGGTTTTTTTAATTGATTCTACTAGAGAACTGCTCATAGTACCTCCGCTTCTAATTCTAGTTTCCGGCTAGTGCTTTCTGGAGTATGATTGGACGGAAGCCCTTCCACAAAGTTTTTTACTTCTTCAGTGAATTTTTCAGGGTCTCCATCTTCAATTTGTGAATATCCAAATCGGTATGATTCAAATCCGAGAAGATGAATAAGCCGGCGAGTGGTTTCCACAGTCTTTTCAGCTTGATGAACACCGAAATCATAATGGCATTCGCCGGAACTGCAGCCTGTGACTAATACTCCATCAGCTCCCTTGTTTAATGCCTGAAAAACGAATGATGATTCTAGTCTACCGGTACACATGAAATGAGCAAACAGGACATTCGTTTCCTTCGATTGGAAATCAGGAAAAGCAGTTCCGTCAATATGAGAGCCATTCCATTGGCAGCTGAATACGATGACATTTTTCTTTTTGGGATCCATGGCACTGAGCTTTTGGTCTAACCAAACTTGGTTGAAAACCCGGGGAATAATTGCACTGGGAGAACATACAGCGACGCACGTTCCACACACCCGACAAATATCATCATCAATTTTGGCAATGGACATTTCATCCGTTTTTGGAATTAGTTGAATGGCATCAAAGTCACAAACATCTACGCAATCTCCGCACCCCCGGCATAAAGAATCGCTAACATAGGGAAATAAGGCATCCAAACGCACCGGCTCTGTCTTCTTCCCAGTAGCCATTGATCCATTCCAAGGCGAGTGGGCGGGGTCCAGTGTTTTGTAAACAGGAGGTATTCTAAATAGAGATACTTCCTGTTCGTTCGGTCGGGAAAAAAGAGCTAATTCTTTTCCACATTCCGGTACACAAATAAAACATTCACTGCAGGGTCCGCAACGGAGGCACCGGCTGGCTTCAGCAATGGCAGTAGCTTCGTCAAATCCATATTCCACTTCATCAAAATTATTTTTTCTCTTTGGAATATCAATCATGGGCATTGGGGCGCGTTGAGAATGTTTCTGAAGATTTTTATCAACTTTGAATTCCCATTCTTTTGGAACACCGGTTTCAAATTCCTGCTGTAACGGTTCCTTATTGAGATATCGATAAATAGACCGGGAGGCAACATGTCCCTGGGCAATGGAATCAATGACAGTGCTGGGTCCCAACACGGCATCACCACCTGAAAATACACCTGGAATATTTGTTGCCAGGGTTTTTTCATCTACAGCAAATGTGTTCCATTTGGTGATATTTATCTCATGATCTTTTCCAAGAAATTCCAAGTCCGGTTCCTGGCTAATTGCAGAAATAATTGTATCTGCATCCACAGTGAATTCTGATCCTTTTATAGGAACAGGCCGCCTTCTTCCGCTAGAATCCGGTTTTCCCAATTTTGCCTGGAGACATTCCATGCCTGAAACGTTCCCTTTTTTTCCAATGATTTTATTGGGAATAGCAAGGAAATGAAATTGTATCCCCTCATTTTCCGCTTCTTCAATCTCCGCTGCATTGGCCGGCATTTCCTTTCGAGACCGCCTGTAAACAACGTGGACTTTATCCGTATTTAACCGCATGGCAGTCCGGGCAGAATCAATGGCAGAATTTCCACCGCCGATGACAATCACTTTTTTACCCAAATCTGGTGCTGAAGCAAAGTTTGCCTGATTTAGAAAATCAACACAATCAATGATTCCCTTATATTGAGTTTCACCGGGAATATTCAATTTTTTCCCCTTGTGGGCACCCACTGCAATGAAAACAGCGTCGAAACCATATTTCAACAGATTTTGGATTGCATCCTTACCTTTAATTTTATTATTTGTTTTAATTTTTACACCTAATGCCTTTATGGCATCAATTTCCATTTTTAATATATTTCTGGGCAGACGAAAAGACGGTATACCGGCAATGAGCATTCCTCCGGGTTTTTTAAGCGCTTCAAAAATAGTAACGCCATATCCACGTCGTATCAAATCGTTGGCAGCCGTCAGCCCTGCCGGTCCGGAACCGATAATGGCAATTTTTTCTTTCTGTGTTTGTTTTATTTTTTTTGGTTTCGTTCCGGGATGGCTCAATTCATAGTCCGCCACGAATCGTTTCAACCAGCAGATAGCCACAGGAGAATCAATTTCGTTTCGGGTACAAAATTCTTCGCAGGGATGAGTACAAATTCTGCCGCAAATTCCCGGAAGAGGATTCTGTTCTCGGACCACATCCAATGCTTCCTGGAAACGCCCGGAGGAAATTAGGGACACATAGGATTTTACATTTACTCCTGCAGGACACGCCAAGGTACAGGGAGATGGATCGGTGATTCCCAACCGATAGGATTGATCTTGTTGATGTTGAAACGTAAATGTAGTTGGTTTAGAACTTTTCATATTTTGTATTGATTATTGGGTATTGATTCAAATAACCTTTCAAAGGTTTCAATACCCAATACCAACCGTTGAACTCGGTGTGGAAAAACCTTTACAAGGTTAGGTGGATGAGTATTGTTTGAAATAATGAATGAATGCAAGGTTGAATGGATAACTGCCACATTTTCTCTAACCTCTGACTGCACTTTTTCATTCATTTTATTAATTTTTTTCAAGTGTTTCAGCACCGTATTGAAATCCTTTATCAAATGCTTCGATATTGATATCAATAAATCGTTCCGGGACAGAACCGGGCAACGCTTTTTTCATCGCTTCAGAATTCACAATTTTTGTTATAGCTGTGAAAAATCCAACCATAACCACATTTGCAAATATACGGTTACCCATTTCTTCAGCGATACGAGTAGATGGGATGCTATGCATAGTTACATCTTTACGGATTTTATGTGGCTTTACAAGATCAGTGTCTGTAAGGAGAGTACCGTTGGGAGCTAAATCATCCAGAAATTTTTCGTATGCTTCTTGAGACATACTTACCAAAATCTCCGGACGAACAATATAGGGATAGAGAATTGGTTCTTCATCGATGACCAATTGCGCTGAACAAGCGCCGCCTCTTGCTTCCGGTCCGAAGCTCTGTGTTAAAGTAGCGAATTTGTCATCAAAAAGTGATGCCGCTTTTCCGATCAACGTTCCTGATTTAATAATTCCTTGACCTCCGAATCCTGAAAATTTAATGTCCATTATTTGGCCTCCTGTAAGGTACGTACTGGTCACCCAGTTTCTTATTTAAAAATGTATCCCGTGCTTCAGTGAACGTCGGTTTATCCTTATCAACAAATTTCCCAACAATGATTTTCTTTTGATATTCTATATCCACTTCCCGGGTATCCGCACCGTGCTGAATAGTCGCACTATCGTGATAGAATTTCATTGTGTCCAAACCGGTACCCAGCCTGTTTCTCCGGGCATAAAGAGTGGGGCAGGGAGAAATAATTTCGATAAATGAGAAACCCGGTTTTTGCAATGCTTCAGAAATAGCATTGGTCAATCTACGGATGTGTAGGGCCGTCCATCGTGCCACATAAACGGCGCCGCTGGATTCAGCTAAAAAGGGCAGGTTAAATGGATATTCATAACAACCATAGGGAGTGGTGGAAGCGTTGGCTTCTAAGGGTGTGGTGGGTCCAGCTTGACCACCGGTCATAGCATAGTTAAAATTGTTGATGCAAATGATATTCAGGTCAATATTTCGTCTGGCAGAGTGGATGAAATGATTCCCACCGATGGCTGCAATATCACCATCACCGCTGATGACAGACACCTTTAATTCGGGATTTCCCAATGCCAATCCTGTGGCAAATGGAAGGGCCCGTCCGTGGGTGCTATGGAAGCTGTCTAACCTCAAGTATCCAGCAGCACGGCCGGAACATCCGATTCCTGACACCACAGCTACTTTTTCCGGATCTAATCCTGATTTTTGAAGTCCACTTATGTAGGCTGTCACAATCGTTCCAATCCCGCAGGAAGAACACCAAATATGGGGAAAACGTTCCGAACGAATATAGGATTCCAAGGGATGTTTAAGATTTTCTTTTGGCTCCGGAATTGTTAATGTATCTGTGTAATCTGTAGTGGGTTCACTCATTTGATACTCTCCTCGATGGCATTTAATATATCTATTGGATCATGGACCCAGCCTCCTGCGTGGGGAACGAGAATTGTTTTAGCTTCTCCGTTGGCACAGCGTTCTACTTCCAAAACAATCTGCCCCAAGTTGATTTCCGGAACCACAAATGCCTTCACGGATTTTGCCAGTTCACGAATTCGGCTTTCGGGGAAAGGCCAAACGGTTACCAACCTTATTGTTCCAACTTTTAAGCCTTTCTCTCTGGCTGATTCCACAGCCTTCATGGCAACCCTGGAAGAAATTCCATACGAAACGACTACAACATCCGCGCCTTCTACTTGATTTTCTTCAATGATCCGAATTTTTTCTTCATTTTTTAGAATTTTATTTACCAGATGTGTTACGTTTTTCTCTTGGGCTTCCGCATTAATCACAGGATAACCCCGTTCGTCGTGGGTCAAACCGGTAATGTGGATAAAATAACCGTCTCCTGCTTTCACCAGAGGAGCCACAGAATCTGCTCCATTAAATTTGAAAGGACGATAATCTTCTTTTTTCCCTTTATAAAATTTTCTGGGTGTAACGTCAATTTTATCTGCATTGGGGATAACGACTTTTTCAGTCATATGACCTACACATTCATCCATCATAAATAAAACAGGGACACGCCATTCTTCAGAAAGATTAAATGCTTTTACAGTTAAATCGAAACATTCCTGTGGAGAATTAGGTGATAATGCAATTATTTCATAATCCCCGTGAGAACCCCAGCGAGCTTGCATCATATCCGCTTGTCCGGTGAGTGTGGGTAGCCCTGTAGATGGGCCGCCTCTTTGTACGTTTACAACTACACAAGGTACTTCCATCATTGCTGCTAAACCCAAATTTTCCATCATCAGTGAAAAACCGGGGCCGGATGTAACAGTCATGGATTTTGCTCCTGCCCAGACAGCCCCAGATACTGCAGCCATGGATGCCAACTCATCTTCCATCTGGATAAACACGCCACCCACTTTCGGAAACCGTTCTGCCATACGTTCTGCTACTTCAGTAGACGGTGTAATGGGATATCCCGCCAGAAATCTGCATCCACCTGCAATGGCGCCTTCCGCACAGGCATGGTCTCCATCCAAATAATAACTTCCCGTTGCGACACCGATTGGATCAGCTTTCATGGTTTTCTCCTTTTCTCAACACTTGATCAGGTTCGGGGGGTTTTTCTTCACCTTCTAAACAATAAATAGAAAATTCCGGACATATCATTTCACAAAGATTACAGTTTACACAGGCACCTTGCTTTAACACCTGGGGATAATGATACCCTTTGCGATTAAAATCTGTGGACATTTCAAGAACATCCCTAGGGCAGTACTCTACACAAAAATTGCAGCCTTTGCATCGTTCTGTGATGATATGAATGTCACCTTTTGGTATTTTAACATTTTGAATGTCAAGTGGAACTCGCCAATAGCTCATAATGAATTATCCTTTATAGAGTTTGTTAGTCAACGAACTGTTTACCCGTTTCCTTCTTTACCAGTTTATAAAAGTTGCACAGAGTACAGTCTTTGATTTTAGCTGCATGTGAGCAGCGAAGATCACTTATGGGAAAAGTGCCTACGATTTCCCAACAATAACGTCCACCATTAAATCCATCGTTTATTTTATTGAAAGCAGTGTATGTCACTACCGGACAAACTCCACATTCATCTACTTTTTTTCCTCCAAGTTCTCGCCCGCATTTCATATAATCCCAACAGTTAATATTCATTGTAACTCCTTGCTTATATTAATCCCAGCTTTTTGATGTATAGGGGAAATAAGTGATAATAGAGTGGGTTCAGGATTCCTACGGGTTGTTAACCGGGATCGGTTAGGGAAAAGATTGATAGTAGAATAATTCATCCTACGATATATCAGCTTTCATATTGTGCAATTATAAAATTGCATTAATAAAAAGGATTTAAGACCTTGATATCCTATATAGTAATTCTAACACAATATTAGCTATATTTTCAAGTACAAAAAAACTGTTAAAGCTTATATGAACTTTTGGTATGAAAAAAGTATATGTACAGTCTAATAAAGAGAAATGAATGTATCAGTAATATTGGTGATATGTCCAATTTTAACAGCAGGAAATGGTGCGGAAATATTTATAATCTCCAAATATTTTTTGGCTTCTTCATTTGGTAGAGCAATTAAAAGTCCTCCGGATGTTTGTGCATCGGCTGCTAACAGTTGGTCTATGTCAGATAGTGAATTTTGAAAGTGAACATATTCATTTACAAAATCCAGATTTCGCTTTGTTCCTCCGGGGAAAACTCCACTTTCAGCCAATTCGCGAACACCTGGTAAATAGGGCAATGAACTAAAATCAACATTAGCTGAAACATTACTGGCACGGCACATTTCCAATAAATGCCCCAAAAGACCATAACCGGTAACGTCTGTTGTTGCATGAACATCCAAACCATTCATTGCTTCTGCCGCTGCATTATTGAGTGTAGACATGGATAACACAGCCGCATCAATCTGATCTGAATCAGCTTTCCCTTTTTTAATGGCAGTGGCAATAATACCTGTACCAAGTGGTTTTGTTAAGATTAATGCATCGCCGGGTCGAGCTCCATTATTTTTTACTAGATTTTGTTCATCAACTTCACCGGTGACGACTAATCCATATTTGGGTTCTTTGTCATCAATCGAGTGTCCGCCCACAATAGTAATTCCAGCTTCGCGGGCTTTGTCGGCACCCCCTTGGAGAATTTCTGTCAAGATTGTTTTAGGCAAATCATTTATGGGAAACGCAACAATATTCAATGCGAAAAGGGGAGTGCCGCCCATTGCATAAATATCAGAAAGAGAATTGGCGGCTGCGATTTGTCCGAATTGATAAGGATTATCCACAATAGGTGTAAAAAAATCGACTGTTTGAACAATTAATCTATCACCGTCCAGACGTACGACTGCAGCATCGTCTGCCCCATCAAAGCCGACGAGAACACGGTCATCATTTGCCAAGTTGAGTTGACCCAGAACCTGAGCCAGGTCTTTCGGACCTATTTTACACGCTCAACCGCTGCCGTGAGACAGGGTAGATAATCTTATTTGTTCTTTAGTCATAGAATTTTTTTAGAAACTGTGTAAAAGTATTAGAGTTTATCTGTCAACTTGCGGACATCTTCGATTGTATTTATTTCAGTATCAGCAAGATACTCCAAATGAATAGTTTTAAAAACAGAATGAACCTGTACTTGAGACTGATATTGATGTAGTACCATGGGAATATGAGCAGTTTTTAAAACGAGAACTTGAAAGGGATAATCCAATTCTGTGACTTTTAAACTGGATAAAGTTGAATGAGTTTCAGCAATATTATGTCTTACTTCCTGGATATCTTTTAACAATAATTTATCATGAAAAACCCAAGGTGCTGTATCATCCGCAACTTCCTTTATATAATCATATCCTTCCTGAAAATGATCTAAAAAGTATTGTCCGTAAATACCTTTGCTTAACGTATCAGTTAAATAGTGTTTTATTGATTCCTGTCGTTCAAGTAAAAATGTTTTCCAAAGTGGAAAATGGCTGCGAAACAGGAAGTAGCCGAATGATGTCTTGAATGAATTTCCCTGATTGAAAAATGCTTTTACTTCATATGTTAATTTTTTTAATTCATTTCTAATATGGTGTGGAAATAAATGTACTGTTAATGGAACCAATGCTGAATCTGGATTTATAAAATCTTTAGGTATATTAAGCTCATGAATATTCAAAGAATAAATCTTTTCAATTCCATGGATATTAATTTGAATAAATGCGCCAAGGTCACTCATTTTAATTAAATTTCCTAAGGCGTTATCAAACTCCGGTATGGTTGCAATCGAAGGTGTAGAGAGGTTACCAGACAGCTCTGGAAAAATAGAAAGTTGACTCGGATTATGTTTGGGGCTCATTAGCGTAACATATAGTTTACGATTTCAGAATGAAAAGTGCAATTTTTGTTCACATTTTTAATTGGTCTCTAATACAATTGATTTACGTATAAACAGAATAGTAAATTTAACACTGGACAGGTCCTGAACACATTTGAATTTAAAATTAAAAACGCCCCATAAGTTCCGAACTTCTCTGCATTACGACTAAATATCGCTAATCAATACCTTAATGAAAAAAACACTAAAAAATGTTGAAAATGTAATCATCCGTTTTGCAGGTGATTCAGGAGATGGTATGCAGCTTACGGGCGGACGATTTACTGAAACCACAGCAATTGTGGGAAATGATATTAGTACACTCCCGGATTACCCTGCAGAAATTCGGGCACCTGCCGGTTCGTTGGCTGGTGTGAGTGCGTTTCAAATTAATTTCAGTTCTAAAGATATCCATACACCCGGAGATAAGGTGGATGTTTTAGTCGCTATGAATCCGGCTGCATTAAAAGTTCATATGAACGAGTTGGAGCATGGTGGAATGCTTATATGTAATACAGCCAGCTTTACAAAGAAAAATCTGACGTATGCCGGTTATGATTCCAATCCTTTGGAAGATGGTTCATTGGAAGACTTTTTCAATGTGTTTGCCATTGATATGAGCAAAATTGTTTTAGAAGCATGTTCGGATATGGATTTACCGCCTAAGACAGTTGAACGCACTAAAAATTTATTTGCTTTAGGACTTCTATTCTGGATTTTTGACAGGCCAACTGAAACAACCAAATCCTGGTTGAGAAAAAAATTCGCTAAACGGCCTGAGTTGATTGAAGCAAATGTCCGAGCGTTGGATGCTGGATATAATTATGGTGAAACGACTGAAATATTTATGACTCGATATATGGTGGATAAAGCGGATTTACCCCCGGGAACGTATCGAAATATAGTCGGAAATTATGCAGTCTCACTTGGATTAGTTGCTGCAGCCGAAAAATCTAACTTACCTCTTTTTTATGGTGGTTATCCCATTACACCCGCTAGCGATATACTTCATATTCTATCCTCGTTAAAATACCATAATGTAAAAACGTTTCAAGCCGAGGATGAAATTGCCGGAATGACATCTATAATTGGAGCAGCGTTTACCGGAAACTTGGCTGTTACAGCCTCTTCCGGTCCTGGGATTGCCTTAAAAGGTGAAGCGCTTGGCCTCGCTGTCATGGCCGAGTTGCCCATGGTTATTGTCAATGTACAGCGCGGTGGACCCAGCACAGGATTACCAACCAAAACAGAACAATCAGATTTATTTCAAGCGCTGTATGGACGCAATGGTGAAGCCCCCATACCTGTAATCGCTTCAGCCACACCTGGCGATTGTTTCTACACCGCTTATGAAGCATGCCGAATAGCCCTTAAGTATATGACACCTGTTTTTGTTCTAACAGACGGCTATTTGGCGAATGGCTCTGAACCATGGCTTATACCTAATGTGGATGACTTGGAACCAATTGAAGTTAAATTTGCAGACACATCCACATTGGTTGATGGGCAGTTCATGCCCTACTTGCGGAATAAGGAGACTTTGGCGCGGCCGTGGGCAATTCCCGGAGTATCAGGATTGGAGCATCGCATAGGCGGATTAGAAAAAGAAGATGGTACCGGTAATGTCAGTTATGATCCAGAAAATCATCATCAAATGACATTGAATCGCCAACAGAAAATAAACAATATTGTGAACGAAATTCCTCCAACAGATGTTTTTGGAAAAGCAAGTGGAGACATGTTAATATTAAGTTGGGGAGGAACAAAAGGATCCTGCCGTTCTGCAACTGAAGATTTGCAGAAAGAAAGTAAGTTAGTCAGCCATATTCATTTAAGGTGGTTAAATCCTTTACCCAAAGATTTAGGAGAAATTTTAATCCGCTACAAACACGTATTAATACCGGAAATTAATATGGGTCAATTATCAAAAATTATTCGCGCTGAATATCTTGTGGATGCCCAAGGATTAAACTTAGTTAAGGGAAAACCAATTGGTAAAGGGCGAATCATAGAAAAAGTAAATGAAATGTTGGGATGCTGATCATGGCAGATGTAAAAACAGTCGAAAAGAAAAAATATTCTCGGATGGATTTTACTTCGGATCAATCTGTACGCTGGTGTCCCGGATGCGGCGATTACGCCATTCTAACACAAACACAAAAAGTGTTTCCGGAATTAGGCATTGATAGGGAAAACATCGTTTTTATTTCAGGCATTGGTTGTTCCAGCCGATTTCCATATTACATGAATACCTATGGTTTTCATACCATTCACGGTCGTGCAACTGCCATTGCCTCCGGCGTAAAGATTGCCAATCCTGATTTGTCAGTGTGGGTTGTGACCGGTGATGGAGATGGACTTTCTATTGGTGGTAATCATACGATTCATCTATTACGCCGCAATATAAATATAAATGTAATGCTGTTTAATAACCGCATTTATGGTTTAACCAAAGGCCAGTATTCACCTACGTCCGAAGTTGGAAAAATTACAAAATCAACCCCATTTGGTTCTTTGGATAGACCGTTTAATCCACTCACTTTAGCTATGGGGGCACAAGCGACATTTGTAGCCAGGTCCGTTGATCGAGATACGAAACATATGCAGGCTATGATTGAACGATCACATAAGCATAAAGGAACATCCTTCCTTGAAATTTATCAAAATTGCCTTATTTTTAATGACGGAGCCTTTGCTTCAATGACAAATAAAGAATCAAAAGCAGATAATGTCCTGCGCCTTGAACATGGCAAACCTATGCTCTTTGGAAAAGAAAATAAAAAAGGAATAAAATTAAGCGATAATGTTCCGGAAATTATTGAAATAGGCGATAACTATTCCATAGATGATGTGTTGATTCATAATGAACAAGATTATGTTATAGCATCAATGTTGGCTAATTTTACCTATCTGGATATTTTCCCTGATCCGGTAGGTGTTTTGTATGCAATAGATGTTACACCCTATGATGATCTTGTAGTTCAACAAATCGATGAAGCTATTGGTCATCATGGTACGGGGAGCATTAAAGAGTTATTGAATTCCGGAAACACATGGATTGTGGAGTAAAGTTATGTCTACACGAATAGAAAAAGACAGCCTTGGAGAAGTAAATGTTGCAAATGATCGTTATTGGGGCGCCCAAACCCAGAGGTCATTGCAAAATTTCAAAATTGGTAACGAACATTTTCCCCGTGAATTTATTAGGGCTTATGGTATTCTAAAAAAAGCTGCTGCTACTGTAAATGAATCGTTTGGCAGTCTCGATTCCGAAATTGCAGACACCATTCGAAACGCAGCAGATGAAGTAATCGACGGTAAATTGGATGATCATTTTCCTTTGGTCGTTTGGCAGACCGGTTCCGGAACACAAACAAATATGAATGTGAATGAAGTGATTGCCAACCGAGCGATTGAAATGCTGGGTGGTGAGTTGGGGAGTAAGAATCCAGTCCATCCCAACGATCATGTAAACATGTCCCAATCCACAAACGATACCTTTCCTTCGACGATTAATATTTCTGCTGTGGAATCAGTAGCACACCAATTAATACCTGCACTGGAAAAATTACAAAAATCACTTGCGGCAAAAGCAGATGAATTTAAAGACATTATCAAATTGGGACGAACGCACCTTCAAGATGCCACACCGTTAAGTTTAGGTCAGGAATTTTCCGGATATTCATCCATGGTAGACCATGGTATCACACGTGTGAGCAATGCATTAACACATTGTTATGAATTAGCCATGGGCGGAACAGCCGTGGGAACCGGTATCAATTCAGTGGCAGGATTTGGTGAAGCGGCTGCTGCGGAAATTGCAAATCTGACGGAACTCCCCTTTATTACTGCAAGAAATAAATTTGAAGCATTAGGCGGTCAAGATAGCATTGTAGAATTATCATCTGCATTAAAAACAGTGGCAGTTTCATTTAATAAGATTGCTAATGATATTCGCTGGCTGGGAAGTGGCCCTCGCTCAGGAATCGGAGAAATCAGTCTCCCGACAAATGAACCGGGCAGTTCTATCATGCCTGGGAAAGTAAATCCCACTCAAGCAGAAGCAATGACCATGGTATGTACACAAATAATCGGTAATGATGTTACCATTACAATGGCAGGCGCA
This sequence comes from Fidelibacterota bacterium 408169, assembly GCA_002256485.1. Taxonomy (GTDB): domain Bacteria; phylum Fidelibacterota; class Marinisomatia; order Marinisomatales; family TCS55; genus UBA2126. The sequence goes on from NNSG01000008.1 coordinate 50,049, forward strand.
TCCGGGAATTTTGAATTAAACGTCTATCGCCCCGTGATTGCCTTTAATATAATTCAATCGATTCGATTACTGGCAGAAGTGTCCGTTTCATTTGCAGATAATTGTGTGAATGGAATTGAAGCCAATGAAGAACGAATTCACAGCAATCTTCATAATTCGCTCATGCTGGTTACGGCCTTAAATCCTCACATCGGCTACGACAAAGCAGCAGAAGTAGCTAAAAAAGCCCATAAGGAAAACTCCACTCTGAAGGAAGCTATCATCGACCTCGGTTATATGAGCGGCGAAGATTTTGATAAACTGGTTCAGCCTAAAGATATGATCCAGCCCCGGGGAAAAAGCTGATCCAACTGGAACAGTTTTTTCTTCACTCCGTACAATTCACCAATTTCAATTTCTTAAATCAACAGTAAATTCATACCCATGATATCTTGGCTACGCGTAATTAAACAGTCCATTTATACGGTTCTCACCGGACTTGTAATTATTTTTGCTTATATCCTTTACCTGTCCATTGACTTGCCTTCCATTGACCAATTAGAAAATTATGATCCGGATTTGGTGACGCGCATTTATTCAGCAGACGGCACATTGCTGAATGAACTCTTTTTTGAAAAACGTGTTTTTGTTGAATTAGACCAAATACCACAACATATGCTTGATGCCGTTGTAGCCAAAGAAGACCGCCGTTTTTATGAACATTGGGGTATTTCCCTCAGAGATGTATTTCGAGCGGTGGTTATCAATACAGTTACAATGAGTTACCGATCAGGATTTAGTTCTTTAACTCAGCAATTAGCTCGGAATCTTTATGACAATATCGGTTTTAAGAAAACAATCACACGAAAGATTAAGGAAGTTATAACTGCCATCCAAATTGAGCGGACGTATACAAAAGATGAAATCCTGGAAATGTATTTAAACAGCGTTCATTTTGGTCACGGGACCTATGGTGTCCAAGCGGCGGCAAAGCGATTTTATGGAAAGCAAGCCTTTGAATTGACGCTGGATGAAAGCGCATTGTTGGTGGGGCTGCTACCTGCACCGGCCCGATATTCTCCGGTCCGGTTTCCGGAACGGGCGCTGACAAAACGTAATGTTGTTTTGCGGGTAATGCGTGATCAGAAATTTATAACTCAAGGAGAATACGCAGAAGCACGCGCCCGATTGCTGGACAGTATCCAGCAGGAACAGACCAGAGGTACTGCACCATCATTTACAGAATATGTACGTAGATTTCTTGAAAGGGAAGATGATGAACTGGGTGTTAATATTTATCGCGATGGATTAAAAATTTATACAACGTTAGATTCACGATTGCAGAAAATAGCTGAAGATGCAGTTATAAAATCTATCATAGCAAATCAGCAAAAATTAAATCAGCGTATTTTTAATGATGAGGAAGAATTTTCTAAACTGGCGTACTTGGGTATCTATCCGGAAGATACAGTAAAACTTATGATGGCAGGGGAAATGGAATTGTACGAAGATCTGCGAGATAAGCTTTTAGTCCAAAGTTCATTTGTGGCATTGGATACGCGTACCGGAGCAATATTAGCCATGGTGGGCGGCCGGCCGGATTATCCGGATCAGTTCAATCGCGCCACCCAATCCTTGCGTCAGCCGGGATCTGTATTCAAACCGTTTGTGTATACAACAGCAGTAGATAATGGTGTACCCGTGACCAAGCAATTATTGAATCAGCCAGTCGTGTTGAATGTGCGCAATTCAGATGGAGAATGGGTGAAGTGGATGCCCAAAAATTATGATGGTAGTACGGGTGGTTTAACAACAATCAGGGAAGGTTTGCGAAGGTCTATGAATTTGATTTCAGTACGTATGGTTCAGGAGGTTGTTCCTGCTGAAGCTGTTAAACAAACAGCCCGCCGCATGGGTATTTCTACAGATATTCGTGCAGTGGATGCCATTGCTTTGGGAACGTCAGAAGTACATCTGATTGAAATGGTTGCTGCTTACGGTACATTTGCAAATAAAGGAGTCTATTGCAAACCGTTTGGTATCACGCGTATTGAAGACCGATATGGAAATGTGCTGAAGGATTATTTTCCGCAAAAGGAAGAAGTGTTGAGCGCTGAAACATCTTATATGATGACCAGTTTACTGCAAACTGTATTGGATAGAGGAACGGGTGGAAGCGCTCGATGGAAATATCATTTTTACCATCCAGCTGCGGGAAAAACAGGGACTACACAAGGGTGGACTGATGCCTGGTTTGTGGGCTATTCACCTTATATTGCTGCGGGAGCCTGGTTCGGAGTAGATGATCCGCAAGTCAGTTTGGGTAAAGGATTGGATGGAAGTAAAGCAGCCTTACCGGCTTGGGCTCGATTTATGCGTGACAGCCATGATTCATTATCCTATTCCAGGAAAGAATTCGACCAACCAGAGCAGATTGTAAATGTAAAGATTTGTCAAGTGACTAAAGACCTTCCGGTAAACTTATGTCCCTTGGAATCAGAGGTATTTGTAAGGGGAACTGAACCAACTAATCGCTGCTCGGTTCATTAGAATGAGTAGAAAAAGTTAAACGAAGAATATAATATTTCAATCTCAACTACTTTTTCATCCCAAATTTTATTCAAGAAATGGGTTGGTTAGAAATGTTTTTATAAGCTTTTAGTTGTACGACAAGCATTCTTACCTGTCGTAGTGCAAACAAAAATGTTTGCACTACTTTTAAAAACTTCAAATTTGTAAAATTGGAAATACTCTAAAAAATATTCTAACCCCATCAGGGTTTAACTTTCAATTATAAAACAATGATAGTTTAACCGATTCAGATCCAATGATAACTGAATGAGCTATCTTTTCTACACCTGCTTTTAGTTTTTGTTCATCATTACAAAAGCATGTAAATAAAACATCCTCTTTCTTTACTTCGTCGCCAATTTTAAAATGGCATTCTACTCCCGCTGAAGGATCAAGAATATCGTTTTTCTGTTTTCGTCCACAACCCATTTCCACTAATCCCCAACCGATTTCAGTCGTATTCATAGACTGGATAATACCACTCTTTTCAGCGGTAATATCAAGTGTATAAGAAGGAGAATGATCCACCTTGCTGATATTACCACCTTGAGCCGCTGTTATTACTTCAAATCTTTCATACGCTGAACCATTTTCTATCAACTCATTAAGGATGGAATTTGATTCTACCTCCTCATTTGCTTTTCCGGATTGGATCATAAGTTTCGATGCCAATTTCATGCATAGGGCCATGGTATCTTCGGGACCCTTGCCATGTAAGCAATCTATTGCTTCCTTCACTTCGCACCACATTCCGGAAAAACGGCCAAGGGGCTGATCCATGTTTGAATAAACCAAATCCGTTTTAACTCCAAAATGTTCTCCAACTTCTTTGAGCATTTCCGCCAGTTCAGTCGCTTTTTCTAAAGTCGTCATGAATGCGCCACTGCCAACTTTTATATCTAAGACCAGGCCCTGTATTCCTTCAGCAATTTTTTTGCTCATGATGGATCCCACAATTAAAGGCACAGAAGCAATAGTTCCCGTGACATCACGAAGGGCATAAATCTTTCCATCGGCAGGACATATTTCAGATGTTTGAGCCAAAATTCCGCTATGATTTTTTTCCACCAGTTTTTGAAATTTATCCAAGGGAATATCCGCGCGAAAACCGGGAATCGTTTCCAGTTTATCCAACGTTCCTCCCGTATGTCCCAAACTTCTGCCGGCGATCATGGGCAGGTATAATCCGGCACTGGCTAAAAGGGGAGCAATGACCAAGGATGTTTTATCGCCCACACCGCCGATACTGTGTTTATCACAGACATAATCACTAAGATGCTCAAAATTCATTTGCTTTCCGGAATGGATCATGATATCCACCATAGTATAAATTTCATCATGTGTCATTCCATGATCGAATATTGCTTTTAGCAAACCGGACATAGTAGTGTCATCGATTCGATCTTCCACATAACCACTGATGAAGCTATATAAATCAGTTGTTGAAATTGATTTTCCGCTGTTTTTTGCAGCGATTACATTATGCGGATTCATCATTTTCACGAGATTTTTGCCAAGGCCATTTCATTGATAATGGCGCTCGTTCACGAACGGAGTGTAGAGTGAGGTAACCACCGAAAAATGCAAGTATAACATTGGGTGTCCACATTCCAATCATGGGATTAACAATATTGCGGTCAGCCATTTCTTCACCACCGATGAGGAAAATATAATAAATGAGGAAAAAGCCGAAACCGAGTGTAATGGCAACCGCAAATCCTCCTTTTTGAGAAAGTGTGCCTAAGGGTGCACCCACCAAAACAAATAATATACACGCTATTGGTAATGAAAATTTCTTATGGATTTCAACCGCATATTTATTTCCACTTTTGATATAGGATCCAATGAGCCTGTATTCGTTTTTTGCTTGTCGTTCCAAACTGCGAATACGCCGTTCTTTCAAACGAAGTTGTGCTGCGGTTAAGGTAGTGTCACCCTTTATTTCTTCTTTATAACGATTCAGCATTTTCTGTGCATCAGCAAAATTTTCAGGTAAGAATTCCAACCCGGTTACTTTATTAATCGTATTTTGTAGTCGTTCCTCCACACGTATTTTACGTTCAACATATTTTGTCTTTTTTTCTTGCATAAGTCCTAATGTCATTTCACGATCGGAACGATTCGCCGTATCTCGACGGTTCAGCATCAAGTCATCTGCGGGGATGGTAATGATGTGTTTTTCGAAATTGATGCGCCGGTAATTACTGAAATTCTCAAGGTCTAACTCATGTATCTCTCCATCATAAAGTGTAAGAATAATCGCATCGTCTAATGTAGAAAGCTCGCCAGTTTCCGAATAAATACTGGTTTGGACCTCTTTGCTCTCTTTACTGAAAATGCGTACATCTTCCATAAGATTACCATTTTTGCTGCGAATGATCATGGAATAGTCCGGAATATTGTCAATAAAATGTCCGGGCTCAATGTCCATTCCCGGGCGCATTTTTCGGATATCGCCCGCGAGTAAGCGGGCGTGAAAATTCATTTCGGGTAAAATGAGGGTATTAAAAAATATGAGCATCAAACAAATGGTAGAACCAAAAAGAAGCGCAGGTCGAAGAATAGTAAGAAAACTTATTCCCGATGAACGAAGTGCATTGATTTCATTATCTTCAGACAACCGACCGAATGCCATGAGTGTGGAGATCAAAACGGCCATGGGAACAGCCAGGGCCACGATCCACGCCAAGTTAAGAAACAGGTATTCCAATATGGTGAATAAGTCCAAACCTTTCCCCAAAAATCTGTCTACGGCTCTTAAGAAAAAATTGATGAACAGAATAAATACGATAATACCCAGGGCAAAAATAAAGGGCAATATAAGTTCCCTGACGATATAGCGAGGTAATAGACGCATGGTAAAACTTACATAATCTCCCTATCAGGATGCACGTGTAAAGGAATATGAATAGCGTTTGGAGGAGATATGAAACTCCAGTAATTTTGCCAGCTTATTTTGAGGTAAACAAAAGCATATGGTGGGCGTAGCTCAGCAGGTTAGAGCACCTGGTTGTGGCCCAGGAGGCCGTGGGTTCAAGTCCCATCGCTCACCCACAAAATATTCGGAGTGTAGCGTAGTCCGGTTAGCGCACCTGCTTTGGGAGCAGGGGGTCGGGAGTTCGAATCTCTCCACTCCGACAGAAAAACGGTTAGTGTAGAAATATGCTGACCGTTTTTAATTTATGTATTTAAGCGCATCCCTGTCCGCCGGCTGGTGGATAGAGATGTGCAACATATGGAATACATTTACCGCGTAATGTTGCATTGACATGATCAATGCAGTCCAAAAGGATTGGTAAGTATTAATTTGTCAGTGGTATACAGTACTGCTCACAAACTATCTTTCCCCTAATCACCAAAAACAAAACAAAGCTTTTTTGTTTGTAGTATTTTGAGTTGGTAGGGTGTAAAATTTTAGTCTAAATGGGAGTCAACATTGAATAAAATACCTAATCGAAATGATATTTGTCACTGTGGAAGTGGAAAGAAATACAAAGTCTGTCATGGCCAATCCAGTGCTAATGCCTATAAACAGTGGACATTAATTGGAATTTTAATATTGGCAATACTTTGGTTTTTCTTTTATGAACCTGAACCTGAAATAACATCAAATAGAATATCATCTCCCTTAGAACCGGCGCCAGCGGGTAAAGTTTGGTCAGATGAGCATGGTCATTGGCATGATATCTCTACTGAACCTGCATCCGAAACTTCAAAACCGATTCCAAAAACTTCAACATCTAAACCACCCGGAGAAGCACCTCCCGGTAAAGTTTGGTCAGATGAGCATGACCATTGGCATGATATACAATAATTAACTCGAGCTCATTTTTACATATTTTTCTTTATAAATCCTTACATTCCGCCATGAGAATCAGAATTAACCCCATTCATTGAATGCGGAAATAAAAAAATGCCTGATTTAACCCGCCGAGAATTTCTTTTCAAAACCATGCTCATCACGGGTGGATTTTTGTTGACATCCTGCGAGGATGAAGTTCAAGAACAAGACGAGGAACCGGATTATGAATCACCGGGAATGCTGTTGGGTGATTATTCTTCCAAGAGAATCATCATTATTGGAGCAGGGTTGGCTGGATTGTCTGCGGGATATGAATTAGCTCATGCTGGTCACGAGGTAACAATCCTGGAAGCGAGAAACCGTGTGGGCGGACGAGTCCATACACATCGCAATGATTTTTCGGATGGGCATTTTGCTGAAGCAGGCGCTGCACGAATCCCACCGGACCACAATATGACCCTGGGTTATGCTGACCATTTCAATTTACCCCTCGATCCATTTTATCCTCAATCAGGCTTATTTGTGGATTTTACTGAAGACACTCGAACGTTAATTTCAACTAACGATTTCCTGGATGGTCGCCCATGGCCAACATCGGTACAACATAAGTACTATGTGAAAATTCGCGGCGGCACGGATTTATTACCGTTTGCCTTTGCAGAATATCTCTCTGACAAAATTCAACTCATGACACCTGTTGAATCCATTATTCAAAATTCTAATGAAGTTGTTGTCCGTGTTTCCGATAGTACCGAATTCACCGGGGACAGAGTGCTGTGCACCGTTCCTTTACCCGTATTAAATCGGATTCAATTCAGCCCCCAGCTTTCTCCGGAAAAATTAGATGCTGCCAGCGGCGGGTATAATTATGCAGCATCCACGCGTGTATTCCTACAATTTGCAGAGCGCTTTTGGGCAAGTGAAGGACTCAACGGTTGGGGTTACACAGATTGGCCGGAAGAAATATGGCAGCCCACGTGGGATCGGGAAGGATCTCGCGGTATTATAATGTCTTATCTTCGATATAATCGCTCAGATGAATTAGACGCCCTCAGTGCAGCAAACCAACTTGAACATGTTCTGAATCGCTGGGAAAATGTTTTCCCCGGTGTGCATGACTACGTAGAGCATGGATCTTCTCATTCGTGGGTGCAAGATGAATGGTCTGGCGGAGCGTGGGCCTCACCAACGGAAGAGCAATATGAAGCATTGGAACATCACATGGGTGAAGCAGAAGGCAGAATTCATTTTGCTGGTGAGCACGCTTCAGATTATCACGGCTGGATGCAGGGTGCCATTGTTTCGGGTTTGCGCGCAGCGAAAGAGATTCATGAAAGCGATTCTTATTTTATATAATAAAATCCGGGTTTGAACGAGTATTGGTTTTTATCTCCAGCTCCACCAAAATTATGTTGTGAATAAGCGATTCATTTTATGTGCATGTTTGGGGTTAGATTAATGGTTACACCAAGGAAATAAATACAATGACAGATATACTTATCAACCAGTCCGTAGCAATTCTATGTGATGGAAATAATATTGAGCGCAGTATTCATGGAGTGTCCAAATCAACCAATGCCATGATCAATTTCGATGAACTAATCCCTAAACTTTTAAACGGTAGAGGATTAAACAGACTGATCTATTTTCGTGAAGGAAAATCCATATCAAAAAAATTTGCTGAACGGCTTCATGAAAATTATTACGGATCTGTCGTACCGTGCCATAAGTCAGCCGATATTCCGCTCTCCATCAAAGCGACGCAACTAGCGTCTAAAGTCGATACTATTATCATTATGTCCGGCGATTCAGATTTTGTAGAATTGGTGACTCATTTGAAAGCGGAAGGCGTCCGGGTTGAAATTGCTGCTGTTAAGCAAACGACAGCAAAAATATTACTGGAAGAATCTGATCATTTCCATGAAATAACAAGCAATGATTGGTTTGTTTACAAATCACCTAAACAATCATCGTATAAGAAGAAGAAATAATAATTATTTTAAACTTAAACTGATAAGTAAAGCACATGAAAAAAACACTATTAATACTAATACCACTCATGATCTTCATCGGTTGTGAAGATAAAGAAGAGGAAAAAGAAGTATCGCAATTCGTTGGAACTTGGAAAATTACTTTTGGCGGTGAATATGAAAACTCTGACTGTACGGGTACGATTGATTCTACGGATTGGGAATTCATGGAAGCCTTTGGTTTTGTAGGATCATTAACAGTTAATGAAGATGGTACCTATGAGATGACTATTTCTATTATGGGTTTATCAGAAACAGAAACGGGTATATGGCTCGAAGATGAAAATGGTCAATTAATTATAGACGATGAAATTTTAACATTTACTATGGCTGCTGATGGGAATTCATTCATCATTAATGAAGAAATGGAAGCCTACTGTGAAGATCCTTATTCCTATGAAGAAACAACTCATTCAAATTCAACTTCGTGTATGGATGCAGGAAATGATTGGTATGAAGAATCGTGTGGCTTAACTGAATTCACAAAGCAGTAATTTTCAATCGTAATGCAAATCCTCCTCTTACCAACAAGTTAATATCCAAATAAAATATTGGAACAAGTTATTTGCACTACTTTAATACTTCAAATATGAACAATTGAATTAAAATGAAATTTTCTGATCTGAAATCTGCTAATCGAACATTGTGGGCTTTAGGGTTCATAAAGATACCACTTATCTTTTATTGCAGACCTAAAATAAAGGAGATTAGTGACGATAAATGTATCATACGTATTCCCTGTAAACGCCGGGTCAAAAATCATGTGAATGCTATGTACATTGGTGCATTAACCATTGGTGCAGATCTTGCAGCCGGAATTCTGGCCATGAGGCATATTGAAAAAACAGGAAAAAAGATTGTTCTCATTTTTAAAGATATGAAAGCGGATTATTTAAAACTGGTTGAGGGCGATGCTTTTTTTATCTGCAAGGATGGAGCAAAAATAAGAGACGCAGTTACATTAGCAGCAGAAACAGGGGAGCGCCAGAATATTCCTGTTAATATTGAAGTAACAGTGCCCAGCCACTTGGGTGATGAGCCGGCGGCACAATATACATTAACTTTATCTATTAAGGACAAAAGTGAATCATGAAATCAGGGACAATACGGCATTATGATGATGAAAAGAAATTTGGTTTTATCCGTAGCGATGACGGTGATGATTATTTTTTTCACAGCGGTAGTTTGAGCCCTCGACTCCAGCGTACGGCCGGTTTACTGCGGGAAGGATTTCGTGTAAAGTTTGATACGGATTTTGATATGAAAGGGGATAAGGCTGTCAATGTTCAGCCTGGGTAAAAAATAAATTACTCTCGTTTTAATTAAGAAATTAAATAATGGTGATTTACACCTTTTTAAAGTAGTGCAGACATTCCTGCCGTACTTCTGAAGGGCCAAATTTGGTAAATCAAAACGTATTTCTTCATTTATGTTATTTTCAATATTTTGAAAATTAATTATCTAATAGCCTTTGGTCTGTTTTCTATATAATAACAAAATAAGATATGAATCCTTCAATCAATCATCCTCGCCACGGTCAGCAGGCAATTAATCCTTGAATCATCGAATTGCTTTTCGCAGAAAATTAATAAAGGGAAACATCGCTTTATAATCTTCTGTAAAGCCGGGAATAATTTTTTCCGACGTCATATCCACATCATTTTTTGAACATCCAGCTAGAAAATCTTTATACCGTAACCATCTGATCTGAGGGTGGTCTTTGGGATATCCCTTAGGTGCTGTTTTTAATTGTTCGCCGCCCATTTCACCAAAATGGTTTTTGTAGGTCTTACCAAAAACAATTTTTTCAAATTCAGTATGGTGATTCACAAAATATTCACGGATATTCTGTAATGTGTCTTTTGTAGGATGCCAAATTCCTCCTCCTAAATATGTATTCCCCGGTTCGAGGTGAATATAATATCCAGGAAATATTTCATTTTTTACACCCCCTTTCATGGACGCACTAAACCACGGTTTGTATGGGCTCTTATCTTTGGAAAAACGCACGTCACGGTAAATTCGGAATAAACATTCTTTCGGTTGAACACCAATTATAGAATTGTCAAAACCAGAAATATTATGGAGCAGAATTGCCACAAGGTCTGTGAAATTGGCAAGAGCATCTTTATAATCTTCTTTATGATCATTGAACCAAGTACGGTCATTATTTTTCTTCAACTTTTTTAGAAAATCTAGTGTACTTTTTTCAATCATATTTATATTCCTCTGCAAATACTAATCGTTCGCCGATGGGAGGATGGGAATAATAGAGCCATTTCACCCATTCACTGGGATAAGCGTTGGATAAATTACGATTTGCCAACCCTGCCATGGCGCCGAGAAACGCATCTTTTTCCGGATAAAGATCCAATGAACAACTATCTGCCTGGCGTTCAAATGCGCGAGATATCCAATTGTTTAATGGACCAAATAGAAAACCGGATAAAATTCCCATAGTTAAGCCAATCATGGGGAAAAGTGCCAGATTAGCTGTATTTGATGTAAGAAAGGTTGGGAAGAAATATTTCATCACCATATCTAATAGGTAAAATGTAACCAATTGCTGGGCTGTACCGATGACAATATTTTTGGGTAAATGAGCATATCTATAATGTCCTACTTCATGAGCAATAACAGATGCGATTTCATTTTGACTCATTTTTTCCAAGAGGTTATCAGCCATTACGACTCTTCGGGTTTTGCCTAATCCACCTAAAAAAGCATTTTCTTTTTTGGTTTGTTTGCTCATATCCTGGCGAAAGAAACCTCCGGGTTTTAATCCTGCTTTTTCCAAAATCACCGTTAACTGATTTACCAGACTTTCATCTTCAATAGGATCATACTTATTGAAAATGGGAGCTATAACAACAGGAAATAGAGTTGCAAAAATAACAGAAACAATCGCCATGACTCCTCCGGCTACCAGCCACCAAATATCGGGAAATGCTGCAAATACCCAATACAATAAACCTAACAACAGGGGAAATAATACCAAACTGAGTAAAAATGATTTTAGTTGATCCACCGCCCACGTCTTATGTGTATAATTAGAAAAGCCCCATTTATGTTCACGAACGTATCCTGTATAATATCCCAGCGGCAACCCGATCAAAGTGGATAATGTTAGATAAATCACGACATAGATTAGAAATGTCCGGATGAATGAAAAGTCCATAAAGGCAATGGATGTGCTGTATCCGGAAAAATAAAACCAGAGTACAAAAGCCAATGAAATGACTGAACCCAGCAATCCAAAGAGACGATTTTCTTTTTCGTACTTCTGTGCCTGGAGCTGTTTGTCAGCATCCAAGAGTGGATGGATGTTTTGCATGGATTGAATTTAGTGAAAAAAGAAGGTATCTACTTCAGCAGGGTCACTCGCTGGGACTGGACACTGCCCGCCGCTTCCACTTGAACATGATATACACCGGATGACAAGTCGCGGCCATCCAGTCTAAAATCATGCAGGCCGGAATTGAGTTTGCCAAGGTGATGCATACGAACTTCCCTGCCTTTTATATCAAACACCCGTACAGTAGCCTTTGCAGCAGAAGGTAATTCAAAACGAATAATCGTCGCAGGATTAAAGGGATTTGGAAAAGCAGGGAAAAGTGAAAATGCTTCCGGTACAGCCGGTGAATCATTTACCGATAATGGATCTGCCACAAAGGGAATGGGGTCAAACGTATCCTGAAAAACAGATTGAGAAACGGAAGGATCCAGTCCAAACCAGTCTTCAATCAATGTTGAGTACACCTGCCGAAAATCATGTTCAGTTAAAAGGTTTCCATTATTATCCAAATTGGATAAACTGGGTTGGGAACCGAATACATCACCAATGGTTGTTGAGCCAAATGTAAAAATCGGACCGCTGGTCCCATGATCTGTTCCGCTGGAACCATTCTCGTCTACCCGCCGTCCAAACTCGGATGTGGTGACGGTCAAAACACGGTCGTCCAAACCCTGGTTTTTCAGATCCTGTAAAAAAGCACTAATAGCTGTAGACATCTGGTTAAGTCGCTGGGGATGAGCATTACCCTGTCCTGCGTGGTTATCAAAACCGCGAATGTGAAGGCGGTAGACAGGTGTTGTTAATCCACCGGAAATGAGTTTGGCCGTTACGGCTAACTGATCTCCTAAATTATTATTGGGATATTCAATGGTTAAGTTACCATTTTGGCCGGCGGCATATATTTCTTCAGAATACTCTAATGTGGTTAAATCCAATTCACGGACAAAACTCAATTCATCACCGCCATAGGTTTCCGGTGGAGGATCATTTGAACCAGGCACATAATTATCGTTCACGATATAATACATGATTTCCGGGTCGAAAAGCATCGTAGCAAAATTTGACTGCTCACTTTGAAATTCCAATAAGTTGGCACTGCCGAATTGAATGGCAATTGGATGCTCCGGTGCACCAACAGGAAAATTGGGGTATTCATTATTAAAGAGCCTACCCAACCAACCGGACAACCAAATTTCATTCTCCGGGGAACCTGTTACCCAAATATCTGACGATCGGAAATGGGATAAGTTGCTTTGAGGATAACCCACACCATGAATAATACCCATTTCACCATTTTGAAAAATGGGTACAAGGGAAGCCATTTGGGGATGAAATCCGCTGTCATCAGTTACCATCAATGCTTCATTTTCATCGAAAGCCAGCGTGGGTCGAGCTTGATGATAAAGTGAATCATAAACAGGAATAACTGAATTCAACCCATCGTTGCCGCCATCCAGTTTGATGAGTACCAGGATTCGGTCCGAATCCCATGTTCCTGTTTTCCTACGAATAGTTTGCTGTGTTTTTCCCAAAGCCATAAGCGGTATTTGGGTACCCATAATGGACAATGCTAAACTTGATTTTATAAAATCCCTGCGTTTCATATGAGTTGAAACTCCGGTTTGCGTAGTATGTATTTGATCAAATTTCGTAAACGAAGAGGAGCTCCCGGATCATTAATATCCCAGTCATATACAGCTGCACCTTCCAGAAGTGCATACAATAATTGTTCTTCTAATTCATCTGATATGGGCAGGGGGAAAAAGAGTTTGGCCATATCTTGTACAAGAACTTCCGCATCTTCGGGATCACTTAATGTTTGAGCCAATGCAACCACATCCGGTTCAAAATCGAAATTTCCCCCAAATGGATTTATGCCGTCCACTAAAGCAGATGCAAACAATTTTCGCATGGGTAATGTAATAGAATTAAGCCAGGAACGATAGCCTGCCCAGCCATTTACATTGGGGGGCATGTTTGGTATCATTCCCATAAAATATTGAAGGTCAATTAAATAATTAATAGGTAGGTTTTCCTCTGCAATATCCAATTGTCGAAATACACCCTGTGTTACGGTTAATGGATTACGGATGATACAACCACGAAAATTTTCATCGTAAAAATGATCACTGGTAAAAAGGTGCTCCATAACGGGTAAAATTTCATAATTGTTATTTCTGAAGATAGTGGCCATTTCATTCACAATAGTATCATCAGGTACTTCGTAAACAAACCATCTGTATATTTTTTCACAAATAAAATTGGCTGTCTGATCCTGTTGCAAAATAATGTCAATAATATCATCACCATTGAAATTGCCTGTTTGTCCTAAAAATGTTTTTTGTCCAAAATCATGGTGTTGCTGCCAGTGATTTCCAAATCCGGTTGCTTGATCATAGTTGTAATTAGTCGCCACACCGTTTGTCCCATACCCTGTAAATGCTCGTGCTGCTTCTTCCACATCTGTTTGGGTATAATTGTCAACACCAATTGTGAATAATTCAAGGAGTTCCCGGGCAAAATTTTCATTGGGATGGTTTACAGTATTGGCATTGATATTCAGCCAGATCATCATAGCGGGGCCAAAAGAAACGCGTCGCAATAATTCTCTGAAATCGCCTAGGCAATGTTCCCGGAAGATTGCGTTTTGTTCATACATAGCTTGAGGATAAAACACACCTTCGAAGGACGTGGCAAAATGATCATGCCAAAAAAGGGTCATATTTTCCACAATGGACATGGGTTGAATGGCCATACGTTTCATCCACCAACCGATAAGTTCAAATTGCCGTTGGAAGTAAGTTTCGATCAATTCCATTATTTCTTCTTCTGTCATGGCATCCCATTGAGGCGGTGGTTCATTCACCCAATCTCCAGGTGGATCCGGCTGACCCTGAACAGCGAGAAGAGTATCAACTGTATTTGTCATGGTGTCAGAGCCTGATGAGGTCATTTCAGAAAATGTGGGAGCAAATAATGTTCTGCGCAATAGGTGAGCAGCAGTGTCATCATTCCAATCAATACTGGTTCGGCGTCTGGAAGGTGTTATCGGAACGGGAGTATAGTCTTTTACAGGTGGATAATAAGGTACCGGTTTATCTTCCAGAAATTTTCGATATAAATTCGCGACTCGTGCTGTTGGCCAGTCTTTTTTGGCGAGACTGGGGTGGTCCGCTTTTCGGTGGTGCTTGGTTAAAAAGTCTCGTCTGGTAATGGATTCAACCATATAAAACTAAAATTACGCTACGCATGTGTAATTATAAAAGGTAGTCATTATTTCTTAAACAGACTCCGTTAGTGAAGATAGGTTAAATGTGCTATCATTCATAAAATCTTGAATGAGTTTACCGGCTCGCAGAGGAATTTTATGAGGAACCTTATATGTTTCATGGCGGACGCAATAACCATGATTCTTCAAGAGGGTATACGCTTCCTTACCTAATTCAGGTTTAACAATTTCATCTTCAGTACCATGGAGAATCAGGATGGGCGTTTGGCGGCTCAGGTCTGTAGCATCATTAAAAAGACGATCGGGATTGCGAATAAAACCAGCGATTGGAATAATGCCGCCAATGGCAAAATCCAGTCGAAGCGCAACATGTAAACATAATCCGGCACCCATTGAAAAACCGATTAAATAAATATCCTTCGGAGAAAAACCATCTTCCAATACTTGAGAAATAAGAGCGGTTGTAAGTTCAAATGTTTTTGCATATTCCCAGCCGGTTTCATCATTTCCGCTGAACCAAGTAAAGCCTTTTCCAACATCAGCTTTATAAGGTGCCCGGGGAATATACCATTTGGTATCTTTCAATCTCATGGATTTTGCCACGGGAACCATGGCATGTTCATCTCCCGTCCAGCCGTGAAGACCGATGACCGCCCGTTTGGAGTTGTCACAGTCTTGGAAATAGTTAATATTCAATACTTACTGATCGCAGCAGCAATCATCCACAACTTTCACCGTTTCCAGATCGAATTCAACCCCGTCCAGTTTATAGCGGATGCAGACTCCCACTTCAATGTTATCAATCGTCCCAAGTGCCGTAAGATCTTCCGTTGTAACTTCATTGAATAAATATCCATCCAGAATAGTACCTCCGCAATTATCACATCCTTCTTCTTTTTCGCAGGCAGGAAAGGTGAACATTGCCAAACATGATATTATTAGAATACTCGCTTTCATTTTTTACCTCAAGGCCTTTCAAAATTAGCCGCAGACATTAATGTCCATTTCGCATTTTCCGGTGTGCGGCTTGGTTCTAGGCGAAATAACTCTCCAGTTTCTGTATCAAGCAAATAATGCCAGTGTGTACGGTCAATGCTGAAACTTTGCAATTGATACCGGCCTGTTTCATCTTTCTTTCCTATTTCATCACGCATGAATTGCTCCAAGCGAGTTAATAGGGAATGGAGTGAATCTTCTTCCGTTTCTGCTGCTCCGACAAATACGAAGAATGATACTGTTAGAAGCATACCGGAAATGATTCCGATGATGGTTTTTTTCATGACGTCTCCTTGTATTTATAAGGGTTGATTACGGCTGGCTTCAAATGCAGCCATACGTTCAATAAAGTCTTGTTCATTCGCCGCCTGCAATAACGGACTGATTTCAATATTTTTGGCAATTGTAATAGTAGGCGATTTGCCATAGTCATGACCGGGATATATTATGGTGTCTTGAGGAAGTGTCAACAGTTTATCATATACAGATCGGTATAATTTTCCTGTATCACTTCCCTGGCTGATAGTGCGGCCGGTCCGTCCGACAAATAGAGTATCACCAGTGAAAATAACATTTTCTAATTTGTAGCAGCACGAATCTGGGAAATGTCCCGGAGTATGCAGCACATCAATTAAGAGTTGACCGATTTGTATTTGTTCTCCATCCAGGGCGGGATGAACATTTAGAGCACTGATACGGCCGGCTGATTTTTCGTGAATAACGATTAATAATTCTGGAAATGCATCCAGATATTCATCGATAAACGCTATATGATCACCGTGTGTATGAGTAATAAGCATGGTGACAAATGCGCCATTGATAAAAGGACGAACTGTTTCAAAAGGTAAAGCAGCGTCAACACAAATTTGTGCTCTACTCTGCAAGCAGGTTAGGATGAACTGGAAATTGTCATCATACCCGCCTTTAAATGATCGAATTGCAAAATCGGTGTTTATCATAATAAAATCATACTGATTCTAATAAATGAAAAGTTTATCTTCAACCAGTTAAAAACATGCAAATTAATTTAGTTAATTAGGAAAAATACACTCATGAAAGATACTGGACTATATTTAATCATAGCAGGTGTTGCTGTTTTCGTTTTGGTTTTTATTGGTAAAATATTCTCTTTCATTGCCAATAATCCAATTCTTGGATTAGCACTCCTTGCAATCATTTGTGGAGTCATATTATTATTATTAAATATGATTAAGGAAACCAAACAATCCAAAAAAGATGAACCTTTTAGAGGGATAAATAAATGAAAGTTTCCACAACAGAAACAATTGCAGGATATACAATTACTAAAAATCTAGGTGTTGTCATAGGCAATACAATCCGTGCGCGGCATATTGGTAAAGACATTAAAGCTGGTCTTCGCAGTTTAGTTGGTGGTGAAATTACGGAATACACGGGAATGCTGGCTGAATCACGTGAACAGTCACTACAGCGAATGATTG
The DNA here is from genome assembly GCA_002256485.1 of Fidelibacterota bacterium 408169. Taxonomy (GTDB): domain Bacteria; phylum Fidelibacterota; class Marinisomatia; order Marinisomatales; family TCS55; genus UBA2126. The sequence continues at coordinate 67,411 of NNSG01000008.1, forward strand.
AGCGGGCGATTGAATTGGAAGCAGATGCTATTATAGGAGTACGTTTTCAGACATCGATGATAATGCAGACAACTGCAGAATTGCTTGTGTATGGCACAGCGGTAAAATTATCGCCAAAATCTGATTAAGTCTTTTTTATTGCCCGATGCTCATCTGTATATTCGGCGGCATTTTTTTATACAAAAACTCAAATTCATACTTAAAGAAAAGGTAAACAAAATGAAATTAAAATACTTTACACTTATAACAGGACTGTTTTTGATCGGATATGGATCATCAGATAGTCAACCGTCTGCGAAACTGGAAACGGCTATGGATTCAGTTAGCTATAGTATTGGTGTAGACATTGGAAAAAACATGAAAGCCCAAGATTTGGACATTAATGAAAAAGCAATGTTTGAAGGTTGGAGTTCATCTTATAAAGGTGAAGATCTAAAACTGACAGATGAAGATATGCTGGCTTCATTAAATAACTTCAGAAAAATTATGCAAGAAAAATCTCAACAAAAAGCGAAAGCACAAGCTGTTGAAAATCTCGCAAATGGTGAAGCCTTTTTAACTGAAAATTCAAAAAAAGAAGGCGTTATAACAACAGAAAGTGGGTTACAGTATAAAATTGTTAATCAAGGCGATGGCCCCATTCCAACATCAGATGATAAAGTGACAGTTCATTATCGGGGAACTCTCATTGATGGCGAGGAATTTGATAGCTCCTATAAACGAGGTCAGCCGGCATCATTTGGCGTCACAGGTGTTATCAAGGGCTGGACAGAAGCACTGCAATTAATGCCTGTCGGTTCCAAGTGGGAATTATATATTCCGTCTAATTTGGCTTACGGAAATGGGCCACGCAGTCCAGGCGGACCGAATAGCACTCTCGTGTTTGAAGTGGAGTTAATTGGGATAGAGTGACTTATTTGACCAGTAACATTTTATTGGTCAATACAATGTTCCCCGCAGACAGCCTGCAGAAATAAATTCCGCTGGATGCATTTTCTGCATCCCATTTTACATCATAAAATCCTGCATCCATTTTAGCTTGGATGAGCTTATCAACAAGCCGTCCTTTAATATCATAAATTGCGATTGTTACCAAACCAAGCTCACCAACATTATAACGGATGGATGTAATCGGGTTGAAAGGGTTGGGATAGTTGGGATAAAGTTTGAATTCATTGGGAGTTAAAACATCCAACTTTTGTGTACCTGAACTGAACACATTTCCATCTTCACTATAATACACATGTGTAACAGTAATGCTGGTTGGATCATTTATATCCGGAAGAATACACATAGACTTTTCTTCCAATGTTTCTGCAGAACTTCCAAACTCTACCAAATATTTACCCGCTTGTTCATCATGGTGCTTTAATGAGATTCCCTGTGCTCCATAAACGGGCGGTGTGATCTCTATTTGGCCATCAGTTGGATCATATTGAACATAGATTTGTCCGCTCATTGTTCGGGCAGGAATAGTCACAGATTTTGCAAGCCAATCAGGCTGCTCGCCGATTGTTTGCTGATTGAATCCCCCAAAACCAAAATTTTCCTGTGCCCAACCCCACATCTGAATAAAAACCATACCATCTTCCAAGCCAAATTCACTATCAAATGTTGGTAAGAAATGAGGTATCTTTCCCTGGGTTGGGCCTAATTCAAAGGCATAGTCCTTTGCTTTCCAACCATTAATGAAATCTGTTAAGTCATTTACATCAATGGTATCATTCAAATCGTAATCCTCTTGCGGCCTAGAACGAATACCAAATTTCTACTGTTGTAGATTTGAGGTTTTTCCTGTTATTTGCTCCGTCCTTAATTGGGCAAAGGTTTTTGAAAAGTTATTTTGGTCTTTGTTTTGCGTTTAGTCCTGCAAAGAAAACGTTGCAAAAGTTGAGGGATAAATACAAGAAGTGACATGAGCATTCTGTTCATGGTCTCATCCAACAGGATGTTGGATGCACAGAAACAGCGATTGCATTATTTTTCTATGTTTTATATATAAGATTATTCAAGTATAGTACTACATGAAATACCTTGGTTATTCATGTATTATAATGTATTTTTTAATAGGAAAAACAAACTGAAATGACATTTTCAAGAGAAATTGAACCGGAATTGATAGAGAATATGTCGAATCGCAGGGCATTATTCATATTAGGTGCTCGCCAAACAGGCAAGACGACATTACTAAAAAGAATTCGGGACAAAATTCAAGATGAAAAAACATTGTATTTTGATCTGGAAAGACAAGATACTATTCGTCTCTTTAATAAGGGTATAGATTCTTTTATCACGTATTTGAATGACCATGGATTCTCTGAATCGGAAAGGGTCGTTGTATTTATAGATGAAATCCAATATCTCGAGGAATTTTCGAATTTTATCAAATTGGCTGTTGATCATTATTCCCATAGATTGAAACTGATTGTTTCCGGATCTTCTGCAGCGCAAATAAAATATCAATTCAAAGATTCTTTAGTCGGGCGAAAATTCATTTATAAACTGCATCCGCTTTCGTTCAGGGAATTTGTTATTTTTAAAAATGAATCCCCTATTTCAAAACATCTCGGTCCAAATTATCATGAAGCAGATTTGGAAACACTTTTCCGAACATTCAAAAAAAGGATTTATGCATTATACCAGGAATTTATTTTATATGGCGGCTACCCGGAAGTCGTCCTGGCTCAATCTGTATCATTGAAAAAGAAAATCCTTGAAGAAATAATCCAAACGTACGTTTTAAAGGATATTCGCAATCTTTTTACGATTGAAAAGATTAATGAGTTTAACCATCTCGTCCGCATTTTGGCATTACAATCGGGACAGTTATTTAACAGGGAGAATGTGGGAAATGAAATTAAATTAAATATGAGAACTCTGGATCGATACGTCCGAATTTTGGAAGACACCTATTTAATCCAGCCGGTAAAACCTTTATATAGTAATAAACCGAAAGAATTGAAAAAGATGCCAAAAATATTCCTAAATGACACGGGATTGAAAAATTCGCTCATGAATAATTTTAATGGTTTGGATAATAGAACGGATACAGGAGAATTATTTGAATCAGCTGTTTTTTCCGCTTTATGGAAAAATATGGAGCCGTTGGATGAATTGTTTTTTTGGCGAACAACTGGCGGGAAAGAAATAGATTTTATTTTACAGCGAGGTCCTGAATATGTGCCTATTGAGGTGAAAGTCAAGCAGGGGAAGTCAAACCATTTGAATTATTTTAGTAATCTGTATGATTGCAGTGAATTGAATATGGTGTATCTAAGGCAAACAGGTCAGAAACTTTCAGAAGCCATAACCTATTTGCCAGCGTGGGTGATGTAATAAAAACTGAAATCCAAAACCGTCTTTACGAAATTGAAGCAGATTTTAATGTAAAGATAAAAAACGTTGAAGGAATTTTGGAAATAGAATAGTTCTAATTTGATTATTGTACCCCGGACAGGATTCGAACCTGTGGCCCACAGCTTAGAAGGCTGTTGCTCTATCCAGCTGAGCTACCGGGGCATATCAAAAAACTTTTCCGGTAGCGAAGCTGGAAGCTGCCTGTCCGCCGAAACGTAGTGTAGGCGGGAGCTACCGGGGCATTGAGCTTTATTTTGATAAAATTGCTGAAATTATAAGTAGAAAAATTAGTACACTTCGAGGGTAGGAGTTAAGTTCAATTTTGGATAAAAAAGTACTTATTATTCTCGTCGAGGCACCGACGAGAAAAATCTTGACTTATTTACCGTCGGTAATGTAACATTCACCGTCGAGAGACGAAAAGCCTCTATTCATTAATCAACAATAAAGGAGTCAATAATGGCTGAAACAGTAAAAAGTACAGGCGTATCAAAAGAGAAAGGTTATCTCTACTACCTCGGTAAAGATGGCAACGTCTGGCGTTCAAAGATGGCCCGTGCCGGTAAAGGCGGCGGTAATGCAGAACAAGTTGCATCAGCAGGTGTAACTCGTGAATCAGGCTATCTGTATTTCATCGATAAAAATGGTGATGTGGCTCGTGCCCCAATGGCAAGAGGTCGTAAATAATAATCATACCAAGATGATTGAAAAGCCCTCCCAATTTCGGGGGGGCTTTTTTTTAATATGACTTTTCTGTAGATTACCCCTAATACACATACTTATGATTAAACATTTTTCATATCCAAATACATTTATAATTGGATGTTCTCTATTCATTATGTTTTGTTCTTGGAGTTGTTCTGATTTAGGAACAAATTCTGATGATGATGAAGATAATGATACAACAAACGTCATCAGTTATACTGTTGATATTCAACCTATATTTAACAGCTACTGTATCGTTTGTCATGGTACATGGGGCGGATTAAATTTGACTACATATTCTTATCTGATGAATGGTGGTGATAACGGCATTGTTGTTATACCCGGTAATAGTGAAGAAAGCAACTTAGTGCTTAAACTGGGAACAACACCTCCATTTGGCGAACAAATGCCATTGCAAAATCCACCATTGAGTGATATACAAATTGACTTAATTAAAAACTGGATAAATGATGGTGCGAAAAATAATTAAACTCCAAATGATAATTATTGTCTCATCATATTTGACAGCGTTACCAAGATTTGCTGTTCAAGAGGGGACATCGTGCAATTTATGTCATGTGGATCCCAACGGTGGCAGTTTACGGAATGATTACGGTATGTCTGTAACGAGCTTTGAATTGTCTAATCTTCCTGGTAGTGATAGAGTAACTGGTTATACTGGAATTATAAATGAACATTTACGCCTAGGGGGAGATATACGTTTTTTGAATTATAATACAAATGATAGAGGACAGTTAAAAAGTGCATTGTTTCCTATGCAGGCAGACATTGCAGGATATTGGCAAATTAACGAGGGGATGGGAGTATTTGCTGAACAAGATCTTTTACGCGGACAAAATGAAATATGGCTGATGTGGACAGGACTGCCATTGAATGGTTATATAAAAGCAGGAAAAGATTTACCTGCATATGGATTAAACGTGGATGATCATACATCGTTTATCCGCGGAGGTAATATTCGTAAAAAAGCACTTCAATATGAAGGGCTTGTTTTTTCACCTTATCTATTTTCACCCGGACTGGTTGAAGTCGGTATAAATATTGGTAATTTCAATTTCAGCCAGAGTATTGCCAATGAGTTCATTAACAAATCCGGCAGTGCCGGTTTCGGGGAATATTTAAGTGATAAAGCCTATACTACACGGTTGGAGTGGTGGCCAACATTGGGTCGAATAAATGGTTTCCTTGGTGGCTCTATGCTACAACAAGGATTAATTCGCTTTAATGGTTTATTTGGTGGTATATCAGTGGGAAACATAACGTGGACCGGTGAAGTAGACATTTCAGAAGAATATGCCTCCACTGGTACTGTTTTAGCATCTTATAGCGAAATAGACTATTATATTACAAAAGGATTGAATCTGTTATTGAAATATGATTTTTTTGATGAAAATATTGATGCATCCGGTTCATCCATAAATCGTATTACATTCGGGACAGAGTTTTACCCGATTCCTTTTATGGAAGTCCGATGCCAAGCACGGATTACGGATATAACAGGGAAAACAATGGAGTTAAATCCAGAATATTTATTAATGGTTCATATATGGTTTTGATAGGAAAAAATGTTCGATTGATGTTATGCATTGTTTTATTCTCTTCAATTTTCGCTGAAGATGAAAAAAAGAGTGAGTTGAAAAATGTACAGGTTCTGTCTTATACTATAAAGGCAGAAATCATGAATTTCATGAAGAAATCTGTCGCTAAGGACTTAGGGGTCAAATGCAACTATTGTCATAATATAAAAGATTATGCCAGTGATGAAAAGGAACATAAACTTGCAGCTAGAGAAATGATGCGAATGGTAAAACATATAAATAAAACTACCATGCATCCTCTGGGACTGCATGAAGTGTCCTGCTGGGTATGTCATCAAGGCAAAAAACATCCTGATCATAAATGATGAAACGTTATACTCTACTTACATTCTGCTTTTTCTGGGTAACCTGTACACCACCACAGGCACCTGAAGTGATGGATGTCATCAATGAAATTCCTGTGGTAACTCCTCCGAAAAAAACAGTTATTATTCCATTAAAAACATTGCCCAAAGGCTGGGTAATGAATCGCGAAACGCTTGCAGGATGGAAAGCAAGTTTACCTGAAGTTCTCGGAATTATAATTGATACATCCGCCTCTCCTGAATACTGGAATGATCCCATAACCTTGCCATCTGGAATTGAACTCCCTTTGAAACGAGCAAAGATTACCTATCATCATAGGACACGTTTGACAAATGAAGTAGTCGAACTCCATTTTATTAATGTGGATAATATTTACAGCGTAACCAATTATGAATTATCTCATTTTGAAATGAATGCTGTAGTAAAATCCGTAGAAATATTGGATACTGGTTTTCCTCAACTAACAGCCGATGATGTGTTAAAACACAAGGTTCTTATGAAATATGGCACACCCAAAGATTTTGATGGAGCATGGCATCGGTATGAAGATAAAGATTCTGAATTTGCAGTTAGGGTGATTGACGACAGACACCTTGCAGTACAAGTTCACAGCAGATTGGTTGAAAGACAAATCAAACAAGCGATTCAAGATGTTTATTCTGAAGAGGGTATTGAGCTGAGAAAACAACAGCTCATGGATGGTTTCGAACTTTAAAATATAGTTAAAACATGTTTAAAAATAGTATCTCTTTTATCGTCATGACGGCGATATCTTCTGCGCAAACTGTATCTAGTATTGATATTCGTGGCCATCAAAATACCAAAGAATATGTTATCGAACGAGAAATACAGCATCCAATCCATGTTGCATTGGATAGTTCAATTGCCCAAACTGACAGAGATAGGATTGAGAATTTAGGGATCTTTAGTGAAGTCAACTGGCAGGTTGTACCTTTAGAAGATGGTACCGTAAAATTGCGTTATTACGTTATTGAATCAACTCGGTTTTTTCCAATATTTTCTCCTACTTATGAAGAAGATACCGGATGGTCAGTTGTATTTGGAGGAATAATAAAAAATTTGAGAGGGCGCAATGAATCATTAGTCATCGGAGGATTGCTAGGAGGTATTGATGCCTATGGAATTGAATTCAACGATCCTTGGATTTTTGGAGATCATGTATCGGTATCATTTCAGGTAGGCAAGCATATCTCTAATCACGTATTTCTTCCATTTGAAAGACAAACATCTTCTTTCGAAATGAATGTTGGGCGATATTTTGGATATCAGAGAAGAGTAAGTATTGGATTTGAATTTGAGAAAAAAGATTTTGTAGGAGATAGTACCACAATTGAATTTGATTATTTTGCGCCACAAGCCAGTATGGCCTATGATACACGGGATATTTATAATGACCCATCACTAGGTATTTATATTTATCACTCTACCCAATATTTTAATTTTTTAAATGATGAAAGCCATGCATTGTTTTGGAATCAATCCTATAGCGCATTTTTTTCACCCATAAAAGGGAAGCGTAAAACAACTATAGGTTCGAATATTACGATCAACTCTACTCATGGAGATTTACATCAAGAATTGTTTAAGTTCGGATTGGGCGGTGGATATTCAGTGCGCGGTTGGCAAATTGAAAACCCAGAATTATATTCAAGTGGTAAACAAGAATACCGTTTCGGATATTTTAGCGCATTTTCTTCGACTGAACTTCGCCAGACAATTATTCCACGATTCTCAATTCAAAAGAATTCTCCCTTCGGTCCTATTAAATCTGAATTCGGTTTGCAGGGAATAATATTTGTTGATGGCGGTGTTGTTGGAAACAATTGGGGCGAATTATACGAAAAGAAACCCATGATGGGAATGGGTGTAGGGATCCGAGTACCCGTGGCTATGGCAGGGAACGTTCGTTTAGATTATGGATGGTCATTTTATGATGGGGAAGCTGTGGAATCATCATTCCACTTTTCTGTCGGACAAAAATTTTAGACTATTTTTCTTACTTTAAAATATATAAAAGACTCAATTTTAAGTTAGTTACACCCCAACTCTCCATCTTACTATACTATTCAATTTAGAAGTACGAACTATAAGAATAGAATGATAATACAATTTCTATAACATTCATAAACGGTTCGAAATTAAATTATTATTTTAACTTTTCTGACAGATCTATGTCTATATACAAACTAAAACTTTAACCAAATTGGAATTATAATCATGAAATCAACCTTAATTAAATTAATTTTTTCTGTGTTCGCATTTCAACTATGGGCACAAACTCTACCCTATACCATTGTAGATACAGGAGTGGAAATATATTACAATAATAATCAAATTATCACAGAACCATCTGTCGGGGACTCATTTTATGGGCAAGACGCGATCTATTCTGGAAATCAACCATCCTATACAAATAATAGTGATGGTACAATTACGGACAATCATACCGGGCTCATGTGGGAGCAGTTTATGGGCGAAAAAATAAACTATCTGGAAGCAGTAATAAAAGCTGATACTTCTACTTTGGGTGGGTACATGGATTGGCGGGTGCCAACGTTGAAAGAGTTATATTCGCTTATTTTGTTTACCGGTGAATCTTTAGGCGAACAGGCAATTACTATGTATATCGATACTGTTTATTTTGACCAACCTCTCGGAGATGATTCAATCGGGGAACGGGAAATTGATGCCCAAACTTGGTCATCTACTGAGTATGTGGGGCAAACCATGATGGGAACCGAAACTATTTTTGGTGTAAACTTTGTTGATGGTAGAATTAAAGGATATCCAAAATATACACCACCACAATTCACAGAATTAAACCGAATGTATTTCAGGATGGTTCGTGGAAATCTTGATTATGGAACTAACAATTTTGTGGATAATAGCAATGGAACAATTAGCGATTTAAGCACAGGGCTAATGTGGCAAAAAGCAGATGATGGAAATTTTTACGATTGGGAGAATGCACTAAGTTATTCAGAAAACCTCGTATTGGCTGGTCATACTGATTGGCGACTTCCGAACCCAAAAGAACTCCACAGTATTGTAGACTATACTCGTTGCCCCGATATCACAAATTCCCCAGCGATTGATCCCATTTTCAATACAACAGAAATTCTTGATCCGAATGGCAATCCAAATCAATATCCCTATTTCTGGACAGGAACAACACATATAAACAGTCCAAATGCTTATGCTACTGCTGCCTATTTTGCCTTTGGTGAAGCACAAGGAATTATTAATAATCAACTAATGGATGTTCATGGTGCAGGTTCTCAACGAAGTGATTATAAAACGGGGAACCCAGATGACTATCCAAGCTCAATGGGGCCCCAAGGCGATATCCATTATGTGTTTAATGCAGTTCGCTGTGTTAGAGATATTAGTGAAAGTGTTGGTATTGATGAAAATATTGGAGTTTTAAATCATTTTCAATTATTACCATCTTATCCAAATCCTTTCAATCCAACAACTACTTTACGGTTTAATATTGACGATGAAACAACAAATAAATTGTCTCTTAAAATATTTGATATTAATGGACGACTTGTTGATACATTATTGGATGAAAATATTAACGGTGGTTTTCATGAGATTCAGTGGAATGCTTCAAATGTTGCAAGTGGGATATATTTCGCTATCATTTCAGATGGAAGTCAAGTGCAATCCCAAAAATTGATTTTGATGAAATAACCTAGATAAATTTAAAACTCACATCTCCAATATAGGGAAAGAAGCATCATTGTTCTCATTCTTTATGATTTTATTGTGGGTAGTATTCTCTCAATATGATAATGAAGAAAGATTCAGTTGCTAATTTGAATTATTTTTCCGAAAAATCATCGCTTTTACAAAACGATTTTCATCCCCGGAACGTAAGCGAGATAGGTTTCTCCTGTGGGTAAAAATGATAAACCACGGCACAAGTAAACTGAATATCAGTAATGATAAAGGTGGTGGTTGAGCCAGGCCAAGGGGTGGCAAAATAAAAAGAAGTATTGGCAGTGAAACTGATGCCATTATGGATCCGAGCGAAACATAACCAGTTAAAACCAGCACAATCGCAAAAACAATCAGGCATAGAGGGACGGCTATTGGAAAAAGAGCAAGGAGCATTCCACCCAATGTTCCCACACCTTTGCCACCTTTGAATCCGGCAAAAACGGTGTAAGTATGCCCCAATACAGCCGCAAAACCGCATAAAATTTGAACAACGCCTATATCGTTAATCGGTTGACCTTTGAATAAAGTGGTAGCAAAAACAGCCGCTGGCAGCCACCCTTTGAAAACATCAACCACAATAACAATTAGTGCTGATTTCCACCCCAGAACGCGAAAGACATTTGTTGCACCTGCATTGCCGCTACCATGTTCACGAATATCTATCCCCTTGGTTATTTTACTGATGATGATACTGGTAGGAGTTGAGCCGGTTAGATAGCTGGCCAATAGAAGTAAAATTAATTCAATTGCTGAACTCATGGAAAATGATCATTTAGGAAAATTATGCAACTCATTTTCTGGTGGAGCAATCAATCCACCGGAAATAACCATTTTGATCCCTTCTTCAACTGTCATTTCCGTCAGCATTGTTTCACGTTTTGGAATCATAATAAAGAAACCTGAAGTAGGGTTGGGTGTTGTCGGCACAAATACATGATAGTATTCAACACTATTTGCATCAACAGATTCACCGGTAACAAATGCCAATGTCCAAACACCTTTCCTGGGATATTGCAGGAAAATAACTTTTTGGAAATTTTTACCATCGGCAGTTCCGGAAAATGCGCTGATAAACTGTTTGATTGTTTTATATATAGTGTTGACAATAGGTATTGTTAAAAGGATTTTTTCACCCCAACTAATCAAACGTCTTCCAATTACATTACGAACGATTAAACCTAATGCATATACAGCAAGAATGGTCAGCAATAAGCCTAATCCAGGAATATGAAAACCAATTATTCTCAAAATTGGAGCAGAAACACCATCCAGAAAACGGAATAAAAATGTGAGTATATATATAGTCAGCACTAAGGGTACAATGGTAAATACACCGGCCAGTATCGTTCGTTTAATATGAGTCCACATTATATTATAATATCCCTTCCAATTCAAGCAGGTACGCTTTACGTTGTAAATTGCCGCCATATCCCCCTAAACCACCGTTTGTATTAATTATACGATGACAGGGTATAACAATGGGTAATGGATTATTGGCATTGGCTGATCCAGCCGCCCGAACGGCTTTTGAATTACCGGCCCGTTCTGCAATATATTTATATGAAGCTGTTTTACCAAAAGGAATGTTGTTTACTTCTTTAAGCACTTTTTTATAAAATGGTGGGCATTGTAAATCCAAGTCTAAATCAAATGTTTTTCTTTTTCCTGAAAAATATTCTTCTATCTGTTTTTTGATTTCACCACAGGCAATATCATTTTTGACGCATTTATCATTTGGGAAATCTTTTTTCAGCGCTTTTATAAAAGGAGCTTCTTCCGGGAAATAGATACGACATAACCCTTTGTCTGATTTGGAAATACCCATAATTCCAAAAGGAGTTTTAACAGTGCTGTAAATAATAGTTTTCATTCGTATTAAGTCTTGAATTTAACCAGTGTTTATGAGATTTGCTCTAGTGTTTGAGATTAACAGCAACAGCTCCTGTAATAACCAACATAGCTCCAAGGATTGCAACTGGCGTTAATGCTTCACCTAAAAACGTCCAACCAAGAAATAATGCTATAACGGGAGGTGGAAAAGCTACATAAGCAATCTGAGTCATGGTCAAATGTTTGAAAAGCCAAACATAAATAAGCCATGCAGCTATGGAGCCGAATAATGTTAAATATACCATAGCAAAAATATTAAAAGGACTCCAAATCATCACCTGGTCTTTTTCCAAAAAACTGGAAATAGTAAGTAATATTATACCGGCACCTGTTTGACAGACAGCATTCATGGTTAAGGTATCGATTGCCTTGGCGTTCTTTTTCAAATAAACATTCGGCCACGCTGCTAAAATCACAGCAACGATAATAACAGACATACCCATAATCACATTTTCACCCCCAAAAGCCTTTCCTTGCGATAGAATTAATAGTACGCCTGTTGTACCGATAACAAGGGAAATGGTTTTGTGTAAATTTATTTTTTCATTCGGAAGATAAAAATGTGACATAATTACAATAATTATTGGAAAACCTGTCCAAAGAATTGATGCCAGGTTGGAATAAATATATTGTGTTGCCCAATAAGTTACGCCATAGCCAACAACTAAGTTTAAAAGACCAAAAGAGGTATAAATATTGATTGCTTCACGTGTCCGAGGGATGGGACGTTTTTGGAAAAATGAAATTAATAGTAAAATGATGCCTGCTGCAAAAAAACGTAATCCAACACCATAAATAGCAGGCGTGCCTTCAATTAAACTTTTTTTAAGAATAACCCACGTGGTTCCCCAGATGAGACAAATAGCCACATATAAAAAGTAGGTTTTTGATTTCATATTTCTGAAATAAAAAACTCCGCATCAGCGGAGTTTTTATTATTTAATTGAGACTGTGTAAGAATTAGGATTTTACTCCTTTATGAAGCTGTACCACAATGGGACAGGCAACATATATACTGGAATACGTCCCTACAATAACACCGATCAACATGGCAAAAGCAAAGTAATGAATAACTTCACCGCCAAATGCATACAAAATAAATACTACCATAAAAGTAGTAATGGATGTAATGATAGTTCTACTGAGTGAATCATTTATACTTCGATCCACCATATCATTGTATGATGTGCGTTTCATTGATTTTACATTTTCTCTAACTCTATCTAATATAACAATTGTATCATTTAGAGAATATCCGACAATTGTTAAAAATGCAGCAATAATTGGTAGGGATATTTCATAGTCCATTATAGAAAAAATGCCCAATGTGATAATTACATCATGACTCAATGCAGCAATCGCACCTACAGCAAATTTGAATTCAAAACGGATGGAAATATAAATCAAAATCAATAATAAGGCAGACATGATTGCCATAATTGCCTTACCGCTTAATTCGGAACCAATTTTTGGTCCAACTTTTTCGATGGATAAAATAAAATCATTTTGATCATCCGGTATAGCACCCGGAAATGATTCATATAAATGATTTACAATTAATTGAGGAAAATTCTCCGGTTGATTTTCCTGGATAGGAAGTCTGACGGAAATATCCCTTGCGCTGCCAAATTGTTTTATCTCTGCGCGGCTATAGTCATGAATTTGACCTTCAATTGAAACGGTCCCCATGGCTTGGCGTACATCATTTACATCTATTTCTTCAGTGAATTGTACAGCAACAAGTGAACCGCCCTTGAAATCGATACTCAATCGGGGGCCGCCCTGTAGAAATAAGGAAATTAATCCAGCAAGAATGACGGCTCCGGATAGAAAATATCCAAAGCGACTTTGGCTTAAAAATTTGATATCAGTCTCTTTGATAAGTCTCATATGCTTAATCTCTGTAAGCCCCTACGTTCTGTAAGAGTATTAAAAATAGTTCGAGTAACAAAAATAGCAGTAAACATGGAAATAATAATTCCCCAAAAAAGTACTGTCGCAAAGCCGCGGATTGGACCGGTACCAAACTGATATAATACCAGCGCTGCAACTAATGTAGTTACATTTGCATCGATAATGGTTGTTAAAGCACGATCATAACCAGCATCAATAGCTGCCCGAGGTGTTTTGCCTTTACGCTGCTCTTCGCGAATTCTTTCAAATATGATTACATTTGCATCGATCGACATTCCCACTGTTAAAATAAGAGCTGCAATACCCGGGAGTGTTAATGTCGCATCCAACATAGCTAATATGGCCAAAACGAGCATAATATTCCAGATCAATGCAAAATTTGCAATAACGCCGGACAGTTTATAATAGAAGATCATAAATACAAGCACCAATGCCAATCCAATTATAACAGACAGTGTTCCCTTTGCAACTGAATCAGCGCCTAATGAAGGTCCCACAACCCGTTCTTCTATAATGTTTACCGGTGCCGGTAATGCACCTGCCCGAAGCACAATAGCAATATCTTTTGCTTCATCCATATTTGCAAAACCTTCGATCATTGTACCGCCATCAGAAATTTTTGTACGAATCACTGGAGCCATATGAACTTTTTTATCCAGAACAAGTGCAACTCTGCGTCCTATATTCCCACCTGTAACTCTAGACCATGTTCTTGAACCTTCCGAATTCATATCCAGCAATACGATGGATTGCCCCGAAGCAGAACTGCCCGTTCCGCCGATTGTGGCGCTGGCTTTTTCTACGACACCACCTGTGAGTTCAGATTCACCTTCAAGGTAGAACATGCGATACATTGTTTCTTGACCGCCATCAATGTTGGTAAATGATTCAGGTGCATCACTCAAAAGAAATTGGCCATTGGCAGCATCCAGCTTATCCAGAACATCATCCATGGCAAGAATCTTTTTGATTATATAAACATTTTTATCCGGCACACCAATATCGTTACCCAGTGCTCTTAAAAGAGAAGAGAAAGGCCTGTCCTCCAAAAGATTTTGATCAACAACAACAGATGTATCGGAGGTATCTGCGGCAGCTTGAGCAGCTTGCTCTCCAAATAGTTCGCTGACAGAAATTGTTTTATCTTCGCTGACAGGAGTAGGTGAATCATCCGTTGATGTTTCTTCTACTGTTTTCGTGAGTCCAACAAGTTCTTCACTACCTTTGATTACTTTATCAATACGCAGTAACATGTCATTTGTAAGGTCAGGAGATTTGACAAGGATAAATTCAAGCAATGCTGTGCTTTGCAGTAAATCTCGAGCTCGTTCAGAATCATGAATACCAGCTAATTCGACAATAATTCTACGGTTGCCTTGTTTTTGAATTGTAGGTTCTGATACACCAAACTGGTCCACACGGTTTTGGAGAATCTCCAAAACACGATTAATCGCATCATCGGCTTGGTCTCTAAGGCTTACAACAATTTCATCCATGTTGCCGCCAAAATCCACATCAAAATAACGGTGAATGCGCAAACCTTCAGAATTTATTTCATCTTTAAAAACCTGGAAAAAGTCCAGTTCTGAATCTACCTTAATTCGAGAACTTATTTTCGCCAGTGCCTGTTCAAAGCGCCTATCTTTATTGATAGCAAGATTGCTCACCAATGTAGGGAGGTCAACTTCAAGAACAATGTAAATACCACCTTTTAAATCCAGTCCCTGTTTAATTATTTTATTTTCCAAGTCCTGTAAAGAGCCTTCTTCCCGTAGAGTTTCAATTTCATCTGCAGAAAGATTTTGATACTGTACCGTCGGCCATATGGCATAAAATGCCCAGACCAGCACTAATGCGATAATAATATATCGGGGTGTTAATTTACTTTTCATGGATTAAATAATATTTTAGCTACGAAAAAAGCTTGGGAATATACCGAGCATGTAAAAGAGGTGTCAAACTATTTACTTGAAATAAATAAAAATTATTTGATTTGTTATATCTTATATGATTCATGAGTCAGCTAGCTATCTAAAGAAAGTGCCACTATAATGATGGTAAGAGAAATCATTAACGAATATTGAATGCAAGAATATTGATTATAAAAAAGAAAATGGCATGAAACAATTCAATAAAACCAGTCTGTTTCGGATTTAGTGCTGCTTTAGTTTTCCACGTAAAAATTCCTATAATTGATTTTATGATGTATGGACCAAACGCCAAAAGAAAAAGCCAGGTGTAGCCCCTCATCCATATGGTAATCCATAAAAATAAAATTAAAATCATATTATAGACTAGCAAGGACATTGCTTTTTGTATTTTAATTTGAGTGGGTGGTTCGGAAAGATTAGGTTGAATTCGCAATTTCAATTTGATATAATATATACTTCCTGCAAAATAGAGAAAATTGATCAACCATAATATCCAGCCTCTGGCATCCATACTTTGATGAAGAAATAAATAAATAACTGGTGCGGAGGATGTTAAACCAAAAACACCCACAAGTTCTCCGGGAATGGACATATTCTGTTTATTCACTGTTAACCATAAATGAATAATCATCGTTAATGCAACAACGCAACCAAAATAGAGAGCGTTCCATTGTCCGTATCGAATGAATACGATTACAGCTATTAGCACTCCGGAACCGGCAAAACGGATTATCCAACGCAATTGTTCTTTAGCAAGAATACGCCTGTTTTTCCATCTGCGAACGACGCGAACTGCTGGTTCATAAGAAAGAAAAATCAATATAAATGATACAATTAAAAACAGGGCTGCCCAATTCCATTCACCTGCAAGGCTGGCTGCCATAAAAGCAGGAATAAGAAACATTGCCCATGCACCATGTTGACGGGGTTTGGGGAAGGGATTCATAATTTTATAAAGTTTAGAATGACGAGTAATTAAAATGTATTAAATAATGTTAAGACTTTTTCCTACTGAAGAAAACGCTTCTATGGCTCGATCCAAATGATCTTTTTCCATGGCAGCAGAAATTTGTACACGAATTCGGGCTTCTCCTTTGGGGACAACTGGAAAGAAAAAGCCTATAACATAAATTCCTTTTTCCAATAATGATGCTGCCATTTTCTGGGCAAGGTTTGCATCATAAAGCATAATGGGAACAATGGGATGATCACCTTCTTTTATATCAAATCCGGCTTCACTCATTTTCTTCCGAAAGTAGAGTGTGTTTTCCTCTAATTTGTCCCGGAGCTCAGTGGAGGACGATAGAATATCGAACACCTTAATTCCTGCCGCAACAATAGCTGGAGCAAGAGTATTAGAGAAAAGGTAGGGACGTGATCGCTGACGGAGCATGTCGATAATTTCCTGTCTACCTGTGGTAAATCCGCCTGAAGCACCACCCATTGCTTTTCCAAGCGTGGATGTCCAGATATCCACTTTGTCCATCACATTATGATATTCAGCAGAACCCCGACCTGTCTTTCCTACAAAGCCGGTTGCGTGGGAGTCGTCAACCATGACCATGGCATCATATTTTTCAGCTAAACTCGTAATTTTATCTAATTTTGCCACAAAACCATCCATTGAAAAAACGCCATCCGTGGCAATCATCTTGATTTTAGCATCTTTGGCTTCAACTAACCGTTTTTCAAGTTCAGCCATATCACTATTGGCATAACGAAAGCGTTGTGCTTTGCAAAGTCGAACTCCATCAATTATGGAAGCGTGGTTCAATGCATCGGAAATGATGGCATCTTCCGGTCCCAATAATGTTTCAAACAATCCGCCATTAGCATCAAAACAAGACGTATATAATATGGCATCATCTGAACCAAAAAAGTCTGATATTTTTCTTTCCAATTCCTTGTGAATATCCTGTGTTCCGCAAATAAACCGTACGGAAGACATCCCAAATCCATGATCGTCAAGAGCATCATGGGCAGCAGCTTTAATTTCTGGATTATTTGATAAACCTAAATAGTTATTGGCGCAAAAATTGAAAACCTCTCCGCCTTCTTTAGTATTGATTATAACACCTTGGGGTGTGGTGATCGTGCGTTCGGTTTTATACAATCCATCGTCTTGAATCTGTTTGAGTGTATTTTGATAAATCAATTTTGTGTGTTTCATCTTTAACAACTCTCTAAAAATTATTTATCGTAATTACGTCTGATTGATTTATATTTTCTCCGATAATTTTCCGCATCGCCGTAATCAAAGAATTTGTAATAACGTGAATGTGGGTCTTTTATTCTGGATGCATGTTTAATAGGGCACCAGTATTGCTCTGTTCGGGCGATGGTTTCTTTGGTGTAGGCGGCCACTGCATTGCCATATCCGCAGTATACACAATTGAATTTTTCCAGCATATTCAAATAGGATAAGTTCTGACGGTCAATGACAAAATATTCACTGCGTTTTACCCTTGGAATTTGGAACACACGAAAACAAATATGCTGAAAAATAAAAATACATACATCCATGAACACAATTGGAACAATCATGGCATAGATGATCGGTGTGATTATAACATGGCGAATTTTTGCAGTAAAAATATATTTTAATAGATGGGTTTTATATTTTTTCTGTTGGCTTCGGATGCTCTTTTCGAACTGTATCTTGCGTTTTTTGAAGTTATGTGCCAGTTCTTTACTGATGATGGAAAATTCCTTTTCCAATTCTCCTTCCAGTTGACGAATTTTTTTCAACTGTTTTTCAAATATATTATTCATTTATCATTCCTGTTGTTTAATATAAATATTACCACTCAAGGACAACTTTTCCACAATTTCCCGATTCCATAATATCGAATCCTTTTTGGAATTCATCTACAGGAAAGCGATGGGTCAACACACCGGAAATATCAAGCCCGCTTCGGAGCATCTGGGTCATTTTATACCATGTTTCAAACATTTCTCTTCCGTAGATACCTTTGATATGCAATCCTTTAAAGATGATTTCATCCCAGTTAATTGTTGTGTCTTCAGGGAAAATTCCCAATACAGCAATTTTACCCCCGTGGTACATTGTACGAATCATATCCTGTAATGCATTTTGATTGCCGGACATTTCAAGTCCAATATCAAATCCATTATCTATTTTTAATTCAGGAAAAGAATCTTCAATATTTTCTTCAGTTACATTGATGATGCGATCTGCTCCCATTTTTTGTGCAAGGTTCAAGCGAAAATCATTTATATCTGTCACAACAACATTACGAGCTCCGATTTTTTTACAGATCGCGGTAGCCATGCAGCCGATAGGACCGGCGCCTGTAATAAGTACGTCTTCGGCAACCATTTCAAAACTCAACACACTGTGAACGGCATTGCCTAATGGATCGAAGAAAGAAGCAATATCAGTATCAATATCTTCGTGAACCGGCCAGACATTTCCTTCTGGAAGTGTCATGTATTCAGCAAAAGAGCCGTCGCGATGAATTCCAATGCCAATCGTTTCGTTGCACAAATGTCGCTGTCCGGCACGGCAATTACGACAATAACCACACGTAATATGTCCTTCCCCAGAAACTACATCGCCGGCATTATAATGGGTGACACCGGGGCCGGTATCTTCAACGATTCCAACAAATTCATGGCCAATAACCAGCGGTGGTTTAATGGTGGACTGTGACCATTCATTCCAATGATAAATATGGAGATCCGTACCGCAAATGGCTGTTTTTGTGATTTTAATTAATACATCGTTCGTTCCCACGTCCGGTTTGGGAACATCGTTCAGCCACAGACCGGGTTCAGGTTTTGATTTGCAGATTGCTTTCATAAATTTAATTTAAGATAGTTGAATCAGAATTTAATGGACTTGATTTGATCCACCAATGGGATAAGAAAATAAATTTTACACAAATGATGAGAATGTTGTATTTAAATTTTATTAGACTAATTACATTTGAAAGGATATGAAAAAGAAAAAAGACCTGAAAGCCGAAAATTTTGCCATGAAGGCTGAATTGATTGCCAACGGTGGTTTGCTGGGTGGTAAGTCAGATGTCCCGGACGAAATTGAAAATCAATTTTTGAAACATGTGCTTGAATATGAACGAGCGCCATATGTTAAAACGAAATCGTTAATCCCCGAATTCCCATCTGAGGATAGCCTTAACGATAAGGAATTGGAAAAAGAACTTGCCCGTTTAATTGGGGAACTAGCCTCTCAGCATATTCAATACGGTTTATGTAAAAAACTGCCTATACGCATTGCGTATAAATATTTAACGGAGGAATATATTAACGGCGAAGTTAAACTTCTGAAAGGCGGTGGGAATACTTTTATTGACGGCTGCAGCGGTGATTGTCCCAGTTGTTTCCAAGTGGATTACTGTGACTCTGTTTCTGAAATTTGGGAAAAGGATGAACTGGAGAAAGAACGGAGGTTAATAGGTAATATAAAATGAAAAATGGAATAGAGAACTTTAAGGAACCATTTTGGCACCTAAAAAGTTGACGTTTTTTAAAATAAACTTTGCGGAAGTTGAAAACTTTCGCAAAGTTATAACCAAGAATTAAGGGGTATCCGTGGGCATCCTTGTTTCTCTAAAAACTCTACTCCTAAATTCCACAGCTTATTTCATGTTGCAAATTTTATAAAACCCAATTATGTCACGCATTATAGCACTCACAAACCAGAAAGGTGGCGTCGGTAAAACCACATCCGCTGTAAATATTGCTGTAAGCCTTGCAGTATCAGAAGAAAAAACATTACTCATTGATTTAGATCCCCAAGCCAATGCCACTACCGGTGTTTCCAGCTTAATAAACGGCGAAGATGTTAACACGATTTATGATGTTTTGATTCGCGGTACAGCAATCAAAGATGCCATTATCAATACTCAATTCAATCATTTAGACGTGATTACATCAAACAGCGATTTGGTGGGTGCAGAGGTTGAACTAGTAAGTCTCATGGCCAGAGAATTTCATTTGCAAAAAGCTTTGAAATCATTAAAACAGAAATACAAATTTATTTTGATCGATTGCCCCCCTTCTTTAGGCTTGCTAACTGTGAATGCCCTCACAACTGCACATTCGATTATAATCCCCATTCAAGCTGAATATTATGCATTGGAAGGATTAGGCCAGCTTTTGAATACCATCAGGCTGGTCCAGCGTAATTTGAATAAAAAACTTAAAATTGAAGGTGTATTGCTAACCATGTTTGACAGCAGGTTGAATTTATCGAAACAGGTCGCAGATGAAATTAAGAGCTATTTCGGAGATAAATTGTTCAAGACAATCATTCATCGTAACGTCCGCCTCGGCGAAGCACCCAGTTTTGGTAAACCAGCGTTATTATATGATGCCAATTCTGTGGGAGCAAGAGATTATATGAATTTAGTAGAGGAGTTATTAGATAGTGGTAACTAAAAGATTAGGTAAAGGTTTAGAAGCACTTATTCGGCCATATGAAGAAACGCAAGTAGCAGCGTCTCCAGCAAGTATAACTGACATTTTATTATCCAAGATTAAGGCTAATCCTAACCAACCCCGTAAAGACGGGTTGGATAAATCAAGCTTGGAAGATTTGGTCGCATCTATAAAAGAAAAAGGTGTAATTACACCCATTACCGTTCAGGAAGTGGATAAGGGCTTTATGTTAGTTGCCGGAGAAAGACGTTGGCGGGCAGCCAGACTAGCCGGACTGAAAAAGATTCCAGCATATCTAATTAATGTTGCAGATGATGCCGAACTAATGGAAATGGCTCTAATCGAAAACATTCAAAGGGAAAACCTGAATTCCATTGAAGAGGCTGAAGCATTTGATGTTTTACAACATGAGTTTAAACTTAATCAAACAGCTATCGCCAAAGCTGTCGGGAAAAAAAGAGTCACCATTTCAAATTCATTGCGCTTGTTGAATTTGCCGGCGGAAATTAAAGCCAGTCTTCGAAAAGGTGAAATTAGCGCTGGTCATGGTAGGGCAATTTTAGTTTTGAAAACACCCACCTCTCAAAAAAAAATATGGCAGCGTATTCTAAGTGAAAAATTGAGTGTCCGTGCGGCAGAGGATATTGTAAAAGGGAAATCTATTCCAAAACAAAAACTCAAGAAAAAGAAAATACGTAAATCAACCGCGGCTGTAAGATCTTTTGAAAATGAATTAATCACACTGCTCGGCACTAAAGTTCGCATAAGTTATAAAGGTGGTGAAGGGACAATTGAAATTCAATATTTTTCTAATGACGATTTTGAACGCGTCATGGACCTCCTGCGAACTATAAAATAATTTACGCCATGAAATCTAATCGTTATACAGTTCATATTGTTTCAGATAATGTGGACACTCAAAAGCGTTTCTCCATTAGCCGATTCTGGCTACGTGCATTATTATTTTTCATTGTTTTAACACTAATTAGTATTGGGGGAGTTTTAGTATACTATATCCCTCAATTTGATGAAATCAGTAAAAAAAATCAACAATTTGAAAAAATGGTCGCTGAGCGTACTCGAGTTTTGGAGCTTTATCATGATCTAAATCGCTTGGGACAAATGGAAGAAATAATCCGTAACAATTTGAGTATTGTAAATGATGATAAACAATCTTCTTCGATTGAAAAAACGAATTCCTTTGTCATCTCTTACATAGAAAATATTCCTTCTCAGGCACCTGTAGATGGATTTTTGACTCAACGAATGTTAGATAAATCCCACTTTTGGCAAAAGAACCATTATGGAATAGATATTGCTGTTCAAGAAGGGGAGCCCGTTCTGGCTGCAGCGGGTGGAAGGGTGATATTTTCAGGCTGGACCTATGATTTGGGGAATTTAATTATCATCTATCATGGCGATGATTATTTTACACATTATGGTCATAACCAATTAAATCTCTTTGAAAATCATGGGATTGTAAAAAGAGGAGATGTTATTGCCTTGGCAGGTAGTACAGGTATATCTTCTGGTCCGCATTTGCACTTTGAAATCTGGAAAGACAGCGATGCGATTGATCCATTGGTGTTTTTTCCGGAATATAAGGAAAGAGATATAAGCATTGAAAAAAATGGCTAAAATAAATTTTCAGAACATGAATAGTATGGTCGGGCAGGATGCTGTTTTCCAAGGTGATATTAAACTGGAAGAAGGCATCATTGTTTATGGAACAGTTTACGGTAATATTCAAACACGAGGAGCTGTTCGCGTTTCAAGAACAGGTAAAGTTCATGGTGACATTATTAGCAGTGATGTTCATATTGGGGGCAATGTAGAAGGGAATGTTGTGGTAGAAGATAGAGCTGTCCTTGGTGAATCTTCAATTTTGAATGGTAATTTGACTTATAAATCGCTTATTATTGAAGAAGGTGCCCAATTTCAAGGTCAGTGTATAATTCTAAATAATGAAAAAAATATTGATGATCCTCAAGTTATTGAAGGAGGATTATCATCATTATCAGAAGATTCGCCAGTATACGATGATTGAAAACAATGAGGATTATTTAGCTCGCTCATTTCAGTATTTACAAAAAATAATTAAAGATTCAAGCCCCGCTGCTTCCGCATCATATACACTTATTGGAGGTGTATTGATTATGGGACTATTAGGGTATTTTTTGGATAATTGGCTGGGTACAAAACCGTGGCTGATGCTGATTGGTTTTTTAATGGGTCTTTTTACTGGCTTCTATGAATTAGCAAAAACTGTTTGGCGTAAATAATCGTGCCACCAGTTAAATTTTTAATATATATAACTGTGTTTTGTATAGGAACGTGGGGGTTAATTGTTGGTGGATTAGAACAATTTGCCATTGAAATTTTTCTGGGAATGATTGCCCCATTAATCGTAGGTATCATTTCAATATTTGTTCTTTCGGCAATACATAAAAAGTCACCTGAAAGAGTAACAAATGTTTTAATAAAATCATTTGGTATCAAGATGATATTCTACGGGATGTATTTTATATACATTTTTACTTTTTACACTTTTAATCCAATGCCATTTATACTTAGTTTTGTTGGCTATTTCGTAACGCTTCACATTTGTGAAGCGTTGTTTTTAAGATCCATATTCAAGTAGGTAAAATTTAAATCATCAAATGAGTGCAGCTGTTGAGCAAAGCCACACCACTGGCACAAGTGTATTGGACCAGGTTGGCGACAATATTATCCATCATGTTTCTAATAGTTCGTTGGAGCATCCATTAATTCATTTACCCCATATCTTTGGAATTGATATATCAGTTACCAAACATGTACTTATGTTATGGGTTATTGCAATCTTGGTTTCCTGTGCTGTGATTATTCCTGTCAGAAAATATTTACAGAAAGATAAAGCAATTCCCGGCGGTTGGATGAATGCATTGGAAGCGGTTGTAAAATTTATTCGCGATTCAATTGTAAAGCCCAATGTGGGTGCAAAATCTGTAGATATATGGGCACCTATGATTTTGACTTTTTTCTTTTTTATCTTATTTGCAAATGGAATAGGGCTTTTACCGATTTTTGATATGCTTGGATCGATTAACAGATTTATATTTCAGGTACCTGCCTCTGATAGCCATAACGTTGTGAATTCATTACTCCACGGAGGCTCAACAGTTACTGCTAATTTTAATGTAACAGCAGGATTGGCAGTCATTACATTTATATCTATTATTATTGCAGGTACGAAAGCCCATGGATTTATATCCCACTGGAAAAATTTAGTACCCCATGGCCTGGCTTGGCCAATTTATATCATTCTAATACCCATTGAAATTATTGGCATGTTTGTAAGACCATTTGCATTAACCATGCGATTGGCAGCTAACATGACAGGTGGCCATATCGCCATTTTAGCGATACTGTCTTTTATGGCCATTTTCGCTGACATGTTTAACAGCGTATTAGCGGGAGTGGGTATGGCTTTTATATCTGTGCCCATGGCAGCAGCAATCAATGGACTTGAGATCATTGTTGTGCTGGTACAGGCGTATGTATTTACTCTATTGTCATCTGTATTTATCGGAATGGCAATTAATGTTCACCATTAAACAATAGTAAGGAGAAACAAACGATGGAAAACCTACATTACTTTGGAGCAGCCCTAGGACTGGGCGCAATTGTAATTGGTGCAGGTCTGGGAATTGGACGGTTAGCCGCCGCAGCCGCAGAAGGAATTGCCCGGCAACCTGAAGCCTCTGATAAAATAACTGGAGCAGTCAACCTTCCTTTATTCCTACTCGAAGGTGTGGCTATTCTGGGTGAAGTGTTCGCCCTGTTGATCGTCTTGATGAAATAATAACCTTTAGGACATCATATGAATAACCCTTTAGTGCAGCTCGATCCCGGACTGTTCATTTGGACCATTGTCACCTTCTTATTGCTCTTTGGAGTCCTGGCAAAGTTTGCCTGGAAACCATTGTTGAAAATGCTAAAAGACAGGGAAGATTTTATCAAATCTTCCTTAGAAGATGCAGAAAAAGCACAAGAAACATTGACAAGGTTGAATGAAGAAGGAGAGGAAATTATCAACAAGGCTCGCGGAGAAGCACAGACTATCCTTTCACAGGGAAAAGCTGCCGCAACAAAGTTAAAAGAAGATACTCTCAACGATGCCAAGGAAACAGCCAAGGCGATTATAACTGATGCTGAAAAACAGATTTTGGTGGAAAAAGAAAAGGCAATCGCAGAAATAAAAGGTGAAGTGGTCAACTTATCACTATCTGTGGCAGAAAAACTCATCAAGAAAAATTTGAGTGTTGACGCTAATAAAACACTTATTGATGAATCTCTCTCTCATGTAAAGAAATATGAAACATAACCAACGAGCAAAAAAACTCGCAGCAATCCTACTGGACATTTCTGACGAAAGTGCCGAAGCAGTTCATTCTTCTCTACAGCTAATTGATATTTTAATCAGAAAAGACGCACGGTTTCGATCTTTATTGCAATCAAAACGAATTTCCCATGATAAAAAAATGACTATTATCAGGAAGGTGCTTGCAGATATTTGCCACCCAAATGCTATTGAATTTCTGGGACTAATGACAGAAGAAAAATCTGTAAAAATCATTCGTCAAGTCATAAATGTCTTTGATGTGTTGTACAAGGAAAAAGAAGGGATAGTTGCTGTTCAAGCTCATGTTGCTAAAGAGTTGAACAGTGATGAAGTTGATGCATTACAGCATAATTTGCAAAAGGCAATGAACAAGAAGGCGGATATGAATATTGAAGTTGATGAAAAACTATTGGGCGGAATTAAGTTAAGAATTGAAAACACGTTTTTGGATGCATCTCTGAAAAGCAATTTAAATCGCTTGCAGAGTGAATTATTGCAATCCTAGAACCAAGGGAAAAAAATGGATATAAAAACAGAAAATATAACTGAATTACTAAGACAACAGATTGAAAAATTTGAGACTGCGATTGACGTATCAGAAGTGGGTGAAGTCATAGAAATCGGTGACGGAGTTGCTCGTGTCAGCGGACTTGAAAATGTTATGAGTTCCGAGCTGGTAGAGCTACCGAACGGAGTGTTTGGTATGGCGTTGAATCTTGAAGACGATAATGTTGGTTTAGTTCTTTTCGGAGAAAGCAGTAAAGTAAAAGAAGGCGATCTGGCTAAGCGTACCGAACGTGTGGTGGAAGTCCCCGTAGGAAAAAGTATGTTAGGCAGAGTTGTGAATCCACTCGGACAACCTCTCGATGGTAAAGGACCTATTGATTCCAAACATTTTTTACCCATTGAGCGTAAAGCATTGGGTGTGATGCAGCGTCAACCTGTGAAACAGCCTTTGCAAACTGGAATCAAAGCGATTGATTCCATGATTCCCATCGGCCGAGGCCAGCGTGAATTGATCATTGGTGATCGTCAAACGGGAAAAACGGCTATTGCTGTTGATACGATTATCAATCAAAAATATACTCACAAGACTGATGAACCCGTCTATTGTATTTATGTCGCCATTGGCCAAAAGGCGTCTACCGTAGCGACTATTACAGCAGAATTGGAAGCGAACGGTGCTATGGAATACACAACGATCGTAGCAGCCAATGCATCTGATCCGGCGCCGATGCAATACATTGCTCCTTATTCCGGTTGTGCAATGGGTGAACATTTTCGTGACAATGGCAAACATGCGTTAATCATTTATGATGATTTATCGAAACAGGCTGTTTCGTATCGGCAAATGTCTTTAGTATTGCGCAGACCTCCCGGCCGAGAAGCTTTCCCCGGTGATGTGTTTTATCTTCATAGCCGTTTGCTGGAACGTTCATCTAAACTAGCGGATGAATTGGGTGGTGGTTCCTTGACAGCCTTACCCATCATTGAAACACAGGAAGGTGATGTAGCAGCCTATATTCCTACCAATGTAATCTCCATTACGGATGGTCAGATTTACCTTGAGACTAATTTATTTAATTCGGGAGTTCGTCCGGCGATTGATGTGGGTTTATCCGTTTCCCGTGTAGGGGGTAACGCCCAGATAAAAGCAATGAAAAGTGTGGCCGGAACGTTGCGTTTGGATTTAGCTCAATACCGTGAACTTGAGGCCTTTGCAAAATTTGGATCCGATCTGGATAAAGAAACCCAGGCTCAACTTACACGAGGTGAGCGAATGGTAGAGATTCTAAAACAAAACCAGTATGTTCCCATGGATATCGAAAAACAAATTGCCATTCTTTATGCCGGTACAAAAGGCTTTTTAGATGAAATACCTGCAAATAAAGTGGATGACTTTGAAAAAGGATTGTTTGATTATTTAGATGCAAATAATTCTGATGAACTGAAAACCATTGTGAATGAGGGTAAAATAAGCGATGACGTTAGTGCGAAATTGGACGAAGCAATTGTAGCATTTAAAGGAGGATTTACAGCATGAGCAAGATGGAACATGGAATATGGTAAAGGTCAGAAGGAAGATTATTCAAATGCCTAATACCGAATTCCCAATGCCATTTGTGGAACGTATTGGAACAAACAAATTCCCAATCAGTCAATCGATCTCTTAAATAATGGCTAATCTGAAAGATATACGCGATCGGATTAAATCCGTAAAAAGCATTCAAAAGGTAACCAAAGCCATGAAAATGGTTGCGGCTGCTAAAATGCGCAGGGCGCAAGAACACATGGAAGAAGCAAGACCTTATGCCGATCGTCTTTCCACTGTGATCAATCATCTTCTTCCGGATGTGGATCGAGACCTGTTGGAATTGTTGGATGTCCGTGAAGTAAACCGTGTTGGGTATGTCGTAGTAACATCAGATAGGGGCATGGCCGGTTCATTTAATACAAATGTTTTAAAAATAGCACAAAATGAAATCGATACAATCGGGAAAGAAAATGTGGATCTGTTCTGTATTGGAAAAAAAGCACGGGATCATTTTAAAAGACGGGGCTACACTATAATTGAAAATCATACGGAATTCTGGAATGAGTTGAGCTATGGCCACGCCATAAAAATAGGTGAAGGAGTCATCAGTCATTTTACGAATCATCATGTGGATGAAATACATGTCGTATACAATGAATTTGTGAATGTGGCTAGGCAAAATATTCAATCTGAAATGTTAGTACCTCTTACTTTTGAAGAAGAAAACGGTCAGTATTTAGGTCGGCTGTATGAACCAAACAGAGAAGAAATTGTAAAGAGTTTAATTCCCCGTCACCTAAATATTCAAATGTGGAAGTACTTATTGGAATCTTATGCCAGTGAGCAAGCTGCACGCATGTTGGCTATGGAAAATGCTACAGAGAATGCTCAAGATATGATTAAAGAATTAACATTGGAATTCAACAAGGCTCGCCAAGCTGCAATTACGACTGAAATGTTGGAAATCGTCAGTGGTGCCGAAGCCTTACAAACTTAATAAATACTATTGCCATAAAATGAATATAAATAAAAAAGAAAAGATGAGAAAGTTTGGGATTCAAGAGTCGATGAGTCGGGAGTCGATGAGTCTAATGAACCAAAGAGTTAGATATGGGAAAAATCGAAAAATTTGAAGATATTGAAGCGTGGCAACGGGCTAGGAAACTTGTAAAAGTGATTTATGACATTTCAAAAAAAGGGAAATTCAACCAAGATTTTAAACTTCGAGCTCAAATTCGAGATGCTGGTGTATCTATTATGGGGAACCCCGTGAAATAAAATGTATTTTGTCTATGTCATAAAGAGTTTAAAGGATGGAAATTTCTACATTGGATATACTTCTGATCTTGAAAAACGAATTCAGGAGCATAACGATTGTGTATCAAAGTCAACTGCACACAGAAGACCTTTTGAATTAATTTATTACGAAGGAAGTCGAAATATCAAAGATGCTATGCATAGAGAAAAATATCTCAAAACAACCTATGGTCATCGTTATCTTAAAAATCGACTAAAAAATGATATGGAAAGTAGTTCATGATGTACTATTTCACAGGGGCCGAAGGTTTTGGGCGTCGAAGTAATATGGAATTTGCTAATTTTTTAAATTATTCTCATGCTTCGTGTGCAGAAGTTCAATCTCATCTTTATGTCGCATTAGACCAAGACTATATCCACAAAGATTTATTTCAAAATATCTATGACGAATGTGATGAAATTTCACGAATGATTTTATCTTTTCAAATTTATCTAAGAAAATAATGAATATTACAAAGACTCAAAGACTCATAGACGCATAGACTCATGGACTCAATAATCCTCAAAGAAGAAAAAAATGATTAAAACACTATCTAAAACTATTTACGAAATAAGGGAATAATTATGCCAGTTGATGGAAAAGTATCACAAATTATGGGCGCTGTGGTGGACGTCCTTTTCGAAGATGGACATTTACCTGAAATTATGAATGCACTGAAAGTTGATCGCGGTGAAGATGGTGCTTTAGTACTGGAAACTGCCCAGCACTTGGGAGATGGCGTTGTCCGTACCATTGCCATGGATTCCACAGATGGTCTCGTTCGAGGACATAAAGTGGTTGATCTGGGTGAACCCATTTCAATGCCGGTGGGTCCGGAAACATTGGGTCGTTTATTTGACGTCATTGGCAATACCATTGATGGTAAAGGTGAAGTCAAAACAGCTAAACGCAATCCAATTCATCGCCCTGCACCTAAATTTGAAGATTTAGCTACATCAACCGAAATGTTAGCGACGGGTATTAAAGTAGTTGATCTTATGGAACCATACACAAAAGGTGGAAAAACAGGCCTTTTCGGTGGTGCCGGTGTTGGAAAAACAGTTTTGATTCAAGAATTAATTCGCAATATAGCTACAGAACATGGCGGATATTCTGTTTTCGCTGGTGTTGGAGAACGAACCCGTGAAGGAAATGATCTCTATCTAGAAATGAGCGAATCAGGTGTTATTGATAAAACGACCATGGTTTTTGGTCAAATGAATGAACCGCCGGGAGCTCGTCTTCGCGTTGCTTTGAGCGGATTAGCCATGGCGGAATATTTTCGCGATGATGAGGGCAAAGATGTTTTGCTCTTTATTGATAATATTTTTCGTTTTACCCAAGCCGGTTCAGAAGTATCAGCGTTGTTGGGACGTATGCCTTCTGCTGTTGGCTATCAGCCAACGTTGTCCACAGAGATGGGCGACCTTCAGGAACGCATTACATCAACAAAGAAAGGTTCGATCACATCAGTCCAAGCTGTGTATGTTCCGGCTGATGACTTGACAGACCCGGCCCCAGCCACGGCATTTGCCCACTTGGATGCAACATCTGTGTTGGAACGTAAAATTGCTGAATTGGGAATATATCCTGCTGTGGATCCTTTGGCATCTACTTCCCGGATTCTTGATCCCCGCGTCATTGGTGATCGTCATTATAATGTTGCGCGTAAAGCACAATCAGTTTTACAGAAATACAAAGATCTCCAAGACATTATTGCTATTTTGGGAATGGATGAACTTTCAGATGATGACAAATTGACTGTATCTCGTGCCCGAAAAATGCAGAAATTTATGAGTCAGCCTTTCTTTGTGGCTGAACAGTTTACCGGAAAAGAAGGGCGTTATGTAAGTCTGGAGGATACTGTCGCCGGATTTGAAGCGATTTTAAATGGTGATGCAGATGAACTCCATGAAAATATGTTTGCTTATGTAGGTGGAATTGATGAAGCATTTGATAATGCCAAGAAGGCCGCAGCCTAATGAGTGTTTGTCCAGAATACTCAATTTCTGTGTTATGTGCTCCCAAACAATTAATGTCATTGCGAATGGATCCGCCAACTGGCGGAGGAATGTGGCAATCTCCTATCTTTAACAGACTTAAAAGACTTAATGAGATCACTCCGTCACAAACTCCTCGTGATGACAAAATACAGATTGTGAAATTATTACAATCGCTATCGCTTTTTATTCATATTAAAAGTAGATGTTCATGAGTTCTTTTCAACTGGAAATTGTAACACCAACAAAAATCAGCGATGAAGGGCATATAGACTATGTACGCTGCCCGGGATTGGATGGTTACTTCGGGGTGATGGCCAACCACCGGGAAGCCATTATTGCACTTGGAATTGGCGAAATCAAAATCACCCGGAACGGCAAGGATCATTTTTTGGCTACCAGCGGCGGTTTTGTCGAAGTCACAAAAGAAAAAGTAGAACTATTGCTGGAAACATTTGAACGAGCTGAAGAAATTGATTCATCACGAGCGGAATCTGCGCTGCAAAGAGCACAAGACAGGAAACATCAAAAATCCATTGATGATGCACGGAATGACGCTTCTTTCTTGCGAGCTGTGAACCGATTAAACGTATCGAAACGTTGATTTCCATTACAATCATTCACCAGCCGCTCGTAACTTTGTGCGGCTTTTTTTTATGCAATAATAATTAATTTATGTTAAAAAGAACACACACCTGCGGAGAACTACGCAAAACACACATTGGCGAATCAGTCAGTCTGAATGGCTGGGTGAATACGGTCCGTCTCCATGGGCAAGTTATATTTATAGACCTTCGTGATCGTTTTGGTAAAACACAGATCGTTTTTAATTCAGAAGATTATGAAGGTGATTTTGAATCAGTAAAAAAATTGTCTATTGAAGATGTATTGTCTATTAAAGGTACTGTTCAACTACGAAATACTGGAGCAATCAACCCTGATATGCCTACCGGAGAAATAGAAGTGATGGTTGACTCTATGGTATTATTAACTGAAACAAAACCATTACCTTTCGTGATTACTGATCGAGACAGCGCGCTTGAAGATTTGAGATTGAAGTACCGATATCTTGAATTGCGCACCGATGAATTGCAGAGCAATTTGTTGACTCGCCATAAGACATATCAGTCAGTACGGAAGTATTTAGCTGATCATGATTTTGTGGAAGTAGAAACGCCTATTTTGATGAAATCCACACCTGAAGGAGCTCGAGATTTTCTTGTACCAAGTAGAATCCATCATGGAAAATTTTATGCATTACCGCAATCACCACAGATATACAAGCAAATTTTAATGATTTCAGGTTTTGACCGCTATTTCCAGATTGTTAAATGTTTCCGGGATGAAGACTTTCGTGCAGACCGCCAGCCTGAGTTTACCCAGATAGATATTGAAATGTCCTTTATCGATGAAGAAGATATTTTTGAAAATATGGAAGGGTTAACAAGGCATGTATTTAAGGAGGTTAAAAATATTGATCTTCCAGATCCGTTCCCAAGAATTACATTCGATGAAGCAATGTCAAAATATGGTTCTGATAAACCTGATACCCGTTATGATTTATTTTTACAGGATGTAAAACAATTTACCGATCAGTCAGATTTCAATGCGTTTAAATCAGCTGAATGTGTAAAGGCAATTGTGTTAAAAGGCGGTGAAAAGTATTCCAGAAAAATCATTGATGAATTAACAGAACTTGTGAAGAAATTCAACGCTAAAGGTTTAACCTGGATGGAAATGGAAGAAAATCTACTTTCGGGGGGGATATCCAAATTTTTTAGTGGTGAATTGCAACAGCAGATTATTGATACAACAGGAATGCAAAATGGGGATATTATTTTTCTTGTAGGCGATGAACGTAATATTGTCGAAACAGCTTTGGGTGTCTTACGAGTTGAATTGGCAAAAAGGGAAGGTTTAGCAGATGAAAATGAATTTAAACCTCTCTGGATTACATCTTTTCCCATGTTTGAGTATGACAAAAATGAAAACAGGTATTCAGCAATGCACCATCCTTTTACTGCCCCGCGTGAAGCAGATATTGAAAAACTGGAATCTGATCCCGGTTCAGTTCTCTCTCGCGGTTATGACTTAACGTTAAATGGCTATGAAATAGCAGGCGGTTCCATTCGTATTCATTTACCAAAAATACAAAATAAAGTGTTTTCACTTTTAGGTTTGAGTGTAAATGAAGCAAAAGAAAAATTTGGATTCTTAGTTGAAGCATTGACTTATGGTGCACCTCCACACGGAGGAATTGCTTTTGGCTTCGACAGATTAGTTATGATATTAACAGGTTCTCATAATATCCGTGATGTGATTGCATTTCCTAAAACAGCTTCTGCAGTATCGTTAATGGATGATGCACCAAATATAGTAAGCCAACACCAGTTGGATGAATTGGGCATTCAAATTAAAAATGGAGATAAGTCCTAAAAAGATAACAGTCTTTCTTTTCTTTTACTTTTTCCTATACTACATTCAATCATGAAACGCTTTTTTTACCTGTTGTGTGTTTATTTTTGGATTCATAACTCCATTTTCCCTCAATTAATTAATTGGCAGGAAAAAGCCAGCAAAATGGTGGAAACACAGATTCTTGCCAGAGGAGTAACAGATGAAAAAACATTAAATATTATGAGAACTACTCCCCGCCATATGTTTATTCCTGATCAACAGCATCCTTTTGCTTATATGGATTCTGCTTTACCAATTGGATATAATCAAACAATTTCACAACCATACATAGTTGGACTAATGACATCTTTGTTGCAGTTAAAGGAAAAAGATAAAGTGCTTGAAATTGGTACAGGTTCAGGGTATCAGGCTGCAATATTATCCCCACTTTGTAAATTAGTGTTTACAATAGAAATAGTTAAAGAATTGGCAGATCAGTCTAAAAAAACATTACAACAATTAGGTTATAATAATGTTCTTACAAGGTGGGGTGACGGATATCAAGGATGGCCGGAGGAAGCGCCATTTGATGCAATTATTGTAACAGCAGCTCCCCCAGAAATTCCGCAAAAATTGATAGAACAATTGAAAATTGGTGGAAGGTTAGTAATACCCGTTGGAAATTACTGGCAGGAGTTGAAGGTAATTACAAAACAGAATGATGGTACACTGGATAAACAATTTATCATACCGGTTCGATTTGTGCCTATGGTACATCCAAAAAAGCCTATACCCAATCAAAAATAATTGATGAAAATTAAAATGAATACATTTTAGAAATGAAAATTGATTCAATTAATATTGACAGTTTTAAGCAAATCGTTTTTTTTACCGGAGCAGGAATGTCTGCCGAATCGGGTGTTCCGACATATAGGGGAGAAGGAGGTGTTTGGCACGAATATAATTGGCAGGAATACGCTTGTCAGGAAGCATGGGAACTGAATCCGGAGAAAGTATTTGATTTTCATGATCTCCGCAGGGCCGAAGCATTGAAATGTTTTCCTCATAAGGGACATGATGTTATCACTGCTCTACAAAACACTCATCCAAATGTATTAATTGTAACTCAAAATATAGACGGTATGCACCAGCGTGCGGGATCGGAAAATGTGATAGAACTCCATGGTAGCATTTGGCGAATAAGGTGTGAAAAGGAAGGCTGGGTAAAAGAAGATTTAATTACTTCAAATTTTGAAAAACGAAAATGTGATTGCGGTACATGGCTTCGCCCGGATATTATCTGGTTTAGTGATATGTTGAATCCGGATACCGTTCAGCAGGCAAATGAAGCTATTTCCAAATGCGATTTATTTATCAGTATCGGTACTTCCGGAGTGGTATGGCCCGCTGCCGGCTATCCTCAACTGGCTAAATCTACCGGAGCAATGTGTGTTGAAGTGAATCCAGAACCCAGCGAACAAGCTTGGATGGTTGACGATGTATATAAAGGTAAAGCAGGAGAAATGCTGCCTCTATTATTCGATGTGTGATGGTGAACACGGCTTCAGGTCATTTTTTGCTGTAGTTTCAGTTGTAATTCAGAAAGGATGTACCATGAAAAAAGATACATATGCTGAAAATCAGATTCGTCAATATTTAAACCAATTACACATTCAACGCCGTTGTGGATTAATTATTACAGACACTAAGGACGAAAAAGAAAAATATAAAAATAAATTCCTACGCTTATTAGAAATCAAAGGCCCATTAGCAAAAGCGTAAAAATATATTGAATAATATTAATAATAACTGTATATTATTCATAATTAATGAATAATCAAATCATAGTGAGGCAACCATGAAACAGATAATCATTTCAGTAACATTTATTTCCGTGTGCTTTGGTGGAGATAAAATTGCGAATCTTTTTAAAGATCAAATTCAGCAATTGCCGCTGGAAATCCAGCAGAAAATTTCCAAGAAAGGATATTCTTGGAAAAATATTTCAGGTAAACCATCGAACCGTTCCATGATGGATCCCAGCGATTTATTGGGCGAATGGATGCATGAAGATGAAAATGCAACAGTTTGGATGACTGTGGGAACAGATCAGTCAATAATGAATTTTATGCAACTAAATGGTTTGGAACCTGCTGAAGGGGGAGTAGATGTAACAGGGACAGTTTCAGATACAATGAACTATATGTTTGCAATGGCTGAAAGTTATTATGGGTATGATATATCAATGGTCGTTCTGTCTAATAATCCATTCGATATTGATGAAGATTACGATGATTATGATGAAGATGAAATTCCTGATAATTTAGAATTACCGTTTCTTGCATTTATGCATATGTCATTTTTTGGATATGGCGAAACTGCGTTTATTGTTGCTGATACTGTTAATGGAGAACCTGTAGAATATTGGTATGAAATTAATGATTCCACAGATTATTTGACTATTGATTCTACAACGATGAGAATTGATATGTCTGAATTAACAGTTTCAAATGATGCAGGTGATTCTACATACACTATTTCGGGTTCAGTTTGGCCTGGGACAATAGACCTGGTAGCTGATACTCCCTTTGAGATGCCCTTTTTAGCACAAGATTTTGGTCCTGACCCTGACGATAATGAATCCTTATATTTTCAATTCTTTGATGATGGAACCGGTTATGAAATATCAGAAGTCTATGATGATTATTATTACTATGAGTATACAGATACATCAGAATTCGAATGGTCTGCTACCGATGATTCCCTAACTCTGATATTTTCTGAATATGATGATTATTATGGTTACGAATATTCAGATACAATCTCACTTGCTTACGCAGTAGAGAATGATACGATAACAATTGAAGCAGAGTTTGATTTTTGCGACATGATGGAAGATGATTACTATTACTACTATGATAGTCTCGATTGTTTTGACATGTTCGAAGAAGACTTTGGCATGACAGATATCCAGGATATCACAATCGATTTTTGGATGGAATTGAGTTATGTGGGCCCATTGGCCATTGCCGGAGAAATTGCATTGCAGCCCGGTCAATTCAAACTGCATCAAGCGTATCCAAATCCATTCAACCCTACAACAACGCTAAAGTATGAAATGGGTTCAGCCGGGCCGGTGTCCATTGACGTATTTGATGTAAATGGACGGAAGATTCGCAGTTTACATACTGGCATTCAAACTCCCGGACAGCATGAAGTACGATGGGATGCAAAGAATGATAATGGGCGAAGTATGAGTTCCGGTGTTTACTTGTTTAAAGTAAATGTGAATGGAAAGACACATACAGCCAAGACGCTATTGCTAAAATAATTACACCCGTTTAAACTATATAAAAGCCCTGTTTCGATTATTCGTGACGGGGCTTTTTTTATGTAAATTATATCAATGAATCACCTACTTATCATTACGGCTCTCCAATCTGAAGCAGAACCAATAATTAAACAGTATCGATTAGAGAAAAAATATCATTCTGAAAAATTATTCTATTTTCAACGGGATGAAATAACATGTTTAACAACTGGAGTTGGGGAAAGTAATGTCCGTAAACGGTTGGGTGCTTTTCTTGAAAGAATGGATTGCTCAAATACAGTTCTTGTTAATATTGGCATTGCCGGTGGGAAAAAATCTGTAACCGAAATCGGAAAAATGTATTTAGTCAATAAAATCATTTCTGAAACGAATAAAAATGTTTGGCTGTTAAATAATTTGTTAAAGACAGAAATCCCAGAAATTCAGTTAACGACAGTAACTAAAAGTGTAACGAATGGAGGTGAAAAATATGAAGGACTAGTTGACATGGAAGCTGCTGCAATATTTGAAACAGCTTCAAAATTTATATCTGCTCAACAATTATATTTTTTGAAAATTGTCTCCGATTATATGGAACAAGTTTTGGATAGTCCGGAGCAAGTTTTACCGCTTATAACAAATAAATTGCCAAAGATTGAATGTTTTATAAATCTCCTAAAGAAAACTAAAAAAGAATAATTAGATAATTATTCCAACAATTTTTTCAATGGTTTTAATGCCCCATAAACACATTCATTGACCGCATTTGTCAAACTAATAGATGAATACCAATATGTGTTTGTCCAAAGCACATCTCCATTTGAAGCATTCAAAAGTTGCACAGTCATTCCTACACGCGAAGAAACATATTCTACCGATTCTCTTTCCGTTAAGGATCCTTTTTTTGTAGATGTTGTTTCAGTTATTGTTGTTTCGTAGTGTACGATTTCATTTCCGCTTTGATCTTTTGTGACAATCGGTTCGTCAATTGTCTCTACAGTTTTAACGGATGATCCTTTATCTCTCGTAGTTATGGGTACAACAAATACCTGATGATCTTTGAATTCAGTGAGTGTGCATAACAATGCGAAGTCAGAAGATGTCATCTTAACATCAATTTCATTCTGTGTAATTCCAGTCTGGGATAATGATGCTTCTTTAATTAATGCCGGAGTCGTTTCTCTTTCCACAATATTGATCCCCATTTTCATTAAAT
This sequence comes from Fidelibacterota bacterium 408169, assembly GCA_002256485.1. GTDB lineage: Bacteria > Fidelibacterota > Marinisomatia > Marinisomatales > TCS55 > UBA2126. Next base: position 104,943 of record NNSG01000008.1, read on the forward strand.
GGTACACAATACTTTTATTGATAATAGTACCGGATCCGGAAAATGTACGGAAATCTGGAGTAGGATAAATAACGATTGTTTCGATACTGGTAAAATCAAAATCCGGTTTTACGACCGGTTTATCTGTACATGAAAAAAGAAAAATAAAAACAAAAACTCTTCTCATAACTCAGTCTCGTAAATGTTTAAGGTGAACCTCAGCTTCTCTTTTTAATGCGTCTGTCTTTGCATAATTCAAACAATTATACCACGCAGATATCGCTTCATCTTTTTTACCCAGTAATTCCAGTAATTGTCCTTCCATTTGGTATATTTCTGCTAATGTTGAATCAACCGTTTTGGTCTTTCGAAGACTAGAGTTTGTATAATTGACATTTTTGGCTTGATTAATAAATGATAGTGCCTTCTCATATTCTTTATCTTGTATGGCCATGATACTTTTATTAATTAGAGAATTGATATCTTCTTTGTTAGTCTCATCCGCTATTATTATTGTTAGAAATAGTGCGGTGAGTATAACTATGAATTTGTTATGGTATCTTTTCATTTCTAATCCACTACGATAGTTTTTGAATCGCCCTTAATACATCTCTACGACTTACCTGTCCTACAAGTTTTCCATTATCTACAACCGGCAGGCGGCGAAAATGAGTTTCTTGAAAATATTCTGCAAGATCTACAATTCCCATTGAAGATGAAATCGTTTTCACATTAGTAGACATGAAGTCTTTTACTAATCCACCTATTTCATTGTGATACGCAGATTGTACAAACGTCTCCATGCAGTCAATCTCCGAGAGCATTCCCACCAAGTTTCCTTCATCATCTAACACCGGTGCACCGGATATTCTGTATGAAATTAACGTGTCAATAGCGTTCAACACCTGAGTTTCGGGTGTAAACGTAATCAGCTTTTTTGTCATTATATCGCCACCATTCAATTCTTTATTCATGACGATTCCTCCTCATTAATTCCACTATTTTCGGTTTTGTTGTCCACCATTTCTTTAACTGTTTCCATGACTTTTGGTGCAAGATCAAACAATTTTCCGGCGACACTTTCTTTGTCGCCGATTGTGAGCATTTTAGCACCGTCAACCCCTAAAACGACAAAAGCGACCGGTTCAATACTCCAACCACCACCAATTCCGGATCCTTCCCCGGATTGTTTCGATTCTGTACCGGCTCCACCTCCGGCACCAAATCCAAAGGTTACTTTGGAAACAGGAATAACAGTATTCTCGCCGGCTGTGATAGGCTCACCCACAACTGTTCGTGTCAACATCAGGTTTTGGACTTCTTTTAACGTACTTTTAATTAAGTCTGCTACATTCATAATAATCCTCTTTATTTTCGAAATTTAAAATATGTAAATCCAACTTGGATAATTGTAACCAACGGCGAAAAGCGTACATGCAAAGTTCCTTCAACATCCGTAATCATTTTTTGAGTAAATACCGGTTCCAAAGCTAATATAAATTTATGGGGTCTGACTAATCCTTTAAAGGAATTCATAAAACCAAAGATCATACCTGTTTGCATAGGATTGGGTAATCCCATTTTTCCTTTTAAGGAGAATTCTTCCCAACGGGTTGAACGGATGATTGACTTTGTCAATTGCATAATAGGAATTTTACGGAAAAACTGATATTTCTCCTTGATTGATTTTTTCCCTTTTGTATGTTTTTTCTTATTCATTTTTTGGGATTTACGACTCAGTGTTTTAACATATATAGGTTTATGATATGTTCCAATGTTGATGGTTTTTTCCGGATAAAAATTTATACCAATGCCCCGTTTACCATATCCAAACATTAAGCGGGCGTTTCCATGTAAGTGAGATTCTTGAAATTTCAATTTACCTTTTAACTTCATTCGTATTGGACATATGAGCACGATCAATAAAACACTCAAAATGAAAAGAAGTGTATATAAAATGATGTTTAACACAATAGACTAATTTGATACATGAAAAAATTATTTCCCAAACTTTTTCTACTCAAATAACATTTCTTTTTGATCCAGTAAAAATTGGGCCTTTTTCTGTTCAAAAAGGTTTTCCGCCATTACCTCGGGAATCAGTGCTGCATCCGCATTTATAACGTGCATTAAATCTGATTCAAATTTTTCCCTGTTTCCTGCTTTTGTATGCAGAAACTGCGCTCTTAAAACATATGTTCCTAAATAATCTGGAAAAGTTGTAATCGCTTTTTGGAAATAGTCTTCAGATCTTGACAATTCTACTCCGGGTAAACGGGCATACAATGCGCCAAAAAAACGGTAAGGTCCGCCATAGAAGAAATCAGGATCCAAGGCCAAAATTCGGTGCACCACAGCTTCCACCAGTTCTCTATTATTGAGTCGCATTCGTACAGATTTTCGAGAAAGATATCGCCCCATATTTGCTGCCCACCAGTACAAGGCGTTTATATATTTTTTTTCAACAACAGCTACTGCTTCAATGACTTTAAGCATCGAATCACCTTGAGCAGTAACTATTATATGTTGATATGCAGGCGATTGCTCAACTATGTGTAGAGCTAATCGGGCTCCCATCATGTACAAACTATCTTTTTGAATAGGATCACTCTCTATATAATAGGCCTCGAAATGATATGCGCGGCTTAATAATAAAGCTATTTCAAGATTATCTGGTTCTAATGAATGAGCTTTTTCAAGGAAAAATGTAGCAACGGCAGCATTTTTACGATTGGAACGCTTATTCCAGTTATCATAAGCTTGTGACTTGATGTATTGCACATTTTCCTGATATGCTTCCTCCTGAGTAAACGGTTGAGGTGTTTTGCACGCAGTGAAGCCTAACACAAAAAGTATAAAAAATTGTGTAAATTGGATGAGTGGTATTTTATAAAATTTGCACATTCAAGGAAGTAATTCTTATGACGCCTAATTTCTGCCTGTTTCGTATGGCTGAAAACTTAATACAGATTCTTTAATTGATGAAGAAGACTATTGAATTAAAAGGTGTTGATTTACAAACGCTTCTCGGCGTTGCAGATGAACATGTTCGTTTGTTAAATGAATCATTTTCTAATGATATATTAGTCCGGGGGAATGAAATAAAACTAGACGGACAAAAAAACGATGTGGAAATGGTCCATGAGATTGTGCATGAAATGATCCAGACTTTGAGTCGAAAAGGGACATTAACTAAAAAAGATGTTCTCAAACTAATCAAAGTTATCCGATCAGAAAATGGACATACGGAAGATGTTCCAAAAGAAGTTATACATTATGGTAAAAAAGGTGCTATTGTTCCACGGACTGTTGGACAAAAAGAGTACGTAAAGATGGTCAATGGGAATGATATAGTATTTTCCATTGGTCCTGCCGGAACAGGTAAAACATTTATTGCAGTAGCCTTTGCTGTTGCAGCATTAGAAAATCATGATATAGACCGAATTATATTGTGCCGACCGGCTGTGGAAGCCGGTGAGAGTCTTGGATTTCTTCCCGGCGATTTGAAAGAAAAAGTTGACCCATACCTAACACCGCTTTATGATGCCCTGAATGAAATGATGCCCTCAAATAAACTGAAACCACTTTTAAACAAAAATATTATCGAAATAATCCCACTGGCTTATATGCGCGGTAGAACATTGAACAATGCTTTTCTCATCTTGGATGAAGCTCAGAATTCAACTATGATGCAGATGAAGATGTTCCTGACCCGTCTGGGTGTAAATTCCAAAGCGGTCATTACTGGCGATATTACACAAATAGACTTACCCAAACGATCTGACTCAGGGTTGATTGATGTCCTAAGAGTTTTGAAAGGTGTGGATGGCATCGGATTTGCCCAATTGAATGAAAGTGATGTTGTACGTCACAGATTGGTGCGGGATATTATTAAAGCTTATGATAAAGCCAATGGAGGATAAATAAAGTAAAGTTGATAGTTTGTTAATCTTGAAAAATCCATGCTTCTCGGGATAAACAATACTAAATTCCGGCGCACTTTTCAGAAATAAACGGTGCAAGACGGAAACAGGAAAAAATACCAAATTAACGATGTTTTTTTACATATATCAGGGCTTTACGAGGCAACTGTGTTTAAATCACTAAATGGTTGTTATCTTTACAATCAATCCATTAACTGCAACATAAAAACAAGGTTTTATTATGTCTTCAAATGATGTTGTAATCATTACAGCTAAACGAACTCCAGTGGGTGCCTTTCAAGGCAGTTTATCCTCTGTTGTTGCACCAAAACTTGGTGCTGTTACTATTAAATCATTATTGGATGAAACTGGAATTCCTGTCGATACTGTTGATGAAGTGATTATGGGGAATGTTCTTTCAGCAGGAATAGGTCAAGCTCCGGCGCGACAAGCGGCTCTCTACGCAGGATTACCAAATAGGGTTGAATGTCTAACAATAAATAAAATGTGCGGATCAGGTTTAAAAGCTGTCATGTTGGGCGCACAGGCAATTCAATGTGGTGATGCCCATATAGTAATTGCCGGCGGTATGGAAAATATGTCCGCTGCTCCCTATTTACTACCAAAGGGGAGAACGGGACATCGCTTGGGACATGGAACTGTTGAAGATAGTATCATTAAAGATGGTTTGTGGGATGTATACAACAACCAGCATATGGGCAACTGTGCAGAACTATGCGCCCGAGAAAAAAATTATAGTCGTGAAGAACAAGATACATTTGCAGAACAATCCTACAGCCGAGCGCTCAATGCCCAAAAAGAAGGTTTGTTTAAGGATGAAATTGTTCCTGTTGAAGTTCCTCAACGTAAGGGTGATCCAATTATTGTTTCCAAAGATGATGAGCCGGCGAAGGCTAACTTTGATAAAATGAAATCTCTTCGCCCGGCGTTTGAAAAAGACGGTACAATCACTGCTGCAAATGCGTCCAAGATTAATGATGGCGCCGCGGCTGTATTAATGATGTCAGCAGAGAAAGCAGAAGAACTGGGACTAAAACCTATGGTAAAAATTATTAATCAAGCCTCAGCAGCCCATGAACCTGAATGGTTCACTACGGCTCCAAGCAAAGCAATTAAAAGTGTTTTGGATAAGGCCGGGATGAAAGCAGATACAATCGATCTATGGGAAATTAATGAAGCATTTGCCCCGGTTGCAAAAGCAGCCATTGATGATTTTAAATTGGATGAAAATAAAGTGAATGTTAATGGTGGTGCAATTGCTTTGGGTCATCCCATCGGTGCCAGTGGTGCGCGTATTTTAACTACGTTGATTCATGCCATGGAAAAAAATGATGCTAAAACAGGTCTAGCTACATTATGTATCGGCGGTGGAGAGGCATCTGCAATAATCGTGGAAAAGGTTTAATGGATTTCTCCTACACAGAAGAACAGCAGCTTATACAAAAAACAGCTCGCGAATTTGCCCAAGAGTATTTAGCTCCGGGTGTAATCGAGAGGGATGATAAAGCTGAATTTCCAAAAGAACAATTAAGACTACTGGGAGAGTTAGGTTTTATGGGAATGATGGTCCCCGAAAAATGGGGTGGAGCCGGCTTTGATACAATCAGTTATTGTATTGCTATGGAAGAAATCAGTGCTGTTGATGCATCCATGGGTGTTATTATGTCGGTTAATAATTCATTGGTATGCCAATTATTATGGAAATACGCAAACGATTATCAGCGTGAGAAATATTTGAAAAAACTGGCCTCTGGTAAATGGTTGGGAGCATTTTCATTAAGTGAACCTCAATCGGGGTCAGATGCCAGCAATATGCTTACTAATGCAGTAAGAGAGGATGATCATTATGTGATCAACGGAACGAAAAATTGGGTGAGCAATGGAATTAATTCTGATGTTGTAGTTGTTTTTTTAATGACAGAAAAAGGTGTGGGCCATAAAGGAATTTCTGCATTTATTGTTGAAAAAGGGACACTGGGTTTATCCCATGGAAAAAAGGAAGATAAATTGGGTATTCGCGGTTCTGATACATGTGAATTATATTTTGATAATTGCAATATTCCTGTTGAAAACTTAATAGGTGAAGAAGGCAAGGGATTTAAAGTAGCGTTGGGGACACTTGATGGGGGAAGAATAGGTATTGCAAGTCAAGCCTTGGGAATTGCCAGGGCATCGCTCGATCGATCAGTCGAGTATGCTAACGAACGAAAACAGTTTGGGAAAACGATTGGTTCATTTGGTGCCATCAAAGATAAGATTGCGACCATGGCAACCCGTGTAGACGCATCAAGATTGCTGATTCATCGTGCTGCAAAATTGAAAGATGAAGGAAAACCTTATAGCAAGGAAGCGGCTATGGCGAAAGTATTTTCATCTCAAACAGCTATGGATAATTCAACTCAATGTGTGCAAATTTTTGGCGGATATGGATATATGCAAGAATATGGCGTGGAACGATTAATGCGTGATGCTAAAATTACACAGATCTATGAAGGAACATCTGAAATTCAACAATTAGTAATCGCACGAACAATTTTAGGAAATTAATTATGGGAAATGATCCAAAGACAATCGATTGGGATAGTATTGGTTTTAATCTTATTGAAACAAGAAGTATGTATAAAGCTATTTGTAAAAAAGAAGACTCATGGTCCTCAGGGGGATTAGTCCCATTTGGAAACATTGCCCTTTCCCCGGCAGCCGGAGTTTTGAATTATGGTCAAGGGGTGTTTGAAGGTATGAAAGCGTATCGGACTGTAAAGAACCGTATTGTTCTTTTCCGACCCGATATGAATGCAAAAAGAATATCCATTTCTACCAAGCGATTGTGTATGCCTGAAATGGATGAAGGGTTATTTATAAAAGCAGCAAAAGAAATTGTGAAAGATAACACGGATTACATTCCTCCCTATGGAAAGGGAAGCTTATACCTTCGACCTGTCATATGGGGAACAGCACCTGTATTAGGTGTTAAACCCTCAGACGAGTATACATTTATCATTTATGCTTCGCCTGTAGGTCCATATTTCAAAGGAGGTGTCAAGCCATTAAGTCTTAAAGTTACAAGAGATTTTCACCGTGCAGCGCCAAATGGTATCGGAAATGTTAAAGCAATTGGAAATTATTCAGCATCTTTATTCCCACTTATTAAAGCAAAAAAAGAAGGATTTGATGAAGTCATTTATTTGAATGCCGGAAATGAACAATTAATAGAAGAAGTCGGATCAGCAAATTTGTTTATTCTTAAAGATAATGTTTTAAAAACCCCAAAGCTTGCCGGTTCTATTTTACCCGGTGTTACTAGGGATTCGGTTCTTACTCTTGCCAGAGAGATTTTGAAAATTGAAGTTCAAGAAACAGATGTTACATTAAAAGAAGTATGTTCTGCTGATGAAGTTTTTTGCACAGGAACTGCTGTTGTTGTAACTCCTGTAGGAAAAATTACAAGTGAATACGGTGAGCATAACTTCAATGATGGTGAAATGGGTAAAGTAACTCATAAATTAAGATCATTACTCATTGGTCTTCAAAGGGAAGAAAAAGAAGATATATTTAATTGGTTATACCCCATTGACTAATCATAATTTCATAAAAAACCAGAGCCATACGTAAAATGCACCCCAGAAGAAAAGCAAGGATTGGAGTTCTGGAAGCTGTATATGCAGAATCACAAATACATGAAAAGCCTGAAAAAATACTGAAGGACGTTTTTCAGCGTGAAGAATATGGCAATGGAAATGAGGAATTTTTAAAATCGTTATTTTTTGAAACCGTTTCTCAATCGGATGAGTGTGATAAATTAATTGATAGTCATTTAAAAAATTGGGAATTTAACCGGATCGCACTGTTGGATAAATTAATTTTACGCATGGCAATTACTGAAATGGTATTTATGAATGAAACTCCACCAAAAGTGGTGATTAGTGAAGCGATTGAAATAGCTAAAGAATACAGCACTGAGGAAAGTTCCAGCTTTGTTAATGGCATTCTGGATGCGGTTTACAAACATTCAAAATTTAAAAAATCTAAACAGGAAAAAGCCGGGTAATTACGTGAATATTTTAAAAAAGATTTTCGGTACAAAGTCTGAGCGAGATGTAAAAAACATTCAACACTTGGTGGATGACATTAATGTAATTTATAAAACGATGGATGGAAAGTCAGATGATGATCTTGTTAGCCGCACATCAGAAATGCGTAATGAAATAATATCTGCGAAAGAGACTGCAAAGAAAAAAGCCAAAGCCAAGGGATTAGAAACTGAGGAGTTCAACAAAGTAACCCTAGAAGTAGAAACGGCTAAATTGGATGAATTTCTTCCTGAAGCATTTGCAATAGTTAAAGAAACGTGTAGGCGTCTCATGGGACAATCCTGGCGCATTGTTGGCCAAGAGATCACGTGGGAAATGATTCCTTACGATGTACAGCTAATTGGTGCGATAGCTTTGCATCAGGGAAAAGTAGCTGAAATGAAAACAGGTGAAGGTAAAACATTGGCAGCCACAATGCCATTATACCTAAATGCATTGGCGGGTCGGGGTGCACATTTAATTACAGTGAATGATTACCTTGCTCAACGCGATGCTGAATGGATGGGTGAGATCTATAAGCGCCTTGGCTTATCCGTAGGATATATTTTGAATTCCATGGACAATGAAGCACGTCAAGCTGCTTATAATTGCGATATTACATATGGAACAAATAATGAATTTGGGTTTGATTATCTCCGAGATAATATGGCTTTATCGGCAGAAGAAAAAGTGCAACGGGATCATTTTTATGCCATCGTGGATGAAGTAGATAGTGTTCTTATTGATGAAGCCAGAACACCTTTGATTATTTCCGGTGCCGTAGACGCACCTACGGATACGACTTCTCGCGACCTTAAACCCTTGGTACAAACACTAATTAAAAAACAACAAACTCTTGTTACAGAATTAGTTCAAAGTGCAGAGAAACTTCTTGCGGATGAAAAAGAAGATGAAGCTGGCTTAAAATTATTGCAAGCGACTCGAGGTATGCCCAAACACAAACGACTATTAAAGGTGTTCCAGGAAAAAGGCATGCAGACGTTGACACAATCTATTGAGTCCGCTTATTTACGCGATAAGAAACTGCATGAAGTTGACGAAGACCTTTATTTCAGTATTGATGAAAAATCACACGTAATTGATATTACAGATATGGGTCGTGAAGCATTAGCGCCAGATAATCCTGAAATGTTTGTCATCCCCGATTTGGGAGAAATGCTTCTTGATATAGATGAAAATGATTCATTGAACACAAGTGAAAAACAACAAGAAAAAGAACAGGCGCACCAACTCCACGCAGAACGAAGCTCAAAAATTCATACCATCAGTCAATTGCTACGTGCCTTTTCATTATACGAGAAAGATATTGAGTATGTTGTCCAGGATGGCCAAGTGCTTATTGTAGATGAATTTACAGGCCGTATTCTTCCTGGACGCAGGTACAGCGATGGTTTACATCAGGCAATTGAAGCCAAGGAGAATGTTGAGATTAAACGAGAAACTCAAACGCTGGCCACTATAACTATTCAAAATTATTTTCGAATGTTTGATAAATTATCTGGGATGACAGGAACCGCTGAAACGGAAGCTGAAGAATTAGGAAGTATTTATAATCTGGACGTAATGGTAATACCTCCAAATGAAGATATTATACGAGATGACAGGGACGATTTAGTCTATAAAACAAAACGAGAGAAATACAATGCTGTTATAGATGAAATAGCGAATGCACATAGAGATGGACAACCTACATTGGTTGGTACAATTTCAGTTGAAGCATCTGAATTACTGTCCAGAATGCTTAAGCGGCGTGGCATCCCTCATAATGTTTTAAATGCCAAGCAGCACAAAAGTGAAGCCGAAATTGTTACCAGAGCGGGACAACCTGGAGCAGTCACCATAGCCACAAACATGGCCGGTAGGGGTACAGATATCAAATTGGGTACTGGAGTTCAGGAATTAGGCGGATTACACATTCTGGGGACTGAACGTCATGAATCACGAAGGATAGATGATCAACTTCGCGGAAGATCCGGACGGCAAGGCGATCCGGGCTCATCCAGATTTTATTTATCCCTGGAAGATGACTTAATGCGCTTATTTAATTCTCAACGTGTGGCGACTATTATGGATAAAATGGGTGTTGAAGAGGGAGAAGTGATAACTCATAAAATGGTGACTCGAGCTATAGGTAATGCTCAAAAGAAAGTAGAACAACGGAACTTCGGTATCCGAAAACATTTGTTGGAATATGACGATGTTATGAATCAACAACGTCAGGTTGTTTATGATTTGCGTAATCAAGCATTGCAAGGTGAAAATCTCCGAGAAACTGTTTTGAATCTTATTTCTGATTATATTGATGAAGAATTCGAATCACAAGATAGCGATAATCCAAGAGATTGGGATTGGGAACATTTAAAGCATATTTTTTCATCCGTGTTGATGGTTAATGTAAATATTGATGAGATTCAACCGGAAAATGGTAATGAACTGAATATTGATGAAATGCATCAACATATCATGGATGAAGCTGTATCAATGTATCAAGCCCGAGAAACGCTCATCCCTGAAGACGTAATGCGTAGTTTTGAACGTTTTGTAATCTTGCGATCAATTGATGAAAAATGGAAAGACCATCTTTATGGTATGGATCAATTACGAGAAGGTATAAATCTCAGGGCTTATGGCCAGAAAAATCCACTGTTGGAATATAAATCTGAAGGGTTTCAAATGTTTAGAGAAATGATGTCTTCTACTAGCAAAATAACATTGCAACGCTTATTTAGAACTCAAATTCAAGGAGTAGAGCAACAGCCTCACGTTCAACAGAAATCGCCAAGAAATATACAACTTCAGCATCAAGATACTACAGGAATGGGTATGGCTGCGCAACCTCAGCAAGAACAACAGGCAAATAGACCACAGCAAGCTCAAATGACACCTATACACTCAGAAAAGAAAATTGGAAGAAATGAAAAAATCAAATTAATCAGCCCTAATGGAGAAAAAATAGAAGTAAAATATAAAAAACTCCAGGATTATTTAAACAAAGGATATACACAAACAGTATGAGCATTAAATTGGATATGAGTATTTCCAATGGTCTTATACGTTTATCAATAAGTATTGAGGACCAAAGCAAATTGAAAAATGATTTATTACGGGTAGTGTGACCTGTATCAAATTATGTAAATTATTGCTAGAAATTCCTCTTTAATTGATTACTTTCACAGACTTGTATTTAGAAAGAATAACATAGATCATATGAAATTATTTTTCAGAAAGATACTTAAAAACTTCACCTCTTACCGATCTTATTAAACCGGAGGCAATTTATGATTACGTGGAAACTCACAAAATTCTACCTGACAATGTTGTGTTGCACAGCACCGATTCTAGCGCAAAGTGTTTCTGTATCAATAGGTGATGCGACTGTTGACGGGTATACGTCAGATATTGAAGTACCCGTTATTTTAACGAACCCTAACGATGCTGTAGCAGGTATTCAGTTTGATATGGAAGTAGCTCCAGGTAACGTCATTTTTTTGTCGAGTATAGATGCTGTAGGTGAAGCAACAGGATTTTCTACAGATTTTAATACATTATCTGATGATGTATACAGAGTGATATTATTTAATGCGGGTAGCAACTCGGTTATTTCCGCTAATGCTGATACAGTGATGACCTTGCATTTTGATGGTTCTTCTGTTGTTTCAAGCCAAATTGATTTACTTGTTTCAGGATTAATTGTCAGTGATTCTTCGGGTGGAACAATTTCATCTTCCAGTGGTAACGGCAGCATTACAATAGGATATGTTGTGTCATTAGATCTTTCAGATGGTCAAGGTGATGTTGATGAAACAGTTTCTGTTACAGTAGATATGGATAATGGCGGCACAGTAGGTGGTGTGCAATTTGATTTGTTTGATACACCGGATTACGTTACAGTCTCGAATATATCAACTACAGACCGTACAACTGGTTTTACTGTTACAACGACTGAAATTGGCAGTGGTACTAGAGTCCTTGTTTATGATAATACCGGTAGCAATATATCTGCCGGCACAGGACCCATTTTGAATGTGGATTTTTCAATTCATAGCAATGCTTACGGTGGTGATGTATCTGTGTTTTTCAGCGAAGTAGTTGTTTCGGATGATATAGGTGGTGTGTATTGGATTGCTGCACTTGATACAGGTGTTGTAACAGTATTCCCCGGGTATATGGAAGAACCACATAATTTAATTGCCATTTCAGGTCTTGATGGTGAAGTCCCTTTGAGTTGGGATCCGCCAGTTGGGCCCATTCCACCGACGGTCCCTTTTACGATCGAGATTTTGACTGATGATTGGCCTACTGAAACATCATGGGATTTAGTCCATGTCGATGCAGATACTGTTGTTGGGAGTATCATAGCAGGTGATTTAACATCAACGGGAACATTATATACTTGGGATTTTGAATTAGCATCAGGTGGATATATGTTTACGATCTACGATACTTACGGAGATGGTATATGTTGTGCGTATGGAGAAGGGTATTATAGTTTAATTTTAAACGGAAATGAAATTGCATCTGGGGGTGAATTTGCTGCTTCAGAAAGTGTTACGTTTAATACGAATGATGGACGATATAACATCGTGCAATATAATTATGTTACTCAACTGCAGTCAGAAAAAGAAATCAATACACATATTACAAGAAAAGATTTTACGATGAATACACCTATATTTCTTGAAAGAGGTCTGTTTGAAACATCTTATTTAAATGATGTAAATATTAATGTACGAGAAAATGAACGTAATGTACCAGTAACCGGATATAATCTATATCGTTCCACAGATGGAGTAACCTATGACATGATAGCATCGGTTGGCTCTGATGAATTAACTTATACAGATGATGATGTAATTAATGGTTTGCTCCACTATTATTATGTTACAGCTGATTATTCTCCAGATGGTACTGAATCAGGTCCCTCAAATATTGCAGATGCGACACCGGTTGAATGGGTTGAGTTATCCATGAGTAATGGAGCTGCATTATCAGGTACAATTGATACATTGGAATTATTTATCAACAGTGATTCTGAAATCAGCTCTTTTTACTTTGTAATAGAGGATGAACCTGATTATTTAATTGCTCAGTTTGGTGAGATTATTGAGACAGACCGTACATCTGGATGGTATTTAGACGTCAATGAAGTTGGAGGAAACTTAGTGGTGACTGGTTCATCTATCCTAACAAGTGCTAATCCTATGCCACCTGGAGATGGAGCTGTTTGTAAAGTGCTAGTTATGGCTGTTAGCCAAGATCCAACTATATGCGATTTAATATTTACAACATCAACAGAAGTTAAAGATGCAAATGAAAATGAAATGAATTGGACTGCTGATAACGCCACATTTGATGTATCTGTGGAAACGCAATTCCTAGTTATGCCTAGTGCTTATGGTGAACCTGGGGTTGAGATTACAATTCCATTATTACTTAAAAATACACAAGATGTGTATGGAGTGCAGGTGTATCTTACAGACGTTCCTAATTATGTGAGTGGAGTGTCTGTAACTCCTACGGATTACTACGATTTTAGTAACTGGATTGTAGATGGTAATAATTCTGGAAATGAATTTCGAATTTTATTATATGATAATTCATTTAACAACCCAATTCCAGCAGGAACAGGTCATATAGCTGATATAAACTTTAGTATAAATTCTAATGCACCATCTGGTGAATATGTAGAATTGTCGATGGGTGAAGTGCTTGTGGTCGATCAAAATAGTAATCCAATTCATACAGAATATTATGAAAGCAGTATTTATGTTGGAACACCAGAAGCAATCTTTAGCATTGGTGAGGTCAATCAAGTTTCCCAAACAATTACTATTGAATTGGAAAATACAATTCCTGTTAATGTTTTGGAATTAGATTTGGCTGATGTACCGGAAGGCATTGAAGTAACGAGTGTATCCGGAACTGGTCGCTTTAATGGTCAAATAGATGGGCTTTCGGGTGAACAAGATAATGGAATGGGCTATATTTTAGCATATGATTTAGCAAATGGAATATCGGTTGGATCAGGACCAATCTTGGAAATTAGTTATAATGTTTTAATGGATACTGGACTTTATGGTGATGTTCTTTCATGGCTAAGTAATGTTAATTCTACATATACAAATGGAAATTCTATTTTATCTATTGGAACAGGATTTGCTGTACTTGATGCTAACTTGACCGTAGAAAATGATCTTGATATACCGAATACATTTGCTTTACACACAGCATTCCCAAATCCATTCAATCCAATAACACATATTCGTTATGATTTACCCGAAGCTGGGTTAGTTGATCTACGAGTATATGACCTTGCTGGTAGGGAAGTGCGGACATTAGCCAAAGGGTTTGAGCAGGCTGGTGAAAAATCAGTTGTTTGGAATGCCAAGGATAACCAGGGTCGCAGTGTGAGTGCCGGTGTTTATATTTACAGATTGGAGACTAAAGGACAATTTGAATCACAGAAAATGATTTTACTTAAGTAAGTACATTTGAAATTCATTTTTGAAAAAGGGCAGGTTTTCCTGCCCTTTTTCTTTTTCTATCATATATAAAATCTTAACTTTGCCTTCTTTTTTTAAATGAAATTCGCCGCGGTGGTGGAATTGGTAGACACGCCAGATTTAGGATCTGGTGCCCCTTGGGTGTGAAGGTTCGACTCCTTTCCGCGGCACATTAAAAGATGAGTAAAGAAATCAATATAAAAAATATAGAAGCACAGGAACCTGAAAAAAAATCAACACTGCGAGTAATCGTACATAGTTTTTTCGTTGTTCCATTTCTAATTGCAATATTTGCTTTAATTGTATATTTAATGGTACGTGTTCTTACAGTAGAACCAAATACAGCGCAGGATTATCTAGAACATGTAAAGATTGGTGGCACAACCAAACGTTGGCAAGGTGCTTTCGAGCTTTCCAAAATTCTTTCAAATCCTAATATGGTTCCAAAAGATGAACGATTTGTTCAGGATATGATTTCTACGTTTGAGTATTCGACCCATGAACGTGATTCTCGTATTCGCTCTTATTTGGCAATGGCTATGGGAAGAACAATGGATCGTCGCTATTCCCCAACTTTAATAAATGCCTTGCAAGAAAAAGACCATTCAATTGTTGCTGCAAGCGCTTATGCAATCGGATTAATAAAAAGCCCTGAAGGATTTGTTGCATTATTAAATTTGTCAGATCATCAAGATGCCCAAGTACGGTTACAAACAATTATAGCCTTGGGTAATTATAAGAATCCAGAAGCTGTAGAAATATTTCTGAATGCATTGTCTGACAATGAAGTAAATGTCCGATGGGATGCAGCTATAGCTTTGGCAAAGATTAAAAATATAAGTGGCCGCAGAATATTGTTAGACCTATTAGATAGAAAATATTTAGATTCTTTTCTAAATATTGATCTTGTCGAACAAGATCAAGCCATGTTGGTAACTATTCAAGTAATTTCAAATATAATTGATACAGAGATAGAGAAAGTATTAATAGAATTACGTGATAATGATCACAGTATGAAAGTAAGGGAAGCTGCGCGTAACGCATTAAATCTTTAAAAATAATTATGACAGATTTAGAAATAAAAAAATCAGCAACCAAAGATCCGGGACGTCGTCCACCAGCAGCACTTGGAAAAGCTGATTCTGTAGATCAAATAACTCGACGTTCATTCTTTTCATGGTTATCCATTGGCTGGTTGGCATTTATAGCTGCTACGGGTGGATTCTTTACCATGATGCTTCGTTTCTTTTTCCCCAATGTACTATTTGAACCAGTACAAACGTTTCGAGCCGGTTTTCCTGAAGATTATACTATTGGAGAAGTGGATTTAAGATGGAAAGATAAATACGGTGTTTGGATTGTTCGGAATGAAGAAGGCATTTACGCTTTATCAACAACATGTACTCATCTTGGCTGCACACCGAATTGGTTGATTTCAGAACAAAAATTTAAATGTCCTTGTCATGGAAGTGGATTTTTTAAAACAGGAATTAATTTTGAAGGACCTGCACCGCGACCTTTGGAGCGATACAAAATAATATTAGCGGATGATGGCCAGGTTATTGTAGATAAAACAAAAAAATTCCAACAGGAAAAAGGCCAATGGGGAGACCCTGAAGCATTTATGAAAGTTTAACGGAGAAAAGATGTTAGAAAAATTTAGAGAAACTCAATTTTATAAATCAATTTTCCGTGGCGGTGGAGTACCAAAAAGTCGCCGTCAAAGGATGATGGTTGTTCTTAATAGTGTTTTTCTACATCTTCATCCGGTACGATTACCCAAGCACGCAGTAAAATTGAAATTTACATGGTGCATGGGTGGACTTTCCTTCTTCATATTTCTTATCCTGACAATTTCCGGTATTTTGCTTATGTTTTATTATCGCCCCACGATTGAATATGCTTATACGGATATTATTGATTTGGCAGAACAAGTACCATTTGGTATAATGCGTGAAGTCCACCGCTGGGGAGCACATGCCATGGTTATAACAGTTTGGTTGCACATGTTTAGGGTATTTATGACAGGGTCATACAAACCACCTCGTGAATTCAACTGGGCTGTAGGAGTAATTTTACTGCTATTAACTTTATTATTAAGTTTTACAGGATATTTACTTCCATGGGATCAGTTGGCAATTTGGGCTATTACTGTTGGATCAAACATGGCTCGAGCAACTCCATTTTTTGGGCATGAAGGTCCTGGAGCAGCATTGTTGGCCATTGGGGATATAAATTTTATAACTATGGGGAGTGACGCACGATTTGCTTTGATTGGTGGACGATTTATGGGAGAAGCGGCCCTATTACGTTTTTACGTGCTACATTGTATTGGTCTACCCTTTATTATTATGATTTTTATGGCTGTTCATTTCTGGCGAATTCGCAAAGATGGTGGTATCTCTACGCCGGTTTAAAAATGGAAAGTTTTAAACATATAATTGATACAATTTCAAATCCGACAATTTTGTTTACGTCGACATTGATTATCTTTTTCTTTATTTTTCCGATTAATGATTGGTTTGATAAATGGAATCGCCGGTTGAAATTGTATGTATTGTGGTCGAAAAAATCAATGCTTCTGGCCGCAATACTTATGGCAGCATTTTTCTTATTTGGTTTAACAGATCCTGATTTTAGATCAATTGTTCTTAAACCAGACAATGTCCCCATCTCTGGATTGATTTTTCTTGTTTACTTTTTTACATGGTTGTCGATGCATCAAGCATACGAAAATGATGCAAGACTGGAACGCGGTGAGTCGATTGATGAGCGATATGAAGCTCCAAATGATAAAGTGCTTGTATGGCCAGATTTGGTTTATATAGAATTCATTTCTCTTATTTTATGTTCTGCATTCTTACTGGTTTGGTCCATCGGACTGCAAGCACCAATTGAAGAACCTGCAAATCCCACCGAATCTCCAAACCCAGCTAAAGCACCATGGTACTTTTTAGGTTTACAAGAGATGCTGGTTTATTTTGATCCGTGGATGGCCGGAGTTGTTTTACCAAGTTTAATTATTGTTGGATTGATTGCTATCCCTTATATAGATAATGAACCTGCTGGTTCTGGTTATTACAGTTTTAAAAATAGAAAGTTATCAATCGCTTTATTCATGTTCGGCTGGTTAGTATTATGGGATATGCTTATTATCGTCGGAACAGTACTACGCGGACCTAACTGGAACTTTTTTGGTCCATTCGAATATTGGGATATTCATAAGCTGGAAGCGCTGACGAATATCAATTTATCAGAATTTATTTATATTAAATGGATGAATACCGGTCTACCGAATAATATTTTACTAAGAGAAATCTGGGGCATTTTTCTTTTATTGGGATACTTCCTGATTCTCCCTCCATTATTAGCTAGAACTATGTGTAAAAAAATCTATGAACGGTTAGGATCTTTTAAGTACTCAATATTTATTGTATTGATTTTGATAGCATTAACGTTACCAATCAAAATGTATTTACGTTGGATGTTCAATATGAAATACATTATATCTATACCAGAATATTTCTTCAATTTTTAGTTTTGATTAAATGATTGACCAACAAGAACGATATTATAATATACTCAAGTTGAACCGCTGGTTTGCAATATCCAGCATTATATTTGCTGCTATTTGGTTGATTGTGTTTGCGGATGATTATAATCGTCCGTGGAAAAAGTTTCAAAAAGCTTTTCGCATACTTGAAACTGAACATATTAAAAATGATGTTTCTCTATTGGAGAATAATTTACAGAATAACTCTGAATATTTGAATTTGGTTGAATCATTAACTACTGCAGAAAAATTTCTTAAGGAAAAAACGGATGAAATCGATCAGTTAGAACAAAAAATTGATGAGTATGAAGCTCAAAAATATTCTATAAATCAAAAGTATCAGTTTGCAAAGGCTGAATACGATGTAGCAAAATATGAAATGGATCAAGCGAATCATGGATATGGTGATATTGAGGTAGCTATAAAAAAACTAAATGAATTAGATCATTTGGCAAGTGGTTATAAACTAGATCTGGAAGAAATTGATAAAACTATTAGTGGATTCAATGGTCAATTAAAATTATTATACACGGACAAAAAATCGATTAATGATCAATTAAGTATAATAACTCGTAAAAAAGATTTAAAATCTCGAAAATTATCTAAAGTGGATCCTGAATCCATGACCTTCTCCAATAAAATTGCAAATATAGTTAGAGATTTACCCATACTTGATTTTATTGATCCGTATTATGAAATAAAACAAGTTGTAGTAAGTGACTTGGAAGAAGATTTGGTTTTTATGGGAATGCCGAAAGTGGACAGATGTATGACATGCCACGTTAGTATTGACAAAAAAGGGTTTGAAGATGCTCCGCAACCTTTTACGACTCATCCAAAATTAGATTTAATGGTTGGAGCAAATTCAAATCATCCCTTAAGCGAATATGGGTGTACTTCGTGTCATAGTGGACGAGGTAGAGGGACAGGTTTTATTACAACAGCCCATTCTCCATCAAGCGATGAGCAAGCTCAAGAATGGGAAGAAAAATATGATTGGCATCTGTTACATCATTGGGATACTCCCATGCTACCCATACAATATGTAGAATCGTCATGTTATAAATGCCATAGTGGAACCATGCCAGTCAAAGATGCGCCAACCTTAAGTCTGGGGTTGGCAATTGTTGAAAAAGGGGGCTGTTTTGGATGCCACCAGATTGATCGCTGGGAAGAAACCCCGAAACCCGGCCCAGGTTTAAGAAAAATTGCTGATAAAACAACGAAAGAATTCGCTTATAAATGGATCAATGCTCCACGAAATTTCCGTTACGGTACATGGATGCCCCACTTTTTCAATCAGATTAATACAAATGATGAATCTTCATTAAAACGTTCAAATCAAGAAATCCATGCAATTGTTCATTATTTGTTTGAAAATAGTGAATCTTATAAAATGAATAAAGTCCCTATAAAAGGGGATCCGGATAGTGGAGAATTGTTGGTTAAAAGTTTAGGTTGTATGGGGTGTCATCGCATGGAAGAAGATTCAAATGAAAACGGTAAACCATCATTTGATGGAATGCGAATTCAACAAGGACCTAATTTGATTTATTTAGGTTCTAAAACAAATCAGCAATGGGTTTATAACTGGATTCAAAATCCACAAAGTTATCATCCAGATACAAAAATGCCTGACTTACGCTTAACAAAACAGGAGGCAGCAGATATATCCTCCTATCTTATTTCAAATGAAAATGTTGAATTTGATTCACAATTAATACCTGAATTAGATCTAAATGAACTGGATCAAATTGTTGTTTCGTTTTTAGAACAAACAAAACGGAAAACGGAAGTAGATGCTGAATTAGCGTCATGGGATATAAACGAAAAATTAAGCTTTGCAGGTTCAAAACTCATTCGTCATTATGGATGCTTTAGCTGTCATGATATAGATGGTTTTGAAAATGCAAAACCAATCGGTACACCTCTGACTTTTGAGGGAAGCAAACTCATTACAAAATTAGACTTTGGATTTATGCATGACGAAATAGATCATACAAAATGGGATTGGTTCAATTTAAAGTTAGAAAATCCAAGAATCTATGATATGATTCCTCAGGATGAGGGAAACTACTCGCTTAAGGTTAAACGCCCATTAGAAAAATTAAGAATGCCTCATTTTGATTTAAACGAAGACGAGTTAAATGCCATAGTAACTGTTATAATGGGTTTTGTAAAAGATGAAATTCCATCAACAAAATTACCGGAAAGAACGACTCGTAATTTAATCGTTGAAGAAGGGGAAAGGCTTCTCCAAACCTATAACTGTAAGGGGTGTCATTCAATAGACGGTGATGGCGGTTCTATAAAACCATCGGTTGCGAATTGGCTTAGTTTAATCGCAGATCAGGTTACAGCAGAAGATGCTAGTCTTGTACAGTCGTTTTCTCCGCCTATGTTGGATACAGAAGGACGAAAAATTCAACCTGATTGGTTGTATAAATTCTTTAAAAACCCTATAATGATTCGACCTAATTTGCAAACCCGGATGCCAACTTTCTCGATGATTTCGGATGAAGATTGGAATAAGATTATAAAATATTTTCAGTATAAAGATGGCCAAATGCTGGCATATGAAAATAAAATACATGTTAGCAAAAATTCCAATTCATATAAAGCTGGAATAGTTATTCAAGATTTAGGAGCCTGTGCAAATTGTCATTTTTATGGTAGTCAAAAGCCAAAACAAGCTGCTTTAACATGGGCGCCAAATCTAGTTTTAGCGAAGGATAGGTTACGTGCTGATTGGTTATTGGGATTTTTTAGGAATCCACAGGATATAATGCCGGGGACTAAAATGCCAGCTCCTTATATACCTACTGAAGAACCTAAAGATGATGTAGTGGCAAATTGGGGACGTGCTGTGGCAAATATGGATGGTGACTCTACAAAGCTTTATCAGGGGCTCGTAGATTATCTTTGGGAACTTCATGGAAAAGAAGACATTACGAGAATTGTACAAGATCACTTAAAAGAAGTTGGATATGGATTTATCATTGAGGAAGAAGATGAAGATGATTGGGGAGACGATTGGTAGATCAGATCAATTTTGTAAATAATAAATGAAAAAGGAAAATAATGATGAATAAACGAATTGTAACTGCAGCATTGATTGTAAGTATTGGATCGATCGGATATGTTGCTGCCAATACCGATACTAAAGAAGTGAAAAAAGAATGTACTTCAGAGGAAAAAGCATGTTGTGCAAAAAATTCCGCTGAAGCAAAGGAGCATTGTTCTCTTAAGGAAGCAGAATGCAATAAGAAAGGATGCTCTAAAGCAGATTCAGAAGGCTGCAGCAAAAGTAACAGCACTGCAAGCTGCGAAGGAAAGAAAGGCACCTGTTCTGCATCTGAAAAGAAGAGTTGCTCTAGCTTGAAAAAGGCATAATTATAATCATCATTATGTAAAATAAAAAACCCCCTGAAAAGGGGGTTTTTTTGTTTATACAATACTTTAATTTGTACTTATTTCTTTTTTGGTCTTGAAAATGTAAAGTTCAATGTTTGTGAATCGTCGCCAACGGTGACATGTTGCGACAATGTTCTTTTAGATCCAAATTTTTCCTGCCAAGCAACGACTTCATATTCACCAGGTGGTATATTATTAATTGTGAATTTTCCATCTAATCCCGTTACAGAAAAATATGGG
>NNSG01000009.1 GCA_002256485.1 Fidelibacterota bacterium 408169
CATTCCACGGGCTGACTGGACCAGCGTTACCGCTGCTGTCAACGTCGTCTTACCATGATCCACGTGACCTATCGTCCCGATATTCACATGGGGTTTTGTTCTCTCGAATTTTTCCTTAGACATCTTTCGATCTCCTCATTATTTTGTTCAATCACTGCTTTACATTGAGCCTACGACCGGACTTGAACCGGTGACCTCTTCCTTACCAAGGAAGTGCTCTACCGACTGAGCTACGTAGGCAATTCTTTAGCCCACGCTTGCTAATTACACCAGCATCTGCCTACTTGAGCGGGCGACGAGATTCGAACTCGCGACCCTCAGCTTGGAAGGCTGATGCTCTACCAGCTGAGCTACACCCGCATTTTTGTGGGGAGAGAAGGATTCGAACCTCCGTAGGCATACGCCGGCAGATTTACAGTCTGCTGCCATTGACCGCTCGGCCATCTCCCCAACAGACTTTTTCATTTTTAAAGAGCGTGAGCCACCGAAGGGACTCGAACCCCCGACCGACTGATTACAAATCAGTTGCTCTACCAGCTGAGCTACGGTGGCATGCCGGGTATTCCTATTTTTTTGAATCATCCGATTCAGGCAAACCTGACCGTCGAGAAATCAATAAATATTAATTGGTCGAATATCAGGAAATGCAAAGCCTTCAAAATTAGATATAAAATTAAATACCCTGCAAGAGTGTTTTATAAGAATAAATAAAATAATTTATAATAGAAAATTATTACAATGGATAACACTTCGTACCTTCAGGTAAGTCCTCTACTTTCCACCCCTTTTGCTTGATTTCTTCTCTCAAATGATCAGATAATTTCCAATTTTTTTCTTTTCTAGCTGATTCTCTTTTGGCGACTAACTGTGCAATTTTATCTGGGATATCGGTTTGTTTTATCAATAAGGATAAAATTTCATCTGCTTTTATAAGGAAGCTTAAACCCATAGTTGCTTCATTTTTTGATAATATATCATTATCAATTTTATGATTTAGTTTTCTTACATAATTAAACAAAACACCTAATGCCTTTGGTGTATTTAAATCGTCACACAAAATTTCAATGAATTCTTCGTATTCATCAGGTAAGGAATTTCCAACATCAACTTTTTTGTTTAATTTTTGAAACAATTCATTAATTCTATGAACAGACTTCTTTGCTTCTTCTAGTTTAATATGTGAAAAAGCTAGCTTGGATCTATAATGACTGCTGATTAATGCAAATCGTAAACTTTCAGCAGTATACCCATCAGCTAATAATTCTGGTATTGTTTTAATATTCCCTAATGATTTACTCATCTTTTCATCTGCCATAATTAAGTGCTCACTATGCATCCATAAATTAACAAATTCCGAATTCAATGCAGCACAAGATTGAGCAATTTCATTTTCATGGTGGGGAAATATATTGTCAACTCCCCCACAGTGAATATCAAAATGGTTTCCTAAATACTTTGTAGACATGGCTGAACATTCCATGTGCCACCCAGGCCTACCCTTACCCCAAGGCGAATCCCATGATACGTCACCATCTTCTTCTTTCCATGCTTTCCATAAAGCAAAATCCTGTGGATGATCTTTTGTATATTCATCAGCAGCAACTCTATCTGTCTGTTTTAATCCTTTTAAATCTAAATGTGCAAGTTTTCCATAATCTTTATATGATTCTATTGAGAAAAACACGGATCCATTTTCTGTTAAATACGCATTTCCATTTTTGATAAGAGCAGTGATCATAGAAATCATTTCTTGAATATTGTCCGTTGCCAGAGGTAACTCATCTGCGGGTAAAATCTTTAATATTGCGGCATCCTCAATGAATTCAGCTGTATATTTTAACGAAATTTCAGTCAATGTTTTATTTTCATCATTCGCCTTTTTTATCATCTTATCATCAACATCAGTGATGTTCATTATATGCCTTACTTTATAACCCACTATTAGAAAAACCCTCTTTAAGATATCCTCGAAAAGAAATGTACGAAAATTTCCGATGTGGGATCTACTGTACACAGTGGGTCCGCAGGTATACATGGATACTTCACCTGGCTTAATAGGATTAAATATTTCCTTCTTTCTTGAAAGAGTATTATAGAATTTAATGTTCATTCAGTTCCTAATGCCTGTTGGATGATAGAATCTACTAATTGCTCAAAAGTATTACCTCTAACAGCAGCTGCCTTCGGGACAAGACTGGTGTCCGTCATACCCGGAAGTGTGTTCAGTTCCAAGAACCAGTGCTGATCGTTTTTATCCAATCGAAAATCCACTCTGACATAGTGACGACATTTAAATAATTTATATATTTCCAAAGCAGTTTGTTGAATCTTATTTGTCAATATTTCATCAAGTTCAGCCGGGCAAATATATTCTGTCATCCCTTTCGTATACTTACATTCATAATCATACAAGTCGTGTGATGGTTTAATTTCAATAATGGGCAAAACTTCATTTCCAACAATAGATACTGTTATTTCTTTACCGTCAATAAATTGTTCAATAAGTATTTCATCGTCATATTCAAATGCTTTTTTAATAGCGAAATCGAAATTACTTTCTTCATTTACAATTGTAAGACCAATTGTGCTACCTTGACTATTTGGTTTTATAACACATGGCAATGCATACTCAAACTTGTTTATAGTTTTTCCTTTTCTAATTCTTTTCCATTTCGGAGTAGAAATTCCAACATCTTCTGCTAATAATTTACTGATATGTTTATCCATGCAAATTGCTGATGATAATGCATCCGATCCGGTATATCGAATTCCCAGGCTTTCAAACATGCCCTGAATACGGCCGTTTTCACCAATACCACCATGTAGTGCGATAAGTACTAAATCTACACGATTGAGTGTGTCCAAATGGCTTAATATATCATCTTCAAATTCTATTAAAATAGTATCATAGCCAAGCGATTCACACGCAGTGAACATTGCTTTTCCAGAATTTATTGAAACGTCTCTTTCAGATGATGGTCCACCCATTAATACAGCAATTGTAGTATTCATGATGTAATTAACTCTGCCCCCACCAATAGATTTTCCACAACAAATTTTGGTGTAAGTTTTTCATTTAATTTTTGCAGTGTTTCCGGCCCTTTTCCCGTTAGAACAAGCATTGTATCCATATTTAATTTAACGCCGGCTTCTATATCAGAACCAGCATCACCCACCATCATTGATTTTTCCATTTCTATACCATGATCAGATTCAGCTTTATCAAATAATCCTGTACCAGGTTTACGATTTTCCGATGCATCATCAGGGTGATCCGGACAATAATAAATGTCTACTAATTTCAAATTATTTTCAGAAAAAGTATTACGGATAAAATCATGAATCACTTTCAAATTTTTTTCATCTATCAAGCCTCGTCCAATCCCCGATTGATTACTAACAATACAAAAACGATCACAGCATTTAGACATTATTTTCAATGCTTTAAACGTAAAAGGGAAAAACGTAAAATCCTTCAAATCACTTATATATCCAGGGTCTGGATTTAATGTACCATCACGGTCAAGAAATATGGTATCATATTTTTTCATGGTGTTATATTTTTTGTTTTTACATCTTTAAAATGAATTGAACTGCGCAGGAAACACACAAAGCCTATCAAAACAAGAGGAATAAATCCTACTGCATGAATCAGGACAGCGAAAGCTTGAGATTCCGATAACCCGGCATGGAAAATATTCACCAAAACATACACTGTAGCAGCATGATACGTTCCCACATATCCCGGTGCAGAGGGGACTGAAATGGCCAATGTTGTTGCAATGAGGACAATGCCAGCTGCGACCCACGATATATCAATTCCTGCAGCAATTACAACCAGCACTGTGCAAATGTAATATAAAATCCACAATACCAATGTTAAAACGACCAGTTGAAAAGAGTGTTTTGTTTTTCTAATTGATACTAAACCATTGATAACATTCTGAATGATACTTAACAATTTTTTACCGGACGATTTTTCAAATATTTTCCAATGAACAACTTTTTCATGCAAATTTGAATGACTTTTACCTAGCCAAATGATAAATACTAATCCTATAAATGTCATAACAGAAAGGCCAATTAATACACTACCGCTCCATTCCATTAACGGAGAAAAGAAAGCGAAAAAAATCATTATAACTACCAAACCCATTAAATCAAGTAAGCGTTCCAATATGATAGTTCCAAATGCTGAAGATGCTGTAATGGTATTTCTTTTCGAAATTGCATAGGCACGTAATATCTCACCCAACCGAAATGGCAGGACACCATTTCCGAAATAACCAATCATTGTAGATCCAAATAATGGTTTAAATGAAATCAATTGAATTGGAATAAGCATTAATTGCCAACGATATGCGCGAAGAGCAACACTAGCGACCATTATTATCATTGATAAAAATACATATGGCATATGGGTCTGGGATAAATTTTCGATCAGTTCATTGAAATTCAATTCCCGAAATGCATACAAAAGACCAATAGCACTTATAGCAATTCCTATAATTAATTTTATACTATTATTCACGTAAATCAATCACTTCAACAGCATCTTTTCCAAATTCAGAAAAAGAGTAATTTCCTCTTAATATTTGCCAACTTTGTATCTGTACTTTGATCCAATTATCTTTATCATAATCAACCACTACATTTTCAAAATGCCAATTCCCACTATTGACAGATATATTACCTTTCATTTTATAATCTTTCATTTCGAATGAAAACGTAATTAAACCATTTTCGTTCCGTTTATTCGAAATTAATATTCCTGATAAATCTCCTGAAATGATTGAAAAAATATCTCGATCTTTAGGCAAACGTTCGTCAATAATAAGTTGTTTCGAATTCTTATTAAACGTTTTAATTCTATTTACTGAAATAAAAATATTTTGTTGATTGGATTCGATTAAATATTCAGTTGAATCGATAAAGGAAACGGATATGGTTGAATTATATGTTTGACCATACTGAAACTGGTTTAATTCAACATCAATCTTTTTCCATCTTAAAAATTTCAATCCTGATTTTAATGAATCAAGATTTGATGGTGTATTTCCGAATATGATTGAAAATAATACTAGCCCGAAAAAGGGCAAACGGAACCGCATGACTTTAATCTTCTAAATGGAGTAAATAGGATTCATCCACGAGTACTTCACGAGCTTTACTCCCGGTAAATGGCCCAACAACTGCAATCTGTTCCATTTGATCGATAAGGCGTGCTGCTCGTGAATAACCAACCTTTAAGCGGCGTTGAATAAGAGAAATTGATCCTTGTTGATGTGTGACGACTAGCCGAATAGCTTCATGCAATAATTCATCCTGATCCTCTTCCCCACCACCGTCTACAGCAACTCCATCAACTAATTGTCCTTCACGAATACTCGGCAAAATCAATTCAGTTGCTTTAGGTTGTTCTTGAATATGTGTCATTAAAGATTCAATTTCTTCCAAAGATAAAAACGCATTGTGCAATCGGACAGGATCTGATGATCCTGAACCCAGATAAAGCATATCACCTCTGCCGATTAATTTTTCTGCACCGGGCATATCGATAATTGTGCGGGAGTCAATTTTGCTCGCTACTTGGAATGCGATCCTAGATGGGAAATTGGCTTTAATCAAACCGGTGATTACATCTACTGATGGACGTTGAGTTGCAATCACTAAGTGGATTCCCACAGCTCGCGCCAATTGAGCCAAACGGGCGATTGGAGCTTCTACTTCACGAGCATTTAACATCATCAAATCAGCTAATTCATCCACCACAACTACGATATATGGCATGAAAGGTTCGCCGCTATCCTGCATCTTTTTATTGTATTCATCAATGTTTCGTACCACTTTATCAGCAAGGACATCATAACGACGGCCCATTTCTCTTTCCACAGACCTTAAAGCATATGCAGCATTTTCAACATTTGTAATAATGGGTTCATCTATGTCTTCCATGGATAATAAATGATAATCAGCTAATGAACGATATAGAGACATTTCTACTTTTTTGGGGTCAATAATAACGAATTTCAATTCGTCAGGAGTAGAACTGTATAACAAACTACAAATAATTGAATTCAGACAAACTGACTTACCTGAACCTGTTGTACCTGCAATCAATAAATGGGGCATTTTCGCTAAATCAAGTGTAGCAATTTCTCCAGTTGTATTTTTACCGATTGCCAAAATCAATTTCGAATCGGAAACAGCAAATTTTTCTGAATTGATTACCGATTTGAAATAAACTGTAGCCGGATTGCGGTTCGGTATTTCAATACCAACGGACGATTTTCCAGGGATAGGTGCAATGACACGCACTCGGCTCGCCTCCATGACCCTTGCCAAGTCATCAGATAGAGCAACAAATTTATTGACGCGAACACCTTCTGCGGGCTCAACTTCAAATAATGTAATCACAGGACCGGGACTTACATTGACTACCTTTCCTTCTACACCAAATGTTAATAGTGATTGAGTGAGAAAATTTGCCCGATCAACAAGTTCATCGCGGCTCATACTGTCTGAAATATTTACAGGTGTTGCTAACAAATCAGATAAAGGAAGTTGATATTCACGTTTCGGCTGCTGTCTTTCAGATACGTCATCCAGATTCACTTCATCTTCTTCAACCACTTCACCCACTTCAATATTTTCATCAACAGGCTCTAGAATATCTTCCGTTTGTTCATCAAGCTTTTCAGTATGGATATCATCATGTGACTTTGTTGCTTTTAATTCTTTTGTTTCTTTGTCTTCTATTTCATCTTGTGTTTGTTCTTCATATTCATCGGTTGGCACATGTGTTGAAGGGACGGATTTTGCGATAGGAGTTGGTTTTTCATCTTCTTGAGCCACTAAACCTTCTTCCATTTCATTATTATCAATTTCAGCTAATACATCTTCTTCCTCTCTTTGAGCATCAATTTTATTCAGTAGATCCTGTGTATGCATTCGTTTGGCTTTTTCTGTAGCTTCAATTTCTTTTTTAAGTTTTTGTTCATCCCGTTTTTTCTTAAATGTTATACCCAATTTTTCAAACGGTTCATACAAACTGAATTCAAAATATCCTCTGACCAACACCAACCATAAAGCAATTAACAAAATCGCAGTACCGAACATTCCCAAAAAGCTAAAGAGGAAATTAGCGAGATTCCCACCCACGAGTCCGCTTGCAGTAAAATCAAGACCGGAACGATCATGCATTCCTATTTCAATGAGACCGATTGTAACAGATAAAAGCACAATTACACCCACAACATAACCGGCAATACGGTTGAATGGTTTTAATTCTTTCTTACTAAAACAAAGCCAGCCCCAAATCAATCCCAAGATTGGAAATAAAAATGTGGAGTAACCAAACAGAAATTTGACAAAGAAATATGACAAGTATACACCCAGAATCCCTAATGGATTTTCAACGTGAACATTTGGGGAAATACCCGGGTCTTCATTTGGACTGTATCCTATGAGACTGATTAATACCAATAACGAAATCGCCAGGGTAAGTATACCGAGTATTTCTAGGCGGCGATCTTTCAAAACAGTTGGGGATGTTCCGTTTTCACGGTTCTGAACCAATTAATAAATTTAACAATGCCATCATTTAAATGGGTTGTTGGACTGTAATCAAGGCGTGATTCTGCACGAGAAATATCGGCGTATGTGCACAGAACATCGCCGGAGGGGAGATCGCGCTCATCAAGCACGGGTTCCTTTCCAGTGACGTCACTGATTGTGGAGACCAGATCAGCCAATTTTACAGGTTCAGAGTTTCCGAGGTTGTATATCATGAAATCATCGTTTGACTTCAACGCTGCAAGTATACCACTAATGATGTCATCAATGTAAGTATAATCTCGCGCTGTGGAACCATCTCCGAAATACGGTAATGGAGTATCATTTAGCAAGTGACGAACAAATTTATGGATCGCCATTTCCGGGCGTTGTCGAGGTCCGTAAACTGTAAAGAATCTCAAACAAATCGTTGGAATTTCATAGAGATGGGAATATGTGAAACAAAGTTCCTCACCCATTTTTTTGGTTGTACCATAGGGAGATATCTGTTGATCCACCATATCCGTTTCAGAAAAAGGAATCTTATCATTATTTCCATAGACGGATGATGAAGAAGCAAAAATGAAATGTTTAATTTCTTTAGATTTCATTTCTTCCAAAAGAACTTGTGTACCATTGATATTTACATCTGTATAATGAACCGGATCGTCCAAAGAAGGTCTGACTCCTGCCATGGCTGCTAAATGAATTACAGTATCAAATGAATAAGTCATAAACATTTCTCTCATGAATACATTATCTCTTATATCTCCCTTATGAAATGAATATCGCTTATAGTTTAAATGAGATTTTTGATTCAATAATTTAATTTCTGGATAATAAAAATCATTTAGATTATCTACACAAACGACTTGTTTGCGCTGACTCAACAATTTATCAATAAGGTGTGAGCCGATAAAACCACAGCCGCCTGTCACTAAAATCGTACTCATAATTGAGCTGATCCATTTTTATAAAAAGGTGGTTTTATGATAAGTGCTTTTTTCATTTTTCCCCTGATATCAATATCAAGTTCCATGCCAGTTGTATGTTTACCGAACTGAACATAACCTATTCCAATTCCCTTTTGTAATGAGGGTGATTGCGTTCCACTGGTGACAACACCAATTTCATTTCCATCTGAAAAAATTTTATATCCTTTCCTTGGCACAGCTCTGTCAACCATTTCGAATGCAGTTAAAAGTTTAGTTCTATTTTCTTTAGCTGAAATTAAAGATTCTTTTCCTTTAAAATTTTCTTTATTCAATTTCGTTATCCAACCAAGTCCCGCTTCAATAGGATTTGTTTTTTCATCAATGTCGTTCCCATATAAACAAAATTTCATTTCAATGCGCAATGTATCACGACAAGCCAAACCACAGGGAGTAATATTGCCGATATTCATTATGGAATTCCAAATCTGTCCTATAACATCATTGTCAGCGTAAATTTCAAAACCCAATTCACCGGTGTAACCTGTGCGGGCAATGGTGGCGTTTACGCCCCCAACAGTGCCTTCTTCAAACGTATAAAATGGAATATAAGATAAATCTTTTTCTACCACTTTCTGTAATATGTTTCTGGAGTACGGACCCTGTAAAGCAATGAGTCCAGTTTCTGCACTAATATCAACAATGTTTACATCAACCGGTTTGTGCTCATTCAACCAGCTAAAGTCCTTTTCCAAATTTGACGCATTTACTACAAGCATGTACTTATCATCAGCATATTTGTAAATTAAAATGTCATCGATGATTCCGCCATTTTCATAGCACATAGCCGAATACTGGGCATCGCCCGCTGACATAGTTTTTACATCATTGACTGTCATATAATTCAAGAATTTTTCTGCATCTGTTCCACTCACTATGAGTTCACCCATATGGCTTACATCAAAAATTCCGCAGGATTTACGCACAGCCAAATGCTCTACTAAAATTCCAGAATATTGAATCGGCATCCTGTAACCAGCGAAATCTACTATTCGGGCGTTAAGGTCAATGTGCTTTTGGTATAGTGGTGTTTCCAAATTCAATCACTGGATTCGAAATATAATTTTAGCTTACTCATCCCTTCCGTGATTTCTTCCACTGAAATCCCAGAATATGCAAAACGAATATAAAATTCAGTCTCTCCTTCTTGAGGGCGACCAAAATGATCACGTGTACAGAAGGAAACACCCGAATTGTACAATGCACCTTCTTGGATTTCACTGATTTTATTAAAGCCTTTACGAGCCATAATTTTGGTTACATTAGGAAATAAATAAAATGTACACTCTGGAGTTGCAATATTTACACCATCAATTTCATTTAATCCAGATACGGCTGTATTTCTTCTTTTGCGCAATTCATTCAATATTGCCTCTGATCCTGATTGATCTCCATTTAAAGCTTCAACCATGGCGTATTGATGAAAATGATTTGTGCATGATTCAGCATTCACATTCAATTTATTTATTACTTTTATTACATTTTCCGGACCAATAGCAGCACCAATACGCCAGCCGGTCATGGCAAATTTTTTGGAAAATGTATATAAAATGACCGTCCGTTCCTGCATCTCGGGAATATTCACAATCGATAGAGGTCTCGTATCATACAGCATTTCATAATAAGCATCATCGCTCAACACCCACAAATCATGTTCAATGGCAAATTGAGCTATTGCTTCCATTTCTGTTCTTGATGATTCTGCGGAAATAGGATTGTTATAATTATTGTAAATCAGGGCTGTAGTTTTATCTGTAATGGATGATTTCATTTTCTCAATATCGATGGCAAAACCCGAATCTGTTTGATCATAACTGTACGGCATTGCAATTCCACCGTAATATTCGATCTGGCTTTCGTAAATGGGATAACCTGGATTTGGATACAAGACCTCATCCCCGGGATTCATTACCGCTTGGATAAATTTACCAATGGTTGGTTTTCCCCCCGGTTGAACGGAAACATTATCCGGACTGTAACTCACACCCCGTTTACTTCCCACATCATCTGCTAATGCTTCTCTTAATGGCAAAATTCCTTCAGATGGGCAGTATCCATTTTTGCCATCCACAATATATTTATTAGCTGCTTCTATAATGTTTTGGGGAGTGGACATATTCATATCACCCAAATGAAATGGGTATATTTTATTTCCTTTGGCAGCCCATTCCCGTGCTTGTGCAGAAACAGCGAATGCCGTTTCTGTGCCAAGATTATCAATGCGTGTTGCTATTTTCATGATTTAAATTCAATCTTCCTTTCGAACTATAATATTTTACAATTTTGATAAGGCTTTTTTAATAATAGCTTCTATACTGCCGTTTAATTCCCCGGTTGCTTCTAATTCACGAATGGCTTGATTTGCATGCCCTCTTTTATATCCCAATGCCATTAGTCCAATAACGGCATCTTTAGCTAATCCATTTTCTTCAGCATCCATAAAATCCATATTATTATCATCTTCATCTACATACTTTTCTTTTAATTCTACAATCATTCGTTTGGCTGTTTTGGGTCCTATACCGGGAATTACAGTCAATGATTTTACGTCACCGGCAATGATGTTCTTTTTGAATTCATGTGGATTCGAACCGGATAAAATATTCATGGCCGATCGCGGACCGATACCACTGATAGTATTCAGCATGGTAAACATATTTCGCTCATCCGCACTGCCAAAACCATATAATTCCATTAAGTCTTCCCGGACATTCAAAAACGTCAATAGTTCTGCATCGTTCCCTTTTTCCGGTAATGAATTATATGTGGCAGCTGTTATGGATATTTTCAATCGAATGCCGTTCATATCTAATACAACATGCGATGGGTCTTTATGAAATAGCTGGCCTTTTATTGAATCAATCATTGGATAAATTGCTGTTGGTTAATGTAACACAATCCTACTGCCAGAGCATCTGAAGAATCTAATGGTGTTGGCACATCTTTTAACTTCAATATATTTTGCACCATAAACTGGACCTGTTCTTTTGTAGCATTACCGTTACCCACCACTGATTGTTTTACTTTTTTGGGTGCAAATTCATTACACGAAATTTCGTTTCGTGCAGCGGCTAATATGATAACACCACGAGCTTGACCAAGCATGAGAGCTGATTTAAAATTTTTATGATAAAACGTATCTTCTATAGCCACAACATTCGGTTTGAATTTTTTCAACAATTTCATGCTTTCATCATGGAGATAAAGTAAGCGTTCAGCCAATGACTTATTTTTTGGTGGCTTGATTACACCATATCCATGGGCGTTGGTATTGCGCTTTGTGTAGTCAAGGATACCAAATCCAGTAACATTTATTCCGGGATCAAAACCAATAACACGCATTAGTCTTCAGAATCGAAATTTGTATATACAGCTTTAATGTCATCATGGTCTTCCAGCACTTCTAAAAGAGCTATAACCGACTGCTCTTTATCACTCTCTACATTTTGCATATTTTTAGGTAACATGTCTATATTAGCTGACTCCACTTCATAGCCCTGTTCTTCCAGCACATCACGAACAGACATGATATTGGCTGGGTCAGTAGAAATAATATAAACATCACCATCCGCTTCAAAATCTTCTGCTCCTGCTTCCAATGCAGCTTCAAAAACAGAGTTTTCATCATGATTGTCGGCTTTTAAAGTAATTTGCCCTTTTTTGTCAAACATCCAAGATACAGAACCATTTTCTCCCAGGTTTCCACCGTATTTTGTAATTAAATGACGAATTTCAGCTACGGTCCTTTTTTTATTATCTGTTAAGCATTCTAACATTATAGCTACGCCCGCTGGGCCGTAACCTTCATAAGTTGTTTCTTCATAACTAACACCGGGTAATTCTCCTGTCCCTTTCTTGATGGCCCTTTGGATATTATCCGAAGGCATATTTGCAGATTTTGCATTTGCAACAGCTTGGCGCAATCGTGGATTACTATCTATTTCTCCACCACCATCTCTTGCAGCAATGGTGATTTCTTTAATAATAGTGGTAAATATTTTACCGCGCTTGGCATCAGTGGCGGCTTTTTTACGTTTAATGGTGGCCCATTTACTATGACCGGACATATTTCCCCTGAATATTAGTTAAAATAGAATTGAAAAATTACGTTGTTTCAAGTTATAAATGGAATGAGGATTTAGATTAAGATAGGGGATTCAGATTCGGAAAACTTTTTCTTCTTCCTTTTACTTTTTACTTAATTCTCATAATCATTCCCGTCCGCTGGGGAGTTATCCGTGTACGAATCACCCAGGCTGTACGATAACCCATATTCTGTAGTTTCTGGCGCATTTTTTCAGCGTCTTCCCGAACAATGTAATCACCAATTCGAACTTTATAATTGGGTGTTTCATAAACAACATACGCTGAATCGTCCAAAACACTGTTCAATTTCAGACTCAACGAATCCGCTTTGGTCATGGATTTTGATGCAAGCACCTGCACTCTGAATCCGTCCGAAACCCAATGGACTGTATCAGCCGAGAGTATGGAGTCAAGCTTTGTGTCACCAGGCAAAACATTATTAATAATCACCGGCCATTTTGGCTGAACATCACGGTGTTCATTGGGGTCAAAAATTGTCTTCAGGTCAGTTTCCTGACAAAAGCTGATAGTAAAATATCCAATGAAAAGAAGATACTTTTTAATTCCCCTTGGAACTCTGTTGTAGATCATCATGATAGAGGCCGAATAGTGTTTACAGGAATCCAACCCTTTTTACCATCGAGTAAAATAATTTCCACCCAATTATCCTGACTTTGGGTAATTTCTGCTTTCAATCCTTCATGGATCTTAAATACAATCATTTCATCCCGCACCGCTGGAACTGAATACACATTTACAAATGATGAAACTATTATTCCCTCTTGTTTTCCTGTTAGATCCCAATATTTATCCAGACAAATGGTATGAGTTAAAATGGTTAGAATAACAAAAACAGTTTGCAGCCTGGCTGTTGTTCGCCGAGCCAAAAATCTAAATTGCCCCAAAGCGAAGACCAATCCAACTATTAAAAGAAATACACTTCCCCACAAAAGCAGATCATTCACTGTTTGAGAATTTTTGAAAGCGTTATACCAATCAAGCAAAACAAAGCCCTCTGGAATTTCGATACGATCTTTTACGCGTGTATTGGTGAGCTCTAAATTATGTTTAATATCCTGATTCCGAGGTTCAAACTGAAGACCTTTTTCATAGGCCCAAACAGCATACCCCACTTCTCCCATTCGATAATAAGCATTTCCCAGATTGTAATACAAATCTGCATGCTCAACCGAATTCAGCAATCGCTCGTAACTCCGAGCTGCATGAACATATTTTTCATCATCAAAATAATAATTACCCCGAATAAACAAACTATCCGCATTTGCTGCAATTAGGTTAGAAAACAACAGTGCTAAATACAAAATTTTCATGCGCGGCTGTCCACTTTTTTAAGCAATATTCCCGCCGTTCCGGCCATATCTTGATTTGTCATTGTTCCGGGAGCATAACGTCCCGCATCGCAATCCTTTAAAAGTTGTATCAATTCCTCTAATTCTTCAGGTGGAATAATTCCACTTAATTCCTGTTCAACATTTAAAGGATCCATCTTATCTGTCTGCAGCTGCCACCGTTCTTTTAAATATGAATAAATTGTGGATGCAACATTCTCTACATCAGATTGTATTTTAAGCGATTTTAATGCGCGTTTTAATGCCCGATGGGACATACGTTGTCCGGCGTTGGCGATGCGTTGTTGCTGATATCGCGTCAACGTTACAGGTGCCAAAAATAGCACGGCCGCTAAAACATAACCCGTCCATACCCAAATTGGCATTTCTCTTCTTCCCCGTTCAATCCATTTTGGAGATGAAGAAATATTATAATGGATATCTTGACCCAACAGTGCAATTTCTTCTTTTGTAAATCCAGATGAACCGGATGTCAGTTGATCTTTAGCCGGTGAAATATTTAATTCAACAGAACGGGAACTGATGGAATGAAATTGTTCGTCTTTGGGATTAAAATATGCCAATTCTATACGCGGTAAAAATACTCTTCCTGCTTGGCGAGGAATAAGAATGTATTCCCATTTCATATTACCGGTAAATTGATCCCAGAGTTGTTTCTGTTCAAATGATGCCGTGGGCGGAAATACTTCCATTGTCTCAGGGAAATTCAACTTTGGCAGGCTGAACATATTCAAATTTCCCGTTCCTTGTAATTCGACATAATACGTCACTGCTTCGTTAGCCTTCACTTTATCCGTATCGACATAAGAACTAAGTTCAAACGCTCCTACAGCGCCGGTGAAATTTGCCGGTTGGCCAGCAGGATAAGGTTTAACACGAATTTTCCGTGCTTCAGTTCGGAGAATCTTTTGCACTGTTTCATTAAAAAAGCTATTAAAAAATGGATCGTCAAAAACACTACGCTGTTTTTTTCGCTTTTTCTTAATTTGAACATTGCAATGCACTGTCATAGGCGATAATTCTAATTCACCTGTTTTTGTTGGAAAAAGAGCCACTTTATACAATGTTGCAACATTATACACAACACCACTGATTGTCGTTTGGTTAAACCGCGGAGGTCGCGGCACTGATAATTCTTCTGACCAAAAACCTACACTTTCGGGATATTTAATATCCTCCAAACTCATTTGTACTCGGGTATACAATTTGTATGTTACTGTGACTTGTTCGCCTACAAACACTTCATCCTGGTCAATTTCTGCCAGTAAAAATAATTCATCTTTTTTTGCGACTTGACCGCTACCTTTTATATTCATATGAATAGGTTTTGTTTTCAGTCGTTTTCCGTCCACAGTTACAGCTAAACTGGGAATAGTTAATTGTCCTTTTTTATTGGGCACCAGTGTCCACGTAAGCGTTTTGCTTGAAGTGGCTTTTCCATTAATCCATTGGTAGCTGGTTTGCTGGGCAGGACCACTGACAATAGTGAAATTTTTCTCCAAAGGTGCCAGATTTATGCGGGGCATATTATCCGAACCTTTGGCTTCGATCTTGAATGTGAATGTTTCGTTCACCGCTAATTGGTTTACATCCACAGTTGCCGTTACAGACTGTCCGGTCACTATTTGGAATAATAAAATAATTGATACTAAAAGTCGCATTACCAGTCTTTCTCAAGTTTTTTGGACCGAGCTTTGACCATTTGACGCTTTTGATTCACTTTTTCATCCTTTTTCAAGGCATCTAAAATAGCTTGAGCATTTTGTAAATCCTGCTGTTTTTCCTGTTCTTCTTTAGCTTGTTGTTGCTGTTGTTCTTTTTCTTCCTGGGATTGTTCTTGTTGCTCTTGATTATTTTGTTGTTCTTGATCTTGCTGTTCAGGGTTATCTTGTTTTTCTTGTTCCTGATCATTCTTCTTTTCGCCATCTTGATCTTGTTGTTGCTGTTCTTGATCCTGCTGTTGTTGATCTTGGTTTTCGTCGTTTTCGCCCTGTTGTTCTTGTTGCTGCTCTTGCTGTTGCTGATAACGAATCATTTCATAATTGTGTTTTGCATCTTTATCCGTGGGATTCAACTCTAAAGATTTCCTATAAAATGCCAGTGCTTCTTCATTCTTTTTCTGGGATGCCATGAGATTGGCCATATTATAATATGCCTTGGACTGCAGTTCCTTATTGTCCGTTTCCAGTGATTTTTGAAACGCATCCAATGCACCCTGAATATCCTGTTGTTGAAAAGCTGTAGTTCCCAAACCAAATTGGGCAGCCGCATCTTCATCCTTTTCATTCAAAATGGATTCATAATACTTTCGTGCGTTTTCGAAGTCTCCACTCTGATAGGCCTTCAAGCCATCATCTTGGGCAATTAAAATTCCTGTCATAAAAATGAAAATGAGCTTAAACAATTCGTCCCCTCCAAGTACTTTCTTCCTTTTTCCGTGTAGGTAGAATCATGCTGACACCCAGAAATAGAAACGATAAAAATGCGAATGTTTGATAGCGATCCTCAAATTCTGCATATACGTGGGATTGGATGGTGCGCTTTTCCATAGTATCAATGGCGGTCATGATTTCCCGATGGCTGGCGGCACGGTTATCAAAACGGACAAATACGCCATCACCGGCGCGGGCAATATCCCGAAGCAAGCCTTCGTTTAAAACTGATGTAACAAGAATTCCTTGGCGATCCCGCTTATATTCCCGTGAATCATCTTTTTCGATAATTGGGATCAGTGAACCTGTCTCTGTGCCCACACCGACCGTATGGATAATCATGCCCTGGCTACTGGCTGTTTCCGCCAAATCGATAGCGGCGCCTTCATGATCTTCGCCGTCTGTCACTAATACAAATACTTTATAATGCTCACTTTCTTCTGTGAAAGCCGATAATCCGGTCTGGATGGCTGTGCTCAAGTCAGTTCCTTGAGTGGGAATCAATTTTGTATCGATACCGTCTAAAAATAATTGAGCCGCTTCATAATCGGTTGTGAGTGGCAAATATAAATGACTTGAACCAGCAAAAACCACCAACGCCACCCGGTCCCCTTTCAGTTTACGAATCATCTGGCTAATCTCAAACTTGGCTTTTTCCAAGCGGTTGGGTTTTACATCTTCCGCATCCATGCTCTGAGATACATCAATGGCAAAGACCAAGTCCACACCTTTCCGTTCCACAG
Source organism: Fidelibacterota bacterium 408169 (assembly GCA_002256485.1). Classification (GTDB taxonomy): domain Bacteria; phylum Fidelibacterota; class Marinisomatia; order Marinisomatales; family TCS55; genus UBA2126. The sequence continues at coordinate 17,178 of NNSG01000009.1, forward strand.
GAGCTAAACGGGTGCCGATCTGGGGGCCGGAAGCGGCAAACACCAATAATATTAGCCCAACTACACCTAAACGCTTTTGCCAGCGGATCCGGCCAAAATCCACCCGCTGAAACAAATTCTCCTCGAGAGCGTAATCGCTTTGACTGAACACTGCCTTATTTTTTCTGGCTCGAACTGTCCACGTGAGCCACATGATCATGAGCGGTACATAAAGTAATAGAATGAATGGAAAGCGAAAATGGATCATGTCCGTCTCCGAAAAACAGACCGGTCCAGTGTTTCATAACAGAGTCCAAGCATCATAGCAGGAATGAGGAGCCAACCGAAGAGTTCCTTATATTGAGTGTATACCTTCACTTGGATTTCTGTTTTTTCCAATTCGTCAATTTCATCATAAATATTCACCAGCATATTCTCGTCGGTGGCACGAAAATATTTTCCCCCTGTGCGATCGGCAATGGCTCTCAATGTCTTCTCGTCAATTTCATTCCGGATATACCCCCGATTGGGAATAAAGGACACAGACTGGTTCGTCCCGGCGCCGATGGTATAAATGCGTATATTAAATTGGCTGGCCAAATCAGCGGCTGTGAGAGGATCTAATTCTCCGGCATTATTACTGCCATCAGATAAAAGTATCATAACCTTGCTTTCCGCTTCGCTGAAACGGAGTCTATTGGTAGCGTTAGCAATGGCCATACCGATGGCGGTGCCGTCCACTTCTCTGTCTGCAATGCGAACTTCTTTAAGCAAATTCTGCAATACATCCTTATCCACCGTCAAGGGGCATTGAATAAAGGATTCCCCGGCAAAGACCAAAAGCCCGATTCGGTCCTCTTCCCTGTTTTGAATGAACGTCTTTGCAGTCCGCTTCACGGCTTCCAGGCGGTTGGGATTAAAATCCTCTGCCAGCATGGAACTGGAAATGTCTAACACCATAACCATATCCACAACTTGAACATTTTTTTCTTGAATACTTTCAACTATTCTAGGCCGTGCAAGTGCAATTATAATTAGGGATACAGTGATGATCTTAAGAATATTAATAAGCAGTATTTTGGCATTTCCTCGTTTGCGAAATGCATCTGGAATCAGCTTTAATGACGAAACACGCATGGTACCTTCAAATATTCGTCCTTTTCGTTTTTGCCAAAGGAAATAAGCAGGGATAATAAGCAAGCCCAGCAAAACCCACGGGTGTTCAAAAAATATCATTTATTCCTGTTACGCGTACCATTATAGCATTCTATACTCAAATAGTTTAGACTTGTTTCTGATATTAAAAACGGACGGATGTCCGTTGTATAATTTTAAGCTACTGCTCTAGCTTTCGTCTTCAACAGAAGAAGCAGCATCTTCAATTTCCCGCTTCACTTCATCGGCACCTGCTTTGAATTCCTTCGACGCTTTGCCCAAAGACCGTGCCAGTTCCGGCAGTTTCTTGGCACCAAAAAGCAACAAAACGACCAAAAGAATGAGCAGTAATTCCCAATAACCAAAGGCTGCGTGTATTAATGTGTATTCCATAAAATTCTCCGCTTTTAATAAATAGTTTACATGAAAGTTACAACGTTCATCGGAAATATCGCAGAAAGTAGTATGCGGCGGCAATTCCGATAATACTGGTGAAATTTATCTTGAGTAAAAGACCGATTTTCAGGGTAAACATAATCAGGTCTAATACAATGACGCCACTTTCATTACCAGCTAATCCTGCAAAATCAAAAGTAACACTCGTTAGAAAGAAGTCTTTAACAACACCTTCCGGCAGTATCCAACCCAACAGTTCTCCTGTGAGTGTACCGGCCATGGCGCCGACAAACAGCGTGAGAGCAATGAGTGCGAGTGAACGTTTAGTCATTATTTGGTAGAACTTCTTCTTCAAATCGATCGTGGTCGATCATCCATTTCACTGTACTCCAGAGAACATAAAATGCCATGAGTGGAAACAGGATAATTCCTCTCCATAAAATAGCACTTGTAATTAACAGCACCACGCCAATCAACTGCAATGTGTTGGACTTTCCTTTCTTGAATGATAAGAGCGGAAATTTTGAAAAACGCACAGGACTAACCATCATAAAGCCCAAAGTTACAATCATGGGTAAAGCAATCCGTGGATCGCCCATATCACCAAACATTTGGTGATTAAACAACATATAACTGACAATCAAAATTGCATTAACAGGTGTTGGTAGCCCTGTGAAAAATGATTTAGGATCCTCATCTTGAATAATATTGAACCGTGCCAAACGGATTGTACCGAACAATAAGGGTGTAAATGCGATTATACCGCCGAATAATGGAGGAAGACCCTCGATATAAACTGTATAAATTAATAACGACGGCGCAGCACAAAATGATACAGTGTCTGCAAAGGAATCAAATTCTACGCCAAATTTGGAAGGAATTCCAAGCATACGTGCCAGTTTACCATCGGCCACATCGCATAATCCTGCAAACAGGATCAACCAGCCTCCGCGAATTGGATCGCCTTTGATCATCATTACAATACCCATAAATCCCAAAAACATGTTCATCACCGTAATGAGATTGGGAATAAATCGACGCTTTTTACTTTTTTGATTCATATTCATACAGGAAGCTTACCAACAATGGTTCTGCCACCAGTTACTTTGTCGCCAACCTTCACATTGACTACAGAACTGAAAGGTACAATAAGATCGGTACGTGAGCCAAACATAATAAAACCAAACCGTTGGCCGGGCTTTACCTCTGAACCCACTTTCACATAACAATGAATTCTCCTGGCGATGAGTCCGGCGATTTGCTTGATTTTGATCTTAATGTTGCCGCGAGATAATACAACAATTGCCTGTTCATTCACATCACTGGCGCTATGATCAAACGCAGCTTTGAATTTACCTTTTTTATATTCCATACTATCTACAACTCCGTCCACAGGCATTTTATTTGAATGAACATTGAATACGTTTAGAAAAATTGAAATCTGTTTTGCGCTCCCAACAGCATCATCTTCGATTTCATCGATTAAAACAACTTTGCCGTCAGCGGGAGAAATGAGGAGATTTTCACCTTCAGGTGTTGAACGTTGGGGATCACGAAAAAAATTGAGACTGAATATGAATAAAATACCGAAAACATAATAACTCACCTTAAGTGCTTCAATTTCATAACCATATCCCGCAATACCGCAAATGAACGTTAGGATCATAAGCGGAATCAGAATTTTTCTACCCTCCGGAGCCAGCATTATTTCACACTTGCTAATATTAAATATTTTGTTAACGTTTTACCATCTCGATAAATTTTCAATTTAATCTTATTCCCCGACCGTAAATCGCTTTCTTTTATGATCTTCAAAATTTCACGAGAACTTCGAATTTTCTGACCATTAACATCCGTAATGATATCTCCAACTTCAACTCCAGCCTTTTGAGCATTGCTGCTTTTTTCTACTTCTACAACAATGACTCCTTGCCTGAGTGGGACATCAAGATATTCTGCGACCTCTTCAGTTAATCGTTCCACTGATAACCCCGTAGAAAAACTCCGATCCACTTTCCCGGATACTTTTAATTCTTCGGCAATATCTTTCGCTAAATTGATGGGAATGGCAAATCCAATTCCGATGGATCCCTCTGCAAATTGAGAGGCCGTATAAATAAACGTATTTATACCAATCACTTCACCAAGGCTGTTCACCAGCGGGCCACCGCTGTTTCCGCGGTTGATTGCAGCATCCGTCTGAATCATGTCCTTATATATTTTTCCTGATTGAAATCCGAAATCCATATCCATTGCGCTTATAATTCCCGCTGTGGCTGTGGGTTGCTTGCTGATATCAAATAGTCCAAATGGATTCCCCAAAGCAACAGCCCATTCACCTATGATTAAATCATCGGAGTCACCCAACGTTGCGTAGGGGAAATTGCGTCCCCTCAATTTTAATAAAGCCAAGTCTGTAATAAAATCTGTACCTATAATTTCCGCTTCATATTCTTCTCCGCCCGGGAGCGTGACCATCACTTCCGTAGCATTTTCAATTACATGGAAATTAGTCAAAACATAACCATCGGGGCTGATGACAACACCGGATCCTGAACTACGGACTTCCTTTTTCCGACTGCGTTCCGGGAAGAAAAAATCAAAGAACGGATCTCTACCCCTGCTGAAAGGACTATATATATCCTGTAACTGTACAACGCTGATGGATGCAACAGCCGGTTCTACAGATTCAATGGCTCGTGTAATGGCCGTGTGCCGGGATTCATCGACGCCCCACTGGCCATTTAGTAACGTTATTGCGAAAAGCAGACTAGAAATTATCCGCGCCATCATATTCCACTTTTTCTAAAAATAGTCCTTGGGCAGGAGCTCTGAAAACCTGTACATCCTCTCGAGGATTTTTTAACAATGTTTCAAATTCTGAATTAGACATTTTATTTTGTATTACATTTACCATTGTTCCTACGAGGTAGCGCACCATATGATGCAAAAAACGGTTTGCTGCCACCCTGTAATTTACAATTCCGTCTTTATTTGACCATTCAGATATATAAATTGTACATATTCTGTTTTCCACTTCAGGATTAAATTTAGAAAATGAGGTAAAATTGTGCTCTCCAACGAGTTTTTGTGCCAACTGATTTAGATGGTTTAAATCCAATGGCCCTGTTCGCCAAACGTTATTCCGATCCATTATATATTCATCCGTTCGGCAACGATACACATAATGACGTTTGACGGCTGAAAATCTGGCATGAAAATCATCCGGAACAACTGTACAATATTGAATGCGGATATCTTCGGGAAGATTTCCGTTCAAAGCGGGTATAATATCACATGAATCCATGTCTGTTTCCCAATCAAAATGAGCAATCTGCTCCAATGCGTGGACACCACTATCCGTACGTCCTGAACCAATAACATTGATCTTTTCGCCTTTACTTAATGTTGACAAAGCACCTTCCAATTCTCCCTGAACAGATCTGTCTGACTTTTGCACTTGCCAGCCATGATATGCAGAACCGTCGTATTGAATTTGAATTTTAAATCTTGGCAATGTTATGAAGTGTAAAAAATATAAATGATATCATCAGCAACATGCTAAAATGTATAAGTGTAAATGGAATTGGTCGAGCTACACCTCGAGGAATTTGTTTTCCATACCCGCGCAAAGTCATAGCGTTGGCGATATCATCTGCTTTATGCAAATGAATTATAATCATTCCCGGTAATTGGCTGGCAGTATCCTTCCATCGCTGAATTCTACCAAGAGCTACATTCAATCCCAATGCTTTATGAATGCCCTGCCAACGACTCCAATCACGTTGTAGAGAGGGATAAAAGCGAAGAGTCATTTCCATAAACAAAAACCAATCTTCAACTTTTCTCCAGGGTTTGTTAGACTGCACCCAAATGCTCCGTAGAGCTTGAAAAACAGAACCGGAACCAGTTCCAAATGTATAGGCATTCATTATGGCCATGACCAATATAAATTTTATCATAGCTGTACTAATTTCCATAATAATTTGAATGAGTGTTGACTCGCTCATTATGATGGAAATAAGAAAATAAAATCCAATCATAATAGGTGTAAAAATGATGAATAATTTTAAAGATCGTATGATACGCAAAATTGCTATTTTTTCCAACCATAAGAGACTTATGAATAAACTAAAATACCCCAGCCAATGATATAAAGTTGGGCTAAATAGAACTGCAGTTGAAAAAGATAAATACAGCCAAATCCTAATGATCGGCTGCTTAAATAGAAAGTTCATTTTTTAAAACTGAATCATAAGAGATAATCCGGAATGACCACTGTTTGGGTGAATCATGGGCGAAACAGACACAGCTTTAATCTTGGAAATTCGCTGTAAGTAAAGGGCATCAATTGCAGAAACAATATGATTAATCACAATACTTCCCGCAACGAATTTTGCTCCTAATGCCCATGTATCGCTGTACACCCTGTAATCGCGAAATTGTTTGCGTTTTGAATCCGAAGACCACTCCCAGTTCCATTCGCCGTCACTTGGATAAAGAGCATCAAACTCTCGAAAGCGCAAATGTTCTTCATTATGCGCGACCATCGATTCATAATTACCTACATCCACCCAAAATTGCCTGTCTTTCCCATCGGTTTTTATACCAGCATAATCTGCAGCATATGCTTGAAATAGATTAGTATAATTATTACTAATAATTAACGCTCCCGCAAAGGATGTCCACAAGGCTGTTTCTGAAAGCGTGAAAAATCGACCTCTTTCCGGTTTGTCTAAAGTATATTCACCCCAGCCGGGAAGTAAAAATGATTTTACAACCGGACTCAAACCGTTACTACGTTGACCAAAAGAAATACAACTAATAATAAGAATAACAATCGTAAATTTTTTAAATTTCATTCAGAATTTTTATGTTTTTAATCCTTAGTTCCAATTATCATTTCTCTATTTTTAAACCATTCCCAACAAACCAAGCCTATACCTATAAGAATACAGATGAGACTAAATATATCACCACTTACAGTCTGCCAATTACCTGATAGAAATGATAATGATCCAAAAATAACACCGCGTTCATAAAAAGCCATCTGTTCTAATACTTTTCCAGTTGGAGAAATAATTCCAGATATACCCGTGTTTGCACTGCGTACAACAGGAACTCTGTTTTCTACAGCCCTTAATTGTGCAATGGCGAAATGTTGATATGCTCCCGGCGAATTCCCTGACCAACCATCATTAGTTTCTATCGTTAAAAATTCTGCACCACGCTCTACAAATTTTCGGGCTAACCTAGGAAAACTAGATTCATAACAGATCATGTTACTGAAACGATGTGAACCCACAGTAAATACAGTGTACTCTCTTCCATGTTCAAAGTTTCCCTGTCCAAAATTTAATTTCTTTAATTTAGGAAATTTTTTCGACAATGGAATATATTCTGCAAAAGGAACCAGAATAATTTTATGGTAAATTTGTTGACTTCCATCCGGTTTAAGTAATAAAGCCCCATTGAAATAATGTGATCCATTTATATCTGAAATTAAATCTACAGTTCCGGTTAATAATGGGATTCCCGATTCTTTTACACGTTGATGAATTGGTCGTCTGAATCTAACTGACAATCTTAAATATGCTGGAATAGCTGATTCAGGCCATAGAATAAAATCAGGCTCCATCTTAATCGCTTCTACTGTCAGTGAATCCATAAGATCCACCAATTCATTTCTAAAACTCTTTTCCCACTTTTTTACTGGATCCACATTAGGTTGGATAACTGCAACTGAAAAATCATTTTCTACCAACTGTTTTTCAATTGAATTCATTCTCCATGATCCAAAGCCAAAAACAAGAGTAATGATCAAGATTGCACCTATTAAGAAAGGATTAGATTTTTTTTCAGTTAATGAAAGATATATTAAAACGTTGACTATACAGATGATAAAGGCTATTCCTGCTGTTCCGGTTATATCAACTGTTTGAATTAATGGAAGATAATAAACTTGGGTTAATGCAAGGTCAGCCCATGGAAAACCCATTGGACCAAAACTTCGAAAATACTCCATCGTAACCCAGGAAAAAGGAATTATGATCAAACCAATGCGAAGACGTTGATGAAGAAATGTAATCACAGCACCATTGATGATCCAAAATATAGCCAAATAAAGTACAGAACCAATTAATGATGCAAATGCAATGATTGGTGAAGTACCCATGTTTAAGCCCATCCAAAAGAATGCAATGAAATTTGCAGTTATAGCAGACATAAATGACATTTTAACACTTGTTTTAATATCACTATTCAACCATATATGAATCAATGGAACCAAGCCTATATATATCAAAAATCCAGCATGAACTGGTAAATATACAACACCTACTATTATGCCTGATACAATTGCTGAAATCCAATCAGGGTATTTATTTAACATCATTTACTTTGGGTATCTAAATATTGTTGAAGAAAAATTGCTGCTGCAGTTTGATCAATAAGACTTTTATTATGACCTGTTTTTATCCCTTGTTCTACCAATGCTTTTGCTGCACTTATAGATGATAAACGTTCGTCAATTAATTCTACATTAATATTATTATCTTTGAGTTTTTCTACAAATTCTAAAACATGTTCTGTTTGTGCAGTCATCTGCCCTTTCATACCCTTTGGTAAACCAACAATAACACAACCAACTTCTTTCTCTTTTATAATTGTTTGAATATTTAGAATTAAACTGGAATTATTTGTAATAGTTTTAAAGGGAGATCCAACAATTTGCATTAAATCAGAAAGGGCTAATCCAACACGTTTTGCTCCATAATCGATTGCGAGTACACGCTGCATAATTAATCAAAAATGAGATAATTAAATAGACTGACCTGTCCGATCAATGAAATCCACTCCACTGATTTTGGTCATTTTTCTGAATAAGCGATCCAGTTGCCTTACGTTGTTAATTTGAATAATAAAATAAACTCTCGCGTGGGCATCTTTTACTTTTGAATCAACGCTAAGGATATTCAAATCAAATTTATTGATGCAATCCGTCAAATCATTTAACAATCCTTTACGGTCTTCCCCGATTATTTTAATACGTACATTGAATAAGTCTTTTTTGTCAACATCCCATTCCACTGGAATGAGTCGATCAGATTCCTTATTCAGTAACGGTAAACTTTTACAATCTGATTTATGAACTGTAATACCACGACCCCTGGTTACAAAACCAATCATTTCATCCCCGGGAATTGGATTGCAGCATTTTCCAAACGTAACCATCAAATTAGAAATTCCCTGAAGCTTTATTCCTTTTGTCTTTGACCGAGCAAAATCAAAAAAGCTTTTATCTGCTTCATCTGTATCTTGGTCCAATTCTTCTTCTTTTTCTGGATTAATTTTTTGTAAAATTTCCCGAATGGTTATGTCACCTTTTCCTATGACTTCCAATAATTGTTCAGAATTATTTAATCCAAATTTTTGGTGAGAACCCTCAATTTCCTCATACATATTTTTCATTTTCATACGACGTAGTGTTTTCATTAAAATTTCTTTACCTAAATGAACACTCTCTTCAAATTGCTGTTTAACCATTACTTTTTTAATGTGTGTCCTTGCTTTTGTAGTCACAACAAAGTTTAGCCAACCGTAACTGGGTTTTTGTGTCTTACTCGTAATAATTTCAATAACATCTCCATTCTGAAGTTTGGTATTTAATGGTACAATCCTTTGGTTTACTTTTGCACCAAGGCAATGGAGTCCAATTTCAGTATGCACATGAAAGGCAAAATCTATTGGTGTCGCATCAATGGGGAGTTGTTGCAGATCACCGTTAGGCGTGAAAACAAAAATTTCATCTCTGAAGAGGTCGATCTTCAGCAGATTCATAAACTCTTTTGGATCGGAGGATTCAGATTGTAAAATGTCCACTAATTCTCGCAACCATTTTACATGCGTATCTACATCTTTCAACTTTGTGCTGCTTTCCTTGTATTGCCAGTGAGCTGCAACACCAATTTCTGCTGTCGCTTCCATTTCATGTGTACGAATTTGTATTTCCATTAATTTCCCATTAGGTCCAACAACAGTTGTATGTATGGATTGATAGGCATTTGATTTTGGAGACGCAATAAAATCTTTAAACCGCTCTTGAACGGGTGTAAACTGATTATGAATAATTCCCAAAGCCAAATAACAATCCTCAATTTTTTCAACAACTATCCGAACGGCTAAATGATCATAGATTTCATCAAACTTTTTATCTCTATTTACCATCTTACCATAAATAGATGCATGGGATTTAACCCGACCATAAATTTGTGCTGTAATGTCTAATTTATTTAATTCTTTTTGGAGTGGATCAGACAAAAGCTTAATATATTTCTGACGTTCTTTTCGGCTGGACTTAATTTTTGAATCCAAATCCTTATATTCTTTAGGTTTTAGTGTTTTAAATACAAGATCTTCCAAATGAGATTTCACATTAGCCATTCCCAGCCGATGGGCCAACGGAACAAAAACATCACGTGTTTCCACTGCAATTCTATGCTGCTTCATTCTCGGTAAATGTTCAATGGTTTGCATATTGTGAAGTCGATCAGCAAATTTGATAATAATCACCCTTAAATCTTTAGCAACAGATAAGAGCATTTTCATGAAATTACCCGCTTGTTTTTCTGCTCGCGAAGTAAACTTGATGCCGCCTAACTTTGTAACACCATCGACTAAATTGGTAATATCTTCGCCGAACTTTTCCCTGATGTCTGCCAGAGATGCGCCCGTATCTTCAACTGAATCGTGGAGTAATCCGCCAATGACAGTAATATGATCCATTTTCCAATCAGCAAGCAATTTTGCAACTTCCACACAATGGTTAAAATATGGTTCGCCTGATTTGCGTTTTTGACCTTCGTGGTGGGATATTCCAAAATCATATGCTTCCCAAAGAAGTTGTTTTATTTCTTCGTTTTCCTTATCGGCAGGTACATTTACCTGATTAAACAATTCCATAAATTGTTTTGGGAATTCACCCACAAGTTGTGGTACAAACCGTGATAATGGATTTTGCATTAGAAAGGTACGTCCGCTCCCATTTCATCACCAATTGGAGCATAATTTTCAAAACGAGCAAAACGATCAATGAATGCCGCGTCCAATGTTCCTGTGGGTCCATTTCGATGTTTTGCCACAATTATCTGTGCCTTGCCCCTATCCTCATCTTCCTGTGAATAAATCCATTGGCGATAAAGGAAAATCACCAAATCCGCATCTTGTTCTATGGCTCCACTTTCCCGTAGATCTGACAATTGGGGGCGATGTTCAGATCGTTGCTCCACAGCACGTGATAGCTGTGAGAGAGCAATTACAGGAATATCTAATTCTTTGGCTAATGCTTTCAACGAACGGGAAATAGTGGATATTTCCTGCTGCCTGCTTTCTACGCCCTTCGGACCCTGCATGAGTTGCAAATAATCCACAATAAGTAATTCAATATTATGTTCTGCTTTCAATCGGCGGGCTTTGGCACGTAATTCCAAAACACTAATGGCTGGTGTATCATCCAAATGAATAGCTGCTTCAGCCAATGTTCCAACAGATACACTCAAATTTTGCCATTGAGTTTTTGGTAATTTCCCTGTCCGCACTAAGTGGCTATCTACCCTGGCCTCGGCACATAATAAACGCAGAGCTAATTGGTGATTGGCCATTTCCAAACTAAAAATTCCTACTGAATGATCATGATCCACGGCAGCGTTGCGGGCCATGGATAAAGCCAAAGCTGTTTTTCCCATTGCGGGACGACCGGCTATAATAATCAATTCACCAGGTTGAAATCCGGATGTCAGCTCATCTAAATCCACTAAACCGGAAGCGATTCCAGTTACATCACCGGAACGAGAATGAATCTGATCGAGCTTTTCAAATGCTTCGTGAAGGATGGGATCAATATGCTGGAATCCACCACGTAATCGACGCTGGGAAATTGAAAAAATGGATTGCTCGGCCTGATCTAATAATTCGTCTACACCTTGTGAATCATCATAGGCGTCTTTGGAAAGTCCATGGGAGATCATGATCAATTGTCTGAGCATTGCTTTTTCTAAAACAATTTTAGCGTAATTCTCAACATTGGCGACTGAGGGGACAGATTCCACAAGACCTGTAATGTAATACGCACCACCGACGCTTTCGAGTTGCTTATTTTTGTTGAGTTGATTTACAATCGAAACTGTATCTATTTCCTGACCTTCATTAAACAACTGGGCCATACAACTGAAAATTTTACTGTGAGATTCTTTATAAAATTGATCGGCCGTAAGCCATTGCAGTGATTTACTTACTGCTTCCTTGCTGGCCAACATCGCTCCCAGAACGGCTTGTTCTGCTTCAGGAGATTGGGGTTGCACATTTAACGGTTGTTTTAATTCATCAGTCATTTATTAACTCTATTCTAAAAAATCTTTTATGGTTTTGAAATCTTCCCACGTAGGTCGTTTCAAATCCTGGTTACGCAACAATGCCGCAGGATGATACGTCACCATCAAAGGCGTCCCGTGATAGTCATGAAATGTATTTCGTAGACTTTTCAACGATTTGTCCACATTTAAAAGTGTCTGTCCGGCAACTCGCCCTAAAGCTACAATGAGCTTTGGTTTTATCAAATAAATTTGATGAAGTAAATAGGGTTCACATTTATCCACTTCAGTTCGCAAAGGGTCGCGATTATTTGGCGGACGGCATTTCATTACATTGCAGATAAAAACATCTTTTTGGCGGTTTCGATCAATAGCAAAAAGGATTTTATCCAAAAGTTTTCCTGCACGGCCCACAAACGGTTCCCCTAATTCATCTTCTGTCGCACCGGGAGCTTCTCCTACAAGAAGTAAACTGGCTTTTGGATCTCCAACTCCAAAAACAAATTTGTTTCTGGAATCTCCCAATGGACATTTTCTGCATGTAGAAGTTTCTTCTTCAAATGCCGAGAGATCAGGACTAAAACCTCCATCTAATAATGGTAATGAAGATTGAGATTGGATATTGAGGTAGAGTTCATCCCCGAACAATTCTTTTGTTTGCCGCAGGTAGCGATTGACATCATCTGTTCGAGGAGGCATTCTTAATTAGTGCTTATAGGAAAAATCTGTATTTGGGCGAAAAGTTGTCCAAATACAAGGTAAAAAAAGTTCTGAAACCTGAGTGGTCTAAAGTACATGAGGATTGCAGAACTTTGTGGCAACGCAACAGAAGGGTGATTTATCGTCCAAACACTAATTATCGTCGTCTATTGAAACCATCTGCCATTTTAAATCACCATCTACAAATTCATCCATAGCTTGTGTAGTAGACTTGGTTTCTTCTTTATAATTTTCCTTTGGTTCAGGTGGTAGATCATCCAATACTCCCATATCAAATTCTTCAGCATCCTTCATGGCCTGTTCCATAAAACGATTCTGATTAATCTGCCTTGCTCGTTTAGACATAACGACAACTGATTCGTAAATATCTTCTGATTGTTTTTCCATCTCTCTAATGGATAGTGGTTTAACTGCCATGTATTACTCCTTCATTTTGTTTGTTAATGATTGAAATGATTTCTTTCGTTGCCCGCTGAATATCATCATTGATTACAGTAAAATCAAATTTTTCCTTATACTCTATTTCTATCTCCAACCGTTCCAAGCGCTTGGCTATTCGTTCTTCAGAATCAGTTCCCCTTTTAATCAATCTGGTTCGGAGATGTTCCAAACTGGGCGGTAAAACAAAAATAGTCATCGTTTGATTGGGATACAGTTCTTTAATAGACATGGAACCTTTTACATCCACTTCAAATAATAGTATTTCACTCGTAGAAATTGCAAAATCGATTGATTCTTTAAGCGTTCCATATAAACAGCCATGAACGTTTTCAGTTTCGGCAAATTCACCATTATCCATACGGTCTTTAAATTCTTTATCTGTAATGAAATAATAATCTACACCATCTATTTCATAATCTCTTTGATCACGAGTCGTACAGGATACAGAAAATTTTATATCTGTCTGTTTTTGCAATGCACGGCAAAGCGTTGTTTTGCCTGCGCCTGATGGAGCTGATATGGTGATCAAATTTCTCATAGTACGTTTTGAATTTGTTCGCGAATCTTTTCCAACTGATTTTTGAAATCCACAACTATATTGATCATGTCCCCTGTCCCGCTTTTTGAGCCGATTGTATTAATTTCCCTGCTTAATTCCTGCAATAAAAATGAAAGCCTTTTACCTGTTGGTTCTTCCAATTCAAGAAATGTATAAAACTGGTTAATATGACTTCGAATTCGAACCAATTCTTCTGAAACATCTGTACGATCGACTAAAATAGCAACTTCCTGTGCCATTCGTTGTTCATCTATATTTACTTTATCCATGAGCTCAGAAATTCGTTTATAAAGTTTTTCTTTTTGACTAGCAACTATCCCTTCTATAAGATCCTCAATTTTGCCTAAATGATTTGAGAGAATACCAATACGCTGAAAGGCATCGTCATGGATTACCTTTCCTTCTTTGGTACGCATAGATTGTACTTGCTCCAAAGCACTGCTCAATGCACTCATAATCGTTTTTTCATGGTGTGTGTTTTCATCACCATTTAAAAATAAATCTTCAAATGAAAGCAAACTGCTCATATCCAATGAACGTCCATATTCCCGTTGAATATCATGTAAAACATTTTCAACCGCTTCGAATCGCTGACGATTGAATGACAGCGATCCTTTATTTACATCGCGGTTTTTTTCGATGGTAATATGTACAGTTCCGCGAACCAATGTTTTATTGATCTTATTGCGAACAGCAGCCTCAATTTCTGGGGTGAGGGTTAATCCCCTAATTTTTGTTTCCAGGAAGCGTGCATTATAGGTACGGACCATTACATGCAGTGCATGATCTCCTGTACCAGCTGCACCTCTCCCAAATCCTGTCATACTTGTTAACATATTTAATATTATTATTCTAAAAAAGCTTGGAAATTTACGGGAACTATACTATCTCTCACAATCAGAGAATAGTATTTAATTGATGATCAATCATTCGATTCAGGTCTTTTACGTAGTAACTTTTTTTCTGATCTAATTTTCTTTTCTTTGATACGCTTTTCATGGGCACGTTTTGGTGTGTGAGTTTTGATCCGTTCTTTCTGTCTTTTATTCCTTTCTTCCAGTTTTACTTGCAATCTATTTAACGCGATTTCTTTGTTCCGATGCTGACTCCGTTCATCTTGACAAACCACCACGATTCCTGTTGGTATATGGGTGAGGCGAACTGCACTTTCAGTCTTATTTACATGTTGACCTCCTTTACCACTTGAACGGAATGTATCCACACGGCATTCTTTCAACAAATTTTCTTTTGAAATAGTCAAAGCAATTTCCCCAATTGTTTAGCTAACCATTGTGATTCAAAGCTAAATGAAATCAAATGGGAATCACCCAACATGACAGATTGAGTTGATGAAGTAAACGCATAATGAATAGATGCCTGCCCCCAATCCAAACCCAGACCGGCACTGGTAAGAGCATTTAATCCTCGACCAAACCGCAAGGCAATTTTCTTATACTGGATCTCCATTCCGGCTCTGTATCGTCCGCCCATCTTTCCCAACAGAAGATCATCATCTAAACTTCGTCCAAACGGATCCAGTGCAATATCGGTCATAAATTTGAATCGCAGAGGAATTTTATTAAATCCCACTTCTTGAGAAATCCCAGCAAATATTTCGGGTGAAAATCGCTCAACTGTACCATTATCCCAAACGAGCAAAGATGTTGTTGCATCTGTTAAAACAAGTCCAATGGTATTTCCTTTCCAAAAGGACGATGTTGCTCCCACATCCATTCCAATTCCCGACGCAAAATGTTCTGCTAAAGCGTGAAAGAATCCCTTCATGCCAACACCAATCGTCCAGCGGTTTAATTGCCACGTTGAACTTAAATGAACTCCCCACTGTGATTGACGAAAATAACGTACCTTTTCTGCATCCAAACGTTCACCTTCATCCAATTGACCGTTATTCTCACCTGCGTCACTCGTCCCGGGGATGCCGTCTAAACCCCAATCCAATAGAATATCACGCGTATCAGGAATTTGACTAACACCTTCATGGAAAAGAACAATTTTCACAGGATTGCGAAATCGTTTCATTGTGGGAAAAGCAATAAGATCACTATTTACCAATCCGGCAAAGCGATTTTGATGAGCATATAAATATTGATCAAATGGATTTTTGGCATGAGCTGGATTTTGCAATACAGACGCTGCGCCACCAAATGCTGCCGTTTGTGTTTGTCCCAGAGCTAGAGATTGAGCATCTCCTGTATTCTTAAACGCCTGCCAACCATAACGTACCCAATACGATTCAGCTGAAAGACAGCTTATGGAAAATATTATTATACAAAACCAACTTTTCCCCCTGTAATAGAGGGAACACAAAGGGGTTTTAAATCTTATTTTATTTTCATTTACCAAAATGTCAGTTTTTTTATCAATTTATAAACCCCTCTTTAATTCTCCCCTTTAACAGAAGAGAAAAAAACAGGTTTAATGAAGTTACCATTCCTCTTTTCACCAAACTCATAATCCATGTTTCTTTTTTAGTTCATCCAGTTTTTGTAATGCTTGAATGGGTGTCATGGAATTGACGTCCACATCGTCCAGATCATTTTTGAATTTTGCTTCTTGTCTCTCAAACATGGATATTTGCTTTGACGCTGGCGGAGGTGTAGATGTTCCCGATTGATCTGATGATTCAAGATGATGATTTAAAATATCCTTTGCTCTAGAAATTACACTTGTGGGCAATCCGGCCATTTGCGCCACGTGTATCCCATAACTCTTATCACCTGGACCTTTAAGGATCTTCTTCAAAAAGACGATTTCATCTCCAAATTCTTTCACTGCGGCGTGGTGATTTTCCAAACGTTTAAGAGAATGCTCAAGTTCCGTTAATTCATGGTAATGTGTGGCAAATAAGGTTCGAGCCGCAACTTCTTTGCGATTGTGTAAATATTCGGTAATGGACCATGCCAATGACAATCCATCAAATGTGGCAGTCCCTCGACCTATTTCGTCTAGTAGAATTAAACTTTGAGAGGTGGCATTATTTAAAATATTTGCCGCCTCTATCATTTCCACCAAAAATGTACTTTCACCACCAGCCAAGTTGTCACTGGCACCCACGCGCGTGAATAAACGATCTACCATTCCGATGGTGGCTTTTTTTGCTGGTACGTAGCACCCAATCTGGGCCATAAGGGTTATCAAGCCGATTTGACGTAAATACGTAGACTTCCCTGCCATATTAGGCCCGGTGATGAGATGGATTTGACTTATTGCAACATCCATTTTCAAATTATTGCCAACAAATCGATCAGACGCCGGGAGAAGATTTTCCACCACAGGATGACGACCGTCTTTAATATCAAAAACAGCGTCTGAAACGAGTGCCGGTTTACAATATTTCTTCTGAATCGCTAATTGGGAAAAAGTGGTTAACACATCGATCCTATTCAACAGTTTCGCATTTAATTGGATCAAGTCTGCTTTATTGAGGATATTTTGGCAGCATTCGGCAAATAATTCTGATTCAATGGCCATAATATCTTCCTCGGCCGTAAGTATCTTTTCCTCGTATTCCTTCAGCTCTTCGGTAATATAGCGTTCAGCGTTAACCAGCGTCTGTTTGCGGATATACGATTCGGGTACTTTGTCCTGATGGATTTTGGAAATTTCCAGGTAATAACCAAACACCTTGTTAAAACCCACTTTCAGTTTATTAATTCCCGTTTTTTCCCGTTCCGACTCCTGCATGTCTGCAATCCATTGCTTGCCGCCACTGGCCAATTTCCGCAATTCATCTAATTCTTTATTTATTCCGTCCCGAATAACATTCCCCTGTTGTAGCTGGGCAGGAACATCTTCATTCAATTTTTCTGAAATCAATTCTATAACGGGAGAAGTATCTGCAAATGAATCGGCGGCTGAATTCAATTGTTCAATATCTGTTGACTGTAATAATTCCTGCAGTTTCGGTATACACTTCAAGCTTTCCTTTAAACCTATTATATCCCGTGGATTCGCTTTATTCTGGCTGATTTTGCCAAGGATTCGTTCTATATCCAATACGTCATCTAGGGTAGTTCTCACCTTATTCATCAGACGTTTATTTATTACAAAACCACCTACAATATCCAGCCGTTCATTCAGTTTTTCAATATTCGTCAGTGGTTGGGATAACCATTGTTTCAGCAAACGTCCGCCACCGTTGGTTATCGTCTCGTCCAATAAGTCTACAAGAGTTCCGTGGGTACCTTGTGTCGCCAGTGACTTGAATACTTCCAAATTGCGAATAGTAAAACCATCCAGCCCCATTATGCCGTCATCGGCAATGGGAGTCAATGTAGTAATGTGAGATAAGGAACCATTCAATGCATTTTTCACATGATAAAAGATCGCTCCTGCTGCCGTAATACCTAATTCCATATAGCCGCAACCAAATCCTTTCAATGTCCGTACGCTGAAATGTTCGGTAAGTGTGCGCTCACCCTGATCGAAAGATAAAACCCAATCTTCCACCGTGGATACAAATGGTTTTAGATCTCTGTACCATTCTGCTGTGGAATAAACCATATTTTCCGCCAACAGTACTTCCCGAGGAGCAAATTTCCGCAATGCTTCTGTCAGTTCAGCCTCTGAACATTTTCCTATAAATAATTCGCCTGTGGACTGGTCCAGCACCGCGTAACCAGCTTGGTTGCGATGAATATGGACGCAGGCCAAAAATTGATTCGATTTTTCGTTCAATGCCGCTTCACTGGTGATGGTCCCGGGCGTTACCACTTCCACCACTTCTCGTTTGACAATTCCCTTCGCCAGCTTTGGGTCTTCCACCTGTTCGCAGATGGCCACACGATGACCGGCGTTCACCAATTTGTGTAAATAATTATCAATGGCATGATAAGGAAATCCTGCTAATGCAACATTTCCTGCAGTGCCGTTGGAACGCTTGGTGAGTACTATACCCAGCACTTTAGCTGTAGTTACGGCATCATCGCTGAATGTTTCGTAGAAATCGCCCATGCGGAAGAGGACGATGGCATCGCTGTATTGACGCTTCACTTCCTCGTACTGACGCATTAAAGGAGTGCTTTGGGTTGATGATTTTTTCTTCAGAGTTCCGTCCCTTTCAAGCGCACATTTCCGTTCCGTTCAGTCCAACCCTGCTTATCGCAGTATTCCAGGACAGGAATGGCGAATTTCCGCGTTAAACCGCTCATGCGTTTGAAGTCTGCCACATTCATTTCACTTTGGGTGTTAAAATGATCTTTCATTGCTTGGCGGAGTTTAGTCAAGTTTTGGCTGTGCATCCAGACACCGTTTTCGATTTCCACCACTTTATTTTTACTCTTTAAAACGTGTAGTATTTCCAATATGTCCTTATGGCTTGTTTTCAGTTTTTTGGACAATTCGTCAGTCGTCATGGGAGTAAATCCATTGCCTATCAATCCACTTTCTATTTTTCCGGATAACTCTGCCGTTCCACCTGCTAATTCCACTCTATGACTCTCCAATGCTATGCCCGTTCCGGCGGAACGAATGGATGCATCTTTTTCCATAATGTCCAGCATTTCAGCTAACCATTTTTCACTCAATCCAGTCTCCTGCTGAAGGACATCCACGGACATGGATTTCCGCAGTGGATTATTCGCATGAAACTGTTTTAAACGTTTACCGATCAATTCGGAACAGTCTTTTATATTTCCGTCAGAATAAATAAAACTGCGTCTGGATGATTTCAATCCTGTTTTTTTCACTAATTCCCGTACAGCTTTATCGGTCAATTGGAGAGATTTCCCCCACTCAAATACTGTTTTTGGTTCCAGTTTAAATGTATTAACCAATTGCTCAAATCGCTTCTCCAAATCTAAATCTAGTTCAGACACCCATTCTTTAATCTTTACTCCTTTGGGAATGAATGTAGCCAACACCGTCCCGCCGCCAATGGTGTGCATAGGAGAATAGGAACGCATGACAAAACGGTCTTCCGTTGCGGCTACGGCCGGTTCTTCTAATTCAATAATTACATTTCCCGATCGTCCCGGATTCATTTTTTTGTTTGAAGGCAAATAGACTCGAGCCATTATCTCGTTCGTCCCTAAATGAACCCGCACTCGCTGGTGGTGTTTTAGACCTTTTTTCATGTCTTCGGTCAAATGAATTTGAGCCGTGAATTTCGATATGGACGTCAACATCCCCGGCATAGCCAGTTCTGATCCGCGAAATACTTTTTCCGCTTCCACTCCGGAAAGATTCACTGCTGCCCGATCTCCGCGCTGAACAAAATCCACTTCTGCACCATGGGACTGAATTCCACGAACTTTGGCAGAAATATCCCCCGGAAGTATATCTACGGAATCTCCTTTTTTCAATTTCCCGGAAACAACCGTTCCCGTTACCACCGTGCCAAAGCCTGTCATGGAAAAAACACGGTCTGCCTGAAGTCGAAAAAAGCTCTCATCTTGTGACATCTGAATAGCAGCTGCTTTTGCATCCAATAAATGCTTTAATTCTTCAATTCCCTCATTGGTTTGGACGGACGTTCTAACCACATCTACACTGACAAAAATGTCTTCTGATAATTCCCGAATCTCCAGTTCAATCAAGTCCAGCCATTCACCATCTTCTGCCAAGTCTGTTTTGGAGAGAGCTACCACACATTGGGGAATATTCAGCAGTTTCAGGATGTGCAAATGTTCTCTCGTCTGGGGCATAATGCCGTCGTCCGCTGCTACAACCAAAAGAGCAATATTGATGGTAGACACACCCGCCACCATATTACGAATGAATTTCTCGTGGCCGGGAACGTCAATGATTGTAACGGAATCATTTAAAAAAGCAAATCCCAGATCGATGGTCATTCCCCGGGCTTTTTCCTCTGCCAAGCTGTCGGTGTCGGTCCCGGTGAGTGCTTTCACCAATGCGGTTTTTCCGTGGTCTATATGCCCGGCTGTACCGATGACAACTTGGTTCATTAAACGTCCTGAATTGCTTGAATAAGTCTGGAAACCTGGTTAGACAGAACCGCTTTAAGATCAATAAAAAATGTATTTCCTTTGGTATATCCGACCACCGGTTGTGATCCGGTGCGAAATGTTTTTGCCAATGCTGAAACAGACATTTTTTTGGGCTTGAATTGCAGTGCAGCACTGGGGATAGATTCCACGGGCAGTGAACCGCTCCCTGCTTCCACCTTGGATTCCACCAATGAAACACCCAAGTCTTTGATTTTCTTTTTAGGAATATCCGCTAAAATTTTCTCTCCCCGCTTCAAAAGAGTATTTTGAGATGTGCTTAAGAGCTTCAGAGACAAATTATCTCCACTGACCTTTTGTTCTGAAAAATACGTACTCAATGTTTCTTCCATGAGGGCGATGGTCCATTTGTCACAACGGTAGGTTCTGTAGAGTGGATTTTTATGGATGGCATTGACGAATTTTCTCTTTCCCACAATGAGCCCAGATTGAGGTCCGCCCAAGAGTTTATCGCCGGAGAATGTAATTATATCGGCGCCGGTCTTTACTACATCTGATACCAATTCTTCCGGAGGAATTTCCATTTTTTCCATATCCACCAAGGCGCCGGAACCGAGATCGGCCACCAATGGAATACGTTTCTTTTTGGCCAATACAGCCAATTCTGTCAGCGATACTTCCTTTGTGAATCCTTTTACGACATAATTACTGGTGTGAGCCCAGAGAATTGCGCCGGTGTTTTTGGTAATGGCTTTTTCGTAATCCTTCAGATGGGTACGATTGGTGGTGCCCACTTCCACGAGATTACAGTGGCTTTTCCGCACAACGTCAGGGATTCGAAATGAACCGCCGATTTCCACTTCCTGTCCCCGGGAAACGATGACGTCCTTCCCTTCTGCAAAAGTGTTCAGGGCAATAAGAACAGCTGCAGCATTATTGTTCACCATTAAACTGCTGTCTGAACCGCAGATGGCCGACAGTAAATGATTGACATGATTCTGACGCTCACCTCTTTTTCCGGAATTCAGGTCAAATTCCAGATTTACATACCCTTCCAAACGCTTTGCAGCATTGGCAATGACTTTTTTTGAAAACGGCGCTCGGCCAAAACCTGTGTGTAAGACAACACCGGTGCCATTAACGATATTTTTCATGGATGGTTCACTCAATCGGTTGATTTCTGACAGCATTTCATGAACAATTGCGTTGCGATCAAGCTTTAATTTTCCTGCTCTAGCGTCTGCTCGATATCGACTTATTTCTGACTTAATAATTTTTGTTATATAATTAATATGGAGCTTTGTATCATTTCTTACTTCAAGTAATACTTCAGATACAGACGGTAGTTCTTTGAGTTGGTTTTTGCTCATAATTATATCAGAAATTGATGAACAATTTTAACAGATAAAACAATTAATCATGTTTTTTTAATAATCATATAACTGGTAAACAGTGCAGGAATTAGCAAAACACCCATAACAGGAAATACGGCAGCCACACCCATATTCTCGGCAATATAACCACCCAACCCTGCAGCAAATGAACCAATTCCGAAGCTCAGGAAAAAACTGATACCGTAGCCCAGTCCCCTGTTGGCGCTGTGGGTAAATTCGGCAATAAGTGTATTGCTGATAGGTTGGTTAGCGAAATAAGCCATTCCCATGAACAGGCTAAAAACAACTAGCATAATATCAGAACTGTAACCCATGAGTAATAAAAAGGGAATATTCACAGCCACAATGAGTAAAAGCATTTTGGGGCGATTATAGAGACTGCCCAGTCGTCCACCGATGAGCTGGCCGATAATTCCTGCTAAAAATACTAAAGAAGGAAAAACACCTGCTTTCATAGTGGTGGAAATAAATGGCATAAAGTTATTTGTATTCTCGGCAAAATGTGTGGGCATAAATGTGGTAAATCCATAATACGCCATTCCCATGAGCATGTTGGTGATATAAAAAAAGATCAGCGCCGGGCGGTTCGTTGTTTGAACATGATTTTCGACTGCATATTCATCGTCAGAATGCTTCCGTTTTGGTACGGCGAAGAATGTCAAAATAGCCAAGATAATATTGAATACACCTAGAAAAGCATAGGAAGCCCGCCAGGAAATAAGCGCTGCCAATGCTGTAGCCATAATGGGTCCGGAAGCAGAACCGACTGTACCAAAAATACCATGGACGGCCATACCTTTGGTGAGCGCATTGACACGATGAGAAATGAGTGTAAGTCCCGCTGGATGATAAATGCTGCAGAAAAACCCCATAAATCCCAAACCAATCACCATCGTAAAAAATGAACTTGAAGCTGAAACTAAAAGTGCTGCGAGTCCTGAACCAAAGAGGTATAATAATAATAGTGTCCGACCGCCCAGTTTTCGTTCGGCCCAGCCGGCAGGAATGGCACCTACACCAAACATAAAAGCGCTGACAGTTACAACGAGACCTAATGTATCCAATCCTGCATTGAATTCATTCCGCAGAATAGGGATCAAGCTAGGCAAGGCCAGCATTAACGCATGTACGGATAAATGACTTCCGCCAGTAATACTTAATACAATTTTTTCAAATTTACTCATTGTTTAGTTAATGCGTTAACTGCAGGAATTTTAAATTTATGTATCATATTGATATACGAATTTCTTCACAATTAGTATAAACATCATCAAAAATGAGTTCTGCTTTCTTTTTATCCAGACTGCACAATTTTGCCACTTCTAAAATTTCCTTTTTATTTGCATGTCCTTTATTCAAAATTGTTGTTGAATGATTTCCATCATATCCACTGCTTGGAACTAAATCATAAGCTGGAGAGACAAACCACTGTTTTTTCTTCATAATAAATGAAATGTTTTTTGCATGGTCATCTTTATTTCCTGTTAGAATATTAAACACCATACGTCGAAATAATATATACGCTTCTTCGATATTTTTAGTTAGGACAAACGCTGTTTTAATTAAATCAACATAATCCAGCGACGGAAAACGATAGTCTGCATAAAGCAATCCTGATGCAGAGTGTATATGGATTCTTTTTCCATTAGTCCTGTCAAAACGTTTAGCACCAAAATATTTTCCTTCAAATAATTTAGTTTCCGGCATTTCAATTCCGCAATTTTTTGCAATAAGTGAATATTGATATTCAATTTCACCCATATTTTCAGGATCATGAGCAGATCTGAATTTGACAATCCAGGGATCGCCTTTAATGTTAATTAGTACTTTTGGTCTTGCGCCGCCGGATGAACCGCCCATCTTAATCAACTCGTCTAACATCCCACTTTTATATTTGTTTTCGATCAATATTTTATGAACTTCCAATGCAAGAAGATTAAGATCGTCAATCTGATCTTTTGACTTAAAAGCATAATCAGGTTCATACGATAAAATTCCCATACCAGACTTGCCTACTAAACTCAATCTATCCAGCAAAGACAAGGAACCAGATTGTATATTATTGCTCAATAAATATCTATCTATAAGCAAATTACCCCAACCATCGGGCAGGCTATCGTTAAATAAACCGAATAATCCATTAAATGGTTCACGATGTGCCGTAAATGCACCAGCTTGCAATGGTAAATAAAACGGAGAAAGAGAAACGCCATTGATTAAATAATCATGATTATATTCAAAGACACATAATCTTTCCGGTGAAATCACCATTCGACCCATGAATTTATCATTGGCGAATATATTTAACAGATTGACTGGTTCAAACATTTCTGCCGCGCTGCCTTTCCTTTACCTTACTATTTTGAATAATGTCATCAACACTTTGATATTGGTTTTCGGGAAACAAAAGGCGAAACTCATCTAGACTGCCTAAAACCAACGCAATTTGTAAAAGATGTTTTAATGAAATTTCATGTTTGTGCTCAAATCGCTTTATGGATCCTAAACTAACACCGGATTTTTCCGATAACGATTGCTGGGCCATGTTTAGCGAAAGTCGCTTTTTCCTCATTCTTTTTGATACATTTTCAGCAATTACATGTGGGTTTAAATCATCAATTTTGAAATTTACTACAGACATTATATTATCCTTTAATACTGTATAACATATAATACAGTTAATATATTAACTACTATAATTTACTTATCATTTTAATGGAATTCAATATAAATGTAAGAAGTTGATTCGTAGTAAACCCATTATAAAACAAAAAACCCCCACCGTATTTTACCAATGAGGGTATATAAATTGGATAATTGAATGAATTATCGTTTTTCTGCAATACGTGTTGCTTTACCGGATAGTTTTCTCAAATAATGCAGTTTTGCTCTACGCACTTTCCCGCGACGAACTAAATTGAAATTGGATATCATGGGCGAATGGAGTGGAAAAATTCGTTCCACACCCACACCGTTTGAAATCTTACGAACAGTAATGGTTTCTTCAATTCCGCCGCCTTTTCGGGCAATAACCACACCACGATATTTCTGGATACGTTCCTTGCCGCCTTCCACAACCTTGACGTCTAATTCCACCGTATCGCCTGAATTAAATACCGGTAAATCTGTTTTTAATTGATCTTGAGCTACTTCTTGTAATTTGTTCATTATTTACTCCGTAAGTGTACTATTATCTAAATATTTTTGCCATAAATCCGGCCGTTTGGTTTGGGTCATTTGTTCACGTTGAGACTGTCGCCAGTCTTCGATTTCTTTATGATGGCCATTCAATAAAACATCCGGAACGGAACATCCGGCTACTTCGCGAGGTTTTGTAAAATGAGGATTATCCAGCAGATCTCCGTAAAATGTATCTGTTTCTGCTGATTCTCTGGAATTCAACACTCCTGGAATTAACCTGACCATGGAATCGATCATAATCATAGCAGGAATTTCTCCGCTAGTGACGACATAATCGCCAATGGAAAATTCATCGGTCACGTATTTTTCGATCACTCGCTGATCGATTCCTTTGTAGTGACCGCAAATAAAAATTATATTTTCATTTTCATTGAATGCTAAAGCAGTTTCATGATTCCAAGGTTTCCCCTGTGGAGAAGGAAATACGATTCGAACATTCTTCTCATCCATCCATTTCAAAGCAGATTCGATTGCCTGAACCAATGGTTCGGCCATCATGACCATACCGCTGCCTCCACCAAAAGGTGTATCGTCAATTTGACGATAATTTCCCTTGCCAAATTCCCGGAGATCAACCACATTGTATTCAGCCACTTTTTCTTCCATAGCCTTGCGCAGCATGCTCTGTGATATAACAACATTTATCATATCTGGTACAGGCGTAATTATGGCGATCTTTTTCACAGTAAGCCTTCCATCGGTCGAATCATAATCACACTTACAACATTATCCACGCCGATGACAATTTCTTTCACGATCGGAATCAGTTTTTCATCATTTCCATTATGGATAACGTAGACATCGTTGGATGGCAGCCAAAGAATATCTGTTAAAGTACCAACGCGTTCTCCGGATTCAGTTATGACAGTATAACCCAATAGTTCTTTGGAAATGAGTTCAGCATTATCTCCATTCCGACCCTCAGCAAATAACGTCTGCCCAATAAGTGTTTCTGCATCATCTCGGGATTGAACTCCTTCAAACTTGAATCGTCTTCTTTTACCATGGCCGATTGTTTTTTTCAATGTGATTTCGCGCGCCAAATCCGTTTCGAATCCAATCTGTAATTCACGAGATTCGATAAACTCATCGAAGTAACGAGATAAGGGCTGCAGACGCACTTCGCCTTTGAGACCGCTCACGCGTGTAATTTTGGCTATGGGATGAACTTTTTTACTCATTTCAGTCGATCACATCCAAACGTGCACGTTTACCGCCTTCTTTGGCATTAACAGCAAACACAAGTGTGCGAATAGCAGAAATATTGCGACCACGCTTGCCGATAACTTTTCCGTAATCACCCTCTCCTACAGTTAATTCAAAAATAATTCGCTGTTCTGTTTCCACTGGTGTCACTTGTACTTCTTCTGGTTTATCCACTAACTTTTTAACTATCAATTCGATCATTTCCTGCATGGTACTCTCCTTGCAACTTTATTCGTTGCTTTTATTTTCCTTTTCTTCTTTCAAAGATTCTTCATTTCCTTCGTCCGGTTCGGCTTCTTCTTCTGAGGATTCTTCTGTTACTTCATCTACTTTTGTATCAGCTGATTCTTTTTCATCCGCAGCCTTTTCTTCCTCGGATGTTTCTTCTTCTACGTCCGGTTTAGCTTCAGGTTCATCTTTTTCGTCTTCCTTTGCTTCCTCTTCAACACCATCGCTAATTAGAGATTCTATTTCGTTTGAATCTTCAACTTTGGTGTCATCAGTTTCTTCAGTCTTTTCTTCTTGATTAGCCTCTTCAGCTTGGTTTTCATCTACTTTATCTTCTGTTGATTCTTCTTCTGGAGCGTCGTCGGCGTTTTCTTCTTTTGGTTCTTCAGTTTCGTCTTCTACTTCAGATTCATCAACAGACGCTTCTGACGCAGCTTCTTCAACTTCTTTTTCACCTGCAGTTGATTTTTCATCCGCAGTATTATCTTCTTCAGGTGTTTCAACTTCTACGTTCGGTTTAGCTTCAGGTTCATCTTTTTCTCCATCCTTATCATCTACACTGCCAGCTTTTTCTTCTCTTGCAGATTCATCAACAGATGCTTCTGCTTCTACTGGAGCCTCTTCGGCTTTTTCTTCAACTACAGGAGAATCTTCTTTCGTTTCTGTCGCTGCTTCTTCTGCTTCTTTCTCATCTTCTTTTTGTTTTTCTTCAGCTTTTTTCACTGCTTTATCACTTCTGCTCTTATCAACTTCTGTTCTTTCAAGAGCCCATTTTTTCATCTCTTTTTCCACAGCCGCTTCATCCAGTCCCTGACGAACCAAATGCCAGCGATAGGCCAGTCCAGTTCTTTTTAATAGATTGTGAGCTGTTTCTGTAGTTTGCGCTCCTTCCTGAAGCCAATGCATAATTCGCTCATCATTAAGGGCATAATTCTTTTCATCATCAAGTTCGAGTGGATTAAACCAACCTAATTGTTCGATGGCAGCGCCATCCCGGCGAGCACGTTCATCCATCACCACCAAGCGGTAAAAAGGTCTGTTTCTTCGTCCGATT
The DNA here is from genome assembly GCA_002256485.1 of Fidelibacterota bacterium 408169. GTDB lineage: Bacteria > Fidelibacterota > Marinisomatia > Marinisomatales > TCS55 > UBA2126. The sequence goes on from NNSG01000009.1 coordinate 44,804, forward strand.
CGTTTCAGTCTTATTTTAGTAGCCAATTCATTCTCCTTTTAGCTTATTCCCATAAAATTCCCCAGGGGCATTTTGCCGGGTTTCATTTTTCCAAATTGTTTCATCATTTTTTTCATTTGTACAAACTGTTTCAGTAATTGATTCACTTCCTGTAAAGAACGCCCGGAACCAAGGGCAATCCGCTTTCGACGACTGCCATCAATGATAGAGGGGTTTCTTCGTTCTGCTGGAGTCATGGAATTAATGATGGCTTCCGTCCATGAAAGTTGGCGGTCATCCATATTAATTCCTTTCATCAGTTTCCGATTCATACCGGGCATCATTCCCATGAGTTGCTGAAGTGATCCCATTTTTTTGAGCTGCATTAATTGCTGCTGAAAATCTTCAAGATTAAATTGGTTTCCAAGCATTTTCTTTTCCAACATGTTCACTGTTTTTTCATCCGCAACATGTTCTGCTTTTTCCACCAATGATATTACATCTCCAAATCCCAATATCCGATCAGCCATTTGTTTGGGGTTAAATGGTTCCAATCCATCCATCTTTTCAGAAACACCGGTAAATTTGATTGGTGTTCCTGTCACTTGCCTGATGGACACAGCTGCACCGCCTCGGGCATCACCATCCAACTTTGTTAATATCGTCCCTGTTAAAGGTAAAGCTTCTGAAAATGCTTTAGCAGATGTTACAGCATCCTGCCCGGTCATACTATCTGCTACAAATAAAATTTCATTTGGTTTTACAATATCTGCAATCTGTTGTATCTCATTCATCATTTCGCCATCAACATGCAAACGGCCGGCAGTATCCAGAATGACAACATCTGCTTTTTCACTTTTTCCCTGGGAAACGGCATTCGCGCAAATCGCCACAGGATCTCCAACGGCTTCGTCATAAACTGGAACATCGATTTGGCGGCCTAGAGATTGCAATTGCTCAATAGCAGCCGGGCGATATACATCTGCCGCAGCCAATAAGACGTGTTTCTTTTGATCTGTGAATATCTTAGCCAATTTTGCACACGTTGTTGTTTTTCCCGATCCTTGAAGACCCGCCATTAAAATCACGGATGGTTTTCCGCTTAAATCTAATTCGGCTTTTTCATCACCAAGTATATGAACCAATTCCTCATGTATAATTTTTATAAATTGTTCACCGGGTCTGATGGATTTTAATACTTTTGTTCCCTTCGCTTTCTTCTGCACATGAGCTATAAAATCACGAGCAACTTGTAAATTCACATCTGCTTCCAATAGAACGCGACGAATCTCTCGTGACGTTTCCTGGATATTACTATCTGTAATTTTTCCAAGTCCACGTAAGCGGCGGAAAATAGTATCAAATCTATCTGTTATTTGTTCAAACATGGATTATCGGTTCGAATAAAGCCAATAAAATTAACTGTTTCTCTTTAGGGAATCAATAAAATAGAATAAATTTATAAATGTGTGCAAACCTGTCCAAAACCTCTGTTTCTCCTTGAGACTCTAGGACAATTACTTCAATATTTAACGTAATCTAATTTATTATTGACAGCACTGAAATGTGTGATTCAAGCATCGAACTTGACGGAAACTAACTTAGATATGCCCTTCTGTTCCATCGTCACACCGAAAAGATAATTTGCCGCTTCCATTGTCAATTTATTGTGCGTTACAACAATGAATTGAGTCTCTTCAGAAAAAGCTTCCAAAACTTTAGTGAATTTACGGATATTGATATCATCAAGGGGTGCGTCCACTTCATCTAAAATACAATATGGACTGGGCTTATACTGATAAATAGAAAACAACAGTGCGATAGCTGTTAATGACTTTTCTCCTGCTGATAACATACGCAATGAATTGTTTTTCTTTCCCGGAGGTTGAGCATTTATAGCGATATCAGCTTCCAAAGGATCTGGATCACCTACTAAGGACAATGACCCTTTACCCCCCTCAAAAAACATGGAAAATAATTTTTCAAAATTGATCTTGATTTGATCGAATGTTTCTACAAATAACTTGCGAGCTTCCTTATCAATTTTTTGAATTGTATCCCTTAAATTTACTTCCGATTCAATCAGGTCCTCTTTTTGTTCTGAAAGAAGATTTAAACGCTCTGTTTCAGCTTCGTGCTCATCTTTTACAGCCATATTGATAGGACCGATATTTTCAATACTTCGATTTATTTTCTCAATTCGTTCCTCGAGTGAAAATAAAGATTCCTCCACATTCATACTTTTAGGTATTGAGGTATTATAACGATCTTTTATTCGTTCAATAACCAATTTAATTTTTTGATCAAAATCAGTGATGTCCAACTCAGCAGATTTTAATTCATCCAATAAATTTTCACGACTGTGTTGCTCTTCGCGAATCTTTGCTTGAATGATTTCAATCTCTCCGTACGTTTCCTGATATGTTTCTTTTTTCAGATCAAGAATAGATCGTTTTTTACTTACAACTGCATTCGCTTTCAGCAAATCTTGTTCACATGAATTAATTTTATTTTCTAATTCTTTCTGCTTGAATTGTAAACTTTTTATTTCCCCATCAATATCATTTTGTCTGTGGGATAATTCTTTTACAGAATCATCGGCAGTTCTTTTTTGAAAAACGATATTATCCCGTTGGTTTTCAAGGTTAAGTACTTCAATGCGTAAATCTTGTACGTGCTGATGAAATTCATCACGCTGCTTACGAACAGCCATTAGTTCATTATTTGCTTGAGTGAGTTCATCGGCAAGTTTTTTTAGAATTTTTTCACCTTTTTCAGCAGTTGGTGACAATTTTTTTAATGATGCTTTCAAAGATATTATTGCAGCAGATGTTTCATCTATTTCATTAGAAAGTGAATTCAACAATTCAAGATGCTGTTCGTTTCGAACTTTATATTGCAATCCATCATTTTCAAGAATTGAAATTTCAGCTTTGAGTTTATCAACAGTTTCTTCAATATCGCTTTGTTCTGAAATGAAATTTGTTAAACTTTCAGCAATTTCCTCTAAATCGTTTTTGACAGATGTTTGTGTTTTACCATTTTCCTGCAATTGATGTTTTAAAGAGTCCAATTTCTCTTGTCGCCCTACAAGTCCTTTACCCTTCTTCCCATGTTTTAAGATCATGTTTGATCCGGAAAAAGTTCCTTCCAGATCTACAAGAGCCCAACCGGTTAGTTTTGAATCTTTTAATGCTTTGGACAGATCATTTACGATTAACACATTGCCCAGTAAAACATTTACAAGTATATCATACTTTTTATCCACTTTTATACAATCAATAGCTCGGGCTACTATATGATCACTTTTAGGCGTACTCTTCAGTTTTAATTTTAATGTTGATAATTCTTTTAAAGGCAAAAGGGAAGCACTTCCCTGTTTTAAATCTTTCAAAATTTGCAGTGTTTTTAGAGCAATGTTTCTATCTTTTGTAACCAAACAACCTGCCGCTGAACCAAGCACATTTTCAATGATTGCCTGGTATTCTTTATCCGCATCAATCAATTCTGCTAATACACCATGGACATCGGGAAAATCTTTAGAATTATTTAATACATATTTAACACCGCCGGTAAATCCTTCTTTAGATTCCAACAAATTTTCATAAAACTGGATTTGATTTTGAAGTCCCTCCTCCTTTGCATCCAAGCTGTGTTTTGTACGAACGGATTCATGTTCATCCAATTTTAATGTCTGAACCTGTGATTTTACTTTTTCCAATTTTTCAAATGCCTGTTCAACGTGTTGTTGGAAAGAGGTCAACTTTTTTTCGTTTTCAATATATTCCTTTTCCCCAGTGGAAACATTTTGATTTAAACTTTTTTCCCGTGTTTTCAAATCATCGAGTTGTGTTTCTTTATCCTCGAGCATATCTTTAGTACGTTTGAAAAGTGATTCTTGATCAGCTAGTTTTCGTTGCTCGTCCCAGCGTTTATTCTGCAGCACATCTACAGTTAATTGGGCTTCTTTATATTTTTTATCAATAGATTCATAATTAGCTTTTTCCTTTTTATAAACAGCTAATTGATCATCTATCTGTGGTAAAAGTTTTTTAGTTTCTTTATTGTAATCATCGATATGTTGTTGCAATTGGACAATACGATTTTCGTTAGCAGTTTTTTCCCGGTCCAATCGCTCTATAGTTGATTCGGCGCTCCGCTGTTGTTCACTCGCCACCAAAACATCACGCTGTAACGAATCTCTCGTTTCTTCAGCAGTGGAAATATCAGTATGCATTTCTTCTAATTCATTTTGCTGTTGCTTATAAACTGACTTCAGTTGATCCAGTTCTTTTTCATGGATGGATGTTTCAGTTGCAGTGGATTCACGGAGATGTTTGAAGTCCTGAATCTTTTTTCTTAAGGGTGTGGCGGCTTCTTCAAATTCTTTTATTTTTATAAATGCCAACGCAATTTCACGTTGTTGAAGTTCCTCAGATAATTTTTCATGTCGCTCGAATCGCTTGAGTTGTAACGCCAATGCTTTGACTTTCGCTTCCACTTCAGCAATAATATCTTGCACCCTTTCCAAATCTGTGCGAACCGCTTCAAATTTACGTAGAGCTGATTTGCGTTGGTGTTTGTATTTATTAATTCCTGCTGCTTCTTCAAACATCCGTTTGCGGTCATCGGTTGTTTCGGAAAGAATCTGTTCGATCATCTTCAGCTCAATGACCGAATAGGCATCAGCGCCCATTCCCGTATCAATGAAAAGATCTTGGATGTCCTTTAATCGACATGGTGATCTATTAATAAAATATTCACTATCGCCATTGCGGAACACGCGGCGCCCGATTTCAACATCGTTATACTCAAGGGGAAGTTTACCTTTATTATTGTGGACGGTGAGGGATACTTCGCAAACGCTTAAGGGTTTCACCGTATCAGCACCGCTAAAAATAACATCCTCCATTTTTCCGCTTCGCAGGACGCTGTATTTCTGCTCACCCAAAACCCAGCGAATGGCATCAACAATGTTTGTTTTTCCGCAACCGTTTGGACCAACGATTGCTGTAATTCCTTCGCCAAATTTTAGGTTGTCCTTTTTGGCAAAGGATTTAAATCCATGGATGTTTAAATCTGATATATACACTTAATGCTGGTTTGGATGATTTGTGGTTGAGGAATTTATGTATTTTTAGAGGAGAATGCTACTTTTTATCCCGGTGGCCAACTCATCTGCCGACCGCCTAATAAATGAAGGTGAATATGATACACAGCCTGTCCCCCGTCTTTGTTGCAATTAAATACCGTGCGGTAACCTGAATCTGCGATTCCCTCCTGCTCTGCAATTTCTTTTGCAGTTATTAAAATTTCACCCAGGAGCGATTTATGGGAATCATTCAAATCATTCGTTGTTGTGATATGTTCCTTGGGTATAATGAGAATATGGGTCGGTGCTTTCGGATCAATATCCCGGAAAGCAAAAATTGTATCATTCTCAAAGACCTTATTTGAAGGAATTTCTCTAGCTATAATTTTGCAAAAAAGACAATTATTCATATATCCTCTCAAATTTTCATTTAATTAATTAGCTTTGCGGAAGTTTATGTTTTATTGACACACTAATTTAAAAGAGGAACTTCTTGATAAATCCATAGCTTCCGCAACGTTTGTTTTTGGTTTTTTCCATCTTCCATCTCCCATCAAACATGTTCTATAATATTCAACGCTGTCAAAACCGCAGTTTCAGTTCGCAAGCGTCTTCCACCCAACGAAACAATGGGAATATTATTTTCTTTAATCACATTCAATTCATTTTCAGAAAAATCCCCTTCAGGGCCAATCAATAAGTCTACTTCATTTGGCTGAACATTTTTTTGCCAAGTTGATAAGGATTGTTCTCCATGAATGTTTAAGCAAACTATGTTTTCTGCAGTTTTATTCAAATATTGATTTAAAGTTATTGGTTCATGCAAAATTGGAAAGCAACTCCGACCGCATTGTTTTGCAGCTGTCAAAACTATTTTTTGTGATCGATTCATATTCAATGATTTTTTTACACATCTATCCAATAGTAAGGGAGTGATTGACACAGCACCGCATTCAACTGCTTTTTCCAACAGCCATTCAAATCTGTTTCGCTTGATGAGTCCAACTGCAATATGCATTTTTATTCTTGCTTCGGAAAATTCGGGAGTTATTGCAATAATTTCGCCTGATACTTTCTGTCCATTTTGTTTTATGATACCTTTATACGCAGTTCCCAAACCATCCAAAAGCCAGATTTCATCCTCGATTTTCATGCGTAAAACATTTGAAGCATGATGTGCTTCTTCAGCATCTAGAGTGAAGCTGTTTTTTGTAATATTATGGGGTGATATATAAAAAAAGTGTTCGTCGGCCATCACCGCAGCCAATTGAATCCAACTTGGATAATGGCACCATTATAATGTTTTTCACCGTCCACAATACCATTCATAGGCAGTATATCCATACCTGCACCTGCGGAGACCATCATACCATTCATCATTAAAAAGTCTATTCCAACTCCTGCATAACCACCGATAGACCAAAGCCCTTTTGATTTGCTCCAACGAGTTGAGAATTTATCACTTTCAGCACCATCAATAGTTAATAAAGGACCGAGTTGGGCTGTAATGAATGGAGCAAAATTGTTGGCTATTTTATCTGCAAAGGGAAAATATTTTCCTCCACCAAACAAGGGAACAATTAGAACATATTTATCTCCAACGGAACGATATTGACCGGTATAATAATCATATACCATCAGTTGTTCATCGCCTTTTACATCAAAAATACTACCATGAAATAACCACTGGAATTCAGATGTAACCCGCCAAGTTTGATGAAATAATATACCGGTTCCCTGTTCACCTACCTGTAAACCGAAACCTTTTGTCCCTTCACTTGCTGATGATAAAGTTTGAAGTAAAATAAGTGTTACTATTACTTTTGTTTTCATATGTCTATTACCACTTTTCCAAACTGTTCGCTGTGTTCCAGATATTCATGCCCAATTGCTATATCATCCAAGGAAAATATTTTATCGACTTGAGGAATTAATTTTCCATCTTTAACAAACTTAATGACATGTGTAAATGCATCCGCATTTCCCATGGTAGAGCCCATAATAGTTTGCTGCTTAAAAAATAAATGTCGCAGATCGATTGCTACTTTTGGACCTGTTGTGGCTCCGCAGGTTACAACTCGCCCGCCTTTGCTTAATACGTTCATGGATATATCCCATGAGGCCGACCCCACATGTTCAAAAACTACATCCACTTTACCACAAAACTTTTTAACCTCTTGTATAACATTATCATTGTAATGATTCACAACCAAATCTGCACCAAGTTCATATGCAAATGAGCATTTCTCATCGGTGCCGGCTGTAGTAATCACATTACACCCAACGATTTTTGCTATCTGAATCGCCATGTGGCCAACACCGGAACCGGCACCCCAAACGAGTACATTTTCGCCTGGTTGTATCTTTGCCCGATTAATTAGCATTTGGTATGCTGTTTGTCCAACCAATGGAAAAGCCGCCGCTTCTGGAAAGGAAATATTATCAGGTTTAGGTTCTACAAATTTTTCATCCAGAACAATAAACTCGCAGTTCGTTCCATCAGTGGATTCACCACGGATACCCATTTCTTCACATATATTTTCATTTCCAGACTGACAGTTACGACACTCTCCGCAATACACAAGAGGCTGAATAATTACAGGATCACCTATGCTAAATTTTTCTGCATTTTCACCCAACTTACATATTACACCGGCACCATCACTACCCAAAATCATGGGTAATGGCACACCGGGAATACCTTTTCGAACCCAAATATCTAGATGATTAAGCGCAGATGCTTTTAATTGAATACATACTTGGCCGGCATGGAGTTCGGGTGCAGGAATCTCTTCAACTTGTAAAACATCAGGTTCACCGTGTTCATGGATACGGGCTGCTTTCATTTATCTTTTGAACAAAGTAATTTATCAAGACTATAATCACCAGCTCCTGCTATCATTATAGCAGCGCTTGCAAATGCGTATACCAGGGCCATTTCAGGACTACCTTTTCCTGTAGTGATATGCATATTTGCCCCAACCAACATGGTAATCATTAATAATCCTGCACCTATGCGAGTGCCTAAACCTAATGCAATCATAATGGCTCCAATCGACTCAGAAAATGCAGCCATAAATCCCCAAAATACCGGTAAAAATGTTATTCCTAATTGCTGCATTCCTAATGTTCCTAATCCTTCCCACCGTTCCGGACCGGCCGTAAGTTTATCCCAACCGTGATTTGATAAAATTAAATATCCAATCCCGATTCTTAATATGAGTAAACTGTAGTTACGGCACGTGCTGCAATCCTTGAAAAAAGTTGATACATATTTATTCATCTTCAATTTCCTTATATTCGGCATCTTGAATGTCCAAGTTCTGATAATCCGTTTTTTCTTTTTTTGAAGGCGACTTTTGCACTAAACGAACATTTTTTATAAACCTGTAACCGGCATAAACCAATATCAGAATTAAGAATATTTTAAGCATGGATTAGGGTGAAACGGGATTAAAAAACTTTGTTCCTGTCACGGGCTGGCGAATGTAATTAATCACTTCATCCAAGTCTTTCTGATTATTAACAAAGTCAATATTATTGGTATTTATAATGACCAATGGTGTATCCTGATAACGGAAAAAATATTCGGTATAAAGTTGGTTCAGGGCATCAATGTATTCTTCCGATATATTTTTTTCCATATCACGACCTCGGCCGGCAATATTGCGCATAAGCGTATCTGTATCCGCTTGCAAATAAATAACAAGGTCAGGATTTATCACATTTTTTTCCAATAGATTAGCGACTGTATCATATAATGACATTTCTTTTTCATCCAAATTCAAGGATGCAAATAACCTGTCTTTTACAAACATATAATCAGCAATAAGCAGGTTATGAAACATATCCACCTGACGTAATTCCTGCTGCTGTTGATAACGCTTCAATAAAAAGTAGAGTTGTGTCTGAAATGCATACCGCTCCGGTTCATCGTAAAAATCAGACAAAAATGGATTTTCTCCAAATCCTTCAAGGATTAGTCGAGCGCTCAATCGTTCAGAAAGCAAATTTGCTAAACTTGTTTTACCCACGCCAATTGGCCCTTCAATGGCGACATAATAAAGATTTCTCATGCGTTTTTTTCCATTACATGTTTAATCACATTGGATTGATCCGGGCACATGTTTAATAATTCTGTTACTGTCATATTAAATACTGGTACGTTGAAATCCGGTGCAAGTTCAGCCCATGGTACCAATACGAACTTACGATTTGCCAAGTCAGAATGGGGAATAGTTAATTGTTCAGTTTCTAAAAATGAATTTCCGTAAGTCAAAATATCAATATCGATTGTTCGCGGTGAATTTTTTTCTCGCTTTTCCGGACGACCCAGCAATGTTTCAACATTACGGCAGGCATCAAACAAATCGAATGGAGAAAAGTCTGTTTCAAACGATACAACAGCATTCAAAAATTCGGGTTGATCTAAATTGAATAAAGGTGGGGAATTATAAAAGGAAGAACTTTCAATTTTATTTATTTCATGATAGGTAGATAATGCCGTTATCGCACCAGCTAGATTCGATTCTCGATCACCCAGATTCGAGCCCAAAGATAGGAATCCAGCCTCAGGCATTGTCTTCTTTTTTATGGGAGACTTCCACTTCGACTGTATCCAGCATCCCGTTGATTGGCGCATGGGGTTTACGTACGCGCACATTTATTTCTGAAACAGAAAAACGAGAAAGAATTTCTCTTGCAATAGAATCAGCTAAGGACTCAATTAAATAATACGTATCATTTTTTACACAATTATCCACTGTTTTATATACAGCTTCATAATCAATGGTTGATTCCAGGCTATCTGTAGCAATGGCTTCGATAAGATCCATTTTCAATTCAACGTCCACTTCAAATTTTCCACCCAGATGTTTTTCCGATTCACTTACACCGTGATAGCCGTAAAACTGCATGTTTTTTAAACGAATGATGCCCATGAGAAAAATAAAGTTACTTCTCGTAATGTTCTTTAGTCAACCGGATAGAAATAAAAAAGCCCTCCCGAATTTTCAGGAGGGCTTTTTGGTAGTATGATTGGAATTACATCATTCCGCCCATGCCACCCATTCCGGGGTCACCCATAGGAGGCATTGGTGGATCCTTTTCAGGAATTTCTGTTACAGCTGCTTCTGTGGTAAGAACCATACCGGCAATCGAGCAGGCATTTTCTACAGCTACGCGAGCAACTTTCGTTGGATCAATGATACCGGCTTTGAACATATCTACATAGCTTTCATCACGGGCATCAAAACCATAAGCGTCTTTACCATCGCGTACATTTTGTACGACAATTGATGCTTCTGCGCCAGCGTTTTCACAAATCTGACGAATAGGCGATTCAAGAGCTCGGCGTAAAATGTTTACACCAACTAATTGTCCCCCTTCAAGCTTCAAATTATCCAAAGTATCCTGAGCTCTTAAAAGAGCGACACCACCACCGGGAATAATTCCTTCCTCCACAGCAGCGCGAGTTGCGTGTAATGCATCTTCTACGCGGGCTTTCTTTTCTTTCATTTCCACTTCTGTGGCAGCTCCCACATTAATAACAGCAACACCGCCGGATAACTTGGCAAGGCGTTCCTGGAGCTTTTCGCGATCGTAATCAGAAGATGTTTTATCAATCTGGACTTTGATCTCATTGATACGGGCCATTATGGCATCTTTTGTACCTCCACCATCAACGATAGTTGTATCATCTTTATCAGACACAACACGTTTAGCGGTTCCAAGATATTCCAGGGTCGCATTTTCCAATTTATAACCTGCATCTTCAGAAACGACTGTTCCGCCAGTCAACACGGCAATATCTTCTAACATTGCTTTACGGCGATCACCAAATCCGGGTGCTTTTACTGCCAATACTTTAAATGTACCGCGCAATTTGTTCACCACAAGTGTAGCCAATGCTTCACCTTCTACATCTTCAGCAATAATCATGATTTGCTTACCCGTTTGAACTACTTTTTCCAATAAAGGCAGCAAATCTTTCATGTTGCTGAGTTTTTTATCGTAGATCAGGATATAAGCATCATCCATTTCTGCTTCCATGGATTCAGAATTGGTCACGAAATAAGGTGACAAATAACCGCGGTCAAACTGCATACCTTCCACGAATTCGAGGAATGTTTCTGCTGTTTTACTTTCTTCTACGGTGATTACACCATCTTTACCTACTTTTTCCATGGCTTCGGCGATTTTTTCGCCGATTTCACGATCATCGTTGGCAGAAATGGTAGCCACATTAGCAATCTGTTCGCTATCAGGAAGATCCTTGCTTTGTGATTGTAATGCTTCTACAACAACATCTCGTCCCGCATCAATGCCACGTTTTATGGACATTGGATTTGCACCAGCTGTCACATTTTTCAATCCTTCTGCAACGAGTGCTTGAGCCAAAACGGTAGCTGTGGTTGTACCGTCGCCGGCGATGTCAGATGTCTTGGAAGCAACTTCTTTGACCATTTGGGCACCGACGTTTTCCAGCTTATCTTCAACTTCAACTTCCTTGGCAACCGTTACACCATCCTTTGTGACGGTGGGAGCACCAAACTTCTTCTCAATGACAACGTTACGTCCTTTAGGGCCTAGTGTAACTTTGACAGCATCCGCCAGTTTGTCCACACCTGCTTTAAGGGCGTTACGAGCTTCAAGACTATATGTAATTTCTTTAGCCATTGCTTCTATCCTCCTTACAGAATAGCGAGAATATCACTCTCGCGCATGATTAAATATTCTTTTCCGTCATGGGTGACTTCTGTACCGGAATATTTCCCGTACAAAACTTTGTCACCAGATTTAACAGTCATTTCAACAATTGTACCGGTATCGCTGGCTTTGCCAGGACCGACCGCTGCAACTGTTCCTTGTTGGGGCTTTTCCTGTGCTGTGTCAGGAAGTATGATACCGCCAGAGGATTTTTCCTCGGCAGCAGCAGCTTCTACCACTACACGGTCAGCCAATGGTTTGATGTTTAGAGCCATCATTTAACTCCTATTTTTTATTTTATGTTATTATGTATTGTTTATCTTCCAGTAGAATGCCCATAGGCAGCGCGGAAATTATATGTTATTTAATACGAAATACAATACATTTTAGCACTCTTATTATTAGAGTGCTAATTTACTTCCCTGTGCTTCCAAATCCTCCGCTTCCACGGGTTGTATCTGATAAATCATCTACTAATTCAAAATGAATCGGCGAGCCGTCCATGGCAACTAATTGAAATAATCGCTGACCGGGCTCAACCGTATAATCGTCTGTTTTAATATTGTCCACGACAGCCATGATTTCCCCCCTGTATCCACCGTCGATTAAACCGATAGAATTGCATAACCGCAACGGTGTTTTGGCAATACTGGAGCGGGGCATGAGCAAATAGGGTTTGTTTTCTGTATTTTCACACGCAATCTGCAAGTGAATTAAAGTTGTTTCTCCTGCTGTAATGGTTTGCTCATTGATCACAAATAAATCAATTCCAGCATCTCCATCATGGAAATGACCGTGATTTTCGTATAATTGGTTTACAGTTTTGTTGAATGGTTTAATTTTTAAATGCATTAATTATCCTGTATAAAAGTTTGTTTGATTAATTTATCAAGTGTTTTATTATTTCAATGTGTTTTGGTGTTGAACCACAGCAAGCACCGATTATTGAAGGATTTTGCTCTAAATACCATGATATATTCTCTTCAAAGTTAGAATCGTTTATAATATCAAAATAATCATTATCATAATCCGTTTTACCCAAGTTCGGATATACACCCCACTCCCCTGTCCAAAGAGATAAAAAAAGATCTATGGCACTATTCGTTGTTTCAATCTTATTACAATTAAGTAATAAACATGAAACTGAAGACGCTTTAATCATATTAATAGTTTCTTCCAATGAATGACCATCAAGAATATGCTCACTGTCCATTAATATTATGCTAATCCAATATTCTGATTCAATATTTTGACTTGCTTCAAGAGCAATTTTTATTTCTTCAAAATGACCCATGGTTTCAAAGAGGAAAAAATTTACACCGCTTTCAATAAACCACTCCATCATTTCGCCGTATGTATCTTCCACTGCACTTTTACCGGGATATAATTCCGGTGAATAACAGTCATCAACAGCAGAAATAGAACCGGCAACTTGTAGATCTTTGCCCACTGCTTTTCTTGCCAAATCTATAGCAGACATTAAACTTTCTTTTGCTCTTTCTTGCGCACGTTTTGGAGTATAACCTGCTTTTCGATAACTGTAAGTAGTCGTACGAAATGTATTGGTTGTTATTATATCAGCACCTGCGACGATGTAATCTTGGTGTATGCTTAATACAGTTTCCGGATCTATTAGATTTGCTTCTGCAGACCAGAGTGGCAATGGTAGATTAACTCCACGATTGATCAATTCGGTGCCCATAGCACCGTCTAAAATATATGGTTTAAATGCTTCTATTATTTTCAAATTTCTTTCCCAAATAATATAAAGCGATACTAGCGAGAAATAAAGATACACCAACAATTGATTCAAACGTCTGCTCTATAAATGTATAAAATAATATCCAAAAATTAACCAACAGAAAAAATGTAGGCGTCCAGGGATATCCCCATACTTTGTATGGCCTCGGTAAATCCGGTTCACGTTTACGTAAAACAAACACAGATGCGACTGTTGCAGAATTTGTAATGATAAGCGCAATACCAGTATACATTAACACTTGTTCGAAAGATGAAGTAAAAATAAATAACAGGCAAATAACCAATTGCAAAATAAATGCGTATACCGGAATTCCCTGTTTATTCTGTTTCGCTAATAGACTAATATATCTGTGATCTTCACCCATGGTTTCCATGATTCTAGGACCGATAAAAACATAGCTGCTAACGGTAGAAAGAAGTAAAATTGAAATTCCCAGGCCAATAAGCCCCGCACCAGTTTCACCGAAAACTTTTAGTCCTGAAATATAACCCACTTCTACCTGGCCAGCCATTTCTGCAATGGGAGTGGTATATAAAAATACATAGTTTATCAGCACATACAATACCATCACAAAAAATGTACCCATTAACAAAGAGCCTGGTAAATCTTTTTGAGGATTTTTCACCTCACCTGCAAAATACACAGTTGAGTTCCACCCGGTATAGGCATAATACACCCACACGAGACTTACAGCAAATCCAGAACTCATCATCAATTTCATATCACCCGGTTTTGGGAATACTGTAATATTTTGTCCTGAAGCAATCATGAAGCCTGCACAAATAAAAATAAAAATCAGTCCTACTTTCACAGCTGTTGACCAACCTTGGAAAAATGTCCCCCATTTTAGACTAAATGCATGAAGTAAATGAAAGAAAAGAATCATAATAAATGCAACCCAAATAGGATTAAATACCGGAAATACTGCAGTAAAATATTTACCCAATGCCATAGCTGCCAAAACGGCTGGTGCAGAAAAACCAACTGTTGCTGAAACGAATCCACCGGCAAACCCAATTGCAGGATGAATAATTCGACTTAACAAATGGTACTCTCCACCTGACCTGGGTAATGCAGCTCCTAATTCACTGTAAGAAAGCGCTCCGCATAATGCCACTATTCCTCCTATAATCCATAGCATCATTAAGGGAAAAACAGATTTAATATCATTAAGCTGAAAACCGAGGCTGGTAAATACACCGGTACCAATCATTGATGCAACTACAAAAGACGATGCCGTCCACAAAGATACGTGGCGATTATGAGATGGGCTTTCTGACATTATCTGGTTGAATTATGCGCGATATAATTGATAGGCCAACAATATCCATGCAATAATAAATGCTGTGCCTCCAAATGGTGTAACTGCGCCAAGCCATCGTGTGTCTGTAATCACCAATAAATACAGGGAACCGGAAAAAAAGATAATTCCAAACATAATCAAGTATACCGGGAATCTCAATGCATCCACAGAGATATGAAAACCGATTGCTCCTATGACAAGTAAACCCAAGGCATGCCAGAAATGATAACGAACTGCCTTTTCAAAAGTGAGTAAATCAGCTGTGGATACCATTTCTTTAAGACTGTGGGCTCCAAATGCTCCAAATAATACAGCCAATGCCATAAATACAGCACCGCCAACCAGGGCCAATTTCATCTTAACTCCTTATTCTTCAGTATTTTTTTGAACAACCGTTCGAATGGGGAATGGGATCTCGATACCTTCTTCATCAAAGCGTTTGTGCAACCGTTTGATAAATTCATGAACCATAGGATGATGATCGCCATATTTACCGGCACGCATGTAAACAGTAAAATTTATACTGGAATCAGCAAAGACTTGAAATCGAACGATAGGTTCATATTCCTTGCTGGCAACATCTAATTCATCAATGACCGTTTGAGCTACTTCAGTTGTTATTCGCTCAACCTGCTCCAAGTCGCTATCATAAGCAACACCCACAGGAATCTTGACAGAATAACTGGTATCTTTCAGGTCATAATCCTTTGTGATAGCCTGGGATAATTTGTTATTTGGAATGCTGATTACATTATTGGCACGTTCCACCATAGTTGTATTTCGCCATGTAATATTGGTTATATATCCTTTCTGACCGCTATCTAATTCTACAAAATCGCCAATCCTGACTTTTTGGGATAATAAAATATGTAATCCTGCGAAAAAATCAGATAATGTATCTTTTAATGCTAAAGATATGGCAAGACCGCCTACACCTAATGCTGTCAAAATAGGCGCAATTGAAATACCAAAGGATTGCAGTATAATCATTAAACCAATGGCAAGAATGGTAATGCGGGCCAAGTTGGAAAAAATAGCAGTTGAAGGAAACCGAGAACCTTTACTTTCTGACCATTGATTGAGCAAATCGATTGCCAAGGTTGATGCTGTCATAGTAACCGACAGCATGAGAAGTGTCATAGCCAGTTTCGCAGCATAAAGATTATATGGCGTTCCAATTTCGATACTTCCCGCTGCAATATAAAACGCAATTAGGAAAAACCAGTAAATGATATATTTTTCAATTGCGGCAAAAATAATATCGTCACCTTTCCAAGATGTTTTGGATGTGATTTTTTCTATACGACTATGAACAAATCGTTTAAAAATCCAACCAGCGAAAATTCCAATTGCAATTGTGATAACGGGCGGAGCCCAAACAGTATAAAGTTCTAGTATTTGATCCATCATAAGACCGTGAAATTACAACGTAAAGTTTTAATTCTCCTCCACTTCTATTTTTACTACAACCTGTAATTCACTATCCGGAAAAATATAATCATTATAGTCATGTTCATCCAGCAAATAATCCCTGCGAAAAACATGTTTTCCATCAATATACAGGGATAAATACTCCAATGAATGTTCTTCATTAAATACCCATGACAATCCATGTAATTCATTTCCTTTCATGGATTTTTCTGATCGCAAATTTCCTGAATTGTAGCGGTCTGTCTTCGTGGTTATCCCAGTTTTAAATCGTGTAATTGTTTTTTCCATCCCAAGATTATTCCAGTTTTTTTGAAAAACGACTTTGTTTCGTTTAAAAACCTGAACCTGTTTAAACCTGCCATTATCAAAGTAATCTAATTGGCATAGGAGTTGACCAAAATAAAAATATGCCTCTTTTGTAATAACGCCACTGGGACTATATATGCGCATAACACCATGGATATCTCCTTTTGAATATGTCGTTACGCTGAATAGTTGTCCATGATCAAACCAATTATAGATAACTCCATTTGGTTTATCATTCAAATATGTACCACTTTCTTTTATCAAGCCTGATGAATTCCATACTGTAAATGGACCGGTTCGAATTCCCTTGTCATAGGTCCAAGATGATTGTTTCTGTCCGTTTGAATAATAATCAATTTTTACTCCTTCGAGTTTACCATTCGAATACGTCATTTTGCTTTTAATCTTACTTTCAATTGGATTAATCTTATTCTTCACTTTAGAAATAATTTCTTCCAACTGTTCGAATGGTATAGTAAATATTTTATTTTTTGGAGTACCATATCCATAATAAAATTTTACAGGTCCATTTAACATTCCATTAGAGAAAATTTTAGTTGAGTCCAAATCGCCGTTTATCGTGTACCATTTCCACTCACCTATTTTGATACCATTTTGATATTCCCCACTCACAGCTTTTTGACCGTTCACATGCCAGATTTTGTATTTACCCATATATTGGTTATTAGAAAATTGAATTAGGGAATCCAATCCTTTAGTATCACTATGCCATTTCCATTCACCATTCTTTTTATCATTTATATACGTACCTGTCATTGCCTTTTTTCCTCTGTCATTCCAAATGGATACAGGTCCATCTTTAATACCATTATTATAGGTCACGATACGTTCTTTTTTTCCAGATGTGTTATACCACGTCCATTTTC
Organism: Fidelibacterota bacterium 408169; assembly: GCA_002256485.1. Classification (GTDB taxonomy): domain Bacteria; phylum Fidelibacterota; class Marinisomatia; order Marinisomatales; family TCS55; genus UBA2126. The sequence goes on from NNSG01000009.1 coordinate 62,272, forward strand.
CATGGGGAATGCCAAATTTATAATTTCCTATTAATGACTTTTTCCCATTGGAATTGTAATGAATAGATTTACCATGATACTTGTGATTCAGATACATTATTTTGCGCAATTTCATTCCCGATGAAGAATAATCGATACTTTTACCGGAAAGCATTCCTTTATCGAAAGTCCTTAATGAATCTGGGATTCCATCTCTTCCAAACCATAACCATTTATCACTCTTGAGATTATTTTCAAATTTACCTTTTGCCATGACTTCTCCAGACCGTGAATACGCCACGTGTTTTCCATGCTGGATATTCCTCATCATATCCGTTGCTGAGGCCAATTGTCCATTTTGGTAATACATCAATAATTCAACTATGGTTGAATCTTTTTCTCTATCTTTTTTTTGTACTTTTATTATGGCCACTGTCTTTTCCCGATTATTATCATAGCGGTCGATAACAACAGAAACCGGAGCACAACTAAACATAAAGAGCGTAAATATTAAAGGAATGATTTTATTCATCTGTAGAATCTAAACAATAATATTGATTAGGATTTAGATTAGGAAAAGCATAAACCTGTCTTCTACTCGCCTGCCAGGCGGAAAGAGAAACGGGATGAAAGCACTGTTAGAGTGGTCGACTTGGGAAATTTTATCAGTAAAATTTTCCACAGCGACTGTTTCTTTTGTAGCCGTCCCGACATGCCAATGTCGGGATGGCGAATCGTGGTGGATAAATGGAGTAATTGCGATTCTTTCCCGACATTTCCACGACCCCAACACTAAGTACATGGAGTAGGGGATATTAGATGTGTACAGGATAAGGATGACTATTTGTTTTTAGTATTCGTAGATAATCTTGGTAAGGCGGAAAAATTGAATATGGAATTGAATTTGTATTGACTCATCATTATACTTTTCACAAATTCTATTAACCTATAAGGAGGCCATTATGAAGTATCTAATTATCTTCTGTGCTTTCATCAGCAATTTGTTTGCACAAGAACTTGAATCAGCCATGGATGCATGGAATAACATTATGCAAACGCCGGAAATCGTTGATTATTTTCATGGCGTATTTGACAAGTTGGGTATAACAGTTGATGGTATGGAAGATGATTTCACCGTGCATCATCAAGGTGATATAATTACTTTTACTAAAGGTATCGATGATGATATAGATTTTCTAGTTCCATTACAAAAACAGAATATTCTCAACATGATCAGCCATTCTAAAGATGGTAAAATTAATCCTGAAGAATCCTGGAGAATTCTATCCGTTTTATTTACACCGCTGACGTATGAAACGTTGAAAGTTCCTACACTTGCCACAAACTGGCGTCGAAAACTGGCAGGAGTTGAGGATTTAATTCATGTTTATTTACTAAACCCATCGGTAGGAGAAGCAAATAAACACACTCTAATCTATGTAAAAGGCCAATGGCTGGTTATAGAAGGACTCCACGGAAATCCTCGGCGTACTTACAGAATGACGCCTGAACAATCGTTGGAATATCAACGGCGTACATTTGCAGCAATTAAAAAAGATTCTTTTTGGGAATGGTGGCGATTTGCCAGTTGGTATAAAGAATGGCGAAAGGCATGTTCAGTTACACATTCATGATGACCAATCTATAATCGTAGACACCAATTCTTCAATTCTTTGCCTAATATCATCATCGGTCAACAGTTGATTTGTAAACGCTGATCCTGTCACATAAACAAATCGTGGAATAATAAGACAGCGGTGGTCCAACATCAGGCTGTTAGCAAAGGGCATGACGGACATATAGCTTTTTTCCCCACCGGCATTACATATAAATCCAACAATCTTCTCATTCCATCCACTTCCAGTGAGTTCCAAGAGGTTTTTTGCTGCTGCATTTAAATCATAATTATAAATAGGGCTGACAATCAACAACGATTCTGCTTCTGTGATTGTTTTGGTCACATCTTGAACTGTTGAATTTGTATAGCATACTTTTCCATCGCATTGGGGTAATTCAATTTCAGCTAAATCAATAATATTTGTTTCGATATTTTTTGAAAGAAAATAAGTTTGAGCGACGTCTGCTAATAAGCGCGTTTTACTGTTCGGACTTAAATTGGTGGAAATAATTAAATGCATAGAATCCTTCTTTTAATAGTGTACAAATTTAATCTTATTCAACTTTGCGGAAGTTTCCGCCAGTTGTCGGACACGTTCCACTTTCGCAAAGTTGAATAATCCAATCTATCATTTGATCAAAATAATTTTTTGCGTTTCTACATACTTTCCACTTTGCAACTGTACAAAATACACACCACTCGAATAGTTGGATGCATTCCAGACAACCTCGTGTTCACCTGTTTTAGTGACACCATTAACCAATGTTTCAACTAATTTGCCAGTTATATCGTACACTTGCAATGTTGAAGAATTTTTTCCAGACGTGCTATACCAAATGGAGGCAAAGGAGTTAAATGGGTTTGGATAAACAGGTGACAATGATACGGTATGAGGCAAATTATTATCTTCATCAGTTGATACATTATACTCCACATTTTTCAAAATCCAATTGTCCGGGTCTAATTCAATATTATCTATTATAGTTCCAAAACCACCCACATGATACGTTTGTGATTCAGCATAATTATCTACCACAATATGGCTATCCACATTCGTGCCGGTAATGAATAAATCAATGGGCATGTGAAAATATCCCGTGGTTTGCAGTTGATCAATTTGGATAATATATCCATCTGCAGGATCGGCTTGCCAAGAAACCCTATATTGAGGGTATTTCTCGCCATAAATCCATTGTTGAAAAAAATCATTCAAATCGATTCCTGAAACATCTTCACACACTGATTGAAAATCTTCAGTCGTTGCGGATGCATATGCCAAAGAATCATTGGAAGAGTAGGAATGTAAAATCTCGAAAAATGTACTATCTCCCACAACATGGCGGAGCATATGAACCACCCAGCCAGCTTTGTTATAGGACAGGTTTCCGTTAAAAATAGCACTAATATTTTCAGGATTCTCTACATAAATTGTTCCCGGGCCATAATAGGCATGGTTATCCATGTATGATTGATAGGCTTGAGTCCCACCGGTTTGTTCTTCCCAAAGTGCTTCGCCATAGCGGGCAAACCCTTCATTCAGCCAAATGTGATGAAAACTGGCGCACGTAATCAAATCCCCCCACCATTGATGTGCCAATTCATGGGCAATGAGCCATTCAGAATATCCACCCATACTGGTCAGGGTTTGATGCTCCATTCCTCCGCCCCAGCCAAAATCCGCATGTCCATATTTTTCATCGAAAAAGGGATATTCTCCAAATTTATCAGCAAAAAAGGAAATCATGTTTTTTGTTTTCAAATAATTGGTGTGGGATAGATTATAATTTTCGGGATAAACGTAGAAATCAATTGGCATTGAATCACCGGTTGTAGATACATAATAATCCTGCCAAACTGTATAAGGATAAATTGCCAGAGAAACTAAATATGTACAAATGGGATAAGATTCTTTCCAATGGTATTCAATTCTATTATTTGGCAAATCCGTTTCGGATATCAGCAAACCATTTGAAGCAACAATCTGATTTTCCGGAACAGTAATAATAATATCAACTGAATCCGCTTTGTCTGATGGATCATCCTTGCACGGCCACCAAGTTCGTGCACCATAGGGTTCGGACAGTGTCCAGACATGATCAAACCCGTTGTGCCAATCAAAGGTAAACGAACCAAATCCGGATTGAGGAGGCGTTCCGTGATAAAAAACAGTTATTTGAAATTCATAGCCTTCAGGAATTGTTGAACCGGGTGCAGGAATTTTCAACAAGTTATTTTCATGGTCAAAATTTGTCAATGTTTCATAAATAAACACAGAATCCACAGTCAATTCAGTTGTGAAATCTAATTCAATGGAGTCCGGTTGTTGGAACCCCACATGGCCATTCACCTGCACTTCGCCAACAACGTCATTATTAATAAAGTTGATATCCAAATCAATTTTATAATATGTAATGTCAATCATTTCTTGGTATTCTGTGAGAGTTGATTGAACGTTTATCATCCGTTCAGCCATCAACGCTTTAGAACAATATTCGGTGGATTTATCTTTTTGGGGATAAAGAAAGTTTAAAAATATAAATGAAAAAATGAATAAAAACCTTTTTTCCATGGATAAATTTTACCATGGATTGGCTATGTACTTCAATGAAGTATTACTCTAACCAAAGTTGTCTGTCTAAACTCCTATACTGAATCGCTTCGCTCACGTGTTGAGGCTGAATATTTTCTACTTTTTCCAGATCAGCAATTGTTCGTGACACTTTTAAGATTCGATCATAAGCACGCGCTGAAAGTCCCAGTTTTTCCATAGCTTGTTTTAACAAGTCTGCAGCTTCTTTATCGAGTTTACAAAACAAGTTCAAGTCACCGGTTTCCATTTGTGCATTACTAAACATCCCCGCCGTCGATTTATAACGATTTAGTTGAATTTGCCGAGTAGTTTGCACTCTTTCACGAATAGTTTCTGATTTTTCACCTTCTTCTTTTCCGGCGAGATCTGCAAACGGAACAGCCGGAACTTCGATATGAATATCGATCCGATCCATGAGCGGGCCGGAAATACGGCTCATATATTTTTGGATCAATTGAGGATTGCATGTGCATTCATTTTGAGGATCGGTGGCATATCCGCAGGGACAAGGATTCATAGCCGAAACAAGCATAAATCGTGAAGGATAGCTTAATGACATTGTAGCACGGGCGATGGTCACTTCACCGTTTTCCAGCGGCTGGCGCATAACTTCTAGTACATTTTTTTTGAATTCTGGCAGTTCATCTAAAAAAAGAACGCCATTATGGGACAAACTGACTTCTCCCGGTTTAGGAATAGTTCCACCACCAATGAGTCCTGCATCACTGATGGTGTGGTGAGGCGCACGAAACGGCCGTGTAGCAATGATTCCCTGATTTTCCGGTAGAAGCCCGGCTACAGAATGAATCTTGGTTGTTTCCAATGCTTCATCCAAAACCAATTCCGGCAAGATAGTTGGTAAACGTTTTGCCAGCATGGTTTTTCCGCTCCCCGGTGGACCAATCATGATGACATTATGACTTCCGGCAGCTGCCACTTCCAATGCACGCTTAACTTGTTCCTGTCCTTTCACATCGGAAAAGTCCACATGATAATTTTTGTAATTCTTGAACATGGCTTTTTGATCCACAACAATTGGCTGAGCTGTTTCTCGTTCATTTAGAATAGCGATCACATCTGCAAGCGATTTAACACCAACAACTTTTACGCCATCCACCACACCCGCTTCACTGGCATTTTCTTCAGGTAAAACAACACCTTTTATACCTCTATCTCTTGCACATATCGCTACCGGTAAGGCTCCGCGGATTGGACGCAATTTGCCATCCAATGCCAATTCACCTAATAATAGCATTTTTTCTAAATGATCATGTTTGACTTCGCCAATTGCAGCTAGGATTCCAATCGCCATTGGCAGATCAAAGGCACTGCCTTCCTTACGAATATCTGCAGGTGCCAAATTAATGGTGACATGCTTATGGGGAAATTTGTAACCGCTGTTTTTGATTGCAGCCCGGACGCGTTCCTTACTTTCTCTTACGGCCCCTTCTGGTAAACCCACCGTTCTAAATTTAGGTAATTTGGCCCCAGTAAGATGTGCTTCTACTTCAACAACGTAGGCATCAATTCCGAGAATTGCGGAGCTTAATGCCTTGGCCAGCATTAATTGCACGTAATGATTCCCTTGAAAGCCAAATAGGGAATCAACAAATAAAGAATCGAATCACGTATGAGATAAAATGTGATAAATGCTGCTAAAACCACCCATCCTTTTTTTTTGATTAATAATTTATAGCCACCCTCTTTTCGAATTTCATTCCATTCTACAAGAAATTTCGGTTTAAAAATTTTCATTTAGTTTTCGTCAGGTTTAATCTTTCCATATTTAACATTTTCATATTTTTCCCAAAGTGTCTCACCTGCTGCTTGCTGAAAGCGAAAAGCAAAAGCCATGGCTTCATAAAAAGGTTTATTCGCAAAATCTTCATGACTATAGAATTCATCGATCCATCCAATAAATTCATCAATATCTTTATCTTCTAATTGGTCAAAGATACCAAATACCAATTCAGCTCTATTATCGTAGTACCATTTCGTAAGCTCTGTATGGCCGAGTTCATTCTTTAATCCATCATATGTTTCATATGTTTGGGTCATATATGAGAAAAGATATGTTTCCTTTTGAGCCGGTGTAAGTGTTTTCCAGTAGGCCACAATGGGTGACAAATTGGTGGGTTCAAAGTCCTGCGACCAAATGGTTGAAATTAAAAATAATGGTATAATTAACTTTTTCATGGCTTACCTGTTTATGAATTATCAGTCCAAACTACGAAGACAAAACTATCAAATCAAAGTGCTCAAGTTGGTAAATATTCAAGTGTTAACGTTCTCAAATGTTAAAGTGTAACCTTTTCCAGCAATTCCAAAACATTGACTAATTTCCAAAGGGGTAAAACAGCCATTGTTCTCTCCGGGTTTCTCATTTCTACAAATTCGAACGATTTTTTAACATCCATTCCCTGAATCAACTTTTCCAAAAGACTTCTCGACTTTAATCCCTTTTTTAATGGAACAAAAAAGTCATCCCAATGTATGGGAATAATCACTTCAGGATTCAATGCTTCTACAATATGAGTTTGAAAACAATCATTATATAAATCATCCATCGTTTCCAAACCAGCAATCCCCAAAAATAGAATATCAACATTATTGTCTGCTAAAATATTTGGAATAAATCCTGCACTACCATGAATAGCCATTGATGCATTTTCGTGTTCAACAATAATCGTATAGCTTGATCCTTCTAAATATTCTAACGCACTTACAGGTGGAATAATAGGTTGGGTAATTTCTCTATCTAATAGCTTATTTCTTAATTCCTTGTCCGGATATGGCCAATGTTTCCCTTTTATAAGTGTCACTTTCATCGACCCTATTTGTATCGTTTCATCAGAATCAACAATAATCATTTTGTCTTCAGGAAAATTCAAACCTTTACCAATATTGGCCGTGGATTCAGACCCAATTAATTTTGCTCCCGTTTTCATTGCTACAATGGGAGAATCCATTGCATGATCAAAATGGGAATGGACTGGAATTACTGCATCTAATTGGTGTATACCGGCTTTCTTCAGGCAATAATCAATTACATCTAAATCTGGTTCAATTTCTCCCCAAAGAACATTACGTATAGAAGGTCTGGTAAAAAATCCATCAGTGAGAATTGACGTTTTTCCATCTGTAATTAATATATTTGTATTTCCTATAAATTGAACATTTAAAGAACCTGTATTAGAATCCAAATCAGAATGGAAACGATAGTCTTCAAGTTGAGGAGTATGTGGCCTAAAGTTTAAAAGGAAAGACAAACATATTGCAGCAATTGCAATCATTCCTATAATAGTATAAAAAATAGTTTTTTTCATTTTTAACTTTTCGATTTTATAATTAATTCATCTTTTACTTATTAATAATCCACCCAATCTCCAAATTCTTTAATTAAACTGATTAATTCATCCACTGCATTTTCAGCAGGAATATTTTTTCGCATGACTACCTTACCTTTATACAAAGAAATGACACCATTCCCACTACCCACATATCCATAATCTGCATCAGCCATTTCTCCTGGGCCATTAACAATACACCCCATAATACCAATCTTCAGACCTTTTAGATGGTCTGTACGTTCTCGTATCATGGCTGTGGTTTCTTGGAGATCAAATAACGTTCGGCCACAGGAGGGGCAGGAAATATACTCCGTTCGTGAAATTCGAGTTCGCGTTGCCTGTAAAATCCCAAAAACTGTTTGATTGATAAATTCTTTATCGTGTGTTGTATTTAACCAAATGCCATCCCCATAACCATCAATGAGTAGTCCACCGATATCTGTTGATGAATACAAGCGAAACTGTTCACGATCCAGTTCATTGTACTCCAATTTCAAAATGACAGGAATATTCGTTTGAAGATTTATAAACGCAGCACGCATTTCGGCCATGGCATGATCTGTTTCTGCTTCCAATATTAATACAGAATTGTCAGGGAGAGATTCAATGAAATCATTATTTATTTTAGAAAGAGAACATTTAACAAAATTCAACTCTGGTGAAAAGGTTGAAAGATCATCAATGAGTAAAGGATATGTTTGAGGATGGTGAGTCCAGGCATCTGCATCTTGGATCACATTCACCACTCCCGGAAGTTCAAAATCGACACTTCCTGTACCTATATATAAAAAGTCTGCAGCTGCATCAGCAGTGGACCATTTATCCAATTCTTCATTATAATTATGTCCACACTGTTTCAGATCTGCTGGAGTAATCGTTTCAAGGTCACTCAAATCAATAATCACTCTGGGAACTTTATTTCCGCCTATATTATGAATACACGTTGTTTCTTGTTTTTTGAATTCAAATGGATGAAATAATGATGTATCACATGTTGGTAATTTTGCAGATCGTGTGATTGAATATCGGTCAGCTAATAGTTTCGCTACAGGAATTTCAGCATCCGGGTCTTCCGTGAGAGATACACGTATGGTATCACCCAACCCATCTTCCAAAAGAGTACCAATACCTACAGCAGATTTGATACGTCCATCTTCTCCTTCTCCTGCTTCTGTTACACCCAAATGCAATGGATAATTCAACCCTTCTTTCATCATAGTTGCAACTAATAAACGATATGCATGAACCATCACTTGCGGGTTACTTGCTTTCATAGAAAAAATGATATCATGAAAATTTTCATCTATACAGATCCGAGTGAATTCCATGGCTGATTCCACCATTCCCAATGGTGTATCACCATATCGGTTCATGATACGGTCAGAAAGGGAGCCATGGTTCGTTCCTATTCGCATGGCAGTTCCTTCTTCTTTACAGATCTTGACCAAGGGTAAAAATCGTTCTCGGATACGTTCCAATTCTGCATCATATTCATTATCAGTATATTCCAGAATCTCAAATTTTTTCTTATCGGCATAATTTCCGGGATTGATACGTACTTTTTCTACAATACGGGCTGCTATTTCTGCAGCATTTGGAGTAAAATGGATATCAGCTACAAGTGGTTGAGTATAGCCACGGCGATGAAGCTCATTACGAATATTTTTTAAATTTTCTGCTTCTTTCTTGCTGGGAGCTGTAATACGAACGATCTCGCACCCGGCCTCGATCATACGTATGGATTGATCCACAGTTCCATTCGTATCCATGGTATCTGTGGTTGTCATGGATTGAAGGCGAATAGGGTTTTTTCCACCAACACCTACGTTGCCAACCATTACGTCTCTTGTTTTAAATCGAGAATATTGAAAAAGGCTATTACAATATGGCGTATTGTTTTTCACTAATGAATTTAATGAAGAAAAGTATGTATAATGAAGAAGAGGCAACCAATTGGTTACCTCTTCTTCTTCTTATTTATCAAATGTATTGATAAAAAGTGATATAGAAATCACCAGTTTTTATTTCATGAACACTAATTTCTTCACTGCATGGAATTCACCTGCATTGATCCTGTAGATATACATTCCGGATGCAAGTGCATTGCCTTGATCATTTGTTCCATTCCATTGTATTGAATGGAATCCAGCATTCATTTCATAATTGATCAATGTCCGAACCTTGTGTCCCAGAAGATCATAAATAGCCATTGAAACCATTGAATTTTCTGGTACATCAAAACGAATATTCGTTACAGGGTTGAATGGATTAGGAAAATTCTGATGTAATGCAAATACATCTGGAACTCCAACCTCACCTTCGACGGACATGGATGTTAAACTTACTGCTTCAGATGCATCACTTTCATTGTCATGAACATCCACTGCAGTCACAATATAATAATTGTCACCTGCAGCCATTGCAGCATCTACGTAATCAGATGTTTCACTTTCACCAATGAAAGAATCATCATTATGGACAAAATCTTCCGTAGCGCCGCGATACACATTATAGTAAGCCAGATCATTTGCAGTGGAGGCTGCCCATTGGAGCTCGGCGGAACCTTCTACAATTTGGCCACCAAGATCATCTGGTGCATCCGGTGCAATATTATCAGACGAAAAGCCAGGTGCAACAGCACTAAAAAAGGTACCTTCATCCATATTGGCTATGACGCGAAAATCAGCTTCATTATTTCCATCATTATCAGAATCATTCAGAGTGGATACTTCTACCACATATTCATCACTACTGTAAGCACCGATGGAAGTTAAGCCAACCCACGTGTCTCCATCTTTCCGTTGAATGGTATACGATTCTGTAGAACGTCCTGTAGGAGCATCTGTGTCCCATGCTGATTTAGTAAATGTAACATATACTCTTCCGCCTTGATCTTCAGGAACGTCTGCAATCGAGGCAATGTGAGGGTGTACTGGGAAACCTTCTCCTCTTGCTATACGAAAATAGCTCAATACTTGACCTTGGTATTGGTTTCCCCAAGGATCTGGCCAAGAATCTGTTGGTTTTATGTCATATCTTTTATTTTCTGTTAGATCCCACATGGAAATGGCTTTCCCTTGTCTTGAAGCATCTCTAAGTCGCCAATATCCAAAAAGTTCATAGTCAGTAATTGTGGATGAATCCGAATTCATATCAGACCAAAGTGTTCCAAATGGAGAACCACCAGTTAACTCTTCCCAATCACCCCACTGGAAACATGTTTCCACCTCATAGTTGATCAAATTTAGTTCATTACAATCATCACATTCGCATAGTTCAGTTGTCCATCCCAATGTTAGTCCTTCAGAGACATGATCCAAATTGCCTGGGTCAGCTAAATTGCTATCCATGTGTACACTATGATACACAATAGTTGAATCTACCATGAGTGTAAAGTCTTGAAAACTTGAATTCCCTTGTCCATCATCAGCTGATATAGAAATGGAATGTTCACCATGATCAGAAACGGTTGGTGTACCATGAAGAAAATCATACACTGGCGTCAGTCGTAAGAATTCACTCCATGTATTCCCCCAGATCTCACCTATGGCTGGATTACTGCATATATATTCAATCCATTCATTTGTGATTCTATTATGATTTAAAGAATCAATTATGTGATAGATCCCTTCATTAAACTTGGCAACAACAGTACCGTTTCCATCGATTTCTATATCTTGTCCATGATGAACATCTGCATCCATGTAATTTAACATAGATGTGATAGTTGTATCAGTTGGGTCTAACCGCCATACAGCGCCATCCCAACTGGCACTACTGATCCAAACAGATCCATCCGGATGAATTCCAATTCCTCTTGGGTTATTAATCCCCAAATTATCATAACTCTCATATGTAGATGTATCCGCCGAATAATGCCAAATTTGCGAATTGCATTCATTACCTGCCCATACAGACCCATCTGCTGCGACTGCAATATCATATACACAGCCGGCATCACCATGCATTTGTTCAAAATTGCTTGAATCAGGACGTAGACGAAGAAGACCTCCGACTGTCCAGTCATCACTAGCACCGGTAATATAGAGCGTTCCATCAGAACCAAAATCCATTGCCATTACCTGTACAGCATTCGTATTAACATCTTCTAGTTCGGAGCCATCAGGGTTCATTTTTTTAAATGTTTGTTCATTACCACTCCAGAACCATAGTTTTCCATCTGGTGCTACATCCATTCTCTGCATGCCATCAACTCCTGCATGATAACGTCCACTAGAATTAAACTCTGGTATAGTCATTTCTTCTAATGTCAACCATGATGGTAGACCGGTTGAGCTTAAAGTAATTGCATCCCCATCCGGGTCAGATACAGAAATTCCATATTTATATTCAAAATCCGGAACTGCAAATGGTTGCGGTTCCGAATTGAAAACGGGTGCACTATTTTGTGCAATCAGTCCAGTTGAAAAACTGAACAGAATTGCAATGGCGAAAAGACGCCAATTTGATCTTATTGTTTTACTCATTTTGTTTTCCTTTTTTTGTTTATTCAAGGTGTTTTCTTTATCACTTGTTATTACTTCATGTAAACAAGTTTTTTCACTGCATGAAATCCATTTGCTTGGATCGAATAAATATACATGCCTGAAGCCAATGGTTTTCCTTGATCATTTGTTCCATTCCATTGAATTGAATGAAAACCAGCATTCAAGTCTTGATTAACCAGCGTTCTTACGCTTTGTCCTAGAATATTATATATTTCCATTTTCACCAATGAGTGTTCCGGTACATCAAATCGAATAGTGGTCACAGGATTAAATGGGTTTGGATAATTCTGGTGCAATGCAAATACATCCGGAATTATTTCATCTTCTACAGATAAATTGCTTACATCAATAGATAAAGTCAGTGGACCGTTATCAGCAGGTACACTTATAAGACCATCATCTGCATATACATTCCACTCAAGTTCTGCTGTGGTAGATTCCAATGCATACAGTTTATCATATAACGATTGATAGGACATAAGAGAAAAACTTGTATCAACTACTGTAGTATCTATCTGTTCTGTAACCGTACCTATCGTCAATATAGATGTATAATGATAGATGATCGAATCACCATCTACATCCACTGCTTCTTCCCACGCAATATCAAGATATCCTGTGGAAAGATCAGAAAGTGAAATTGTTAGAACTGTATCCATTTGAATTAAGGTAAAACTAGGTCTATCATTTATTGCATTTACCGTAACATTAATCGTATCACTAGCCGAAAGTCCCTCTATATCTGTTGCAGTAACAATAACGTCTGTTTCTCCATTTCCATTTGCAGAAAAGAGTAAAAATGGAACTGCATTGGCATCAGACCCAACTGTAATCAGATCTGTATTTAATGAAACAGCTGTAATGGATAACGAATCACCATTCATGATATCGATATCATCAAAAACACCATCAATAGCTAGCGACAGTGTATCAGCATCTTCATCCACTGTAATGTCAGCCATAGATTGAAATACAAATGGTGCATCATTTACTGCATTCACTGTTAATGTAAATGTGCTTGTATCTGCTAATGAACCATCACTTACAGTGACCATAACATCAGCTGACCCATTCCAATTGACTGCAGGTGTTAATGTTAGTGTATCATTACTGACAGTCGCAGTAACAGCTATTGTGTCTGATGATGCAGAATAGGTTAAGGCATCTCCATCCGCATCTGTAGCAGAGAGTAAATGTATACTTGCTATTTCCTCATCCGTACTTGCATCTGCTAGTGCAGCAAGAGACGGTGCATCATTGAGATTCTCAATGGTTAGATTTAATGTATCTATTGCAACCTCGCCAGAATCATCTGTTGCTGTAATTACAATGTCTACATTACCGAAAAAGTTTTCCGTTGGATATACGATTAAAGATGTGGAATCAGTTCTGCTTGAGGATCTACTTTGTCCAATAGGATTGTTGATTGATACAATATCTATAAGAGCTGATTTATCTTCACTCTGACCAAATGTAAATGACTTTGCCTGTGAATTCTTTTTCACTGAACGTTTTATTGTCATGATTTTTGCAGATCCATAATTAACAAAACGCCCCATGGCTCCCATACCATCATCATCACTCAATGACAGGGAATCCAAACCAGTTCCTAAAGCAGTAGCATTAAAAGAAAGATCATCATCTAAATCAACATCATTAAAATGAGCTTCCAATGCTGTTACTATTACTGCACCAAAATCATCTTCATCTATAGCAACATCTACTAATGGTGTACTAACAACTGGCGCATCGTTCACAGCAATCACTGTTAATACAAAAGCAGTTGTATCTGATAAAGAACCATCACTTACAGTTATCGTAATATTAGCTGTTCCATTCCAATTGATTGCAGGTGTTAAGGTAAGTGTATCATTGCTTACCGCTACTGTCACTGCCAATGTATCTGATGATGCAGAATAGGTTAATGCATCTCCATCTGCATCTGTAGCAGAAAGAACACGTACGCTTGCTATTTCTTCATCCGTACTTGCATCTGCTATAGTGGCAAGAGACGGTGCCACATTTACCACTTCAAACGTTTCGCCATCTTCAGGTTCTAAATCATCACCATTCAGTCCCCACTTATTAGCCAAATAATTTTCGACTCTTTCTCTGTTTGTGTTTGTGAGATACTCGGAAAAAACAATCAACTCCAACATTTCTCCGTTGAAAAATTCACTTGTACCCATTCTCGCTCCGACGTAGAAGTCATTTGTAGAACTTGGAATGGTTTTATTATGATTACTTGTATAAGTCGATGTTCCGTCAATCCATTGATCCAGGGCATCATTCGCATCGTGATATCTAAAGAGACCTATTCTTGCCTGCCCATCAAACGGATATGTGTCTGAAGAGCCATCTTGTTCTGAATAAGCAATATACATATTTAGTTTAGCGGAACCATGCCATTGGTATTCCCAAACTGCAGATTCTCTGCCCATGATGTTTTTATATCCGCTCACTGACGATTTAACCACAGATATAATGGTCATTTCTCCAAAGGCTTGTTCCATGGTGGTGTTATCTACACCTAGCATATCGTTTCCATCAAATTGTAAAGAGTAGTTATTTCCTTCTGCTACAACCACAGGGCGTTTATCTGATTCGGATTGCGTTACATGGATATTATTTTCACTCTTATCTACCCATGTTTCAATCTCATCACCTACACTTACGTTACCTGTGCCATGTGGATCGTTACCATCATACCATGCAACCAAGGTTCCAAGTGATTCTAACCTAAATGAATCATACGTTCTGTCATCTATATATTCGATGTTCATAGTTACGGTATTTGAGCTATCTGAAGCAGAAATAGTTATAGTACCAGATCCTTCTTCGCTCGGTGTTACAAGAAGCGTTCCCGGCGTATCATTTCCTGATTGAGTTCCAGCCGATACACTTAAAGTAACGGATCCCGAACCAGAATAAGTGGCGCTATATGAAAGCGCTTCACCGTTTGGATCTGTACCTGTAAATGTAACCGTATATGTTGAATCATAATTACCTCCATTTACATTAATCGCAGATGAACTAATGGAAGAAAAGTAGGGCATTCCATTCTGCCAAGTAAATATTGGATATATTTCAGGATACAGAACCCAATAATCATTATTACCTGAATCATCGTTTTGGGTGCCGGTAAAGTCCCATGCTGTACTTAACCCTGTTGTTGCTGTACTTGTATAGGTATCAATATCCTTCATTTCTTCTGTCGTTTTGCCTGTTCCACCACCAACACTTGTTGACTGACCTGATACGTCTGTATCCCAAAAAGAGTTTGTTACCACAGACTGCGTACTATTACCACCCATTAATCCACCAGGTAGACCACCTGATGTTAGTAATCCAGCATAATAACTGTTTGTTATAGTAGAATTACCTGCATCTTGCCCGATTAATCCACCTCCATAATAATTAGTTGTTACCGTTGCTGTACTGTAAGATTTACTGATTGTAGTCGTATTTGCATACCCAACCATACCACTCGTATAGTAACCAAGATTCGTACTGTAACCGGACGTAACACTTCCTGTGCTAAAACAACCTGTAATGGTTGAACCATTATCACTACCAGAAAGAGCGCCTACAAAATAATACCCAGTTATATCTACATTCGTTAAACCCAAATCTTTAATGGTCGCATTACTCGTACTTCCAAAAAAACCAGCATAATATGAACTTGAATGAGGGCGATATATGGTTAATTGATCAATGGTATGATTCCCGCCATCATAGGTCCCTGAAAAATTAATAATTGAAAAACCCATAGCCGAATCAGGTGTGCTATTATCATTATCATGGTCTCCCACATTCCAAGAAGCAGAAGATGATGCATCTATGTCTGCCGTCTGCTCATAATACTTCCCCGCTCCCCATTCACCGCTAGCTTGAGAAAACCAAAGAAGATTTTCTAACGTAGCAATAAGATATGGATCTGTTTCTGTTCCAGAACCGGATGGGGCCGTTGCTGTTTGGCCAAATAGACCAACCGTTAAAAATAATGTTGTGACGAAAAGTCGCAAAGTTGATTTTATCGTGTTTTTTTTCATGGTGTTATCCTTTTGGGTTTGGATTGATTTAGGGAAAGAAATAATGATTTCAATTCATGGCAATTAGCCGGTTTTTGTATGAATGGAATATTTAAACGTGCGACCGTTTCTTTTTTGGAATCATCTGCCGAAATGATGATGGTTCGGTCTTCCAAGTGCAATGCAGTCACAATATCCATAGCATTGCCATCAGAAAGATGGTAATCCAAAACCAGGCAATCCGGTTGGGTTTCTTTTGCCGCTTCCACGGCTTCGGCAACTGATGATGCCTGGGCACAGATATTTGCCACACCTGTATTCAGGATTGCGTCCTTGATTGCAGCCAAGCCATGTCTTTCGTCATCGACCACAAGAACAGAAATGGGTTTATTTCCCGCAGTCATTTCCATTTATGATTGTTGTAAATCATACACTGGAAAATGAAGCATATAATTACTGAATATAATTATATTGATGCAGATGGGAATATAATGTTGTGAACGATGATATAGATGGTGTGAATGGGAAAAATATTTCACACGATTCATGATATTTGAATGTTATTAATCTTCATTGAAAGGCGGACAAATAGATCTTCCGCAATGAAGAATTATTAACAGGAATTATTTATACAATCATTCGTTCTTTGATGGCAGCAGAAAAAGTTCTGCTTACGGATAATGGTGTATCCTCCCCTTTAATATATATTTTAAACGTTCCTTTACTATAAGGCTCAATTCGAGCAACTTTATTTATATTAATAATTGTGGAACGATGAATTTGTATAAAATCTTTTGAGGGGAGACTCTTTTTCCAATCTGATAGTGATTTACGGATGAGAACCGGTTTAGCTTGTGATATATATAATTGTGTATAAACGTCATCTGCTTGAATATACTTGATATCAGATATTAGGATAAATTGTATTGCCTTATTGGTTTGTATAAAAATGCGGTCATCCAGAGAAAAAGGTTCTGCCAATTTTTTGGTATTGGGATCTTCTTTTAAATTATCTAGGGCTTTTGTAATTCGTTCAGCCGTAGGTGGCTTTAAAATATAATCCAACGCATTTACTTCAAAAGCACGTATTGCATAATTATCCATGGCAGTAACAAATATAATTTTTGTATGTTTAGGAATAAAGGGTACTAAATCAAACCCCAACGCTCCTTTGAGGTTAATATCCAGAAATATGATTGAAAAGTCTTTTTGAATTATTGCACTTTTTGCTTCTGTCAACGAGGATGCTTCTGTAATCAAATATTTTGAAGAAACAGTTTGTATTATTTCACTAATCTGCTTTCTTGCAAATGTTTCATCATCTACAATTAATATATTTGTTTGTGTCATAATAAAGGTAATGTTAAAGTAACAATCACTTTTCCATCTTCCTCAGCATGGGATAAAGACCATTCATCTTTATAATGAAGTGTTAATCGTTTTCGAATATTTTCTAAACCGATACCACCATCATACTCAACAAATTCATCATTATTATTTTCATCCTTTTTATGAACCCATTTACCATCATTCTCTACAATAATTATTAAATTTTTATTTTCTTCTCGCACATAAAGATCAATACTGAAATTACCAGTATGAGTTCTATAACCATATTTAACCGCATTTTCAATTAATGGGAAAATGATCATCCCAGGTATTTCAAAAGTAAAGAGTTTTTCTGAACATGATATGGATGCTTGAAGTATTTCCTCAAATCGAATTTTTTGTAATTCAAAATACTCTTTAATTAAGTTTATTTCATTTATTAATGGTATCTTTTCTGAAGAATCTTTACTTAAAATATGTTGAAAATATTTTGCCAGATGCATGGTCATTTCCCGTGCTCTATCTGGAGATTCTTTAATTAAATAATGGAGAGAATTTAGAACATTAAAAAGAAAATGCGGTTTTAATTGAAAGCGCAATGTTTTAAGTTGTTCAGACTTCATTTTTTCTGTAATTAAAGTCCGTTTTTTATTCACTACAATGGATAGCTGAAGCAACTTCAATAAAAAATAAATGGTATTCCAAAAGCAATAAATAATGATATGATTCACCATTATCTGGGATATATCATTTACAATTGGAAGACCATCAACAAAAGTAGGAACAATATATGCATGAAATATTGCAGCAAATGCCCCACTGATAACTGCAACACAAAATGAGATTAACAATATGTGATTAAAGGGCTGATCAATGATATGTATCTTTTTATATAATAAACGATTTAATGATGTCAGTATTACACCTGTAACACAAGCAATCGCTGAATACAAGATGGCTCTATCTATAGACAAGTCCGGAAACAGAGCTGACACTTTATGCAAAATGATAAAAAACATCATTGTCCAGCCATAAAACTGTAAGGACCAAAATGATATTTTTTTATAATACGAAGGAATATCCAAATAGAGTTCTTTATTACTTGGTACGTGATTTTTTTGAGAGTTCATTATATATCTAAATTATTTTTGAAAGAATTTAATTCTGAAACGGTATTTTTATATACTTCTTGGCTGCCTCAATAGTATATGTATAATTATCCAATGATATACATTTTTTATAGGCACGTTTTGCTTTTTCACGCTCATGAATAAGATCGTGTATCTGCCCTTTTAAGCACCAGGCATTTGCTAATATAATGTCCAATTCTGCTCCATACTTCTCAATTGCCTTTTCAATGTATATCAATGCTTGTTCAAAATTCCCCTCTCTAAAATGAAACAATCCTAACTCATATTGCAAATATCCATAATACCAGTCTTTCTGAATATCGGTCAATTTTGGATACATTTTTTTCAAAATATTTATAGATGTTAGAGCAGAATTCATTTTCCCACTGCGGATAAGACTTTCTGTATATAGAATACGGAAATAAAAGTTTCCGGGGAATTCCTCCACCAGTTCACCGCTGTGTTCCAACGCATTTTCCGGGTCCACATCCACCCAGAGATATATAAATGACAAAATCCCCTTTGCTTCGATCCATGACCAAGGGCCATCATTCGCTGCCCGCTCGATCTTACCCCGCCCCCCATCACGAGACGGATCCAAACCCAGCAAACTGGCGCCCCATTGAATCAGAACATTACTTAAGCCTGCATAATATTCCACAATCCCAATGGGTAATGCTGCATCAACAATGTCCGGATGATCTTTTTCCACCGATTGGATGATCCGAAACCCGGAGTAGGCCCAGTTCAGCGTTTCCAGCCATTCCTTCTTCCCCAAGTAAATTCGAGCCATAAGGCCGGTTGCAGAACCGAGATACAATTGATAATTCGGATCAGTTGGAAATTGTTCAACCAATGATTCATACACTGGAATAACCTCATTCAGATCATTCTCCAGATCAGTATAGGTCTGCTCTACTGTCGAGTTTGCCTGATTATGAAGCCATCGAGCCGCTGCCCATGTCAGGTGTACCGTAGGATTCTCCGGATGATCCTTACGGGCATTGGCTAAAATTTCAATGGCTTCTATTGTTTCATAATTGTAAAAGGCATTGACACCTCTGCGGACTGCTTCATCGCCGGGGTATGGTTGGGCAAAAATACATGAGGATAAAAAAGTTAGTACGTATTTTTTCATATAAAATGTAAAATATATTTTTTTAATAGGGTGATCAACCCTGCTGGGCGATCATGAGCCAACCCCTAGCTTCATTGCTGTCGGGGTTTAATTCCAGGCTCCGCTGCCAGGCAGCTTTAGCCAACTGGTGTTCATTCATTTTCCAGTAAGTAATACCCATTCCGGTGTATGCTTCGGCATCCATGGGTTTCAGTTCCACCACTTCCTGGTAGGCGACCAGCGATTCCTTGTGCATGCCCTTTTCCCGGTAATATTTCCCCAAACTGCGCATTGCACCAGGAAGCCAACTGCGAGAATGATTATTTACACTTAATGCCTTACTGAATGAAGTCCTGCCTAAAGATGATTCACCCAGGCGGTTGTATTCCACTGCCATGATATAATAGGCTTGAGGCAACAATGTTTTTACTAAGGGATGTTGAGGGGAATAGTGAAGAAGGTCTTCCCATGCAACTGCAGCTCGACCCCATTCATTGGCATTAAAATAGCTTAATCCCTGCATGTAGCGGGCATCTACATCATAGTTGTTCAGATACACTACATCGCTGAAAGCCAGTGCGGCGTAAACGTATTTACCTTGATTGAAATATAAATGTCCAAGTGATAGATGTGCATCCTCATTCCGGGAATCCATTTTGATGGCATTTTGGTATGAGGACTTTGCTCTGTCGACCTCACCCAATTCTTCGTAGGCCCTGCCTTGTAAGAAAACAAATCCACCGTGTTCTGGGAATTTCTCTTTAGCTAAAACAGCTAGTTTAATAGCATCTTCAAAATCGCCGGAATTGAGTTTTTGCTTGATGAGAGTCAATTGTTGTGCCGGCCCATCTGGGTTCCTTACAGCAGATTGTTCTAAGACAGTTGTATTTTCTGATGAACTTCTGCCAGTAGCAAGAATATCCAAAGTAGCTCGATGGCTCGGATCTAGAGATAAGGCTTCTTCATAGGACTGACGTGCTTTCACCATATCACCCATATTCTGGTACATATTTCCTAAATAGAAATGAGCATCGGGGTTTAATGGATTTCTTGTTAGGACTCGCAAATATACATCCTTGGCGTTTTCCCAATCGTGGGATTGTTCATAATGCATTCCCAATTGCCGCTGTGTTCGAATATCATACGGCGTTTTTTGCGCAGCCGATTCATAATCTTGAGTTGTGTATTTGGATTTGGATTCAATGCGCACCACTTCTTTTTTCTGGGGGGATTCCAAGTAACGAGTCGCATGTGCCAGGCGTTGGCTGCTGGTCTTCATCTTGTTTGTGTAATCGAATAATTCCCCAGTTAGCTGCATAACAGAAACTTCTTTTTTGGGGACGGGTGTTGCAGCTACTTTTTTAGGTGCTGATCTTTTTGATCTGCTGGATCTTTTTTTCTTGGACGGTTTTTTCTTTTTAGAACTTTTCTTTTTTTTGGTTGGGCGCTTCTTTTGAGTCTTTTTCTTCGAAGGTTTCTTTTTCTTTTTGCTACTTGACTTCTTTTTCTTTGATGATTTTTTCTTTTTCTTCTTTTTTTCCTGTTCCTGTGCAACTACAGAATTGAAGTTTGTGTGAATGGGGAGTGCACCGGCAAGAAAAGCCAGTAAAAGTAAACGTGTGATCCAGTGGAAGAATTTTATACGCATGACAGGCTGAATGAATTTACGAAAAGGGAGAATAATGAAAAGGTCTTTTTGAGCAAAAATTATTCATTGTAAGAAATCCATTCTGATTGAATTCTACCATCCTCACCCGGTTCTGTCCAAGTAACAAAAATAAATCCGTTTGACATTGCCAATTTTGGATATCCACTGCCACGACCCGAGCTAATGGCAAAGGATTTAAATGAATTAACATCTCCAGATGAACTGTTTACTGTTTTCAATATTAATACGCCTGATTCTTCTCCTTCTTCCAGCCAACTGACTAATACATTTTTATCATCTAACCAAATGAGATCGGTGCGGCCAATGGAAGACCCACCATCCAAACGTATTGGATTTCCAAATGTACGGCCGCCATCATTGGAAAAAGAAATATTTACTTGTGGATTATTCTCCGGAGCTGTGTACCAAGCAATTGCCACATTTTCGCCATTAGCTCTCATGGCAGGCCCATTCACCGGACAACCGGGAACGATCCAGCCATCATCATTAATAGGACGTGGCGATTGAAATCCATTAACAAATGCTAACTGAATATTTCGTGTTTCATCAAAATCACGATCACGAAATGCTACAAGCGGTCCCACGCTGGTATTCACTGCTGCAGTAGGGCAACATTCACATACTCTTATATCTAATGTCGTTTCATTTTTTAATTTCAAATCGCTAGATAATCCGGATGTATATACTGCCATATCGCCCATTGTATGTGTTTTAATATCATATTCTCCCATATGTCTACCGTCCAACCAGATAAATCCCAATCCTCCTGAAGTATTTGTGAAAAACGAAACAAATCCATGTTCACCTTTTCCCGCATCTCTGTGAGGCCTAATTGGATCAGACCATGTTTGACCCTTGTCACTAGATACAGAAATATTTATTCCATAATCATAGGTACCTTCACCTATCATTTCCAGCCATGATACAGCAAGTGTATCTCCACCCTTGTGATAGATTTGTGGTAAATCAGCCCAGTTTTTGAAAAAAGATTCACTGGATACAATTGTATCTTTTTTTGTCCAGCTGTTTGCAGTGAATTCAGACATAACGATTTTATTATTGCCCTCATACCAGATCATGATAAATCCATCATCGGTCTGACAAATATTTGGATAAGCACTGCCCAGCGCTGTATCGGGGCTGGCAGGTACACTATTTTTTCCACAGGAAAAAAACAGCCCCGCAAAAAGCAGGGTTGTTAATGAAAGTCGTAAATTAATGCATTCCTCCGATTTTGCAACAGGGAGCTAAAGATTCATAAGCTACAGCATCAGCCTGTGTATTGTTCGCAGAATAGCCAAGAGCGGATATTGCCTTTTCAATCGCTGATAAATCCACCATACCTGCTTTGTATTCGATATGTCCCACTTTCTTTTCAAGGTCTACATCAAAAGCAACGACACCGTCCAACGCTTTTACACCTTCTTCAATGGTATTTTCGCACATACCGCATTGCATGGTGTTTAATGCAATATCTGCTTTTGTAGTGTCACCACTACAGGCAATTAAGCTTAAAATAGTTAGTGTTATAAGAATTTGTTTCATTATGATCCTTTCTTTTGTGTGTTAGTCTTAAAATATTAAAAATTTCGCTGGAAAGTTCAGTCCAACTCCAAATCCAAACAATAATTATTTTTCTTATAAAATTACAATTTTCAGAACCGAGTATAGAAATTTTAATAAGTAGGAGGTGTAATTATCCAAACTACTTCTACTGTTTCCGACCCACAATTTGAAAAACCATGTGGCTGAATACTGGTATAATACATACTGTCCCCGGCATTCAAAACATACTCTTCTCCACGAATTATAATTGTCAGTTCTCCTTTTAAAACCAAAACAAATTCTTCTCCCTCATGAACGTATTCGCCTTTTGAGCCAGCTCCAGGTTCTATAACTTCATACAGTGGCTCCATCATTCTGTGTTTGAGATTTGTTGTTAACAATTCTGATTGAATACCGGGACTTGGAAATTTGATTGGAATTCGCTGATCCTTTCGCATAATAACCAGATCAGAATGATTTTCCTCGGTAAGAAATTCTGCCAAGGTTAACCCGAGAGCATTCACGATACCTTTTAACACTGAAACTGAAGGTGTCATTTTGTTGCGTTCAATTTTAGATATGGTTGCATTTGTACATCCTGCGAACTCAGCCAATTGGCTTAAGGTCATATTCTTATCTCTACGTAATTTTCTAATACGTGGACCTATGGTATTTTCATCTATATCAGAAGATTGTTTTGATTTATGTACAGATACTTTTTTCGTTCTTATCACTTCACCCTTCTTACTTTTTTTTGCATTTAGTTTTCCTTCTCATTCCTCATTATTCTGATTTATTATAGATAGAGAAAGTTTGTTTATTTGTTTTGAATGCTTTTAATGGTGTTGAAACTCCTGCAATACCGACTTCTCGAAGTGTTCGTACATGGTCGAAATCGATGAGAGCAGTTTGCATGCAAGGTCCTTCTCCATTCTGCTGCAAAATAAGTCCTTCAGGATCGACAATCAATGAGCCACCTATACCACCAAAACCAGCACCGTTACAGGACACGACATAACACTGTTGTGTTATTGCAGTTGCCTGTACAATGACTTTCTCTTGGATCCTGTCACCCGTTGTGGTGGCTGTGGGAACAACAATCAATTCTGCACCTTGCAAAGCTAATTCACGAGCACATTCTGGAAACCAAATATCATAACAAATCATGATACCCACTTTTCCAATTCCTTCTATTTCAAAAACGAATGGCTTATCTCCTGGTTGAGATTTTTCATAAGGTAACCACGGATATCTTTTGCGATAAACGCCAACAATCTCTCCTATGGGATTTATTACTGGTGTTGAGTTGTATACATTTTCCCCATCAAGTTCATACATACTCCCCGGAATGAGCCAAATATTATATTTTTTTGCCCATTGAGAAAAAGTATCCGTTAACTCTCCGGGAATTTTTTGGGCAAGTTTTTTCAATTCACTACCTCCTAATCCAGAAGCGGCTAATTCTGGAAATACAACCATTCCTATCTGTGGAAAAACTTTTTGAATATATTGTAAATAGTCTTCCATCGAATTCAAATTAGAATCCATTTTTAACTGACCATACATTTGTACTGAAGCAATATTTAAATGCGAGTTCATTTCGTCTCCGTTTGTTTTTGTGGTTGAAGAAAACATGCTACTTCCCTTCCTGAATCTACTTTTATCAAATTTGGTGCTTCATTCGCACATTGAGTAAGTTTTTCAGGGCAACGAAATTCATAAATACAACCTACCTTTTGATCTGAAGAATCAAGAACTTCGTCTAAAATCGCCTTATCTAATTTATTTTTTCCAAAGGCAGATGAAAATAATTGTTTTGTATACGGATGTATTTGCTGACCCATTAAATCTGTTGAGCTTCCTTCTTCAATAATCTGCCCCCGATACAACACTGCAATTCGATGGGATAAGTACATTACAACAGGTAAATCATGGGAAATAAAAATGTAAGAAAGATTATTTTGCTCCTGCAAATCTTTGAGAAGATTCAGAATTTGAGCTTGAACTGACACATCTAATGCTGAAGTGGGTTCATCAAGAATAATTAACGTGGGATCAGATATCAATGCTCTGGCAATTGCTGCTCGTTGACGTTGGCCCCCCGATAGTGTATGGGGATACTTATCCAATAATTCAGTGTTCAATTGCACCTGATCAATCACTTGATAAACTCTTTTTTTAATTTCATGTTTATCAAAATTTCTAGTTATGACTAATGGTTCTGCAATTGAATTAAAAATACTCATTCGTGGATTTAGAGAACCCCAGGGATCCTGAAAAACTGAACTAATAGTTTGATAAAATAATTTCTCATCTAATTTCTTTCCATTTTCATCTATCATTCGGACGTGACCTGTATCTTGTTTCAATAAACCCAATGTGATCTGTGAAAGAGTTGTTTTACCACAACCCGATTCACCGATAATCCCTACTGTTTCTCCTTTATTTACAACCAAAGAAACATTTTCCAGAGCTTTAACTTCAGTTTTACCCTCTCTATAGGTTTTTGAAATATTAGAAAGTGTGATTAAGGGAGGTTCCATTACAGTACTTTATTTTCCTTCGAATAATGATGACAAAAAACCTGTGATTCACTTGTTACATCGAATAATTGAGGTGTTGAAGTTTTGCAAATTGGAATTGCTTCCGTACAACGTGGTTCAAATCGACAACCACTTTGTTTATTATTTACTGTGGGAGTAGATCCTTCAATCGATATTAATCGTTTTTTATTTCCTTTCGGTAAAGCGTTGATCAACCCTTGTGTATATGGATGTTTAGGTTTTTCTAAAATATGATCAGCATTTCCATTTTCTACAATTGTACCATTATACATTACAGCAATTTTTTCACAATAATTTGCTATAAGATTTAAATTATGAGAAATAAGGAGGACTGAAATATCTTCCTCTTTTCGAATGGAGTTAATCAAATCCAGCGTATATGTTTTTAATGTGGCATCCAGAGCTGTTGTCGGTTCATCTGCAATCAAGAGGTCAGGTTTAATGGACATGGCAATAGCTATCATTAATCGCTGCATTTGTCCTCCTGAAAATTGATGAGGGTAGCGCAGAAGAATATCTTCTGGAGAGTCCAAACGGACTCGTTTAATCCACTTCAATGCCATGCTTCGCGCTTCTTGATTATCTATACCAAACCGACTTTTTAAAATAGTAACAAATTGTTTACCAACAGTATGGACAGGATTCAATGCTCTTAAGGGATCTTGAAAAATCATTGCGATATTTTTTCCTCTTAACAATGTCCTGGAAGAATCTGTTACATCCTTTCCCTTGAACCATACAGAACCGTTTATAATTTTTCCATTTCCAGGCAACATGTCTAATAAAAGCCAAGCAGTCATACTTTTCCCGCAACCCGTTTCTCCAATTAATCCCAACGTTTCCCCTTGAAAAATATCTAAAGAAATATTCTCCAATACTGTAAAAGGGGCCCCATTTGGAAATAAATCAACAGAAACGTTCGAAATTTTTGCAAGAGGTTTTTTCATTATTCTTCTCTGTTATTCAGGTTCAGAGTTTCACGTAGGCCATCACCTATCAAGTTAAATGAAATAACAGTCATAAAAATAAACAGTCCCGGGAAAGTGACTGTCCACCATTGGTCCAAAAAGTGTGCTCTTGCTTGCGTAATCATTAATCCCCATTCGACTTGTGGTGGATGAGCGCCAAGCCCTATAAATGATAAACCTGCAGCTACCAGAATGGCATAACCAGCATCAATACTGGCTTGTACAATAATGGGAGGCAAACTATTGGGTAAAATATGTTTTAAAATGATATGCGTTGAACTACCTCCAAAGGACCGTGAGGCCAATACATAATCCTGATTTTTTAGAACAATTGCCTGTGAGCGAGCTATTCGAACGTACCAGGGAAACCACGATATTGCTATTCCAATTACAATATTATTAATTGACGGACCAAGAGCAGATGTTATTATAAGTGGAAGTACCAACGGTGGGAACGCCAAAAATCCATCAACAATACGCATAATGATTTCATCGATCCATTTACCTTTCATTCCTGCTATAAGCCCCAATGGTGTTCCAATGAACATGGCAAGAATAACAACACCAAAACCTATTCCCAAGGATGTTAATGCTGCCCTTACAGTTAGGGTAAAAATATCCCTACCTGCAGCATCCGTTCCAAAATAATGAGAAAATGATGGCGACAAATTACTTTCTTCAAAATGGACAGCACCTCGAATGTCCTCGCTATAAGGAGATAAACCTGGAATAAGCAAACTCGCAACAATCAATGCGAAAATGAATAAGCCGGGTAAAAAAATACTTCTTTTCAATCCAAATATATTTATCGAAGAGAACAAATTATATCCTGACTCTTGGATCCAAGAAAAAATACAATATATCAATTACAAAATTTAAAAAAATGTACGTACTGGCATATACCAGAGTAACACCAATTATTGAAGGAAAATCATTGGTAAGTATTGAAAGAACACCAAATTGACCCAAACCAGGCCAGTCAAAAATGGATTCAACTAAAAAAGTGCCACCTAATAATAAACCGTAACTCATTCCTACAATAGTTACAGTGGGAATTAATGTGTTTTTATACGTAAGGTTTTTCAAAATTTGGAATGGCGACAAACCATAGGTTAAAAATGTGGTAAAGTTTGGTTCCATCATTGCTTCCATCATTGCAGAACGGGATACTCTTATCACTATACCAAGGACTGCAAATGCCAACGTAACAGCAGGAAGAATTATATGGGATAAAATATCTATAAATAAGTCCCCATTCCCTGACAAAAGACCGTCTAAAATCAAAATACCAGAATTTACCGGCAAACTTACTTCAGCAAATAAATATCCAGTCACCCTTCCTTGCAGAGGGAGCCAACCTA
The DNA here is from genome assembly GCA_002256485.1 of Fidelibacterota bacterium 408169. Classification (GTDB taxonomy): domain Bacteria; phylum Fidelibacterota; class Marinisomatia; order Marinisomatales; family TCS55; genus UBA2126. The sequence goes on from NNSG01000009.1 coordinate 90,031, forward strand.
ATACTCCAAAAAATATTAATTGCAATAACATGCCCAACCAGAAAATCGGCATAGCAATACCCGTATAACCCATAATACGAATTGATCTATCAGCAAGACTGTTTGACCTGTAAGCTGCATATAGGCCCATGGGGTATCCCAGCAGTATTGCAAAGATCAATGCAATAGTTACCAATTCAAAAGTTGCAGCAAATCTTTGTGCAATTTCCAATATTACTGGTTGCTGTGTTCGAAGCGAAATACCCAAATCACCCTGAAGTAATCCATTGAAATATTTTAGAAATTGTACTGTTATTGGCTGGTCATAACCCAGAACCTTTCTACCGTATTCTAATTGTTCTTGAGTAGGATGCTCTCCCACCCACATTGCTACAGGATCTCCAGGAAGTGTTCTTGTTATGAAAAAAATGATCAACAATACTGTAAAAAGTACAATTACCATTAACATTATTCGTTTTAGGATATAATGAATCAACCGGATCGTGCCAAATTATAGAAGAGTAAAGTATTATATGCAGGGTTTCCTCTAATGCCATGGATTTTGCTATTGTAGACTGCCCAGATCTGAAGATCGGCAACTGGAATTGCCACACAATCTTCAATGAGTATATTTTGAATTTCTTTGTAAATATTTTGTGCATTTTTCGGGTGAAATGCTTCATTTTTCCATGCTTCAGCAATCAATGAATCCATTACAGGATTACTATAATGAGCCAAATTAAATAATGGAGGATTTTGAGTATAATATAGTCCATAAAGCCAGTCGGAGGGTGATGCGTATGCCGGCCACCAAGCCATGGAGATTATATTAGGCGCAGTATCAATATATTTTGCTTTCTCCCATATCGCTGACCATAGACCTGGTTGAATGCGCATATTTATACCAATCTTCCTCAAATTGTCTAATAACATAAGAGATGTCAAATGGTATTCTTCAGATGTGGCTACATATGAAAAAATTATTTCAGGACTTTCATCAGGCAAGTCTGCTTTATTTAACAAATGTTTAGCATAATTTAGATCAAATTCTATAAGACTATCTGGCGAGGATGCTAATGGAACTGTTGCAGGAATAAACCCAACCGGACGTGTAGCCACATCTTTATACACATAACGCAAAATAGATTCGCGATCAAATGCTGCAGCTATTGCGCGACGAACATTAATGTCATTTGTAGGATATTTTTTGGTATTCAATAGATAGAAATGGTTTACCCATCCTGGCAAAATTTCAACTTTAACATCTTTCACATCTTGCAGTGATGATAATAATTGGATCGGAATTTGGGTCACATAATCCGCTTGATTATTCTTGATCATTTGTATGCGTGTAGACGCTTCTGATACCACTCGAATATTCACGTTACTGAAAGCATTTTGCAGTGTCCAACCACGCCAATATTCATCAAATTTTTCCAATCGTATTTCACCATTGCGTATCCATTTTTTTAAACGGTAGGGTCCGGTACCACCATCATATCCATTCCTCAATGAATCTTCAGGAATATCTGTAATCTTTGGTGAATACATCCATGCACCGTATTGTGAGCTAACAATTCGATCCAAGGGGGCCGGCTCATTCAAAATGAACGTTACTTGATGTGAATTATCAATTCGAACATCTCTAACCACATTCCAAATATAACTTGCACCCCTTCCTAATGATTTATTTCGCTCTACAACAAATTTAACCGCTTCAGCATTAAAATCTTCTCCATCATGGAATTTGACCTTTTTGCGTAATTGGAATGTCCATTGAAGACCATCGGGTGATTGTTTGTATGAAGTTGCTAAACCAGGAATAAAAACAGGGTCATCACCTGTTGCATCGTACCAAAGAAGTAATTCATACATATTAGAAAGTGGAAGGACTTCTAAACTAAAAGCTGTCCCCGGGTCCCAATCTTTTACATCATCATAAGTAACAAATACAAATGTATTGGGTTCTCTCTCATTTCGATGATCTTTACTGCACGATATCAAAATCACAAACATTGCAGTAAAAAGTGTTCGGAACAAACACTTAATAAATGCAATCCTTTGGCATGATATAGAATATATTTTAAGCATCTTCACTTAATATTTAATTATGGATGTTCAATCCAAACTTGATCCATAGCCCAAAATATAATTGCTGCAGAAAATGGCCAAGCGTTTGGTTGACTGACACGTTTGACTTCCGGATGACAACCTGTAATAAAATAAAATCCGTCTCCATGTGGTTCCAATAACGCCATAATTTCACTATTATGTCCGTAGCGGGCAAGCACCTCAGCTTCAGCAGAAAGTTGGTCCAGAGGTTGATAATAGGCACCACCATAATAAAGCATCGCCATCGTATCAGGTAAATCAGCCAATGGTTCAAATTCATTATTTATATCAATATCCGTATATGTATACGAAGGCCACGGTGCCAATTCATCCAAAGGGCCAACAGCGGAACCTTCAAAAAGATTCAAAGGATTATCATAATGTATATTCTCCCAGATTGTCGAATCAGATGCATAATATCCACCGGCACAACTGCCAACATATAATCCACCATTCTCAATTAATTGTTTAATATTCTCTTCTCCTTGAGTACTGATCACATTTTTATAATCTCCAGCCCAACCGCCTGGCATCCAGATGGCTTTAAAGTAAGGAAAAAGTTCTGTCGAGTTGATATAATCTTGCGACACTGTTATCCAGGTTAAACCCATGTCATTTAATAGATTTTTTTCATTAATCAAACCTTCAGCCCAAGATCCCTGTCCATCGTATAAAACAAAATCGGCAATAACTGTATAAAAGGTATCTCTCTGTTCGATAGTGAACCCTATTTGATCATAAATCCTTAATTCAAAAATATAAGGAAGCCCTGGTGTTAATTCAGAAATAGTAACTTCTCCAATTTCTGAAAATTGATCAACGATTACTGAATCTAGTAACGGCTCTTCAACACCATAATGTACGACAGCTTTCACATTTTCATTTGCAGCCCAGCTGATTGTAATACTATTCTGTCTGCGTTGAATAGAATGCAGATCTAAAATGAATTCCGGTGGTTCCATATCATCCTGGAAATATGTAACAAACTCTTTGCTTTCACTGGTCGTCCGGTTGTTTTGCACATCCCAACCCGTTACCCTATACGTATAAAGAGAAGTATCCTGTAAATTATTCAAAATAACAATATGATCTGTAACATACTGATCAGAATTACCTGATTCCTGGCTAAAAAGACTATCCAATCCATATTGCACAATTCCTGTGGCCGGTTCATCCCAAGACCAACTTATGGAGACAGATGTCCCATTCAGATATTCCTCACTGGGAGATACTGTTAATTCCGGAGAGGTATTATCGCTATTTTTTTCAGTTTGTTCATCACATCCAATTAATAGGATAAGTATAAACAAGTGTAATATGATTGGAAATTTGTATGAGTTTAGAAACATGGGTGTTTTCGACTATTTAATGCCTTTCTAAAATTATGAAGAATTTTATCGATTGTAAAATAATATGACATATGGCATTTTCAAATAAGTAAATAATTTTCCTATACGAAATATACCGTTGACTAATCTCTCGATTTTAAACTATATTATTTAATCAAAATCTAATAATTTTGCACATTCATAAATTTATTTAACACTCAAGAGGTTACAGTATGAAGAAATTGTTAAAATCATTATTCATCTTTCTTTTTATTTCTTTTGCAAATAGCCAAATATACGAAAATAACTTTAATCACGTTTGGCAAGACCTATCGTGGGGGGAAGGTGGTTATTTTCCTGCCAGTTCAATAATTTCCATGGAAGGACCATTTGATTCTGACGGTGATGGTCATAAAGAATTTCTTATTTCCTCCAGTTGGACGGGTTCTATTGGGAACGATATGGGTATTTATGAAGTGGCTGATGACGATTCTCTTGAATTAATTTGGTACGTTGACCTAATTAACTATGGGATTAATCTTCCCAGTAATGTTTCTAAAGCTACGACTGCCGATCTAGACAATGATGGTTTATTAGAGGTTTTACTTATCATTGATGTTTCACCTGATAACTTAAATGATGCCGGTGATGAAGGAACTGGTTATGATAGTTTCTCCGTTTGGGAATTTGATTCAACAATCGGATCATTCCCCACAACGCCAACGACAACTTGGGATATGGCAGCTGCGAATGTAATAGAAGTTGGTGAAATCGCCGTGGATGATATTGATGGAGATGGTATTCAAGAAGTAGCTGTTTCATTAACAACGGGATGGGATGAAAGTACCGGATTATTTAATGCTGGTCGGTTTATGATCTTTTCATTGGATCAATCTACTACATTGGAAACAGCCTTATGGAATATCGAGTTACTCGATTTATCATCCACAGTTGCTCCCGGTTATTTAACTCGGATTACCGACTTGGATAATGATGGTTCAAAAGAAGTTGTTTTTGTTGCTTGGGAATGGTTTCGTATAATCATTTATGAAGCTCTAATTGGAGATGTTTATACTAAAGTATCAGACTTTTATGTTGCAAATCAGGCGACTCACTTCAGTAGCGGCGGAGCATTTGAAGCCAATTTTGATGGGGACGAAACAAATGAACTATATTTTACGACTACACAGAGCTACGGAGGAGATGCAATTCCATATGAAGATGGAAATTTTTATGTACTAACGAATGATGGAGATATATCACAAGTGAATTTCGATAATAACGTTCATTGGCTTTATTCATTTCCTGTAAATACTTTCGGGTATGATATGAGAGGATTGGTTGTAGGGAATCAAGATTCTCCTTTAGGTCAAAACCCGGATGGTCCAGATATTTATATAGCCGGTGGATGGACAGGCAACATTTATGATTTTGAATATACGGGCGGTAATATTACCGATCCGAATAATTATAGTTTGGATACACTTTGGTCTGCTCCAAATTATGGCGGAACTGACAGTTGGTTTCGACCCTCAAGAATTGTGACTGGTTATTTTGATGAAGATAGCCTTGGCGATATTCTTATTGCCAGCATGGATTATGAGAATTTTTACGCTCCACATGTTGTTTGGCTGGAACATGATTATGAGTTTGTAAGTATTGATGAAAATAATATTCAGTCGCCATATAAATTTGAAATCTCATCCGTTTATCCAAACCCATTTAATCCAATTACACGAATTAATTATACATTATCAGAACCCGGTTTTGTAAAAATGAATATTTTTAATGTGCAGGGTAAATTAGTTAGAGAGTTTTCTAATACATATAAAGAAAATGGATTACACACACTTCAATGGAATGCAAAAAATAGTCATGGGAAAAATGTACCATCCGGTGTTTATTTTATTACTCTAGAAGCTGATAACAAAATGACGTCACATAAAATACTTTTGATGAAATAAAATCTATCTAAAATTCTCATTATTTAACCATTACTGAAAATCATTTCTCGCTTTCATTTTTAAAACTTAAATTTATTTTTCGTAATAAAATAAATACGGCGATCAAATTCAACCCAAATTCAAATCCAAACAATAATTTATTTTCCATATAAAATGACCAGTATGGATTTGTGACCATTTCATAAATTGGAATTTGACCTTTTTCAGGATATATTGAATATAAATAATAGTTTTTTGTAATAAATGGATAAAACCATTGAATACCCACTGTCCGTGCTGTTATCCAATCTGTTATGAGATGCAGATTAGCACCTAGAAAGACTCCCCAAGCAATTATATGATTTTTTGAAGGATAAAATTTTCTGCCGATTACATAAATTAAGCAAGAAACGGTAATCCAGAAAACAGGTGTGTGTAGAATCGAATGGTGACCAGCGACTGTGGCTGAAAAAACACCGTCAACATCTGGAAAAACCGAAAAGGTAACCACTAATACAATAAAGAGTTGCTGATACTTATCCAGCTTTTTATGATGTGAAATAATTTTTCCAGCAATATACCCACTGGCTGCATGAGAAATAATGAACATATATTATTTAGGAATTGTAACTGTCTGGATTTGGTTTATATTGAAGAATATTCATAAATAAGACTCTTTTAAAATGACTTAAATCGATAACTTAAAGCATAATTTATACTGGAAAGCTGACTCCCCTCTATTACCTGCCAAAGGGGATAGCCTATTGAAAATACAATTGAATGACTTTCACTGACCTCGTAAATCAGTTGTCCAGACACATCTAAAAATAATGCTCCGCTGTTTGGAGCTACTTCTCCTGCCCACTTATCCGGCCATTCACGACGGAATTCCATTTTCAAATAAGGAAAAACAAACTTAAATAATGGAGATTGTTGAATTGCATGTAATGAGAGACCAGCAACTGATCCAGGAGAAAAACCGATATTACTTTCTGTTAATGCATGTTTGTATTTTGTAGATATACCCATAATATATGGGAATTCTGATCTCACCCACCATTCAGATCCGAGAGAATAGGAAATCTGCCCAGTTCCCAACGCAAAGTGAGTGTGATTTATACTATCCGCTTCAATTCCAAAAGGATTTATAAAATAATCTTTTCCTGTCGGTAACGTTACAGCGCCATCAATAAAAAAACGCTGTCCAGGACCAAAATTTTCATTTATCATTATTTTTCTTAATCCTAACATCAAATCTCCAAAACCGTTTTGAACTTCATTTCTGTGATGTGTATCTTCGTGTTCTACATCAAATTGTTTCCAATATTTATATGGTTTAGATTTATCGAATTTGTGAGTCCGTATAATCCGTACAAGTTTGTCATTAGTACGTCTATTTCTCCGGTATGACTTTCATCCGACCCATCATTATCATCATGAATGGGTAAAAAATTGTTGAATGAAATAGCCGTTCCTGCCATCCAAGAACCTTGGCTAACGCCTATGCCCTCTGTTGTACTCCCGACCGGGAGTGAAGGATTGCTTCAAAGTGGTCATTGACCAAATAGGAAAATCGGGAAAAATCCGATCAGTAAAATTATTTTTATTTTTTCCTTATATGAGTTCATTTTATAGATTCAAATTTGTTTACAAAAAGCGATTCAATAAAGTCGCATGCTTCTTTAGATTTATCATTATTTGATAATCGATAATAGATTGTTAATCCATCTCGGCGTTTTTCAACAAACTCTCGATCTTTTAATTTACGAAGCTGATGAGAAATTGCAGATACTTCCATTTCCAAAATGTCAGCAAGATCGCAAACACAAAGTTCATCTGTTTTGGATAAACAATCGAGAATTTTTAGCCGAGTAGGATTACTTAAAATAGATAATGTTTCACCCAGTTTAACATAATCTTTCAAGACCAAATCCATCTGTAATTGTTGAATTTTATCATGATCTACATAAGATCTAACACAGGACCGTTTTATATCTTTAACCATGCTCTTCAACTCCTTTAATGACTTTTCTAATATCTCCAAGACAGCAAGATCCTTTTGGATTTTTCGTTTCACAAGAACATAATTTATATCTGACCTTTTGACGGACGTCTTTTTCAATGGATGATTCACCGTGTTTTTGATAATCATCAATAATATTTTGTGTAGTATAATGAAAACAATAACAAATCATATCTTTTATTGGAACTATTGTATTTGGTGAATCAAAAGCAGGTGGATTTGAACAACAATTGGCCATAATTATGTTCCTTCTTCAATCTGTAAAATATTTGTTATTGGAATGGCTTTAAAACCAATTCTATTTACCAAGACAGGAATCTCATCTTTTGTCAGTATATTCTTATTTAAATAGCACAACATGATTTTATCATCGTAATTCACATTGCAGTAATTCATTCCATCTGTTGCTGCTAATGCCCCTTCCATTCCGGCTGCACAGCCTTGACAGGTCATTCCTTCAATCACCCACTCGGACTTCATTCCTGGATGAACTGCAGTATCGTTGTCATGTAATCCACCTGAAAAATAGGGAAACGCAAGTAAAACAAATACAATCGGTGTAATTCCCAACAAAATGTGTTTTTGTTTTCTGATAGATTTTTTTGCATCTTCCGTCTTACAGCAGGCTGCTTTATCTTTTCCGAATATTTTGGAATAGGCAAAAACCAGTACAACAATGGAAAGAACTCCAAAGATGGGACGAATGGGTTCAAAGACGGTAAATAATCCTACCGAAGTTGATCCCAGCAGAAGCATGGCAATGGGACCAATACAACAAAGTGATGCCAAAAATGCGGCGCCCATTGTGGTTATGATTGTTTTATTCATTTTGAACTCCTTAACTATTTGAATATATGTTCAATTAGTATAATACTCAAAATGAAATTAGTTCCGGATTAATTTTTTTGTTAAAATGTGAATCCTATAACTGATCAAATCAAAACGACAAAACCTTTTCACTCTCAATGGTCCATTCAGCGATGGTATTCAATCCGCTTTTGACTACACCGTCAATCATCATTTCTTCCGACACCCCACGAGCATCGCAGCAGGTTCCTCAAGTGTGAACATCAAACCCTCGCCGGACGATACTGTTCATCATTCGTTCAATATTGTAATATCCGTCGGGAGTTTTTTGTCCTTTAATTGCATTGAAAATACCGTCATCCAGCATGAAGATTCTTACCGGTTCTTTTTTCTTTATCAATGCCAACGCTATTCGTAGCGCATTAAACGATTTTTCCGTTCCGTAGGGCGCATGATTTAGGATGAATGTTGTCATGAGAAATTCCTTTCTATAAAATTAAAATTTCCACAAAAACTAAAACCATCGCCGAAACCAGTCCTTTTCAAAGAGGACCTTTCCAGCGTGCCAATGCCGTCCCGGTTTATACATTTTCACGTCAGGAAGTGGTTCTTTGTAAAAATTCCCACGGGCAAAACCTGCTTTTCCATCTCCCAACTCGATAAAACATTCGCCGTCGCCGGTGAAGGATTTTGATTTTCCTTTTCCCAAAATATCCACGGTAATATTATGAGCCACAACTTCCGCCTGATAGTGAGCAAATACGCCGGCTTTGGGTAGTGGCTTCCCCAGCGCTAAGGAAATTCCTGTAATGTCACCAATAGCAAAAATATTACTGAATTTTGTTTCGAGTGTATTTCGGTCCACCTGCACCCAACCCGATTCTCCGGTTAGGCCTGCAGATTTGACAACATCCGGTACTTTGTGGGTGGGAACGTAAGCGAGTAAATCAACATGAGCTTCATGCCCGTTTGTAAAATGGAGTGATTTTTCTACAGCATTAATTTTTTCTAATTGATGTTCTGGAAAATATTGAATTCCCTTACTTTCTACAATCTGTCTTACAGCGCCGGAAAGTTCCTTGCCAGCCACACCCATGGGACCTGGTTCGGCAGCATACATTGAAATATTAACCTTATCCCTGATCTTCCTTTTTCTGCAATAATATTCCAACAGCATTGCCATCTCATAGGGAGCAGCCGGGCATTTATAGGGTAGCGAAGTTATTAAGACAACAAGGTCGCCACCGTGAAAGTTTTTCAAGGAATCTCTGAGGTTTTTTGAACCTTCCAGCGAATAAAAATTATGCCCCATTCCTTCCAAACCATTGACGGAATCGGGGACTAAATCAGCGCCCATTGCTAAAACCATAATATCTCCGGAAATCACCTTTCCATTTACTTCCACTGTCTTCTTCTCGGCATTGATTTCAGTGATTTCACCTTCAACAAATTCAATTCTCTTTTTCTTTAATGCGTTTAAATCTTTACAGATTTTTTCCGGTTTTCTTACACCAGTTGCCAGCCACGGAAATGAAGGAGCAAATGCATATTGTTTATCCCTGTCAATCAGGATAATTCGATGATTTTTTCCTATAGATTTGCTTAACACATTGGCTGTAATCAGGCCACCCACGCCGCCGCCAAGAATTAATACTGTTTTTTGATGCATATTATTATCACCTTAATTTTAATGTTCTATTTGTTATTTGATGTAATCATCTCATAAACACAGCTATTTGCCATGCAAATGTCGTTTTATAAAATGCTCGTTTCAATCCATTGTTGAAGATGATTTCTTCCACTTTTTTAGTTGGATGTATGAATACACGAAAAGGACTACCTTTTATTTTAGGGTATAAATTCATGATGGGCAGTGCCAATTTTACCCACCAAACGTCCCGAGGATATACAACAGCGTATATTTTCCGAGCCAGTTTAGATGACAATTCCACCAATACATATATATCATCATAACAGCAAATCACCTTATCTAATGTTACAATATCTGCTGAATCTTCATCAGTAGCAATAGTTGTGAAATCACCGTGTTTAAATTTCACTTTAACGGAGAATCCGTTATTATTCGCTTCTTCTTTAGCAACTTCAATATATGCTTTGGAAGCATCAATATTCGTTCCTTTAACCGCACCACCGTTTAGCAAGTCATTTTGAATAGCACCGATTCCTCCGCCTATATCCAAAAAGTCCATTCCTTTTACGCCAATTTTCTTAACGGCATCCAACAGCATTCGTGTTGTTTTTACGGGCCCTTTTTTATGATATTTTTTCAACTCCCGGCGAGCTGTTTTTTCATCGAACATATTTTCGATACCTTGACATTGACAACTGCCCAAGTTAAAAATTCCTCATTTTCATGATGTACTCTCTTATACTGATAACAGTCACAATTGTGGAATGAATAGGAATAGATTTATCGGTGTTCTGCATATTCCTGCTGAAGTTTAGAGATATTCTCAAGTTGGTCCATCATCACTTCCCTCATTAATTGACACGCGGTTACAATCTTTGGATTGGCAATTGAATAGTAGTTCAATACACCCTCCCGCCGTGACAGCAAAATACCTTTGCTCTTCATTAATTGCAGATGTTGAGACAGATTGGCCTTGTTAATTCCCATCTCCCGGGCAAGAGTACCCGCTTTCTTTTCGCCATCCTGCAACAGATCAATGATCTCAATACGCTTTGCATTTGCCAAAGCAGCGCAAACACCGGCGTGCATTTCGTAAAGCTGTTTATCCATCTTATGACCTTATTTTCATAGTTTCATTGTTTCTTAACTATATTGTTTCGTTAAAATGTAATTAATTATCGTTATACAAACCAATAATGTATTAGGAAGTAAATAATTAATAGAAGGCTTTGAAAAGCAATTTATTTGATAGGGTTGTCAAGTCCAATTTCCTTCAGAATCTCCCATAATACGTCCAGCATTTCTTCTTGTTCGACTCGTTTCCCATGTTCTGTTTCAACTGTAATATTCAACGCACCGAGATATACACAATAATCCATGAGCATTCCACGGTCAGGTGAGTTTTGTGCTCTTAGAGCCACATTATATCCCCTTTCAGCCAGCGCACCATAGAGACTGTGTTGAGCGACAACATAAAAATTGTCTGGATCCTGATGAGGGTTGATGAATACTTTCCTGGTATCTTCTCCGTACCATTCTCCCGCACGAAAATCGTTGATAGACAACTTGCCTGGCGTGTTGTTGTGAATTGCAATTACAACTGACTCTTCGTGGATTGCAAAAAGATTCAAAACACTGTCCCTGAAAGCAGCAGCAATGGAAAAAACTTCATCATTATAGTTTTGGAAATATTCCAGGGACTTTCGTAAACCCACATCGCTAAACATTCGATTTGGGTCAAATCGTTGCAATACGCCATCAACACGCACTACTACTTCCCTGCCGCGACCATGCCGCAGTTCTATTAATCGACCACCGTACTTTTCGATGAACACTAGACCTGCCTCGACAGCTGTGTTCTCATTGTCATGTAGATTCAGCAGTGTAATGTCTGCCCCGACCCGCTCGTAAATATCTATCCAGACTTTCTCTTCGCCTAGATATATAGTTTGCGTGGTTTTTAATGGGGACTGCATGAAACTAGCCTCTGTTGTAAAAATGAGTAAATTGAACAGAATGGCGATATTTCGTGGTTTTTTAATTATACTGGAAATAAGCGCGTTGAGTTTGTCGAAATAGTTAGTCATGCATAAATTGAGTAACTCTCGTCAGAGGCAAAACGATAATTGTAAATATATTGCGTATAGTAGATACACGTTTTATTTATAAATTTTATAAAGAATATTACAATCACAAAATAGCTCCATTCTAGAATCGATCAATCCTAATTTAATTAGTGATCCCCACAGCACTGGCTTTGATTTTCTGCTTTTTCAAAAGATTCACGCCCTTCACGGAAAGAAATTCCGGCAATAAACAGTGATCCTATTGCATCAATACTACCGATTTCAAATAATTCATATCCCAAACTGGAAACCATTAAAACAACAGATAATTGCATACAGGCTCTCGTGCAGTTTGCATCGGCAATGATGGCATCGGATTTCAATGCTTTCCCTACTTTAGTCTTTTCACGTATTAACCACCACATGACGAAAATAGATAAGCCGGCAATAACAATACCCCAAAAGGTTGTTTCCGGATGAGCGCCGGTGATTAAATTGTAGATTGATGAAATGATCAATCCGACGGTCAGCAAATAAAACGCTGACCCTGTAATTTTTAATGCCCTTTTCTCAAAATGATCTTTGTGTTCGTCTCCCTTTTTTGTAATGCGCAATACCATGTGCCAAATGCCTATTCCGGAAATCACTTCCACAAATGAATCTAAACCAAAACCAAACAAGGCCAATGTTTCATCTTCTAATCCAAAGTATACAGCAGCCAATCCTTCAAGGATATTATAAAAAACCGTAACTACTGCCAGAAAGATAGCAAACTTTAATAGTGATTCTTTTGATCTCATTGATTTTTAATCATTTTAATTCATCCGAAAACCATTTGTACAAAGCTGGTATGACCAATAAAGTTAAGATAGTTGATGTAACCAAACCGCCTACAACAACTGTTGCCAAGGGTCGTTGAACTTCACTTCCTGTTCCTGTCGCAAATAGTAATGGTAATAACCCTAATGCGGTTGTGAGTGCCGTCATTAATACTGGACGAAGTCTCATTTTAGCACCAGAAATGGATGCTTCTTCCACTGATACACCTTCTTTTACAAGTTGATTTAAATAGGTTAATAATACCATACCATTTTCTAGAGCAATGCCAAATAGAGCAATGAACCCAATAGATGAAGGTACAGAAAGATTTTGGTTTGTAAGCCATAATGCTACAACTCCACCCACCAATGCCAACGGAATATTGAGTATAATCAGTAATGAATTTTTTAAAGAATGAAAATTTAAGAATAGTAAAGACAAAATAATGATCAAAATAATGGGGACAATTACAATGAGCTTTTTATTGGCTTCCTGTTGCAATTTATACTGGCCACCCCATTCGGTGAAATAACCTGCTGGTAACTTAATCTCATTTTTAAGATTCTCACGAGCTTCTTCTACAAATGAACCAATATCTCGATTAGATACATTACATTGAATGGTAATAAATCGCTGATTGTTTTTTCGCGATATCTGACGAGGACCTACAACTTCTCGAATATGGGCTAACTCTGACAGAGGCAAAACAGCACCCATTGAAGATGTAATCAGAATATTCTCTATCGCTTCCTTACTGCCTCGATATTTCTCCGGAAATCGTACTAAAATATTAAATCGCTGAATTCCTTCAAATACTTGTCCTGCAGTAACACCACCGATAGCAGACCGTACCACTTCCTGCACATCAGATACATTTATTCCGTATCGGGCGATCGCTTGACGATCGATTTGGATAACTAATTGCGGTGAACCGACGGTTTGTTCAACTTGTACATCCGCTGCTCCGGAAATATTGCCCAAAACACGAGCTATATTATCACCTTGTGCTTTGAGTTTTTCCAAATCGTTCCCAAATAGTTTAATGGCTAAATCGCCCCGTACTCCTTCAATCAATTCATCTGTGAGCATTTTGATGGGTTGAGTGAGGCTTATGACCACGCCCGGAACAGATGCCAGTTTTTCACGAATTTTATCTTCAATTCCATCTTTAGATAATGGAATATTCCACTGTGTCTTTGGCTTATAGTTGATATAAATATCTCCCATATTAATCGGCATATACTCTCCACCTACTTCTCCAGTGCCCATCACAGTAACCACTTCTTCAATTTCCGGGATATTCATTAATCGCTTTTCCACCAACATGGCCAGACGTTTGCTTTCTTCCAGAGATATAGATGGTGCCATTTGGACAGTAACAATTGTCGTTCCTTCATTCATTTCCGGAGTAAACTCTGATCCAAGGCGAGGGAAGATAATGGCTCCGATAAAAAGAAAAACAAGTGTAATTATTACCGACACGCGAGGAAAAGAGACAAAATAAGACACTATCGGTTTATATAATTTTATCAAATAGTCCTGAAACTTTTGACCAAATGATATTTTATTTTTTTCTTCAAATGGCAAATTGGGAAGCAAAAAATGTGACAAAGCAGGACCAATAAAAATCGCATAAAACAAGGAACTAATCAATGCGAGTATAACGGTATATGCCAATGGTTCAAACGTTCTTCCTTCCACACCTTGTATTGTTAATAATGGAATAAATACTAAAATGATGATCAAAGTCGAAAAAACGACTGGTTGAAAAATCTCAACACAGGCATCGATAATTATTTGTATTTTACTTTTTAATGGATCTTTTTCTCGAAGAATACGCGAAATATTTTCAACGATAACTATAGAATCATCCACCAATAGCCCAATGGCAATGGCCAAGCCGGATAGAGACATTAAATTTGCGGAAATTCCAAAATAGCTCATTCCAACAAGCGAAAATAAAAGTGAAAATGGAATCGAAAAAGCCACCACTAAACTTGATCGAATATCACTTAAAAATAATATTAAGACTAAAATAACTAACATAATTCCTTGAATTAACGCATTTGTTACTGTGGATAGACTTGCGTTCACAAGTGTTTTTTGTTCATAGTATGGCACCATTTTAACACCATCCGGAAGCATATCATTAATTTCTGTGAGTTTCTCTTCCACTCGCTCAATAATAACTGAAGAATTTGTGCCGAACAATTTGACGATTTGTCCAGCCACGACTTCTTTTTCCCCATTGCGTGTTTGGAGTCCACGACGAATTTCCCCGCCAATACCTATCTCCGCCAAATCATTTAAAAAGACAGGCGTTCCATCGACAGATTTAATGACAATTTTCCCCAAGTCATCCATTGAATTTACCAGCCCAATGGACCTTACAGTAAATTCTTCCGCATTTTTGATGATATATTGAGCACCAACATTGGAATTATTCGTTTGAATTTTCTCAATAATTTCGTTGAGAGAAATCTCATAACGAAGTAAAGCATCTGGCTGAACAATGACTTGAAATTGCTTTTCGTAGCCACCAACACTAATCACCTCCGTCACACCTGGAATTGTGCGGAGAATCGGTTTTATCATCCAATCCTGAATGGTGCGAAGTTCTTCTAACGAATACGTTTCAGATTCATCTTCAAGATAATAAAACATGACCAAACCAAGAACTGTTGCAATGGGACCCATCTCTGGTGTGCCGTATCCTTCGGGGATTTGTCGAGATGCTTCCTGTAACCTTTCATTCACCAGTTGACGAGCAAAATAAATGTCAGTTCCATCGTCAAAAAACACATTTACAATAGATAAACCGAACGTAGAAATTGAACGAAGTTCTGCAATATTCGGTAAGCCTGCCATGGCAACTTCTACTGGATATGTCACCAATTGCTCTACTTCTTCCGGAGCCAAACCTTCTGTGATTGTATATACTCTTACGACAGGGGGCGTTATTTCAGGCAAAGCATCCAGCGGTAAATTTTTATAACTATAATATCCCGTTCCAATAATAATGACACCAATGAGAACCATCAGGAATCGATTTTCTAATACAAATTGAATTAATTTTTTCATTTTAAAATTTTCCTTTTACTTTAGGATGAATCCAATCGTGTTGATGCACTGTAACGACATCAATATTTTTGGCGAAGCAAGGATTGACATTGTCAATCCATTCCATTTTTTAATGATTATGCCCACCACCAAATGATTCTTTAGCAAATTCTGCTTTGAGAACGAACCCACCTTTTTGCACAAATGTTTGTCCTAGGGTTAATCCCGAAACTATTTCTACACTTTTGTGATTCTTTTTTCCGATAGTAACTATTTTTGGTTCTATCCCATGTTCATCTACTGTAAATATTACAGGTTTATCATTTACCGTTTCTAATGCCGTTTTTGGTACGATTAGATCGCAGTAAGTATTATCCACGATGACCTGCCCCGTTATGAATTGCCCGGGTCGAAATTTCAATTCGTTATTTTTCAGGATAACTCTTGCCATTGCGGTTCTCGTCTGCTCATCGAGTGTTGGCGAAATATATGATATTTGACCTTTTTCGGGCTGATCATCAGAGCTGAAAATCATATTGACTGTTTGCCCCATCTTGATTTGCGAAAGATATTTTTGATATACACTCAAATTCACCCACACTTCCGATAAATCAGCTACGGCAAAAAAGTGATCAGGTCGTTGGGCAGTTTCTCCCTTCGTAAAATGCATATCAAGCACAATGCCGTCTATGGATGAGCGGAGTTCATACGTCGTCAAACTTTCGTTACTTTCAATGACAGCTAATAGATCATCTTTTTTTACCGTGTCTCCGATTTGTTTAAATACTTTCTGTACAACACCATCAAATCGTGGTGTAATATGGGCTAACCGATCTGGATCAATTTGAATTTCCCCTGGCAATTCGATGGTTCTTTCCAAAATTCCTCCGGATGCAGTTTCTACAACAATCCCAAATTCATCTAATAATTCCTGTGAAAAATTCTGTTCAGATTCATGGTTGCTTTCTTCATGATTTTCAGTATGGATTATTTCAACCGATACATAATACATCCGAGTAAAGAAAAAGGTTAATAACGCTGTAATTATAGCTGTGCTAATAATTGTTTTATTCATGATTCGTTCTCTCTTTAAAAGTTGTTTGATTATTGCTACCGGTGATACGATTTAGTTCAAAAATATTGTGGTGATATTCTTTCAATGCGTCCAAATATTGCGACCTTGACAGGAACCACATTTTTTGTGCATCCACCACATCAAGATAGGTAAACCGTCCATTCAAATATCCATCGCTTATTATGGTGTAAGCCGTTTGAGCTTCAGGGATTATTTCTTCTTTTAGGGTTGCAGCTTCAGAATAGAGTAAGTCCAATTCTTTTTGGATTTTTTCCAACTCTGACTTTAATTGGGATTCTACGAATTTCAATTCCAGCTCCTTCTCATCCAATCCGGATATGGCACTTTTTATATTACCTTGGTTTTGATTAAAAATAGGAAGCGGAACAGAGAATCCAATTTGAAATGTATTTCCGGGAACATCGCTTTGTTTAAGTCCTGCACCCAAATCGAGATTGGGAATGGTTTCTACTTTTGCAGATTTAATGGTACTTCTTTGAATTTCAATAGAAAGTTCAGCCAATTGAATAGCCGGAGAATTGTCCAATGAATATGATGGAGATATTTTGGAAATTTGTCTGAATCCACCTTGAGAATAATCGAACGTTGATTGTTTATCACCAGAAAGTGCGGATATTGAAATCCACTCTCTTTCTATCGCAGAATCTATTTTTTTGAGTTTCATTTGTTTTTGAAAGTGCTGAATTTTTGCTCGAGATATTTCTGCGGGAGATAATTTCCCGGCTTCCACTTTCTTACTGACGGCTTTCAACAATGCTTCTGAAACTGAAATTCTATCATGCTGAAGCGATTTAACTTCTTGAAAATGAAGAATGTTCACAAATGACTGAAACGCCATGGTCAATTTTTCTTGTTTCAGCTTTTCATATTCCAAGAGTGCTTTCGTTAAATCAAGTTCACTTAATTTGATTTTATGTTTTCGTTTTCCACCAAGCTGAATTGATTGAGAAATCATGACTGATGTTTCAGGGTCTACACCTGCGCCAGATTCAAAACCTAATACAGGATTCGGCAATTTTCTGCTTTGGTCTAATTGTCCTTGTTGAATATCGATTTTTTTTGCACGAGCCAAAAGTTGAGGATTATTTTCAATCACCAATCTTTCTAGTGTTTCTATATCCAATGTTTGACAAAATGCCAATGATGTAATTGAGGTGTAAATGATACACCGAATTAGAGTATGCATAACTCACCTTTCTAAAATGTTTGAAAATTATCGGTTATCTAAACCGAAGACGGATAAGATTTCTGAAAGTGAGTCTAAATAAGTAAAATAGTATTTTTTAAGAAGAGTGGGAAATGATTGTTAGGATTTTCTTTTGTGGGAGAAAAAAAAGAAACTTGATGAAAAACATCAAAAAGATTTTGATCTGAAAAGATATAATCGAAACCAATATCAAAATTTACAGATGAATGTAGAAATGGTGTATTCGAATTCGTATCCCATAATTGGACATCCACGCATTCACCGCAATCATCCTGATGTTCTGAATCAACAGGTACTTCACAATCGCTGTCGCATTTTGATTCAATATTAACGTGTCCATCAGCTTCGAGACACAACACAGGCGCTTCAACCCCGGTGTGTATAATGATTGCAAAGGAAAAGAACCAAATAGTTATCTGTTGAAAAACAATAATTCTAATAGATTTCATAATCTAAAATTTAATATAAAAATATTCGGATCAATGTAGAATTTTTTACTTTCATGAACATTTAAAAACCAATTGAAATTGAATCATTATTTTCAGCGTTAAATATTAAATAATAATATTTATTTACCTTCATTTTGTGTTTTTTGATTTTACCATTCTTACTTATCACTTTTATATTTTTTGGTTTAAGTGACATTTTAAGACTAATATCATTTATAATTGTTTCGTTTGGAAGAGAGAATAAAACTGTTATTCCTTTTTGATTTTCCTTTACACTTATTTTTAGATCTTTCAATTTATTCCAATAAGAGGCGACTTTATCTGGAGTACTTATCCATGCATCATCCTGAATAACTTTTTCAGTTATTTTTTGCAATGGCATCATTGTTATTTCACTTATGGCACTATACATTGGATGGCCCATAAAAACCATTAATCCATTATTTGGTTTTACAGCATATTCCCAAAAATTAGTTAAATATTTTTCAAATAATAATGCATCCTTTTTTTGCTCTTTTGCAGAATAATCATCATCATCTAAAATTTTCTGATAAAAATGCCAATCATCATGAAATATTTGAGAGAGTTCCAATAAGTCAAGAGTTTGATAAAAATTTTCGTTGAATATTGGAATATTATAAGGAAAAATTGTTCCTCTATAAAATTCAAGATGGTTTGCTGCAATGCTTGAATCAAATGTGTAACCCAAACTATTGAGTATATACATACCCCAATAACTATTGCTGGCAAATGGAAATCTAAACCCAGTAAAATTTGTATCCCAAAATTGCTCACTCAATAGTATTTCTCTCATAGTTTCAGGATAAGAAAGCTGCCTGAAATTTGAATGTGAATGAGAATGACCCTGCAGATCAATGTAATTATTTTTAGAAAGTGCATTTAATATTTCCTTATCATTATTTGAACTAACGAAAAAATTTGCATTAAGATTATTTTCTTTTAAGAAATTAAATATTCTATCATATTGTATGTGTAGTTTTTTAATTAGCCGGACTATTTTGATATAAAAGTTAAGGTGATACTTTTGGGTAATTTACCGTTGAACGAAAGGACAAATAATGACCCCAAAATCAAGTTCCGAAAAGACAGTCCGTGAGATCAAACGGAGAACTCGCCGGAAGTATTCAGCAGAAGAGAAAATCAGAATAATCATGGATGGTCTTCGTGGAGAAGACAGCATAGCAGA